>JAHDVX010000015.1:25308-78006 GCA_023382455.1 Flavobacteriales bacterium
CTCCCCATCCGTGTTCATCCGCGTCCATCCGTGGTTTGCCAACCCCGCGAGCCTGCGTGCGCCCCTCCATCTGCGTAATCGGCGGACGCCATCCACCCGTAGCCTCGCCTCCCCATCCGTGTTCATCCGCGTCCATCCGTGGTTTGCCAACCCCGCGAGCCTGTGTGCGACCTTGCCATCGGCGCAATCGGTGGAAAACCACATGCCCCGCACACGCAATCCCCAACATCCCCGTTATCCCCGAGTCCCCGAAGCACCTACATTTGTTCGTCTTTTCCAATCCCTGGTTGCCGTGAGCGATCCCACCCACCTCTATCCGCTGTTGGAGCGGATCAACCTCCCCGCCGACCTGCGCAAGCTCAACCAGGCCCAACTGGACCAGGCCTGCAACGAGCTGCGCAACTTCATCATCGACGTGGTGAGCGTGAAGGGCGGCCACTTCGGCGCCAGCCTCGGCGTGGTGGAGCTCACCGTGGCGTTGCACTACGTCTTCAACACCCCGTACGACCAGCTGGTGTGGGACGTGGGGCACCAGGCCTACGGCCACAAGATCCTCACCGGGCGGCGCGAGGTTTTCCATACCAACCGCATCCACGGGGGCATCAGCGGTTTCCCCAAGCGCAGCGAAAGCGCGTACGACACCTTCGGCGTGGGCCACAGCAGCACCTCGGTGGGCGGGGCGCTGGGCATGGCCGTGGCCAGCCGCCTGAAGCATGAAAAGGACCGCCACACCGTGGCCGTGATCGGCGACGGGGCCCTGACGGCCGGTATGGCCTTCGAGGCCCTCAACCACGCGGGCGGCATCGGCGCCGACATGCTGGTGGTGCTCAACGACAACTGCATGAGCATCGACCCCAACGTGGGCGCGCTCAAGGAATACCTCACCGACATCACCACCAGCCGCAGCTACAACAAGGTGAAGGACGAGGTGTGGAACCTGCTGGGCAAGCTCAGCAAGTTCGGGCCCAATGCACAGGCCGTGGCGCAGAAGGTGGAGAATGCCGTGAAGACCGCCCTGTTGCGGCAGAGCAACCTGTTCGAGAGCCTGCACTTCCGCTACTTCGGCCCGGTGGACGGCCACGACGTGGAGCGCCTGGTGACGGTGCTGCGCGACCTGAAGGACATCCCCGGACCGAAGATCCTGCACACGCTCACCGTGAAAGGCAAGGGCTACAAACCCGCCGAGGAGGGCAGCCCCACCGTGTGGCACGCCCCCGGCCTGTTCAACAAGGAAACCGGCGAGATCATCAAGGTGGTGCCCAAGAGCCCGCAGCCGCCGAAATACCAGGACGTCTTCGGCCACACCATCGTGGAGCTGGCCGAGAAGAACCCGAAGATCGTGGGGGTCACACCCGCCATGCCCAGCGGCTGCTCGCTCAACATCATGATGAAGGCCATGCCGGACCGCGCGTTCGACGTGGGCATCGCCGAGCAGCACGCCGTCACCTTCAGTGCCGGGATGGCCACGCAGGGACTGGTGCCTTTCTGCAACATCTACAGCAGCTTCATGCAGCGCGCCTACGACCAGGTGGTGCACGACGTGGCCCTGCAGAAGTTGCACGTCATCTTCTGCCTGGACCGCGGCGGACTGGCCGGTGCCGACGGGCCCACGCACCACGGCGCATTCGATATCGCGTACTTCCGCTGCATCCCCAACATGATCGTCAGCGCGCCCATGAACGAGGAGGAGCTGCGCAACCTGATGTACACCGCACAGCTGCGCGACTGCGGCCCCTTCAGCATCCGCTACCCGCGCGGCGAGGGCGTGATGACCGAGTGGAAGACGCCCTTCAAGGAGGTCAAGATCGGCACCGGCCGCAAGGTGCGTTCCGGCAACGACCTTGCCGTGCTCTCCATCGGGCACATCGGCAACATCGCCGCCAAGGGCATCGACGCCCTGCAGGCCGAGGGCTACAGCGTGGCCCACTACGACATGCGCTTCGCGAAGCCCATCGACGAAATGCTCCTGCACGAGGTCTTCGGCAAGTTCAAGCACGTGGTCACCGTGGAGGACGGCTGCATCATGGGCGGCATGGGCAGCGCCGTGCTGGAGTTCATGGCCGACCACGGCTACCAGGCCCAGGTGAAGCGCTTAGGCATCCCCGACCGCTGGATCGAGCACGGCAGCCAGTCCGAGCTCTACGCCGAGTGCGGCTTCGATGACATCGCGCTCGTGGCAGCGGTGAAGGAGATGCTGCCGGTGAAGGGGGCGCGGACGGTGGGGGCGAGCGCGTGAGCACACCCGGTTCCTTGCCCGTTGCGGCTCAAGGGGTATAATCCCCGATGCCCGGACGGGCAACAGACCGGCCCGATAAGCGGGCAGCCACTTCCGATAGGGAGATTTCCAGCGTGCGCGCCTCCACTTGAATGACCGTGTCGATCCGGCCTCCTTCAAGGAAAATGGCCCCTGAACCCTGGATGATCCCCAAGGCCCGGAGACTGTCTCCGTAGTCCCAAACTATGCGGTCGCTATTGGACCTGAACGCGCTGATGTCCAATATTGTTCCCATGGCATTCACCCACACCAGTGCGGTGGTGTCTTGCAGGTAATCTTCCACCAACCGAGCGAACAATCGATTGCAACTGGGGCAGCCTTCCTCGGTAATGACGAGTATAGACCGCAGTTCCTTCATGGGCACCTGCTTCCGGTATTGGTGTACTAACTCGCGCAAACGATCGTCATCGCTCTTTACCGGGTTTCCGGAGAAGCAACCCGCCGCCAGCAACAGCGCGGCAAAAGCTGAAAGGGTCCTATTTCCCATCGAGCAGGATGCGATTGAAAACGTGGATGCCGTTCATACGCTCCCGCTTGGTCTCTTCACGCATCACATAGGTGCCGTTCCGCAAGGAGAGCATCATGGGCATGCGGTACTTTCCCGTGGTGAATGTGGTTTCCTTGATCAGACTGAAGTCCTCATCGTACTGTTGCAAGGTGTAGCCTCCGCGTAGTTCCTCACCGGGGCGATCCATGCGCCGGTGCCGCAGCACCACCAGATAGCGCTTAGTGGGGTGATCATAATGGATCGTCTCAATGAACCCACCATTTTCCATTCGCTCCTTCAGAGAATCCCCGAGTGTTAAGAGCCCATCCTTGGGTATCATGATGGGTTCACGGTACACGGGACCAAAGGCTGAGCGCACAGTGAACTCCCGTTCAAGGGTCATCAGTGTTGGATCCAGCGTTCGAACCACCGGGCTATTGATGTTGAACGTGAACCATTGACCGTTCACGCAAGCGGACCAACGTACGCGTTGCACGTGGGCCAACGCTTGGTTCGTGTCCGGCCGGTGCATCGCCGGCCCCCAATCCAAACGCAAGCTGTCGTAGATGGACCCCAAGTCGACCGATGCGAAGTGCGGGCCATTCGCAACAAGCCACTCATACTTATACATATCGCCCTGCGGCGCATCCTGTCCGAAGTAGCTCCCTATTGATCCGTACAAGAGCGATACATGGAAGCAGGCGCGGTGCCCCACCACGAACGGCGTGAAAAAGGAAGGACGTAGCTCATATGTCAGCCCGTTCGACAAGCGCAAACTTTCCGTCAGGTCCGCCACTACCGAGCAGCTGCCCAGCCGGTCGATGATGGCCAATTTGTTACTGTTCGTTCCAGCTACCAGGATGGTATCCGGATGTAAGAACGCCACCCCGCTGATCTTCCCCAAACTGTCCAGTACAATGTCGAGCGGTATGGTGTACAGCAACTCTCCATTGGCCGTAAAGACCGTGATCCTCTTGTTGGTGATCACATCGGCGAAGTATACCAATTCGCTGGTGTCCTGTTGTTTGAACTGCTGGCACACACCGGTAAGATGGTAACTCAGTGGAAAGCCTGTGTGGAAGACCAAGCTGTCCGCAAATGCGACACCGGTTGTTGGCTCAGCACTATTTCGGCAAGAGCCTAGGCCGAGAAGCATGACCATGCTGACTAGCACTGAGGACCAGGACCATCTGCGGTCCGGGGTTTGTTCCATGGTCATCGTCCTGTGCTCCGTAACGCCCACCACCTGGCTTCCGCTCACCACTGATTGCCCTTCTTCCATTCCAAAAGTACATGCCATGGATCGGACTGCGGCGAACCTATTGTCCGTTGAACTTGAGCTAAATCTCAGACCTGCTCTGGATATCGCGGCTAAGTAGTGCACCGTTATAGTTCCCCCTGCAATCTATTCTCGGATCCGATGGTATCACATCGATTCACCCGGCTGTATCCGGCATCCTGACGAATGGGCTTCGGACGTCCGTTGTTTCAACCAAGTGGGACCTACTGGTCGCTGCGGTCAGGAATCCCGAATACCCCCCCCGATTATTCTGACTTGTCAAGCAGGGCCTATTCGAGCGGGTATGCCGCAGTAACGTTCCCATGGGAATCTCGAATCAGGATGAAGCGAGAATCATTCGGTCCTGGTTCGGTGCTTGCCCTTGCCGTACCGCTAATCACCGCATCGATATCTTTCGTGGCCAAATAGTGGTCCAGTACAGTTCTCTTCGCAGTGAAGGTGGTCTTAATCTGTGATTGGACCCGGGTCGCGAGAACAACGAAAACAGTATCCATATCTTGGCGATGAAGCTGCGAAATGACAACCGGACGAAGACAGTTCGTTGGATGCCCCCAGCAGTCGCACTCTGTACAATTCTCCCCATTGCTATCACACCCGACGCAAGTGAGCGTAGTCGTTACTATATTGCCCGATTTCGTGGTCCCTTCATGGAGGCCAACGCCCTCAGGTGGCAACGCACTTTGCTCCTTTTGACAACTTGCGAACAGTAGCGCTGTGCAAGCGAATGCAATGAGCTTTTTCATTTTATTTTGTATCACCCATTTGAGGGTAATGCCCAAATGTCCTGTTCAATTTGATCGGTGATCATCACCGAAAGGAATACTGCGAATGTCCACCAGGAATAACTTGCGCCACCATGGACAAGGAAACGGCAAGAAGGCAATACCGCAAGCTGGTGGCATTGCGGTTGCTGGAGTGGCGCCAGGAAAAGGGCGTATCCCAGGAGGAGGTGGCGCATGTGTTGGGGATCCAACAACCCGCGTATTGCAAGCTCGAGCAAGTCGAAACCAGCCTGACGGCGGAAAACGCATTCAAGCTGGCTGAATACTTCGGCAAGGGTGTGGATGAGCTGCTGCGTGTGGAGCATCCTGTGTTGAACATGCACGATCATTCCTCCAATGGCTACAACGTAGTCCTGACGCAGCACCAACATGGAGCTACGGACGAACAGTTCAAGAGACTCTGTGAGTTGATCGAAGGTCAGGCGAGTACAACAAAGGGCTTGGTGGAACAGTTGGCCCGTTTGGTGGAAGCGTTGGCCGGGCCAAAATCATGAAGGCCAACCGTCGAAAGGCCAAGCCCCACTGCATCTTCATCGCCGGGCCGAACGGGGCGGGCCTTGCTCCGCCGAAGCGGCTATGCGAAGGCGGTGAAAGACCACGTTTGCGAAGAAGTTCCTGACCCCAAGCGAGGGAATCCTGCATTTTATCAATGCCGACCAGATCGCTGCGGGACTCTCCCCCTTGAATCCCCAACTGGCGGCGCGGGCTGCCGGACGTTTGCTGCTTCAGGAATTTGACCGGCTGGCCAAGGCCATGGAATCCTTCGCTATCGAGTCCACGTTGAGCGGAAAAGGATATATCGATCGGCTGATGGAATTGAAAGCGGATGGCTATGAGCTCAACATTATCTTCCTAAAACTGAATAGCCCCAAGTTGGCCCTGGAACGGGTCGCATTCTGTGTGAGGCAAGGCGGATATCAAGTACCGAAAGAGGATATCAAGCACCGCTTTGTCCGGGGATGGGCTAATTTTGTTCAGCACTATCGCCCATTGGCGGATGAATGGGCCGTCTATGACAACTCGGGGATTACTCCGATCCTTTTGGAACAGTATCCATGAGCCATAAAACGCGGAAAAAGGGGCAGCACAGCGATTTCGTGAAAGCTGCGACCAAGGCGCTGAAGGAAGCCGCCAAGGAAGCCCGCCGCCAGGCCAAGATCCACGGCACCAAGGTGTGGGTGATGATCGACGGCAAGGTGGTGGGGCTGAAGCCGTGAGCCCACTGGCGCACAACTTGGGCCGTTCGATTGTTCAAGGTTTGTTTGCAGGGGAACATCATGGAGCTACGCATCGAATCGGACAAGCTGGAGGACTATCTGCAGGAAGTGCCGCCAGTGATCCAGTGGGACACGCCGCTGGTGCAGGAAAAGATCAGGGAGATCGAGGCCAAGGCCTCAACTCCGGAGGACAAGGCGAGGCTGGCTTTTGAGTTTGCCCGCGACGGCATCCAACACTCGTTCGACACCAAGAGCAAGACGGTGACCATCAGCGCCGAGGATGCGCTGGAGAAGAAGGAAGGCATCTGCTTCGCGAAGTCACACGTGCTGGCCACGTTGCTGCGCGGCATGGGCATCCCGGCGGGATTCTGCTACCAGCGCGTGCTGCGCAAGCCCAACATGCCCGAATCGGGCCACGCCCTGCATGGGTTGAACGCGCTATACCTGGAAGGCCACGGCTGGTTCCGCGTGGATCCCAGGGGCAACAAGCCCGGCGTGGATTCGCAGTTCACCATCGATCACGAGCAGTTGGCCTACCCCATCCGCCCTGAGCTCGGCGAAGTGGATTACCCCCACGTGTTCGCCAAGCCCCTGCCCGCCGTGATCCGCGCCATGCAGGAGACGCAGGATGGCCATACGCTGTTCTGGGACAGGCCGGTGGCGATCTGACCGTTGGGGGTTGGTGTGGCGTCGGCCGCCAGGCAGAGGGATCACTTGGATTGAGCCCATGCGTTGGTGGATAGGTGAAGGTGGTGAGGAAGGTGATGATGATGATGACGTGATCAACAGGGCAACGGTCCGTCCTCCCCGAACCGTGATCCGTGCAGGAGCCTCCTATTCGTACAGGCGCCGCACCACGTCCAGCGCCGGCTTCCAGTTGCCCTCGTAGTCCACCAGGCTCCAACTGGGTCCGGGCCAGCAATCGTTCAACTGCCAAAGCAGCGTGCCCATGCACCATGGCTGTGCTCCCATGTGCGCCTCGATCGCAATCCGGTAGGCCTCGGCCTGTACGGCTTGGCTCGCATCAATGAAGCCGTCCAGTGTTTGCGGTCTATCGCCCAGTTCCTTTTCAATGGCCTTCCAGATGGGCGCATCGGTCTTGTAGCTGCGTTGGCGCCAGCGCAGGGCCCCGCTGCCCAGAAGCAGCTCCTCCGGATCGATGTACTTCGCCAGCAGTACGCTGTCCGGCCAACTCTGGAACCCGTACTCACTGACAAAGCGGCCCACGTTGTTGGCCAAGGCACCGATGGGTTCATCGCCATGCCACACGCCCCAGTAGTGCAGGTCGCCGTTGCGCAAGCCCTCGGCATTGCCCCAGTTGCTCAGCGGACTGGTCCATGTGTAGGGCACGCCCGTACGACCCAGACCCTCCGGGAAGACCTGTTGCCACAGCGCACGATTGTTTGCGATCACCCGCGCTGAATCGGTGCCATGGAGATGGTATTTCGCCTGCCAGCCCCAGTTGTTCCAGGCCACTTCCAGCTCGTTGTTGCCGCAGAACAAGGCCAGCGAAGGATGGGCCGAAAGCCGGGCGCCCTGCTCACGCACCTCCTGCCGGATGTTCTCCAGGAAGCCTCCCTCGGCAGGCATCAGGTTGGCGCACATCACATCCTGCCACACCAGGATACCCGCCGTGTCGCAGGCTTGGAAGAAGGCGTCGGGCGGATAGATGCCGCCGGCCCACACGCGCAGCATGTTCATGTGGGCGCGTTGGGCATGGCGCACCAAGGCCACCCACGCAGAATCGCCGGCGCGGGAAGGGAAAAGATCCGGCGGCACCACGTTGGCGCCCTTCATGAAGATCGGTTCACCGTTTATCGCGAACGTGAACGACCGGCCAATACTGTCCTCCTCTTGCCGGAGTTCCACCGTGCGGAAGCCGAAGGAGCGCTCCGTGGCGCACACGGTCCGGCCGTTGTCATCCACGGCTTCCATCTGCAAGCGGTGCATCGGTTGCGGGCCGCTGCCAGCGGGCCACCATGCCCGGTCGCGGTGCACGGAAAAGCGGAACCCGATGTGGTCGCCTTCCCGCATGGCACTGCCGATCGGCAGGCCGTCCAGGAAGAAGAACCCCGTTGTCGCGGCATCACCCTTGAGGCCGACGTGCACCCGGACCCGTATGCTGTCCGCTTCCAGTTCCTGGTCCAACCGCATCGCGGTGACCGACGAGCCGTTCCAGGCCTGCAACTCCACCGGCTTCCAGATGCCGCAACCCACCAGCCGCGGAGCAAAGTCCCAGCCGAACTGATAGGCCGCCTTACGGATGTACGGACTGGTCCCGCTCGGGTCGCTGTCCGCCGGCAGCCGGATGCCATATGCTTTCCGCAATCGTTCACCCTCTGCAACGGTGCTTCGGAAAAGCACGTGCAACGTGTTTGCTCCCGGTTTCAAGAGCTTCTTCACCGGCCAGCTCCACGTGCGGAACATATTGTCCGTCCGGCCCAGCAGTGAGTCGTTCAGGTAGACCTCGGCGAACGTGTCGAGCCCCTTGAACACGAGGTCCACGTGGCCGTGGTGCAGCAGCCCGGCATCGGCGTGCACGGTGCACCGGTATTCCCACTCGGCACGCTCGACCCATTGCACGCTGTCCACGTTGAAATCGCGGTACGGGTCGGGGATCAACCCCTGGCGCAGCAGGTCGGTGTGCACCTCGCCGGGCACATCCGCCTGGTACCAAGGCCCTGTTCCGACCTGGCGGAAGGTCCATCCGTGGTGCAGCGACAGGACCTTGGTTTGGGCGGCAACACCGCCTACCCCGATGGCGATTAGCCAAGCGGTAACCAGGACCTTGAACGTGAGAAGGGTGCCCCGTGAAGCGGGGCTGAATCGCCGTGCCACGGAGTGAAAGTAGCAAGAAGCTCCGGGCCTCAAGCCGCCTGCTTGGGCTTTGGCAGCCGTTGTCCTTTCAGCCGGGCCTGCCACCGCTCCCGGGCCAGTTCCTCCATGGTCCGCCCTTCCGCCCCCGCCTGGGCCCAAAGCAGAAAGTCCACCTGGTCCAGCAGGGCCGCCTCCGGGCCCTTTGCAAAATGCGCGGCCAGGTCGGCATGCAGCAACCGCCAGCTATCCCCCTTGGCCTTGCCTCCCGCATCCTTGACCAGGTCCAGGGCGTGGCCCAGCAGCAAGGATTCCATGGCAAACGGCTGCCCCTTGCGCTGCAGTTGGCGCCGGGTGTTGCGCACCACGTAGGCCAGGTGGTCCGTTCGCCCCAACTCCACCAGGACCGCCAAATTCAGCATGCGGCCCAGGGCATGCACCTCCGTGAAGGCCTCGATGCCGCCCTCGCTCAGCAGGCGGTTGCACCAGCGCAGGGCCTGCCCGGGATGGCCCGCCCCGAAGCATGCATAGGCCGTCTGCAGCATCAGTTCGGCGCGGCGCACGGTGCTTACCTGTCGTCCGTGCCGCTCCAGCCCCGCCTCCAGCCCCTCGGCCCGTGCCATGGCCTTGGCAAACTCGCCTTGGGCCGAGAGCACCGAGAGCTCCAGGCTGAAGCCCATCACGAAAAGCTTCATCTCCAAATCGGGATTAGGGGCCTGCTTCATCATCAGCGGCAGCTGCCGGAACTTGCGGAAATCATCCAACGCTTCCTGGTGGCGACCCGCCCGCATGCGCACATGGGCCAGGTTGCCCATCACGCCCAGGAGAAGGGCCGCGCTGTCGCTCAGCCGGTCTCCTTCCCCCTCCACGATCCGTGCGCAGCATTTCAATTGATCCTCGCAGGTGTGCAGGTCGTTGCGCGCGAAGGCCAGTGCGCTGCGCACGTGGTGGTGCAGGAACCGCGCATAGGCGCCGTGCAGGGCGGCGCCATTTGCCAACAGGGGATGGTTCTCCAACGACCTCATCCGCTCCAGCTCCCTCCGTCCGGGGTTCTGCCCGCTGTGGAACAACAGGCGGAAGGAATCGCCCTTCAATGACCAGAGCGCATCGGCCTCCTTCCACTCATCCGCCACGGCCGCCACCCTTCGGGCCCGTTCAGCCAGCTGTGCATCGCTGATGCCGGCATAGTTGGACCGCTCCATGATGCGCCGCTCCCATTCGGCCGCCTGCAGCAGCATGGCGGGCCGTTGATGCGTGCCGGCCAATGCCCGCGCGGAGCGGAGCAACTTGGAGGCATCCGCGTAAAGGGCCTTGCCGAAGAGGATCTCCGTTTGGTGCAGCATGCGCCGCAGCCTGTCGTCCACGGAACTGCCCGCGTGGAAGGCGTCCAGACTCTCCAGCACGGCCTCGTACAAGCGCCGCTTGGCAATGGGCAGCCGCTTCATGGAAGCATCACCCGCAAAACGGTGTCGCAGGGCCACTTCATCGTACCGGGACATGGAACCGATGGCATCGAAGAGCGCGTGCAGCTTGCTGTGCCCGGCCAGCAGGTGCCGGCTGGTGTACAGTTTGAAGTGGCGCTTCTCCGCAGGCGACATGGAGCGGATCAGGCGAAAAACGTGGTCATCGGAAGGCATGGCGAACTGGTTGAGGGGAAACCGTCCGCGGGGAATGCGGACTCGCTTCGGGAAGCTACGGCCGCGCGAGGGCTTCACGGGGCGGCTTCACGGGGAACGGCCCGGTACGCGCGGGCAACGGCCGCATCCGGGCAGATCCGCCCGTAACCGCTTGGCAGAAGATGATCAACGTGGGCGGTTCGACCGCTCCCGGTCGCCAAGGTCATCCCCGTCATCGGAGATGGGCGCAACGACGCCTTGACCGGTGCTGTCCATCACGGTCACTTGGCCCGCCTTGTGCTCCAGGACGGAGGCGGCCGACGGCCCTTCCAACTCCTCCTTGGTGCAGCCCGTGGACAGCAGCATCAACAGCATGGGGAACGCCATGCCGGGAATCCATGCCTTTTTACTTGCCCACTTCATCGCGAACAAATATAAGCAATCCCAGCCCCGATTGCAAATCGCATTGGTCATACGGCCTGTTTCGGCGATGCCGGCAGTTCGATGATCACCTGGGTGCCCGTGCCACCCGCCGTTCCCCGGACCTGCTCAGGTCCTTGGATGCGGATATCGGCCAGGTCCAGGCGCCGCAGGATATCCGCACGCCCCTTGGTGATCTCGATACCCCGCGAGATGTGGTCGGCATCGCCGTTGGCCTTGCTGCCCATGCTGGTCTCAATGCCCACGCCGTCGTCGGTGATGCGTACCTGCACCCGGCCGGGTGCCGCCGGAACCACCTCAATGGCCACATTGCCCGAGTGCGCCATGGGCAGGATGCCGTGCCAGATGCTGTTCTCCACGTAGGGCTGCAGCATCATCGCCGGGATGTTCACCGCATGGGCGTCCACTGCGGGGTCCACGGTGATCGAGTAGTGGAACTTGTCCTTGAAGCGCATGTGCTCCAGCACCAGGTACAGCTCCAGGCGGGAGAGCTCCTCGGCCAGCGTGGTGGTGTCGTTCTGGCTGGCATCGAGGTTCTTGCGGATCAGCTTGGCGAAGCTGGTCAGGTACTTGTTCGCCATGGTGCGGTCCTGCCGGTTGATACTGTATTGGATGCTGTTGAGGGCGTTGAAGATGAAGTGGCGGTTCATGTTGGCGTTCAGGGCCTGCTGCTCCAGTTGGAGCATGCGCGAACGCAGGATCAGGTTGCGGGTCTTCTCGGCCCGCTCCCGGCGCAAGCGGCGGTAGCGCACCACTGCGGCCAGCACGCCGAGAAGGGCCAGGCCGCAAACGGTGAAGAACCACCAGCGCAGCCAGAACGGCGGGGTGATGATGATCGGCACGGAGGCCACCGGCCCCCACCGGCCCTGCCGGTCGGCGGCGCGCACCTGGAAGATGTAGTCGCCCTGCGGCAGGTTGGAGTAGCTGGCGAACCGGGCCTCGGTGGACGGCAGCCAGTCGTGGTCGAATCCTTCCAGCCGGTACTGGAACCGCACATGGCGCCCGTTGGCCAGGGCGATGGCCGTGTAGGTGAAGGTGAGGTGGTTCCGGCGGTAGCCCACCTGCAAGGCACCGGACGGGCCTTCCCCGGGGGCGATGCTGTCCAGGTCGGCAATGGGCTCCATGAAGCTGGTGACGCCGGTGATGTGGGTAACGGGCGGTGTGCGTTTGGGGCGCAGCGCGGGATGGCGCGGGTCGTGCATCAGCAGGCCTGCATTGGTGCCGAACAGCAGGCGCCCGCCCGGCTCCATGAAGCTTGCGTTGAGGTTGAACTCCAGGCCCCGCAGGCCATCCTCCTCCGTGATGTGCAACTTGGCCGTGGGATTGGCCAGCAGGCTGTCCGGGTCGAAATGGAACAGGCCGTTGTTGGTGCCGGCCCAGAGCATGTGCTCCCGGTCGATCAGCAGCGAGCCCACGTAGTTCGAGCCGAAGTCCGTGCCCAGGTCCACCCGCGTGAGGCGACCTTGCTCATGGCAAGTGAGGCCATCGGAAGTGCCCATCCACAGCCGCCCCTTGGCGTCGAACACCAGGCAGAACACGGAGTTGTGGCTCAGCCCTTGGGCGGTGGTGAAGCGCGTGCCCCGGCGGCCTTCCATGCGCACCACGCCGAGGTCGGTGGCCAGCCAGAGGGCACCGTCCGCCGCCCGCTTGATGCTGCGCACACCGCGCAGGGCGATGCCCTGCACCTCGCCCAGCTTCTCCGGCATCCCTTCCCGCGAGAGGATGACCACCCCGTCCCGGGTACCGCACCACAGCTCTCCTTCCGGCGTGCGGTACAGCGAGAGCACGCGTTGACCGGAAAGCGCCTTGCTCGCCGCCGTGGGGGTCACCACGCCGTTCACGATCCGGCAAAGCCCGTCGCTGGTGCCGAACCACAGGGAGCTGTCCACGTCCAGCAGGCTGCACCAAACGGTGTTGTTGGGCATGCCTTCCAAGGTGGTGACCTGGGCCATGCCATCCATGCGGCAGACACCGTTGCCATAGGTGCCCAACCAGATATCGCCCCGGCGGTCGCTTAGCGCGGTCATCACCAGGTCGCTGCACAGCCCTTCCGTGACGGTGAAGGTGACGTAGGATTCGCCGGCGAACCGCAGTATGCCCGCACCGTCGGTACCGAACCAGAGGCCTCCGTCAGCATCCTCGAACATGCACCAGATGTTGTCGTTGGGCAGGCCCTGATGCACGGTGAACGCCCGCAGTCGGCCTTGCTCCAGCACGTCCAGCCCGAATTTCGTGCCCGCCCAAATGCGCCCCCGCCGGTCCACCAGCACGGAGCGCACATTGTTCTGGAGCAGGCCCATGGTTTCATCCAGGACGGTGGTCTTGCCTTCCTCCACATGCAACAGGCCATCGCCGTAGGTGCCCGCCCACAGGGTGCCGTCCGGTCCATGGGCCAGGGAGCTCACCGACGCCGGGAATGGCAGCGGCACCGGGGCCCATCTGCCGGGGCCACCCTGGAGCAGGCCATTGCGAAGGCCGGCCACCAAGCGCCCGTCCGGCTGCACCAGCAGGCTGCGGATGTACAGGGCGCTGTCCGGCCAACCGGCCACCGACGCCGCATGGCCTGCTTGTACACGGATCAACCCTGAACCGTCCGTACCGACATAAACCGCGCCGTCCCGCCCCTCGGCCAAGGCCATCACCCTGGCTTCCGGCGCGATGGCCGGCAGCGGCACCGTGTGCATGGCATGCCCGTCGAAGTGCACCAGGAAGGGGCCGCAGCCCAGCCAAACGCTGCCGTCCGAGGCGGCCATCAGGGCGTTCACCTGCGGGTCGGGCAGGCCGTCGCGCAGGCCGTAGTTGGTGAAATCCAGCCCGTCGAACCTACTGGCGCCGCCCAAGGTGCCGAACCAGAGGTACCCTGCCTTGTCCTGCGCCATGCAGCGCACCTGGCTTTGTGCCAGGCCGTCACGCGGGGTGAACTGTGTGAAGCCGTACTGCTGGGCCTGTACCGGAAGCAACGCCCAGAGGTGCAGCCATGCCGCCCACATCCAGGGCCGGCGCCCGGGCGTGCGGTGCGGGGTTGCGCGGGCAGGGGCCACCGTCAGAACGTGTTGATCATGGCCAGCAGCTCCGGCAAGCGGCGGCGGCTTACCGGCACCAGGGCCCCATTGTCCAGCACGGCCATGTTGCCCTCGCTCCGGCTGAAACTGGCCAGGTGCTCCAGGTTGATGATGTACGATTTGTGGACGCGGAAAAATTTCCGGGGATCCAGGTTGTTCTCGAACACCCGGATGTGTTTGCTGCTGATGGTGCGCTTGCCCCCTTTGGCGTGCACCACGGTGTAGCTGTCGCTGGCCTCGAGGTACAGGATGTCCTCATGGCGCAGCAGCACCAGCCCGTCACGGCCGGGCACGGCCACGCGTGAGCTCAGCGGTGAGCCGGGGTCGTTCACCATGGCCTGGATCCCTTCGCCCTGCCGGCGGATGAGGCCGGGGTCGCCCACCGTGTGCAGCAGCTTGCCCACCGCCCGGTCCAGTTCATCGGGGTCGATGGGCTTCTCCAGGTAGTCCAAGGCGTTCTCCTTGAAGGCCCGAAGGGCGAATTCGTCATAGGCGGTGGTGAAGACCACGGGAAGGTGCGGCTCCGGCAAGGAGCGCAGCAGGGAGAAGCCGTCCTCGCCGGGCATCTTGATGTCCAGGAACAGGGCCTGGGGGGCTTCGCTTTCGATCAGTGCCCGGGCCTCATTGGCCGTGGCCGCCATGCCCACCACCTCCACTTGCGGGCAATGCTCCTCCAGCATCAGGCGAAGATTCTCGCGGGCATCAGCCTCATCATCCACGATCAGTGCACGTATGGCCATGGCTTGTTTGTCGGGGGTTGGACGGGAAAGTAGGGAAAGGTACACCTGTACGGTTGGTTGAAGCCACGAACGGTGCCTTTGGGGCCATGCGCGGCAATTGGTGCAACGGCATCCGCCTTCCCGCTGTTCGACCCTGGAATACCGTTGCTCGTTCCGGCCATGCAAGGCCTACAGGATGCGGCTAGTTTCGTTCGGAACAAAGATCGACCCGCGATGGGAACAACCTCTACACCGAATACCATGACCTGCTCTCCTTGGATCTTCAACGACCTGGGCAACTGAACGCCCCTGGCCCGATCACGGCTTCGGCGATGCAGGTGGCGAACCCTGCCAGGGTGTTTCCCGTATACATGCGGGCAACCCCTAAAGGACCATTGCCATGGAACATGGACCGACGAAGACCGAGCTCCGGATCCGGGTGGACATGCTTGAACGCCTGCTGATGTTCGACTATGAGCCGGGCAGTGAGGATGCCCTGTTCGACCTCTGCACCAGTGACGGGCAGATCCTGAAGACCGGGGAGGTCCAAGGGCCGGTGACGCGCATACGCCTGACCGACATCCATGACAATGAACTGGTGCTGATGGTGCTGGATGGTGACCGCTCCGTGATCCACCCGGTGAACCTGCGCAAGGCCGTTTGATGCGCAGCACCACCGGCAACTTTCCCCGCTTCGGCCCGTACGCCTTGGTCTGCACGGCCTTGAGAAGGGAGGCCGAACAAGGCCTGACCCATCAGCTGATCATCCATACCACACTCCCTTGCCCGGTCCGGATCCGTTACCATTTCCGGCCGTTGGGCCGCGGCCCAACCTCACGGAAGGCCGTTTGAGCTACCCGAACAGGTCGATCAACACTTCGTCCACCCGGCCGATGGGCACCACTTCGATGCCACCGGTGCCTTGCAGCCCCTTGGTTCCCTTGGGCACGTAGATCTTGGCAAAGCCCAACTTGGCCGCCTCGGAGATGCGCTGCTCGATGCGCGTCACCGGGCGCACCTCGCCTGTCAGGCCCACCTCGCCCGCGAAGCATCGGTCCATGGGCACAGGGATGTCGGCATTGCTGCCCAGCACGGCGCACACCACGGCCAGGTCGATCGCGGGTTCCTCCACACGGAAGCCGCCGGCCAGGTTGAGGAACACGTCCTTTTGCCCCAGCCGGAACCCGCATCGCTTCTCCAGCACGGCCAACAGCATGTTCAGCCGGCGCAGGTCGAAGCCCGTGGCGCTGCGCTGCGGGGTGCCGTACACAGCCGAGCTCACCAAGGCCTGCACTTCCACCAGCAGGGGGCGCATGCCTTCCAGCGTGGCCGCCACGCACACCCCGCTGGGGCGTGGGCCGCGATCGCCCAGGAGCACCTGGCTGGGATCCTCCACGATGGCCAGGCCACTGCCCTGCATCTCGTAGATCCCCAGTTCATTGGTGCTGCCGAAGCGGTTCTTCAGCGGCCGCAACAGGCGGTAGGCGTGGTCGCGGTCACCTTCGAACTGCAGCACGCAGTCCACCATGTGCTCCAGCACCTTCGGCCCGGCGATGGCCCCATCCTTGGTGATGTGGCCGATGAGCACCACGGGGATGCCCGTGGCCTTGGCGAAGCGCATGAGCTCACTGGTGCATTCGCGCACCTGGCCCACGCTGCCGGGGCTTCCTTCCAGCACGGCGGTGTGCAGGGTCTGCACGCTGTCCACGATCACCAGGTCCGGCTGCAGCTCCTCGATGTGGCGGAAGATCAGCTGCGTGTTGGTCTCGTTGAGCACGAAGCAGTTCCCTCCCTGGCCGGGGCCCATGCCGCCACCCAGGCGCTCGGCCCGCATCTTCACCTGCTGGGCGCTTTCCTCGCCGCTGATGTACAGGGTGGACAGGCCGGGGGTGCGCAGCACGGTCTGTAGCATCAGGGTGCTTTTTCCGATGCCGGGGTCGCCGCCGATGAGGATCAGGGAACCGGGCACCACGCCACCGCCCAACACACGGTCCAGCTCACGGTCGCCCAATGGCGT
The DNA here is from genome assembly GCA_023382455.1 of Flavobacteriales bacterium. GTDB lineage: Bacteria > Bacteroidota > Bacteroidia > Flavobacteriales_F > PHOS-HE28 > PHOS-HE28. The sequence goes on from JAHDVX010000015.1 coordinate 42,039, forward strand.
GCGCGGACCTTCACCGGCACGGATGTCCGCGATGGGGACCGGCCGGGAACCTTGGCCGGCAGCGGGCACACCGCCGCGCTCCTTCACCCGGTCACGCACCTCCTCCACCAAGGTGTTCCATTCCTTGCAGGTGCCGCACTGGCCCATCCACTGGGCATGCTCCGCGCCGCAATTGCGGCATACGTAACGTGTACGCACCTTGGCAGCCATGGATCAGTTTTGCGAGAAGCGCGGGTCTTTCAACATGTCCCGGGGGCTGATGGCTTCCTCGAGGAGCGGTGCGATCAAGGCTCCGTCGTTGGCCCTGACGCGCCGGATCAGTTCCAAGCCCAAGGCAAGCTGGTGCTCCAAGTGCTCCCGATCACCGGTTTCCCAATAGCCGCCTTCATCCTGGACGGCGAAATCCACGAAATGGGGGGCCAGTTCCCGGAGCATTTCAACGATCTCCATGTGGACCTGTGCCGGAGCAAACTGGGTCTTGCAGAAGTGTTGCATCTCCAGGTCGGAATCAAACTCCAGCAGCAAGGTCTCCGAACCCGGATGCGGCCGAAGGCTCACACCCGTGACGGGGCTGGTGTACTGCACTACCTGCCCTTTGCGGACACGGATCAGCTCCACCAGGGGGGCGCTGAAATCAACCGCCTCGCATTGCCAATGGGCAGCCCATTTGGCAGCAATGGCGCGGACATGGACCAGTTCGCCCGCATGCTTCAGCCGACCGGAGAAATGAATGGTGACGCCCATGATGCCGAGGTTGGCTTTACCGTGTGGCTGAAGCACCCTATTTGCCGCGGATCTTGTTGACCAGTGCGGTGGTGCTGAGGCCCTCCACCAGGGGCAGGGAAACCACTTCCCCGCCGTAGTTCCTGACGTATTCGCCCCCCACGATCTTGTCCACCGTCCAGTCCCCTCCTTTCACCAGCACATCGGGCCCGATGGCCTGGATCAGCTCCATGGGGGTATCCTGATCAAAGACCACCACGGCATCCACGCACCGCAAGGCGGCCAGCACATGGGCCCGGTCCTGCTCGGTGTTCAGCGGCCGGTCGTCGCCTTTGCCCAGGCGTTTCACGCTGGCATCGCTGTTCACCCCCACGACCAAGCGGTGGCCCAAGGCCGCGGCCTGTTCCAGGTAGGTGACGTGCCCGCGGTGCAGGATGTCGAACACGCCGTTGGTGAACACCACCCGGTCGCTTTTCAGCCGCCACACATGGGCCAGCCGCTGGGCGGTCACCAGGTCAACGATGTGTGCTTGCTTGGTCTCTGTCATGGACGTGCCGGGCGTTTGAGGGAGAGTAAAAGTAGGGACAGCCCGCCGAGCAGGATCAGCAGCACGGTCTGCACCAGCCACAGCAGCCAACCCATGGCCAGGGCCTCGGGCCGGATCAGGCCGTGGCCCTCCACCGGCGGCATGTAGATGCTGATGATGAGCGCCACGAATGCCGGGTACACCCCGATGCCGCCCTGTACCAGCACGATGCCCACGGCCCCGGCCACGAAGCTCGCCAGAATGCCCGCCGCAGGCACTTCCGCCATGCCGCCAATGGCCAAAGTGCCAAGCTTGAACATGGCCACGTAGGCGCCCCAAATAAAGAAGGTGTGGAGCAGGAAGCCCATGCGGTCGCGGGTGAGCAGCACCGACCGGAGACCTTGAACAAAGCCACGGCCCAGTTCATGCAGGCGGTCCCGCAGGGCAGGCCGCAACACCAGGGCAACCACCGCGGCAACGAGGAGCAGCACCAACCCGGCGATGATCCACGGCCCCCAGGAAAAACCGTCCGCGGTGGCCGGCCCCTGCCCTTCGCGAAAGGCGGCGATCCGCTCCCGGAAGAGGTCCAACTTTTCCAGTTGAAGCAGCACGGTTACCCCGGCGATGCCCAGCAGCATCACCATGTCCACGGCCCGCTCCGCCAGGATGGTGCCGAAACCCTGCTCAAAGGGCACCCGCTCGGTGCGGTAGAGTGAAACGGCACGGCTGGCCTCCCCCGCCCGCGGGATGAAGAGGTTCATGAAATAGCCGATCATCACCGCATGGTAGCAGTTCCAGAAGCCGGGCCGGTGGCCGAGCGGTTGCAGGATGTAGCGCCAGCGCCAGGCCCGACTGGCGTGCGAGAGCCAGCCCACCAGCGCGGCCACGGAGAGCCACCACGGATCGGCCTGGCCGAAGGCGGAGAAGAGCTCCTCGCGCTGGGCAGGATCCAGTGCCTGGTAGAAGTAGTACACCAGCCAAACCCCGATGGCCAAGGGAACACCGACCTTCAGGACCTGGATGGCGGCCTGTTTCACGGGAGCAGCTTGTTGGTGCGTTCGTCAGGGAAAATCACGGTGGGCTTGAAATCCTTGGCTTCCTCCAAGGTCATGTGCGCATAGGCGACCACGATCACCACATCGCCCACGGAGGCCATCAGCGCCGCTGGGCCGTTGAGGCACACCTGGCCGCTGCCCCGCTCGCCCAGGATCACGTACGTCACCAGGCGGTTGCCGTTGTTCACGTTCAACACATGCACCTTTTCACCCTCCACCAGCCCGGCGGCCTCCACCAGGTCCCGGTCCAGGGTGATGCTCCCAATGTAGTTCAGGTCCGCCTCGGTGATGCTGACGCGGTGGATCTTGGCGCGAAGTACTTCAATGGTCATGGTGAAAGGCGGCACCTGGGGAGTAGCCCCAAGGGGGCGCAAAATTACCGGCTGAGCGTGATGTTGTCGATCAACCTTACCGGCCCCACTTGGGCGGCCACCAGGGCCACGGCCTGGTCCACTCCCTGCCAATCGGTCAAGGGTTGCAGCGTATCGGAATGGGCAATGGTGAGGTAGTCGGGCCGCACGGCGGGTTCCGTGGCCAACATGCGCATGCCCTCGGCCAGAGCGGCGGCCACGGGATGGTTGAAGGCCATGGACCGCACGGCGCACAAGGCCCGGTACAGTACAGGGGCCATGCGCCGCTCTTCGGCGGAAAGCCGCTGGTTGCGCGAACTGAGGGCCAGTCCGTCCGGGTCGCGCACGATGGGATGCCCCAGGATCTCCACCGGCCAACGGTTCTCCTTGGCCACGTGGCGGATCACGGCGAGCTGCTGGCGGTCCTTTTCACCGAAGATGGCCAGGTCCGGCCGCACGTAGTGCAACAGCCGCTCCACCACGTTCACCACCCCTTGGAAATGGCCGGGCCGCGAAGCCCCCTCCAACAGGGAATCCAAGCCTCCAAGGGGGTAGGTGCGCGGGGTGAACCCCCGGAAGATCTCCTCGCCGGCCGGCATCAACAGCAGGTCGGCACCCACGGCCTCCAGCATGCGGCGGTCCTCCTCGGGCTGCCGCGGGTAGCGGGCCAGGTCCTCCCGGTCATTGAATTGGAGCGGGTTCACGAAGATGCTCACCACCACGGTATCGGCGTGGAGGCGGGCCGCACGCACCAACTCCAGGTGTCCTTGGTGGAGGGCACCCATGGTGGGCACGAAGGCGATCCGTCTGCCTTCCCTTCGCTGGCGAGCCGTCCATGTGGCGGCTTCGGGGGGGTGAACGAGGACTTCCAAAAGGGTCGGGGCAAGGCGGCCAAACTATGAAATGCTTGAATATCGCGGAAATTGTCTATACTTTTGTATCTTGAACCAATCCGATTCCTTGACGATGAGCTTGAAGAATGCGAAGGTCCTCACCATTTCCCAGTATATCCACCCGTTCACGGATGGCACCGGAATGGCGAAGGTCGCCCGCCAACTGCCGCAGGGCATCCTTGAAGGGGGCAACGAGATCCGCGTCTTCATGCCCAAGTTCGGCTCCATCAACGAGCGCCGCCACCAGCTGCATGAGGTGATCCGCCTCAGCGGGATGAACCTGATCGTGAACGACACGGACCACGCCCTGCTGATCAAGGTGGCCAGCGTGCCCAGTGCCCGCATGCAGGTCTACTTCATCGACAACGAGGAGTACTTCAAGCGCAAGGCCGAGGTGGTGGACGATGACGAGAACTTCTTCCCGGACAACGATGAGCGCGCCCTCTTCTTCTGCCGCGGCGTGCTGGAGACCGTGCGCAAGCTCGGCTGGAGCCCGGACATCATCCACTGCCACGGCTGGATGACCTCCTTCATCCCCCTGTACGTCCGCCATTACTTCAATGACGACCCACACTTCGAGGACGCCAAGCTCATCTTCACCGCCTACGACGAGAAATCCGAACCGCTGGACAAGGACCTGCCCAAGAAGCTCGCTCTTGAAGGTTTCGGGAAGGATGTGCTGAAGGGGCTGAAGACCACCACGGACGACCTGCAGAAGTTCGCCATGGGCCTGAGCGACGCCGTGGTGAAGGGCAGCCCCAAGCTGAGCCGCGGCATGGAGACCTCGATCAAGGCCATGGAGAAGCCCGTGCTCGGGTTCCACCAGGAACCGAACGAGCGGCTGGAGGCCCACCTGGACTTCTATCAGGGCGTTTTGGAGGCAGCACTGGTCTGATACTTTGAGCCCCGTGTTCCCAGTATTTCCGGTCCGGCACGCGATAGCGGCCGGGCTGCTCATGGGCCTGGTGGCCCTTGGCGGCTGCCGCAAGCCCGAGGACGACCTGGGCCTTTCCGTGCTTGACCCGGCCGACACGCTCGGCACGGTGCGCACCGACACCAGCAGCATCATCAGCTGGCCCCGGCAGGACAGTGCCGTGCGCACCAGCACGCTCAGTGCCAACCTGCTGGGCAGCTATGTGGACGATGTGTTCGGGCCGGTGAGCACCGGCATCGCCACCCAGCTGCGGCTCAGCGTGAATAACATCGGACCGGCCGACCCCTCACTGGTCTGCGATTCGTTGATCCTCTCCTTCGCCTACACCACCACGACGCCACTTTACGGCGACCTGGACCCCCAGGTGATCCGCGTGTTCCGCCTGACCGAGGACCTCCATACGGATTCCATCTACAAGAACAACCACCAGCCGGCCGCCGATGTAATCGACCTGGTGCAAGGTGCTCCACGCCTGTTCACGCCCTCGCCCACGGCCGGGCCGGTGATCGGTGGCGACACCTTGGAACCGCAGGTGCGCATCCCCCTCTCCACCGACCTTGGCAATGAGCTGCTGGGCCTGTGGGGATCGGCCACGCTAGCGGACAACGCCTCGTTCCTGGCCTATTTCAAGGGGCTGGTGGTGCGGCCCGACAATCCCGGGCAAGCCCCCCTGCAAGGCGGTGCCTGGCGGTTGAACCTGCTGAGCGGCTCCTCCAAGATGACCCTCCACTACCACAACGGTGCGGGCGAGGCCCTCACCTTCGACTTCATCATCGGCAGCAGCAGCATGCGGTACACGTTCAGCACGTTCGACCATGCGGCCGCCTCCCTGCCCGAACTGCCGCTTGCGCTGGCCGACAGCACCCACGGCCAATCGGCCACCTACGTACAATCCCTCGGCGGGCTGCGCACCGAGCTGCGCTTCCCCTGGCTGGACCAGTACCGCTCCACCCCCTACCGCGCCGTGGCCAAGGCCGAACTGGTGGTTCCCGTGGCAGGTGATTTCCACGACACCTACCTGCCGCCCGACCAACTCTTCGCCTTCCGCAAGGCGGATGACGGCACGGACCTGCTGGTACCGGACCAGATCGCCGGGCAAGGAACGGTGGGCGGGTTCTACGATGCGGAAGCCAATGAGTACCGGTTCAACCTCACCCGTTGGGTGCAGGGGGTGATCAATGGAACTTACGCCAACACGGGCCTGTCCCTGGTACCGGGCAGCAACGGGGTCTCCGTGAACCGCACGGCGCTCGCCGGGCCGCTCCATGCCACAAGCCCCATGAAACTGGTGCTTACCTTCACCACCTATTGAAACGGAACCATGTGCGGCATCGTCGGATACGTCGGAAAGAAAGAGGCCTATCCCATCCTGATCAGTGGCCTGAAACGGTTGGAATACCGGGGCTACGACAGCGCCGGGGTCGCCCTTGAAGATCCGGCCGGACTGAAATTGTTCAAGTGCAAGGGCAAGGTGAGCGACCTGGAGGCCCACGTGAACGGCACCGCCATGAAAGGGCATGCCGGCATCGGCCACACGCGGTGGGCCACACACGGTGAGCCGAATGATGTGAATGCCCACCCGCACCTCTCCTCGAACGGGGAGCTGGCCTTGATCCACAACGGGATCATCGAGAACTATGCGCCGCTGAAGGAGGAACTGAAGGGGCGCGGCTACCGCTTCACCAGCGAGACCGATACCGAGGTGCTGGTACACCTGATCGACGATATTCAACGGACGGAAGGCACGGACCTGGCCGAATCCGTCCGCCTGGCCCTTTCCAACGTGGTGGGCGCCTACGCCATCGTGGTGATGGACAGCAAGCAGCCGGGCATGCTGGTGGCAGCCCGCAAGAGCAGCCCACTGGTGATCGGCATCGCCGAGGACGGCGACCTGTTCCTTGCCAGCGATGCCACGCCCATCGTGGAGCACACGCGGAACGTGGTGTACATGGAGGATGGGGAGATCGCCATCCTGGACCCGGAGCGCGGCCTGCGGGTGCGCAACATCAAGAACCAGGACAAGCGCCCCTCGATCCAAGCGCTGGAGATCCAGCTGGAGGCGTTGGAGAAGGGAGGCTTCGAGCATTTCATGCTCAAGGAGATCTATGAGCAGCCGCGCAGCATCCGCGATTCCATGCGGGGAAGGCTCCTGCTGGCCCAGAACGACATCCTTCTGGGCGGCATCAAGGACCACGAGCAGAAATTCATCAACGCCAAGCGGATCCTGATCGTGGCCTGCGGCACCAGCTGGCATGCCGGCCTGGTGGGCGAATACCTGTTCGAGGAGTTCGCACGGATCCCCGTGGAGGTGGAGTACGCCAGTGAATTCCGTTACCGCAACCCGGTGATCAACGAGGACGACATCGTGATCGCCGTGAGCCAGAGCGGGGAGACCGCGGACACCCTGGCCGCCATCGAACTGGCCAAGGGGCGCGGGGCCACCATCATCGGCATCTGCAACGTGGTGGGCAGCAGCATTGCCCGGCAGACCCACGCGGGGTCGTATACGCACGCCGGACCGGAGATCGGGGTGGCCAGCACCAAGGCCTTCACGGCGCAGGTGACGGTGCTCACGCTGATGGCATTGATGATCGGCCGGCGCAAGGGCACCATTGATGCGGCCCAGTTCCAGCAGCTGCTCCTGGAGCTGGACACCATCCCGGCCAAGGTGGAGAAGGTGCTGAAGACCGAGGCCCAGGTGAAATACATCGCCGGCATCTATAAGGATGCGCGGAACGCCCTCTACCTGGGGCGTGGCTATTCCTTCCCGGTGGCCTTGGAGGGCGCACTGAAGCTCAAGGAGATCAGCTACATCCATGCAGAGGGGTACCCGGCGGCCGAGATGAAGCACGGCCCCATCGCCCTGATCGACGAGGAGATGCCCGTGTTCGTGATCGCCACCCATGGCGCCAGCTATGAGAAGGTGGTGAGCAACATCCAGGAGGTGAAGGCGCGCAAGGGCAAGGTGATCGCCATCGTGACCGAGGGCGACACGGCGGTGAAGGAGATCGCCGACCATGCGATCGAGATTCCGGCCACACCGGATGCCTTGGTGCCGTTGCTGGCCGTGGTGCCCCTGCAACTGCTCAGCTACCATGTGGCCGTGATGCGGGGCTGCAACGTGGACCAGCCCCGCAACCTGGCCAAAAGCGTCACGGTGGAGTGAGCGGCGGTGGCTTGCCGGATGCCCACATGAACACCCTGCCGTTGTGCCGGTAGGCCGCCAAGTCCTTGGTGAACAGGATGTGGCCGAGGTCCACCAATACCAGCAGCCCGAAGCCCCCGAAGGTGAGCCCATACACCACCGGCACCTTCACATCGGTGCCGAGATAGAGGCGGTGTGCCGCGAATGGCCCCAGGGTGAGGGCCAAAACCGCCGCGACCAGGCGTTGCGGTTCCTTCTGGCCCGCCTCCCCCGAAGTGTCCGGAACGGGAAGCCCGGCCACGATCGCATGGCGGTCCTGGTAAGGGCCAGCAGCCATGCCGGACCCCGACGGCCCCAGCAGTAAGGCCAGGACCAGCATCAAGGGGATCCGGCCGTGCATGGTCCAAATGTAGGCGGGCGGTCCCGGTTGCCCGGGGCCGCCCGCCATGAGTTAATCCTTGGCCGAGGTTATTTGGCCGCCGCGTAGCGACGTGCCACCGCTGCCCAGTTCACCACGTTCCACCAGGCCTTGAGGTAATCCGGCCGGCGATTCTGGTAGTGGAGGTAGTAGGCATGTTCCCACACGTCCACCCCGAGAATGGGCGTGCCGTCGCAGCCCATGCCGGGCATCAACGGATTGTCCTGGTTTGCGGTGGAGCAAACCTCCAGCTTGCCGCCCTTGAGGGTGGCCAGCCAAGCCCAACCGCTGCCGAAACGGGTGGCCGCAGCCTGTGCAAACTTCTCCTGGAACGCCTCGAAGCTGCCGAAGTCGCGCGTGATGGCATCGGCCAGCTCACCGGTGGGCTTGCCGCCCGCATTGGGGCCCATCACGCTCCAGAACAGGCTGTGGTTGTAGTGGCCGCCGCCGTTGTTGCGTACGGCCATGTTCGTCATGTCCAACCCCTTCAGGACCTCCTCGATCGACTTGCCCTCCAACGGGGTTCCCTCGATGGCCTTGTTCAGGTTGGTCACATAGCCTTGGTGGTGCTTACCATGGTGGATCTCCATGGTCCGGGTATCGATATGAGGCTCCAACGCATCGAAGGCGTACGGGAGCGGCGGGAGTTCAAATGCCATTTTGGTACGTTGTTTTTAACGGTTCTGCCGATCGAGGGCGCAATTTAGCCGATAGGATTAACATTCTTTTCCAAGGAATGATGCTCCTGTATACATTTGCGCCCACTTTCACCAAATAAACAACAAGGATGATCAGGAAGTTCGCGATGCTCGCAACCGCCGCAGCCCTCTTCGTAGCCTGCGGGAGCAATGTAGAGGAACAGGCTGCCGATACGATGGATGCCGCCACGGAGACCGCCACCCAGGCTGTTGACCAGGCCCAGACCACCGTGCAGGATGCCGCTGCCGCCGTTGACAGCACCGTCAACGCTGCTGTGGACACCGCCAAGCAGGCTGCCGCCGATGCGGTTGACCAAGCTGCTGCCGCTGCCAAGGAAGCCGTGAAGTAAGCTAATCTTGAACGAGAAAGAAGGGGGCCGAAAGGCCCCTTTTCTTTTTCCCATCCCTGCAATCCCTGCCACTCAGCTGCTGGCAAAAGGACACTGCGGAATTGCTTCCGCCCGGTGTCAGGGCATTCCGTTGTGCAAGGCCTCCTTGGAACTGCCGTAAATGCGGTCGCTCCCCAGCAGAACGCGGTAGAAGCCGCCATCACCCCAAATGTTGCGGGCAATGCCGGCCTTCAGGCGGATGGCGATGAGCTCCGCGGAGAGCTTCGCCCCGGCCGGATCGTAGGCTACGCCCAACTCCCTGGCCACGACGGCCAGTCCCTCCATCTGTGCCGGGGTGATGCGGTACTCGGCATTGAACCGCTCCGGGCTACCGTACCGGGCCAGGCTGGACCGCTGCGCATCTGCCACGTCGAACGCATACCGGTTGATGGAACCGGAGAAGAAGAGCTCGCTGAGGTAGGTGGAGTTGTCGGTGGTATCGGCAGGCACGAACAGGTCCGGCATGATACCACCACCACCATAGACCGTGCGGCCTTTGAGCGTGGTATAAGCCTCGGAAGAATCCAGTCGGATGCTGTCGACGTTCACCATCTCCCCGTGGAGGTACCGGGCTTCCAGGTCATCATCATAGGCAATGCCGTGGCCGTAGGGCCTCTGGATGCACCGGCCACTGGGGGTGTAGTAGCGGGCGGTGGTAAGCCGCACGGCACTGTTGTCCCGCAAGTTGATCTGCTCCTGCACCAGGCCCTTTCCGAAGGAGCGCCTGCCCACGATGATGCCCCGGTCATTGTCCTGCACGGCCCCCGCCACGATCTCACTCGCCGAAGCTGAGCTCTCATCGATCAGCACCGCCAGGGGCATGTCCACCAATGTGCCGTTCCCATCGGCCTTGAAATCCTGCCGGGGTGAGGATCGCCCTTGGGTGTACACGATCTCGCTGCCCGAAGGCAGCAATTCCTCGCAGATGCCGATGGCCGCGTTGAGGTAACCGCCCCCGTTGCCGCGCAGGTCGAGGACCAGGCGCTTCATGCCTTGCGCTTTCAGGTCGGCGGTGGCCTTGAGGAACTCATCGTACGTGGTACGGGCGAACCGGGAAAGCTTCACATAGCCCGTGCTGTCATCATCCAACAAGGCCACCGCCAGGCTGTTGATGGGTATGGGCCCGCGCGTGATGGTGACATCGAAGGGTTTCTGGCCGTTGCGCACCACCCCCACCGTGACCTTGGTGCCCGCAGGGCCCCGCAGGGTCTTCATCACCAGCTCATTGGTGACACCCACCCCGACCAGGCTCACGGTATCCGCGTGCACCAGGCGGTCGCCCGCCCGGATACCGAGCGCGGCGCTGGGGCCACCGTCGATGGTGGCCACCACCACGATGGTGTCCCGTTGGATGCTGAACTCCACGCCAATGCCCATGAAGGACCCTTCCAGCGGTTCCTCGGCCGCGCTCAGTTCCTCGGCGCTGATGTAATAGCTGTGCGGGTCGAGCTGCTGGAGCATGTACTGCAGCACATCATCCACCAACTTGCCCTCCTGCACGGTGTCCACATACTGCTGCTCCACCAGGTCCAGCACGCGCTGCAGCTTGGTACCGGGGTTGTTCCGGCGGGCATCGAACAAGGCCGGGCCGCCTTCACCTGTACCGCCCAGGCGCGCACCAAGCAGGAAGCCTGCCGCCAAGGCCACGCCCAGCAACAACGGCAGGAGAACTGCACGGGTACGCGATCGTTCGTGGCCGGTGTTCACGTGAGGTGGATCTGGTGGATGAGCACACCCCCTTTGGCCAGCAGGTCCAACCCCGCGGTGTCCTTGTAAGCCGAGAGATAGACCAGGCGCTTGATGCCGGCTTGGAGGACCAGCTTGCTGCAGTCCTTGCAGGGGGAATGGGTGAGATACAGCGTGGCGCCTTTCGCATTGTTGGTGCTGCGCGCCACTTTCATGATGGCATTGGCCTCGGCGTGGAGCACGTACCAGAGGGTAAGGCCCTGCTCATCCTCGCAGTTGTTCGGAAAGCCCGACGGGGTGCCGTTGTACCCGTCGCTGATCACCATGCCGTCCTTCACCAGCAAGGCGCCCACCTTCTTCCGGGTGCAGTGGCTGAGCTTGGCCCATTCCATGGCCATGCGCATGTAGGCACGGTCATAACGTTCCTGCTTGGCAGGGTCGGCGTAGGTCAGTGTGTCCTTCTGCATCGGCCGTATCGGCGCGGTACCGATGGACCGCCGCCTTGGTCGGCCGCTCCGGTGCCGGCCGGCTGCTGGTACCCAGGGCGGGACTCGAACCCGCATGAATTGCTTCACTGGTGTTTGAGACCAGCGCGTCTACCGATTCCGCCACCTGGGTAGGTGTAGGGGTCGCGAAGTTAAACGCGAATTGCCTTCCGGCCGACCTGCATACCTTCGCTGCATGCCCAAGCCATGGCCCGCGCTGGACCGCCGCATCTTTTGGGATGTGGACTACGACCGCATGGACCTGGACGCCAAGTGGCGCTTCGTGATCGAACGGGTGTTCGAGCGGGGCGATGTGGAGGATATCCGCCAATGCCGCCGGTACTACGGCGACGACAAGGTGAAACAAGCGTTGCTGGAAGCGAAGTTCCTGCCTGAGCATCGCCTTCATTTGGCCAGCGCCGTGATCCATGAACCTTTGGAGAAGTTCCGATGCTACACCTTGAGGCGCTCCCAGCCGGAACTCTTCCCGTATTAGAGCGGCTGATGGGGCTGCCTGCATTGAGCGGGCACGCGCTTGTCGGTGGCACCGCGCTGGCACTGCGATACGGCCACAGGCTCTCCGTGGACCTCGATCTTTTCGCCTCCGAGCAGGATCACGATGCGCTCCAGGCCGCACTGGTCACCGAGTTCGGTAGCACCCTCCAGTACGAACCGGGTAGGGGACGTTCCATTGGTCTCTTCTGCTACATCAACGGGGTCAAGGTCGATATCGTGAAGTACCCCCACCCCCTCATCACCCCCCTCGAAACCTTTGGAACAGTGCGCATGGTAGGCGATGCGGATGTAGGCGCCATGAAAATCCAGGCCCTCCTTGGCCGAGGGAAGAAGAAGGACTTCTGGGACCTGGCCGTGCTACTACAGCACCACGGCCTGGATGATATCATCGCTTGGCATGAGCGGAAATACCCAAGCCAACTACTGGCCATCAGCATACCGAGCGCCATCACGTACTTCACCGATGCCGAAGAGAGCGAGGATCCCATCAGCCTGCAAGGGCAGACTTGGGAAGGGGTAAAGGATTCGATCCGGAAGGCGGTGAGCGACTATCTGCGGTAGCCTCACAACTGCTTCAGCAGCCCCCTCATATCCACTTTTTCGCCCACGATGCGGGGCAGTTCGGCGATGGTCACGCGCTCCTGCGCCATGCTGTCGCGCTCGCGGATGGTCACGGTGTCGGTGGTGAGCGTCTCGTGGTCCACGGTGATGCAATAGGGTGTGCCGATCGCATCCTGACGCCGGTACCGCTTGCCGATGCTGTCCTTGTCGTCGTACTGGCAGCTGTGGTCCAACTTCAGTGTGTCGATGATCGCGCGCGCCTTCTCGGGCAGCCCATCCTTCTTGATCAGCGGCAGCACGGCCACTTTCACCGGAGCCAGCGGCGCGGGGATGCGCAGCACGTCACGCGTTTCGCCGTTGGGCAGCTGCTCCACCTGGAAGGCCGCGCTGAGCACGGCGAGGAACATGCGGTCCAGGCCGATGGAGGTTTCCACCACGTAGGGCACGTAGCTCTCGTTGGTCTCGGTATCGAAGTAGCGCAGCTTCTTGCCGCTGTACTTCTCGTGGTTGCCCAGGTCGAAGTCGGTGCGGCTGTGGATGCCCTCGAGCTCCTTGAAGCCCATGGGGAAGCGGAACTCGATGTCGCAGGCGGCGTTGGCGTAGTGCGCCAGCTTGATGTGGTCGTGGAAGCGGTAATTCTCCTCGGGCAGGCCCAGCGCCTTGTGCCAGGCGATGCGCTTCTCCTTCCACGTGTTGTACCACTCCATCTCGGTGCCGGGCTTCACGAAGAACTGCATCTCCATCTGCTCGAACTCGCGCATGCGGAAGATGAACTGCCGCGCCACGATCTCGTTGCGGAAGGCCTTACCGGTCTGCGCGATGCCGAAGGGGATCTTCATGCGCGCGCTCTTCTGCACGTTGAGGAAGTTCACGAAGATGCCCTGGGCGGTCTCGGGCCGCAGGTAGATGGTGCTGCTCTCGCCGCTCACGCTGCCCAGCTCGGTGGCGAACATCAGGTTGAACTGCCGCACCTCGGTCCAGTTGGCGGTACCGCTGACGGGGCATTTGATCTCCTCATCGAGGATGAGTTGGCGCAGCGCCACCAGGTCGTTGGCCTCGAGCGCGGCCTTCATGCGGCCCTCCACGGCGTCGATGCGCTCCTGGGCGCGCTTCACGTTGGGATTGGTGGCGCGGAACTGGGCCTCGTCGAAGGCCGCGCCGAACTTCTTGCGGCCCTTCTCCACCTCCTTCTCGATCTTGTCGGCGTACTTGGCGATGTGCTCTTCGAGGAGCACGTCCGCGCGGTAGCGCTTCTTGCTGTCCTTGTTGTCGATCAGCGGATCGTTGAAGGCGTCCACGTGGCCGCTGGCCTTCCAGGTGGTGGGGTGCATGAAGATGGCCGCGTCCAGGCCCACGATGTTCTCGTTGAGCTTGGTCATGGCCTCCCACCAGTAGCGGCGGATGTTGTTCTTGAGCTCCACGCCGTAGGGGCCGTAGTCGTAGGTGGCGCTCAGGCCGTCGTAGATCTCGCTGCTGGGGAACACGTAGCCATACTCCTTGGCATGGCCGATGAGGGTCTTAAGCTTGTCTTCGTTGGTGCTCATGAGGGTTCGTCTACGTCCTGGAATGCTGCGACGTGGCGGGGCGCGAAGGTAGGTTGGAGCGGGGTAGGGCCACGAGCCTTGAGCTGCGAGCTGTGAGCCACGAGCCATAAGCCATAAGCCACAAGCTTCAAGCCCCAAGTCGCAAGCTTGGGCATGGTCACCGTGACTTTAGCTTGGCCATGAAGCCTTGGAGCATCCGTTGTTGTTCCTGCACGGCGGTCAGGACCTGTGCGGCTTCCTTTTGTGGTGCCCATTTCCTTCGTTGGAGCACAAGCGTTTGCGTTTCAAGTTCAAAGGTTGAGCCCAAGGCCATTTCCATGAAACGGTACTTGTCCTTTTCGCTGCGACGCGAATTGCCTTCCGCAATGTTGGAAACGATCGAGATCGCGGCGCGTGTTGACTGGCCCTTCAACTCGGCCACCTTCTGCCAAGGCAGTTCCTCATACATATCGAAAACGAGGTCGGTGATGTCCATTGCCTTTTGCCAGATGAGCAGCTTTTTGAAGTCCTTCATGGTGTGGTTTTCGGGAAGGTATAGCGTATCGTTGATACGTGGGCCACAGCCGAAAGCGCCAAGCTTGAGGCTTGTGGCTTAGGGCTTGAAACTCACGGCCGTACTTTCGCGGCATGATCGAACACCGCGGCACCCTGATCAGCGAGGAGCTTTTCGAAAAGCGCTTCGTCTGCAACCTGGATGCGTGCAAGGGCGCGTGTTGCGAGGTGGGCGATAGCGGTGCACCGCTGGAGCCGGAGGAGGCCAAATTGATCGACCAGCACTATGCGGCCATTGAGCCGTACATGACGGCGCGCGGCCGGAAGTCGGTGAAGGAGCAGGGCTGCACAAGCGTGGTGGACCTGGACGGCGAGCTGGTGACGCCCATCGTGCAGGAGTACGCCGAATGCGTGTACGCCAAGAAGGATGCGAAGGGCGTCTGGAAATGTGGCATCGAGCAGGCGTACCACGACGGCAAGATCCCCTTCAACAAGCCCAAGAGCTGCCACCTCTATCCCATCCGCGTCACCAAGCTGAAGTTCCACGATGCGCTGAACTACCACCAATGGGAGATCTGCGCGCCGGCCTGCACGCTGGGCGAGCAGCTGGGCGTGCCCACCTTCCGCTTTCTGAAGGATGCGCTGACGCGCGTGTACGGCGCGAAGTGGTACGACAGGCTGGAGGAAATCTACGCCGAGTGGCTGAAACAGAAGGAGCCGGCCGGGAGGAAGTTGGTGAAGTGATCCCGCGTCACTCGTCCGCCAATTCCGACCCGGGCGCAGGCATCGGGGGTTGGCAGTGATCCCCCCAGGTCTCAGTGCTTCACAGTGGCACCGTATGGCCACGGAATGCCCGTGACCACCGTACGGCCATTGGAGCCAGGCGCCGTGGCACAGGCCACCATGGTGCCTCCGGGGCAAATGTTCCAATGGACATCTACCTCTTGCAGATCGCGGCCGAAGGAGATGGAGCTTTCCAGCGCATGCGACCGCAGGGCCACGTAGAGCGCGCACGTGTGCTGCTCCACGTCGAAGGCCAAGGGGTCCAACGGATGACCGACCTGTGGTTGTGCCAACCGCATCCCCTGCAATTCCACCAGCGTGATCCGACCCTCTTTGGAGCCGCATGCACACAGGACAACAACGAAGGACAGGAACAATGGTCTTGCCATTGGGAAAGTGGATCTGAAACGTGAATGTCGCGTAAAAACCAATGCTCAAATCGGCTGTGGTGAACATTAACAATGCGGCATGTCATTGCCCCCGGGTTGATCGGGCACCCGACAGGGAAATGATCGCCATGCCCCACTGCCAAAAGGGAAAAAACTTCCGCAATGGCCCTTGTTGCCTGGCTATGCCACCACCTAAATTTGGTCGCTACATCCATGTAGCTGGTTGTGCATCACCACCAGAAACGCCTGAACCACCAACATCGAAATTGAAGATGAAATGCATCGCGCACCTTTTCCTTTTCAGCATCTTGTCCACGGCCGCCATGGCCCAATCCTTCACCCCGGAGTTGAATGCCTTGGACCCGAAAGAATATGGCGAACCGGTCAAAGCCAACTTGATCACCCAGCAGATGGAGGATGACAAGATCCCGGCGATCCCGGTGGAGATCTCCGTGTTGCTGAAAAAGCCGATCGTGATGGGCTGCCAGTACATCTACCGGGTGGTCAACAAATCCACGGAACACACGCTGAAGCTGAGTTTGTACGCGGTCTATGACCAGCAGTACGAGACGAAGATCAAGCCCGGGGGATTTGCCGAACTGCTGGCCAACACCATGAACCGTTGTGGTGAAACGAAGGAGGAAAGAAAGGGAGAGAAGGGCTGCCTGAACTGCCAGCCCAGCCTGAACATCACGGAGATCACCGTGAAATAGTGCCCTGCCACGGCCGTGGCACTATTCCTTCACGAACCGCACGCTCCGTGTGGAAGCGGCATCGCGCATTTCGAGGGCGTAGACTCCGGCCGGCAAGTGGCCGATTTCCAGCATGACCGGGGCAGCCGTCCCGTTGGGTCGTGTGCGCCTCACCAGTACTTCCTGCCCGGCCACGTTGAGGATGCGGATGGCCAGCGGCCCCTGTCCGAAACCATCCGTTTGCACGGTGATCATGTGGCCGGCCGGGTTGGGAAACAGCCGGATGGCGGCCACATTACGGTCCGGATCGCCCATTCCGGCGGGTGAACCGGTCAGGATGTGCACGGTGTAGTCCTCCGACTCGCCCGAGGAATAGCCGGAGCCGTTGCAGGGATCGGCGGGGTTGTCCAGCCCATACTGCAGGCGTATACGCATCAGCGCCGGCCCGGGAACAGCGTCCCCTGGTGTGGTCACGGGCATGGACCAAGGCCCGAGGCCGATGAGGTCCATCACCTTTTCCCCGGCGGAAATTATCCCGTCCCGGTTCCAGTCGATCCAAGCCCGCATGGTGCTTTCCTCCCAGCTGGCCGTGGATTCCACGATCAGGTCATGGGTAGATCCCTGCTCCACGTCGGTGGAGAGGTCCGCGTAGTCGCTGTATCCGGTGACCGAAGGGCAGTTCCACGCGGGATCGGCCTGCACGTTGTCCAACTTGTTGAACTGCACCCGGGAAATGTACTCGATGGGATCGCCCCAGTGGCTGGGCAGGCACGGCTGGTCCACGCAGGAATCCCCCTCGAAGTAAGGCACGCGGTGCATGCCGTAGTTGGCCATGGTCCAAGCGGTCTCGGTCCACTGGCGGGCCATGTCGGCCTGGTCGGGGTCGCCGATGGGGTTGCCCAGGTCGTCGTTCACCAACGGCGTGGAGTAGAAGTTCTCGTCGTTGCCACAGAGGTGTGTGCGCCAATGTCCGTTGTCGAAGCCGTTGCGGAAATTGTCGTTATCCGGGTAGCAGTGGTTGCCCCCGGCATTATGCCCTGCCTCGTGGCGGAACACCGTGGGCCATGCCACGCCGTTCACCGTGGTGCGGCCGGGCACGCCACCCCATCCGCCGGCCGATCCGGGATCGTTGGTGGGGGTCTGGAAAACAGCGATGAGGTCCGGGGCCAGGTCGGTGATCTGCGGTGCGAACCAGGTCCACGCACTGTCCAACACCGGGGTGACGATGCCGGGGTTATGCGGCGTGACGCCGGTGCCCACCAGGCGGAGGTACACGGTATCCACCAGGGAATTGGCCAAGCCCATGTTCACCGTCTCGATGTTGGCCATGGCATGGGCATCCAGGTCGCCGGCCACCGCTGCGGCGCTTTCGGAATATCCGGCGAACACGTCGATCACGTACCGGCCATCGGCATCGGCCTCATTGCACGGATTGCCGCACAAGCCACGGGGTCCGCCCTCGGCGCCGTGAGCGGGCCGTGGTGCCCCGGGGTGCACGGGCGCGGCCAACGGTTCCTGCACGCCGCATCGCTCATTGCCGAACAGCTTGCAATCGCGCACCCGGTAGATGCCCGGTGTCCTGGTGGGCAGCAATTGGAAGTAGCCCTGGGCCAACCCGATGTCCGCCACCAGTTTGCCCGTGTTGCGGTTGAGCACGAACAGCGTGTTGCGGTAGTGCGGCAAATGGTCGAAGCGCGCATCCGGCACACGGCCCTCCCAGATCTCCAGGCCACGGGGCGCCGGCCGCTCCACCCGCTGCAATTGGACCGTGACGTGCACATCGGGGAAGAGTTCGATGGACAACGGCTGCGACAGGTCGATGGTGCCGTTCGGACCATTGGGCATCAAGGCGGCCAGGCGTGCACGGTTCTCCGCCGTTGCGAGCACGGCATCCTGTGCGGGATCCGCCACGGCCTGCGTGGCGGGTGCGAGGAGCGGGAATGCCTGTTGTGCATGGGCGGCCGTACCGGCGCAAAGCAGCGTGGCGAAGGCCGATCGAAGGAGACGGAGTGTTACCATGATTCAAAGATGCGGACGAAAACCACGCCAAGGCCACCACCTGCTTTGGCACCAAGGCCAACGTGCTGCCTTACTGAGGCGGCATGAAAGAAACGGACCGTTCAAGGGTGCGAGAGTGCGAGAGGAGCGGCTCACGCACTCTCGCACCTTTGCACCATATCGTTCTTCCACCGGATGGAAAAAGAGAACGGATCTTCCTCACCGGCTCAGTAACTTCGGCAGCCGTATAACCGAAAGATCCCGCCGACATGGAGACCTGGCTTACCTCGTTGATCACCAAGACCCCGCAAGAAGGCTTCGAACTGGCCATCAAGCTCTCCCGCATGGGCGTGAAGTACACCCAACCCTCGGCCGAGGTACGCGACAAACTGCGCCCCGCCTATGCGGAAAATGCGGACAGCCTCACCATGGCCTCGCACGTGGTGGCCGTGAACTTCCAAACGGTGGCCGCCGCGAACAATTACTGGCGCTGAGCCGCGGCAAGGCCGCTTCGAACGTGAGCACCTTTTGTTAGCGTGCGGTTCCCCGGGGATTGCAGCCGCTGGCCGATCATGTGTCGCGCACCATGGCTTGGGCCGCGTGCCTGCCCATGGCGAAGCAGCCTTGCAGCAGGAAGCCGCCCGTGGGCGCATCCCAGTCCACCATCTCGCCGATGGTGAAGAACCGCGGATGATCGCGCAGGGAGAAATCCGGGGTGAGCGCATCCACCGGGATGCCGCCCACGGTGCTGATCGCCTCGCCGATCGGTCGCAGACCGGTGACGGGAATGCGCAAGGCTTTCGCATGCCGGACAAAGAGACCTGCGTCCCGTGATGCCTCCTTCGGCGTGAACGCCTTGAGCAGCGCGTGCTCCATGCGGCCGAGGTGAACGGCCTCCGCGAAATGCCGCGCGGCCTTGTTGCCGATGCGCTCCAGCAAGCGGGCCCCGGTGCTGTCCGGCTTGAGGTCGATCACCAGTTCCTGAACGCCATCGCGCAGCGCAGGCACCACGGGATAGATCGCATTGCCTTCCAGCCCGTGGCGTGTGATGGTGGCCTCGCCCCACGCCTGGAGCTTGCCCGCCGTGATGCGCACATTCTTCAGCGGCTTGCCCTCATGCGCCTGGATGAACGCCGCCGGCCACGCCACTTCCACGCCGCAGTTCGAGGAGCTGAACGGCAGCACCTCCACGCCGATCCCGCGGAACAGCGCGGGCCAGATGCCGGTGGAACCCGTTACCGGCCACGATGCGCCGCCCAAGGCGAAGATCACGCGGTCGGCCTCCAGCAGGAATGACCTTTCCTTGTTCTCCACGCGCACCTTCCCCTCGTGGAACCCGGTGAACGCATGCTCCGTGTGGATGCGCACGTCCTGTTGCCCCAGCTGTTGCAGGATGCGTTCCAGCACCTGCACCGGCTTGATCCCCTTCCGCGGAAACACGCGCCCGCTGCTGCCTTCCCAGGTCTCCACGCCCATACCGGCCAGCCATTCGCGCAAGGCCCCGCTGCCGAACGCGCGCAAGGCGGCATCCAGGAATCCGGGCGGCGAGTAATGCCTCAGCAATGCGTCGCCATCCACGGCGTTGGTGAGGTTGAAGCCGCCTTGGCCCGCCACCAGGAACTTGCGGCCCGGCTGCTTGCCGTGCTCGTAGAGGTCCACCGCGGCGTGCGGGGCAAGGGTGGCCGCCGCCATCAGGCCCGCTGGCCCCCCTCCTATTATCGCCACGCGCAACTTGCCGGACATGCCGCAAAGGAGGTGAAGATCCGGGTTCTGGTCCAGGAGGTTCATCCTTAGGGTAAGTTCCTTGACATCTCCGTACCGATCGCCTTCCTTCAGTTGGTTCCCGCCACCAAACTGCACGCATACGCCCAGCCTATATTTGTCCCTATGCGCAATTGGGTCCACTCTGCCGTTCAACGTGCCTTTCCCGCATTGGCGGCGGCTATGCTCATGGCCCCACTGCAAGCCCAAGTGAGCTTTGGGGTACGAGGCGGTGCCAATTGGGCGAAGATGGCCGCCAACAAGGGTATGGTGCAGGATGTTGGTAACCGGTTGGGATTCGAGGCCGGGGTCGCCTTAGGCATTCCAATGGCGGACTGGTTCACCCTGGGCCCTGAGGTATACTATGTGCAGCGGGGCTACCATCGCGAGGCCTTTCCCCCGGGATTTTTCCCTGAGGAGCGTTTGATACTCGGATACGCGGACCTCGCCGTGTTGGGACGGATCCACGCGGCTGACGGCCCGGCACGACCATACGTGACCGTAGGTGCCACCGTGGGGCGCATACTGGACGCGCGGCTGTACCAGACTAACTCCTGGACCAAGGAAGAGGAAGCCATTGTACTTGATCCCAGCGGAGTGACAATGGGCCCTTGGAGCGAGAAAAGGCCTATGAGCCAATGGAACCTGGGGCTTTGCGGCGGATTGGGCTTCACGTTCTCCATCGGCACATCGCAGCTGCTCATCGAAGGCCGTTACCGCCATGGCCTAACGAACATTTGGAACGGGGTACCGGTGACGGACATCAACGGTGCACCGGTTGGCGAGCTGAACGGCTACGACCGCAGCATCTCCGCCTCTTTGGCCTGGCTCATTCCCTTGGGCCAACAACCATCGCGGGGCCAGGCACCCACTGCCCAATAAAGAGAGCGGCCCCGCCCTTGCTTGAACGCCGCGATCCCCGTCACATCGTGGCCGGTGATCAGCAGGTGGATGTCGTGCGTGCCCTCGTAGGTCACCACGCTTTCCAGGTTCACCATGTGGTGCATGATGGGGTACTCGTTGGTGATGCCCATGCCGCTGAGCAACTGCCGTGCCTCGCGCGCCACGGTGAGCGCCAGGTGCACGTTGTTGTGCTTGGCCAAGCTGATCTGCGCCGTGGTGGCGCGGCCCTCACTGCGCAGCGTGCCCAGGCGCCAAGTGAGCAACTGCGCCTATGTAATCAATGAAGCGCCAACGATCCTTTGCACGTGGCCATTTTTGCGCGCGCATGTTCGCCCGTTTGAAGAGCTCCTTCCTGCTTGCACCGGCCCTGTTCCTGTGCGGCGCCGCTCATGCGCAAGTGGTGAACATCGAGAGCCGCCGTTTCATGAACGACACCGTACCGTGGACGGGCTTCGTGAACTTCCGCTTCAACGTTTCGGAAAGCGGGCAGCGCTCGCTCAACTTCGGCCTGAATGGCGCGGTGCAGTACATCCACGGCAAGGACCGCTGGTTCTTCATCAACGACCTTGCCTTCAGCCAGGTGGAGGCGAACGACTTCCTCAACACCGGCTTCCAGCACTTCCGCTACAACTACCGCAAGGATTCGCTGTGGACGGGCGAGGCCTTCGCGCAGGCCCAGTACAACAAGCCCCTGAAACTGGACCTGCGGCTCACCCTGGGCGCCGGCCCGCGCCTCACCGCGCTAAACACCAGGAAGTGGCAGGTGAACCTCGGCACCGCACTGATGCTGGAGCGCGAGGCCATCACCGACGGGCCGGTGGAAGTGGTGGGCCGCAGCAGCAGCTACGCCGCGGCCACGCTCAAGTTCTCCGCCATGGTCAGCCTCACCGGCGTGGCGTACTACCAGCCCAAGGTCTTCGACGCCAGCGACCAGCGCGTGGCCCTGGAAGGTGCGTTCCTGATCGCCGTCTCCAAGCAGATCACCTTGGAAAGCCGGATCAACCTGCTGAAGGACAGCACCCCGCCGCAAGGCGTGAATGACATGAACTACAGCTGGACCAACATGTTCGGCTACCGGTTCTGAAGGCGGCCCAGCGTCGAGTGGGGGCCGAAGATCTTCTGCCCCTCTTACTTGAACGCCGCGATCCCGGTCACGTCGTGGCCGGTGATCAGCAGGTGGATGTCGTGCGTGCCTTCGTAGGTCACCACGCTTTCCAGGTTCATCATGTGGCGCATGATGGGGAATTCGTTGGTGATGCCCATGCCGCCGAGCATCTGCCGTGCCTCGCGCGCCACGGTGAGCGCCAGGTGTACGTTGTTGCGCTTGGCCATGCTGATCTGCGCCGTGGTGGCGCGGCCCTCATTGCGCAGCGTGCCCAGGCGCCAGGTGAGCAGCTGTGCCTTGGTGATCTCGGTGATCATCTCGGCGAGCTTCTTCTGCTGCAACTGGAAGCTGGCGATGGGTTTGCCGAACTGGATGCGTTCCTTGCTGTAGCGCAGGGCGGTGTCGTAGCATTCCATGGCCACGCCCAGTGTGCCCCAAGCGATGCCGTAGCGTGCGCTGTCCAGGCAGCTCATCGGGGCTCCCAGCCCGTTGCGGCCGGTCAGCAGGTTGGCCTTGGGCACTTTCACGTTGTCGAACACCAGTTCGCCGGTGGGGCTGGCGCGCAGGCTCAATTTGCCGTGTGTGGTGGGCGTGGTGAAGCCCTCCATGCCGCGCTCCACGATCAGGCCGTGGATGCGGCCCTCGGTGTTCTCGGCCTTGGCCCACACCACTGCGAGGTCGGCGAAGGGCGCATTGCTGATCCACATCTTGGCGCCGTTCAGCAAGTAGTGGTCGCCCTTGTCCTGGAAGGTGGTGACCATGCCGCTGGGGTTGCTGCCGAAGTCGGGCTCGGTGAGGCCGAAGCAGCCGATCTTCTTCCCCTGCACCATGTCGGGCAGCCACTTTTTCTTCTGTTCCTCGCTGCCGTATTTCCAGATGGGGTACATGGCCAGTGACCCCTGCACGCTGCACAGGCTGCGCAGGCCACTGTCGCAGCGCTCGATCTCCTGCATGATCAGGCCGTAGCTGATCTGGTCCAGGCCGGGCCCGCCGTACTCGGCCGGGATGAAGGGGCCGAAGGCGCCCACGTCCGCGAGGCCAGGGATGATGTCCTTGCTGAACTCCGCCTTCTCGAAACGCTCCTCGATGACCGGTTTCAGGTGCTTGCTCACGTGCTGGCGCACGGTGTCGCGGATCATCTTCTGCTCCTCGGTCAGGAGTTCGTCCACCAGGTAGTGGTCGTGGGCTTGAAAGAGGTCGGTGGCGGTGCGCGGGGTGGCGCTTGCGGTCTGGCTCATGGTCCTTGAATGAGGCCGCGAAATTACTCAATGGCCCTTGCCCGGGGTGCCCCCTTAAATTCGCGCCACCATGGACCAATTGCGCGGTGCGGACGCCTTGGCTTCCGGTTGGTTGGCGGTGCTGCTGCTGCTGGCCGTCGGGGTTTTGGCCTGGGTGAACCTGGTATCGCCGCGCCAGTGGGTGGTGCTGGCGCGTTCCTTCGGCGCCCTGCGCCTGGGGCGGCACCGCCTGCGGGAGGATCTTGACGTGCGGGACCGCACCCTCACGGGCCTGGCGGTGATGTCGGCCGTAGTGATCGCGATCTTCGCCTACCAAGTGCTGCTGTACCGTGGTTGGGTGCGCCCGGGCATGCCCTCCTACCTGTACGTGCTGGCGGCCGTGGTGGGGGTGGTGGGTGCCCGGTTGCTCCTGCTGCAATTGATCCGCCTACTGCCGGCCGGAGACGGCGGACTGAAGGAGTACCTCTACACGGTGATCGTTTTCCACGTGGTGCTGGGGCTGCTGCTGCTTCCCGTGGCGGTGCTGATGTCCTGGCCGGGGCAGGTGTCCTGGCGGGCGTGGCTGGCCTGGTCGGGCCTGGGGATCGGGGTGGCGGTGCTGCTCTTCGGCTGGGTGCGCGCCGTGGTGGTGGGCGTGGGGAGCGGCGCGCCGCTGAGATACATTTTCCTCTACCTTTGCGCCCTCGAAATGCTGCCCGTCGCTCTTGCCCTGCAATACGCGCGGAACATTGTTCCTTCTTTGCCCCACCCTTAAGCACTGCGGAACTTGAAGATCAAGAACATCCTCGTCACCCAGCCGGCCCCCACCGACGAGCGGTCCCCCTATTTCACCTTGAGGGAAAAGTTCGGGCTGAAGATCGACTTCAAGCCCTTCATCAAGGTGGAAGCCGTGCCCGGGCAGGAGTTCCGGCAGGAACGCATCAACATCCTGGACCACACGGCCATCGTGCTCACCAGCCGCAATGCGGTGGACCACTTCTTCCGCATGTGCAAGGAGCTGCGGATCACGGTGCCCGAGTCGATGAAGTATTTCTGCGTGAGCGAAAGCGTGGCCTACTACGTGCAGAAATACATCGTCTACCGCAAGCGGAAGGTCTTCATCGGCAAGCTCACCTTCAGCGACCTGATCGACGTGATCAAGAAGCACAAGAACGAGAAGTTCCTGGTGCCTTGCTCGGACATCCAGAAGCAGGAGATCCCCCTCCTGCTGGACAAGGCCGGCATCGCCTACACCAACGCCGTGTTCTACCGCACGGTGGCCAGCGACCTGAGCGACCTGCGCGACATCAAGTACGACATGCTGGTGTTCTTCAGCCCCGGAGGCATCGAAAGCCTGCGGAAGAACTTCCCGGACTATGTGCAGAATGATACCGTGATGGCCGCCTTCGGCCCTACTACCGCCAAGGCCGTGCGCGACGCGGGCTTCCGGCTGGACATCGAGGCACCCATGCCCGAGGCCCCATCCATGACCGGGGCCATCGAGCTCTTCCTGAAGCGGGGCGACAAGGCCGGCGCGAAAGCCGCGAAGAAGGCCCCCGCCAAAAAGAAGGCCGCCCCGGCGAAGGCCGCCAAAAAGTGACCCGGACCCATGAGCGGCCCGCGGACCTCCGCGCCCGGCACACCTGCCGGAACGCGTGCCACGTTCCGCAAGCACGAACGCCTCTCCGGCCGTGACCGCCTGAAGCTGGTGGCCACCGAGGGCAAGGTGGTGAAGGAGTTTCCCTTCCGCCTGGTGGGCCTATTGATGCCGCTGGACACGCCCGCCCAGGCCCAAGTGGCCTTCGCCGTGCCCAAGCGCAACGTGAGGCTGGCGGTGCACCGCAACCGTGTGAAGCGCCACATGCGCGAAGCCTTCCGCCTGAACAAGCACCGCTGGTACGAGCGCCTCCAACAGGCCGGCAACCAATGCGCCTGGTTGCTCATCTTCCAAGGGACCGGCCCGCTGCCTTGGGAAGAATCCTCCAGGAAAATATCCCGCATCTTCGACCGTTGGACCCAAGAGCATGTCGGCGTTGATCGGTAAGCTGTTCATCGCGCTCATCCGCCTTTACCAGGGAATGATCTCCCCGTTGCTACCCGGCTCGTGCCGCTACACCCCCACCTGCTCCCAGTACGGCGTGGAGGCCCTGCGCAAACATGGGCCGTGGCGGGGCGGGCTGCTCACCCTGAAGCGCTTCCTATCTTGCCATCCCTGGGGCGGACATGGACACGATCCCGTTCCCTGACCAGCACACACCATGAAGAACCCTTTCCGTTCCTGGAAGAAGACCGCGGCCATCCTCACCATCGCCGCCGGCGGCGCATTCGCCATCGGTGCAGGCGACAACTACTTCGAGGTGGGCAAGAACCTGGAGATCTTCAACGAGCTCTACAAGGACATCAACATCTACTACGTGGATGACGTCAACCCCGGTGAATTGATCGGTACCGGCATCGATGCAATGCTCGAAAGCCTCGACCCGTACACGCAGTACATCCCCGAGAGCGACATGGAGGAATACCGCATCATGACCACCGGCCAGTACGGCGGCATCGGGGCCATGATCCGCAAGAAGGAGGACGGCGTGGTGGTGAGCGAACCCTACGAAGGCTACCCCGCCATGACCAACGGCATCCGGGCAGGTGACGTTATCCTGGAGGTGGATGGCCGCAGCGTGAAGGGACTGGGCACCGACGAGGTGAGCAAACTGCTCAAGGGGCAGGCCGGAACCAAGGTGAAGGTGGTGACCAGCCGCAACGGGCAAACGCCGGAAAGCCACGACCTCACCCGTGAGGAGATCAAGATCCCCGACGTGCCCTACAAAGGCATGATCGACACGGTGAACATGGTGGGCTACATCCGGCTCTCCAGCTTCACCCAGACCGCCGGGCAGGAGGTGCGCAATGCCTTCAAGGAGCTCAAGGACCAAGGCGCCCGCAAACTGCTGCTGGACCTGCGCGGCAACGGCGGCGGCCTCCTGCGCGAGGCGATCAACATCGTGAACATCTGGGTGCCCAAGGGGCAGACCGTGGTGGAGACCAAGGGCAAGATCGCCGAGTGGGACAAGACCTACAAGACGCTGAGCGAACCCATGGACACCGAAATGCCGCTGGTGGTGCTGGTGGATACCGGGTCGGCATCGGCCAGCGAGATCGTCACCGGGGCGGTGCAGGACCTGGACCGCGGCGTGATCATCGGCCACCGCACCTTCGGGAAAGGCCTGGTGCAACAGACCCGCGACCTGTTCTACAACAGCAAGCTGAAGGTGACCGTGGCCAAGTACTACATTCCCAGCGGGCGCTGCATCCAGAAAGTGGACTACGCCCACCACGACAGTACCGGCCGCGCCGTGATCAAGGCCGACTCCACGATCAAGGCCTTCAAGACCGCCGGCGGAAGGCCCGTGTACGACGGGCGCGGAATAGCCCCGGACATCGAGGTGGACCTGCCGGAAATGCCCAAGGTGGTGGGCGGCCTGTATACCGACGACATTTTCTTCGACTTCGCCAACCAGTACCAGTGGAGCCACCCTTCCATTGCGCCGCCGGGGAAGTTCACCATCACCGACGAGGTCTACCAGGCGTTCATCGCGTTTGTGAAGGACCGGAAGTTCGAGTACACCACCACCACGTTGCAGGACCTGGACAAGCTGGTGGCCGATGCCCGGAAGGAACGCTACTACGACAAGGCCCAAGGCGCCATCGAGGCGTTGCGCACCCAACTGAACCCGGACCTGCCCGAAACCCTGAAGCGCTTCCGGCCGGAGATCGAGGAAGTGCTCAAGAGCGAACTGGTAGGCCGCTATTACTTCCAGAGCGGGAGGGCGGAAGCCATGCTGGGCAGCGATCCCGTGGTGAACGAAGCCCTGAAGGTGATCAACGGACCGGCCTACAAGGAAGTGTTGGCAGGCACCTACAAGGCCCATTGATCTTGCCGCCCAACGGGGCGGACAACTGCGGGAATGGACGGGACCAGCGTGCACCGGAAAGTCCACATCGGGGCCTTGGCCATGGCGCTGGCCGCCTTGCCGTGGTCGGAGTTCCTGCTCAGCCTTTCGCAGATCATCCTCCTGGGCAATTGGCTCTGGGAAGGCATCGCCCGGCGTGACCTCGGCGGGCGTTTCGGCCGCGCACTCACCACACCCGCCAGTGCGGTGTTCCTCTCCTTCTTCGGGCTGCACGTGCTGGGCCTGGCCTGGACGCAGGACCTGCAATGGGGGCTCTACCTCTGCCGCATCCTGCTGCCGGTGCTGGTGTTCGGCCTGGTGCTCCCTTCGGTGCCCCGCCTGGGCGCCACACAACTGCGCAGCCTGCTGCTGCTCGGTGCCTGGAGCGCCATCGCCAGCACGGTGGCGTGCTTCGCCCTGCGGCACGAGGCCCTGGAGTTGGGCAACTACCGCGACCTCTCCCCCTTCATCAGCCATATCCGGCTGGGCCTGATGCTTTGCCTGGCCATCGCGGTACTGGTCCACTACTGGCCGCGCACAGCAGTGTTGCGGGCGGCCCATGTGGTGGCCATGGTTTGGACGCTGTGGTTCATGGACCAGCTCAGCAGCCTGGTCACCTTGCCGGTGTTGGCCGTACTCGCCCTGTACGGCCTGTGGCGTCTGTCGCGCCTTCAAGCGGGCAAATGGCGCCAGGCCGCCGCGCTGCTTCTCCTGGCCGGCATGGGTACCGCAAGTGCATTCCTGTACACGGCCATCGCGGAACGCCAGCACGCCGATCCGCGGATGCTGGAGCACCTCGACGAACGGAGCGCGGGCGGCGAGGTGTACTACCACGATGTGCAGGCACCGCTGGAGGAGAACGGCCACTATGTATGGATCAACGTGGCCGACAAGGAGCTGGAGCGGACCTGGGAACGGCGCAGCGCATTACCCTTCTGGGGCGAGGACAAGCTGGGCCAGCCACTGCGCTTCACCCTCGTGCGCTACCTGGCGAGCATGGGCCTGCGCAAGGATTCCACCGGCGTACAAGCGCTGTCCGATGCGGACGTGGCCCGGGTGGAGAACGGTGTGACCAGCGTGGTGCAAGGTCGTGGCAACGCCATGCGGGACCGGTTGGGGCAGGTGTTCTACGAACTGGACACCTACCGCCGTACCGGCGACCCCAACGGTCATTCGGTGACCATGCGGATGGAGTTCGCGCGCGTGGGAGCCCACATCGCGGCGCGCCATTGGGCCACCGGCGTGGGCACCGGCGATACACAGCCCGCCTTCGATGCCGCCTTCAACGAGTGGCACAGCCCGTTGCTGCCCCAATGGCGGCTGCGCGCGCACAACGAGTACCTTACGCTGCTCATCAGCTTCGGCGTGTTCGGCCTGCTCTGGAGCCTGTTCTCCTGGTGGTGGCCTGCATGGCGGAACCGGGCCTTCACCCATCCGCTGTTCACGGCCTGGGCCATCATCTTCCTGCTCTCCTGCCTCACGGAGGACACCATCGAGACGCAGATGGGTGCCACGTTCTTCGCGCTGTACTACACGCTCTTCGTGTTCGCCGCGCCTACCGCGCCGTCAAGTGATCGAACACCCGCTGCGGGTTGATCGACCGGATGGGATCATCCCCCTTCCCAACCGGCCCGTCAGTTTCCGTGTGGGTCAGTGCGATGGCTTCCTCCCCGATCGGGGCCCAGCGCCCGGGATGGATGGGCCGCCGCGTGCTGAACAGGCCCACCGTCCGTTTGCGCATGGCCGCGGCAATGTGCAGTGGACCCGTGCTGGCGGCCACCAGCCCGTCGCTTGCGCCGATCAGTTCCATGAGCTCCGCCAGGTTGAGCTGCCCACCGGTGTCCGTCACGTAAGGCAGGTCCACCGGCAAGGCCTGCCGGTAGAGCTCCGCTTCCCGCTGCGTACCGGTGAGGATGCAATGATGCAGCGCAGGGTCCATCAGGCGGATCAGCCTCGCGAAGTTGTCCAACCCCCATTCCACGCCGCTGGCCTTCAGCGGGTGCAGGATATAGTTCTTCCGCCCGGGCCGCAACCGGGAACGCACCTTGCCGGAAGGCTCGGGGATCCGCAGGCCGATGTACGGCACCAATGCCTGTGGCATGATCGGCACCGGAATGCCGAAGGGGGCCAGCAGCTTGGTGTTCAACTGGGCCTCGTGCAGGCCGCTGCGCTTGCGGCTGAAATCCACCCGCTCGTTGCAGGTGAGCCAGTGCCACCACCGGTGGCTGGTGCCGATGCGGCGGGGGATGGCGGCCGCCTTGGCCCAGCGGGCCACCTCGCGATGCGGGAACACGTGCACGATGGCGTCGGCCCCGGTGGCATTCAACCGCACGGCCGCCCCGGCATCGCCCGTCTCCTGCAGCTCCTCCAAGGTGATCACATCGTCAATGTGGGTGCAGGCCTTCCAGACCGGCAGCGTGTAGCGCTTTACCAACGCGGTGATGCGCGTGCCCGGCACATGGTGCTTGATCCATCCGGCCATGGGCAGGGTCACCACCGCATCGCCCAGATTGTCCGGACGGCTGAGGATGATGGAGGCCGGCACGTTCATGTCTTTGCGCGCCGGAGCTCGCGCAGCTTCGCGTACTTCAGGAAGGTGGCGTGGGCACTGATCCGTGCGATCACCAGGCCGTGCCACCCGTCCAGGAACCCGCCGCGGAACACATAGTCGCCGATGAATTTCGCCGCCGGGCTGAGGAACAGCTTGATGAACCCGCCGCGCTTGCCGCGCCGGTGCAGGTCCTTGGCGGCGATGGTGGTGAAGAAGTTCACCTGCCGCACATGGTCGTCCAGCGTGTAGTAGCTGTAGTGCAGCAGGTCGCCGTGCAGGTGGGATTCGCGGTGACCGGGCCTCAGCTCATACCGGTCGTGGGGGTTGATGCCGGTCCATGCGCCCTTGGAACTGTCCCACAGGCGCAGCTTGCGGTCCGGGTACCAGCCGCCGTGGCGGATCCACGAGCCGCAGTA
The DNA here is from genome assembly GCA_023382455.1 of Flavobacteriales bacterium. Taxonomy (GTDB): domain Bacteria; phylum Bacteroidota; class Bacteroidia; order Flavobacteriales_F; family PHOS-HE28; genus PHOS-HE28. The sequence goes on from JAHDVX010000015.1 coordinate 72,216, forward strand.
GTTGGTCAGCCGGTTCATGGAGTACCCGTCGGCCTCCGGTGCGGCCTTGACCCGCCGGATGCTTTCCGCCAGTTCGGGGCTCAAGGCCTCGTCGGCATCGAGCGAGAGCACCCACGGATGGCTGGCCTGGGTGATGGCCCAGTTCTTCTGCTCGATGTGCCCCTCAAAGGTGTGATGGATGAAGCGGGCCCCGTGCGCATCGGCGATCTCCCGTGTGCGGTCCGTGCTGCCTGAATCCACCACCACCACATCATCGGCCACGCCGACCAAGGAGCGCAGGCACCGATCGAGGTTGCGCTCCTCATTGAGGGTGATGATGACCGCCGAGAGTTCCAACGCGCCGAAGGTAGCGGGGGCCTGCCAGCCGCCGTTCAGTGCGCCACCACGAAGCTGCCGCGGGCCACTGTGCGCCCCCCGCCCTCCAGGCGGTAGAGGTACACGCCGGCGCCCAACTGCCCGGTGGCCACCGTGGCGCTGCCGCTGCGCAACGGCAGCTCCTGCACGGCCCGGCCCGAGATGTCCGTGATGACCAGGCGGGATGCCACGGCTTGCGGGGCATGCACGTGCAGCTCCTGGTCGGCGGGCTGGGGCCAAAGCTTGATGCTGCCCGTGCCTTCCAACCCCGCGATTCCCGCAGGGCCGGACAGCGTGACGCAATAATCCTCCGTCTCGCCATACTGGAACTCCTGGCAGCCGTCGGCGGGGTGCGACGTATCCTTCATGAGCACGCGCAGGCGCGCCGGGCCCGGGGTGGCCGTGGCCGGAATGGTGATGGTGCCGGAGGTGGGCGTGGTGCTGTTGGTGAGGAGCTGCAGGAGCTGCTCGGCCGCGGTGAACTGGCCATCGCGGTCCAGGTCCATCCATACGGTGAAGGATTCCATGTACGCGAAGGAGGAATACCCCGGGGCAAGCTGCATGACGTAGCTGGCGCCGATGTCCAGCGTGGTGGTCTGGCCCGTGACATCGATGTCCGCATACCCGCCATCACTGCCGGAGGGGCGGTTGATCTCCTCCAAGGCCACCAAGGCGATCCATTCGAAGGAGGTGTTCTCGCCGCCACTCTCGCAGAAGGTACCTTCCACGCACTGGCCACAGCCCGGCACGTGCATGAACACGGAGGCCGACCAGGAGGAGCCGGTCGGCCCACAGGTGCTGCCCATCTGCACCTCGATGTCCGAGCAAGGCGCCAGTCCGTCTATGGTCGTACTGTTCCCAGTGAGCCCGTGCAATTCCGTCCACCCGCCGGCACCGACCACGCGGTAGCGCAGGTCGTAGCTCTCCGAGGCCAGCACCGTGGACCACGTGACCATGGCGCCCGTGGAATCCACGGCCTCCACGGCCAAGTTCAACGGGGCCGTGCAGCAGCCTTCGCTGGTCCAGGTGAGGATGGGGCTTACCGCGTCCTCACCGCCATTGCATGTGGTGCTCAGCTGGAACTCGTACGCCTGGCACGCCGCAAGGCCGGTAAGCGCCTGGCTGCTGCCGGTGATGCCGCCGATCACGGTCCAGGTGGACGTACCCTGCGGGCGGTAGTTCAACGTGATGGTGCCGGGCAGTGCGGTCCATTCCACGGTGGCGCTGCCGATGGCATCGCTGGAAACGGCGATATTGTACGGGGGCGGACAGGCCTGGCAGCTGTCCATGAGCAGCTGCGCGCTGTTGAACGCGTTGATGCGCCCACCGGTGACGGTGTTGCCCGGGAGGTTGCCCACCTGGTCCACGCCATTGAGCAGTGCTTGGCGCACGCGGAGGGCGGCCTCAGTGGGATCGTTGTGCGCCAACACGGCCAGGCTGGTGCACGGCACGCTGTAGAGCAGGGCCACCACCCCGGCGGTAAGCGGGCTGGCGAAGGAGGTGCCGCTGGTGGTGCCGGTGCCGCCGCCGATGGTGGTGGTCAGCACGTTGTCGCCGGGCGCGCCCACATCCACCGTAGTGGCCCCCCAGCCGGAGAAGGTGCGCATGTCGCTGCTGTTGGTGGCCGTCACGCTGATCATGAAATTGCTCGGGCAGGCCGTGGGCAGGTCGCCCACCACGTCCACGTTCACGTTGTTGTTGGTGGTGGAGGCGCAGTTCAGCACGCCCGCCGCGCCCAACGTATCGTACATGGCGCACCAGAGCGGTGCATCGGAGGGCTGTCCGCCGTCCACGCCCCAGCTGGCGTTGGTGGCCACCACGAAGGCGCCTTTGGCCCCACCGGTGCTGTTGTACAGCCGCCGCATCACCAGCGGGTACGTATAGGCCGAGAGCACGTTGGCCTCCTGGGCATTCTGGTAGTGGACGGGCATCATCTTCACCTGCCAGTTGGCCCCAACCACCTGGTCGCCATTGTTGCCCACGGCGCCGATCATGCCCGCCACCCGGGTGCCGTGCGAGCCGGAGTAAACGTTGTCGTTCCCGGTCACCGGGTCCCAGCCGCGCACGTCATCCACATATCCGTTGCCGTCGTCATCGATCCCGTTGCCGGCCACTTCCCCGTGGTTGGCCCACGCATTGGCCGCCAGGTCGGGATGGGTGAGATCGGCTTTCTCGATGATGGCCACCACGATGGTGTCGCCGGTTGCAGTTACGCCGCCGGTGGTGATATCCCAAGCCCCTTCGCTCTGGATGTTCTGGTGCCACCACTGCTGGGTGAACAGCGGGTCGTCCGGGGTGGTCTCCCGCTCCTGGATCACGTGGTTGCTTTGGGCCAGCTGCACGCCGGGGTGTGCGCCGAAGGCGCGCAGCATGGCTTCCTGCGGGATGTCCCCGTTGCCGAAATGGAAAAGCCAGGCGCGCATGGGGGCTGAAACCTCGCGCACCACCTGCAGTGCGGCGTGCTGGCCTTGCACACGGGCCAGGTCATCCGCCACCACCTTGGGCTCCACGCCCGGCCGCAGCATGGCCAGCACGTCGCCGGGAACGATGGCGGACTGTGCCCATGCTGTGGCGGAGGCCAGAAGCAGGCACGCGATCAGAAGGTTTTTCAGCATCTTGGACATGGTTCAAAAGTAGACGCATACAGGAGGGCCTTCGTGGCCTGTGGCGGAAACTTCCCCCGGATGATTGGAAGCTTATGGCACCGCCATCCGCGGTTGTCCGCCAGGTGTACGCCTTCAACGTGGTGTGTGCGGGCGCCTCCTTCAGCGGCCATGTGGCCGGTAAGGCCGTCGCGAAAGCGCGGTCAGCGTGCGGGCAAAGCCCCTTGCGTGGTGCCCGAAAGGCTCACCGCCGCCCAGTTGCCTGCATTCAGGCCACTGCTGCTTTCGCTCTGGTACAAGCCGTAGGCATGGCTGGTGGTGTACACCACGATCTGGTGGCGGGAGGCCGTGGCACCGATGGGCGTACCTTCCAGCGTGGTCACGGCCCAGTTACCTGTGTTCAGGTTGTTCGATAGTTCGGATTGATAGAAGCCGTAGGCGTGCGTACTGGTGTACACCGCCACTTGGTTCACATTGCTGACCGCGTCGAGCACCTCACCCTCCAGCGCGGTCACCTTCCAATTCCCTGCGTTGGGGCCCGTGCTGCTTTCACTCTGGTTGAAGCCGTATGCATGGCTGTCCGTGTACACCACGATGGTCTTTTCCGATGCGACCGCACCTTGCACCGTGCCCTCCAAGGTGGTTGTTGCCCAATTGCCGGCATTGAGTCCCGAGCTGCTGCCGGACTGGTAGAACCCGTACGCTTGGCTATCGGTGTACACCACCACCATGTTGCCCACCCGCACCAGGTCGCACCCCGGTGCACCTGCCGGACCCGGAGGGCCCGGAGGCCCGGCGGGGCCCGCCTGGTTGTTGCCTGCATGCAGGGCATACGGCACGCTCAGCAGCTCACTGGCCCCGGTGATGCTGTAATTGGTGCCACCCAAGGGGTCGGATTCGGTGCGCAGAAAATACGGGCCGCTGCCCCACTGGATCCCGGCCATGGAGCCGCTTTCCACCGTGCCGGCCCCGATCTGCAAGGTCACCAGGCCATTGTCGTTGGTGGTGGCCTGTTGCGTTTCCACGTACACCGGCGTACCGTTTTCGCCGCCTTGCAGGATGCTCAGGCGCAGGCCCACCGGCGCGTTGACCAACAAGTTGTCCGAGGCATCGCGCATCACCGCCTGGAAGCTCATGCGTTGCGGCACTTGGGCGGCAATGGTCAGCACGCTAATGGAAAGGAGGGTGGACAGAAGGGGTCGCATGGTTCAGTGTTTGATCACCCGCAGCAGGGAAGAAGTGCCGTCGGGGTGTAGGATGCGAATGAAATAGGAGGCCGCCGGACGGCCCAGGAAGGAGATGGTGCAGGGCGATGCGTTCACCCGACCCTCGGCGAGCCGGTTTCCGGCCATATCCAGCATCTGGTATTGCGCGCGTCCGTCGAAGGCTTCGCCCAGGTCTAGTGTCAGGGCATCGGTGGTGGGATTGGGCCAGGCTGAAAGGCCCGGTGACGCCCCCTTTTCCTCCACGGCCACCGTGAGCAGCTCCACCGGATGCTGTACGCCTTGTGCCATGGAACCTGCGGAGGAATGCAGGAAGGCCGCATCCACTTGGCCAAGCGTCCAGGACAGCGAGCCTCCGCTGCCGTTGGCATCAGCCCCGGCGGGCGTCACCGCTTGTTGGGCCATGGCCGGTATGGCGAACAAACCAGCCGCCAGAACGAGGTTCAGGACCCTTGCCACCATGGATCAAACTTAGGGGCAAAACGCCGCCGGGGCGTGTATCTTCAATCCGTTGACACCTTCACCGAGGTCATCGTCAATGATCCCGCCAAGGGAGCGTCGTTGAAGAGCGTGGCCTGCTCGCCCTTGCCCTGCAGGGCCAAGGTGTACAGCAGCGGCAGGAAATGCTCGGCGGAGTTGATGGCGAGGTCGAAGGCCGTTCCCTGTTTGTGGAAGTCGATCAGCGGGCGGTGGTCACCGCTGCGGATGGCTTGCTTCATCCGCGTATCGGCTTCCTGCGCCCAATCGTAGGCAAAGGGCTCGTTGATCTTGCCCCAGGCCACCATGCGCAGGTTGTGCACCATGTTTCCGCTGCCGATGATGAGCACGCCCTTGTCGCGCAGGGCTGCAAGCTCCTTGGCCATGGTGTAGTGGCGTTCGGGCTGCAGGGTGCGGTCCAGGCTCAGTTCGATCACCGGCACGTCCGCGTTGGGGTACATGTGTTTCACCACGGTCCATGCGCCATGGTCCAGGCCCCAGCTGTGGTCCAGGGCCACCGGATTGCTTTGGATGAGCCGTTGCACTTCGGCGGCCAGCTCCGGGCTGCCCGGCGCGGGGTACTGCTGCTCGTACAGTTCCCGCGGGAAGCCCCCGAAGTCGTGGATGGTGGGCGGCTTGGGCATGGCGGTCACCTGCGTGCCGCGCGTTTCCCAGTGGGCGCTCACCACCAGGATGGCTTGTGGCTTGGGGATCTCCATGGCCACCCGGCGGAAGCCCTGCACGAAGATGTTCTCCTCGATGGCGTTCATCGGGCTGCCGTGCCCCACGAAGAGCACGGGCATGCGCGGGCTGCGGGGCAGGCTGTCGCCCAGGTTGAGAAGGCTGCGGGTTTCCATGGCTTTCAGGGCCAAGGGCAAGGCGGCCAGGGCGGCCAGGAATTGCCTGCGGTCCATGGAACAAAGATGGGGCTCCGTTTCCCAAATCCGATGGGCTTACCGGTCACTCTTGCACGAACACCCGTTTCACCGGGGGACTTGATGCCTCCGCCCCCTCAAGGCCTCCCGCAGTGGACCCTTCCTTCCGCCCCCTCAGGGTCTAACGCAGAGGACCCTTCCGCCCCCTCAGATTCTGTGTTAGGTTGAGTGATTTACTTTTACCGTCGGATTCATTCCG
>JAHDVX010000016.1 GCA_023382455.1 Flavobacteriales bacterium
CCGGTTCCACCATCACCTTTACCGGCACCACGGCCGGTGCCACCGATGCCGGCGACTACGTGCCCGGCTCCGAGTTGGAAGGCCAGCCCGCATCGGTTTGGCATGCCTTCACCACCACCGAATGCACCGATGTGACCATCAGCTACTGCGGCACCACCCCCGCATTCGGAAATGCCTGGATCTTCCTGGCACCCAGCTGCCCGGCCGGTGATGACTATATCCTGGCCAGCTCTTACGACTTCACCACCTGCCCGGACGGGAACGTCACCCTTTTCTACACATTCCTGCCGGCGGGAACCTATTACCTGCCCGTGATGTTCGATGCTGCCGAAGCCAACGGACCCTACACCATTGACGTGACGGCCGCGGCATGCACCATGCCCACCGAGTACTGCATCCCCAACCCGTCCACCGGCACCACGGACGGGGACTTCATCCAAACGGTGGTCCTGGGCGACATCAACTACTCCGGGCCGAATGATGTGAACTACGTGGACAACACGGCCATGACCACCGACCTGGAAGTGGGTTCAACCTACTCCATCGCCATCACCGGAGGTGACTACGCCCCGGATGTGTATGCCGCTTGGATCGACTACAACAACGACTACTTGTTCGACCCCGCGACGGAGAAACTGGGCGAGTTCACCACGGCAAATGTTGGCGAGACCCAGAACATCACCTTCACCGTGCCGGCCGGCACCACCTTGGGCACCAAGCGCCTGCGCGTGCGCTGTGCCTATGGCGCCGCAGGCATGAGTGCCTGCACGGATTACACCTACGGCGAAACGGAGGACTACTCGGTGGAGATCGTGCTGGGTACCGGCGTGGCCGGTGCAAACCTGCCCAGCGTCAGCCTGTACCCGAACCCCTCCAACGGCACCTTTACCGTGAATGCCGGAGAGCTCGAGGGGGCCGTGCAGGTGGAAATCGCCGACATGAGCGGTCGCTTGGTGTACAGGGGCCAGCACATGATGCACGCCGACCAGCCGCTGACCCTGGCATTGGAAAACAAGCTGGCCCAAGGCTCCTACCTGCTGCGCCTCGTGGCGGAGCAGGGCATGCGGACCATCCCGATGATGGACAAGTAAGGCCATACAACTTAATTGCGCCGGAGGGGCGCCCGCAGCTGCGGGCGCCCCTCCGTGCATGAATACAAGGCTTGGTATCCAAGAACGTGCCTATCTGATCCCGGTGATAAGTCTATCGGGGCTAACATTGCACCCGTCGAGGCGCTCCGCTAGATCCGAATTGGGCACAATCCGGATCTGGTCATCCTCACACGAACCACCTTCATCCATTCCCGCTCAAAAACCCCATGCAAACATTCTACACAGGTAGCGCCGTACGGACCGTTGCCGCTTTCCTCCTGTTCCCCTCCATGGGCCTGATGGCCCAAGCCCCTGTGAACGACCATTGCCAGGATGTGCAACCCGTGGCATTGGCCACCGGGAATTCCGTGGTGTTCACGGGGAACACCACCGGGGCCACCACCGATGGCGACAACGTGCCCGGATCGGGGCTCGACGGATTCAACAGCCCCGTGGTGTGGCATGCATTCACCACGGACGTTTGCGCCGATATCGCGGTTTCCTTCTGCGGTTCGGCCACACCGTTCATGACCGATTATTTCTGGAACGCCCTCAGCCTTCAATGCCCGGCGGACCAGCTGCTGGTGAGCTGGGACTACAACAACTCCGAATGCCCCGACGGACAACCGGTGATCCATTTCAGCGAGGTTGCCGCAGGCACCTATTACTACCCGGTGTGGGCCGACCCCTCGGGGCCGGTTGGTGACTACATCATCACCATCTCGGCCGTGGCCTGCGCACCCTCCGGGCCGGCCAACGACCTGTGCGACGGTGCCACACCGCACAACCTGGCCCTCGGCGACACCTTGGCGATTGCCGGTGACAATACGGGCGCCACCGACTCCGAAGGCCTCGGCTTCCCGACCGTGTGGGAATCCTTCACGCTGGACACCTGCGCCAACGTGACCGTGGCCTATTGCGGCACTTCGGGCTTCAGCGCGTTCGCACAAGGCCTGTACGCCGATTGCCCGGCCACCTTGGCCGTGACCCCGGCCGCGGCCGACTCGTGCGAAGACGGCAACCCGCTTCACACCTATACGGATCTGGCTGCCGGCACGTATTGGATCCCGGTGCGCATGGACGCGGACAGCGCAGCCGGTGCTTATGCCATCCAGGTGATCGCCACGGCGTGCAATGCCACACCACCCCCCGCCAACGACCTCTGCGACGGTGCCACACCGCACAACCTGGCCCTCGGCGACATCTTGGCAATTGCCGGTGACAATACGGGCGCCACCGACTCCGAAGGCCTCGGCTTCCCGACCGTGTGGGAATCCTTCACGCTGGACACCTGCGCCAACGTGACCGTGGCCTATTGCGGCACTTCGGGCTTCAGCGCGTTCGCACAAGGCCTGTACGCCGATTGCCCGGCCACCTTGGCCGTGACCCCGGCCGCGGCCGACTCGTGCGAAGACGGCAACCCGCTTCACACCTATACGGATCTGGCTGCCGGCACGTATTGGATCCCGGTGCGCATGGACGCGGACAGCGCAGCCGGTGCTTATGCCATCCAGGTGATCACATCGGCATGCGGCCCCATGCCTCCGCCAGCCAATGACCTCTGTGCCGATGTCACCCCCGAACCGTTGGCTGCCGGTACCACGCTCACCTTCACGGGTACCACGGAAGGTGCCACCGATACCGATGACTATGAACCGGGCTCCGACCTGGAAGGCGAGGCCCCGTCCGTGTGGCATGCCTTCACCACCAGCGAATGCACCGATGTGACCGTCAGCTACTGCGGCACCACCCCCGCATTCGGAAACGCTTGGATCTTCCTTTCACCCAGCTGCCCGGCCGGCAATGACTACCGGGTCGCTGACAGCTTCGACATTGTCACCTGCCCGGACGGAAACATCACCTTGTCCTTCACAGCACTGGCTGCTGGAACCTACTTCCTGCCTGTGATGTTCGATGTTGACCAAGCCAATGGCCCCTACACCATTGATGTGACGGCCGCGGCATGCACCGTACCCACCGAGTACTGCATCCCCAACCCGTCCGAAGGCCCCACGGACGGGGACTTTATCCATACGTTGGTCCTGGAGGACATCAACTACACCGGGGCCAATGACACCAACTACGTGGACAACACGGCCATGACCACCGACCTCTCCGTTGGTGGCACCTACTCCATCGCCATTACTTCGGGAGACTATGACGAGGACGTGTATGCTGCCTGGATCGACTACAACAACGACTTCGTGTTCGACCCCGCGACGGAGAAGTTGGGCGAGTTCACCACGGCCGTCCCCTCGGAGACCCAGAGCATCACCTTCACCGTGCCGGCCGGCACCACGTTGGGCACCAAGCGCCTGCGCGTGCGCTGCGCCTATGGCGCCACGGACATGGACGCTTGCACGGATTACACCTACGGCGAAACGGAGGACTACTCGGTGGAGATCGTGCTGGGTACCGGCGTGGCCGGTGCAAACCTGCCCAGCGTCAGCCTGTACCCGAACCCCTCCAACGGCACCTTTACCGTGAATGCCGGAGAGCTCGAGGGGGCCGTGCAGGTGGAGATCGCCGACATGAGCGGTCGCGTGGTGTACAGCGGCCAGCATTTGCTGCAGGCCGACCAGCCGCTGACCCTGGCCCTGGAGGGCAAGCTGGCCCAGGGTTCATACCAGCTGCGTCTGGTGGCTGGGCAGGGCATGCGGACCATCCCGATGATGGTCAAGTAAGGCCTAACGTTACGATGTGCCGAAGGGGCGCCCACAACCGCGGGCGCCCCTTCGTGCTTTCCATGCGGTGGTTCACAAACAGCCAGTCCTGCCGCCATCCACCGGCAGGTTGATGCCGCTGATGTACGCCGCGGACGGCCCGGCCAGGAAGCAGATGGCGGCGGCGGTCTCCTGCGGTTCGGCGAAGCGCCGCAGCGGGATCTCCGCCATCATCGCGCCGGCGGCCTCCTCCTCGCTCACATTCCCCTTGCTGCTCTTGTTGGCGATGATGGCCTTCAGCCGTCCGGTGGCCGTGGCCCCGGGCAGCACGTTGTTCACCGTGATGTTGTACGGCCCCAGCTCATTGGCCAGCGTCTTGCTCCAGTTGGCCACCGCTCCGCGCACGGTGTTGCTCACGCCGAGGTTGTGCAGCGGCAGCTTCACGCTGGTGCTGATCACATTGATGATGCGTCCGCCGCGCCGCTCCTTCATGCCCGGCACCACCGCCAGCACCAAGGTCTGGAAGGCCAGCAGGTGCAGGCGGAAGCCCTGCTCGAAGGCCGCCACGGACGCCTCATGCGCAGGTCCCGGTGGCGGCCCTCCGGTGTTGTTCACCAGGATATCCGGCGCGCCGTGCTGCTGCACATGCCTGCGGATGGCGGCATCCAGTGCGGAGGTGTCCGCCATGTCGGCCACCAGGATGCCATGTTGCCCGCCGGATGCGGGCGCCAGCGTGGCCAAGGCCTCCTGCAATTTCTCCCGGTCGCGCCCCAGCAGGGTGACATGCGCGCCCAGCCGCGCCATTTCCTGCGCGGTGGCCAGGCCGATTCCCTGTGTGCCGCCGCCCACCAAGGCGTGTTTGCCGTCCAAGCGGATGTTCATGGGGTAAATGTAGCCGGACCGCGATGCCATGCCCAACGCCATGCGCCGGTGCACCGCCGGGCCAGGCCTTACCTTCGGGGTCTGATCCAGCAAAGACCATGAGCATTCGCCGACCCTTCAACCTGATGCAGTGGATCAAGGACAACCGCGACCTGCTGAAGCCGCCCGTGGGCAACAAGAACCTGTATGCCGATGCCGGCGACTACATCGTGATGGTGGTGGGCGGCCCCAATGCGCGCAAGGACTACCACTGGAACGAGACGGAGGAGTTGTTCTACCAGCTGGAAGGCGACATCGAGGTGGGGATCCAGGAGGACGGCAAGGCGGTGAAGATCCCGATCAAGGCCGGGGAGATGTTCCTGCTGCCGGCGTGCACGCCGCACTCGCCCTCGCGCCCGGCGGGGTCCGTGGGCCTGGTGGTGGAGTGCAAGCGCAACGACCGCGAGATGAAGGACGGCCTGCTGTGGTTCTGCGAGCAATGCAACCACAAGCTGTGGGAGGACTACTTCGTGCTGAACGACATCGAGAAGGACTTCCTGCCGCGCTTCCGGAAGTTCTACGGCAGTGAGGAGCTGCGCACCTGCAAGCAGTGCGGGCATGTGATGGAGGCCGACCCCCGATTCGTCTGACGCCGGAAGATGCCCGAGTTGTTCGCCGTCGACATCCACACGCACATCCTGCCCAAGGACATTCCCGACTTCGGGAGGCGGTTCGGGTACGGCGGCTTCATCCACCTGGACCACCACAAGCCGGGGTGCGCCCGCATGATGAAGGACGACCGGTTCTTCCGTGAGGTGGAGGCCAATGTGTGGGACCCGTCCGTGCGCATGCACGAATGCGGCGGCCACGGGGTGCACGTGCAGGTGCTCAGCACCGTGCCGGTGATGTTCAGCTACTGGGCCAAGCCGCAGGACACGCTGAACCTGGCCATGTTCCTAAATGACCACATCGCGGACATCGCGCAGCGGCACCCCAAGCGTTTCATCGGGCTGGGCACCCTGCCCATGCAGGACACCGGCCTTGCCGTGAAGGAGCTGGAGAGGTGCAAGCGGATCGGCCTCCAAGGCGTGGAGGTGGGCAGCCATGTGGAGGGGGTGAACCTCGGCGAGCCCGCGCTCTTCCCCGTGTTCCAAGCGTGCGAGGAGTTGGGCATGGCGGTGTTCGTGCATCCGTGGGACATGCTGGGCAAGGAGCGCACGGACAAATACTGGTCGCCATGGCTGGTGGCCATGCCGATGGAGACCACGCTGGCCATCACCAGCATGATCTTCAGCGGGCTCTTCGAGCGGCTGCCCAAGCTGCGCGTGGCCTTCGCGCACGGCGGCGGCTCCTTCCCCGGCACCTTCGGGCGCATCGAGCACGGCTTCAACGTGCGGCCCGACCTGTGCGCCGTGGACAATGCCGTGCCACCGCGCGAATACCTGGGGCGCTTCTGGCTCGACTCGCTGGTACACGACCCCGCCATGCTGCAGCACGTGGTGAACCTGGTGGGGCCGGAGCGCGTGGCATTGGGCACCGATTACCCCTTCCCGCTGGGTGAACTGCAGCCGGGCACGCTGATCCGCTCCATGCCGTGGGATGATGCGCAGAAGGAAATGTTGCTCAGCGGCGCGGCCCTGCAATGGCTCGGCCTGGAGCGCGGCGCGTTCATCTGACCAGGTTCACGTGGCCGTAGACCGTATGGGCCGGGCCATGCGTCTCCTCGTAATCAATCCGCCATACGTAAGTGCCGATCGGTGAATCCTTGCCGCTATAGGTGCCGTCCCATCCATCCTCCAAACGGTCGGTGCTGAAGATCAATTGGCCCCAGCGGTTGAAGACCAACAACCGGAATACATCCACGTTATGGGCAAGGGCCCTGAACACGTCGTTCACCTCATCGCCATCGGGCGTGAAGGTGTTCGGCACGAAAAGGCTCCCGCGGAAATACACGGTCACCTGGTCGGTGGCCTTGCATCCGTTGGCATCGGTGACCTCCACGGTGTAGGTGGTGGTGCTGTCCGGTGTGGCCACGGTGTGCGTACAGGCGGTGCAGGCCAGGTCCGTTGGCGGGGACCAGAGGAAGGTGCCCGTGCCGAAAGCCGACAGCACCGCGCTTCCGCCCCAATCGATGGTGACGTCCGCCCCGGCGTTCACCACCGGCGGCGGGTGCAGTAAGACCACCGCCGAGGCCGTGGCCGTGCAGCCCAGGGTGTCGGTCACCGTCACGGTCCATGTGCCGGGCTGTGCGGGCTCCAGCACCAAAGAGTCCCCGGAGGTGCCGGCAACTCCCCAATCATAGGACACGCCACCGGAAGCATGCAGGGTCAAGGCCTCCCCGGGGCAGACCACGGTATCGGGCCAGGCCCGGGCATCCACTTGGTCGATGCCCACGAACGCGCTGTCCCACACCGATCCACAAGCGTTGAGCAACAGCACGGTGTACTGCGTGGGCGCCTCGGGCGTTACCACGGTGGACTGCGTGTCCATGCTGCCGATGCCGGGGCTGCCCTGCCATTGGTACCACGCTGCTGTACCGGCGGTGAGTGTGGCCGATGATCCGGGGCAGATCACCGTGTCGTGCAAGGCGGGTGCGGGCGGGTTGAGGAACACGTCCACAAAAACGGAATCCTCCACGGTGCATCCTTCCGGTGTGGTGATCGTCACCGTGTAGGTGGTGGGCACCGTGGGCGTGGCCAAGGGGTTGGCGGTTTCGGTTGCGGAGAGGGTGGGATCCGGTTCCCAGGCATAGGTGCCGCCACCGCTGGCCGCCAGCAATACGCCGCTGCCGATGCACGAGGCGGTGTCCACGCCTGCCGAGCCCTGGGGATCAAGCAGGGTGAGGGTCACCGAGGCGGAGTCTGTTCCGCAAAGGCCGGTCACCACCACGGAATAGGTGGCCGGGCCGCCGGGTGTGGCCAGCGGATCGGGGCTGGTCGCGTCGCTCAGGCCCGTGGAGGGGCTCCATTGGTAAGCCTCACCGCCCGATGCGTGGAGCTGGATGCTTCCGCCCGGGCACAGGGGCGGCACCGGATCGATGGCGGCCACGGGCGGGGCCATGCTGGTGATGGTGATCTCCGTGGAATCCGTGGCCGTGCAGCCGAAGCTATCGCTCAACACCATGCTCACCGTGAAGGTCCCAGTGTCCGTGTACACGTGTGCCGGCTCGAAGTCCGTGCCTGTGGTGCCGTCACCGAAGTGCCACAGGTAGGTGTTGCCGCCGGTGCTGGTGTTGATGAACTGGACGGTGTCCGGGATGCAGATCTCCGTGGGGCCCTGGATGGCGATGGAGGGTACGGCCACGGCCAGCTCGAACTTGAACACGCCGAGGTTGCAGTTGAAGGAGTTGTTGGTGTTGCTCCAGGCGTCCGGCGTGGTGGGAAAATCGTCGCTGTTGCCGCAGCCCGCGCACACCGCCTGGTACACGGTCCCATCCTTGTCGAAGCGCGAGGTGCCGCCGTCCACATGCTCGCCGCTGGAGCCGCCGAAGAAGGTGGCGTAGCTCAGGGAAACCGCATCCGGGTTCAGCAGCATCAGGTAGAAATCGCTGCCGTCCGTGCCGGGCTGGAAGGCATCCGGAGTGACGGCCAGGCCATTGGTGGTGCTTGCGGTGGCCTGTGCGTAGTGGTTCACTGCGCCTCCCCAGCCGCTGAAGTAGATCTGCCCGCAATCACTCACCAGGAAGGCCGATGGCGAAATGTCCTCGTCGCCCTGGCCGTTTCCGATCACCGTGGACCACTCGCTGGAGGAAAGGTCATTGGAGAGCTTGTGGATGAACTGCGAACTGCCGGGATTGCTGTACACGCCGGCGGAAACGGGATAGGCGCCGTGGGTCTGGCCCACCACGAACACCTTGTCCGAAAGGTCCACCTGCACGAAATAGCTCTGGTCGAAGGCGCTGGTGCCGAGGAAGGACGCTGAGAGCCGCTGGGTGAGGCCGGCATTCCAGCGCATCACATACCCGTCGGCCACGCCACCGAAGCTGCCGTTCATGGGGGTGCCTGCCATGGGCAGGTCCGAGCTGGTGGTGCCGCCGGAGGTGAACACTTGGCCATTGGAGTCGAACTGCACACCGTAACCGCTGTCTTCGCCCGTGCCTCCGCAATAGGTGCCCTGAAGCGTGGTAAGCGCAGGGTCCATGCGGAACAGGAAGGCATCCTGTAGGCCTCCGCCGAAGGTGGTTTGCGGCGCATCCGGGCTCACAGGCATGTCGGTGCTTTGGGTGGATGTGCTCACCACGGGCCACTCCTGCGGGTCCAGGGCGATCTCGCCACGGAAATGGTCGCCGTAGTTATGGGAGAGCGGCAGCACATTGTTCACCCCGTCGTTGCCGCTGCCACCCACATAGGTGCAGGCGATCATGGTCGTGGCATCGGCTGAGAGGTGGGCCACCGCGATATCGGTGCCGCCCGAATGGCCGTAACCATAGCCGGAGATCAAGCCCGCCCAACCGCCCGAACCGGTGCTGATGGCCGGCCCACCGTTAAAACCCGTATCGAAAGCGCCCGGCGTCACCGGGAAATCCGGCGATCCCGTGCTGGCCAGCACATACAGTTCATCGTTGCTGTTCACCACCAGGCTGTGCGGCGATTCGTTGCCGTTGCCGCCGATGTATGTGCTCCATACCAACCCGCTGCCGTCAGGGGTGAACTTGGTGATGCCGATATCGATGATGCCTTGGTTGAACGACGCATCCAGCACGCCCACCGTGGTGGGATAACCGGTGCCGAATACGATGCCGCCGCCGTAGAGGTGGCCTTGTGCATCGTAGCTGGCGGTGAAGCCGAAATTGTCCGCAGTGCTGCCGGAGTAGCTGCCGAAAGTGAGCACGGGATCGATCACCAGCGGAAGCGCGGGATCGTAGCCGTCCGGGAATTCAAAATGCACCTCATTCCCATGGAGCGTATAGCGGCACCGTACGTTCCGGCGCCCGCCCGGGCCGTCCTGCCAGGCCACCGGTGCTTCCTCGGTCACGGTTCCTGCGGTGGTCTTCACCAGCAAGCGGCCCCCCACCAGTTGCAGGTCGTCCTGGCCGTCGAAGCGCATCCGGATCCGGGATACATCCGCGCCTGCCTCAACGATGAAGTCATACTTCAGGCCCGCGCTTCCGTCGATCCGGAGGTCGATGCCGGGATACAGCTTCTGCATCCGTACCTCACCGTAAACGGCACAGCCGGTGCCCCACTTCGCGGGATCGTTTCCGAGGAAGAAGTTCTCATAGTGCCCTTGGCGATTGTCGCCCAGCGGTACCGCCTGCCCCGCATCCGTGAAGGAGACGCGGTAGGCATGGGCATGCCGCGGTTCCGTATGCCCGCTCCCTGCGTGGCCGTGGTGCAGGTGCTCGCCGCCGCTATGCAGACTGAAGGTGAGCGCATCGCGCTCCACGAACAGGGCGCCGCCCGGCACCAGCGCGCGATAGGCCACCTGTGCGGGCCACTGGCCCTTGTTCTCCGTGAAGCGCGCCACGGGCGGTTCACCGGCCAGCGCGGGAACCGAAGCGGCAAGCAGGAATATGGCGAGGATACGGCGCACGCGGAGAGTGGGATTGGCGACCCCAAGCTAATGACACTTCAAGTTAGGCGCAGGTTGCTTGGAGCGCCCAACGCGGAAAGCGGGCAACGGGCCAACACCGCGAAGCAGTACACCGCACTTGACCCATTAACGCCGTTAGCTGCCTCCGTCCGGCACGGGCACCCGACAGCTATCGGACCACGTCCGTTCGCCCTTTATCCATTTGCTTCCATGCCTCATCGCATGCACCTTCCGGCGCCGCATGGATCACCGGCCTGCACCCGAACGAAAGCAGCTGGCCGATAAAAATACTTGACGCATTAACAGTGTTAACTACTTTTGCTCCGTCATGGGCATCGCTGCACGCAAGGCCAAGGAAAAGGAAGACCTCAGGAGGGCCATCCTGGATGCCGCCCGCGCGCTCTTCCTGCAGCACGGCTACGAACGCACCAGCATGCGCATGATCGCGCAGCGCATCGCCTACAGCCCCACCACCCTCTACCTCTACTTCAAGGACAAGGACGCCATCTTCCATGCGCTGCACAGCGAGGCCTTCCAGCTGCTGGGCGGCCGCCTGGCGCCGCTGGCCCATGTAGCCGACCCGATGGAGCGCCTCTTTGCCATGGGCCGCGTATACCTGCACTTCGCCTTGGAACACCCGGAGCTGTACGACCTCATGTTCATCATGGAGGCCCCGATGTGCGTGGTGGACGAGATGCACATCTGGGAGGAGGGCGACAACGTGTTCCGCGTGCTCACCGCCACCGTGGGGGAGGCCATGAAGCAGAAAAAGCTCCGCAAGGGCGACGTGGAGATCACCAGCTTCCTGATCTGGGGCACCGTGCACGGCATGGCCGCGCTGCACGTACGCGACCGCTGCTTCAAGGTGATCAGCCCGGAGAAGCACGAGCACCTGCTGGAGGACGGCCTTGACCTCTTCATCTCCTGGCTGAAAGGCCTGAAACCGTGAGCCCCGATGCACACCCAGGAAGCCTTTCAATAGCCAAATGATTAACACTGTAAATACATTGAACGATGTTCAGTGAACGCATGCGGAAGATCCGGAAGCGCAGTGCGCGGCCCACCATGCTGGCGGTCCTCATGCTGGCCACCGCAGCCGCCAGCGCCCAGGCCCCGCTGGACGGCTACGTGCGGCTGGGCCTGGACAGCAACCTGGTGCTGTGCGAAAAGCACATCGCGCTGAATCGTGCCCTGGCCGACCTGAAGCAGGCCAAGGCGCTCTTCCTGCCGGCGGTGAACCTCAACGCCTCCTACCTCAGCGGCGAGGGCGGCCGCTACTTCGATTTCCCCGTGGGCGAGCTGGTGAACCCCGTGTACCGCACCCTGAACCAGCTGATCGGCCACAACGCCTTCCCCGAGGTGGAGAACGTGCAGGCCTACCTGAACCCGAACAACTACTACGATGTGCACCTGCGCACCACGCTCCCGCTGCTGAACACGGACATCATCCACAACCGCCAGCTGCAGCAGCACGCGGCGGAGCTGAAGGAACATGAGCTGGACATCTACCGGCGCGAACTGGTGAAGGACATCAAGACGGCCTACTTCAACGTGCTGATGGCCGGGCAGGCCGTACGCAGCTACGCCAGCGCCGTGCAACTGCTGGAGCGCAACGTGCAGGCCACGCGCTCGCTGCAACGCCACGGCGCGGGCGTGTCCGCCCAGGTGCTGCGCGCCCAGGCCGAACTGCAACAGGTGAACGCCCAGCTCGCCGAGGCCCGCGACCGCCACGCCAACGCACGGCGCTGGATCAACTTCCTGCTGAACCGCGACCTGGACGCGCCGGTGGACGAAGGCTTCGACATGGCCGCCGCCCTGGCGGACACCGCGCAAGCAGCGGCCGCGGACATCAGCCGCCGCGAGGAGCTGCAGGCCCTGCGCACCGCCGTGGACCTGCGCGAGGCCCAGGTGAAGATGGCCCGTGACCGGAAACTGCCCACCCTCGGCGCCTTCCTGGACCTGGGCTACCAAGGCCAGGACTGGACGGTGGACCCGTACTCCGATTTCTACCTCGTGGGCGTGCAGCTGGACCTGCCCTTGTTCGGCGGCGGGCGCGAGCGCCAGAAGGCCAAACAGGCCACCCTGGACCTGGAGCAGGCCCGCGCGGAGCAGCGCAACGCCACACAGCAACTGCTGCTGGGCGCCCGGCAGGCCGATGGCGTCCTGGCCACGGCGCAGGCCGTGCTCCGCAGTGCACAGGCGCGGCAGACCAGCGCGGCCAGCTACTTCAACCTGGTGGAGAAAGGCTTTGCCGAGGGCGTGAACACGCAGCTCGAATACCTCGACGCGCGCAACCAGCTCACCGCCGCCGAAGTGCAACTGGCCGTGGCCCAAAGCACCGTGCTGCAGCGCCTCGCCGACCTGGAGCGCCAGAACGCCACCTACCCCCTGCCCGCTTTGCCATGAACACGCACACCCCTACGAAACCGGAAGCCATGAAACACCACGGACCTTTCCGCACTGCGGGCGGCCTGCTCCTCCTTGCGCTCCTTTCCGGCCTGCTGCCCGCTTGCGGAACAGGCGGCGCTGCATCCGAAGCACCCGCGGCCGACACCATTCCCGTGCGGGTGATGACCGTGCGCAGCGCACCGCAGGCCATGACCGTGGAGGTGCCCGGCCTGTTCACCACCAACGACGAGGCCGCGCTGAGCTTCCTGGTGGGCGGCATCGTGCAGCAGGTGAAGGTGCAGGAGGGCGACGCCGTGAAGGCCGGCCAGCTGTTGGCCACGCTGGACCCCACCGCCATCAACACGCAGCTGGAGCAGGCGCAGCTGGCCTTCGACAAGGCCGAACGCGACCAGCAACGCGCCCAAGCGCTCTTCGCCGACAGCGTGGCCAGCCTGCAGACGCTGCAGAACGCCCGCACCGCCCTGGACCTGGCCCGGCAACAGCTCACCGCCGCCCGCTACGCGCGGCAGCACGCCGAGATCCGCGCCGATGGCGACGGCTTCGTGCTGCGAAAATTCGTGAACCCCGGCCAGCTGGTGGACGCCGGCACGCCCGTGCTGCTGGTGAACGGCGCGGGCCGCGGCCCCTGGATGCTGGAGGCCGGGCTGAGCGACAAGGACTGGGCCCGAGTGCGCACCGGCGACAGCGCCGATGTGCGTTGCGATGCCTTCCCTGATGCGGTGATGCACGCCGTGGTGGAGAGCCGCAGCATGGGCGCCGATCCGCGCTCCGGCACCTTCCAGGTGAAGCTGCGCATCCTGGGCCCCGGGCCCCGGCTGGCCAGCGGCCTCTACGGCAAGGCCACCATCCACGTGCCGGGCCGCGACAGCCTGACGGCCATCCCCTACGAAGCGCTGCTGGACGGCGACGGCGGCCATGGCCTGGTGTTCCTGGCCGACGGCGGCAAGGCCCGGCGCCTGCCCGTGGCGGTCCACGAACTGCGCGCCGACAGCGCGCTGGTGAGCGGCCCGCGTCCGGGCCAGCAGCTGATCGTGCAGGGCGGCCCCTACCTGAACGACGGAAGCTTGATCCGCGTGGAGCGTGCAACGGCCGACCCCGAACCCCGAGAGCCCTGATGAACGCCCCCCATCCCACCTGTACCGTCGACCCATCGGGTCGACACACACCGGAACCGCGTGAGCGGGCGCAGCGGCGGCCCGGCGCCGGAAGGGCCCTGCGGATGCGCGCCACGAGGAGGCGACCGCAGGAAGCCCCCGCAGGGCCGCAGCCGCCGGCCCTGACCAGCCGGCCACAGCGGAGCACGCGGCCCGTGCGCCGCCCGTGCGCCGGCCGGGGACACGCCCCGATGAACGGCCTGCTTACCGGCCACTGACAACTAACAACCGCGATTCCGCCGATGTGGATCACCCGATACGCCATCAAGAACAGCCCCTTCACGCTGATCATCTTCCTGATGATCGTGGTGCTGGGCATCGCCACGCTGCTGGACATGCCGCGGGCCGAGGACCCGGAGATGAACGCGCCGATCTACACCGTGACCGTGGTGTACCCCGGTACGGGCCCGGAGGACATGGAGCGCCTGGTGGTGGACCCGCTGGAGAAGCGCATCAACGGCATGGACGACATCAAGCGCGTGTACAGCACCATCCTGGACGGCGTGGCGGTGGTGCGCGTGGACGCGCTGTACCGCGTGGACGTGGACCGCAAGCGGCAGGAGCTGGAGCAGGTGGTGGCGGCGCTGCGCCCCGAGCTGCCCGCGGGGATCATGAGCATGGAGGTGAAGGGCGCCACGCCCAGCGACGTGAACGTGCTGCAGGTGGCCCTGGTGAGCGACCATGCGCCGCGCCGCCTGCTGCGCGAGCAGGCGGAGAAGCTGCAACAGGAGCTGGAGGCCGTGCCCCAGCTGAAGGACGTGGAGATCGCCGGCCTGCCGGACGCCACCGTGCGCATTGAGCTGCAGCTGCAGAAGCTGGCCCGGCTGAACATCCCGCCCAGCCAGGTGATCGGCGCGGTGCAGGGCGCCATGGCCAACATCCCGGGCGGCAGCATCGATGCGGGCACCAAGGCGCTGAACGTGAAAACGGGCGGCGGCGTGAAGGATGCGGAGGACCTGGCCAACACGGTGGTGTCCACCACCGGCGGGCACAACACCCTGCTGCGCGACGTGGCCACGGTGGCCGATGCCCACCGCGAGGACCGGCACATCACCCGGCTGAACGGCCACCGCTGCGTGCTGGTGAACGCCGCCATGAAGAGCGGGATGAACATCAGCCAGGCCGAGGAACAATACCTGCCGGTGGTGGCGAAGTTCCGCCACCAGCTGCCCGCCAGCCTGGACCTGGTGATGAACTTCGACCAGGCCGAGGCCGTGAACTACCGCCTGGGCCACCTGGGCCGCGACCTGCTGATCGCCATCGCGCTGGTGCTGCTCACCCTGCTGCCCCTGGGCAACCGCGCCTCGCTGGTGGTGATGATCGCCATCCCCCTGTCGCTGGGCATGGGCGTGATCGTGCTGAACCTGATGGGCCATTCGCTGAACCAGTTGAGCATCGTGGGCCTGGTGGTGGCGCTGGGCCTGCTGGTGGACGACAGCATCGTGGTGGTGGAGAACATCGAGCGCTGGCTGCGCGAGGGGCGCAAGCCGCTGGACGCGGTGCTGGGCGCGGTGAAGGAGATCGGCGTGGCGGTGATCGGCTGCACGGCCACGCTGTGCATCGCCTTCCTGCCCCTGGCACTGATGCCCGAGGCCAGCGGCGAGTTCATCCGCAGCATGCCCCTCACGGTGATCTTCTGCGTGGTGGCCAGCATGCTGGTGGCGCTCACCATCGTGCCCTTCCTCTCCATCCGCCTGCTGAAGCCCCACGCCGATGCGCAGGGCAACCTCTTCCTGCGCGGCCTGAAGCGCACCATCCACGTCACCTACGCCCCGCTGCTGGACCGCTCGCTGCGCCACCCGCGCACCACGCTGCTGGTGGCCGCCCTGGTCTTCGGCGGCGCCGTGTGGCTGCTCTCCGCCATCGGCTTCAGCCTCTTCCCCGCATCGGAAAAGCCGCAGTTCATGGTGAACGTGCAGGCCTCGCTGCAAAGCAATCTGGCCCACACGGACAGCCTGGCCCGCCTGGTGGAGCGCGAACTGGCCCGCCACCCGGAAGTGGCGTTCTACACCACGAACACCGGCCACGGCAACCCGCAGGTGTACTACAACGTGCAGCCCGTGGTGGGCCGCCCGGACTTCGCGCAGGTCTACGTGCAGCTGCACCGCACCACTGGCGTGAAGGAGAAGCTGCGCCTGATCGGGGAACTGCGCCGCACCTTCGACCAGGTGCCCGGGGCCATCATCCAGGTGAAGGACTTCGAACAGGGCCCGCCGCAGCTGGCGCCCGTGGAGGTGCGCATCTTCGGCGAGGACCTGGACAGCCTGCGCCGCATCAGCGGCCGCGTGGCCACCATGCTGAAGGGCATCCCCGGCACGCTCTACGTGGACGACCCCTTGGCCAACCTGAACAGCGACCTGCGCGTGCGCGTGGACCGCGACAAGGCCACCATGCTGGGCCTGGCCCCGGTGGACATCGACCGCACCGTGCGCCTGGCCGTGGCCGGGCTGGACATGGGCCGCTTCAACGATGCCCAGGGCACCGAGCGCGAAGTGGTGATCACCGTGCCCAAGGAAGGCCGCGCGGGCCTGCAAACGCTGGACGAGTTGTACGTCACCAGCCGCAGCGGCGCCAGCATCCCCCTGCGGCACGTGGCCGACCTGCGCCTGGAGACCTCGCCGCAGACCATCAAGCACCTGGGCAAGCGCCGCTACGTGGCCGTGAGCAGCTTCGTGCAACAGGGCTACCTGGTTGATGACGTGCTGAACACCACCATGGCCCGCATGGACGCCATGCAACTGCCCGCCGGCTACAACTACACCATGGGCGGCGAGATCGAGACGCGGCAGGACAGCTTCAGCGGCTTCGGCACCATCATCCTGGCCACCATCTTCCTGTTCATCGCCGTGCTGGTGCTGGAGTTCGGCACCTTCAAGAGCACGCTGATCGTGCTGAGCGTGATCCCCCTGGGCATCGTGGGCGCGGCCCTCGCCCTTTGGGCCACCGGCAACAGCCTGAGCTTCGTGGCCATCATCGGGCTGATCGCCCTGGCCGGCATCGAGGTGAAGAACACCATCCTGCTGGTGGACTTCACCAACCAGCTGCGCGCCGAAGGCCATTCGCTGGAGGAGGCCATCCGCCAAGGCAGCGAGCTGCGCTTCCTGCCCATCGTGCTCACCACGCTCACCGCCATCGGCGGCCTGCTGCCCATCGCCTACAGCACCAACCCGCTGATCAGCCCCTTGGCCATCGTGCTCATCGGCGGCCTCATCAGCAGCACCCTGCTGAGCCGCCTGGTGACGCCCGTGGTGTACAAGCTGCTGCCGCCGAAAATGTGAGGAAGAAGGTGGTTACCCTTGGGTGATCGGTGATTCCGTTCCCGCAGGGGCCCCTTGCAGGTGACCCTGGGGGAACGGGAGGTCTTGACAAGCAGATCGTCGCCGGGCAGAAGGGAAAGCCTCGCCCCACCGCCGTACATTTGCAGCCCGGCATAGTGCCGCGGGCTTTCATGAGCGACGCGATCAAGCACGAGTGCGGCCTGGCCTTCATCCGCTTGCGGAAGCCGCTGGCCCACTACCAGGAGCGCCACGGCAGCGCCCTCTACGGACTTACCAAGCTGTACCTCCTGATGGAGAAGCAGCACAACCGCGGGCAGGACGGTGCCGGCGTGGCCACCATCAAGCTGGACCCGCCGCCCGGCACGGCCTTTATCGACCGCGAACGCAGCACGGCCAAGAATGCCATCCCGCTGATCTTCGGCAAGATCAACCAGGGCATCAGCACCGCCATCGCCAAGCAGCCGGAGGCCGCCACCGATGCGGAACTGCTGAAGCAGGCCGCACCCTTCATGGGCGAGGTGCTCCTGGGCCACCTGCGCTACGCCACCTTCGGCAAGGACGAGCTGGAGAACTGCCACCCGCGCCGCCGCCTCAGCAACTGGATCACCCGCAACCTGGTGGTGGCCGGCAACTTCAACATGACCAACGTGGACGAGCTCTTCAACCTGCTCGTCAGCATCGGCCAGGTGCCCAAGGAGCGCAGCGACACCATGACCGTGCTGGAGAAGATCGGGCACTACCTGGACATGGAGAACGAGCGCCTGCGCGCCATCCACCACCAGTTGGGCTACAGCGAGAAGCAGATCACGGCCATCATCGAGGAGAAGCTGGACGTGAAGAGCATCCTCCAGCAGAGCGCCATCGACTTCGACGGCGGCTACGCGCTAGCCGGCCTCATCGGCCACGGCGACGCCTTCGTGCTGCGCGATCCCGCCGGCATCCGCCCGGCGTTCTGGTACGCCGATGAGGATGTGGTGGTGGCTGCCAGCGAACGCCCCGCCATCCAGACCGCCTTCCGGCTCACCACCGACCAGGTGAACGAGCTGGAGCCGGGCTGCGCCCTGATCGTGAAGAAGGACGGCAGCTACGCCGTGGAGCGCATCCTGGAGCCGCTGGCCAAGCGCGCCTGCAGCTTCGAGCGCATCTACTTCAGCCGCGGCAGCGATGCCGACGTGTACCGCGAAAGGATTGCCCTGGGCCGATCCGTGTGCCCCGCCATCCTGGAGGCCATCGACCACGACCTGGAGAACACCGTCTTCTCCTTCATCCCCAATACCGCCGAAGTGGCCGCCTACGGCATGCTGAAGGAACTGGAGGATGAGCTGGACCGCGTGAAGGAGAAACGCATCCTGGAGCTGGGCCCCAGCCCCGACCCCGCCAAACTGCGCGCCATCCTCGCCCTGCGGCCACGCCTGGAAAAGGTGGCCATCAAGGACGTGAAGATGCGCACCTTCATCACCAACGACAACGACCGCGACGACCTGGTGGCGCACGTGTACGATATCACCTACGGCACCGTGCGCGCGGGCAAGGACAACTTGGTGGTGATCGATGACAGCATCGTGCGGGGGACCACCCTGCGCCAGAGCATCCTCAAGATGCTGGATCGCCTGGAACCGAAGAAGATCGTGGTGGTGAGCAGCGCCCCCCAGATCCGCTATCCCGACGGCTACGGCATCGACATGGCCCGCATGGGCGACCTGGCCGCCTTCCAAGCCGCCATCTCCCTGCTGAAGGAGACCAAGCAGGACAACATCATCGACGATGTGTACGACCGCTGCCTGGCCATGGTGGGCAAGCCCATCACCGAGCAGGAGAACGTGGTGAAGGACATCTACCGCCCCTTTACCGCGGAGCAGATCAGCAAGCGCATCGGAGAACTGCTCACCCCGCCGGACATCCAGGCCGAGGTGCGCATCGTGTTCCAAAGCATCGAGGGCCTCCGCGCCGCCTGCCCCGACCACACCGGCGACTGGTACTTCACCGGTGACTACCCCACGCCCGGCGGCAACCGCGTGGTGAACCGCGCCTTCATCAACTGGCGCCAAGGCAAGAAGGAGCGGGCGTATTGAGGCTGGCCCTTCCGTCGATTTCCCGCATTGGCCATGCACCGTTACATGCTTGGCCTCCCTCACTTGTTCCGCTCGTAGAAGAAGCCGATCAGGACCTCCTGCCGGAACTGCATTTTGTAGTTGAGCAACGGGTTGTAGGCTAAGCGCGTGTCGAAGCGCAGTTGCAGGTACTTCCACAGCTTCACCACCACCATGTTGCTGAACTGCAGGTTTACGTGGTCGCGGTCCAGGCCGTTGCCGAAGAAGCGTGAATTGTTGACCCACTGCACGTGCCCGCCGAACTGCTTGTTGATGGCCGTGGCGATGGAGAAGCCGTAATTCATGAAGTAGTAGGCTTTTTTGCCTTCGATTACGTTGGCATCCGCGTATGCCGTTGATGTGAGTTCTTTGGGCGAACTACTGATTTGCACGGTGGCAAAGGCAAAGTTGATGCTGCTGCGGCCCCAAAAGGTGAATACTCCGCCATAGCCCAATTGGAGGGTGAAGGGATTGAGGAAACCGCCTACGGAGTGGTCCACTAATTTATCCTGCTCGATGTCATACGCCGCAAAGCTGGCGGGCAGGAACTGGGTGCCGAAGGCCACGGTGTAGGAGCTGTTGAACTTGCGGCCGGTGTTGTTCCACAGCAGGTTCACCTGAAGGCGGTCCAGGCTCTTCACCCAAGTGCTGTCCACGAATTTCTGGTAGCCTAGGTCTGCCATGGCTTGATGGGAATGACTGTGCGTGGTGGCGAAGCGGTTATGGTTGTACAGGAGGTTGCCTTGCAGGGCGAAATTCCGCAGGTCCTGCCCGTTCCAGTTGTCACTGGCGGCGTAGCTGGCGCTGAGGGAGCCATAGAGGGAGGAGGTGATGAAGGCCGAGTTTCGTACTGGGGCTATGGAGGTATCACCCTCAGTCTGCAACGTATCCAAGGCCACTACAGCATCTTCAGGCAATTGCGCAACACCGGGAGTAAGGATCGAAAAGAAAAGCGCGAGACCGGCATGCATCCGTCTCGCACTTTTCTTCATCGGTGTAATCCTATGGGGTACAGACACCCTGTTCAAATGTTCATGCGAAAAGCCAGGGCCTCGGCTTTGTTAATCGTTCGTCCTTCTTTGGATGAGCACGCAGGAGTCCCAAGATTGCCAGCGTGCTGCCGATCAGGATTATTGCCGTGTGGGGCCAGTGAGTGAACACGACGGTCCATGAGATCACCCAAAAGCGGGAAGTGTTCATCGCGTATGCAGCAATGTGATCCATGGAACACGCCATGCTCCACATAAAGAGAAGCGCCATGATTGCCATGGAAATCCACCCGAATTTTGGCGATCGTAGTGTAGCCTCTCGCAGGAATGCACAAATGAGTTCGATGCCCACGATGCCGAACACGACCGGTATCATCCACTCAAACGTCAGCGGGCGTTCTACGAGCACCGACGACAACAGTATGAGTACCCCCAGTAGCTTGGATCGTTTCATCTCCGACCATTCGATAACCGCAAACTGCCTCAGGGGGGAGGTCGAATCAGGAGATGGGTCGTAACCACCGCCTTTTCGAATCCGGATGGTTTCGAGTCCAAGGAGAATGACAGCAATGGCATCCAGCACGGATGTTCCACCCGAGACCAAGACCGACACGTTTGCCATAAGGAGGAGAACGAACCACGGTATCGAGGAAATCACCATTTTCAGTTGGGGTTTGTCAGTGTTGCCCGTAAATGCCCGGGAGTTGCATTATTTATGGAACGCTTGGCCTGTTGGCACGATTCCAATATAGAGTCCGGAGGACCTAGAAGCAGTCATTTGCCCAAAGGTCCACACACATGGATGCCATACCAAGGGCAAATCCAACCGGACCGAGGCCTATTGTGCCGCCAACGGTGGAAATTACTCCTTGAACCACTGCTCTGCTGCATTGTACGTTGCCTCCAACGCCAACATACTGGTAGTCAATGAGGCGACCATTGTTGGAGGTAAAGGTGAATTGCAGAGCACCAGTAACATCGAAGACCTTTGTTGCAAAAGTGTTTGCACTTCCCGGCACTTCCGTCACTTCAAAGACCAACGCCTTCCCCGACCCCCGCTTGGACGCATAACCGACCGATCGTGTTATGTTCGCCGTACTCGTTTGTATCATGGCAAATCCCTTGATGTCGGCACCCTGGGTACATTCCTGAAAATCTCCTCCGGGGAGAGGTGCGAGGCGACCAAAATCCTTCGTTGACCACTTGGCCGGCAGATCGGACCTCATGAACTCTTGGTAGGCTGAAGACGAACCTGGGGAGGAAGGAACGCACGTCTTGGTGCCTTGACCATTGCTGGTCAAAGGAATAATGGCGATAGACAGCGCAGCGAGTGTGGGAATCAACTTCATTTATTGGGGTTTTAGCGCCCCCCTTCATTGGGTGGCACCGCAAACCTGTGTACATCCTGTGAAAAACCTCTCCGGAGGTTCCGGAACTTTTCCGGAAATTCCGGATAGGTTTGGCCAAACCCCTCTATCCATGGAAGACCCATTCATGATCGGAAAGAAACTCAAGTATTTACGGGAGGAACGCAAGTATACACAGGAAGGCGTGGCCATTGAACTGGGTGTGGCCTCCAGCACCTACAGCGATTACGAACGCGGCGTGATGAACGTGCCAGCAGCCGTGGTGGTGAAGGCTGCGGAGTACTACAACAAGGACCTCAGCTATTTCTACAGCCAACGCGGCCCGGTGAGCATCACGATGCACGACCAAGCCTCCAATGGCTATGTGGAGCAACAGCACGCGGTGGACAGTGGAGTCATGGAGCGGCTCGTGGCCCGCTACGAGGCCATGAACCAGCGGCTGCTCGGCCTGCTTGAGCGTTGGGGCATGAAAGAACAATAGGAGCCTGACCGGCCCAGCGCCTTCATCAACTGGCGCCAGGGCAAGAAGGAGCGGGCGTATTGACCGGGAGGATCATTGCGCTTCAGCGCAACGCCTCCACCAGCTGCTCCACGTCCTGTTCGTTGTTGTAGAAGTGGATGCCCAGGCGGATGCCCGCACCGCGCAGTTGGGCCTGCACGCCCGCTTGGCGCATGCGGTCCAGCCGCTGCTGGCCGCCCTCGATCATCAGGATGCCCGTGCGGTGGGCGGGTTCCCGGCCGTTGAGCACGCGCACCCCGGCGCGGTCCAGTCCCGCCACGGCCCGGTCGCAGAGCCGTTGCACCCGTTCCGCCACCGCCCCGATGCCGATATGCTCCGCACGGGCCAGTGCATCCTCCAAGCGTACCAAGGCCATGGGATCCTGGTGGCCGACCGTGAGCGCGGGCACCACCTCTGCCCCATGCCGGTCGAGCAGGTCATCCCGCACTTCCGAGGAAAGATGCAGGAAGCCATTGCCGAAACCCGCCAAGGGCCATTTGTAACCGCTGGCCGCCAGGATGTCGATGGGCGTGCTGCGCAGGTCCACGGGCACGCTGCACCAGCTCTGCGTAATGTCCACCACGGACCAGGCGCCGTGTGCGCGGCACAGCGCGGCCAGGGCATCCAGGTCCGTGAGGAAACCGGTGGACCATTGCACGTGGCTGATGGCCACCAACTGTGGCTTCTCCTTGGCCATGGCGGCTTCCAAGGCCTCCAAGCGGATGGTGCCGTCCGGATCGGGCTCCACCTCCACCACCCCGAACCCGTGCAGCTTGAACGGGCCGTGGAGCGTGGGATAATCGCCGCCCACCAACAGCACTTTGGGGCGATGCCGCAGCAGGGGCGCCAGCTGCATCAGCCCAACGGTGAAGCTCTGCACCAGGGCCAGGCCCGCCGCTTCGCCGCCGATGTGGGCCGCCACGGCGCTGGTGATCGCCGCCTTGCCCTGAGCGTGCCAGTAGTCGTAGCGCGCCGATCCCTGCTCCTGGAACAGGCGCATTTCCTCCGCGGCCCGTTCCGTGGTGGAGCGCGCCATCAGGCCCGTGGAGGAAGTGTCCACGTATGTTCCCCGCACCAGGCCCGGGTATTCCGCGCGAAGTACCTTCCAATCAGTTGAAGTTGCGTTGCCCATGCAACAAATGTCGGGCACACAACCGCTGCACTAGGTCAACCCCTCCACGTACTTGCGGTCGTTGGCCAGGCGCGGCACCTTGCTTTGGGCGTCATTCATGCCGCGGGCCTTCATCCAAGCGGCGAAGCCTCCACGCGCCACGGGCACGATCACCAACGGGCGCAACACGCCGCCCGTGATCAGATCCTTGTAGTACACGTTGCGCTTCTGCAGCGCCTCATCGATGGCCCGTGCGAAGGCGTCCATGTCCGCGGGCGGCGCCGCGAATTCGATGTACCACTCATGGCGCGGCAACCCCTCGGGCGGTGCCAGTTGCGGCGCCACGGTGAACTCGGCCACCTCGCACGGATGCTGCTCCATGGCTTCCTTCAGCGCGCCCTCCACCTCTTCGGCGATCACGTGCTCGCCGAAAGCACTGGTGAAGTGCTTGGTGCGGCCCGTGACCACGATGCGCGGTGGAACGAGGGAAACGAACTTCACCGTGTCGCCGATCTGGTAGCCCCACAGGCCCGCGTTGGTGTGCAATACCAGCGCATAATTCACGCCCAGCTCCACCTGACCGATGGACAGCCGGCGCGGATCGGCCTTGCCCAGGTCCTCCACGGGCACGAATTCATAGTAGATGCCATTGTCCAGCACCAGCAACAGACCCTCGCCGGGGCCTTGGTCCTGGTAGGCGATGAAGCCCTCGCTGGCGGGGAACAGTTCCACGCTGTCCACCGGTGCACCGATCAATCCGTGCATCCGTGCGCGGTAAGGCTCGAAGTTGACGCCGCCATACACGAACAGGGAGAAGTGCGGGAACACCTCGCGAACGGTGGCCTTGCCGGTGCGGGCCAGCAGGCGCTCGAAGTACATCTCCACCCAGGGCGGAATACCGCTGATCAGGCGCAGGTCCTGGTGCATGGTCTCGCCCACGATGGCCTCCACCTTGCTTTCCCAGTCGGGGATGCTGTTGGTGGCGAAGCTGGGCAGGCGGTTCTTCAGCAGGTAGCGGGGTACATGGTTGGCCACGATGCCGCTGAGGCGGCCGCTGGGGATGGCGCCTTTGCGGTCCAGCACGGGGCTGCCCTGCAGGAAGATCATCTTGCCGTCAACAATGTCGGCCCTGCCCGTGCGGGCGATATAGGCCAGCAGGGCACGGCGCGCACTGCCGATGTGGTTGGGCAGGCTGGCCCTGGTGATGGGGATGTACTTGGCGCCGCTGGTGGTGCCGCTGGTCTTGCACAGGTACAGCGGTTTCCCCGGCCAGAGCACGTCCCGTTCACCGGCGATGATGCGTTCGATCCACGGCCGGAAACCCTCGTAGTCCTGCAGCGGCACGGCCTGCACCAGTCCCGCATGGTCATGCACCAAGGCGAGTTGATGCTGCTTGCCGAATGCACTCCGTTGCCCCTCTTGCACGAGCCGGTGGAGCACGGCCTTTTGTGTGGCCGCCGGTTCCATGGCGGCGCGCATGGCACGCGCATTGTCGCGCCGTGCCAACCATTTCGCCACCTCAGCCTTGAGGGCCATCACTTGAAACTGATGTAGGTCTGCGGGTCCACTGCCTGGCCGCCGGACCAAAGTTCAAAGTGCAGGTGTGGGCCGCTGGTGAGCTCCCCGCTGTTGCCCACGATGGCGATGGCCTCGCCGGCCTTCACCCGGTCGCCCACCTTGCGCAGCAGCACGGCGTTGTGCTTGTAGATGCTCACCAGTTCGGAGGCGTGCTGGACTTGGATCACATAGCCGGCATCGCTGGTCCAGCTGGCCATGATCACCGTGCCGTCCAGGCAGGCGGCCACGGCTTCATCGGCCTTCGTCACGATGTCGATGCCATAGTGCCCCTCGTTGGCGTCGAAGGTGCTGGTGATCACCCCGCGCAGGGGCGGGAAGAAGAGCATGCCCGGAAGGCCGAGGCGGTCCAACGGGGCGCCGGGGCCGGTGGAGTGGACGCTGTAGGCCTCCTCCTTCCGGATGCGTTCACGCAAGGCGCTGTCCGCCTTCGACGGCTGCAGGTCGGCGGCCTGGGGTGCCTTTACCGTGGGCACGCTCAGGGTGATGCTGTCCGCCGGGATGTTCCCGCTGAGCACGTTGCGCAGGTTGGCGATGTAGGCATCGCGCACGGCCATGGCCTGCTCCAACGAGTCGGCCGTGACCGTGGCGCGGTAGGCGTTCAGTTTCACCCGTTGGTCCGAGTAGCCCGGGATGTACTCCTTCAACGGGGTGAGCACGATGACCGCGGCCACGAACAGGGCGTTGATGATGAACAGGCCGATGGCCAGCAGGATCACGTTCATCCGTGAGAGGCGGAAGCTGAAGCGTTCCTCGAAGGTGGATTCGCTGATCAGCGCCACCCGGTACTTGTTGCGGAGCTTGCGCAACACCTGCTGCCGGCGCGCCTTCCGCCGCCGGCTTCGCTGTTCCCTGCTTTCGGCCATGGTGCCCCGCAAAGGTGGGGCTTGGCGTGTTCCCAAGATACAAGGCCGGGCCAGGTGACCTTCAGGCCCGTGTGCCCAGGTCACTTTTTCCGCTCGTAGAAGAATCCGATCAAGGCCTCTTGGCGGAACTGGATCTTGTAGTTCAGCAGCGGGTTGTAGGCCAGGCGCGTATCAAAGCGGAGTTGCAGGTACTTCCACAGTTTCACGATTACCATGTTGCTGAACTGCAGGTTCACGTGGTCGCGGTCCAGGCCGTTGCCGAAGAAGCGTGAGTTGTTCACCCACTCCACATGCTTGCCGAACTCCTTATTGATGGCCGTGGAGAAGGAAAAGCCGTAGTTCAGGAAGTAGTACGCCTTTTTACCTTCGATCACATCGGTCTTCACCGATGAGGGAGCAGTGAACTCCTTGGGTGAACTGTTGAACTGGACCGCGGCAAAGGCGAAGTTGATGTTGCTGCGGCCGCAAAAGGTGTATACGCCACCATAGCCGAGTTGAAGGTTGAAAGGATTTAGGAAGCCGCCCACGGAGCGGGCCACCAATTTGTCCTACTCAAGGTCATACTCCGGGAAGCTGGCGGGCAGGAATTGCGTGCCTAGGGTCACCGTGTAAGAGGTTTTGAATTTGCGGCCTGTGTTGTTCCAAAGTAGGTTCACCTGTAGGTTGTCAATGCTCTTCTCCCATGTGCTGTCCACGAACTTCAGGTAGCCCAGGTCGGCCATCACTTGGTGCGAGTGGCCATGGCTGTCGGTGAAGAGATTGTGGGTGTAGAGGAGGTCGCCCTGTAGGGCGAAGTTCCGCAGGTCTTACCCGTTCCAGTTGTCGCTAGTAGCGTAGCTGGCGCTGAGGGAGCCGTAGAGGGAAGTGTAGGTGAAGGGAACAGAGCTGTTTGTGCGAAGGTCATCCCCCGCTGGGTGGTCGGTTGCCCGAACCGTGTCTCCTTGCTCCAAGTGTGTGGATGCTGAATCCTGCTGTGCATGCAGCGCAGCAGGAAAAGTCGCGGTGGCAAAGAAGAGCAACAGCCATCCGCTCCGGCATGCCATGGGTCATCACTTCAATAGGATGGGAGATTCTGTCCCCTGAGCTCAACCGGCAAGTCCTGGCAATCGGAGTAGCCGATCACTTGCCCCATCGACTGCGTAGGAAAGTCGGGGCCCCTTCCATCTTTCACATACAACCAACAATTGATTGCAAAACGGGAATATCGGTTATACCTATTGATCAGCATTCCCGTCCCTATTTTTTCGCTCCCAACGACGCTGAGACCAACGACCCACAAACCATCCACATAGCGATCCAAATAGCATAGGGAGAAAGAAATTTTCCTTCAGTATCAAATAAGAAAGCACAGCACCAATTTGACCAGCAATAATCAATGGGATTAATTTCAATGGTTTCCTTTTTGGATTCATGTGTCGTGTACTGTTTTTCCAGTTAGACCAGTTGTTTGTTATTTACTCACAATTGGAATTTAATGGCCATATGCTTTGTACTATCATGTGCTTACACTTCAATACGACAATTTTATATGGCCATTTATTCTGAAATCGTTTATTGAAAATTGATACATTTATCTCCCATTTATCAATCCTTAGTCATGCGTTCAAATAATTCGCTAGAAGCTCAATTTTCATTGTCGGGTACCTCGAAGGACCTCGTTCCCGCATCATCGGTGCTTTGCACCGACCCTGCGGACGCGTGGCTTTCATTGGGCCATACTTCGTTGCTCCTCAGATTGGATACTTCGCTCCAGTATCCGCACTTCGTCGCGCCTCGTCTGGCCGAAAGATAGCCACACGTGATATCCGTTCGCGGTTCTTCGAAGTACCCTTTACAGCGGCTACGTTGGCCTTGCCGGTATCTTCGCGGCTTGATGGCCGAGCAGATCGTGATCCCCACAGTCACGGGCCGCCGCGGGCGGTATGCGGCGCTGTACCCGCAGGTGGCGGCGTTGTTGGCCAGCGAGGAAGATGCCATCGCCGCCATGGCCAACCTCTGCGCCGCCATCCACCAGGTCTTTGGCTGGCATTGGGTCGGCTTTTACCGCGTGGTGGGCGACCAACTGGTGCTGGGGCCGTTCCAGGGGCCGGTGGCCTGCACGCCCATCGCCTACGGCAAAGGCGTGTGCGGCACCGCCTGGCAAGAGGACCGGACCATCAACGTACCGGACGTGGATGCCTTCCCGGGGCACATCGCATGCAGCAACCTGAGCCGCAGCGAGATCGTCGTTCCCCTGCATGGGCACGGCGGCCGGGTAGCGGCGGTGCTCGATGTGGACAGTGCCAGCCTGGATGATTTCGGTCCGGAGGACGAGCAGGAGCTGGCCCGCCTCTGCCGCCTGATCGAGCCCCTGCTGCCATGAGGAATGCCTTGGTCCTCCCGGCCTTGATGCTGCTCGCCGCCTGCGCCCAGGTACGCGAACCGCAGGGCGGGCCCAAGGACACCGCTGCGCCGCAGCTGCTCCGCGCCGAGCCGCCCAACGGAAGTACCCGCTTTGCCGGGAACTCCATCGTGCTGCATTTCGACGAGCGGGTGCAGCTCGACCGGGTCCGCGAGAGGCTTCTCGTTTCACCGCCCTTGGCCAAGGCACCGGTTGTGGCCGTGAGCCGTGGCACGGACGTGGTAATCACCCTGGCCGCTCCCTTGGCACCCAACACCACCTACTCCTTCCCCATTGGCGAGGCGGTGAAGGACCTCAGCGAGGGCAACACCGCCGCGGGCCTCACCTATGTGGTCTCCACCGGCGACCACGTGGACAGCCTTTCCATTTCCGGTGTGGTGCATGATGCTTTCACCGGCCTGCCGGCACCCGAGGTGTTGGTGCTGCTGCACGATGCCACGGACACCGGCGATGTGCGCACCGCTCCGCCGGCGTATTTCACCCGCAGCGGCACCGATGGAAGTTTCCGTATCGGCCATTTGCGGAACGGCCCCATGCGGCTCTCGGCGCTGAAGGACCTGAATGGCAACTTCCGCTACGACCTGCCCAACGAGGAGATCGCCTTCCTGGGTGAAGCGGTCCAACCCGGGGATTCCACGGGTCACCGGTTGGCCCTCTTCCGTCCGGTGGCTGCCAGCCAGTATGTAGTCGCCGCCTCGGTACTGGAGGAACGCGGCTGGCAATTGGCCATGGCGCGAAGGGCGGGAAACCTGGAGCTGCACCCCTTGGACCGGCAAGGGGGGCGGCTGGCCTGGTGGCCCGAATGGAACCGGGGCCGGGATACCGTGGTTTTCTGGCCTTCGGACACCACCCTGCTGCTGGGGCAACGCTTCGTCGTCAGCGAGGATGGCCAACCGCTGGACACGCTCATGTACCGCACCAACAGGGCCATGCCGTTCAACTTGGTGCTGACCGCCCTGCCCAACACCCTGGAAGCGGGATGGCGCATCATCAGCTCCAGACCGGTGGCATCGGTGGACAGCGCCCGTGCGGTGTTGAAGGTGGATACCGCCGTGGTTCCGCTGGCCGCTTTGCCGGACGACAGCGCCAGGAGGGTCATCCACGTGGCGTTCCAGGCCACCGCCGGCAAGGAAGCGACCTTGGTGCTGTATCCCAAAGCCGTTATGGCGGTGATGGGCGCTACCAACGACACCACGACGCTGCGGCTGGGCACCCCCGATCCGCGCACCTTGGGCAAGCTCACCGTGGAACTCATTCCGGACACGGGCATTGTGCTTCCGCCCGGGCCCTTTGTGCTCCAATTGCTCACCGGGGCGGGCAACGTGGTGCGGGAGCGCTCCATGGCCGCCTTGCCCGACTCCGTGTATTGGACCGGATTGACCCCGGGCAACTACCGGCTGAAGGTGATCCAAGATAGGAATGGCGACGGCCGCTGGACCACCGGGGCATTCGATCGGCAACAGCAGCCCGAGGCCGTGTTGCAGGACCCGGAGCCGGTGACGGTGCGTGCCGGTTGGGTGGTAAGGCGGTCTTGGCAGGTGGCGATCAAGCCCTGAAATCCATTCGTCGAAGGTTTCCCGTGGTTGTTCCGGTCGGGAATCGTTCGGTACAATCCCCTGATATCCAGTTTATATGCCCAATTGGCAAGGTAATTGCCATCCTTGGGTGGCGACATTATTGGTAAGCCCAGGAAACTATTTGTCGAATAAATTCGTCCATTCATCGAAATGAACATTTCTGTATCCGCCCCGTAAGAAGGTGCCGAAAATCCTTCCAGGACCCGTTCGTCAGATCCCCCCGCATGCACCGTTTCCTCAGCGCCATTCTGTTGGTTGCTCCCTTTTGGGCGGCGGCCCAACCGGACACGCGCGGCCGGGAATTCTGGCTGGGCTTCATGCAGAACGCTTCCGGCACCCAGCAGATATCGGTACGGATAGCGGCCGAGCAGGCCACCACGGGCACTGTGGAAGTGCCGTTGGCGGGCTGGAGCACCGCGTTCAGCGTACCGGCCAACGGCGTGGTCTCCGTGGCGGTACCGAACATCTACGAAGTGACCGGCTCGGAATCCGTGCTCGACCGAGGTGTGCACATCACCTCGGTGGAACCCGTGACGGTGACGGCGGTGAACTACCAGAACCAGACCACGGATGCCACGCAGGTACTGCCGATCACGGCCTTGGGCACCTCCTATCGTGTGGACGCGCTGGAGGGAACGGCCACGGCCTACCAGAACGGTACGTACATCTTCCGCAGCGAGTTCATGGTGGTGGCCACCGAGGACGGCACCGAGGTGACCATCACGCCCACGGCGACCACCACGGCCGGGCATGCACCGGGTGTGCCCTTCACCGTTAGCCTGAACGCGGGCCAGACCTACCAGGTGCAGGCCCTTAGCGGCCTAACCGACCTGAGCGGCACCACGGTGGTGGGTACTGCACAAAGCGGTCCCTGCCGCCCCTTCGCCGTTTTCGGGGGAAGCATGTGCGCGGTGGTGAGCTGCGCCGCCTGCGACCATGTGAACGAGCAGATGGAGCCGGTGAACACCTGGGGCAACGCCTTCCATACCGTGCGGCTGGGGAACCTGTCCGCTTGGGGCTACCGCATCCTGGCGAACGAGAACAACACGCTGGTGACCATCGATGGTGGATCACCCGTATTGCTGCAGGCCGGGCAGCTCCACACGGTGCTGAACACCACGCAACCGGCGTGCATCAACAGCAGCAAGCCCGTGAGCGTTTCACAACTGATGCAGGGCGCCACCTGTGCCGGTACGGGCGACCCGTCGCTGCTGCTGCTCCAGGCCGATGACCGGATGAGCACCTCCGCGCGCTTCACCACGCTCACCTCCACCCAGGCCAACGTCTACCATTACGTGAGTCTGGTCACCCACACCGGGGCCATCTCCCAATTACTGCTGGACGGTGTCCCGCTGTCCGCCTCGCTGTTCAGCACCTACCCCGGCTGTGCCGGGCTTTCCCAAGCCAAGGTCCAAGTATCCCCGGGTACGCACAGCATCTCCTCCCCGGCCGGCTTCCTGGCCTATGCGTACGGAGTGGCCTCCGGGGAAAGCTACCTCTACGGCGTTTCGAACCGCATGGCGGAGCCCATGGACCCGGATACGGTGATCTGCTCGAACGGGTCCATCACCTTGACCGCGCCCATCGTGCTTTCCAATGCGCAATGGACCACCGCCAGCGATCCCGGCACCGTGCTGGCCACCGGCAACAGCTACACCTTCACCCCGGACCACAACGATGTGTACCGCGTGGACGGCGTGATCCTGCCCAGCGGCTGCCCCAAGCACTTCGAGTTCCAGGTGGGCCTGCCCGTGGAACCGCAATTGAACCTGACCGCGAACGGCCTGCCCGCCGCCTCCGTTTGCCAATTCTCCAGCGTGCAACTGGGCACGGGTTCTGTTCTGGATCCCCAGTGGTTCGACCTGCACTGGAGCCCTTCCACGCAGGTATCCGACCCCGCCATTCCCGACCCGGTGGCCTACCCGATGCAGGATACCTGGTACAAGCTGATGGTGACCAGTCCGGTGGGCTGCGGCAGCGCCGTGGACAGCGTGCTGGTGACCGTGCAGACCAGCAACATCTTCGCCTTGCGCACCACCACGGCGGACGATTCCATCTGTGCCGGGGGCATCACCCCGCTGCACGCCGAGGTGGAGCGCGTGCTTTACTCCGATGCCTTTGAAGGAAGCGCGGGTACCTGGTGGGGAAGCATCTCCGGTGGCAGCCCCGACGCTGCTTGCGGTTCGGTGACCGGCCAAGCCTTGTACTTCAACGGTGGCGGCACCCGCAGCGCCACCTCCCCGCCCGTGGATTTCAGCAACGGCGGCATGGTCCACTTCGCCTTGAAGATCGGTGCCGGGGCCGCACCTTGCGATGACGCTGAACCCGGCGAGGACGTGGTGCTCGAATACAGTACCGACGGCAGCACTTGGAACCTGCTGGCCACTTTCGCGGAGCATGCCTATCCGGCTTTCACCCAAGTGGACGCGGCCATTCCCCCGTTGGGGCCATCCGGGGCGTCCACGCGCCTGCGCTGGCGGCAGCCGCTCCATTCCGGTGCCGGGCAGGACAACTGGAGCCTGGACAACCTGCTGATCACCCGTTATGAGGATCCCACTGGCCAATTGTCCTGGACCCCGGGCGCTGCTTTGGACAATGCACAGTCGGCCACACCGGCGGCCACGCCCACGGGCGACACCTGGTTCCATGCGCAAGTGACCGGCACTTCCGGTTGCACCTACGCCGATTCCGTACTGGTGCATGTGGCGCCGGCATTCACCATCCTGCCGATCAACGACACCACCCGTTGCGGTATCGCAGGCACCCAGCTGCAGGCCCAAGTCTCCTCGGGCACCGGGATCCAATGGTCGTGGTTGCCGGCCACGGGCCTCAGCTCCGCTTCGGTTGCCAACCCTGTGGCCAGTCCCTCGGCCACCACCTCCTATACCGTGCAGGCCACCAATTCCTGGGGCTGCATGGATGACGAGCAGGTGACGGTGGCGGTGAGCGGCCTCAGCACCGTGGCAGCCACGGCCAGCGACCAGGACCTGTGCCATGGAGAATCCGTGAACCTGGCCTCCAACGTGGCCTCCACGGGTGCCTACTCCATTGCCTGGACACCTGCGGCCTTGGTGCAGGACCCGGCATCGGGGGCCACCGTTGCCGATCCGGTGGATACCACCACCTTTATCTGCACGGCCACCGATGCGGCCACTGGCTGCACGGTTTCCTCGGCCATCACGGTGAATGTGAACCCCGCCTACCAGTTGAACATGCCGGCGGACACCGCCGTGTGCTCCGCATTGGGCCACCAACTCCTGGTCAGCCACAACATGGCCGCACCGTACCAGATCTCCTGGTCCCCCGCCGACCAGCTCAACTCGGGCAGCATTCTTTCGCCAACCATCCTGGCCGATACCACCACCACTTACGAGGTGACATTGACCGACCAGAGCGGATGCTCGGTCACGGGCTCCACCACGGTGAGCGTCGCCTTCGACAACCTGATCACCCCCGTGAACGTCGGGGCCTGTGCAGGGGAAACGCTGGTGCTGGATGCGGGCTTCCCCGGTTCCACTTACGCTTGGAACACCAATGCCTCCACGCAGAGCATCGCCGTTACGCAACCCGGCCAGTACACCGCCACCATCACGGACGCCAACCTGTGCCAGGCGATCAAGACCTTCAACGTCACCTTCCATCCGTTGCCTGTGGTGGACCTTGGACCCGACCTTGCCTTGTGTGGACAGACCAGCCACGTACTGGATGCAGGCAACGCGGGCAGCACCATTCTGTGGAACACCGGTGCGGTGGGCAGCCAGCTCACGGTAACGGCCACAGGCACGTACAGCGTGACCGTATCCAACGCCAACGGTTGCGAAACCTCGGATGCGGTGCACATCGCACTGAACCCGCTGCCGACGGACGCGTTGCAGGACATCACCGCCTGCGAGGAGCAGCCACCAACACTGCATGCGGGCAACCCGGGCAGCACGTACGCATGGAGCAACGGCGGGACCGGTGAATCCATCACCCCGACGGCCAGCGGCACCTATTCCGTGGCGGTGACCACCGCACAGAACTGCACGGCCACGTTCGATGCTGTGGTCACCCTGATGCCACGCGTGGATGTGGACCTGGGCCCCGATATGGAGCACTGCGAAGGTGACCCGGTGCAACTGATGGCCGGCCCCGCCAACCTGACCTACACGTGGAACACCGGCGCCACCACGCCCACCCTGGCACCCGCGGCAAGTGGTTCATACAGCGTCACGGCCTCCAACGGCTACTGCTCCGATGCGGACACGGTGGCGGTAGTGATCCATCCGGCACCGGCAAACCTGCTTACGGACCGCACGGAATGCACGGGCGAGACCATCGCTTGGGACGCCGGCAACCCGGGATCTGATTTCGTGTGGAGCACAGGCGAGCACACGCAAGGCATTTCGGTCACCACGGCGGGCCCGTACAGCGTCACCATCACCACGCCTGAAGGCTGCACGGCCACCTATGCGGCTGCAGCCACCTTCGTGGCACCGCCCGCAGTGGACCTTGGCGCGGACACCGTGCTGTGCGCCGGCCAGCTGCTCATCTTGGATGCCGGCAACCCCGGCTGCACATACCTGTGGAGCACTGGCGCCACCAGCCGCACGGTCCCGGTGGGAACCGGCGGGCAATACAGCGTGGCCGCGGACAACGGCTTCTGCTCCGCCTCGGATGAAGTGACCGTCCACTTCAATCCGGCACCTGCGAAAATGCCCGTCCACCAGTTCTTCACCTGCCTGGATGAAATGCCCCATTCCGTGGAAGTGGACGCCGGAAACGCGGGCGCCACATTCCTGTGGGACGATGGACGGACCACCCAAACGATACAGGCCACCAGCTACGGATGGCATATCGTGACCATCACCAACGCCTTCGGGTGCTCGCTCACCGACAGCGCGCTGGTGAATGAATTCTGCAGCCCGACACTCTTCGTCCCGAACACCTTCACGCCCAACGGTGACGGACGGAACGACACCTGGACGGCCGTGGGAAACAACATCGTTGAATACGAGATGACCGTTTTCGACCGTTGGGGCGGCGTGCTCTTCCGGTCAACGGACGTGAACGTCGCTTGGGACGGCACATTGGGTGGTGAGCCCGTGCCCAATGATATCTACGCCTTCCGGGTGATCTATCGCCTGCAGGAAAACAGCAGCGGCAAGCTCGGCTTCGAGCAGACCAAGCTGGGGCACGTGCAGGTGCTGCGTTGATCACAGGTTCAGGTCGAAGCCGTCGGCCTCCATTCCCAGCGGGAATTTCGCACGGAAGTCCGCCAAGGACGCGGCATCGAGAACGGCCCGCGTGATGCAGTCGTTCGCCGGGGTGCATGCGGCCATCACCTGGCCTTTGGGGTCAAGTGCCACGCTGTCGCCGGTGTAATGGATCCCCTTTCCGTCCATGCCGACACGGTTCACGCCCACCACGTAGCACTGGTTCTCGATCGCGCGGGCCACCAGCAACTGGCTCCAAGGGAAACGCCGGGCCTCGGGCCAGCAGGCCACATACAGCGCCGCATCGTAGTCGCCGCGTCCCGCAATGTTGCGGTTGCGGGCAAAAACGGGGAAGCGCAGGTCGAAGCAGATCTGCAGCAGGATGCGCCATTCGCGCCACTCCACCACCACGCGCCGCTGCCCAGCCGCGTAGTGGTCCGTTTCGTGCGCGAAGCGGAACAGGTGCCGCTTGTCATAATGGTTCACCGTTCCGTCCGGCGTCACGAAGAGGCCGCGGTTGAAGGTCTTTCCACCCTCGGTGATGATCACGCTCCCGTAGATGGCGGCATCCGCCTTGGCCGCCTGCTCCCGCATCCACGCTACCGTGGGGCCGTCCATGGCCTCGGCCAGCGCGGTGTTCATGGTGAAGCCCGTGGTGAACATCTCGGGCAGCACGATCAGGTCCGTGGTGCCCCGCAGGGGATCGAGCTTGGCTGCGATGGCCTTCCGGTTGGCCGCCGCATCCTCCCACTGGAGCATGGTCTGCACCAAAGTGACCCTCAGATCGCGCATAGCTTTTCGGTTGCGGCATCCAAGGTAGCATCCTGCTTGGCGAAGCAGAAGCGCAGCAAGCGCATGCCCGGCGGCGGGTCCTTGTAGAAGGGCGAGAGCGGTATGGCGGCCACGCCATGCTCCACGGCCATGCGCTTGGCGAACGCGATGTCGTCCTCCTGGCTGATCGCGCTGTAATCAGCGGTCTGGAAATAGGAGCCCTGGCAGGGCAGCAGCTTGAAGCGGGACCCCTGCATGCCTTGGGCGAAACGGTCTCGCTTGGCCTGGAAAAAGGCGGGCAGTTGCTCGTAGTGGGAAGGCTCGCGCAGGTACCGGGCCAGCGCGTGCTGCGTGGGCGTATGCACGCTGAACACATTGAACTGGTGCACCTTCCGGAACTCGGCCATCAACGCTTCCGGCGCGAGCACGTAGCCCATCTTCCAGCCGGTGGCGTGGAACACCTTCCCGAAACTGAAGATCACGAACGCGCGCTCGCGCAAGTCCGGGTAGCGGATGGTGCTGGCATGCGGCTCGCCATCGTACACCAGATGCTCGTACACCTCGTCGCTCAGCAGCAGGATGTCCGTGCCGCGCAGCATGTCGGCGATGTCGCGCATGTCCGCATCGCGCAGGATGGTGCCCGCCGGGTTGTGCGGGGTGTTCACCATGAGCATGCGCGTGCGCGGGGTGATCGCGGCCTTCACCGCGGCGGCATCGAACTTCATGTCGCCGCCCAGGCGCACGTGCACCGGCTTCCCGCCGAA
Organism: Flavobacteriales bacterium; assembly: GCA_023382455.1. Lineage (GTDB taxonomy): Bacteria > Bacteroidota > Bacteroidia > Flavobacteriales_F > PHOS-HE28 > PHOS-HE28. Next base: position 36,194 of record JAHDVX010000016.1, read on the forward strand.
GAGCTCCACGGTAGGCGAGTAGCAGTCGTAGGCCGGGTCCACGATGATCACCTCATCCCCTGGCTGCACCACCGCACCCAGCGCGGTGAAGATGGCCTGCGTGCCGCCAGCCGTCACCGTCACCTCCGATGCGCTGTCGTATGGCACGCCGTAGATGCGCTCCACCTTTTCCGCGATGGCCTCGCGCAAGGCGGGCAGCCCCGGCATGGGCGCATACTGGTTGTGCCCGGCGCGGATGGCCTCGTGCACCAGGTCGCCGAGCGCGGGGTCGATCGGGAAATCCGGGAAGCCCTGGCTGAGGTTGATGGCGCCGCTGTCCTGTGCCAGCTTGCTCATCACGGAGAAGATGGTGGTGCCGACGCGGGGGAGCTTGCTTTTCAACGGCATGGGGCCGAAGCTACGCAGTGAGCGATGTATGTACGGAGGCCATCCGTGTACGTATATTTGGTGGACCATGAAGAAGAAGGTCACCCTAAGCCTGGACCAACGCACCGTGGCAATGCTGCGGAAGGCGGGCGCGCGACGGGCCAAACCCATGAGCGCCATCGTGGATGAATTGGTGGAAGAGCTGGAGAAGAAGGAGAAAGCCAAGGAGGACGATTTCGCTTGGTTGGAGGATATGGGGACGTGGCTTTCCGGAAAGGTCACGAAGAAGGACCTGGAGGAAGATCCGCGACTGGCCTACGCATGGGGGTATAAACCGAAGAAGAGTGCGGCCAGGAAGAAGGTGGCGGCGAAGAAAGCATGAGGCTCTTCCTCGACACCAATGTGCTCTTCGACCTGGTTGAAGAGGAACGGCCCTCGCACAAGGATTCATTCCAGTTGGTGAAGCAAGGCCTCCTGGGCCAAGTGGACCTGGTGGTCACGGCCGCATCGGTGATGACCATGCTCTATTCCTTGCAGCGTTACAAGGTTCCGCGCGACCTGATCATCGGAGGATTGAACAGGATCCTGCCGCATCTGCACATCGCACAGGTCAATGCGCCGGAACTGACCGCCGGGATCAATAGTGATTGGACCGACATCGAGGACGCGATCCAGTTCCATGCAGCCGTGGCATCCGGTCCCATCGATGCCATCGTAAGCAACGACAAGGATTTCAAACAGCAGAAGCTGGTGCCTGTGCTTACACCGAAGCAGGCATTGAAGCGGCTGGCTTGAACGGGTTACCGGTGCCTTTCAGCTCTCCTTCGTCATCTCCGCCACCAGGTATTCCCGGTTCAGGCGGGCGATGTTCTCCAAGGAAATGTCCTTGGGGCATTCGATGGAGCAGGCGCCGATGTTGGTGCAGTTGCCGAAGCCCTCGGCATCCATCTGCTCCACCATGTTCAGGGCACGCTCCTTGGCCTCGGGCCTTCCTTGGGGCAGCAGGGCGTACTGGCTCACCTTCGCCGATACGAAAAGCATGGCCGACCCATTGGGGCAGGCCGCCACACAGGCACCGCAACCGATGCAGGCCGCGGCATCGAAAGCCTTGTCGGAATGCGCCTTGGGCACGGGCAGAGCATTGGCATCCACCAGGTTGCCCATGGTGTTCACGCTCACGAAACCACCGGCGGCCTGGATGCGGTCGAAGGCACCGCGGTCCACGGCCAGGTCCTTGATCACCGGGAAGGCCGCGCTGCGCCACGGCTCCACGTAGATGGTGTCCCCATCCTTGAACTTGCGCATGTGCAGCTGGCAGGTGGTGATGTGGCGCTCGGGCCCGTGCGGCCGTCCGTTGATGTAGAGGCTGCACATGCCGCAGATGCCTTCGCGGCAATCGTGGTCGAAGGCGACGGGGTCCTGGCCCTCGCGGATCAGCTTGTCGTTGAGCACGTCGAGCATCTCCAGGAAGGACATGTCCTCCGAGATGCCGTCGATGGGGTAATCCACCATTGCGCCCTTGGCGTCGGGGCCGGCTTGCCGCCAGATCTTCAATGTCAATTTCATCTTTACGTCCGGCTTTTTATTCCGGTCGACCCGGTGGGTCGACGCTACTTGTAACTGCGTTGCGACAATTTCAACGCCTCGAACTTCAGGATCTCCTTGTGCATTTCCTCCTTACCGGGATCGCCCTTCCATTCCCAGGCGGCCACGTAGGCGAACTGGTCATCCTTGCGCAAGGCCTCGCCCTCCTCGGTCTGTGATTCCTCACGGAAGTGGCCGCCGCAGCTTTCGGAGCGGTGCAGGGCGTCCATGCACATCAGTTCGCCCAGCTCCAGGAAGTCGGCCACGCGTCCGGCCTTCTCCAGTTCCTGGTTGAACGCGTCGGCCTTGCCGGGCACGCGCACATTCTTCCAGAAGTCCTCGCGGATCTTGCGGATCTCCTCGATGGCCTCGCGCAATCCCTTGTCGTTCCGCGCCATGCCGCACTTGTCCCACATCACCTTGCCCAAGCGGCGGTGGAAGTGGTCCACCGGCTCGGTGCCCTTGATGTTCATCAACTGGTCAATGCGGCCGCGCACATTCTTCTCCGCCTCGTCGAATTCCGGTGTGTTGGTGGGGATGGGGCCGGTCCGGATGTCGTCCGCCAACTGGTCGGCGATGGTGTAGGGTATGACGAAATAGCCGTCGGCCAACCCTTGCATCAGGGCGGAAGCCCCCAGTCGGTTGGCGCCGTGGTCGCTGAAGTTGGCCTCGCCGAGCACGTACATGTTGGGGATGGAGCTCATCAGGTTGTAGTCCACCCATAAGCCGCCCATGGTGTAGTGTACGGCGGGGTAGATCATCATCGGGTGCTCATAGGGATTGTCACCCGTGATGTTCTCGTACATGTCGAAGAGGTTGCCGTATTTGGCGCTCACCACCTTCATCCCCAGCTCGCGGATCTTTTCCTTGGACGGGTTCTCGATGTGGTGCACGTTGGCCTCCACCTTGCCGTAGCGTTCGATGGCCGAGGCGAAGTCCAGGAACACGGCCTCACCGGTCCTGTTCACACCGAAGCCGGCATCGCAGCGCTCCTTGGCGGCGCGGCTGGCCACATCACGCGGCACCAGGTTGCCGAAGGCGGGGTAGCGGCGCTCCAGGTAGTAGTCGCGGTCCTCCTCGGCGATGTCCCGGCCCTTCTTGCGGCCTTCCTGGATGGCCTTGGCATCCTCGATCTTCTTGGGCACCCAGATACGGCCGTCGTTGCGCAGGCTTTCGCTCATCAGGGTGAGCTTGCTCTGATGGGTGCCGCTCACGGGGATGCAGGTGGGGTGGATCTGCGTGTAGCAGGGATTGGCCATGAAGGCGCCTCGCTTGTGGGCCTTCCACGCGGCGGTGACGTTGCTGCCCATGGCGTTGGTGCTCAGGAAGAACACGTTGCCGTACCCACCGGTGCACAACAGCACCGCATGTGCGCCGTGCCGCTCGATCTTGCCGGTGACCAGGTTGCGGGCAATGATGCCGCGGGCCTTGCCGCCCACCACCACCAGGTCCAACATCTCATGGCGGTCATACATCTTCACCTTGCCCTTGCCAACCTGGCGCATCAGCGCGCTGTACGCGCCGAGGAGCAGCTGCTGGCCCGTTTGGCCGCGGGCGTAGAAAGTGCGGCTCACCTGCGCGCCGCCGAAGGAACGGTTGTCCAGCAATCCGCCGTAGTCGCGGGCGAAGGGCACGCCTTGCGCCACGCACTGATCGATGATGTTGGCGCTCACCTCCGCCAGCCGCCAGGTGTTGGCCTCGCGGGCGCGGTAGTCGCCACCCTTGAGCGTGTCGTAGAACAGGCGGTACACTGAATCACCGTCGTTGGGGTAGTTCTTGGCCGCGTTGATGCCGCCCTGTGCGGCGATGCTGTGTGCACGGCGGGCGCTGTCCTGGAAGCAGAAGCTCTTCACGTTGTAGCCCATCTCGGCGAGCGAGGCGGCCGCGGAAGCGCCGGCCAGGCCGGTACCCACCACGATCACGTCGATGCGGCGCTTGTTGGCGGGGTTCACCAGGCGGAGGTGCTCCTTGTGCAGGGTCCACTTCTTTTCAATGGGACCTTCAGGGACCTTGGAATCGGGGATGCTCATGGGGAATGCCGATGAATGCTGGAAGTATGCCGTGCGATCACTTCACCAGGCCGAGGTACATGCTCACGGGCATGGAGGCGAACAGCACGGGAACGATGATGGAGAATGCCGTACCCACCCCGGCGATGAGGCCGTTGTAACGACGGTGGTTGAGGCCCAGGGACTGGAAAGCGCTCTTGAAGCCGTGAAGCAGGTGCCAGAACAAGGCGAAGCAGCCCAGGACGTAGATCACCACGGGTACCGGGTTGGAGAAAACGAGCTGCATCAGGGCGAACAGGTTGTCCTGCCCGGCGGCATCCACGCCGTAAGGCTCCAGGCTGCCCACGATGTGGCGGCTGGGTACCCAGAAATGCCAGAGGTGCACGATGAGGAACAGCAGGATGAGGATCCCCAGGATGGCCATGCTGCGCGAATACCACTTGCTGTTGGCATTGGGCTGCGAGTAGGCATATCGCGTCGGGCGGGCGGCGCGGTTCTGCCGGGTCAGGATGATGCCGTCCACCACATGGAGGATCAAGCCCAGGAAGAGTACGATCTCCATGGTGCGGATGATCAGGTTGGTGCCCATGAAGTGCGCCCACTTGTTGAAGGTGACGCCCCCGTCATTGAAGTAGATCATGGCGTTCACGGCGGCATGAACCACCAGGAATGAGATAAGGAAAAGGCCCGTCAGGGCCATCCAGTACTTCTTGATCAGGGAGGAGCCGAAGAGTCCTTGTCGTGCCATGGGCTTGTTGGGGCGGGATCACTGCCGCCGGTTGGTCCATGGCAAAAGTAGCTTCCTTGTTAATGGACTGCCAAGGAAGCCCGCGGCAGTGCCTTATCTGGAATGGTTCCAAGTAACACGGATACCCGGAAAGCCGCGTCCTATGGGCCTATGGGACCAGGTTGAGCGGCGCGGCCACGCTGCCTTCATCGTACCGCAACCGCAGTACATACCGGCCCGGCTGGATGCCTTTCACGTCCAGCTCCCGGTTCCTGCCTTGCCCGCATGGCCATTGGCGGACCGACCGGCCCAGGAGGTCCAGCAGCTCCAGGCTGCATGGCCCTGCGGACCTCCCGTTGAGGTCCACGGTGACCCGGTCGCGTGCGGGGTTGGGGTATACCATCAGGCCTGGCTTGTGCGGTGCCTGTGTCCCGGTATGGATCACTTGCAAGGTGTCCGTGGTGAAGATGCATCCTCCTCCCATGTCGGCCACCACCCAGTAGTTTCCGTCCTCGGGGTTGGTGAGTTCCGGCCCCGTGACGCCGGTGAGCAACTCACCATCGCGGAACCAGGCGATACTGTCCGCCGGTGTGCAGTACAAGGCGGAAGCATCCCCGGTGAGCACCGGGGCCGGCATCGGGCAATGGTCCACGATCCGGTACACCCTTTTCGTCGTCTGGTTGGCCAGGAACAGCTCACCGGCGCTGTCCTGCGCGATCGTAGCATTTCCGTAAGTCCCCGAAGGCTTCACGCTTTCCTGCACCCATCCCCCGTTGCCGTCGGGGTGGATGGTCCAGATCTGGCCGGAGCAATGGTCCGTGTAGAAATAGCGGCCGTACAGCCGGGGATAGCGCGTGCCGCGATACACGCGCCCACCGATCAATGCACAGGTGTTGCCGCCGATGAGATAATTCGCATGGGTCGCCAGCGGTGGGGCCATCAAGCTTGTATCCGGGCAGCTGTCGGTATTGAAGGGTTCAAAGGCCTCATAGCAGCGCCAGCCGAAATTCAATCCGCTGGTGTCGGCCGGCACGAGGTCCACTTCATCGTAGTGCCAGAACCCCACATCACACATCCAGACGTCGCCGGTCTGCTGGTCCACGCTCATGCCGAAGGGGTTGCGCAGGCCATAGGCATAAATCTCGGGCAAGGTGTCCCCGCCCGCGTCCACAAAGGGATTGTCCGGGGGCGCACTCCATGTGCCGTCCGCGTGGACATCGATGCGCAGCAACTTGCCCAAGGGCGTATCCAACTCCTGTGCCCGGTTGTCCGGATCGTTCTGCGGGCCGCCATCGCCCAGGCTGATGTACAGGTAACCATCGGGCCCGAAATCCAGCCCGCCGCCCTTGTGCTCGATGCCGAGTTGCGGAATGGTCATCAGCACCACCTCACTGGCCGGGTCGGCCACGTTGGGATCCTCCGCACTGACGGTGAACCGCGAGATGATGGTGTTGTGCCCGGCGGTGTACGGCTGGGTGTAGTTCACGTAGAAGTGCCCGTTCTGCGCGAAGTCCGGATCGAAGGTGAGGCCGATCAAGCCCTGCTCCCCGGAGAAGTACACCAGCCAATAAATGTTCAGGAACGGCGTGGGCAGCACCGTCATGCTATCGGTGATGATGTAGATGCTGCCCCCTTGGGACGCGGCGAACAAGCGGCCATCACCGCCATGGGCAAGTTTGGTGATGTACTGGATGCTGTCCGCCCAAGGCACCAGGTCCACGGTGACCGGTGGTGCCACCTGGGCGCGGGCCGGGCTTAGCAGGAAACAGCCCAAGCCGATCAGAAAGGTTCGCAGGAAGCGCGTCATCGGGACATGGATTGGCATCGACCGGGGTGGCACGGCCATTCGGTACCGGGCAAAGGTCCACAGGAAATCGCGCCCCGCCAAGGAAGCCCGCCCCAGGGGCGGCTGGTGGTGGCGATCGCCACGGGATCACACCTCGCTCAGGCGCAGCATGTTGGCCATGCCCTGCTCGGCGATGGGCATGCTGGCGACGTTGATCATCAGGTCGCCCTTGCGCACCAGTTCCTTGCGCCGCAGGATGTGCTTGATGTCCGCGATGGTATGGTCGGTGCTGACGGTCTTGTCGTAGTACTCGGCCCGCACGCCCCACACCAGGTTGAGCATGTTGAGGATGCGTTTGTTGCTGGTGAACGCGAAGATGTGGGCCTTGGGGCGCAGGCTGCTGATCTTGAAAGCCGTGTAGCCGCTGTGGGTCATGGTGACGATGGCCTTGATGTCGATGCTGGCGGCCATGCGTACGCTGGCGGTGCAGATGGCATCGGTCACCATCCGGTCATGGTCGTTCAGCCCGGGCTCGGTCACGTTGTACATGGTCTCGCTCTTCTCCATTTCGAGCAGGATCCGGTTCATGGCCTTCACCACCTCCACGGGGTGCTTGCCCACGCTGGTCTCCGCGCTGAGCATCACCGCGTCGGCATGGTCCAGCACGGCGTTGGCCACGTCGTTCACCTCGGCGCGCGTGGGGGTGCTGTTCTGGATCATGCTTTCCATCATCTGGGTGGCCACGATCACCGGCCTGTGCTGCAACAGGCAGCGGCGGATGATCTCCTTCTGCAGCAGGGGCACCTGCTCCATGGGTACTTCCACGCCCAGGTCACCACGGGCCACCATCAGGGCATCCGCCTCGTGGATGATGTCGTCGATCTCCAGCATCGCCTCGGGCTTCTCGATCTTGGCCACCACGCGGGCATTGCCACCTTCGGCGTGGATCTGGTGCTTGAGCTCGATGATGTCCCGGGCGCTGCGCACAAAGCTCAGGCCCACCCAATCCACGCCTTGCGCCAAGGCGAAGGAGAGGTCCTCACGGTCCTTCTCGGTGAGGCAAGGCAGGCTCACCTTGGTATTGGGCAGGTTGATCCCCTTGTTGCTGCTGAGCTTGCCGCCGTTCACCACGGTGGTGGTCACGGTCTTCTTGCCGTCGGTATGCTTCACGGTCAGCCGGAGCTTGCCGTCGTCCAGCAGCACGGTCTCGCCCACCTTCACGTCCTGGGGAAACTGGAGGTAGCTGGTGCTCACCAGCCCGGGCACTCCTTTGACGGGATCGGTGGTGATCACCAGTTCCGCGCCTTCCTGGAGATCGATGGGGCCGTCGGCCATTTCGCCCACACGCAGCTTGGGACCTTGCAGGTCGGCCAGGATGGCGGTGTTGATGCCCAACTCCTCATTGAGCGAGCGGATGGTGGCGATCACCTTCTCCAGGTCCGCGTGGTTGCCATGGCTGAAGTTCAACCGGCACACGTCCACCCCGCTGGTCAGCATTTCGCGCAGCACCTCGCGGGGCGAACTGGCCGGCCCCAGGGTGGCCACGATCTTGGTCTTCGGGTCGGGGGCAATGGTCATTCCAAAAGTTTATAGGCGTCCTTGATGGTTTTGATGTCCAGGGGAAACGCCGTGAGCACGAACTCGGCTTGGCGCACCTTGGTCAGTGCCTCCTCGGGCCGGAGGGAGCATTCCTCGTCCACGAGCAGGAAATAATCCGCATGCCGTTGGTCACCCAGCAGCACGCCGTCCGGTGCATGGTTGCTCAGCAGGCTGTACATGGCTTGGGTTTCCTCCTCCACGTGGTCGAAGGCGGCGAAGCCGGCCGCCTGCCCGGATCCATGCGGCCGCAGGTCTTCCTTCCGGCGTCCGAGGTCGATCCCCAGGCTCTTGTTCAGTGCCCAGCAGAGCCGGTAATCGTTCACGTGGCTGCTGATCCCGATGAGGAAAATATTGGGCAGTGGAACGCTATCGAACTTGTGCTTGGCCATTGTGCCCTGGAATTTCGCAAAGGTAGAGCACCCTGTTCCGGGCATTCCACCTCAATCGGCGGTCCGCTGCTCCTGCGCGGCCTGTACGTCCTCTGCTGCTTTCCGGCCCATGGAGCCGTTGGCGCGCCGCCCCCGGGCCCGGTGGGCCTTGGGCCTGCGCGGCCGGTCCGTATCATGGCCCTCCGGGCTCGCCAGTTTCAACTTGCGGGCGGCATCGCGTGCGGCTTCCTGCTCAGCCTTCTTCTTGCTGTGGCCTTTGCCGGACCCGCAAGGTTTCCCGTCCACCTGCACCACGGCGAGGAACTGCTTTCCGCGGCCGCCACGCTCATGCTCCTCGGTGACATCGAACTCCACCCGGTGGCGCTGCTTCTGGCCCCATTCCAGCAGGCGGCTCTTGCTGTCGCGGTCTTCGCGCTCCACGGCCTTGAGGTCGAAATGCTTGGTGACCAATTTGATCACGGTGGCCTTGGAGCGGTCGAACCCGAGGTCCAGGTACATGGCCCCGAAGAGGGCTTCCATGGCGTTGCCCGGCACGGAAGTATCCTGGCCACGGCCGATGTTCACCTCCATCACACGTTCAATTTCCACGTGCTTGGCCAGGATGCTCAGCTGGTGGCGGCTCACCAGCTTGCTGCGCATGCGTGTGAGGAAGCCCTCTCCCTTGTCGGGGTACTCATGGTACAGGAACTGGCCGATGACCGTGTCCAGCACGGCATCGCCGAGGAACTCCAGGCGCTCGTTGTCGGCCAGGTCCGGCCTGTTCTCGCTGATGGCGCTGCGGTGGCGCAGGGCCTGCCGGTACAGGGAGAGGTTCCTGGGGGTTACGCCCAAAGTCTTGCGGCACCACGCCCGGATGCGGCGGTCTTCGGGTGAAAGGTTCCGGCCGAAAAGGAAGGAGAACAACAGGGTCTAACGGTACTTGCGGAAGATCACCGAGGTGTTGTGCCCGCCGAAGCCGAAGGTGTTGCTCATGGCGGCGTTGACCGTGCGCTGCTGCGCCTTGTTGAACGTGAAGTTCAACTTGGGGTCGATCTCGGGGTCGTCCGTGAAGTGATTGATCGTGGGGGGCACCATGTCGTGGTACACCGCCATGATGCTGGCAATGGCCTCCACAGCGCCGGCGGCGCCGAGCAAATGGCCGGTCATGCTCTTGGTCGAACTGATGTTCAACCGGTAGGCCTCCTCCCCGAAGAGGCGCTGGATGGCTTTCACCTCCTGGGGGTCACCGATGGGCGTGCTGGTGCCGTGGGTGTTGATGTAGTCAATCTCGCCCGGCTTCATGCCCGCGTCCTGCAGGGCATGCTTCATGCACAGGTAGGCCCCGAGCCCTTCGGGATGCGGCGCGGTGATGTGGTAGGCATCGCTGCTCATGCCGCCACCGACCACCTCGCAGTAGATCTTGGCCCCGCGTGCCTTGGCGTGCTCCAGTTCCTCCAGCACGATGATGCCGCAGCCCTCGCCCAGCACGAAGCCATCGCGGTCCTTGTCATAAGGCCGGCTGGCCGTGGCGGGGTCGTCGTTGCGCGTGCTCAGGGCGTGCATGGCGTTGAACCCGCCCACCGCAGCCTCATATACCGAGGCCTCGGTACCGCCGGTCACCATCACATCGGTGGTGCCCAAGCGGATGTAGTTGAACGAGTCGATCAACGCGTTGTTTGCGCTGGCGCAGGCGCTCACGGTAACGTAGCTCGGGCCGCGGAGCCCGTGGCGCATGCTGATCAGCCCCGAAGGGCTGTCAACGATCATCTTGGGGATGAAGAACGGGTTGAAGCGCGGGCTGCCGTCGCCCTTGGCGAAGTTGAAGCACTCTTCCTGGAAGGTGAGCAGGCCGCCGATTCCGGAGCCCAGGATCACGCCCTTCCGCTCTTTTTCCTCATCGGTGCCGGGTTCGAGCCCTGAATCGCGGATGGCCTCCTCGGCAGCGGCAACGGCATACTGGGAGACGGGGTCCATCTTCCGCGCCTCCTTGCGTTCCATGAACAGCGTTGGATCAAAACCCTTCACCTCGCAGGCGAACTGGGTCTTGAACTTCGACGCGTCGAAGTGCGTGATGGGGGCTGCACCACTGATGCCCTTAACGAGGCCCTCCCAATACGCCTGAAGCGTATTGCCGAGGGGCGTCAGGGCGCCCAGACCGGTGACCACCACTCGCCTGAGCTGCATGTGTCCGGTTTACTTCGCGTTCTTCTCCACGTAGTCCACGGCTTGGCCTACGGTTTGGATCTTTTCCGCCTGATCGTCGGGGATGGCGATGTTGAACTCCTTCTCGAACTCCATGATGAGCTCGACGGTATCCAGGCTGTCGGCGCCAAGGTCGTTGGTGAAGCTCGCTTCCGGCGTGACTTCGCCCTGGTCCACGCCGAGCTTATCCACGATGATCGCGATGACCCTTGACTTGATATCGGACATATCCGTTTGTTGTTGGTTGAACAGGCTGCAAAGGAAAGACATTTTCGACATCCGCAACCTACCCCCCGGCCGAAGATTTCCCGCCCCCCCCTCTTTCCATGGTCCTTGGGCGGGGCCCGGGCGGGGCCGAATCCTGCGCCTGCGGTAAGTGTACATGCCGCCAACGGCCGGAAAAGCGCAACTTCGCCGCATGGTCCGTATCGCCATCCTCGCCTCGGGCTCCGGCACCAACGCCCAGCGGCTCATGGAGCATTTCTCGGCCTCCGCCCTGGCGGAAATAGCCTTGATAGGGTGCGATAAGCCCGAGGCGGGCGTGGTGGAACGCGCTTGGCGCATGGGTGTGCCCACCTACCTGTTCGATGCCGCCGCCCTCCGGCAAGGGGAGCTGCAGGGCGAATTGGAACGCGCGGGCATCGGCCTGGTGGTCCTCGCCGGGTTCCTTCGGCTGATCCCTGTGGCCATGGTGCAGGCCTGGCGGGACCGCATCATCAACATCCACCCGTCCCTGCTGCCCCGCCACGGGGGCAAAGGCATGTATGGTCACCGCGTACATCAGGCGGTGCTGGCGGCCAGCGACCAGGAAAGCGGCATCACCATCCACCTGGTGAACGAGCGGTACGATGAAGGCCGCACACTGTTCCAGGCGTGCTGCCCCGTACTTCCGGGCGATACACCGGACACCCTGGCCCAGCGGATACACGGCTTGGAACATGCCCACTACCCGGCGGTGGTGGAGCAGTACCTGCGCGAACTTGCAGGGGAGCACGGCCGGAAAGTCCGCACCCCCTGATCCGTTTTGCGCGGCTTCATGCCCACCTTCGCACCATGATCGACCTGGCCAACGTGGGCAAAACCTTCCTCGTGCTCTTCGCCGTGATCGACATCATCGGCGGCATACCGGTGATCCTGCAGGTGCGGGAAAAGGCCGGTAAGATCTACCCCGCCCGGGCCACCTTGGTGAGCCTGGGCATCATGGTGGTCTTCCTGTACCTGGGTGAATCCATCCTGGCCGTGGTGGGCATCGATGTCAACTCGTTCGCGGTGGCCGGTGCACTGGTGCTCTTCTTCATCGCCCTGGAGATGACCTTGGGGATCCGCCTGTTCAAGGAGGACACCTCGGCACCAGGGCTCAGCGAGGACCCCAAGGTGTACAGCATCGTGCCCTTGGCCTTCCCGGTGATCGCGGGATCGGGCACCATCACGGCCATCCTTTCGCTCCGTGCGGAGTTCTCCCGGCCGGAGATCCTGGTGGCCATCCTGCTGAACATGCTGGTGGTGGTAACGGTCCTGCTCCTGACCAACCGGATCGAGCGGCTGCTCGGGCGCGTGGGCCTGATCGTGCTGCGCAAGGCCTTCGGGGTGATCCTGCTGGCCATCAGCGTGAAGCTCTTCGCCGGGAACATCACCTATCTGTTCCCCGGAAATTGAGGGGTAGACCCGGCCTCCCTTACATCCTTCACCTCCATCTCCTCCTTGCTTCCTTCACCCCTACAAGGAACTGCGACCTGACCGCCCCCTTGCCCCATGCAGATCACCATCCACACCGACGGCGCGGCCAGCGGCAACCCCGGGCCCGGTGGCTACGGTGCCGTGCTGCAGAGCGGAAAGCACCGGCGTGAGCTCTGGGGAGGCTACCGCCGCACCACCAACAACCGCATGGAGCTCCTGGCCGTGATCGTCTCCCTGGAGGCGTTGAAGGGCGAAGGGCACGAGGTCACCATCGTGAGCGACAGCAAGTACGTGGTGGATGCCGTGGAGCAGGGCTGGGTGTTCGGCTGGGAGCGCACCGGCTTCGCCAAGAAGAAGAACCCCGACCTGTGGAAGCGCTTTCTTGCCGCATACCGCAAGCACCGGGTGCAATTCAAGTGGATCCGCGGCCATGCCGGGCACCCGCTCAATGAACTGTGCGACCGCCTGGCCGTGGCGGCCCGGGAGCAGCCCGGCCTGCCGGCCGATGAGGCTTTCGAGCGCTCGGAGCACGCCGGCCCCTTGTCCTGAGCTTCGGGTTTCCGGGCGATGGCCAATACCTTCGCGGCCCTGCCCCCCTCCGCCCGGGCGAACCTTTCCTCCGCTTAATTGTTTCCCACACCATGGCCGCCAAGCTCCTCGCCAACGTCAATGCCGAAGCCCAGCCCTTGGAACTGGAGCGCCCGGCACCGAACGCTCCTTGGGCGCTGGCCGGCCAGCATGCCCCGGACCTGGTGCGCACGGCCCCCGGCACGTACAGCCTCGTCCACCAGGGCCGCTCCTACAAGGTGCTGGTGGTGAAGCACGATGCCGAGGCACGCACCACCCAACTGCGGGTGGGCGGCCACAGCTACACGGTGCGCATGGAGGATGAACGCGCCATGCTGATGAAGCAGCTCGGCATTGGCCAGGGGGCCAAGTCCGTGGTGCGCGAGCTGAAGGCCCCGATGCCGGGGCTGGTGCTGAAGGTGCTGGTGAAGGAAGGTGACGCCGTGGAGAAGAACGATCCTCTCCTGGTGCTGGAGGCCATGAAGATGGAGAACGTGATCAAAAGCGCCGGTGAAGGCGTGGTGAAGAAGATACACGCCGTGGAGCGGAACGCCGTGGAAAAAGGGCAGCTCCTGATCGGCTTTGAATGACAATCCCAGTGAAGACCATGAAGAACCAAACCCTCCCGTTGTTCACCCTGCTGCTGCTGGCGGCCTGTAGCCAGCCCGCCCCGGAAACCACTCCGCCCCCCGCCCCGGCACCCGACACGTTGGCGACCAAGCCCGTCGAGCGCCCGGCCATCGTGCCGCCGGCCGATGCCAAGATCACCCTGGTGGCGGCCACGCCGGCCGCCGGCTTCCCGGAGGCAGCGTTGAAGCTGGACACCATGATCGCCAATGAGCAGGACATGAAGGTGCAGTACAAGTTCGGCGTGTCCGGCTTCGAGCTGGCGGCACAAACGCCCGACGCCGCCACCCGCGGCTGCGCCAACAGCAAGGACGGCCAGCACATCCACTTCATCCTGAACAACAAGCCGTACCTCGCCGAATACAAGGCCGACTTTGCCGAAAAAGCCGATCCCGGGCGCAACGTGCTGGTGGCCTTCCTCAGCCGCAGCTACCACGAAAGCCTAAAGAACAATGCTTCCGTGGTGGTGAAGGACTTCACCATGCCCGGCCAAGGCAATGATTCCGTGGCGATCGATGTGGCCAAGGATCCCGCCCTCTTCTACAGCCGCCCCAAGGGCGATTACAAGAAGCTCGATGGCGACAAGGTCCTGCTGGACTTCTACCTGCTCAACACCGACCTGGCCGACAAGGGCTACAGCGTGCGTGCCACCATCGACGGCCACGTGTGGACCATCAACAAGTGGGATGCCTACATGATCGAGGGCCTGGAACTGGGCAAGCACACCGTGCGCCTGGAACTGGTGGACGGCAATGGCAATCTGGTGCCGGGTCCGTTCAATGACAGCGGGGAACGCACGTTCAACTACCTCGGAAGCTAAGTCCCGGAAACGGAAAACGCGAAAGGCCGCCGGTGATCACCGGCGGCCTTTCGCGTTTCCGGGGATCCCCGCAGTGCCGCGATCTCCAAGGCGGTCGTTCACTCCCGCACCAGGCTGATGTCGAAATCCACCAGGTCCACGAACTGTTGGATGCGCTGGTCGATCTCGTCCTGCTTCAGGTCCAACAGGCGCTCCACGCCGAACTTCTCGCAGCAGAAGGAGGCCATGGCCGAGCCCACGATGATGGCCCGCTTGAGGTTGTTGAAACTGTGGTCGCCGCTGCGGGCCAGGTACCCGATGAACCCGCCTGCGAAGGTGTCCCCTGCCCCGGTGGGGTCAATCACCTCGTCCAGCGGCAAGGCCGGGGCGAAGAACACCCGGCTCTTGTTGAAGAGCAGCGCGCCGTGCTCGCCTTTCTTCACCACCAGGTACTTGGGGCCCATCTCCATGATGGCGTGGGCGGCCTTCACCAGGCTGTGCTCATCGCTCAGCTGGCGGGCCTCGGAATCATTGATCGTGAGGATGTCCACCCGGGAGACCACCTCCCGGAGTTTCTCCAGGGAATTGTCCATCCAGAAATTCATGGTGTCCATCACCACCAGGGCGGGTGATTCCACTTGGTCCAGCACCTTGGCCTGGATCACCGGGTCCAAGTTGCCGAGCATCAGGTATTCCGTGCCGCGGTAGGTGTCGTTCAGCTTGGGGTCCAGGTCCAGCAGCACGTTCAGGCGGGTTTCCAGGGTGTCCCGCGAATTCATGTCGTAGTGGTACTTGCCGCTCCAGAAGAAGCTCTCCTTGCCCTGCACCATCTCCACGCCGTCCAGGTCGATGCCGCGGTCGCGCATGCGGTGCATCATCCCTTGGGGGAAATCATCGCCCACGATGCTCACCACGCCCTGCTGTCGCACGAAGTACGAAGCGGCCAGCGAGATGTAGGTGGCCGCCCCGCCCACCACTTTGTCCGCGCGGCCAAAGGGCGTTTCAATGTTGTCGAAGGCGACGGTTCCAACGGTGACGAGTTTCATGGATGGATGTTTGGACGGTGGGCAAAGGTGGGCGATCCGCGCGAACGTGCCCGTTATGAAAAAGGGCCCCAGCACCGTGCTGAGGCCCTTGGCTCCCCGGGCTGGACTTGAACCAGCGACCCCCTGATTAACAGTCAGGTGCTCTAACCGGCTGAGCTACCGAGGAAGAATAACCCCTTCTTGCAAAGGGATCGCAAAAGTAGACAGCCCCGGCGATCGTGCAAGTGCCAAGGCACAAAGGACCGCCTACACACCGGCCTGCGGCGTGGAAGCCAACACCTTCCCATAGACACGGTAGCGCTTCCAGACCTTGCCGCCCAGCCGCTCCACCTCCGCGCACATCCGCGTATTGGTCTCCAGGATCAAGTGGCTGTCCATGTGTGTGAAGCCGCGGCGGCGGGCCGTACCCAGCAGCTCATTGGCCAGCAGGCAGGTGAGGCCGCGCCCTTGCAAGTGGGGCTGCACCGCGCCCAGCAGCAGGTCCAGCTGCTTGGAGCGGCGCATGCTCCGCAGCACATGGATGAAGCCGAAGGGAAAGAGGCGGCCCTTGGCCTTCCGCAAACCTTCGCTCATGTCCGGCATGGCCACCACGAAGGCGACCGGCCTATCCTCGCGGTCCACCAGCACCTTCACGAGCTCGGGGTCCAGCACGGGCATGTACTGGGCCGCAAGCTTCTTCATCTCCTCCGGGGTCAGGGGCGTGAAGCCCAGCAGGTCCCCGTAGGTTTCGTTCACCAGCCGAAGGACGGGCACCACCCAGGGCTTCAGGGTGCGGCGCGAATGGATGGGCACGATGCGGAACTCGGCCGTGGAGGCCAGGCGCCCGGCGATGCGTGCGTACACCGGTGGCAACGCTTCCGGTATGGGCGTGCGGTAGGACACCGCATCGGAGAACTTGGTGTAGCCGCACGCCTCGATATGGCCCGGTAGGAATTCGGGGTTGGTGGGCGTGGCGATCACGGGCAGGTGCTCGAAACCCTCCACCTGTGCGCCTTGCGGGTCCTTGTCGCTGAGGCCGAACGGCCCGATGATGCGCTGCATGCCATGGCCGCGGGCCCATTGCTCCACGGCGGCCAGCAGGGCCGCGCCCACCGCCCGGTCGTCGATCATGTCCAGCTGGTAGAAGCGGGCCGTCCGCTCCCCGTGGGCCTGGTTGTGCCCGCGGTGGATGATGCCCATGATGCGGCCCGTGCACCGGTCGCCTTGCCAGGCGAGGAAGCGCACATGGTCGCACGCCTTCAGCACATCATTCCGGCGCGGGTCGTGGAAGGCGTGCTCATCGGCCCAAACCGGCGGCACACGGTTGGGCCGCTGCCCGGGCAGGTGTTCCGGCAGGTGGATGAACCGGCGCAGCGCCTTGGCATCTCGCACTTCCTCCACGCGGACCGGTATGGCGGGCATTGCTGGTTGGCTGGTGAAGGGTGCGATGGCACGGCACCGGCGCGAATGTATCCGGTGGCGCGGTGCGCGGCCCCGCTCACTCGCCCACGTCCACCACGAAGCGGAAGCCCGGCGCGCCGATGAAGCCGGCCAACTCCTCCTCGTTGCCTTTGCGGAAGGCGATCCGGCCGGGTGCGATGCCGGCCTTGGCCAGGTATTGGCGAACGGCATCCTGGCGTTGCTGCTCCAAGGCCCCTACGGCCTGCAAGGCGGCTTCCGGGCCTACGGCTGCCAGACAGCGCTGCCGTTCGGGCCGGCCCGCCGAGCCCGGTGCGCGTCCGTTCAGGAAGGTGGTGAAACTGCTGTCCCGCAGGCTCAACCCATCCACACGCAAACTGTCCTCCCTGGTCAGCGGTGCGGCCAGGCCCAGGAAAGCCATCTTCATCTGCTTGGCGGCCCACTCCCCGGCCTGTTCCTGAACGTCGGTCACGGAGACCAACGCCGCACCCAGTTCGGGCTTCCCCTTCAGCAAGGAGGCAAGCGCGCCCAAGGGCCGTTGCTGTTCCTTGCCCAACGCAGCGGAGAGCGGGGCGAAGCGCACTTCCTCCACACTTCCGTCCTCCTCTTGGCCGCCCACCAGGCCGCCCACCAGCTTCACCGGTGCGGCCGCAGCCTTCACCACCAGGTTCTTCAACACCTTCCACACGATGGGCCATGGCTTGAACTGCGGATCGTTCAGGTCGCCGGTCACGGGAATGTCCAGGTCGATCCGGCCGTTCACGTCGCGCAGCAAGGCAGCGCCCAGCCTCAGTGGAAGGATGTAGATCCCGGTGTCGTGCACGGTCACCTTCTTCCCGAAGCGTAGGTTGTCCGCCGCCAAATGGTTTTGGCTGTCCAGCTTGCCGCTCTGGATGGTGGTGGTCCCTTGGTAGGCCAGTAGACCGGAGGTGATCGGGTGGGCGGCGTACCAGCGGCTGTAGGCGTCCAGGTCGGGCAAGGAGAGGTCCTTTACTTCCATGCTGGCCGCCACGTTGTGGAAATCCTTGGGGTCGAACCGGAAGATGCTGGTGAGCATGCCCCGCTGGTTCAGCCGCGCCGAGGCCGAGAAATCCGCGGTGCCGGCCGAGGTTGTGATGCGGCTGCTGCGGATGTCCATCCGGTCCAGCGTATAGCGGAACGGCTTTTCCGGTGTGAAGTCCTCGAACTCCACCGCACCATCCGTGAGCAGCAGGCTGTCCGCCGTGTACTGGTTGGCCACGAATTCCTGGCCGAGCATGCGGATGTAGTCGGCCAGCATCACGAAGATATTGGACGGCGCGGCGGCCAATACCGTCGTAGTGCTGTCGCCGGTGGCGGTGCTGTCCAGCTTCAGCACCTTGGTCCAGGTGTTGCTGCCGTCCGGCCATTGTTGGAACCGTGTGGCCAGCCCGTCGATGGCCATGCGGCTCACCTTGAATGACTGCGTGCGGGCATTGAGCGTGTCCAACACCACCTGTCCTTGGCGCATGGCGATCAAGGGCGCGCCCTCCCCGTAGGTGATGCCGAACCCGTCGAGGGTCAGATTGCCGCTGACGGCCAAGGCACTGGTGTCCGCCCAGCTGTCCGCCAGGTCCAGCCTCAGGCCCAATTGGCCCTGCAGCGCAGAGGCGTGCATGAAGTCCTGCAGGTACGGCAGCAGCTGTGCGAGCGCGAATTGCTTCAGCTCAGCCCGGATCGCATAGAGGCTCCTTTCCGTATCGATCTCGAAACCACCGTCCAGCCTGCCGCCACCATCGATCGAAAGGCCGAGGTCGAAGTCCATCCGGGCGCTCTCCGAGGTGATCCGGTTGCACGTGGCCTGCAGGCCCGAAATGGCCACGGGGGCTTTCAGGATGTCGCTGGCATACACGATGCGGCCGCCGGAGAGCCCGATGTCCTCCAAGCTGAATTGCACGGGTTCGGTGGCCGTGGTGTCCGCCGGCCCGTCCGACCCCATTTCCAGCAGGTCGCTGAAGTTGAAGCGGTCGCCTTGCTGCACGATATGGACATAGGGATCGGCGATGCGCAGTTTCCTGAATCGCCAATGGTTGTTGCGGAACCCGTCGATGAGGTCGCTCTTCACGGCGATGTTCCTCCAGGACACGAACACCTCCTCACTGCCCGGTTCGTAGCAGGTGAACCCTTTCACCGCATAGGTGAACGTGAAGGGGTTGAGCACGATGCGGTCGATGGTGACCCGGCGGCCGATCCACTCCACGCTGTGCTTCTCGATGTAGCGCTTGAGCAGGAAGGGCAGGAAAAAGGCCGTGGTTGCGAGCAGCAGCAAGGCCACGCCCGTGACCCAAAGGAGGCGGCGGTACTTTTTCATCATGCAGGTCCTGCCGGGCGTTGCGGCACCGCAAATCTCCACAACTTGTGTGTCACGGGCACCGCGCGGAGGCGATTTTCCGCCATACCCATGCCCCGGGCCAACCCGGCCCTTGCCATCGGGGGTGTAAGCGGGGTCCGGTCACCCTTGCCGGTCTTTGTATCTTTGCACCTTGGCGGGTGCTCCCCGCCACCATCGACCTGAAACGAATGATATGAGCGATCTTAGCACGATTCCCTTGATCAACGATGAAAGCTCCCGCCAATTCGAGATGGAAGTGGAAGGCCGGATGGCCAAGGTGGAGTACGAACTGAACGGAACGAAGATGTTCCTCACCCACGCCAAGGTGCCCAAGTCGCTCGACGAGAAAGGCGTATGCGCCGAGATCGTGGAGCGGGTGTTCGCCTACATCGAGGCGAACAACCTGAAGCTGGTGCCCATGTGCTCGGTGGTGACCGCCCATCTGCGCCGGCACCCGGAGTGGAAGCGGATCGTGGAGAAGGGCGTGGAGGTGTAACGGCGGTCCAGCGGCTAATTTCGCGGCGGTCGGCCGGGACCCGGGAATGCACCCGGGGCGGTCGCCTGAGCTGAAGCCATGTCCGTTAGAGTCCGGTTTGCCCCCAGCCCCACGGGGCCGCTGCACATGGGGGGGGTCCGTACGGCCCTTTACAATTACCTCTTCGCCCGCAAGCACGGCGGGCAATTCCTGTTGCGCATCGAGGATACCGACCAGGCGCGGTTCGTGCCGGGTGCCGAGGATTACATCCGCGAGGCGCTCACCTGGTGCGGCCTGCAGCCCGATGAGGGACCTTGGGGCGGGGGCAGCGTGGGGCCTTACCGCCAAAGCGAGCGGAAGCACCTGTACCGTGCCTATGCCGAGCAACTGGTGGAGCAGGACAAGGCCTACTACGCATTCGATACCGCCGAGGACCTGGAGGCCATGCGTGAACGCCTGAAGGCCGCCGGCTCCAACGCGCCGGCCTACAACGCCATCACGCGCGAGCACATGAAGAACAGCCTGGTCCTGGGTGCGGCGGAAACCCGCGAGCGGCTGGAGCGGGGCGATGCCCACGTGATCCGGTTGAAGGTGCCGCGCAACGAGGAGGTCCGCTTCGAGGATGAGGTGCGCGGCTGGGTCACGGTGCATAGCAGCCACGTGGACGATAAGGTGCTGTACAAGAGCGACGGCATGCCCACCTACCACCTGGCCAACATCGTGGACGACCACCTGATGGGCATCACGCATGTGATCCGCGGCGAGGAATGGCTGCCCAGTGCACCGCTCCACGTGCTGCTCTACGAAGCCTTCGGCTGGGAGCGGCCCGCCTTTGCACACCTGCCCCTCATCCTCAAGCCGGACGGGAACGGCAAGCTCAGCAAGCGCGACGGCGATCGCCTGGGCTTCCCGGTTTTCCCCTTGGACTGGACCGATCCCACCAGCGGGGAGCGAAGCACCGGCTACCGCGAGCGCGGCTACTACCCGGAGGCCTTTGTGAACATGCTGGCACTGCTGGGCTGGAACCCGGGCACCGACCAGGAGGTCATGTCGCTGGATGAAATGGTGGCCCAGTTCGACCTTGGGCGCGTGCACAAGGGCGGCGCCCGTTTCGATCCGGAGAAGACCCTGTGGTTCAACCAGCAATATCTGCGCAAGCAACCGGAGGCCTCCCTGGCCGGGCAGTTGCAGCATCTGCTCACCGGCGCGGGCATCACCACAAGCCCGGAAAAAGCCATGGCCGCCGTGGGCCTGCTGAAGGAACGCGCCACCTTCCCGGCAGACATGCTGGAAGGCACCTACCTCTTCACCAAGGGATCGCCCCTTGCGGACAATGAGGCGGGGACCGCGGAGCTGAAGAAGCGTTGGAAGCCCGAAGTGGCCCCGGTCATCGAGGCCTTCATCGCCAAGGTGGAGGCCCTGCCTGCGGTGGAGCCGCCCCAATTGGAGGAAGCCTTCAACCAGGTGCTTGCCGAACATGGCAAGAAGATCGGCCAAGTGATGCCCGTGTACCGCCTGTTCGTGGCGGGGCGCATGCAGGGGCCGGGGATGTTCGACGTCAGTGCGCTGATCGGCCGCGACGAACTGGTGGCCCGGCTGAAGGCGGGCCTGAAGACCTGCATGGAATGGGCGTGATCGAGGTGAAAGGCATCAAGGTGTACGCCTACCACGGCTGCTTGGCCGAGGAGGGCCAGATCGGCGGCCATTACCGCGTGGATGTTTCCGTGGAGGGCGACCTCACGCGTTCCGAGCGCACCGACAAGCTGGGCGACACCATCGATTACAGCCGCGTTACGGCCATTGTCGTGGAGCAAATGGCCGTCCGCTCCCACCTGATCGAGCATGTGGCGGCCCGCATCCTGGCGGCCTTGCGCAAGGAATGGCCCTCCAGCTTCCGCTGGAAAGTGCGCCTCGAAAAAGAGCACCCGCCGATCGCCGGGGCTGTGGACAGCGTGGTCTACACCGTGGAGGGATAGCCGGAAGCCGTTATCTTCGCGGCCCCCTGGTCGCCACCCCGGTGGCCGGGGCTCAGGAAATGGTCGCGTGGCCGAGGGGTTAGGCACAGCTCTGCAAAAGCTGCTACTGCGGTTCGAATCCGCACGCGACCTCCAGCGGCGCCCCTCTGAACGGGGCGCTTTGCTTATCGGGCCGCCGGGTGCCCATACCGATCCCCCGGCTTCCGCGTTGTGACCACCGTAGCCCAAGCACGCATGCGACCATCCGGTATCCTGATCCCCGCCTTCCTCCTCACGGCCGGCCAGTTGGCCGCCCAGCCGGCCATCGGTGAATGGCGGGACCATTTCCAGTACCGGCAGGCCATCGCCCTGGTGAATGGCGGCGAGGACATTTACTGCGCCACCTCCTCCACCGTCTTCAAGTTCAACAAGGCCAACGGGGAGACCGAGCGCTACACTAAGGTGAACCTGCTCAGCGAGGTCGACATCCTCTCGCTGGGCTGGAATGATGCCCGCAGCACGCTGCTCGTGGGCTACCAAAGCGGCAACCTGGACCTGGTGCGCAACGGGCAGGCCATCAACATGCCGGACATCAAGCGGAGCAGCGTGGTGGGCGACAAGGGCATCTATTGCATCAGCCAGCAGGGCACGCAAGCTTACTTGGGTTGCGGCTTCGGCATCGTGGTGGTGGACCTGGAGCGCTCCGAGGTGAAGGAAACCTGGTTCATCGGCCCGGACGGTGCCCGGCTCAAGGTGAACGCCATCGCCTTCCACCAGGACTCCATCTACGCCGCCACCGATGAAGGCCTGTACGCCGCGTGGCAGGGAGAGGCCAATCTTGCGGCGTACGCCAACTGGCACAAGCGCACCGACATTCCGGGTGCCAACGGACCGTTCACCGAGGCGGTGTCCTTCAGCGGCCGTCTTTTCGTCAACCGCCGGGTGGACCTCACCGGACAGGCGGAACTGGACACCATCTACTTCCAGGATGGGGGCTGGAATGTCTTCACCGCGGCCGGCAGCGGCTTCCACCGCAGCATGCGCGTATCCTACAACGGGCAGAACCTGGAGGTCACCGGCCTGGACAAGGTCCGTGAGTACGACACCAATTTACAGGAGATGTACTACATCCATGACATCAACGGCACGCCCGTCAATGCCATGGACGCCATCCGCGCCGGCCAGGAAGGCCTTTGGCTGGCATCGAACGGCATGGGGCTGGTGCATTTCATGGGCAGCACCCACAACATCGTCCAGCCGAACGGGCCGGCCACCAACTCCGTCTACCGCATGGCGGCCGCCAAGGGCGTACTCTACGCCACCACCGGGGGGATCTCGAGCACCTGGGGCAACATGTACCGCAAGGAGGGCGTGCATTACCTGGCCGACGGGCTCTGGCACACCACCAACAGGGCCAACGACCCGATGTTCGCCTCGGGCGGCAATGAATACGGCGAATCGTTGAACGACCCCATGGCCATGGCCGTGGACCCCGATGACGGCTGGCATGCCTTCATGGGAAGCTGGGACGACGGCGTATTGGAGATGCACAACGGGCACGGCACCACCTTCTTCCTGCCGAACAACAGCAGCCTGCAAGCCTTCCAGAACAGCACGGCCAGTGATGCCCCCACCCAAGTGGGCGGCCTGGCCTATGATGAGAACGGGAACCTTTGGGCCACCAACAGCAATTGCGCCCAGCCGATCAGCGTACGCATGCGCAGCGGCAACTGGTACGCCATGGGCGGCGGTTCCGCCCTGGGCGCCAACACGCTGCTGGGCGACATCATCGTGGCCAAGAACGGTTACAAGTGGGCCGTCCGGCCGCGCAGTTCGGGCCTGTATGTCTTCACCGACAACGGCACGCCTTCCGACCCCGGCGATGACCTGGCCAAAGCCCTGAACACTTACGAGGGCCAAGGCAAACTGCCCTCCATGGACGTGTTCAGCCTGGCCGAGGACCTCGACCAGCGTATCTGGGTGGGCACCGGCAAGGGGATCGCCATCTTCAACAACCCCGACCTGGTGTTTTCCGGTGACAACTTCGATGCGACACAGATACTCATCGAACAGGACGGCAACGTGCAGATCCTGCTGGAGACCGAGGCGGTGAGCGCCATCGTGGTGGATGGCGCCAACCGCAAATGGCTGGGCACGCAGTCCAGTGGTCTTTACCTGGTCTCCGCCGACGGTACCGAACAACTGGCCCACTTCACCGCCGCGAACAGCCCGCTCCCCAGCGACAACATCATCTGCCTGGCGATGGACGGCACCACGGGTGAATTGTTCATCGGCACCGACAAAGGCATCGTGAGCTACCGCGGTGATGCCACCACCGGCAATCTGGCCACCGAGTGCGCCACGGTCTTCCCCAATCCCGTGCGCGAGACCTGGACGGGGCCCGTGGCCATCACGGGGCTGGTGCGGGACAGCGATGTGCGCATCACCGATGTGGCCGGCAACCTGGTCTACCGCACCATTTCCAAAGGCGGGCAGGCCATTTGGCCCGTGACGGACATGAGCGGCCGCCGGGTGAGCACCGGTGTGTACCTGGTGCTCGCCATGGACCCCGAAGGGAAGACCAAGTGCAACACCAAGGTGGCCGTGGTGCGATGAACCCCGGCTTGCAGGGCGCGTGATGCTGCAGACCACCCGGGCCGTTGTGCTGCGCACCATCAGACATGGCGACCGGACCACCATCCTGAAGGCCTACACCGAGGCTTTCGGGGCGCGCTCGTACATGGTGCGCACCTCGGCCAAGGGAGCGGTGCGGGCCACCCACCTGCAACCCTTGGCCCGCCTGGAACTGGTGGTGACCGAGGACCATGAGCGCGACCTCCACGCCGTGCGCGAGGCCCGCATCGAGAAGCCCTTCGTGGGCGTCCCCGCCGAGCCGGTGCGGGGCATCCTGCTCCTGTTCGCCCAAGAGGTCTTCCTGCGCACCCTGCGGGAGGAATCCCCGGACCAGGCCTTGTTCGATTTCGTGCAACGGACGCTGGAGGACATCGACACCGGGCCCGACCCCGGCCAGCAACCGTTGATGCTGCTTGCAGGCCTCTGCGGCCACCTGGGGTTCCGGCCAACGCCGCCAGCTGGCGGGGAACACCGTTTCGACATGCGCGAAGGGTTCTTCTTCAAGGGTCCTTCACCGCACGTCTTCTGCATGGAACCGGCGACCTCCCGCGCCTTTGCACAGATCCTGGGCGCCATGCGGGACAACACACCGGCACGTGTGGAACCCGCATCCCGCAAGGCCTTGCTGGACGACCTGCTCACCTTTTTCCGGTTCCACGTCGAAGGCTTCGGCCAGCTGCGGTCACCGGAGGTGCTCCACCACCTGCTTCATTGAGCCCCCTTGCTAGCTGGGGGTAAATTCGCGCGGCCGACCGCACCATGAAGACCATTGCCACGCCCCAACCGCCCAAGGCCGACAAGGAACCCCGCACCGTGGAGCTGCACGGCATCAGCCGCACGGAGGATTATGACTGGATGCGGCTGAGCGAGGAAGAACGCGCGGCCAAAACGCCGAACGGGCACACCCGCCGCGTAGTGGACCACCTGCTGAAGGAGAATGCCTACACGGACGAAGTGCTTGCCCCCGTGGCGGACCTGCGCGAGGCGCTTTTCCGGGAGATGAAGGGGCGCATCAAGGAATCGGACCTCAGCGTGCCCTACCGGGAAAACGGCTACTGGTACCGCTTCCGCTACGACGCCGGCGCCGAATACCCCGTGCACATGCGGGCACCCGTGGGCGCCGACCGGGACGAGATTCCGGAAGACTTCACCGATTTCCTGGACGAGAACGCCATGGCCCAAGGCCATGAGCACTTCGACCTCGCGGACTTCGAGATCGCGCCGGGCAACCAGCTCATGGCCTACAGCCTGGACACCGTGGGCCGGCGCAAGTACACCATCCGATTCCGCGACCTGCGCACCGGACAGGACCTCCCGGACCAGATCACCAACGCCGGAGAGGGCGGCGCATTCGCGGACGACCGGACCTTCTTCTACGTGCGCAAGGACCGCAGCCTGCGCAATGCCCGCGTGTTCCGCCACGTGCTGGGCACCGACCCGTCCACGGACAAGGAGATGTTCCACGAACGGAACAGGGCCTTCAGCTGCGAGGTCTACCGCAGCCGGTCGGACCGCTTCGTGGTGATCTCCACCGAAAGCACCCTCTCCAGCGAGCACCGCCTGCTGCGGACGGACGACCCGATGGGAGAGTTCCGGACGCTCTTCCCCCGGGAGCGGAAGCACGAGTTCAGCATTATGCACGTGCCCGGCAAATTCTACGTCCTCACCAACTGGAAGGCCCGCAATTTCCGGCTGATGGAATGCCCGGAGGAAGAAACCGCGAAGAGCCGGTGGACCGAGGTGGTGCCCCATCGTGAGGATGTCCTGCTGGAAGATGCGGAGGTATTCCGCGAACACCTGGTCATCACCGAGCGCCGGAACGGGCTGGCTCACCTGCGCATCCTGCCCTTGGCCGGCGGCGAGGAGCACGAGATCACCTTCCACGACCCGGCGTACGTGGCATTCGGATCCGTGAACCCCGAATGGGACACCTGCAAGTTCCACTACGGGTACACCTCGCTCACCACGCCCTCCAGCATCCACGAGCATGACATGGCCAGTTGCCAGGACCGGCTGTTGAAGCAGCAGGAAGTGTTGGGCGACTTCGACCCTTCCCGCTATGTGAGCGAGCGGATCTGGGCCGTGGCCAAGGACGGTGCCCGGGTACCGATCAGCGTGGTGCACCGTCGCGATCTGGCAATGGACGGGCGTGCGCCATTCCTGCTCTACGGCTATGGGGCCTATGGCATCAACGTGGAGCCGTCGTTCAGCAGCGCGCGGCTCAGCCTGCTGGACCGTGGTTTCGTGCTGGGCCTGGCCCATGTGCGCGGCGGGGAGGAATTGGGGCGGGCCTGGTACGATGGGGGCCGTATGGAGAACAAGCTGAACTCCTTCACCGACTTCATCGCCTGCGCCGAGCAGGTGGTGGCCGACGGCCATGCCGACCCCAAGCGTCTCTATTGCATGGGCGGCAGTGCCGGTGGCCTGCTCATGGGTGCCGTAATGAACTTGCGGCCCGACCTCTGGGACGGCGTGGTGGCCGAGGTGCCCTTCGTGGATGTGGTGAACACCATGCTGGACGCCAGCCTGCCGCTCACCACCGGCGAATACGACGAATGGGGCGACCCCCGTGAACCCGAGGCATTCCGCCGCATCCTGGCATACTCACCCTATGACAACGTGCACGATGCGGAATACCCCGCACTGCTGGCCACCACAGGCATCCATGACAGCCAAGTGCAATTCTGGGAACCCGCCAAATGGGTGGCCCGCCTGCGGGAACACCAGAAGGGCCACGGCCCGATCCTGTTGTGGACCAACATGGAGGCCGGGCACGGCGGGGCTACCGGACGGTTTGAGCGGCTGGGCGAAGTGGCGCGGGTCTATGCCTTTCTGCTTTGGCGGGCAGGCCTCGCCGGACCGTTGGCCAAATAGGCTCCTATTCGGCCAGCCGCTCGGCCAGCAGGATCTCCTCGGGAAGCATGGGGATCGCCTCGATCGGATGCTGGGGATCCTTGCGTGAGCGTTCGTAATCGCCCAGGGAAGCGAAGCGCAGCCTCCGTTCAGCCTGGGAACCATCCTCCCAGACCACACCGAACACTTCCCGGCCGCTCCGTAACCGGAACCGGCAATGCGCATGCATGAAGTCACGGATGTTCGCCAAGCCCATGGTGCCGCGTTTGCACCGAAATTTAGGCGGGCGGCACCGGCCGGGGCGGACAAAAAGATCAACAGGAATGGCGCGATCGTGGAAAACCACGCCGTGATCCAGCAGCCTTACCTCAGCCTTTTTCCACACCGACCTTGATCTTCTTCCCCACGGTGAGGTGGCGGAAGTTCAGGCCGCTGTTCAGCCTTTTGATATCCTCCACACTGACGCCGGGATAGTTCTTGGCGATCTCCCACAGCGTGTCACCAGGCTGGATGGTGTGGTAGATGTACTCCTGCTCCTTCCTTGCCACGTCATCTGCCTTGGTCCTTTCCACCCTGGCCTCCTCCGGAGCGGCCTTCACCTCCCGGTGCAGCACCAGGCGTTGGCCCGGATGGATCCGGTCCCCACGCAGGTGGTTCCAGCGTCGCAGGTCGTGCAGGCTCACCCTGTTGCGCTGGGCGATCTGGCCCAAGGTCTCACCTCGGCGGACCACATGGGTGTATTTCCCGGTGGGCGCTGTCCGTGCGGCGATAACCGTGGCCGGTGCAGGCTGGCTTACATCGGGTGCGTAGGACCTGGCGATGGTATCCTCCTGCTGGATGAAGTCGGCCACGAGGGATTCGGGGATGTAGATCGTGGCCGGCCAGTTCATCGTGGGCACCACCCCGGCCTTGAATACCGGGTTGAGGTCGCGCAGCTCCTGGGTATCTGCTTTCAGGATGGCGGCCAGCCGGTCCAGCTGAAGCGGGTAGCGCACTTGGATGGTGTCCACCTCGTAAGCACAGTAGTTGGGGATGATGGGGTAGATGTTGTGGTCGGCGGCGTGGTTGAACACGTAGTTCACCGCAATGAAGGCAGGCACGTAGCCGCGCGTCTCCCGGGGCAGATAGTCGTAGATCTTCCAGTAGTCGAGCGTGCCTCCGGCGCGTCGAACGGCTTTGTTCACGTTGCCCGGACCGCAATTGTAGGCGGCCAGTGCCAGTTCCCAATCCCCGAATACCTCATGCAGGTCGCGCAGGTAGCGGCAGGCCGCATCGGTGCTCTTGTAGATGTCGCAACGCTCATCCACGTAGCTGTCCACGCGCAGGCCGTACAGCTTGCCCGTGCCGATGATGAACTGCCAAAGCCCCACGGCGGCCGCACGCGAGCGGGCACCGGGGTAAAGGGCGCTTTCCACCACGGCCAGGTATTTCAGTTCCTGCGGAAGGCCGTAGCGGTCCAACGCCTGCTCAAACACCGGGAAATACAACTGCGCCAACCCCAGCATCCGCGAAGTCTGCTCCTGCTTGCGCTGGGTGTACATGTCGATGTAGGAACGAACGGGCTGGTTGTAGGTGAGCTTGAACGGCGTGCGCTCGTCCAAGGCCATCAGGCGTTCGCTGTACACGGGATCCGCGTAGGTGGGCACCTGGCCCGGAGCGAAGCCGTGCACGTTCAATGCGGCAACGTCCGTGGTGAAGGGATCGTTCTTCAGCCAAGGCAGCCGGCTGAGCTCGTTGATCCGCTCCAGCACAGGGTCATCCATCCGGACGCTATCCTGTGCCACCAGCCCGACGGGTGAAACAAGCAATGCAAGAAAGAGGACTCGGAAGTTCATGGACGGCGAATATCTCGTCTTTTACGCGCATTCTTCCCGAATGTTGCCCGCGGGGGCCAACGATCGATCGTTGACACACGGACGATCGGGTCCTGGATCCGCCGGGGGGAATCAGCACGGAAAAAGCCTGCGGGCGGCAGCCAGCAAGCGTTCATCCTCAAACGGCTTGGCCATCAACTGGATACCGAACGGCATGCCGTTGGAGTGCTGGCCAGCCGGGATGGAAAGGGCCGGGATTCCGGCCAGGTTGGCCTGCACGGTGAAAATGTCCTGGAGGTACATGGTCACCGGGTCGCTGATCTGCCCCTTGAGGAAGGCGGTGGACGGACAGGTGGGGGTAAGCAGCAGGTCCAGCCCGGCCAAGGTTTCCAAGGTGTTGTCCCGGATGATGCGCCGCACCTTCATCCCTTGGCCATAGTAGGCATCGTAGTAACCGGCACTGAGCACGAAGGTGCCCAGCAGGATGCGCCGTTGCACCTCCGGGCCGAAACCTTCCGAGCGGCTCCGGCGGTAGGTATCCTCCACACCTTGTGCCTCCTTGGCACGGTGACCGTAGCGAATGCCGTCAAAGCGGGCCAGGTTGCTGCTGGCCTCGGCGGTGGAAAGGATGTAATAAGTGGGCACGAACAGGTCGGCATGGGCCAGTTCCACGGGCACCACGGAATGCCCTTCGGCCCGCAGCCTGTCGATCTCGGCCAGGGTCCGGTCCCTGACCTCCGGGTCCATGCCGGGCACGTCCAGGCACTGCGCATAGTAGCCGATCCGGAGCTTGGCCGGCACATCCGCCGTGGCGAAAGGCCGGTGACTGGTGGTGTTGTCCCGATCGTCCGGACCGGCGATCACGGCCTGCACGGCCTGCAGGTCCTCCACATCATAGGCCAAGGGCCCCACCTGGTCGAAGGAACTGGCGAAGGCGATGAGGCCGTAGCGGCTGACCCGCCCGTATGTGGGCTTGAACCCGGCCACGCCGCAAAAGGAGGCGGGCTGGCGGATGGAGCCGCCGGTATCACTGGCCAGCGCGATGTGGCAGGTGCCTGCAGCCACGGAGGCGGCGGCACCGCCGCTGCTTCCGCCCGGCACCCGCGCGGGGTCCAGCGGATTGCCCACTTGGCCGTAGGCGCTGGTCTCGTTGCTGCTG
This sequence comes from Flavobacteriales bacterium, assembly GCA_023382455.1. GTDB lineage: Bacteria > Bacteroidota > Bacteroidia > Flavobacteriales_F > PHOS-HE28 > PHOS-HE28. The sequence continues at coordinate 66,189 of JAHDVX010000016.1, forward strand.
CCCATGGCGAACTCATCGCAATTGGTGCGGCCGATGATCACGGCATCGGCGGCCAGGATGCGTTCCACCACGGTGGCGCTGTACGGGCTCACATAACCCTTCAGCATGCGGGAGGAGGCTGAAACACCGTGGCCGGCGTAGCACAGGTTGTCCTTGATGCTGATGATGGCCCCGGCCAACGGGCCGGCGGTACCGGCCGCGATCTTGGCGTCCACCTCGGCGGCCTTGGCCAAGGCGCTATCGTCAAAGGTCTCCAGGAAGATATTCAGGTCGGCCTTCGCCCGCGCTTGGGCCAAGGCGGCCGCTGTCATGGCCTTCACCGTGAACTCCCCGGAAGCCAATGCGGCCTTGGCCTCATGAAAGGTGCGCGGCAAGGTCATCGCGTGGACACGTGCCTGATCAGGGCTTCTCGGAGGGGTTGGGGCGGTCGTCCTTCTGGGCGTCCTTGAACTCCTTCATGCCCCGGCCCAGCCCCCGCATGAGCTCAGGGATCTTTTTGCCACCGAAGAGCAGGAGCAGAAGCGCGATGATGAGGATGATCTCGGTGGGGCCTATTCTTCCCATGTGCAGCGGATGACCGCCATGGAGCGGTGCATCCTCGGTGACAAATGTAGTGCCTTGGGCCTTGCCCGCACCTACTGGGCGATCCAGGCCTCGGGGTCCACCTTCTGGAGCTGCCCGTCGGGGCCGATCTTCCAGATCTCGATGTGCGCCGTGCTGGCACCCTCCTCGGTCATCACTGTGCCCACCACCTGTTTGGTGTCCACTTTGTCGCCCTTGGCCACGGCCACGTCCCGCAGATTGCTGTACACGGTGCGGTAGGCGCCGTGGCTCACCATCACGGCCTTGCCCGCACCGGGAATGACGATGACACTGCTGACCTCACCACGGAAGATGGCCCTCACTTGCGCTCCGGGCATGCATCCGATGTCCAGGCCGTTGTTCTCGATCACGATGCCGCGCAGCACCGGATGGGGTTGCTTGCCGAACCGGCTGGTCACGGTGCCTTTGTCCACGGGCCAAGGAAGCTTCCCGCGGTTCTTCTCGAAATCGGCATTGAGCTCCCTGGCTTCCGGCGTCATGGAGAACTCGGCCTTCGCGGAGGTCGTTGCCCCGGGCGTCTTGGGGGTGGTGGCCCGGCTCTTGGCGATCTCCGCCTCGATGGCCTTGCGGATGGCGGCGGCCAATTCACGGCGCTGGGCCTCCTGCTTCTTCAGGGTCTTCGTCAAGCGCCCCTCCTCATGCCGCAGATCCGCCAAGGCGGTCTGTTGGCCCTTCTTGTCATCGGTAAGCTTGCGGGCCTCGCCCATCTGGCGGTCCAGCAGGGAGGCGCGTTCCTTGCGGGTGGCCTCAAGGCTTTCCACCTTGGCCGCCAAGGAGACTTGAGCCTGGCCGATCAGCTCGGCCTGTTGGCGCCGTTGCTGGGCCAATTGGTCCAGGTAGCGGGAGCGGCGGAACGCCTGGGCAAAGCTCTCGGCCGCGAAAATGTAGCTGAGGCGGTCATAGGCATTGCGGTTCATGTAGGCGAACTGCACCATGCGGGCATAGGCCGCCCGGAGCTCCTCGAGGTTGCCCTCCAGCAGGCGGATACTGTCCCGCGAATCCTGGATGGCCTGGTCCATGCGCCCGACCTCGGCGTTCATGGTGTTGATCAGTTCCTGGCGCTGGCGGATCTGGGCCTCGAGCAATTGCACCTGTTGCTGGGTGCTGCGCTGTTCGCTGCGTGCCTTCTCGATCAGGGCGCTGGTCTGCTTGATCTGCGCATCCAGTGCGTCGCGCTTCTTCTCCAGGGTTTTCCGGCTCTGCCCGTAGGCGGGCATCAGGCCCAGGACCAGCATGGCCACCACGGCCCACCACCTACTCCATCGGCGTGAACTTGGCCGGGATGCGGAAGGGGAGTTCCAAGGGTCCATTCAGTTGGATGCGTTCCAGCCGCAGGCTGGCACCGGCGGCCGTGCCGGGCGAGGACAAAGAAAGGCCGATGAACCCGGGAATGGAATGGCCGTCCACGCTTTTCCGCTCCATATAACGCACATCGGCCTGTTGATCGTGTGCCAGGTCGGTGATCAGCACCCGGTCGGTGTGCATGCTGTCCGGGTCGATCCAGTACTTGTACACCAGGGTTTCCTTGCGCTCGGCCTTGCGCAGGGTGCGCTCCAGGCGCTTGGGGCGCATGTCCCGGCCATTATTGGTGCTGTCATCCTCGGCGATCTCCTCGGCGGCGCGCAGGTATTTGCGGCGCTCCTTGGTGCTAAGCGTGTACCGGCCATCCTCCCGGTCGTTGCGGTACTTCTCCTCGGGGTCGATGCCGATGGGCAGGCCCAGCAAGGCATCCTGGAATAGGCCGAGGCTGGGTGCAAGGCCGAATTTCTTCCGGGCCTGGGCCGTGTCACCGGTCCAGTACTGGTCGTGCAACTTGTCGATCAGGTGCAGGGAGTCCGCAGTGAGGAGGATGCGGGCCACTTCGATGCCCAGGGCCGGGGTGATGCTCAGCCAGGCGGCGCTGTCCCGCACCACGCGCACGTGCGCCTTGAGCGTGCGGTTCTCCTGGGGCGTGGTCCAGGAAACGTCCGCCTTGGCGCTGTAATAGCGCGGGGGTTGGGGTTGGTCCTGCAGGAGGCGGGCCAGCAGCTCCGCCGAGCCCAAGGGCCGAAGGTCATGGTCCGGGCGCGGCTCCCCGGTGGAAACGGCCTTGCTGCCGCCACATCCCGACAGCAGCAGGCCCGTGCCGAAGGCTGCAAGCAGATGCCGGATGTTCATTCCACCAATTTGCCTTCGCGCACCTTGCGGTCGATCTGATCACTGGCACCGCCGGCCGCCTTCGCCTTCTTCCACTGCTCCACGGCCCCGGCGGTATCGTTCAGCTTGAAGAGGATGTCCCCGTAGTGCTCCAGCAGCACCCCATCGGGCACGGGCTCGGCCCTCAGGGCCTTTTCCTGCCACTCGCGCGCCTCGGTGTACTTGCCTTCCTTGAAGAGGATCCAAGCATAGGTGTCCATGTAGGTGGCCGTGCCCGGGCTCAGCTCGTTGCTGCGGCGGCTCATTTCCTCGGCCTTTTCCAGCTGTTCGCCGCGTACGCTCAGGTAATAGGCCCAGTTGTTCAGCACGCCCGCATCGTCCTTGTTCAAGGCCAAGGCTTTTCCGTAGGCCTCATCGCTCTTGGCGAATTCCCCCAGCTCGTTGTAGGTATCGCCGAGCAGGCTGAGGAACTGGCCCTCCAGCTGGTCGTTGTCCACCACCATGTCGCGGCCCAGCACCAAGGCATCCACGGCATCGGCATGTTTCTCCAAGCGGCTGAGCGCAATGCCCTTGTACAGGTAGAGTTCCGGCTGGGCCGGGAACAGTTCAGCGGCCGCGGTGGCGTCCTGGTCCAGTGCCTTCCAGTCGCTGAGCTGGAAATCGAGCTGGAGCAAGGCCGCCCAGATGGGGAACTTGTCCTTTTCGTGGACCAGCGCTTCGCGGAAAGCCGCCCGGGCTTCCTCGGGTTTCCCCTCACGCATCAGGAAATCCCCTTCGATGGAGGCGGGTTTGCCGGAGTCCGGGTGGGCCTTCTTCAGTGCCTGGATCAGCAGGAGGCTTTGCTCCAGGAGCTTCTGCCCCACACTGTCGGGTTGGCCGGCATCCGTGGCCTGGTAGAGGCCCAGGAGCAGTTGCATCTTGGGGTCGATGTCCAGGTCGGGGTCGGCAAAGGCGATATGGAGCTGTTCGAATCCCTTGTCGAACTGGCCCTCGTCGTAGTAGAACTGGGCCAGGGAGATGCGCGCCATGCTGTCGTCCGGGTCCGCTTGGATGGCCTTTTCATACAGCTCCAACGCCTTCCCGCGTTCGCCCTGCTCCACGCAGATGTCGGCCAGCATGCCGTAGTACCGTGTATCCTCCGGGTGTTGGGCCATCACCCGCTCCAGCAGTTCCCGGGCCTTGTCCAGGCTGCCGGCACCAATGAGCATATCGTACTCACGGGCCACAAGCTCCTCGCTGGGCCCCACTTTTTCCTCCAGGTCGCGGTACACCTTCCGGGCCTCATCGATCTTCCCCTGCCGGCTCAGTACATCGGCCAGGCCGAAATAGACTTCGAGGCGGTCGGGCCAGCGGTCCAGGATCTCCTCATAGGCCTTGGTAGCCCCTTGCAGGTCGCCGAGCTGTGTGCTGAGGTCGGCCAGCAGGAAGCGGTACCAGATGTTGTCCTTGTCCTCGGCCACCGCCTTCTTGGCCATGGCCAGGGCCTCGCCCCCCATTTGCATCTGGTGGAAGAGCTTGGACAGCTCGAACATGGAAGCGGCGTTGGCGGGGTCCAGCTTCAGCACGGAACGGTAGAGTTGCACGGCCTTGGCCGGGTCGCCTTGCAGGCGTGCGTTGGTGGCGTCCAGATACAAGCGCATCACTTGGGCCCGCTTGCCCTTGGGTGCCCCTTCGCCTTCCGTGGCCGATGGTGCAGCCCCTTCCCCTATGGCCTTGGCCCCCCCGCATGCGGCCAGCAGCAGGGAAAGCAGGAGGGGGATCAGGAGGCGGGCCATCGTACTATCCGATGGAGGTGTCGTCACCGAGGCTCAGGTCCATGGCCTTCCCCCGGACCGAAGCACGCGCGCCGAGCATGCTGTTGTCCACCACCGCGTCGGAGACCTTCACCCCGGCGCGGATGATGGAGTTGCGCACCACGCTGCGGGCGATGGTGCTGCCGCTTTCAATGGACACGTACGGCCCCACCACGGCGTGCTCCAAGGTGACGTTCTCCCCGATGAAGCAGGGGGGCAACACCACGCTGCCGGTCATTTTCACGCTGGCATGCACCAGGTCCTTGGCGTCCTTCAGGTGGCCCAGCACCTTGGCGTTGGTGTCCACCATGGCGTCCTTGTTGCCGCAATCCATCCAGGCATCCACGGCACCGGCCTTGAAGCGCGCACCCTTGCGCTTCATATTCTCCATGGCGTTGGTGAGCTGGTACTCGCCCTTCTCCTTGATATCGTTGTCGATCAGGTATTGCATCTCCTTGCGGAGGCGCTCCCCGTCGGCGAAGTAGTAGATGCCGATAATGGCCAGGTCGCTGACGAACTCCACGGGCTTCTCCACGAACTCGGTGATGATCCCGTCCTGATCCAGCTTCACCACGCCGAAGGCACGCGGGTCCTCCACCTTGTTCACCCAGATCACCCCGTCGCACGTGGTGTCCAGCTTCATGTCCGCGCGGAACAGCGTGTCGGCGAAAGCGATGATCACGCGCCCTTTCAGGGCCGGGGCGGCGCACAGGATGGCGTGGGCCGTGCCCAACGCCTCGGCCTGATGGTGGATGGAACCCTTGGCGCCCACACCTTGGGCCACCTCCAGCAATTGCTGCTCCACCGCCGGCCCGAAGGCCGGATTGGTGATGAAGGCCACCTCCTCCACGGGTTCACCGGCCACGGCGGCGAGGTCCTCCACCAGGCGTTGTACAATGGGTTTGCCCGCAATGGGCAGCAGCGGTTTGGCGGTGGTGTGGGTGTGCGGTCGCATCCGCTTGCCCATACCGGCCATGGGAACAATGATCTTCATGCAAGGGGGTCGTCTCGGTCAGTGGGTACCGGTGTGGCCGAAGCCTCCGGCACCGCGTTCGGAGGCGCGAAGGTCCGCGTTTTCCTCGAAACGGACGCGTTCGTAGCGCGAAACCACCAGTTGGGCCACCCGTTCACCGTCGTTCACCACGAAAGGTTGCCGGCCGTGGTTGATCAGCAGCACGCCCACCTCGCCGCGGTAGTCGGCATCGATGGTGCCCGGGGAGTTGAGCACGGTGACCCCGTGCTTGAACGCCAGTCCGCTCCGCGGCCTTACCTGGGCCTCGGTACCCTCGGGCAGCTCGATGTACAGGCCGGTGGGCACCAGCCGGTACTCGCCCGGCGCCAAGGTGAACGGTTCGTCCAAATTGGCCCGGAGATCCAGCCCGGCGCTGTGGGCCGTGGCATACTGCGGCAGCGGATGCCGCCCCTTGTTCACCACGCGTACCCGTGTGGCATGCATCGTTTCCGGTTCGGCGGAGGACATGGTGTCGGACATGGTACAAATATCGGGGCGGGCGGGGCTGAACGATCCCGCTCCGCGATCTCCCGGCCGGAACCGGGTGTGCATTTCCGTCGCCGGAGCGCCACCGGCGGCAATACGCCCATGGCCCCCGCCGTTCCCGAAGGTGACCATGGCGCGCAATCCCTCCTGGACCGCCCGCCTGCCTTGGATGCTGGCCTTTGCCGTGGCCATGGCCTGGCTGGAATCGGCGGTGGTGGCCTACCTGCGGGCGCTGTACTACCCCGGTGGATTTGCCTTTCCGCTGGCACCCATCGATGTGCGGCTGGCACTGATCGAGCTTGGGCGCGAGGCCGCAACGTTGGTCATGTTGTTCGCTCCGGGCGCACTGCTTACCCGGGGCCGCTTGGCGCGCTTCGCCTGGTTCGCCATCCTGTTCGGCGTATGGGATGTATTCTACTACATCTGGCTGAAAGTCTTCCTGGACTGGCCGGGAAGTCTTTTCACGGCGGACCTCCTGTTCCTGATCCCCGCGCCTTGGGTAGGGCCCGTATTGGCACCGTGCATCGTGTCGGCGGGCCTGGTGGGCTTGGGCATGGCCCTGCTGCACCGGCTGGAGCGGGAGCCCGGGTTCCGTGTTTCCGCAGTGGCCTGGGCGTGGTTGGCGGCGGGCGCCGGGTTGATCCTGGCCTCCTTCCTGCAGGACCCGCTCCAACACCTCGCCGCGGCCGGGGCCCGTCCATGGTCCGTGGCTGCGGCGGGCGGAGCGGGCCTGGAGGGATTGGCCCACTACGTGCCCGGGCCGTTCCCGTGGTGGTGGTTCCTGGCCGGATGCGGTGCGGCCGCAGTGGGGGTGTGGAAGGCAGTGGCCCACGGCCGGGCGTGATCATACCTCCCAAAGCGGCCGAGGCCGCCCGTTCCGAACCAAGTCGGACGGGCGGCCCCGGCGTTGCCGTGAAAAGCCTCCTCAGGCAGCGGCCTGCTCCTCGGACCGTTGGGCCCGCTTACCGATGGCCAGCACCTTCAGGTCATTCAGCACCACCTCGGTCACGTAGCGCTTCAGGCCGTCCTTGTCGGCGAAGGTGCGGTGCACCAGGCGGCCCTCCACCACCACGGCGGAACCCTTGGCCAGCAGCCGCTCCACTTGGTCGGCCATGCGGCCCCAGGCCACCACGGTGTGCCATTGGGTATCGGTCACCCGCTCCCCGGCCTGGTTGGTGTAGCTCTCATGGGTGGCCAGGCTCATGCGGGCCACTTTGCGGCCCGGGGCCAGCTCGCGCACTTCCGGTGCAAAGCCCAGGTTGCCGATCAGGCGGACGATGTTGTTCTGCGTGTTCATGGTACAGGGGTTTTAGGGGTTTCTTGTTCGATCCGGAGCGGGTTGTTTCCCAACTCCGGTGCAAACATTCAGGGGGCTTGCCGCCGTATTCGGTCGATCTTGCATTTGTAATCGTTCATAGCCGCTTACTGTCGTTTGCTCAACGACTTGAACCTCCAACACCGGAACACCCGAACCCCAACGGGAGCAAGCATTGGAGGACTATTGGGGGCACATGCGGAACCGCGGTCCGATGTACATTCGGCCACGGCTGACTTGCCGACCATTTCCACCCGCCTACCGATGGAGATCGCACTTCTTGTCCTGGCCGTCATCCTGCTGATCACCGGCATCCTGGGCAGCTTTCTTCCGGTGCTGCCGGGCCCGCCGCTCTCCTGGGCAGGGCTGCTGCTCCTGCATTTCACCAAGGGCGCCGAGTTCAGCACGGCATTCCTCCTGATCACGGGCCTGATCACCCTGGTCCTCACCGTGGTGGACTACGTGCTGCCGAGCTGGGCGGTGAAGAAGCGGGGCGGTACCAAGCTGGGCGAGCGCGGCGCATTGATCGGGGCCTTGGTGGGCGTGCTGCTCGGCCCCTTGGGCATCATCCTCGGCCCCTTCGTCGGTGCGTTCATCGGGGAGTACATCGCCAACCAGGGCGACCACGGCCATGCACTGCGCATCGCCTTCAGCTCATTTGTGGGCTTCCTGCTCAGCACCGGGGTGAAATTGGTGTGGTGCCTGCTGCTGGCCTATTGGTTCCTGAAGGAAGCGTTCTAGGCCGGGTTCCTGCGTTCAAACTACGGCTGAACGCAACTGAACACGGATACAGGTGCCGGGGTGCGCGGGCTCTGACGGTATGCATCCGTGTTCATCGTGGCTGATAACCACTCCGCTGGCGCCGCTGAATACTTTCGCAGCCCCGAACCCACCCCATGGCATCCGGCCTCTTCGCCCTGCTGGACGACATCGCCTCCCTGATGGACGATGTGGCCACCGCCACCAAGGTGGCCTCGCAGAAAACGGCCGGTATCCTGGGCGACGACCTCGCGGTGAACGCCGAGAAATCCACCGGCTTCGTGTCCTCCAGGGAGCTGCCGGTACTGTGGGCCATCACCAAGGGATCGTTCCTGAACAAGGTCATCATCATCCCGGCGGCATTCCTGCTGAACGTGTACCTCCCGCTGGCCATCACCATCATCCTGATGGTGGGCGGCGCCTACCTGGCTTACGAGGGCGTGGAGAAGATCTTTGAATACTTCTTCCACCGGCACGGGGAAAAAGCCGCGCCGGCCGCGGCGCACGCGGACGGACAGGACCATGAGCAGCAGAAGGTGCGCGATGCCGTCCGCACGGACTTCATCCTCTCCATCGAGATCATCATCATCGCGCTGAGCACCGTGCTGCACCAGGAGCTGTGGCTGCGGATCGCCACGGTATGCCTGGTGGGGCTCATTGCCACGGTAGGCGTGTACGGCGTGGTGGCGCTGATCGTCCGCATGGACGATGTGGGCCTGAAGCTGATCGCACGCACCGGCGGCAAGGGCTTCATGGGCGCCCTGGGCCGCGGGCTGGTGCAGGCCCTGCCCCTGATCATCAAGGCCCTGGGCATCATTGGCACCGTGGCCCTGCTGCTCGTGGCCGGCGGGCTCTTCCTGCACAACATTCCATGGCTGCACCATGCGGCCGTCGGCATCCCCGAAGTGTTGGCCAGCGCGGCGATCGGCCTGGTGGTGGGCACCGCTACCCTGCTGCTCGTCATGGGCGGCAAGCGGATCGCATCGGTGTTCGGGAAGGACGCGAAGGTGTGACCGCAGCTTGCCAGCGGGCCGAACGGCATCGGCTTATCTTGCACTCATGGCCAGGCCGACAAGTTCCCCTGTTCCTGCCGAGGCTTGGCCTTCGGACGTGGTGTTCCAGCCTGCCGTACACCGTGAACGGGCGGTGATCCTGGTCCGTTTCCCGTACCATGCGGAACTCATTGCCCGGGTGAAACAGCTGCCCGGTGCCCGCTGGTCGCGCAGCCTGAAAGCCTGGTATGTAGCGGACAATGCCGCATACCGCCAGCAATTCGGCCTGCACGAAAAGCCGATCTCCCCGGAGGTTCCGGCCCATCTGTCACGGGAAAATACTGCGGCCATGCAGCGCTTCCTCGACACCCTCCGGCTGAAAGGCTACAGCCCCAACACGGAACGCACCTACCGGAATGAGTTCGCCCAATTGCTCCAGGCCCTGGGTTCCACGCCGGTGGACTCCCTCACGCCCGAAAGGATTCGCAGCTACCTGCTGTACTGCATCAACGAACTCAAGCTGGGCGAGGCCACCTTGCACAGCAGGCTCAACGCCATCAAGTTCTATGTGGAACAGGTCTTGCACCGGGAAAAATTCTTCGCGGAAATACCACGGCCCAAAAAACCGCGTACCTTGCCCAAGCACCTCAGCCCGCAGGACGTGAAACGGCTTTTTGACCATACGCCGAACCTGAAGCACAACACCATGCTGCGCCTTTGTTATGGCATGGGCTTGCGCGTGAGCGAACTGGTGGCACTTAAGGTGAAGGACATCGACGGTGCCAACATGCAGGTACACCTTCGGCGGGCCAAGGGCAAGAAGGACCGTTATGTTCCCCTGCCCACCAGCATTCTGGAACAACTCCGCGCCTATTTCAAGGAATACCGCCCGAAGGAACACCTGTTCGAGGGGCAATATGGCGGGGCCTACACTGCCCGCAGTGCCCAGGCCGTCTTTAAACAAGCCTTGAACCGGGCGGGCATCAACAAGGATATCGGCATCCATAGCCTGCGCCACTCCTATGCCACGCACCTTTTGGAAGCAGGTACCGATATCGCCTTCATCCAGAAGCTGCTCGGGCACGCCAACATCAAGACCACCCTCCTCTACGCCGAGGTAACCAATGCCCGCCTCGGCCTGATCAAAAGCCCCTTGGACAACCTATGACCCACACCACGCACCATGCCCTTGTGGACGATAGACGCAACTCATCTTTTGCGCCCTGCCCTTCTCAACTCGTTGGTTTTCAGCGAACTCCAATAGAAACAGTCCAGTGAGCAGTTGCGTCTATTAACGAGTTATCGGAAACCCTAAAAGGACGACCGTGCAAGAAATAACGTAACGTAAAATGA
>JAHDVX010000017.1 GCA_023382455.1 Flavobacteriales bacterium
AGGAATACTATCCGTTCGGGGACACGTGCTTCGGAGCGTTCGCCAAGAAGCGGTACCGCTACGTGGGCAAGGAGAAGGACAACGAAAGCGGGTTGTATTACTATGGGGCGCGGTATTATGCGGGGTGGATGTGCCGGTTTATTTCAGTGGACCCGTTGGCGGCGAGTTATGCGCACTTGAACCCCTATAATTATGCTGGGAATAAGCCGATAGGGGACTTGGATATTGATGGGATGCAATCACCCACGGAACCGGTTGCCGAGACTCAGAAATACGGATTTGCTTCCGGTAACGAAGCGTTCGACGCAGTGGCCAACAAGGTGCTATCGGATCATTCGAGTGGCACGGCGGTCAACATTGAGATCACCCAATGTGATGGCTACGCTGAAGGGAGCATCGAGGTTGATGGCGTGACCGCATATTACGACACCGTACGCGGATTCTATGACGCTGAGGGCAATGCCTTAACGGCAAATGCTGAAGGCGACTTGCATACGGATGGAGCTATGAACAACGCGGCAGGAGCGTTGAGCATCTCAGTAACAAGGGACGGAATCATTCGTGAGCAATACCTTGAACAGAATCCTCGAAGGGCAAGTCGGTTCGTGGAGGCAATCGAGGATGCGCCGACGTTAAAGGATGCCCGATCGTTGGCAAAAGAAGCCTTTGATACTCGGAATGCGCATCGAACAGCGATGCAAGAACGCCTCACGCATGCTGGTGAAGCCTACTCCAAGACCGTGGAGAATAAACAACGGACCTTCGAGAGCATGGAGGAAAAGGCTGGTAAAACGAAGGAGGGGTACAAGAGTATCGCTGAGAAGTCCGGATCAGGAAGCAATAAGGGCGTTACCGCCGCTGCAAAAGGGCTTAAGTGGCTCGGCATAGCTGGAACTATCATCTCCACCATTTTTTCAGTGAGAAGGATTATCACTGCTCCACCGCCGAATCGAGGGCAAGTCGCTATTGAGGAAGGGGCTGGGCTTGCTGGTGGTCTATTGGGTGGATGGCTTGGCGGCATGGCTGGAGCAGGACTGGCGACCTTGGTTCTCGGAGGGCCAGTTGGATGGGCGGCTTTGGGCATCATTGCCGTTGTCAGTATTGCTGGCGCGTATGTCGGAAGCGAGCTTGCCCGCGACGCAGTTCAATCCAACGAACCGCTGTCAATTCCACGGTTCAGTTTCTAAGGCCATGCCTTTGAGATACGCAAGAAGTGATTTGAACAACGCATCAATGGGGTTGTTCGTCTTTTTGGGCCTTGCAGGCGCAATGGCCGCTTTTGCATTGGATCAACGCACTCTTGGCCTTGTGGTCATGGTTGCAATTCTGGTCATCGCGTGGCTCATTGACAGGAAGTTCGTTGCCGTCGAACCATTCACCGTTGTATTCAGAAGATCGGGCAATGAACTCCAAATAGAGAAGTCGTTCTTTTTGGTTCCTTACTCGAAGCGAAGACTTCCCTTTACCCATTTGACAACCACAACCAACGACATTGTCCTACATGATGGCGGACATTCATCACTTGTGAATGTTACGGACAGCTTGGAGTTGGACAAGGTGGATATCGCACTTTCGGGCACATTTGTGGATGCCTTTCAAGTAATTGGTGATTCCCATTCAATACATCAAGGCATGGTGGATCTGCTATCTGGTGGCGAACACATCAACCATGGGTAACGCGGATATGCTGCGCATACGGTAATGCGATGAATCGTCACTTTGGGGCAACGCACCACATCCAGCCGAGCAACATCCACGACACAACCGGGATCACCCCTTCGATACAACGAAGCCGTAGCTGTTTTGAAAATTCCGCGTTTTGGCAGTGTCTTGATAATCGGATAGGGAGGAAAAGAGTACCTTCGGCCAAGTTCTTTGACATACGTCCCGGAACGGCGGACCCCGCCCGGTACTACAACACGCTGCACTGCCCGTCCCGCCTAAGCGGGATGATGGACGGGCGCAGCCGCATCGCCACCATCCGAATAGGCAATGATGCGGAGGACGCCACGCCCACCATCAAGTTCAACTTGGAGGACCACTTGGGTACCTCCAGTGTAATGCTGGATTCCGGCGGGAACCTCATCAACCGGGAGGAGTACTATCCTTTCGGGGAGACCAGCTTCGGGGCCTTTGCGAAGAAGCGGTACCGCTATGTGGGGAAGGAGAAGGACAATGAGAGTGGCCTGTACTACTATGGAGCGCGGTATTATGCGGGGTGGATGTGCCGGTTCGTGAGCGTGGATCCGCTGGCGGCGAACTATGCGCACTTGAACCCATATAATTATGCAGGTAACAAGCCGATAGGGGATCTGGATATTGATGGGTTGCAGGGGACGGGGGAGCAGCAAAGCGGGGACGGTAGCCCGATGACGCAGGTTCCAGCCACCGATGGAGTACCCACCTTCGAACTCAAAGCGGCCGAGATCGTTCGGTCGAAGACGGAAGGCCAAGGGGATTCGGCAAGCCCGTCCGTGGCTTCGACCGCTCCGGTGCTGGCAGCAGATCAAACCGCAAGACCGGGGGCCATCCGCCAGCCCCATAGTCCTCCGAGGCTGCCGGATGCCGCCCCGCAAGCAGGCTTTCTCGGTTTGAAGCCCGTAGGGGCACAATCACAACAGACCATAGGCCCGGCGGATGACAGCTACGCCCATAAGCTGATGTCCGATCAACATCGCTTGACAAACTATCTCAATAAGCAAAAGGAAGGCAGGCGGCAGCTTGACCCCACGGCCATGGCGGGCGCGGAGGGTTTGATAACAGCGGCTCAGCATCCGGTGGACGTGGCGTTGGTCTTTGTGCCGGAACTGCTGTTGATGCGTGTTCAGAAAGTCGCTGAAGCATACCGGTTGGCAAATGGGATCGTTAGATCAAGTGAGGTTACCGTATTTCACACAGTACGGAGTTCCGAGCAAGCAAGCAGCATGTTGAGGGGTGTTGATGCCACGAGGCTGAGTACAGGTAGTCGGTTTGGAGCTGGAGTTTATACATCTGAGCAAGTAGGAACAACACTACTTGAGCTATCCGCTCACAATGCCACTGGCAGTCATACAATTCGCTATGCGTTGGACTTGAACAAGGCGAAGGTCCTCGACCTTACTGAGTTTTCTACCGCTGCTGAATGGGGTTATGCTGGTGGTGGAATATCCACGGCCACACAGAGTATCGGGGCCAAAGCTTTCGATGCGGGCTACTCTGTTGTGAAATTCCCATCCGTACGAGGGCCCGGTTCCAATTATGCAGTGATAGGGAACTTTGAAGAGTTATTGAAGGCGCACATGATATTCCCTGTACCATGAAACTACCGGCCTTTCAATTCACATGTCGGAACTGTGGCAGCACTTTCGTCGAGCCGGAAGTACCAGAAGGTTCGTACGGGGTATTCTTGTTGCGATCCGCAGGTGGTGAACGCAGGTCACTTGACGCAGATGTGGATCGTGTGTTTGATGAAATCACCGCACTTGTTCGCGCCGTAACCGGCAATCAATCAAACGATCGGTCGTTCGCCGCATTACACCATAAAGCATTTTCTGCCACGTGCGATGCGGATAAATCTCATCAGCCATTTATTCTTGGAGCCAATCCAACTTGTCCGAAATGTGCTTCAAGCGAATTGTCCTGGAAACCACTTCAAGGTGTAGCACCATTTGAAGTCCCCGAAGTGGAACATCACTTATGGCACCAGTTAACCAGTGACCAGAAGTATGAGGTTATCAAGGGCGCTCTTGGTCAACTGGAAAAGTAGCCCGCGCTCATGGGCAGTCTTATGGATCATAACTTTTGGGTAATGTACCGCAGCCAACCCTTACTGGCGTATTTCAAGGGCAACCCCTTGGAGAAGACGCGCTGGGTGATCAAGGACAGCGCTGTCTGGTCGGGCCTGAAATGGGCCGTGGACTGGACGCCCTTGGACGAAAGCATCCTCGACACACGGCCCTATACCACCACCTACGCCTACGATGCGCTGAACCGCGTGCGGAACCTGGCCTATCCGGAGGATACCAACGGCCAGCGACAGGAACTCACGCCTAAATACAATCGGGCAGGCTCCCTTGAACGGATCGAGCTGCAAGGCGCGCCCGTGGTGGAGCGCGTGGCCTACAATGCCAAAGGCCAGCGCATCCTGCTGGCCCGGGCCAACGGCTTCCATACCCGCTACGCCTATGACCCGGTCACATTCCGCCTGAAGCGCATCCGCACCGAACGCTTCACCCAAAGCGGCTACACCTACACGCCCCAGAGCGGCAACGTGCGGCAGGACACCGGCTACGAGTACGACCTCGGCGGAAACATCATCAAGATCAAGGAGCGCATCACCGACTGCGGCATCAACGGCTCGTTGCTGGGCAGCGATGCCTTAGACAAAACATTTGAGTACGACCCGCTCAAGCGATTATTGAAGGCCACCGGCCGCGAGAGCGGCAACAAGTGGAACGGCGACCACTGGGCGCCGACAAGCGCCATGACCGCCAGCCCCAACGCCAACCACGTGCGGGCCTATACCCGGAGGTACAGCTACGATAAAGTGGGCAACGTGCAGGAGCTGGTACACCAGGCCATCAGCAACAACTACACGCGCGTATACAATTACACCACCGGCCTCAACCGCTTGGCCAACATCAGCACCGCAGGCAGCCCGCCCACGGTGAACGCCGCCTTCCTGTACGATGCCAATGGCAACCTGGTGAAGAATGACACCGAACGCTTATACGAATGGAACGCCGCCGACCAGCTGGCCTACACCAAGCTCCAGACCAGCGGCGCACCCCCGCAAATACAGGCCCATTACCTGTACGATGCCGCCGGGCAGCGCGTGAAGAGGCTGGTGCGCAACGGCGGCGGGTACCTCATGGAGGCCTGTGTGTACATCGATGGCATCTTCGAGCACCGCTTCCGGGAGGGCGGTACCCAGCAGACCTCCCTGCTGATCAAGGATGGCCGCAACCAGATCGCCACGGTGCGGGCGGGTGACCCGCTGGACGGGAACATACCCTACTTCACTTACGAATTGGAGGACCACCTCGGGTCTCAAGTGGGCCGTATGGATGAGAACGGCACCGCCGTGGACCGCCTGGAGTACTACCCATTCGGCGAATTCAGCCTAAGGCAGAACCCGGTCCGCTACGGCTACGTGGGCAAGGAGTACGACTTCGAGACGGGGCTGAACTATTATGGGGCGAGGTACTACGCGGCGTGGACGTGCAGGTTTATTAGCGTGGATCCGCTGGCGGATAAGTACATGTACTTAACACCGTACAACTACGCGGCCAATGACCCCATAGGAGACTTCGACATAGACGGGCAACAGAACAACAAGTCTGCGCAGGATGGTGGTGGGGATCGAATGAACTTCAGCGACATGCTACCGAAGGGGAACGACACGGACTCCACCAAGCCCCCGGTAGTACTGCAAATGGAGAAGAAGGCTAATGGCGGTCTTGCAACAGGCAAAGAGTTGGAAGCACCGGATACCGTAGGCAGTGTTGAGGAGATGGTGCAGTTCGCCTCCAAGAAATTCGATGAGGCTAAGGCTAAAGCGGGGGAGTTGTGGGACAAAGGAGTTGAAACAGTGAAAGAGGCGGCAGACAAAGCGAAGAAGGAAGCCTTTCGGGCCACAGCAACAGGTGCCGTTGATGCGCTGGATTGGATCAACGATGGCGAATGGTCCACACCTGCGACCGATGACGATGTGAATGCTTATCAGCTCTCCTATCAATGGGTACACGGCACGGGCTCAGACCAACGGACGTTTACCGAGAATAGTACCATGGGGCAGCAGATGTTGCAGGCCGACTACGTACAGCGCGCCATGTACAGTGCTGGATTAGGTTCGATTACTGGTGGCAACAATACAGCAGATGCAACCCGATCCCTACGAAATGAAAACCCTGCATTGTATGTCGTTGACTTTACAAACGATGTGACGGGGGCGAATCCAGCGCGTGGTTTCCATGGCAGCATTAACGGGACAGTGACCGCCGGTCCCGCTATCGTATTCTCGAATTACACAGCATTAGTGCCGCTCACAATTGAGTTGAATGATCGCATGACTGCAACATCCGGCACCCGTGCTTCAGCCACCGTTGGAGGTTACGATATTCAGAACCCTACCGCTGTTTACAAGACTGAGAACCCTTATGGACCCAACGGACAATTCCGAACCATTGAAGTGACCTACACCATGCGCGTGATCGCCGTGATGTCCGTTCCCTCTCCATTACGACTGCCAATACGATGAAAGTCCGGTCAACATTCCCATGGCCTTTTATCAGCACTCTTGTCTTCGCTATCTCGTGCGGCCCACGAGCGATCCGTTCAACTGATGAAGTGGTGGGCAAGTACACATATTCCTTCCCGACTGGTCAGGTGGAGGTGTTATATCTGAATGCGGACTTGTCCTATCGCCAAGAGTTCTTTGGAGACAGTGCGTCGTTCCATAGTGGAGGAGATCCGCTGTTCGGCAATGACGGGAAATGGCGGATCAATAAAGGGAACACAATCGTACTTGTTGCGCCTCTTTCATTTTGCAAGAACAGAGACGTTCGCAAGGTTCTAAGTAAACCGGTTCGTTACATTGACTTTAGCCTGCCTTGGATACCTGCCACGCGAAACCAGAACGCTACATTGTGGTTGAGCGATGACGATTTTTATGTTCTACAACGTGTCCAAGAACCGTGACTGATAGTGAACGTGGCCTGCTCCCTCTCTGGCGCGAGCGTCCTCCGCTCGTGCCGTTCTACACCCCTCTCTGGCGCGAGCGTCCTCCGCTCGTGCCGTTCTACACCCTACCCTCCCTCTCTGGCGCGAGCGTCCTCCGCTCGTGCCGTTCTACACCCCTCTCTGGCGCGAGCGTCCTCCGCTCGTGCCGTTCTACACCCTACCCTCACCATCATGAGCGAACGCTACAAGTTCGTTGAGGGCCACTGGGTAAAGGGCGTAAAGGGGGCACGAGCGGAGGACGCTCGCGCCAGAAATGTTGAAGATGCGGGCTTCCTTAGGGCCATGGGCTTTTAAAGACCGGGCGCAAGTTCTCCACAGGGGTTGATAAGCCGGACGTTATGCGTTCATGGAAGATCATGCCCGAACCTGAGGAGGGAGGTTTTCCCGGGCTCTCACGGTTGGTGGTCGGTGAATCGGAACTTGCCGCTTCCGGCAGCGGGAGAGTTGTCCTAACTTTATCGGTCCGCTAAGCATCGGACTGAAACGAAAGCCATGGACATCGCGAACATCAAACTAACACTGATGGAGCGCCTCATGCTGGTGTGGGACGAGGCCGCCTTGAAGCGCATTGGAACAGCCATTGAGACGGAGATCGCCAAAGAGGTCGACCAGGAGGACTATACGGACGAGGAGATCGAGGAATTGGATCGCCGCCAGGCCAGGCACCTCAGCGGCGAAAGCGCATCGTACACACGCGAGGAAGCATTGCGCATGATGCGTGAAGGGTCCGATAAGTATCGGACCAAGGGATGAGCTTCACGCTGGTCATCAAGCCCGAGGCGATCAAGGAGACCGCCGAGATCTACGCCTATTACAAAGAGATCGACCAGCGGCTTGCCGATCGCTTCGAGAGAGGACTTGACACGGTCTATAGGGAGATCCAGCGACGTCCGGAGCGATACGCCATCCGCAAGAAGAACTACCGGCACCTTCAGTTGAAGAAATTCCCCTACCGCGTGGTGTATGCGCTGATCGGCCAAGAGGTGGTCGTGTTCCAAGTCAGGCATACCCGCCGCAGGCCCAGCAAGGAATACGGGCCATAGGGATAGCGATCGGTCCACGTTGATCGGCCGGCTGAAAGGTTCCATGCCCCAACAGTGGTGTCCCGCAAAGGCATGGGCAAGCATTTCTTGGCCGAGGTGGACGGACGGGCTTGACGAATGTCTCTCACCACCAACCCGCTGCACCCGACATTTGCGTCCGATACTTTTCGGACCATGAAAACGCAGGCATGGGTGGCCGGGGCCCTCTTGATCGTGCTGGCCGGTTGCGGCAGCGATGATGGCACCATCACCCCTACGGTAGGGCCCATCACCGAGAGCGTATATGCCAACGGCTTCGTGAAAGCACAAGGGCAATACCAGGTGTACCCCACGGCCACCGGCACCGTGCTGCAGCTGCTGGTGAAGGAGGGCGATACCGTGAAGGCCGGGCAGCCCCTGATGCGCATCGACGACCGCACCAGCGGGGCGGGCGAACGCAGCGCCGCCGCCCAGGTACAGCTGCTGGAGCGCAACGCCGCCGAGAACGGTCCCGTGCTGGTGCCGCTGAAGGATGCCGCCGAACAGGCCCGCAGCAAGTACCTGCTGGACAGCACCAACTACGAGCGGCAGAAGAACCTGTGGGCGCAACAGATCGGCAGCCGGACTGACCTGGAACAGCGCGAGCTGGCCTTCACCACCAGCCGTGCGGCCTGGGTGCGCGCCAACAAGACGCTGGCCGAGACCCGCGACAATGTGCGCACGCAGCTGGAGGTGGCCCGCAACAACGCCGCCATCAGCACCGCCGGGCAACAGGACCGCATGCCCGCCAGCCTGATCGACGGCATCGTGTATGACCTGATGATCGAGCCCGGCGAGCTGGCCACGCCGCAAAAGCCCGTGGCCGTGATCGGCAGCGCCGACGACCTCTACCTGGAACTGGAGGTGGACGAGTACGATATCCGCCGCATCCACACGGGCCAGCCCGTGATGGTCACGCTGGATAGCTACGGCAACGAAGTGTTCCGCGCCGAGGTGTCGCGCATCATCCCGCTGATGAACGAGCGCTCCCGCACCTTCAAGGTGGAGGCCCGCTTCACGCAAAAGCCGCCGCGTTTGTACCCCAACCTCACCGCCGAGGCCAGCATCGTGGTGCACACCAAGGAGAACGCCCTGCTGGTGCCCGCCGCGTACATCGTGGACGGCAGCTACGTGCTCACCGGCGAAGACGGCCGCACCCGGGTGAAGACCGGCCTGCGCGACATGGAGCAGGTGGAGGTGCTGGAGGGCATCACGGCGGAAACCCGGCTGCGCAAGCCCTGAGCCATGCGCCTGCTGGCCAACATCTCCCTCACGCTGCTGCGCGCCAAGATGCGCCAGACGCTGGTGGCCGCCGGGGGCGTGATGTTCAGCATCGCCATGTTCGTCACCCTACTCGGTTTCATGCACGGGCTGAACCGCCTGTTGGACGGCCTGATCCTGAACCGCACCCCGCATGTGCGCCTCTACCACGAGCCCACACCTTCGCCGCAGCAACCCGTGCAGCTGGCCTACGCCGACAGCACCAACCCGCCCGCACACTACTTCATCCGTTCGGTGAAGCCCAAAGACGATCTGCCGCGCCTGCGCAACGCGCCGGCCATCATGGAGGCCTTGGAGAAAGATCCGCGTGTGCTGGACGTCACGCCCAGGCTGGTGGCCCAAGTGCTCTTCCATGTGGGCACCACCGACCTCAATGGACAGGTCATGGGCATCGACGTGCTGCACGAAATGCAGTACTACATGTTCGCCGACTACATGGTGGGCGGCGACCCCACCGACCTGGCGCGCGGCAACAATACCATTGTGCTGGGCAAGAAGTTGGCCGATATCATGGAGGCGCGCATCGGCGACCAGGTGCAGCTCACCACCGCCTCCGGCGAGCGGGCCATGCTGCGTGTTGTGGGCTATTTCCAAAGCGGCATCGCCGAGTTCGACAAGGTGCAGTGCTACGCCAACATGGCCACGGTGCAACGCCTGCTGGCCCGCCCCGCCAGCTATATCACCGACATCCACGTGAAGCTGCATGACATCAATGCCGCGCCCGCCATGGCCAAGGAGCTGGCCGCCCGTTTTCCCGTGCAAGCCATGGACATCCAGACGGCCAACGCCCAGTTCGAGACTGGCAGCAACGTGCGCAGCATCATCAGCTACGCCGTGGGCATCGTGCTGCTGATCGTGGCCGGCTTCGGCATCTACAACATCCTCAACATGATGATCAACGAGAAGCTCGATGCCATCGCCATCCTGAAGGCCACGGGCTTCAGCGGCCGCGACGTGCAGCGGATCTTCCTGCTCCTCAGCCTGGTCATCGGTGTCAGCGGCGCCATCGGTGGCGCGGTGGTGGGCTTCGCCCTGCAGAACGTGATCAACAACGTGCCCTTCCACCCGGAGGCCATCCCGGCCGTCACCCACTTCCCGGTGGATTTCAGCCCGAAATTCTACGTCATCGCCATCTCCTTTGCCCTCATCACCTCGTGGGTGGCCGGCTGGTTCCCCGCGCGCCGGGCGGCCAAGGTGGATCCGGTGGAGATCATTCGGGGAAAGTGAGTGGTGGCAGGTGAATGGTGATAGGTGCACATACGTAAGGGCGGATCATGATCCGCCCGAAAACCCGAAAGATGAACACGCATAACCCCGTCCTGGAAGTCCAGAAGGTAAACAAGTCCTTCCACGACCCCATGACGGTACAGGTGCTGAAGGACGTGAGCTTCCGGCTGGACCGGGGCGAGTTCGTGAGCATCACCGGTAAAAGCGGATGCGGAAAGAGCACCCTGTTGTACATCCTCAGCACCATGGACACGGACTACGAGGGTGAGCTGCGGATCGATGGCGAGCCCACACGCCAGGCCGGCCCGGACCGGCTGGCGCGCATCCGCAACGAGAAGATCGGCTTCGTGTTCCAGTTCCACTACCTGCTCAACGAGTTCAGCGTGCTGCACAACGTGATGCTGCCCGGCCTGAAGCTGGGCTTGAAGAGCCGTGCCGAGGTGGAGCACCGTGCCATGGAGCTGCTGCGCACCCTCGGCATCGCCGACCAGGCCCTGAAGGGCGCCCACCAGGTGAGCGGCGGCCAGAAACAGCGCGTGGCCATCGCCCGGGCGCTGATCAACGACCCGCTGATCATCATGGGCGATGAGCCCACCGGCAACCTCGACAGCCACAACACCGAGATCGTCTTCGAGATCTTCCGCCAGATCGCCGACGAGCACAAGCGCAGCCTGCTGGTGGTGACGCACGACCAGGATTTCGCCAAGCGGACGGACAGGGTGATCGAGATGGAAGACGGACGTGTTAAAGCTGAAATCTGACCCTTCGGCTCCTCAGTCGCTTCGCGCCTTGCGGAGCACCGCTTCGCGAATGCTCAGGGTGACGGGAAAGCTGAAACCACTGGTCGGGAGATAGGGATGGGTCACGAACGATGCCAAGGCGTGGGCATGACCGTGCCGCTTATTCCGCACGCGTGCCCTTGGGTGTTACCCGCCCTCAGTACGGCCGATCCTTGGGGTCACGCTTACCGTGCCATACCGAGAGCACATAAATCTTGGTGGTACTGTACGAATAGAATACCAAGTGGTCGCCGATGCCTTTGGATCGCACGTCCGGGTCGCTGGTCGGCCGACCCAGCTTCGGGTGCACCGCGATCACGCGTAATGCGGCGCGGAACATTCCGTCCAGCTTCTCACTGTATCTCGTGGACCCGTTGCGCTCCGCCCAATAACGCAAGATCTCCATGCGTTCCTGCTGGGCGTTGGCTGACCAAATTATTTCCCGAGCCATTCATCCGCGGCCTTGTTCGCTTCGCGTTCCGTAAGGGTTCGGCCGGCCTTAATGTCCTTTTTCCCTCGATCGATCGAGGCCTGTTGCTCCTTGGTCAGCTCGTACGGCTCCAGGTTTGCGCTGTCCGTGCCCATCAGGCGGTACATCTCGCGCAGCAACGCGCTGTCCCGCGACCGTTGGATGCGGTTGATCAAGCGCTTCTTCAACTCCGTGTCGGACATGGCTTCCGCAATTGATGCTACCAAGATAAGGATTTGAAGAGGGGCGCTCCACGCCCAAGGACAGGATTTCTTGAATCACGAGGGGCGCAGAGTTTACGCGATCAAGCGCCTGACCTTGGCCATCGACTCTTCCCGTGTATGGGCCTTGGTTTTCCCGCTCACCATGTCCTGGTACCGGCCTTCCAGCTCAGCCACCTCGTCATCCGTCAAATCATCCTCGCCATGGAGATGCAGCTTGATCAAAAGGGTCCGTATGGCTTCGAGCACACTGGTGTCCCCCTCGTTCTCGATCATCCGGATGATCTCGGTCCTCAGCTCAACGGCGGTCATGGCGGCGTGGTTGGTAGGGTAAAATTAGGGATGACAGGGGCGTTTCGGAAAGGTGGCCCTTGGCAGCACTTGGGCCATCTACAGGGGCAATGGCATTGGACATCGCCCGAACGATCTATCTTTGGAACTCAGCCACCCGCCATGGGTGCCGTATCGCTTCGTACCGAACTCTCCGACCTGATCCGGAAGGAGAAGAATGATTCGCTGCTCGAGGTCTTGAAGAGCATCCTCAGCGGAGGTTCCGGGAATACCTTGCTCAGGGCCAAGCTCACCTCGCGGGCGTTGAAGGCGGAAGAAGACCTCGCCACCGGGCGCATATTGGGTACCCACGAAGTACGCGCACGGCTCGCAGAACGCAGGAAGCGGTGAGGCTGCAAGTTTCCGAATAGGCCGTTGCGCGGATCGAGGACATTTGGGACTACTATGCCGAAGAGGCCAGTGAACGCGTGGCGGACAAGATCACCAATAGGATCGTGGACGACATCGACTGGTTGCTCGATCATCCTCGTGGAGGCCAGTACGAACCGTTATTGGAGCACTTGGGCCTGGGCCATCGTCGCAAAGTGAGCGGGAACTACAAGATCATCTACCGCATCGTCGATGATCTGATCTTTGTATCGGACGTCTTCGATACGCGGCAGGATCCCGGAAGAATGGTGTGGTAGGACGAAACAGCGGAAGCCCACCGGGACACGCGCCAGGTAAAACACCCACCCCTATTTCAGCCGCTTTTCAATGATATCCGTAAGCCGGTTGCACAGCGCTTCCAACTGCTGTAGGTGCTCCCGGTGCTGGTCCAGCATCTTGGTTACCACCTCGGCGGGAACGTGGTTGTGCTGGGCGAAAATGTAGCCTGCCACCGTGGTGTTGTCGGGATAACCGCATGTGCGGCCCAATGTCGTTCTTTACAAACCCACGTACCTAAAAAGGGGAAGCTTACACGCCAACCAACGACGGTCCTTGTTCGACCACCCACCTGCCCGGCATAACCCCCAGGCCGAAAGCCCGTAAACAGGCACCCTTTCAAAAGGTGCCACATGAGAAATCATCAGGCTCTCGCGCTGCTTTGTTCCACCCTTCTGTTCGGCCAGGCAGACCTGATGGCCCAGCGGCAATCCATCACGTGGAACTGGGCCAATGTGGTGTGCGCGGACATGCTGAACTGCTCTTCCGGATGCAGCGCCTGCAACCAGCCCGGCCAATTTGACGCCAGTTTCTACGGGGCCGGCGCGGCCTGGATCGGTGTGAGCACTTGCCCCTATCCCACGGTGACTGGCGACAATGCCGTGCACACGGACGGCTGGGGCATCGGGCCTGAGCCGTTGAAGGCGGTGATGCTGGTGGGCGTGGCGAACGGCCCCATGGCACTGGATTCCATCATCATCCGTCACCGGGCGGAGGGGACGGGCCCCATGCGGCTGCAAATCTCGCTGAAACGCAACCTGATGGAACCGGCGGCCGTGGTGTATGACGGGCCCATCGACGCGGAGTTCAAGGAATTGGTCCTCACCGACATGGGTAGCTTGCAGATCCCTGACGGCGCCACGGCGGCCGGTTTCCAGCTGCAGTTCCGCGTATATGGCAGCACGGCCGGTGCGTGGTTGCTGGATGCCGTACGCGTATCCGCCACACCGGTCCAAGGCGACATCCCGATGGGCATCGACGTGGTGGATGCCAAAACCCCGGACGTAAGCAAGCCCATGTACGACCTATTGGGCCGCCCCGCCGATCCCGGTCCCGGTGTGCGGATCGCCCCGGACGGGCGGCGATACTTGGTGATCGAGTAATTCGCCTGTGCTCCAGTTTCGCAGAACCACGCCGGGTGTGAATCCCGCATTCCAGACCAGAACACTTGAAATCTGATACCTGCGGTATCGATCTTCAAGTTGATTGATCCCATGCTCAAGGGGTCGCACCATCCGTGTGCTTCCGTGTGAATCAGTGGTTGAAAAGCATTCGTCCTGTGCACTACAGGGCGCGCAAGGCCCAAGCTGCCCGATCCATCCCCTCCAATGTTCAGGCCGTTGGATTCTTGACGGGATCGCAGGATAAAACAGGATGGATCATCAGGCTCCCATCCTGTCCATCCGATATTTATCGGACCTGTTCGCCCGATACCTATCGGGCCTGTCCAAAGCCCGAACCCCCATCCTGTTCCCTGCGGGTATCTTCGCGGCCCGCAACGCATTTTCACTTCCATGGCCGAGCAGCTGACCGAACAGGAGGTTTACCGCCGACAGTCCTTGCAGAAGATCCGCGAAATGGGCATCGAGCCCTTCCCCGCCGCCGCATACTCCGTGAATGCCCACAGCAAGGAGATCATCGCCTCGTTCAAAGATGATGAAGGAGGGGAACCGCGCCAGGTGTGCATCGCCGGGCGGGTGATGGGCATCCGCGTGATGGGCAAGGCCGCCTTCCTGGTGCTGCGCGACAGCGAGGGCGATATCCAGGTGTACATCACCCGCGACGACCTGGCCCCCGGCGAGGACAAGGCCCTGTACAACGAGTTCTTCAAGAAGCACCTGCACTTGGGCGATTTCATCGGCGTGAAGGGATTCGTGTTCCGCACCCGCACGGGCGAGATCACCGTGCACATGCAGGAACTCACCTTCCTGGCCAAATCGCTGCGGCCGCTGCCCACGCCCAAGACCGACGACCAGGGCGTGGTGCATGATGCCTTCACCGATCCCGAGCTGCGCTACCGCATGCGCTACGTGGACCTGGTGGTGAACCCCGCCGTGAAAGAGACCTTCCTGAAGCGCACCCGCATCTTCAACGCCATGCGCGCCTGCTTCCAGGAGAGCGGCTATGTGGAGGTGGACACGCCCGTGCTGCAGCCCATCCCCGGCGGCGCCGCGGCGCGCCCGTTCGAGACGCACCACAATGCGCTGGACATGCCGCTGTTCCTGCGCATCGCCAACGAGCTCTACCTCAAGCGGCTGATCGTGGGCGGCTTCGACGGCGTGTTCGAGTTCAGCCGCAACTTCCGCAACGAGGGCATGGACCGCACCCACAACCCGGAGTTCACGGTGATGGAGCTTTACGTGGCCTACAAGGACTACCGCTGGATGATGGACTACATCGAGGGCGTGTTCCGCACGGTGGCCACCGCGGCCAACGGCAGCACCACGGCCACCTTCCAGGGCAAGGCCATCGACTTCGGCAAACCGTTCCGGCGGATCACCATGTGCGGCAGCATCCAGGAGAAGACCGGCAAGGATGTGCTGGCCATGGATGAGCGCGAACTGGGCGAACTGTGCAAGCAGCACGGCGTGGAGGTGACCGCCGCCATGGGCAAGGGCAAGCTGATCGATGAGCTCTTCAGCGCCCTGGTGCAGCCGGAGCTGGTCCAGCCCACGTTCGTGATGGATTTCCCCGTGGAGATGAGCCCGCTGTGCAAGAAGCACCGCGACGACCCGCGCCTTACCGAGCGCTTCGAGCTGTTCGTGGCCGGTTTCGAGGTGGCCAACGCCTACAGCGAGCTGAACGACCCGATCGACCAGCGCGAGCGCTTCGAGGAACAGATGAAGCTGATGGCACGCGGCGACGACGAGGCGATGTTCATCGACCAGGACTTCCTGCGGGCGCTGGAATACGGCATGCCCCCCACCAGCGGCATCGGCATCGGCATGGACCGCCTGGTGATGCTACTGACCGACAATCCGGCCATCCAGGAGGTGCTGTTGTTCCCGCAGATGAGGCCGGAAAAGGTGGATTGAAAGGCTGAAAGGGGAAAGCTGAAGGCTGAAAACCGCGTGTCGCAGATAACGGCGTTGTGGCCGTGAGTCACGAGCTTGCCTCGCGCTGCGGCGCGTGCATCCCTAGCAACTGGGAACCGGTAACGGACAACCATCCGCCCCTACGAACTCCGAACTACGAACTGAACCCTCGTCAGCCCACGCTCCCCTCCAAGCTCACGGCCAGCAGCTTCTGGGCTTCCACGGCGAACTCCATGGGCAGCTTGTTCAGCACGTCCTTGCAGTAGCCGTTCACGATGAGGCTCACGGCCTTCTCAGGCGGGATGCCGCGCTGGTTGAGGTAGAAGAGCTGGTCCTCGCCGATCTTGCTGGTGGTGGCCTCGTGCTCCACCATGGCCGTGGGGTTCTCGCTCTCGATGTACGGGAAGGTGTGCGCCCCGCACTTGTCGCCCAGCAGCAGCGAATCGCACTGGCTGAAGTTGCGCGCACCCTTGGCACCCTTGCCGATCTTCACCAAGCCCCGGTAGCTGTTATTGCTCCGGTCGGCGCTGATCCCCTTGCTGACGATGGTGCTCTTGGTCCCCTTGCCCACGTGGGTCATCTTGGTACCCGTATCGGCCTGCTGGAAACCCTTGGTGAGGGCCACGCTGTAGAATTCGCCCACGCTGTGGTCGCCCTTGAGGATGCAGCTGGGGTATTTCCAGGTGATGGCGCTGCCGGTCTCCACCTGGGTCCAGCTGATCTTGGCCCGGTCACCGGCGCAGATGCCGCGCTTGGTGACGAAGTTGTACACGCCTCCCTTGCCGTTCTCATCGCCGGGGTACCAGTTCTGCACGGTGCTGTACTTGATCTCGGCATCCTCCATGGCGATCAGTTCCACCACCGCCGCGTGCATCTGGTTTTCATCACGCATGGGGGCGGTGCAGCCCTCCAGGTAGCTCACATAGCCGCCCTTGTCGCAGATCAGCAGCGTACGCTCAAACTGGCCCGTATTGGCCGAGTTGATCCGGAAGTAGGTGCTCAGCTCCATGGGGCAGCGCACGCCCGGCGGGATGTAGCAGAAGCTGCCGTCGCTGAACACCGCGCTGTTGAGCGCCGCGTAGAAGTTGTCCGTGCGCGGCACCACCGTACCCAGGTACTTGCGCACCAGGTCCGGGTGGTTTTGGATAGCGTCGCTCAGGCTGCTGAAGATGATGCCCTTCTCCTTGAGTGCCTCCTGGAAGGTGGTCTTCACGCTTACGCTGTCGAACACCACGTCCACCGCCACGCCGGCCAGGCGCTTCTGCTCCTGCAAGGAGATGCCCAGCTTCTCGAAGGTCTTGACCAGCTCCGGGTCGGCTTCGTCCAGGCTGTTGAGCTTCGGTTTCTTCTTGGGCGCGCTGTAGTAGTGGGCATCCTGGAAGTCAATCTCCGGATACTGCAGCAGGGCCCACTTGGGCTCCTCCATTTTCTGCCAGAGGCGGAAGGCCTCCAGCCGCCATTCCAACAGCCATTGGGGCTCGTTCTTCTTGGCGCTGATGAACCGGACCGTGTCCTCGTTCAGCCCCTTGGGGGCCAACTCGCTTTCGATGTCGGTGACGAAGCCGTACTCGTACTCCTTCGAGGTGGCCTCCTTGAGGATATCGTCTTGTTCCTGTGCCATTGGAATGCCGAGGGGAAGGACGAGTGCCGGGTAAGCGTGTGCAAGGCCGTGCCAAGCAACGTGCATCTTACGTTCACCCCATTCACGCCATGCTTGTCCTCCTTACCTGCTTTATGTGCTTAACCCTTAACCTTCAATACCTGCCTCTCCTCCTTTCCTTCCCTGCCCCTCAGATCGAAAAACTCTCGCCGCAACCGCAGGTGCGGCTCGCATTGGGGTTGACGAACTGGAAGCCCCGGCCGTTGAGCCCGCCGTGGTAGTCCAAGGTGGTGCCCAGCAGATAGAGCAGGCTCTTCTTGTCCACCACCACCTTCACCCCGTTGTCCTCGAATTCCTTGTCCCCCTCGCGCAGGGTGTCGTCGAACACCAGGTCGTAGGAGAGGCCGCTGCAGCCGCCTCCCTTCACGCCCACGCGCACGAAATGGCCGGGGCCGCGGCCTTCCTGGCCCAGGAGCTTGGTGAACTCCTCCTTCGCCGCGTCGCTCACCTTGATCATCGCAACTATCGTTTAGAACCCTTCTAAATTAGGTCTGCAAAGGTACGCGTCATGCGCCCCGTAAACAACGGTGCTCAGTTGCCGGGCCAGGTGCGCCCCATCTCGTGCAGCAGGCTGCCCCAGTTCACCCCGCCCACCTTGGTGCCCAGCCGCACGATCACCAGCTCGCGGGCCGGGTCCACGTAGATGTACTGGCCCAGGATGCCGCGGGCCATGAAGTCGCCTTCCTTCGAGGGAAGCCACCATTGATACTGGTAATACCAGGCACTGGCCTGTGCGGTGTCCACGCGGGTGCTTTGCTCCACCCAGTCCCTGGGCACCAGTTGCCGGCCCTGCCAGTTGCCGCCGTGCAGGTACAGGGAACCCAGCTTGGCGAAGTCGCGGGCCGGGGCGTTCAGGCAGCAAAAGGTCTTTTCGATGCCGCCCTTCTTGCGGTCGATGCTCCAGGAGGCCGGGTACTCCATGCCCAGCGGGGCCCACAGCTTGTCGTTCAGGTATTGGGTCACCGTGCGCGGGTCGTTGTGCGCCCGCAAGGCCCGCTCCAGCACCCAGCCCAGCAACTGCGAGCTCCCGCTCTGGTACTCGAAGTGGGTTCCCGGCTCATGGGCCAGCTTCATCCGGGCCATCGCGCGGTAGAGCCGCCGCCCGTAGTAGAACGAGGCAGCATCCCCGAACGGGTTGCTATAGCTCTCGTTGAATTTCAACCCGCCGGTCATTTGCAGCAGGTGCTCCACGGTCACCCGGTCGAATCCGTTCTCCTTCAGTTCCGGGATGAAGTCCGTCACCGGCTGCTGCACGGTGCGGATGTACCCGTCCGCCACCGCGCAGCCGATCAGCATGCTGGTCACGCTCTTGGCCATGGAGAACGAGGCGTGCAGCTGGCCGCGGTGGTATTCCTTGAAATACCGCTCGTACACCACGGTGTCCCGCCGGACCACCAGGAAGGCCACGGTACGGTGCTCCTCCAGGAACGCATCGAATGCCTGCTCCCTGCCCTCGACGGTGATCGTTCGCGGCCCGTGCTCCACGGTGGATGAAGGGTATTCCCAGAGGCTGGGCGCCGCCGGCAGGGCACGCGAGGGGAACTTCCTGTAATCGTCGGTATCGGCAAAGTTGTAGATGAAGAAGCGGCCCACCTTGCATCCTCCGAGAAGCAGGCTGGCCAGGAGGACCGCGGCGGCCCGGGGCAAAATTCGGTGCATGCCCAAAACTACCGGTTCGCGATCAGCCCCGGTTCCTGCATGCAGCGGTACCTTCGCACACACCGGAATCCATAGCCCGGACGGAACGCCCGCCGCCACGTGCCATGCTCAAGCAGTACCTCTCCCAGAAGCTCCAACAGAAGCTCAGCCCCCAGCAGATCCAACTGATGAAACTGCTGCAAGTGCCCACCATTGAGCTGGAGCAGCGGATCAAGCAGGAGATCGAGGAGAACCCCGCGCTGGAGGAGGGCGGGGACGATGAGAACGAGCCCATCATCACCGAGGAGCAGAGCATCGAGGAGAACCAGGACGAGCCCGAGAGCAGCAACGAGGAGTTCGACCTGAGCGATTACTTCGAGGACGACGACACGCCCGACTACAAACTGAGCTCCAGGAACCAGGGGGCGGACGACGACAGCTTCGAGTCTCCCATCGCCGTGGGCACCACTTTCCAGGAATCCCTCGGCTCGCAGCTTGACCTGCGCCACGTGGACGAGCGCACCCGGATGCTGGGTGGCCAACTGATCGGCAACCTGGACGAGGACGGCTACCTGCGGCGCGAGCTGGACCAGATCGTGAACGACCTGGCCTTCACCGCCAACATCACCACCGATGAGGAGGAGCTGGGCCGGGTGCTGCGCGAGGTGCAGTCGCTGGACCCCCCCGGCGTGGCCGCCCGCGACCTGCGCGAATGCCTGCTGCTGCAGCTGGAGCGCATGCCCAACGCAGTGGACACCATCACCGCAAGGGCCATCGTGGACAAACACTTCGAGGCCTTCACCAAGAAGCACTACGACCGCATCATGGAGCGGCTGGAGATCGACGAGGACGCCCTGCGCGACGCCATCGACGTGATCGTCCGCCTGAACCCCAAGCCGGGAAACACGGTCCGTGACGCCTCCCGTGCCGCCCAGACCATCATCCCCGACTTCGCCGTCACCGCCGTCAACGGCCAGCTGGAACTCTCCCTCAATGGGCGCAATGCCCCCGAACTGCGCATCAGCCGCCAGTACCGCGACATGATCAAGGAGTACCAGCGCAACAAGAAGGACAAGGACGCCAAGGAGGCCCTGGTCTTCATCAAGCAGAAGCTCGATTCGGCCAAGTGGTTCATCGATGCCATCAAGCAGCGGCAGAACACCCTGCTGGTCACCATGGAGGCCATCCTGGAGCACCAGCGCGACTTCTTCCTCACCGGCGACGAGACCAAGATGAAGCCCATGATCCTGAAGGACATCGCGGACCGCGTGGGCATGGATATCAGCACGGTGAGCCGCGTGGCCAACAGCAAGTACGTGCAGACCGACCACGGCACCTACCTGCTCAAGTTCTTCTTCAGTGAGCGCCTCACCACGGACAGCGGCGAGGAGGTGAGCACCCGCGAGGTGAAGAAGATCCTGGAGGACGCCATCGCCTCCGAAGACAAGCGCGACCCCCGCACCGATGACGAACTGACCCGCCTGCTGCGTGAAAAGGGCTACAACATCGCCCGCCGCACCGTGGCCAAGTACCGCGAACAGCTGAACCTGCCCGTGGCGCGGTTACGCAAGGAGCTTTGACCATGCGCAAGGCCGCCCATGTGCTCTCGGTGGTGTTGCACCCGGTGTGGATGCCCACCCTCGCGCTGGTCGTCGCCTTTGCCATCGACCCGCACCTCACCTTCGCCTTCTCGCCACAAGGCCAGTGGATCATCATCGGCATGGTCTTCATCATGACCGCGCTCTTCCCCGTGTCCAGCATGTTCATGCTGTGGCGCAGCGGCCTGGTGGGCGAACTGGCCATGCCCCGGCGCAGTGAGCGCATCCTGCCCTGCGCGCTCACGCTGGTCTACTTCTGCATGGCCTACTACCTGCTGCGGAAAACGCCCAACCACCCGGCCACGCTGGCCTTGTTCACCAGCATCATCATGAGCATTGCCGCAGCGCTGTTGATCAACCTGCGCTGGAAGATCAGCTTGCACATGGTGGGCGTTGGCGGCTTGGTGGGCATGAGCCTCGGCCTATGGCTCCTGCACGGCGCACAAACGGGTTACCTGCCGTGGTTGTTCCTGCTGGCCGGGGCGCTGGGCACCGCAAGGCTATTGGTCACCGACCACACGCCTGCGCAGATCTATGCCGGAGCCGCATTGGGCGCAGTGGCCACCTTCACGTGCATGGCATTCGGCATTTATTACTGAATGCAAGGTGACGAGTGAATGGTGATTGGTGATAGGAAGTTTTCGATGAACCGCGTGAGTTCACCCCAATCACCAATCACTGGTATCCGGAGAAATGATGACAACACCAGCTGCGACCCCTCCGGGGTCGGACGACATGATGTTGATTTTGGCTAAATGCTGCGACCCCTCCGGGGTCGAAAGCCCAGCATTGACGTAGGATTTCGACCCCGGAGGGGTCGCAGCATATAGGAGCATATCATCATAGGAATTCGACCCCGGAGGGGTCGCAGCCGGTGTTCGTGTCCACGTGGAAATCAGAAACGCTTCAGAAGCAGTTCCCTCGCGAGTCCATGCCTGGCCTGTATTGTAGGAGAAGGTCATGATTTTCTCCGGACGCTAATGTTTCACCAATCACTTATCACCGACCACCCTTCGATATGCATCGGGGCACCAATCCCCGGATCACTCCCGCAGGAATTTGGTGGTGAGTACCGTTCCGCCAGCCTTCACCTGCACGAGGTACGCCCCGGATGGAACTGCGCCAATGTCGTACAACCCTTTTGCCACCTTGCGGACAGGCAGCTCCTGGCCCATGGCGTTGAATAACCGCACTTGTGTAGCAACACCGCCGCGCACTTGCACCCGGATCTGCCCGGGATCGTCCGTGGGCGCCACCACCAACGCGGGCATTGTCGCCTCATTCACGCCCGTGGAAAAGGACACGTACACCGTATCGGTCACCTGGTTGCAGCCGGCATCCGGGGTGAACACCACGCGGTAGTAGCCGGTGTCCAATCCAGCCCAGTTGGCGGAAACACCACTGATCGGGGGGTCTGCTGTGTTCCAACCGTCCAATCCACGGTAGAGGTTCGCTATTCCCGACACAGGTGAATGCAAGGGGTACGACTCGGTGGTGTCCGGCACCGCTTCGAGCAGGTTCACTTGGCCCTGCATGGTGCCCGGCTGCGTTCCGGAAGTCTCCACAAGAAGGCTCAGGTTGTTGCAGGAATTGGCGATGATCTGCGTAGTGTCATCCACCACTTGGCCGCATGCCAAGTCGTGCAAGCGCAGGTGGTACGTATGTCCTGTGGGCACGTTGCCGAACCAGACCGTATGGCCGTAACAAGGCAACGACTCGCAGCCCATGCAGTCCCCCGGGGCGAGTTCAACCACACCGTCCTGGACCAAGCGCACGTGCGTCAGACTGTCCAC
This sequence comes from Flavobacteriales bacterium, assembly GCA_023382455.1. Lineage (GTDB taxonomy): Bacteria > Bacteroidota > Bacteroidia > Flavobacteriales_F > PHOS-HE28 > PHOS-HE28. The sequence continues at coordinate 22,479 of JAHDVX010000017.1, forward strand.
AGGGTGGCAACATGGACCTTGTATGGACGAATCATCGCAATATGCGCCAGACACGAAAGCGGAATCCGTATATTCTCCTACCTCGGCCCAAGCGCTGATCGAGAAGCCACCGCCTTGCCAGTAGCTGCCTGAAACGCTGAGGCCCCAGCCCAATTGCTTCATCTGGAACGGGAAAGACTGGACCACTTGCCCATTGTGGTAGGCTTGCCAGTTGTAATCACCCGGCGGCAATTGGTCGTCAAAGCCAACGTGCCCATCGGACCACAGCACGGAATCGACCTCCCCGTTACAAGAGAGTTGAAGGTCTCCTTCAGTGCATGAACCAAAAGGGTGGCTCACCCAAGTAAAGCTACATTGGGCCATTGCGGCCGCTGGCAGAAGAGCGAGGGAAATCAGTATGGTATGGGTGCGCATGTTGGTGTGGGTTGGTGCATTTATCTTTAAACTTTGGGGTGATCCTAGTTTTTGTTTCGCCCATGTCAGCGACGGACACGATTAACGATGAACCGAGCAAAGGAATCCTGACCTGTAAGGTGGAGCAAGTAGATGCCAGTGCTCAGAAAAGGCACCTTTATCCCATCGGAAATCGTATTGAGATGACCAGTTTGTATGATACGACCTGATGCGTCATACAACTCGTACATCTGGTCATCCATCACAGAGGCCTCATCTAAATCCAGAATTTTCAGCCGTTCTTCAGTTGGAGCATATACTACACCAAATTGAGCGACCTCTCCGTCAGAAGAAAGGTTCTCCGTCTCATCCTCGCAATACGGAATGGGCATGGGCGAGGATTGACCGCACGTGATCGCCGGAGTTGTCGGTGGATCAGTGTATAACGGCAAGCAAGGTGCAAATGGCGGAACAGAAAAGGTCCCGTAACCAAACGTTCCGTTCCAAGTCGTGCCCGGACCCCAGTAGTAGGTACCAGTTCCTGGAGGGCGTTTGGTACTTGGGCCTAAAACACCCGTATATACTCCATTTAGATTAATCTGATGAAAGGTAAATGGTTCTGAAAAGGAAGGAGTGCAAACTTCCCTTCCATTACTTTTTATCTTACATCCAATGATATCAATCGCATTCGCGTACGGTGGGCACCCAGAACAAGTTGCATTACTTTTACCTCTGAGCCAGACTCGCCCATTGCAATTTACAGTTATCTCACAACGATCAAAAACCACGCGACCTGCAATAAAGTCAATTTCCAATATGTTCGGGAAATACTCGCACCCAGACCCACTTGTGGTGGCAGGGTTTTGTATATATGTAAATGACTTATCCTCTTCAAGTATCTTGCAGTTAATGAATTTTGTTCGGTTATCTGGTCCAGAAGGTGGCCATGTAGAAACTGATGCATCGTAGCACGGTCCGACCCGGCCATAAAAGGTACAATTCGAATAAGTAATAGCCTTTGATTTCTGCCAACTGCAATATGAAGATGGACTTGCCGAAGCTTGAAACAGGCAATTATCGAATGATATATTGTTCGTTGACAAATTAGCTTGATCTGTGATAAAACCGCAAAATTTATTACCAATGAACGAACAAGACGTAAAGCTTCCATTGGCTACCGTACTTGGTGTTGGACAATACGGAGTTGATTCCATTTCGGCATCAAAGCCACATGCTGGACTTGAATAAATGCGCCCAATCCCATTGAAATTGAAAACGGTACTACTAACTGTTAAACCATTACCACCGCCCCATGACAAACCCTGCCTGATATTATTTCTGAACTCACAGTTTTCTATACTAATTTTCATCGAGGAAGCATCACCTGAGCACAAGTACAGCCCATCACGACCAAAGTGATGTACTTGTAGAAATGCCAGATTAACTTCACGGCAGGATGTTATGATTATGCCGTCGTGACTTATTTGAAACCCATCGTAATTATATTTACCTCCAATAATGATGTTGTCAATGTTTCCATCAAGCTGAAACATTTTCATGGTTATGCGAGAACAATTATTTATTTGAATTATCGGTCCAATCATGGCAACCTCATTCCAAGGACCAGTAGGACTGGAACAGCTTACATTGACTTTTGCGTTAATAACACTTGCGATTTTTACAAATCTTCCAAACAATAGACAATTTTCAGTTCTAATAATAGTACGTTCCTTTCCATAAATATCAACATTGTGACATCCATCCAATTCAAATGGAATTGAAAAGCGAGTAAAACAAGACATGCACTCTCCAGAAGGTGCGCCGAACCATTGGCGACCAACAATGAACTCCCCATCCGGCATGGACAAGGAAGTATAGCCGCCTCGCGCGTTTATCCAGGCAGCAGCGGCGCGGAAGGCCTCATGGTCACTGCAATTATCGTTAGGGACTGCGCCGAAATCCATGATGGACAAAACAGCAATCCCCGGGGGGGGGGGGGTACAACGCTGGATTTGGACTGATAGCTGGCGGGCACTGCGCTATTGCATCGCTGAAGAAAACAAGAAGAATGGGAATGAGTGTATTACGCATTTCGCGATGGTTATGTGAGTGGTATGACTCCAGACAAGTTGATGGTTGGACAGAGGTAAGAAATTCTTGTGCGCTTGTCAAGACATTTAGCATTACAGTAGTTGCCGGAAACTATTGGCGATGGATATGAGGTTGGTGGCTATGAATTCGGAACGATCCGCCCGTCCGTACAGCAGGCTGTGCAGCGATCACCCCAACGCCAACTGCCAGCGCCACGCATCCCTAAGCGCATCGCCCAATGTGAGTTCCGTGCGCCAGCCCAACACGTTCAGGCTCTTCGCGGTATCGGCATACATCGCCACCACATCGCCGGCGCGGCGCGGCCCGATCACAAAAGGCACCTTCACGCCGTTCACTTCCTCGAAGGTGTGTACTGCTTCGAGCACGGTGTTGCCCTGCCCGGTACCGAGATTGAACACTTCACAAAGCGGGGCCTTTTGCTTCGCGATCCATTGCAGCGCCAGCACATGCGCCTTGGCCAGGTCCACCACGTGGATGTAGTCGCGGATGCAGCTGCCGTCGCGCGTGGGGTAGTCGTTGCCGAAGACGGTGAGTTTGTCACGCAATCCCGCTGCGGCCTGGGTGATGAAGGGCACCAGGTTGTTCGGCACGCCGATGGGCAACTCGCCGATATGTGCCGAAGGATGTGCACCGATCGGATTGAAGTAGCGCAGCATCACCACGCGCAGGGCCGGGTCCGCAATGGAGGCGTCGCGCAGCATTTGCTCGCACACCACCTTGGTGTAGCCGTAGGGTGAAGCCGCTGCGCCCGTGGGGGAATCTTCCGTTACCGGCAGTTTGTCGCCTTCGCCATACACCGTGCAAGAGGAGGAGAATACGAGGTCCTTCACCTTGTGGTCAGCCATCACGCGCAGCAGCGTCACCAGCGATCCAATGTTGTTGTGGTAGTATTTCAGCGGGTCGCGCACGCTCTCGCCAACGGCCTTGTCCGCCGCGAAGTGGATCACGCTATCGGGCTTTTCCTGCACGAACACCAGGTTCATGGCCCGGGCATCCGTGCAGTCGATGCGATGGATCACGGGCTTGCGTCCGGTGATCTTCTCCAGGCCGAGCAGTACCCGCTCCTCGCTGTTGCGCAGGTCGTCCACGATGATCGGCGTGCAACCGGCCGCCAACAATTCCACCCAGGTATGCGAGCCGATGAAGCCTGCGCCGCCGGTAACGATCGTCTTTTTCATGCTAGGCTTCGCATTACATGGTATTCTTGGTGACAAAGGACAAACGAATCAGGTTAGCCTCCTATCTGCGTCCATCCGCGTGTATCAGCGGTTTTTGAAACGAAAAAATTTCAGTGGGCCCAGCAGGATTTGAACCTGCGACCAACGGATTATGAGTCCGCTGCTCTGACCGCTGAGCTATAGGCCCCGAAAGGAGCCGCGAAAATAGCCGGACCGCCGCTTCCCCTGCGGCCGATAGCTTCGCGCCCCATGGATCCACGCACGGCCTATCACACCATCATCCTCGACCTCGGCGGCGTGCTGATCGATGTGGACTACCACGCCGCGGCCCGCGCCTTCGCCCAGGAAGGCTTCTCCGACTTCGAGACCCTTTACAGCAAAGCCAAGCAGGACCACCTCTTCGACGGCTTCGAGGCCGGGGCCATCAGCCCGGCGGAATTCCGGGAGCGCATCCGCAGGATGCTGGGCAAACCCCTGGCTGATGCCCGCATCGATGCCTGCTGGAACGCCATGCTCGGCCATATCCCGCAGGAACGCCTCGACCTGGTGCAACGCCTGAAGGAGCGCTTCCAAGTGCTGCTGCTCAGCAACACCAACGCCATCCATGTGCCTGCCTTCGAGGCCATCGTGGCGCGGGAAAACGGCATCGCCGATTTCAAGGCATTGTTCAACGGCGCCTACTACAGCTGCGAACTGGGCATGCGCAAGCCCGACATGGAGGTCTTCCAAGAGGTGCTGCGCCGCCACCAGTCGGACCCGGCACGCGCGTTGTTCATCGACGACAGTATCCAGCACGTGGAAGGCGCACGCCAAGCCGGCCTGCATGCCGAACACCTGGAACTGGCGCACGAGGACGTGCTGGGGCTGGTGCGGCGGCTGGGCCTGTTGGCCTGATCACTTCCGCTTTTTGCCCGCTCTCCGCTTCGGGAAAGGCAGGGCCTCCGCCATGCGCAACAGCAGGTCCGGAAGCCGGTGGAACCCGGTGACCATGTCCTCGGCAACGAGGTAGTAGTCCTTGGAGCCGGGAAAGACCTCCGCCTTCTCGCATTGGTTCTTCAAGGCTGCGCTTTCGGGCATGATCTTCAGCAACAATTGGTCGTCGCAGATGAAGCCCACCGGCTTGCCATCGGCATACAGGGCAAACTCCCCGAACATCGGCCTCACGCTGAATCGCTCCGGATCGCCAAGGTGCCGCAGGATGAAAGCGGCGGTTTCCTTGCTGGTGGCCATGGTCAAGCAAGGGTTTGTGCGAATGCGATGATGTGCCCGTCCGGATCGGCGAGGTAGCCGGCCGTATCTCCCCAATCCCGTGGCTGCACCGTACTGATCGGCACCGCGCCGCAGGCCAAGGCGTGGTCGTAGGCTGCCCGGGCATCGGCCACCTTCAGGTAAAGTTCGCAGCGCGGAATGCCGTTGCCCTTGTCCGGATGCGGGGTCTTACCCTCCAATATCTTGGCGATGCCCCGGTTGGGCATCAGCCCCAGCCGGCATATTGCGGATAAATGGAACTCGGTCATGCCGGGCACATGCAGGTCCGGTTCGCGGCCCAGGATCCCGCGGTAGAACGCGGTGCTGCGCTCCTGGTCCTCCACGTAGAGGATGGTCTGCACAAGATGGATGGCGGGCATGTTGCTTCAGGGTTCGGCCGGGCGCTCCTGGCACAGCTCCACCAGCACGCCATTGGCGTCCTTCGGGTGGATGAAGCAGACCAGCTTGTTGTCCGCGCCGGGCTTGGGTTCCTCGTTCAGCAGGGTGAAGCCCTCGGACTTCAGGCGCGCCATTTCCCGGCGGATGTCGGCCACGGCGAAGGCGATGTGGTGGATGCCCTCGCCGCGCTTGGCGATGGATCTGGCGATGGGGCCGTCCGGGCGCGTGCTCTCCAGCAGCTCGATCTTGTTGGGCCCGCTGCGGAAGAACGAGGTGGTGACCCCCTCGCTCTCCACGGCCTCACGCTTGTACGGTGCCACGCCCAGCAACCGCGTGTACACGTCCTCGGCCGCCTGCAGGTCCTTCACCGCGATGCCGATATGCTCGATCTGGATCATGCCGGAAAGTTATCCACCCGCCCGCTCAACAAAAAGCCCCGCCTTCGGCGGGGCTTTCTAAAGATTCCAGGGGCGTTCATCGCTTGAGGAAGGTCTCGCCCATCTTGTTGTCGTAATTCAGGTAGTAAAGCCCCTTCGCCAGGTCGCTCACATCAATGTTCGTGGAATAACCACGCTTGACGATGTTGCCGAACTGGTCGTAGATCTCGTAGAGGCTGCCGCCGCTCATGCGGATCGTCTTCGCGCCTTTGTCGTAGGTCCAGGTGATCGCCGGTACCGAGGGGTCGGTGTAGGTCACGCTCTCGCTCAGGCGCGACCGCTTGGTCATGTCGTCCTGCTTCACCCGGAAGGTGTTCTCCCCGCTGTGCGGAAGCACCTTGAAGGTGTACGTGTGTTCGCCCGGCGTACCCACGCCCGGCACCTCCCCGATGCGCACCCACTTGTTCCAGCGCTTCTGCTGCACCACGAACGGCAGCTCGCCTGTTTCGTTGCTGGTGGTCCAACTGTATATGCCGTCGGCCGAAACACCTTGCTTCACGATGTCGAACGTGCTCTTGGGCTTGAGCACTTCCGGGTTCAGCACCTTGGGCATGCACCCGTCCTTGTGGTTGATCTTGACGATCACCGGGTCGCCCACCTTGAGCTTGAAGTAGGACAGGTCAATCTCGAATGCGCTCGAGTTGATCTCGTCCGTGGTGATCTTGTCGTTCACCGTCACTTGGAACACGCAAAAGCCCACGCCGGCTTCCGAGAACGGGTTCTGTACGAACAGGTTCTTGCCTTGGTAGTTGCCCTCCAACACGATGGTGCCGGCCTGGGTGCAAAGCCCCGGAGCAAGGGCGGCAAGGAGGAGCAGTGTTCTGGACTTCAACATGACATGCGGCGAGTAGGGCCCGAAATATAAGCGCCGGAGCCGCCCGGGGCCAAAGGACCGGTAGTAGACGGCATGGTTCACAATGCCTCCCTGGGGAGCACCGAGGCGGCCATCGCACGGACGTCCTCCAAGGTGAAGGGCGTGCCATTACGGGTATCGGACACTTGGAAGGTGCGCGTCCCCACGGTGATGGACCTGTGGAAATGATGGAAGACCAACGTGGTGTCGTCCGGGAATTCCGAGCGGTAGACCAGCAGGTCCGGGGTTTCCTCCACGATGCTGTTCCGCTTCAGCAGGTCGCGGTCCAGGTCGGCCTTGATGCCCGCCATGTCGCTTGGGGCTTCCTGGATCTCCAGCGCATAATGGTCGCCCGCCCGCACCTCCAATTTGCCGGCGGCATCCTTCCAAACGATGCTTGGCGACGGCGCCCCGCCGGGAATCTCCAACACCAAGGGGATCTGGTGCACCGAGAGGTCCGTCCGTGCCGCCGATCGCGCACTGTCCTCCGCAGCAGCCATGCGTTTTGCAGCGTCAAACCGGCCATCGCCACACGAGGCCTGGATAAATGCCACGGTGGTCAGGGAGATAAGGATGGACTGCTTCATGGGGCGAAAGTAGCGGCATGCAGGCTGCTTCATTTTCCCACCTTGATCCGCACGCCTTCACTGTGCGCGGCGAACTCCGGTGCGTACATGCATTGGGCAGTGGTGATGCCGTTGCTGAAGTTGCCGGCCTGGGCCACGCGCAGGTCGTATTCCAGCACGTAGGTGCCAGCAGGTACGTGGTCAAAGAAGAAGTCCGTGGCGGCATCACGGGTGCTCTGGTACCAGCCCAGCCCGCCCTCGAAGCGGTAGCCGCTGAGGGTTTCGGTGGGCTCCAGGCCGCTGGCGCGAAGGTCCTTCAGGTGTACGTAGTCCATGTCGCGGTCACTGCGCAGCTCGATGCGCACGGTGAGCTTGTCTCCGGGCTTCAGTGTGCGGGCCTTGTCCAACGCGATCAGCTTGGCGCCGTCGGGCCCGCTTTCCTTCAGCAGCACCTGCTTGCGGATGCTGAACGGGCTTTCGGCCACCGTCACCCGGTCCATCTGCTCGAAGTACTGCCAGTACAAGGCACCCCAGGCCGCGCGATCGGCGGTGGTGGTCACCGCCACATGGCCCATGTCGGGCTTGATCTCTTCCGCGGACCAGCTCTTGGTAAAGTAGCCCGTGCCGGCCTCCTGCTTATCGGGCACCACCACCATGCGGCCCACGGTGATCTGCGGCGTGCCGGCATCCTGCAGCCAGTCGTCGCCGGTCAGCAACAGCGCGTAGCAGGCATCGGCGGTGGCGGTGGTGGTCTTCCAATCGGTGGTCTGCTTCAGCTTCAGCAGGTGCAGGCGCAGCTCGTTCACGGCGGCCTGGTCCCGGGCCACTTCGTGGAAGGCCTCGATCAGCAAGGCGTGCGTTTCCGTGGGGAAGTCCCACCAGTACCAGCCGGCATTGAAGTTCTTCCAGTACATGCCCAGCTCCTCGCTGCGGGTGGCGCGCTCACCCAGCGACTTGAGGATCAGCTGCGCGGTGGCCTTGTCCCCCATGCGGTGTAGGGCCAGGGCGATCATGGCCTGTTCCTGCTGGCCGAAGTCCAGCCAGGTCTCCTTCAGGCGGCCTTTGTAGAAATCCACGGCGGTGCCGGTGGCTCCGGTGATTGCCCAACGCGGGAAGAAGCTGCGGGCGTAGAGGTACTGCACCACGTCATGGCCCGGCGTGTAGTGCTTCAGCTGGTCGGCGGTAAGGTCCTTCTGCAGGCGCTTGTAGCCGGTGAGCAGGTCGTCGTCCAACCATTGCACGGCGTTCTTCAGCATGGCTTGTGTTTGGCCATCGGGCCTCAGGTCCGCGGCGCCAAGTTTCTCCAGATGGCCGAAGCCGGACACGATCTGCTGCGTGGTCCAGCGGGAAGGCTGCATGCCGCTGAACCAGGGCCAGGCACCGCTCTCGATCTGTGCGTCGCGAAGTTGCTTCAAGGCCTTGGCCCGCTCGGTTGCCATGCGCTGCAGGTCGAACAGCAGGCCGATGCGCTGCTTGCGTTCGCGTTCATCGCGGGCATTGAGCACCCAGGGCGTTTCGGCCAGCACCACGTTCTTCAGTTCGGGGTTCTTCTCCAGCTTGCTCAGGAATGCCTCCGTGTCCTCGGCTCCGCTCGGACCGACAGAGGCTTTCCATTGTGCAAAGACCTGCTTGATGGCGGGCCGTTGGTCCACGATGTGCGCCGCGAGGCTGTTGGCGTAGAGGCGGCTGAAGACCTGTTCGCTGCACTGGTGCGGGTATTCCATCAGGTAAGGCAGCGCCTGCACGGCGTACCAGGCCGGGTTGGGCGTGAACTCCAGCTTCAGGCTTTGGTGGCGCAGCGTGGTGCTGGTGTTGTGCATCAGCTTTTCCAGCGTGAAGCTCTTTGTGCCGGCCTTGCCGACGGGCAGCGGCAAGCTTTCGGTGACCAGCACGCGGTCGGTGAGGATGGGCAGCGGCCGTTGCTCGGCATCGGTGAAGGCACCGGCCTTGGCACTGATGCGCACGGCCACCACGCCCAGGCCTTCCGGCACGGCGAGCGTCCATTGCACAGAGGCGCTGGCGCCCGGCGCTGCGGTAAAGGGTCTTGCGTTGTCCTGCATGCCGAAGGCCGAATCCACGGGCTTGTCGGTGAAGGGGTCGAAGAGTTCGAGGGTGGCGGTTCCAGATGTGGTGGCTCCCTCAGGGTCTCGCGCAGCGGCCCCTGAGGCCACCACATTCACCTTGGCACTCACCGTGATGGTGTCTCCCTCGCGCAGGAAACGCGGCAGGTTGGGGACCACCATCAGGGGTTTCTGCGTGATCACCTCTTTGGTGAAGAGCGCGGTCTTCAGGTCGGTGGTGTGGGCCAGGCCCAGGAATTTCCAGCGGGTGAGCGCATCCGGCATGGTGAATTTCAGCACCACGTTGCCGTCGCGGTCGGTGAGCAGGTCGGGGAAGAAGAAGGCCGTCTCGCGGAAATCCGTGCGCGTGGCGGGTTGCGGCGTGGCCGGGGCCGGAGGGACCGCCGCTGTGGCGTCCGCTTGGTCCCCATCCGCATTTTCCGCAAGGGCAAGCCCGGAACCCGATTCCTCGGCCTCTTTCATTTTGTCGCTTGGCGGGGCCGAAGGAGCAAATCCAACGGTTTCCAGGGCCATTTCCAGCGCCCCCCTGAACCGTATTCCACCATACAGACCGAAATCAAAGAGGCGCAGCACCGGCGCATTGCGCACCGTATCGCCGGGCATGTCCGAGGCATACCACAAGTGCTCATTCCTTCCCAGGCCGAAGGGCGCGGGGCCTTCCCATGCCAACCGGGCGGAATAGCCAGGCCAGATGGGCATGTCCCAAGTGTTCGGCACAAAGGCATCCAACGAGGCATCGTACATGCCCGCGAGCAGTTGGGCGGTGGCGCCGTTGCCCTTGGACCCGCTGATCTTCAGGCGCCATTCCTCGTTCGCGCCGGGCAGCAGCTTGTCGCGGAAGCGCATCCACTCCACGTGCAGCTCCTTGTTGCTCCACGGCACATCGATGGCCACGCTCTGCTGGTGCGGGCGGCCCCGCTCCACCGCGATGAAGTGGACACCGAAGCCGCCGCGGTCAGCCTCCATCACCGGCAGTTCCACCAATTGCTGCCCATGCTTCAGGCTGAGCCAACGACGCACGGCGAGCTTCCCGGCGCGCTCCACCTCCATCAGCACACGGGCCTCGGGCAGGGCGGAACTGAGCAGCAGCCGGGCCTTGCCGCCCGGTTCCACTTGGGCCTGCACGGCCTCCACATGGAAGGGCTCGTTCACGAACCCGGTGTGCTCCACGGCGGGGTCGTACACGGTGAACACTTTGCGCACCTTCACTTCGCGGCCTTCCGCGCCGGTGGCGGAAGCCTCGACCAGGTAGCTGCCCACATCCCAGCCCGCAATGCCGTCCAGCACCAGCTTCTTGCCTTGGGCACGCCAACCGGTACGCTCCAGCACGGTTTGTTCCTTGGGCCAGGTGAGCGGGTCGTTCTCATTGGTCCAGGCGTCCTGCGGGAAGCGTTTCCGGAATTCCTCCTGCGTGAGCACGGGGCGGTCCGGGCGGTCCCACAGTCGCTCCCGCAGCGGGAAGGCCGGGGCTTGCAGCCGCGTGATGCGCACGTCCATGGGCACGTCCAGTGCATGGCCGTCCAGGTCCTGCACGTTCAGTTGCAGGCTGTCCGCTTGGCTGCGGTCCAGGCCTTGGTCCGCGCCGATGTGGATGTCGATGCTTCGATAGCCCACGGTGATGCCGGTGCTGCCCTGTTGCGTTTCGCCGTTCAGGTCGGTCACTTCGGCCTCCACGGTGAAATTGAAGCTCGGGTCCGCCTGGCGGGGAACGGCGCGGTCCGCCTCGGCGAGGAAGCTGAGGCTGAACTTGCCCCCGGCATCGGTGGTGGCGGTGCCGCTGGCCACTTCGGTGGCGCGGCCCCAGGGGATGAACCTGCGCCAATAGTCGCCGCACCACCAGGGCATGCGCGCGCTGCGGGTCACCCTCCAGCGCACCGTGGCGCCGTCCAGCGGCACACCGGCATAGCTCTTGGCCATGCCGTGCACGGTGGCGGTGGTGTTCAGCCTCGGCGCGGCCGTGGCCGTGTCGTTCGGCGGGAAGAGCACCTCGAAGGTGGGCCGCTTGTATTCCTCCACCGAGATGCTGCGACTGCCATGCGTTTCGGCAAGGGTCATGCTTCCGGTGAGCGTTCCCGCCGGGGCGGTGAAGCGCCCGTGGAAAGCGCCGTAGGCGTCGGTGGTGACGGCGAGTGAATCCACCTTCTCGCCGTGTACATCCCGCAATTCCACACGGGTGGACCAGCCCGCTTTCACCACGGTGGTGCCGCCGCGCTTCACGGTGACGATGCCCTTGAACTCCACGGGCTGGCCCGGCCGGTATATGGCGCGGTCGGTGAAGAGGAAGGTGCGGATGCTGTCGCCTTGCTCGTCGTAATGGCCCCAGCCGTAATAGCGGTCGTCCAGCTCCAGGCGGTCCGCGCCGTGCGTGATGGTCCAGCGGCCTTGGCCATAGGAATCCATCGGCCACGCGGCCTGCGCCATGCCGTCGGCATCGGTGATCGCGCTGCCGGCCTGGCGCTGCTGCCAACGGCCGTCGCGGTAGCCGCTGAGGGACAGCACGGCCTTGGCGCCTTGCACGGGTGCGCCGCTTTCGCGGTCCATCACCAGCACTTGCGCGATGTTGCCGCCGATGTTGCGCGCGGCGGCGGCCAGGTGCGTGGCGCGGAACGAGGCGATGGAGACGGGCGCGTTGGCGAACGATCCCGCAGTGGACACCAGGATGCTGTAGTCGCCCAGCGGGAGCGCATCCACCGGCAGTTCGCTGAGGTGCGTGTTGTGGTCGCCGTCATCGGGCAGCGGCACGCTCCACGCGCGCAGCGGCTTGAGGCCGAGCAGGCGCTTCAGTTGGTCCTGGTCGCTGTAGCCGCGATCGGCGCGGCCTTCATCGGCCACGATGCGCAGCCACACGCGCGGCGCGTTGGCCCAAGTAAGCGCTATGCGGAAGGCGCGGTCGGGCACCACGGCTTCCTCGGCGGTGACATCCATTGAAGGCTGCTGCAACGCGGCCAGCAGGGCGCGGGCCTTCTTCACCGCGAAGGGCCCGGGGTTGGCGGCGATCACTCCTTGGCAGATCCGCGCCGCCGTGCGCCGCTCGTCCTTCCACGTGCTGTCGGGGTCCTGGCGCTGGAAGCGTCCGCCTTGCGCCACGTGCTGCTGGGCGATGGCCAGATCCACTTCGGCCTTGGCCTCCGCGTCGGCGAGGGCGTCGCGGAAGGTGGTAAGGCCTTGCAGGTACAGGCTGTCCTTGGCGGGCAGCGGGCTGTTGCCCTGGATGAAGCCCAAGCGTTCCAAGGTGAGCGCGGTAAGGGCCGTCGGCTCACCGTCGGTCCCGTGCAGCGCGGTGAGCCGCTGGTAGAGCAGCACGGCCTGGGCCTCCCACGCGCTGCTGTCCCGCGTCACCAGGTGCGCCTGTGCGAAGATGGCGGGCGCTGCGAAAAGCCGCGGATCATCCAGCCGGAAGCCGGAAGCGGGTTCGGCCAGGCGCGTTTCGCTGTTGCGGAACACCTCCAGTGCGCGGTGGGCCAGCAGATCCAGCAGCGTGGGCCGCAGGCGCAGGTCCGCCTCGGCGGGTTCCAACAGCGCGGCCAACTCGCCCGTGGTGATCGCGGCCAAGGCATCGGCCGGTTCCAGCGAAGCACGGTATTCCGCAATCACCTTGCGCATGTAGGTGGCCTGGTCCCAGGTGTCGGGGTCATCGGAAGGCTCGGCCAGCACGGTGCGGTCCAGCACGCGCCAGCGGTCCTGCTGGTACAGGTTCCACCATTGCTCCGCCACCACGCTGTGCAGCAATTGCGCCAGTGGCAGGGCGGCGGTATCGGCGCGTTGGCCCATGGCCTGCAGCACCGCCTTCGGCTCGGCACCGGTCAACTGCAGGAAGCGGCCCTTGTACATCCACGCGCGGAACTCGGTGCGCCAATCGGCCTTGGCGGCGGCCTCGGCGAGGAGCTTCTCCGTTAGGCTGAGCGCGGAGGCATACTGGCCGAGGTCACTGAGGGAATCGATCTTCTGCCAGGTGGGGTCCTGCTGCATGCGGGCGTGCTGTTGGGCGCGTTGCGCGGTGGCGCAGCCCAGCACCGCCAAGGCGGCCAGGCCGGACGCGGCCATGATCTTGCGGAGTTGTTGCATGGTGCGATGCCACCGCTTTCCGCGGCGCGAGGGATGTTGTTCGCAAAGCTCGTGCATCAATGGCGTGGTACACGGGGAGACGGGAAAAGTTCAGCAAGGGAAGGGAAGGCGGTGAATGGTGAGGATGATGACCGCAAAGGCCGATCGTCCTTCCTCAGAGCGTTGTGCCATAACAGGTGCGGCAGTTCCATTGGCACATTTCGGCGTGATTCCCCGGCCGTGCAGGCCCCGTGCAGAACAATGCGCGCCCGTCGCTTGTTCCGGAACGACGTTCACCGTGTTTCCTACTTTCACCCATCATGCGCAAGGCCTTCTGGACCGTTTTCATCTTCCTGATCCTGCTCATCGCCGCCATCGGCTGGTTCCACCGGGGTGCCCTCTGGGCCTACGTCGTGGTGCTTCCCCTGTTCGCCCTGGGCGTCTACGACACGATCCAGAAGCGCCACATCATCCTGCGCAACTTCCCGTTACTGGGCTACTTCCGCTACGGCTTCGAATTCATCTCACCGGAGATCCAGCAGTACTTCATCGAGCGCTCCACCGACGGCAGGCCCTTCAGCCGCCAACAGCGGTCCCTGGTGTATCAGCGTGCCAAGAACGTGATGGACACGGTGCCCTTCGGCACGCAGCTGGACATCAACGCGGCGAACTACGAAGGCATCCGCCACACCATCTATCCGAAGGAAAAGCCAGCCGAGGCACCCCGGGTGAAGTTCGGCGGCGCGTACTGCAAGAAGCCCTACATGGCCTCGTTGCTGAACGTCTCCGCCATGAGCTTCGGCGCGCTGAGCGACCGCGCGGTGATGGCGCTGAACCTGGGCGCGAAAAAGGGCGGTTTCTACCACAACACCGGCGAGGGCGGGCTGAGCGACCACCACCTGAAGTACGGCGGCGACCTGGTGTGGCAGATCGGCACCGGTTATTTCGGTTGCCGCACCAAGGAAGGCAACTTCGACGCGAAGCTGTTCCAGGAAAAGGTGGCCGCGCACCCGCAGGTGAAGATGATCGAGCTGAAGATCTCGCAAGGCGCGAAGCCCGGCCACGGCGGCGTGTTGCCTGCGGTGAAGAACACGCCGGAGATCGCGCGCATCCGGCATTTGGAGCCGCACACCACCGTGATCTCCCCGCCGGGACATACCGCCTTCCACGACGCGAAAAGCCTGCTCGAGTTCATCGGCAAGCTGCGTGACCTGAGCGGCGGGCTACCCGTGGGGTTCAAGCTCTGCATCGGCCGCACGGAGGAGTTCACCGAGATCTGCGAGCAGATGGTGAAGACCGGCATGCGGCCGGACTTCATCACGGTGGACGGCGCCGAGGGCGGAACCGGCGCATCGCCGTTGGAGTTCACGGATTCCGTGGGCATGCCCATCGAGCCGGCGCTGATGTTCGTGCGGCGCACGCTGGAACGCTACGGCCTGCACGGCGAGATCAAGGTGATCGCCAGCGGAAAGGTGCTCACCGCCGCCAGCCTGATGAAGATGCTTGCGCTCGGCGCCGATACGTGCAACAGCGCCCGCGGCTTCCTCTTTTCCCTGGGCTGCATCCAAGCCCTGCGCTGCAACACCAACAAATGCCCCACGGGCATCACCACCCACGACCGCAGCCTGGTGCGCGGCCTGGTGGTGAGCGACAAGTGCGAGCGCGTGTACAACTTCCACAAGAACACGCTGCATACCTTCATGGAGCTGCTGGCCGCCTGCGGGCTGGACAAGGTGGAGGACATCCGCATGAGCGACTTCATGCGCGGCGACGAGTTCGTGCAACTGGCCAACCGCTACTTCCCCGACGGGCTGGGCGCGGTGATGAACGTCTCTCCCGGTGCTTCGGCGTAGGTTCGGGCGCAATGGAAGGCGCTGCACCGTTCCTGGCGATGGTCCTCGCCCGGCTGCAACAGCTGGGCCTTGACATGGCGGAGCTGCAAGCCGACCACCTCTGCTACCGCGTGGGATCCGCGGTGTGTTACCAGGAGATGCAGTCGGAGCTTGCCGGCCTGGGCGTACTGCTCGGCAAAAGCATCGTCGGTGGAAGGCCGATCGCCACCTACCGTTTGCACGAACCCGTACGGGTCCAAGGCCAGGTGGTGGATGTGGTGGAGCTGCCCGCGCCCAAGCCCGGAAGCCCCTATCCCGAGGGGTTCGAGCATGCCGAGTTCGTCGTTGCCGGGGAACTGGAGGATCTCCTGCGCACGCACCCCGGCCTGGACTGGGATACGGGCGGGCTGCACAAGGCGCACAATCCGGAGCTGCGGCTGCGCTTGGGTGCCGCAAGCGCGAAGTTCCACCGCACCGCGCTCGCCGAGCTGATCGCCGCGGAAAAGCGGGATCAAGCGTAGCGGGCCGCGTCCACCGCCGGATCCAGCGGCTTGCCGTCCAGCAGGTGATCCAGCAGGTGCTTGGCGCACCACGGGGCCTGCATCACGCCGCGGGCACCCAATCCGTTCATCACGGCGGTGGACGGCCCCGTCTTGCCCAGGATCGGTTTGCGGTCACGCGCGGCGGGGCGCACCCCAGCATGGTGCTCCACCACTTCCACCGGCGCATCCAGCATCTCCGAAAGGCGGTCCAACATCCAATCACGGGCCTGGGCCGTGGGGCCTTCCCATACGTCCGTCCATTTGAAGGTGGAACCCACGCGGAAAAGGTCATTGCCCACCGCAAGCAGGCCCGTGCCGCCATGTACGATCCGGCTGAGCTTCAACCCCGGGATCCGTACGGTGAGCGATTCGCCCTTCACCGGCACCAGGCCGGGGTGATCGGAGAACGGCCCGGTGCAGCGCACCAGCCAACGGCCCTGGATCCCCGCGACCGATGCCCCATGCAGCCCCGCCTGCACCTCGTCCTCCGCGACCACGCACTCGGTGATCGCTTCCTCGCGCAGCAATTCCTCCCGCTGCGCATCGAGCAGGCGCGGGAGGTCCAACCATCCGGCATCAGTGACGGTGCCGTGGCCGTACGGCGCGCGGAAGGGGCCGTGATCGATCTCCGGTTCTGGCCGGCGGGCCAGGAAGGCGGCCATGCCGGGCCTGGCCATGGCCTGCTTCCATTGGTCCGCCTGCTTGGCGTCCGCAAAAAGCTGCACCAGCACGTCATCGTGCCAGCAGGAAAGGCCCGTCCGCCGGTCCCATGCGGTGAAGAACGACCGTGCGGAAGGCATCAGGAATTCCGCACCCCAGCAGAGGCTGCCGCGCCGCAGCACCACGGGGTTCACCGCGCCACCGGCGGCCAGGGTGGCGCTGCCCGGCTGCTTCCGGTCGAACAAATGCACGGAAAGCCCGCGTTGCCGGGCGCTTTCCGCCAGCACGGCCCCGGCGATGCCGCGGCCCAGGATGAGCAGGTCGTAGCGCACCGCGCAAAGGTGGCGAAAAGCCTTGCGGCGCTTCCTGTCCGCGGTCAGGCGGCCAACAGGCGTTCCATGCGCTGGAACAGGTCGTCGGTATCGAACGGCTTCTGCAGCAGGTCATTTGCACCCGCACCGGACACGGTGGTGCGCAAATGGGGCAGTTCATACGCCGTGATGATGATCACCGGGATACCGATGCCCCTGGACCGGAGCTCCTCCACCAAGGAGAGGCCGTCCACGTGGGGCAGACCCAAGTCGATGACCAGCAGATCGGCGGGTTCATCCTGCAGCATGCGCTCCAATTCGCGGCCATCGTTCAGCGTGGTGACGCGCCATTGCGCATCCATGGCCCGGTGCGCAATGGCCCTGCGCACCCAGGCATCGTCTTCCACGATCATTACATGGCGCATGTCCGGGGTGGTTTCCACGTTCCTACGCACACCGGATCGGTGTGGTTTCAACGCCCCTACAAACTGCCGGTGACGAGCTTGACGATGTCGTGGCCGTTCACCGCCAGGATCACCGTCAGCAGGAAGGCCATGCCCATCATCTGCGCATACTCCAACACCTTCTGCGGCGCGGGTTTGCGCGCTACGGCCTCGTAGAGCAGGAACACCACATGGCCGCCGTCCAGGGCGGGGATCGGCAGGATGTTCAGCACCGCGAGCGCCAAGGACAGGAAGGCGGTCATCTCCCAGAACCGCGACCACACCCATTGCGGGCCATAGGCCTTGCTCATGGCGATCAACCCGCCCATCTGCTTCATGCCTGCCGTGCTGCCCAGCAACTTGAATGAGGAGACGTTGTCCTTCAGCCGCTGCCAACCGTATTGGATGCCGGCCGGGATGCTGGACAACAGACTGAACTTCTCCGTGGCGAAGGTGAAGTACTCGGACGGCGAGCGCGGCTGCAGGCCCACGATCCCGGCGGCGTCCACATCCACCGGAACGCGCACCTCGTGCCCGCTTCGCAGCAGGGTCACTTCCACGCGCTGCCCCTTGCGGTCCTTCACCGCCTCCACAAAATCATCGAAATACCGCGTGGGTTCTCCGTTCACGGCGATGATGCGGTCCCCGCTGCGGAACCCGCCCGACTTGGCCGCGTTGTTGCCGGCGATCACCGAATCCACGTAGAACGGGAACCGGGGGGTGAAGAGCACCTTCTCGTTGGCCTCCAGGATGCGCTCCTGGATGTCACGGCTCAGCTCGATCTGCTTTTTCTCCGGCGCGCCCAGCTCATTGTCCCGCTCCACGGTCACATGCCGCGCACCGTCGATCAGGATGGCCAGCGACACATCTCCCAGGGTCTTCGGCTCGCGGCCCTCCACGTCCAGGATGCGGTCGCCGTCGCGGAACCCCTCGGCCATCATCAACGCACTGGGCGACACGCCGTAGGTGAGGTTGCGCACGGGCAGGTACTCCCGGCCCCACACAAAGAGCACCATGGAGTAGATGGCGAAGGCCAACAGCACGTTCACTGTTACGCCCCCCACCATCACGATCAGGCGCTGCCACACCGGCTTGGCCCGGAACTCCCACGGCTCGGGCGGCCGTTTCATGCGTTCCTTCTGCTCGGCGTCCATGCTCTCGTCCACCATGCCGGCGATCTTCACATAGCCCCCGAAGGGCAGTGCGCCGATGCCGTACACGGTATCACCGATCTTCTTCTTCAGCAAGGCGTACGGCCAATCGAAAAAGAGAAAGAACTTCTCCACCCGCATGCCGAAAAGCTTGGCGGGCAGGAAGTGGCCGAACTCATGCAGGGCCACCAGGATGGACAGGCCCAGGATAAGCTGGCCGGCGTAGATCAGGACCTCCATGCGGGGGACTTCAGGGATTCGTGGGCTGCTTGCCTGGTTTCGGAATCGGTGGCCTGCAGGGCTTCCAGGTCCGGTGAAGGTACAAAGTTCGCCTTTGCAAGCCGATCGGCGATAAGGTCACTCATCTCCAGGAACCCGATGCGCTCCTGCAGGAAGGCCTCCACGGCCACCTCGTTGGCTGCATTGAGCACACAGGGTGCATTGCCCCCGCGCCGCATGGCCTCCAGGGCCAAGACCAGGTTGGGGAAGGCTTCCAGGTCGGGCGGCTCGAAGGTGAGGCTCGGGTATCGCGCGAAATCGAAGCGGGGCCAGTCGGTGGCCAGGCGATGCGGGAAGGCCAGTGCATACAGGATGGGCAGCTTCATGTCCGGCAGGCCCATCTGGGCCTTCATGCTCCCGTCGCGGAACTGCACCAGGCTGTGGATGATGCTCTGCGCATGCACGATGATCTCCACTTGTTCAGGCTTCAGGCCGAAGAGCCATTTGGCCTCGATCGCCTCCAGGCCCTTGTTCATCAGGCTGGCGCTGTCGATGGTGATCTTGGCGCCCATGGACCAGTTGGGGTGCTTCAGCGCCTGGGCCCTGGTCACCCCTGATAGCTGCTGCCGCGACCAACCACGGAAGGGCCCGCCGCTGGCCGTGAGGGTGATCTTCTCGATCGGGTTATCCCACTCCCCGGCCATGCACTGGAAAATGGCGGAATGCTCGCTGTCCACCGGATAGATGTTCACGCCCTTCTCCCGCGCCCGCCGAGTCACCAGTTCACCGGCCACCACCAAGGTCTCCTTGTTCGCCAGTGCGATGGGCTTGCCCGCGTCGATGGCCGCCAGCGTGGGACGCAGGCCCGCATAGCCCACCATGGCGGTGAGCACCAGGTCGATGTCCTCCATGCACACGGCCTGCTCAATGGCCTCCAGGCCGGCATACACCTTCACGCCCAACGGAAAGAGCGCATCGCGCACCTCGGCGTGCCGGGCCCGGTCGGCGATCACCACGGCGTTCGGCCTGAACTCCCGGGCCTGCTGCACCAACAGGTCGGCATTGCTCCCGGCGGTAAGCAGCTCAACCTGAAAATGCCCGGGCTGGTCACGTACCACATCCAGGGCCTGGGTTCCGATGGAACCCGTGCTGCCGAGTATGGCCAACCGTTTCGCCGTTGTTTCCGTGTTCCTCATACTGCCCTGGTCAAGGGCCGCAAAGTTCGCTCACCGCCGCCGTAATGGATGCCCGGCCCCCAAGGGATGCATCGGGGCAACCCCACCCCCACCGGTCAACGTAGGAACGGCGACTATTTTCCCCGCCCAATACCGCGCCATGCGATCGTTCATTTCCCGGTATCCGGTGCTCACGTTCGTCCTGCTCACCTTGGCCTACCAGTTTTTCGTGGTGGGCGTGGTGTGGTGGCGCCTGCCCGAGGGTGGGCACATGCACGGCGACCCGGCGGCGCACATGGTGTTCCGGTTCCGGGTGTTCGGCCCGTTGCTGTTCTCCGTGCTGCTCACGTACTACTTGGAGGGCGGGGCAGGGCTGAGGCACCTGTTCGGGAGTTTCGCCCACTGGCGGGTGCCGGCCCCATGGTACGCCTTGGCCTTCTCGTGGAAATTCCTGTTCACCTGGGCGGGCACCGGCATGCTGGCCTTGCTGGGCATCCGCATGTGGCCGGGCTTTTTCGTGGACGGCGTGATGGAGGGTGAACCCAACGTGTTCCTGTCCCTGTTGCACAACATGCCCTTCATCGTGGGGATTGCCTTCGTGGAGGAAACGGCGTGGATGAAATACGGCGTGACCCGCCTCCAGCGGCGCTTCCATGCGTTGCCCGCCTGCCTGATGGTGGGGATGGCCTGGGGCCTGTGGTACCTGCCCATGTTGCTGGTGGGCGAAGGTGTGCCCGACGGGTACCCGTGGCCTGTCTTCCTGGCGAGCATGGTGGCCCTCACCATCCTGCTCGGCTGGGCGTACAACATGACGCACAGCGGGCTGGTGCTGCTGATCATGCAGATCGTCAGCAACTGCGCCTTCTTCCTGCTGCCCGTGCTGCCCGGCTACTGGGACATGGACAGCACCTACGTGACGGCCTTCGTGTGGGCCAACGTCACCAGTGCGGCGCTACTGACGCTGATCTTCGGCTGGCGCGAGCTGGGCCGCCGCAAGCGGGCCATGTGGCAGGTGGAAGCGGAACCGGCCAAGGAGGTGGTGCCGGCTGCTTGATCGGTGCCTCGCACCGGGTCAAGTCCGCTTGGCCGCCGCACGCCTTAACCGGTCGTTGATGGCAGCACCCAGGCCCTGGTTGGGGAAGACCTCCGCCAGGATCACTTCTGCCTCACCCGCGTCCAGCCGGCGCATCGCCGCGAACAGGTTGCGCGCCGCCTCGGGCAGCTCCCCGCCGGGGGAGAGGACTTCGCCGAATTCCGCGCCATGGCCCGTACGGAACCCGATGACGCCGATCCGTTTGCCCGCATGTTCCCGCATCAGGGCCGCTACATCCCCGATATGGACCGATTTGCGCGGCGCATAGTGGCTTTCCATGGTGCCCGGCGCAGCGGGCAGCACCCTTTTCCTTGCCGGGGCCACCTGCCCGATCACGGTCTCCACGGCCTCCACCGGTGTGCCGCCGGGCCGGTATAGCACCCATGCATCCTGGTCGGCCTCCCAACCGATGATGGTGCTCTCCACCCCCACCGTGCAAGCACCACCGTCCAGGATGTAGGGCACCTTGCCGCCCAGCTGATCGGCCACGTGCCGGGCCGTGGTGGGGCTCACATAGCCGAACGGGTTGGCGCTGGGTGCCGCCAGGGGGAACTCCAGCGAACGCAGCAGGGCAAGTGCCACCGGATGGGCGGGCATGCGCACCGCCACGGTATCCAGCCCGCTGGTCACCAGGTCCGGTACCCGGCCGCCTTTGGGCATGACCAAGGTGAGCGGGCCCGGCCAAAAGCGGTCCATCAACACCTCCGCACCCGGGGGGAGCGCTGCGGCCACCTCGCCCAACTGCCCCTTTCCGTGGACATGCACGATCAGCGGGTCGAATGCGGGGCGCTGCTTGGCCTCGAAGATCTTCAGCACGGCCGATCCATCGTATGCATTTGCCGCCAGGCCGTACACGGTTTCAGTGGGGATCGCCACCAGATCGCCCCGCCGAAGCAGGTCGGCCGCAAGCAGCAGGTCGGTGCCGATCTCCGTTCTCACCGCACAAAGGTCCGTACTGTCCGCGAATGCCGCTGGGCATCCCGCCTCAATCTCACGGTGGATCAGGATACCGGGAACGTGAGGATGAAGTCGGTGCCTCGCCCCACCTGGCTTTCCACGTCCACGTGCACGCCGTGTGCGTTGAGGATGGTGCGTGCACTGGTGAGGCCCAGGCCCATGCCGCCCGGCCGGCCTGAGTAGAACGCCTGGAAAAGCCGCTGGATCTCCCCGGCGGGGATTCCCTTGCCGTTGTCCGCCACAAGGATGCGGACCTTGCCCTGGTGCAGTTTAGCCTGGAGCCTCAGCTGCCCTTGCCCTTCCTGCATCGCCTCGATGGCGTTGATGCACAGGTTGGTGAGCGCCACGCCCAGCATAGCAGGGTCTGCGCTCACGGAATCCACCCCCTCCCCCACTTCCACCGAGGCCTTCATCCGCAACAGGTCCATGCGGTCCTGCACGGAGGAGACGGCTTGTTCCAACAGGTCGCGCACCCGGCAGGGCCGCTTGTCCAGGTCCCTGGGCTTGGAGGATTCCAGCAGGTCGGTGATCAGGTTGCGGATCCGGCCCGTGTTACGCGCCAGGATGTCCGAATACGGACTCAGCTCCTCGCGCACCTTGGGCTCCAGCTCGTCCAGCATCTGCTCCAGCGCCATCTGGAGGTTGGTGAGCGGGTTGCGCACCTCGTGGGCGATGGTGCGCGCAATGCCCCCCGTGATGGCCAAGCGGTCCGATTCCGCCAGGAGTTCCTGCACCCGCCGGGTCTCGGAGATGTCGGTGAGGGTGATCACGAAGCCGTCCAGCAGGCGGAGCGCATGCACGTTGAGCCAGCTGCCGGGGCGCGCCACCGATTGCCGGTTGGCCGCATAGGGCGTGCCCGTTTCCACCACCTCCAGCAGCGCCTGGTACAGGTCCGGGGCCCGCAGCTCGGGGAAATGCTCCAGCAGGTGGCGGCCCACCAATTCATCCGGAAGGCCCGGCCCCAGGAGGTTGCCGCTTTCCCGGTTGGCCAGGATGCATTCCTGGTCCACCACCCGCCCCTTGCCGTCGCGCACGCTGCGGAAAGCCAGGATGGCACTGGCCGAACTGTCCAGCACACGCTTCAGCAGTCTTTCCGCGAATTCGCGGGTGCGTACCTCCTGGGCCAGCTCGTCCATCTTGCGCAAGGTCTCCATCTCGGCCTGCTCGGCCTTGGCCAAGGCCCGGAACAGGCGCCAGAAAAGCAGGCCGGACACCACCACCGCCAGGACGGAGAAGACCAGCATCATGATCGGCGTGTCGGGCTTCAGGCTCCGCTCGCGGTTCAGGCTGGCGTCGCGGATGCGTCCGGTCTCTGCGGCCAGCCGGTCCTTTTCCAGCCTCACCCGCGCCTCCAGGTCGCGTGTGCGGCCGAGCAGCTCGGATTCGTGCCCCTGCAGGCCCGTGTCGCTGCTGCGCTCGGCCAGGAAGCGGTCCTGCACCAGTTTCAGCATTTGCCGCGACATGCCTTGGATGGGCCCGAGGTCGAGGCCGGTGGCGCCGGCCCGCTGCAGGGAGTCCAGGCGCCGGATGCTGCGCTCCACTACCGGCTGCGCCCGGTGGAAGGGCCGCATGAAGGCCGTGTCGTGCGTGAGGGTGTAGCTCCCCAGGCCCACTTCCGCATCTTTCAGGCCGGAGGTCAGGGACTCCAATTCATGCAGCACGGCATTGCATTCCAGGATGGTCCGGTTGGCCCTGGAATAACTGTCGAAGGTGCGCACCGAGGCGAACAGCAGCAGCAGCAACACCAGCACGGTACCTGCGTACAGCACCCGCAATACCCGCCGCTCCCGCAGGTTCCTCCTGGCCGTGCCACCGTCCGGGATCTTCACCATGCGCCTTTGGGGTGCTTCCGCGGGCCTGCGTCCTCCACCGACAGCATCATGAGCCCATTCAGATCTCGATGCCGAAGGACTTCAGCTTGTTGTACAGGGTCTTCCGGTCGATGTTCAGCATCTCCGCCGTGCGCGACTTGTTGAAGCCGTTTCGCTCCAAGGCCTTCAGGATGGCCTGCTTCTCGGCGGAATGCGACACGCCCTTGAGGCCTTCCAGGTTGAGGTTTTCCGCCAGGGTATGATGTTCCACGGTACGCGGCGCGGGCAATCCGCCGATCACTTCCGCCGGGAGCCCGTTGAGCTGCACCTGCGGCCCCGTGGTGAGGAGCACCGCCCGCTTCACCACGTTGCGCAATTCACGCAGGTTGCCCGGCCAGGAGTGCGCCAGCAGGCGCTCCTTCACCGCCGGGTCGAACGCCTCCACGGACCGGCCCAATTGCGCGTTGGCCTGGGCCAGGAAGTAGTCCGCGAAGGTGATGATGTCATCCGGCCGGTCCCGCAAGGGCAGCAGCGAGAGGGCGAACTCGTTCACCCGGTGGAAGAGG
This sequence comes from Flavobacteriales bacterium, assembly GCA_023382455.1. Lineage (GTDB taxonomy): Bacteria > Bacteroidota > Bacteroidia > Flavobacteriales_F > PHOS-HE28 > PHOS-HE28. The sequence goes on from JAHDVX010000017.1 coordinate 46,550, forward strand.
TCCTCCCGGAAGCGGCCATCGCCCACGGCCGTGGGCAGGTCCTCGTTGGTGGCCGCCAACACGCGCACATCCACCGTGATGTCCTTCTCGCCCCCCACGCGCTTGAACTGTCGCTCCTGCAACACCCGCAACAGCTTCACCTGGTTCTCGTAAGTCAGGTTGCCGATCTCGTCCAGTAACAGGGTGCCGCCGTCCGCCTGCTCAAAGCTGCCCCGCTTGTCGCTCACGGCACCGGTAAAGGCCCCCTTGATGTGCCCGAAGAGCTCGCTGCCGGCCAGGTCCTTGGGAAGGGCCCCGCAATCCACGGCCACGAACGCCCCCTGTGATCGCCGGCTTTGCCGGTGGATCTCCTTGGCCACGTATTCCTTGCCCGTGCCGGTCTCGCCGGTGATCAGCACCGTCATGTCCGTGGGGGCCACCAGGGAAATGTGGCGGGCCAGCGCCTCGGCCTGCACGCCGGTCCCCTGCACGTACTCCTCCGTGGCGGGTGCCGGTGCCTGGCCCCGGGGGGCCTCCGCCACCTGCTTGCCGGAGGCCAACGCCTCCTTGATCCGCATCAGGATCTCATCCGGGTAGAGCGGCTTACCCACGTAATCAAAGGCGCCCTGCCGCATGAGCTCCACGGCGGTCCGCACGTCCGAATAGCCGGTGATGATGATTACCGCCGTATCCCGCGATCTGCCCTTGATGTGGCTGAGCATCTCCCGACTATCCGTGTCCGGCAGGCGGTGGTCACACAGTACCAGGTCATACCGGTGCTTGGCCAGGAGGTCCTTGGCGGTGGCGCCCCGCTGCGCCGTGTCCACGGCATAGCCCTGCTTGGTCAGGAATCGTGCGAGCAAGGTGCAGATGTCGGCATCGTCGTCGATGACCAGCAGGCGGGTGGGATCCATTCAGGTGGTGGGAACGGGGTCAGGTGGCAAGCCCCAGTTTGCGCAGGCCGTCTAAGATACTGTTCTTGTCCAACGGCTTTGCGATAAACAGATCGGCACCGAGTTCCCGGGCCTTGGCGCGCTCATTGTCCACCGCACTGATGGCGATCACCCGTACCTCGGGTTGTGCTCCCCTGATCTCGGGGATCAACTGATAGCCCAGTCCATCCGGCAGGTGGATGTCCAGGAAGACCACCTGATAGGGTCCGCCGTGCAGCTTTTCCCGGCCATGCGCCAGCGAGTGGGCCATGTCCGCCCCGATCCCCATGCGCCCCAACAGGTTCTTTAGCAGGAAGCAGATCTCCGCCTCATCATCGATCAGCAGCACGTTCATGTCTTGCTCTTGCTCCATCACCGGAACGCCCATGGCCGTGGACCAGGCCCGCAAATAACGCGCCCGGGGCTTTTCAGGCCATGAAGTGCGGTATTTGAGCGGCGACCGTGCGCTATTCGGGCACCGATCTCCCCAAGGATTCCACACCTCATGATATTCGTCGCTTGGCCACGTGTGTGCCTCGCAAGGCCAAACCAGGGCATGGGGCAGGGGCATTTGCCGCAAGCTGCACCTGAGCGGCTTGGCTTGTCCGTAATTTTGGCGGTTCGCCCGGTTGCTCGCACAATTCGCACCCCAAAAACCTACCCGGAACGGGTGCCAGGAGAAGCGAACCGGCCCGGCACCGCTCGAAGAAGTGGCCAGAACGAACCTAAACAACTGTTGATCAAGCATTTCAACACATCGTTCCACGTGGAACAGCACAGATGAATCCGGATTTTGACATCATCGTCGTTGGTGCCGGTCATGCAGGTTGCGAAGCGGCCGCCGCTGCAGCCAACATGGGCAGCTCCGTTCTGCTCGTGACCATGAACATGGGTGTGATCGCCCAAATGAGCTGCAACCCGGCCATGGGGGGTGTAGGCAAGGGCCAGATCGTGCGGGAGGTGGATGCCCTCGGCGGGTACTCCGGGATCATCAGCGACCTGAGCACGGTCCAGTTCCGCATGCTCAACCGGAGCAAGGGCCCGGCCATGTGGAGCCCCCGAAGCCAGAACGACCGGAACTTGTTCGCCCAGGCCTGGCGGCAACAACTGGAGCAAACACCCAAGGTTCACTTCCGCCAGGACACCGTCACCGGACTGCTCACCGCAACGGATGGGAAGGGGAACACCCGCGTCGCCGGGGTTAAGACCGGATTGGGCGGGGCCATCACCTCACGGGCGGTCATCCTCACCAACGGCACCTTCCTCAGCGCGGTGATGCACATCGGGGAGAAACAGTTTGGTGGAGGACGCGCCGGTGAAAAAGCGGCCTACGGCATTACCGAGCAACTGGCCGAACTGGGCTTTGTCTCCGGCCGCATGAAGACAGGAACCCCGCCCCGCGTGGACGGCCGCAGCATTGATTACACCCAGCTACAGGAACAACCTGGGGATGAGAACCCGGCGAAATTCAGCTTCTCCGACCGGACCAAGCCCGCCCAACGCCAGTTGAGCTGCTGGATGACCTACACCTCCCCCGAGGTGCACGACATCCTCCGCAGCGGCTTCAACCGAAGCCCGATGTTCGCCGGCCGCATCCAAGGAGTCGGGCCTCGCTACTGCCCCAGCATCGAGGACAAGATCCACCGCTTCGCCGAGAAGGACAGCCACCAGATCTTCGTGGAACCCGAGGGGTGGAACACGGTGGAAACCTACATCAACGGATTCAGCACCAGCCTTCCCGAGGAAGTGCAGACAGCCGCACTCCGAAAGCTCCCCGGCTTTGCACAAGCCCGGATCTTTAGGCCAGGCTATGCCGTGGAGTACGACTACTTCCCCCCCACCCAACTGGCCCATACCCTGGAGACCAAGTTGGTGGATGGCCTCTATTTCGCCGGCCAGATCAACGGCACCACCGGCTATGAGGAGGCTGCGTGCCAAGGCCTGATCGCAGGGATGAACGCCCACCTGAAGGTCCAAGACAAGTCCCCTTTTGTGCTGCGGCGTGATGAAGCCTACATCGGGGTGCTGATCGACGACCTGATCACCAAGGGCACCGAAGAACCCTATCGGATGTTCACCAGCCGGGCTGAATTCCGCATCCTGCTGCGGCAGGACAATGCGGATCTCCGCCTTACGCCCCTTTCCCATGCCGTGGGCCTTGCAAGCGAAGAAAGGCTTCGCCAGACCGAACGCAAGGCATCGCAGACCAGCGAATTGCTGAACAAGTTGCGCACGGAAAGCGTGGAACCCGAGGCAGCCAATCCGGCGATCGTTCCACGTGGAACAGAGCCCATAAAACAAAAGGTCAAGCTATACAACCTGCTTCTGCGACCTCAGCTTTCGTACGCAGATATTGAGCCCTTATCACCGACCCTGACCACTCTTTCCAACTCCTTCGGCGAGCTCCGTTCCGAAGTGGTGGAACAAGCGGAGATCAAAGCGAAATACGAGGGATACATCGAGAAAGAACGCAACCTGGCTGACCGGCTTCAGCACCTGGAAGACGTCCCCCTGGCCAAGGATATGCCCTACGAGAAGTTGGTTTCACTCTCCATGGAGGCACGCCAAAAACTCGAAAAGATCAAGCCAGCGACCCTGGGTCAAGCCTCCAGAATCAGTGGCATCTCCCCTTCGGACATCAGTGTACTAATGGTCTATTTGGGCCGCTAATCCTCGATCGTTCCACGTGGAACAAGCTCCATGGAACACCTTTCCTCCTGCCCGATCTGTGGCTGCCCGGACAGCACCCCCGCACATACCTGTACCGACCACACCGTGACCGGTGCACGGTTCACCATCCAACAATGCCTGGGTTGCGGGCTCTATTTCACCAACCCCAGACCCGCCGGGAACAAGATCGGGGACTATTACCTCTCCGAGAACTACATCTCACACGCCGCCAAGGCCCGAACGCTCCGGGACCATCTCTACCATTGGGTGAGGCGACGCGCCATCAAAGGCAAGCACAACCTGATCCGGTCCCATGTGGAGCACGGCCGTTTGCTGGATATCGGGTGTGGAACCGGCAGCTTCTTGGCGTACATGAAAGAGGTGGGCTATGACGTTCAGGGTGTGGAGGTCAGTACTGCTGCCCGTCAAGTGGCCCAGGAAAAACAGATCACCGTTGTGGAGGAACTGGGGAAAATCCCGGAAACCGACCGCTTTGACGTCATCACGCTTTGGCATGTACTGGAACATGTGCCCGATCCATTGCAAACCATGAAGGAGGTTTTTCATCGCTGCGCACCAGGTGGGCTCCTGGTGGTGGCGGTACCGGACCGATCCAGCTGGGATTGCAGCCACTATGGTGTGGACTGGGCTGCATGGGATGTTCCCCGGCATCTGTTCCACTTCCAGGGCCAGGATGTGCAGCGGTTGTTCAAAACTACTGGATTCACACCGCTGGAGACCCGCAAGATGTGGTTCGATGCACCCTACGTGGCCATGCTCAGTGAGCAGCACCGAGGAGCGGGACCGATTGCTTCACTCATCAAGGGAGCAGCCATCGGTTTGTGGTCGAATGGCGTGGCTTGGGCCAATGGGCGCCCAACTTCAAGTTCCCTGTACTTGGCCAAAAAGACCAAATAACCAGGAAGGCCCTAAATATTCGATTTGCGCGACTTTCTACTGATTATGGACACCAACCATTCCCAATGACCCGATGTGCCAGCAGATCAAATCTATGGACCTTGTATTAATTCACTGATTATCAGCGCCTTAATTGTTAATCACACATTTCTTCCCATTACACCGGGAACTTGGCCCTTGTCGGTGGTGTTCCATCGCATGGAATGGCGCTCAGCGTCCACATCCGTACCTTTGCCGCCCCATTCATAGACCCTCTGTTGACCATGACCACGCTTGCCGCCTCCTCGCGCATCTCGGATGTGCTCAAGAAATGGAACATCACCGAAAGCCAATCCGGCGTTTCCACCGGTACCAAGTGGCTCAAGGGTGAGGGAAAGCAACATGCCTGCGTTTCCCCGGTGGACGGCGCAGAGTTCGGCACCGTCCGTGGTGCCTCCAAAGCGGAGTATGAACAGGCCGTGTCAGCGGCTCACCAGGCCTTCTTGGAATGGCGCAACTGGCCGGCACCCAAGCGTGGCGAGGTGGTACGCCAGTTCGGCGAGGAGCTTCGCAAGCACAAGGCCGACCTGGGCAAGCTGGTGAGTTATGAGATGGGCAAGAGCTACCAGGAAGGCCTGGGCGAGGTTCAGGAGATGATCGACATCTGCGATTTCGCGGTGGGCCTCTCCCGCCAGCTCTACGGCCTCACCATGCACAGTGAGCGGCCCGAACACCGCATGTACGAGCAATGGCACCCGCTGGGTCCGGTGGCCATCATCACCGCGTTCAACTTCCCGGTGGCCGTGTGGTCCTGGAACTTGGCCATTGCCCTGGTCTGCGGCGATACCTGCATCTGGAAACCCAGCCACAAGGTGCCCATGTGCAGCGTGGCCTGCCAAGTGATCCTGTCCGGTGTGCTGGCCAGGAACCATGTGCCCGAGGGGGTTTCCGTGCTGCTCAACGGTGGCCGCGAAGTGGGTGAAGGCCTCACCAATGACGAACGCATCCCGCTGGTGAGCGCCACCGGCAGCACCCGCATGGGGCAGACCGTGGGCGCCGCCGTGGCCAAGCGCTTCGGCCGTTCCCTGCTGGAATTGGGCGGCAACAACGCCATCATCATCACCCCTAAAGCCGACCTGGACATCGCCCTGCACGCCTCCCTCTTCGGGGCTGTGGGTACCGCAGGCCAGCGTTGCACGTCCACGCGCCGCCTGATCATTCACGAATCGGTGTACGACCAGTTCACCAAGAAGCTGGTGAATGCCTACGGCCAGCTCCGCATCGGCGACCCGCTGGATGAGAACAACCACGTAGGGCCGCTGATCGACCGCACAGCCGTGGATGACTACACCAAGGCTTTGGCCACTGCAGTGGAGCAGGGCGGCAGGATGCTGGTGCCCGGCGGTACGCTCAGCGGCGAGGGCTACACCACCGGCTGCTACGTGAAACCGGCCGTGGTGGAGGCCAAGCCCGACATGCCCATCGTCCAGGTGGAGACCTTCGCTCCGATCCTGTACGTGATGAAATATGCGGGTGATGTGACCGAGGCCATCGCCATCCAGAACAACGTGAAGCAAGGGCTGTCCTCCTCGTTGATGACCACCGACATGCGCGAAATGGAACAGTTCCTTTCCGCCGGTGGAAGCGATTGCGGCATCGCCAACGTGAACATCGGCACCAGCGGGGCCGAGATCGGTGGGGCCTTCGGTGGTGAAAAGGAAACCGGCGGCGGGCGCGAAAGCGGGTCCGATTCCTGGAAGCTCTACATGCGCCGCCAGACCAACACCATCAACTACGGCACCAAGCTGCCATTGGCACAGGGTATCAAGTTTGATCTCTGACCAGGCAAGGAGGAGCCTTCCGGACCATCCTTGGAAAACCGGGCGCATCCCTCGATGTAGCCCGGTTTCCCGTTCCTTGGCCTTTCAACGGAAAGGCCATCTTTATCCACCTTGGATCCGGCAACCCGGGTGATTTTGCAACGTCTCCCGCATCCATGACCCCATCTACCCGCCTGGCCCTATTCCTTTCGATCATCGCCTTTAGCGCATGCCGTCCATCCGCTGAACAAGGAGAACCCCGAACGCCGCTGGCCATGGGTGCATGGCACATGGCGCTGGACCTGGACTCCACCGAAGGACACCTGGAGCTTCCGTTCCGTTTCGATGTCACCGGAGGCCCGGAAGCCCTGAACCTGGTGATCCATAACCAGGACGAGGCCATCACCGTGGATTCCGTTTCCTTCCGGGGAGACAGCATCCGCATCCGCATGCCTTTCTTCGATTCGGAGTTCCTTGGGGCCTTGAAAGGCGACTCGGCTTTCCAAGGTGTTTGGATCAATCACTACAAGGGGCCGGACTACCGCATTCCCTTCTTGGCCACGGCTGGCGCCCAGCCTCGGTTCCCCGGGGCAACCACAGCCCCATCCATTGACCTTTCAGGGGACTGGGAGGTACATTTCACCCATGCGGATGACCCCGACCAGGACGAACCGGCCATCGGCATCTTCACGCAGGACAAGGGGCAAGTGAAGGGTTCCTTCGCCACTCCTTCGGGCGACCTCCGCTTCCTGGAAGGTGTGATCACGGGTGATTCCCTGTTCCTGTCCACCTTCAACGGCTCCATGGCCTACCTCTTCCGGGCCGCAATACACGGAGATAGCCTTTCGGGCGACTTCCACAGCGGCCACCGCTGGGCCCAACCGTGGTATGCCGTGCGTAACCCGCATTTCACACTGCCGGATGATGAGAGCATGACCAAGCTGAACCCCGATCATCCAGTGGCGTTTTCCTTTCCGGGCGTGGATGGCCACGTACACAGCAGCAGTGATGAGCAGTACAAGGGCAAGGTGGTGGTGCTGGACATCATGGGCACGTGGTGCCCGAACTGCCTGGACGAGGCGCGGATGCTGCAGGAATTCCAGCAGAAATACCAAGCCCAGGGCCTGGAGGTGGTCTCCCTCTGCTTCGAGCGCGGAACGGATGATGCCAAGGCCTTGGAGGCGATCCGGCGCTTCGGTGAACGGCTCGGCATCACCTACAGCCTGTTGTACGCCGGCCAAGCCACGAAGGAAAACGTGGCCCAGGCCCTGCCATTCATCGATCGGCTGAAAGCCTACCCCACCACGCTGATCATCGGGCGAGACGGTCGGGTGGGCCACATCTACACCGGCATCTACGGGCCGGGCACGGGTGCGCGGTATATCCGGTTCAAGGAGCGGATGGAGAACGCCATCGTCCAGCTGCTGAACACGCCTGCAGAAAGGCAATAGCGGCTGTTCCGGTCAGTTCGCCCCGTCAACCACCGGCCGCCGGTCGCGGTTGGCCAGTTCCCAGGCCGTGTGGAAGACCAGCAGGGTGCGTTGCTGCAGCAGATCGAACCGGATGCGGTCCACCTCATCATGCGGTCCGTGGTAATCCGCGTGCACCCCGTTGAAGAAGAACGCTACCGGAATACCCTTCTTGGCAAAATTGTAGTGGTCGCTGCGGTAGTAGAAGCGGTTGGGGTCACCGTCCGCATCGAAGGTGTAGTCCAGGTCCAGCTTGGTATACAGGTGGTTCTGTTCCTCCACGATCGCACCCAGCTCGCTGCTCAGGCGCTTGCTGCCGATCACATAGACAAAGCGTGAGCTGTCGCCGTGCACCGTGTCCACCCGGCCGATCATGTCGATATTGAGGTCAACCACCGTGCTGTCCAGCGGAAACACCGGATGGTCGGTGTACCAACGCGAGCCCAACAAGCCCTTTTCCTCCCCGCTCACGGTCATGAACAATACGCTGCGGCGAGGGCCATGGCCTTCTGCCTTGGCCTTGGCAAATGCATGCGCCATGGCCAGCACGGCCACCGTGCCCGACCCGTCATCGTCCGCGCCGTTGTATACCTCGCCATCCTTCATGCCCACATGGTCGTAATGGGCTGTAACCACTACCAACTCCCCTTTCCGGTCACTGCCTTCCACGTAGCCCAGTACGTTCTCCGCCGTGAGGTGCTCGTCCAGCGGCTTGCTGGTGAAGCGCACGGGCACCTTCACCACCAACCGCTTCCGGGTGGCCTTCTTCATGGCCTTCTTCACGTTGAGACCACCGGCGTGAAGCAGGCTTTCCGCAAGGTCCATGGTGACCACCATGACCTGCACACCGCCGCTTTGGTTCTTCCTTTCCGGCACGTCCAGACGCATCCGGCCTTCCGATATTGCACCCCCGAAGCCTTCCATAATGGCCTTGGCGCCCGGCGTGGCCACCAGGACCACCTGTGTTCCGGTCTTCACCAAGGTCTCGCTCACCTTCCGCAGGTCGGGCATCAATCCGTTGCCGGACTTGCCGTCGTCCAACAACAGCACCACCTTGCTGCCACCACCCAGCTTTGCCCCGCCCAGGGTCAGCGTGTTCAGCACCATCACCTCACCGGTCTGGAGGTCCCCGGCAAGCTGTTCATCGAAGGTGAAGTAATCCTTCATGAACACGGCATCCTTGCCGGCAACATTAAGTGAAATGCCCCCGGGTTTGGAGATCACCACAGGGAACTGCTGCCGGTAGCCGTCCGCCATCAGGCCACGCTCCAGCCCCCCAGGCACCGGTGGGATGCCATCCTTGCGGAACTGGTCCATGATGTAGGCCGCAGCCATCTTCTCGCCCTTACGGCCGGTCTCCCTGCCCTCGAAGGCATCACTGGCCAGCACCCCCAGGTGTGTACGCAACATGTCCTGGGTGATGGCGGCTCCGTAGCGCATGGCCACGCTGTCCACCTGGCCGGCCACTTGGACGGAAAGGACCAAGGCGGCCGAAACGATCCAAGACCTGATTGGAACACGCTTCATTCAACAGGCACCTTAACACTCAATGGCTTCCACCCTTCGCTGGTGCCGTCCGCCCTCGAACCGGGCGGAAAGAAAGTCGTCCACGATGGCCATGGCCTCCTCCGCGGACAAGTACCTTGCGGGGAGGGCCAGCACATTGGCATTGTTGTGCTCCCGGGCCAGCCTGGCCACATCGGGCCGCCAAGCCAAGGCCGAACGGATGCCCGCATGTTTGTTGGCCGTGATGTTCACCCCGTTGCCGCTGCCGCAGATCACGATACCCAGGTCGGATGATCCCTCCCCGGCCACCGCCTGCGCCACGGCATGGGCATAGCCCGGGTAATCGGTGCTTTCCTCGCTATGCGTCCCTTTGTCCGTTACCTGGTGCCCGCCCTTCCGCAGGTGCGCGATCACCTGTTCCTTCAGCTTGAAGCCCGCGTGGTCACTGCCTATGGCGATGTGCATGACCCCAAAGATAACAGGCCGGTCACCGATCGAACAGCCCGCATGTGCATAACCGAGTTATCCTGTGTACAACTATCCATGACTTTTTCCGGGACGGTCAAACCCTGTGCTGCATGCACCTTTTTCCCGGATAAGCAAGGATCCTCCATCAATCTTTACCCACGCCGATCGAACGATCCCAGGTACCCTGAAATCGACCCGTTTCATCCACGGAACCTTCCCATCCAGGGGATCAACGATCGTGCATAACCGTCCTTTGCCCGACCCCAAGGCCCCGATCCCCGTTGAAGTCCGAAACCAACCCCTTGTTCATCCTCCGTGGAATACTTTTGAGAAGTGAGAATGCCAAGCCCGCTCCCCTCCGAACGCCAACACGATCAACAGCCCATATCATATCAACATCACTTCTTAAAAGAAGGATTCATGATACTGATGTGTGCATGGAGTGTTGCCCTGTGTGCACAGGGGGATACCACGTTCCAGCGGTACTTTTATCCCGATGGAACGATCAGCAGCGAGGGTACCTTGGTGGGCGGGCGGCCGGAGGGGTTCTGGAAAACCTTCTACCCGGACGGAAAGTTGAAAAGCAGCGGGAACCGTGTGCATTTTGAGCTCAGCGGCACCTGGTCCTTCCGCACACCCGACGGGGAGTTGGAGAGCACGGTGGACTATGCGGCCGGCAAGAAGAACGGATCCTTGTGCAGGTATGCACCGGACAGTGTGCTGGTGAGCGAGGAGCACTATGCGGATGATGTGAAGGAGGGATACAGCAGCACTTTTTTCCCGGACGGAAAGCTTCGCTCCCGCACGGAATACAAGCACGGCAAGGAGGAAGGAAAGGCCTATGAGTACGCCGAGGATGGACGGCCATTGACCATCACCCTGTGGCGCAGCGGCGTGCTGCAGCGCAGGTTGGAGATCAACCGGTATGATGCGCAGGGACGGCGGCAAGGGGAGTGGCAGGGCTACTATCCGAACGGAAACATCCAATGGGAAGGTCGATTTGTGGACGACAAGCGGCAAGGCATCTTCAAGGAGTACGACAAGCAAGGCAACCTGCTGGAACTGGCCAAGTACGACATGGACCAATTGTTGCCGGAAGCGAAGGAGACCATGCTGCTGGACATCCGCAACACCTACCATGCCAACGGCAAGGTGGCCAGCTTGGGCAGCTACACCAAGGAAGGCCGAAAGGAAGGTCTGTTCAGGATGTATGATGACCAAGGTAAACCTGTAGAGGCTGCCATCTACCGTGATGACGTGCTGGTGGGTTCCGGTGCCGTGAGCGAGGCGGGCGCCATGACCGGGCCTTGGACGGAATATTACAGCACCGGCGAGAAAAGGGCCGAGGGCAGCTACGTGGACGGGAAGCGCGATGGGGCTTGGGTTTTCCACTACCGCAGCGGGGAGGTGGAGCAGCGGGGCAACTACCGGGATGGCTTGCCACAAGGTGAATGGCGTTGGTTCTATCCGGGAGGAGCGACCCACCGCGAGGAATACTACCGGAAAGGCAAGGAGGACGGTTCCTCCACGGAGTTCGCCGAGGATGGTTCCGTGATCATCCAAGGGCAGTACATCGACGGGTTGAAGGATGGGAAGTGGACCTACCACGTTGGTGGCCATACCGAGTCGGGTGCATACAAGGACGGCCTTCGGGACGGACCTTGGGCCAGCTTCTATGATGATGGCAAACGCTATTTCACCGGTTCCTTCGTGGCCGGCGAACGCAACGGGAAACACAAGTGGTACTGGCCCAACGGACGGCTGAAATTGGAGGGCCGGTACACGGCCGGCCTGGAACAAGGGGATTTCAATTATTTCAATGAGACGGGAACGCTATTGCTCACCATCCGTTACAAGGACGGCAAGGAAATGCGACTGGACAACGAAAAGCTGCCGCCGCCCTACGAACCGGCCGGATTTGCGCCTTGAACAGACCACCTATTGAGGCCATGTCCAACAAGGAGCAGGAGGAGCCTATATCAGTGAACGGGCTGGTGCCGGAGCAGCGCATGCAGTTGTATGACGACCTGTTCTCCGGCGACCTGCTCGGGTTGTTCACCACGAGCCTGACGGGCCGCTGGCTGAACTGCAACAACGCCCTGGCCAAGCTCCTGGGATACGACTCCCGGGAGGAATTGCTCACTATACCCTTGGCCGAGCTCTACTTCGACCTGGGCGAACGGCAACGCTTCATCGAGATCCTGCAGGAGAAGAAACGGCTGAACAATTATGAGATCCTGTTGAAACGCCGCGACGGAAGCGCCGTGCATGTGCTGGAGAATGTGGTGATCCGGGAAATGCCGGGAAGGGCCTCGGTGATCGAAGGCGTGGTGATCGACATTACACACCTGCGCAGATCCGAGCTGGAGCAACGTGTGCTTGCCGCCAATTACCGCCAGTTGACCGAGCACATCAAGGATGGGCTGCTGGTTATCAAGAACGGGAGAATATCCTTTGCCAACGGCTCTGCGGAGAAGCTGTTGGGCGGAGTTCCCTTGGCGGGCCAGGAGCTGCTTCCCTTGGTGGCCGATCAGGACCGGGAACGGATGGGGCGCCTGCTACAGGATGCGGAAAACGGAGAAGATCCCGCGGAGGAGAGGATTGAATTCCAGGCGAAGTCCGGGGATACCAGGCCCTTGGTGGTTCACGCCGTGCGCTGCTGGCACCTGGACGGGCCCGCGCTGCAGCTGACCCTGCAGGACATGGAGGCCGAACAGAAGCTGATGGCGGAGCGCCTGCGCGCCACCATGGCTGAGGAGATCAACGCCGTGCTCCGCAAGGAGATTGCCGAGCACAAGCGCACCCAGGAGGCCTTGTCCAAGAGCAGGCGCATGGCCCAGAGCCTGATCGACAGCTCGCTGGACATGATCGTAGCCGTGGATCAGCAGAACCGGATCACCCAGTTCAATCCTGCAGCCACCATCAAGTTCGGGTATGAACAGGACGAAGTGCTGGGCCGCAACTCCCGCATCCTTTACGAGAGCGACGAGGAGTTCACACGGATACAGAACGAGTTGAACCGATTCGGCGCCTATGCCGGGGAGGTGCGCAACATCACCCGGGAGGGGAGGACCTTCGTGAGTTTCCTGGCGGCCTCCCGCATCCTGGACGAGGATGCCAACGTGCTGGGCAGCATGGGTGTAAGCCGCGACGTGACCCAGGCCAAGCAGGACCGCGAGGCGCTGCGCCAAAGCGAGGAACGCTACCGCGACCTGGTGGACAATGCCAACGACCTGATCATCACCGTGGACCCGCAAGGAAAGTTCCTCTTTGTGAACCGTGCCTGGGAGAAGGCCATGGGGTACACCGAAAAAGACCGGGAGAACCTCAGTCTGTATGACCTGATCGTGGAGGATAGTAAGCGTGAAAAAGCCCATACGTGGATGGCCGGCCACCATGATAAGCCGGTCTCTGAACCGTGGCAGGCCACCTTCCGGGCCAAGGATGGACGCTTGTTGCACTGCGAGGGCATTTCATCCATCCGGGAAGAGAACGGCAAGGTGGTGATGGTGCGCAGCATCCTGCGCGACATCACCGAGAGCCAGGCGGCACAAGAAATGATCCGCAGGCACAGCGCCAAGGAAAAAGCCCTGTTCGAGAGCAGCGAGCATCTCTTTTGGACCGTGGACAAGCGCATCGCCCTCACCAGCTTCAACCAGGGTTACCACGACATGATCGTGCGCCTTCATGGCAAGCCGCCCCGGATACAGCCCGACCCCAAGGAGCCCAAGGAGCTCTTCGCCACGAAGGATTACCACGACTTCTGGAGGACCAAGTATGACCTGGCATTCAAGGGTGAGAAGGTGCGTTTCGAAACCAGGGTGCATGACACGGAGGGAAAGCTGGTCTGCAACGAGATCTTCCTTAGTCCCGTGTTCAATGCCGACGGTGAGGTGGAGGAGGTCTTCGGCGTGGGCATCGAGGTGACCTCCGAGCGCGAAGCAGAAGCCTTGGTGCGCGAGCAGGCCGCCAAGCTGGAGGCCATCTTCGAGAACAGCGCCGATGTGATGATCTGGAGCTTGGACCGCAACTTCACCATCACCGCGTGCAACAGGTTCTTCATCGCCAACACGGAACGCATCTACAACCGGAGGATCGGGCAAGGTGACAACATCCAGCTGATGTTCAGTGATGTGATTAGTGTGGAGCAAAACCAGGAGTGGATCAAGGCCTACGGGGCCTGCTTTGCGGGGAAGGAAATCCACACCGAGGCCCGTGTGACCCTCAACGATGGCACCGCCATCTGGCTGGAGCTCTTCATGAGCCCCATCCGTGAGGGTGGTACCATCAACGAGGTGAGCTGCCTGGCCCATGACATCACGGAGAAGAAACTGACGGAAAAGGCCATTGCGGACAGCCTGCGGGAAAAGGAAGTCCTGCTCAAGGAGGTCCACCACCGCGTGAAGAACAACCTGCAGATCATCAGCAGCATCTTCAGCCTGCAACGCGACCACGTGGACGGGGATGAACGCCTGTTGACCCTGCTGCAGGAAAGCAAGGACCGCATCCGCAGCATGTCCTACATCCACGAAAGCCTGTACCAGAACAAGAACTTCAGCCACGTGGACATGGTCCGCTACATCGACGGACTCTGCGGGAACCTGGCCATGAGCTACTCCCTCAACGGGCGCATCCGCCTGGCCACCGACCTGCAGCCCCTGCTGTTGGACATCGACAAGGCCATTCCCTGTGGACTGGTGCTGAATGAATTGATCAGCAATGCACTGAAGCATGCCTTCCCGGACGGAAGGGAAGGGCGCATCTCCATTGCCATGCACGAGGAAGGAAAGACAGTGGTGATACGCCTTGCCGATGACGGTGTGGGTTTCCCGGAAGGCCGGGATGAGGAGGAACGCGGCCTGGGTTTGGAATTGGTGCAATTATTGATGGAACAGTTGGACGGCAAAGCCGTACGAGAGCGCGCCAGCCCATTGAAGGGAACCGCGTATTTGATTACTTTTGAACGTACCTGAGCAGAAGCAATGGCGCAGACCAACGTACTGGTTGTTGAGGATGAGAGCATCGTCAGCAAGGACATCCAGCAGAGCCTGAAGAAGTTGGGCTACCACGTGGTGGGGGCGGCCGCCACGGGCGAGAACGCCGTGGCCCTGGCCTTGGAGGCGAAGCCGGACATCATCCTCATGGACATCATGCTCAAGGGTGAGATGAACGGCATCGAAGCGGCCACGCGCATCCGTGCCGAGGCCAACATCCCCGTGATCTTCCTGACGGCCTATGCCGACGAAAGCACCTTGAGTAAGGCCAAGGTCACCCAGCCGTACGGCTACATCATCAAGCCCTTCAAGGAGATCGATATCCACACGGCCATCGAAATGGCCCTGTACAAGCACAAGAAGGAAGCCGAGGTGCTCAAGGAGCGCGACCTGCTCTTTAGCCTGGTGGAAGGCCAGGGCGGCAACAAGGACATCCTCTTTGTGAAGAGCAACAGCCGCATGGTGAAGCTGCGCACCACCGACATCTACTTCATCGAGGCGCTGAAGGACTATGTGGTGATCAACACCCTGAACACCCGCTACACCATCCACAGCACCATGAAGGACATCGAGGCCAAGCTGCCCGAGGCCGATTTCATGCGCGTGCACCGCTCCTTCATCGTACGGATCGACAAGATCACCGCCATTGAGCAGCCAAACCTGATCCTGGAGAACGACAAGAAGGTGATCCCCATCGGCGGCAGTTACAAGGATGAGCTGGCCAAGCGGCTCAACCTGGTGTAGGCCGTCTCAGCGCCGTTTCTTTCCCTTGCGGGCCGCCTTTTCCTCCCTGCGGGCATTTTTGGACCCCGTTCCTTTCGGGCTGCGGAAGCCTTTCTGCGCCCCGCGTCCGTGTTGGGCGGGGGCGGGGCGGGTCTCATCCCAGTAGCCGCGGCCCGGCCGTGAGGGCGGCGCTTGTACCGGTTCCTCCTCCACCAAGGAGAAATCCACCGTGCGCTTTTCCATGTCCACGCCGCGCACCATCACCTGCAACTCGTCGCCCAGGCGGAAACGGCGGCCGCTGCGCAGGCCCACCACGGCATACTGGTCCTGGTCGAAGCGGTAGTGGTCGCCGGGCAATTGCTGCAGGGCGATCATGCCCTCGCACTTGTTCTCCGCCAGTTCCACGTACACCCCCCAGGCCGTAAGCCCGCTGACGATACCGCCGAAGGTCTGCCCGATGCGCTCCAACATGAACTCGGCCTGCTTGAAGCGGATGCTCGCACGCTCGGCATCGGCCGCCCGCTTCTCCATCTGGGAACTGTGCACGCAGCTCAGCTCCAGTTTCTTCTTGTCCAACGGCTTCCCGCCGGCCAGGTAATGGGCCAGCGCCCGGTGTACCATCAGGTCGGGATAGCGCCGTATGGGGCTGGTGAAGTGCGTGTAATCGTCGAAGGCCAGGCCGTAGTGGCCGATGTTGTCCGTGCTGTAGATGGCCTTGCTCATGGCGCGGATGGTGAGCTGCTTGAGGATGTTCTCCTCCTCGCTGCCCTTGATTTCGCGCATCAGCTGGTTGATGGCCTTGGGCAGGTCCTCGGGCCGGCCGTCGGTCTTCAGGTTATGGCCGAAGCTCTGGGCCAGGGTGCGCAACTGCTGCACTTTGTCGGGGTCTGGAAGGTCGTGTATGCGGTACACGAAGGGTGGTGCACCGCCCTTGCGTCGGCTGATGGCGGCCGCCACGCGTTTATTGGCCAGCAGCATGAACTCCTCGATCAACCAATTGGCCTCGCCCATCACCTTTTCGTACACCTCGATGGGCCGCCCCTTGTCATCCAGCCGGAACTTCACCTCGTTGCCGCCCACCTCCAGGGCGCCGTTGGCCATGCGTTCCTTGCGCAGGATAGTGGCCAGGCCGTGCAGGGTGAGCACCTCGTCCTTGTATTCGCCCTCGCCGCCATCGATCAGTGCCTGGGCCTCGTGGTAGGCGAAGCGGCGGTTGCTGCGCATGATGGTGCGCCCGAACCATTCGCTGTGCAGGCGCGCCTGTGGATCCAGCTCGAAAATGGCGCTGAAGCTGAGCTTGTCCTCGTCCGGGTTGAGCGAGCAGAGGTTGTTGCTGAGGCGCTCCGGAAGCATGGGCACCACGCGGTCCACCAGGTACACGCTGGTGGCACGGGCCGCTGCCTCCTTGTCCACCACGGTGCCGGGCTGCACGTAGTGGCTCACGTCCGCGATGTGGATACCCACTTCCCAGTTCCCGTTGGGCAGCTTGCGCAGGCTCAGTGCGTCGTCCAGGTCTTTGGCGTCGGCCGGGTCGATGGTGAGGGTGGTCACGGCCCGCATGTCGCGCCGGGCGGCGATCTCCCTGGTGCTGAAATCCGCCGGGATGGACTCCGCCGCCACCTCCACCTCCAAGGGGAATTCGGCGGGCAGGTCAAACTCGGCCAAGATGGCGTGGATCTCCACTTCATGTTCACCGGCCTTGCCCAGGATACGCTCCACTGCGCAGCGCGGCATTTCCTTGGGGTTGTCCCAAGGGGCCATCTCGGCCACCACCTTTTCACCGGGCCGCGCCCCGTGCAGGTCTGCGGGCGGGATCAGCAACGGGCGGTTCATCTTTTGGTCATCCGGCCGCAGCACCAGGTTGGCGCCCATTTGTTCCACCTTGCCCACAAAGCGGGTGCGGCGGCGCTCCAGCACCTGGAGCACCTTCCCCTCGGGGCGGCCACGCTGGCCGGAGATGCGGATCAATACCCGGTCGCCATGCAGGGCCGTGCCCAAGGCATGCTGGGGCACGTAGACATCATCGCCGCCATTGGTCAGGCGGGCATAACCCGCACCGCTGGAAATGATGTCCAGCACGGCTTCCGATCCGCCTTTGGGGCCGGCCTCCCGGACGGTGTCCGTGGAATGGAAGCGGCCACGCGGGCCGGCCTCGGCCTTGCCCCGGGCCATCAGGTTCTCCAGCATGGCCTGAAGGCCGGCGCGTTCCCGCTTGTCCAGGCCCAGCTTCAGCATCAGTTGCTGGGCGGTGATCCCCGTGGTGCCCGCCTCGCGCAGCAAGGCCACCAAGTCCTGTTGGGAAGGTCCGTCGGAGAGCCGTTTGTGGCCGTGTTTACCCATGGGCCGCTAAGGTGGGAAGAATTGCGGCCGCCTTGCGTGGGGCGGCCGGAAACACCCGCTGAAAAGATCCCATCCACGATCGTTGATAACCATCGGGTTTTCATTACATTTGCGGCCCTTTTCCAGTGCTTCGGCATTACGGGCCATGGACCACAGCCAATACGACAGCGCCAAGATCTTCGGCGGCACCGCCACGCGCGAGCTGGCGGGCCATATCGCCCAACTGAGCGGGCAACGGCTCGGTGAGGTGGCCGTGAGCCGCTTCAGCGACGGCGAGTTCCAGCCCAGCTTCGAGGAGACCGTGCGCGGCAACGTGGTCTTCATCGTGCAGAGCACCATGCCCCCCAGCGACAACCTCTTCGAGCTGCTGCTGATGGTGGATGCCGCCAAGCGCGCCAGCGCCAAGCGCATCGTGGCGGTGATCCCCTATTTCGGCTTCGCCCGCCAGGACCGCAAGGACAAGCCCCGCGTGAGCATCGGCGCCAAGCTGGTGGCCAACATGCTCACCGCCGCCGGCGTGGACCGCATCATGACCATGGACCTGCATGCCGACCAGATCCAGGGCTTCTTCGAAGTGCCCGTGGACCATCTGTTCGCCAGCAGCATCTTCCTGCCCCACATCCAGCAAATGGGCCTGCCGGACCTGATCATGGCCGCGCCCGATACCGGCGGCACCAAGCGCGCCAACGCCTACGCCAAGCACCTGGGTGTGGACATGGCCATCTGCTACAAGCAGCGCAAGGTGGCCAACAAGGTGGAGAGCATGACCGTGATCGGCGACGTGGCCGGCAAGAACGTGGTGCTCCTGGACGATATGGTGGACACCGCCGGCACCCTCACCAAGGCCGCCGCCATGATGATGGAACAGGGCGCCAAGAGCGTGCGTGCCATGTGCACCCACGCCGTGCTCAGCGGCGAGGCCTGCCAGCGCATCCAGGACAGCAGCCTGGTGGAGCTCATCGTCACCGATACCATCCCCGTATCCGCCGACAAACTGCGGACCGCCCCCAAGATCAAGCAACTGTCCGTGGCGCAGTTGTTCGCCGACGTGATCCAACGCGTGCGGCACCACGAAAGCATCAGCAGCCACTTCATCATCGCATAACATCCCGAGGTCAAAATGAAGAACGTCGAACTCATCGGCACCAAGCGCAGTGCAAAGGGCACCACCGCCGCCCAGGAGATCCGCCGCAACCAGCAAGTGCCGTGCGTCCTGTACGGAGGCAAGGAAACCCTGCATTTCAGCGTGGAGCAGCGCGCCCTGGACAAGATCATCCACTCGCCCCTGGCCCACCAGGTGGAGCTGAACATCGACGGTGAGAAACACACCGCCATCCTGCAGGACAAGCAGTTCCAGCCGGTGACCGATGCCGTGATCCATGCCGACTTCCTCGAGGCCCTGCCCGGCAAGCCCGTGCGTGTGGAGCTGGCCGTTCGCCTGAAGGGGCAAAGCGTGGGTGTGCGCAAGGGCGGCAAGCTCAGCCAGCTGAAGCGCAAGCTCCGCCTGAAGGGTGAACCCGGTGCGCTGCCGGAGGTATTGGAACTGGACGTGACCGAACTGGAGGTGGGCGGCGCCATCCGCGTGGCCGACATCCAAGTGCCCGGTGCCACGCTGCTGGACAAACCTTCGGACCTGGTAGTGAGCGTGAAGATGGCCAAGAAGGCGGAAACCCCCGCTGCTGCGGCCGCTGCACCCGCTGCCGCCCCCGCCGCAGAGAAGAAGGAACCGGCCAAGAAGTAACCTGCCCGGGACATACCCGGAATGACCAATGCAAGCCCCGCGAAAAGCGGGGCTTGTACTTTCACGCCCTTAGCCCGCCGGCCCCGCCGACCCGGGCCCGCAGAACATGAAATACCT
Organism: Flavobacteriales bacterium; assembly: GCA_023382455.1. Classification (GTDB taxonomy): domain Bacteria; phylum Bacteroidota; class Bacteroidia; order Flavobacteriales_F; family PHOS-HE28; genus PHOS-HE28. The sequence continues at coordinate 66,206 of JAHDVX010000017.1, forward strand.
GATCGCAGGGCTGGGAAATCCCGGACCGGAGTACGCCAACACCCGCCACAACATCGGTTTCCAGGTCCTGGATGCATTGGCCGACGAGTTTGAAACGAAGTTCACCCCGGGCCGATACGCGGAAACGGCGTCGTTCCGGCACAAGGGGAGAACCTTCATCCTGGTCAAGCCCCAGACCTTCATGAACCTCAGCGGCAAGGCCGTTCGCTATTGGCTGGACCAGGAAGACCTGTCTCCGGAACAGCTTCTCGTGGTAGCCGATGACCTGGCCCTGCCCTTTGGCAAGATCCGCCTGCGGGCCTCGGGCGGTGCCGGCGGGCACAACGGCCTCAGCGACATCATCGCACAACTGGGCACCGAGGCCTTTCCCCGCCTGCGATTCGGCATCGGACGCGAGTTCGCCAAGGGAAGGCAATCGGATTTCGTCCTCGGCCGGTGGACCGGGGAGGAAGGGGAGGAGCTGGCGGAAAGGATCGCCTTGGCAGGGAAGGCCGTGGTGCAGTTCGGCTTCCTCGGCATCGCCCAGGCCATGAACAACTTCAACAAACGATAAGGCATGGGCACCGGCACCCCCGTGGTATCGCTATCTTCACACTCCTAAAACACGCGCAACATGGTTTCGAAGAAGGTGGAGAACGCGTTGAACGCACAGGTCGCCAAGGAGGCGATGAGCAGCCAGGTCTATCTGGCCATGGCTTCCTGGGCGGAGGTACAGGGCTTGGAGGGCGTGGCCGCCTTCCTGTACCGGCACAGCGACGAGGAGCGGGCACACATGCTCAAGCTCATGCGCTACATCAACGAGCGCGGGGGGCACAGCGAGGTACCGGCCCTGGCCAAGCCGCCCAAGATGATGAAGGGCATCGCCGAGGTCTTCACCGGGATCCTCAAGCAGGAGGTGGAGGTGAGCAACGAGATCAATGCCATCGTGGACCTGTGCCTGAAGGAAAAGGACTACACCACGCACAACTTCATGCAGTGGTACGTGGCCGAGCAGATCGAAGAGGAACGCATGGCGCGCCACGTGCTCGACAAGCTCAAGATGATCGGCGATGACAAGGCCGGCCTCTACCTCTTCGATCGCGACCTCCAATCCGGTGGGCCGGGTGGTGGTGGAACCCCCTCCTGACCGGTGGACCGGCGCCCGGCACACGGCAAACGGAGCGCCCGGAAAGGGGACCAACAGGGCCCTGTTCAAAGGCTGGCATGGCTTATGCCTGCACCCCTGCTTCATGGTCTACCTTGGCCGGACCCGAATGAGGAACGATCCCACGCATCCCGCGGACCCGGTTTCGGGTGCCCGGCCCGGTCGGAACGTGCCGTTCCCTTCGTGGATCGGCGTGGTACTGCTGGTGGCCGCGGTGCTTTCCATGGGTGCCGACCAGCGTGAACCCGACAAGGACACCACGGCGATCATCGAGGCCAGCTACATCTACAACATCGCCAAACTGGTGGAATGGCGCGACCCGGTGATGCGCCAGGGGCCCTTCATCATAGGTGTGATGGGGAGCGATAACCTGTACCGTGAGCTGGTGAACAAGTACGCCACCCGTTCCATCGGCAAGCAGCCCATCGAGGTGCGCAAATTACCGGACCTGCCGGAGGTGGACCGCTGCCACATCCTCTTCGTGCCCGGGCCCAATCGCGAACTGCTGCCCGCGATCCTGCGCCAGCAGAATGCCCGCTCCACGCTCATCGTTTCCGACTTCCCGGACGCCTTGGCCCAGGGCGCCGTGGTGAATTTCATTCCGGCCAGGAATACCCTGAAGTACGAGATCAACCTGTCGAACGCCGCCAAGCACAGGATCGAAGTGGGCCTTACCTTGAGGCAACTTGCGGATAAAGTAGTGGAATGACCATGAAACGCGCCATCTCCATAACCTTCTGCACGTTCTTCATCGCCTTGTTGGCCGTGGCGCAGGGTGATGCCGTGGCCGAGGCCGCCGCCAAGTACCGCGAAGGGGATTTGCGCGGTGCCCAAAGCTTGTTGGACGGGGCCGCCAAGGACCCGGCCATGGCCACCTCCGTGGAAATGTGGGTGTTGCGCGGTTTCGTTTACAAGGACCTGTACAAAACAGCCCCCACGGGCCAGGCCGATATCCTGCGTGATGAAGCCATGGCAAGCCTGTACACGGCTATCGGCCTGGACAAGAACCGTCAGTATGCCGAAAGCTCGGAGGCCGCTTACCGGTTCCTGGCCAAGACCATCTACAATGACGCGGTTCACGCCATGAACACCCTGGATGCCGACCGGGCCATAGGCCTGTACGGCAAGTACCAGGGGGCGCTCCGCCGCCTTGACCCCGATAGGCCGACCACCGACAGTGACATCGAGTTCAATAATGCACTGGGCACCGTGTATGTCAAATTGTTCACCCGGGACAGGGGGCAGAACCGTTGGTACGAAAAGGCCATTGATGTGTACAAGCACGTGCTGGTACTGGACAGCAACAACTACGGCGCCAATTACAACCTGGCCACCCTGTACTACAACCGGGGCGTGTACAACATCCAACAGATCTCAGCCGACAACGACATCCCCAGCCTCCAACAGATCCAGGAGGCCAGTCGCGGGTTCTTCACACTTGCCCTGCCATACATGCTGAAAGCCCATCGGATGAAGCCGGACCGGCCGGAGACCATCCTTGGATTGGAGGGCATACACTACAGCCTGCAGGATGAGCGGCAAAGCAAGTACTACAGGCACCTCTACGAGGAACTGAAGCACGACGAGAAAAAGGGCAAGGACCAATAGCGGAAAGAAGCCATGCGGATGCGGATGACCATCGGACGCCGTATCGGGTTGGCTTTCGGGCTTTTCATCTTTTTCGCCTTGGTGGTGGTGGTGCTCACCAACCGCACCATCGAGAGCAGCCGATCGATCAACAACCAGATCAACAACGTCTACGGGCCCTCCGTGGACGCCTTGGTGCGCCTGCGGAACCTGGTGGTCAACTCGAGGACCCTGCTCAAGCACTGGGCCCTGGTGGAAAGCATTCCCGACGCCCCGGAGAAGACCGCCCTGGTGAAGATCACCGAACAGGACCTGCCCGCCCTGATCGACCGCATCGACACCCTGCAGGCCTGGTGGGACAAGGATGAAGTGGCCTCCATGAGCCGCGCCTTCAGCGACATGAACGTGCTCTTCGACCTGCACGACAGCGTGAAGGCCATGTTGCCCACCTTCGAGAGCTACAAGGACCCGGTGGCCTACTTCAATGCCCGCGACCTGGCCGAGGAGGGCGGCTTGCTGGACATGCAGACCGACAAGGTCCTGGCCGACCTGGATGCCCTGCTCGAGGTCCAGGGGCGCAAGCGCGACAACCTCCGCGAAGTGATGCTGCGCAGTTTCGATTCCCTGCGCTTTTTTGTGCTCTACCTCGGCTCGGCCCTGGTGCTCGTGGGTACCATCGCCTCCCTGCTTCTTATCCGCCGGATCGTTCGGCCGGTGCGCCACCTGCGCTCCGTGCTGCTCAAGCTCGGCCGGGGCGTCTTCCCACGCACCCGGATCACCCAGGGCAACGACGAGATCGGGGACATGAGCCGCGCCCTCGCCGGGCTCGTGGAGGGATTGAGGCGCACCACGGACTTCTCACACGCCTTGGCCGCCGGCGACTTCAAGGCGGAGTACCAGCCCTTGAGCGATGAGGATGTGCTCGGGCACGCGTTGCTGAAAATGCGCAAGGAGCTGGGTGAACGCGAGCGCATCCTGGAGGAGAAGGTGCGCGAGCGCACCGAGGAAACCGTGCGCCAGAAGGACGAAGTGGAGCGCCAGAGCCGCAAGGTGGTCGAGCTCTACAAGAACGTCACCGACAGCATTCGCTATGCGAAAAGGCTCCAGGAATCCATCCTGCCGCCGGACCACCGGATCGCTGAATTATTACCGGGAAGCTTCGTGCTGTACCGCCCCAAGGACATCGTCAGCGGCGATTTCTACTGGGTGGAGGCCGTGGACGACAAAGTGGTGTTCGCGGCGGTGGATTGCACCGGCCATGGTGTACCGGGGGCCTTCATGAGCCTGGTGGGGCACAACGGCCTGAACCAGGTGATCAAGGAGCGGCATGTGATCGACCCCGCTGCCGTCCTCGGCCAGCTGAACCGGATCGCCTACGAAACCCTGCACAAGGACCGCGACCAGTATGTGCGGGACGGCATGGACATGGCCTTGTGCGTCCTGGATCCCGCGAGCCGGATCCTGGAGTTCGCGGGGGCCAACTGCCCGCTTTATGTGGTGCGTGGCCAGGAGGTGCTCCAGTTCGCGCCCAACAAGAAGCCCATCGGGGGATTTGCCCAGCTGGAGGATGCCTTTACCGGGCACACCGTGCAACTACAGCCCGGCGACAACGCCTTCATCTTCTCGGACGGGTATGCCGACCAGTTCGGCGGGCCCAGGGGTAAGAAATTCCTCTATCGTCGCTTCCGCGAATTGCTGGTGAAGGTGGCGCCCGAGCCGCCCGACCGCAAGAAGGCCCTGCTCAACCAGGCCTTCAACGAGTGGAAGGGCACCCTTGAACAGGTGGACGACATCCTGATCATGGGTATCCAGGTGTGAGCCTGCCTATTGGAAGCTCCAACCACCGCCCGTGGTTGATTCCCGCGGATTCAGCAGCATCACCGGGATCATGGCCTCATTGGTGATGATCTCCTGCTCATAGGGCACGCCCAACACCCCGAAGATGTTGCCCTTGGCCAGGTTCATGATCGCGATCAGGTCGGCGTCCACCTGCCGGGCATGCCGGATCACCGCATCCACGAACTTCGAGCTGTCCACTTCCGCGATCGCGGCCTCCATCTCCACGTTCCGCTCCCCGAAATACTGCTCCGCGAAGCGGATGTTGTTCTCCAGCTGCTTGCGCAGGAACTCATCCGTCTCCCGCGGTGTGATCACGTACACCTTGCTGTTGAAGTACCGTGCGATGTCCGCCACCAGCGCCACCTTCTGGCGCGTCTCCCGCTGCAGGTCCATCGGCACCACGATCTTGCTGTAGCCATCCTCGCGGATGTTGCGCTCCTGCACCACGATGAAGGGCACCAGGCCGTTGGTGATCACCCGCAGCGCCCGGCTGCCGGTGATGAACTGCATGCCCCGCATGCCGTGCGTGCCCATGATGATCAGCTCCGCCCCGATCTCCGAGGCCGTGTTGCCGATCTCCTCATACACCGAGCCCACGCGGAGTTGGGGCTTCACCTTCACCCGGTCGCTCCAGCGCTTGGCCCGTTCCACCTCCATCTGCACCTTGCCGCGTGCTTCCTCCAAGTCGGTGGACTTGGGCACGATATGGACAATGTGCATTTCCGCGTCCATGGTCTCCGCCAGCTTCGCCGCGTGATTCATGGCACAGTCCGCCACTTTGGTGAAATCGGTCGGGACCAGGATCTTCTTCTTCTCGCTCATGATGGGGCGCTGGTGATGGGGTGGCTAAGATAGGCAGCAGCAGCGGCGGCAAGGGGCTCTTGCCCTGGAAAAATAGCCGACCAACAAACGACTGCACCCGCTTATGAACACCTGTAAACGCCAACTGACCGAGTAACCGCACCCAACCGCTGAATGTTTGCACCGGCAGCCAAATAACCGATCGGAACACGAACACCCCAAACACGAACGAAAATGGAAACGAACGAGAAACTGATCCGCAACCGCGTGCAACTGATGGGCAACCTGGGCAAGGACCCCGAGGTGCGCGAATTCGAAGGGGGCAAGAAGCGCGCCCGTTTCAGCCTGGCCACCAATGAACGCTTCCCGTATGGCGATGGCCAGTTCAAGGAGGATACCCAGTGGCACGACGTGGTGGCCTGGGGACGCACGGCCGAGCAGGTGGCGCAATTGCGAAAGGGCTCACGCATCGCCATGGAAGGGCGCCTGGTGCACCGTACCTACGAGACCAAGGAAGGCCAGAAACGCTACATCACCGAGGTGGTGTTGAATACCTTCCAGTCCGTGGAGGCCGCGACCGAAGTAGCCGCCGGGGCCGAGGCCTGACCGCCGCATGGCCGGCCATAGCCCGTGCGGGCCGCGACGCGAGTTGCGGCCCGCACGGCTTTTCAACCCCCATCAATCAGTCGCCACTCCCCTTGACCAGGCGGATCATCAATGCACCGCCGGGAGTCTCCGTCCGGAAGATGTAGGCCCCTGCTGGCAAGTCCACGGTGCTGATGGTCAACGGGCCTGTGGCGGGGCTTGACCCGGCCAAATGCGTGCGACCGAGCAGGTCCATCACTTGCCAAGGGGCCCGAGGCGGCACCTGTTCAATGGTGACCGAAGCGCCGAATGGCTGAGGCCAAGCGCGAAGCACCGGAGGTCCAACACGATCGCCAATACCGGCCGCACCAAGGGTATGGACCAGCTCGCAGGCCGAGGCTTGGCAGGTGTCCGGGGTCAACGGCCCCCAGAGGTCCACCGCACCACAAAGCAGGTAAGTACCCTCTTGGGCGTAAGTGTGGATCACCGGGTTGCCGGTGGCGGACATCCCATCGCCAAAATCCCACGTGCGGCTGGTGTTCATGCCCGAGGTGATGCTCTCATCGAACGCCGCCACGGTGCGCTGGTACTGGATCACGGAGATGGCAGGCTGCAGCAGGGTGGAGCAGGGCACGTTCGAGGGGCCCAGATAGACCCAGTTGCACACGGTGGCGGAACACCCCGCCGCGGTTACCGTGAGACAGGCCTCGTAGGGGCCGGTACCGTCGTAGGCATGTAGGGGCGAGGCCTCGTAGGAGGTGCTGCCGTCGCCGAAATCCCAGGTGTGGGACCCAATGGCGACCGGTGAGGAGGACAGGTCGATGAAGCGGATGCCCCCATCCTCCACGCCGATGGTGAATTCCGCGATCAGGTCCGCACAGGCCGCATCCACCGGTATCGGGACCAATTCGCAATGGATGGCCTCGCAGAATCCCGAGTTGCCACCGTCCAAACTGGCCTGCACGCACACCAGGTAGGTACCCGCCGAGGGAAATACCGTTTGTGTGCCGGTGCCGTAGCCGTGGTCCAGGAATTCCTCCCCCAGGAAAGCCCATTCGGCCGACAGGACATAGTCGTTGGCGTCCATGGGCTGCAGTGAGAAGCCGTATTGGTAGTTCCCTTGGTCCACCGGGTAAAAGGTCACGCCATGCAAACTGTCGCATGGCACTTGGGCTGCCGCGTTGGTGGCGAGCACGGCCGCCGCGATCCCGGCGCATGCGGACAAGAGATGAGGGCGCCTGCTGGTCATGGTTTGGGGCGGAGGGTATAGGCCAGGCGGACGCGGAGGCCGATCTGTTCACGGGTGGCGTAGGGCGATCCGTCCGTGGGCCGCAAGGAAAGCAATGTAGTGGACCAGGACGGAGTGGCCCAGAGACCCAGCCGCTCGGTCAAGGCGTACCCGAAATCCAACGCCGGGCCACCGGTGAGCTGCACTGCGGTCCTTCGGCCGGCAACGGCCAGGTCCACGCTGCGTTCCCCTTCCAGGCCGGTTTCCAAGGTGTTCCCTGAGCGCATGGCGGAGAATTCCACCCCCGCGCCGAGCCGGATGCCGTAGTGCCAACGCCGCCAGCCCCGGTGCCAGGCCACTTCCACGGGAATGTACACCGAGGTGTAGCGGTTCACCCCCGCCACGGAGCGGTTTGTCTCCTCCACGGTGGACACCGTGTCCATGAAGTTGCCCACCACCATGGAATTGAAGGTCACCACGTGCTGGACCAGGGAGTCGTGGCGGGTGCGCCAACGGTCCCGGTGCCTGAAGTCGTAGCGTCCGGCGGCACACTCGACACCCGCGGCAAGGCTCCAACCGCCGCGCCATTCCACTCCGGAGAGTACACCGAACACCTGCGAACTGTGCGGCACCTCCGTGCCCTGGAGCGCCCCGATCAACCGGTCGTCGTCGCCGTGCCATGTGCGCGTGCGCTGGTAGCTGCCCGCCGAGACGGCCACCCACCACGCACGGGGCCGCTCCCACGCGGCCAAGGCCTGTGGTTTCCGTGGTTCGGCCGGCCAAGGCGCGGCCCAAGGCCGTAAGGCCCGGGGTTGCACGCGCCCCACGGATGCCGTCTCCTCCCGGTAAACCTCCACCTCGGCATCGGGCCGATCACCCGTTGCCTGCTCCAAGTGTGTTCCGGTGGAAAAGGCCACGGTAGGGGAGGGTTGGGGCACATAGGCCCTGCTTCCGGTTTCCGGAGCGGCCTTGCCAAGCGGTTCATCCGATGCTGTTGCGGTTCCGGCCACAGCCAAGGCGGATACTTCTTGTCGTTCCGAGGAGACTTTTCGTCCTTCCCCCAATGGTGCGTGCACGTGTTCCGCACGCCTTCCTGGTGTTTCCGAAGGAGCCGTGGTTGGCATGGATCCGTTCCGAAGATCGGAGGAGGCAGAAACCGCGTTCGTAGCTCCGGGCGCCGGGGCGTGGGCGGCAGCTGCCGGTACCGCAGGGGTCGGCGTGGGGGTTGACCCCTGCTGCGCCACCGCAGCGGGTCCACTGTGCAGCACGGCCATGGAGGCACCGCCGCCCAGCAGGAGCAGAAGGGCCAACCAACCCCCATACCGGCGCAGGCGCCCAAGCATCCCGCCGGAACGTGCACGCGCAATGGCCGCCCACGCCCCGGCGGGTGGTTCGGCCTCCGCATCACGAAGGGCGCGGGCGAAAAGGTCATCCACGGGGTGTCGCTCGTTCATGGTGTTCCATGGCTTTCAGTTCTTCCAATCGGCGTTGCAGCACCATCCGCGCCTTGGCCAGCTGGCTGCGCGATGTGCCCTCGGCGATGCCCAACAATTCGGCGATCTCCGCATGGTCGTATCCTTCTATGGCGAACAGGTTGAATACCGCCCGGTAGCCGTCCGGCAGCTCCTGCACCAAGGCCAGCAACTCGGCCTGCCCCAGGTTGCCGGGCGCCGATGGCATCTCGGAGCGTTCCGGTGCGTGCACGGCGCCCAGTACCTCACCCCGCACCGATTTCCTCCGAAGGTGGTTGATGCAGGTATGGACCATGATGCGACGGACCCAGCCTTCCAAGGAGCCTTCCAGACGGAAATCCCCCAACTTGTCGAACACCCGGATGAACCCTTCCTGCAGGAAATCCTCCGCCTCGCTGCGGTGCCGGGCATAGCGCAGGCACACGGCGAACATCCGCCGCGAAAAACGCGCGTACAGGGCCTCCTGCGCGCTGCGCTCCTCCCGGCGGCATGCACGGACCAGCTCGTATTCGTCCAGCTCCGGCAACGCTCCTCAGGTTGTTCTCCTCAGGCAAGACGCCGCAACTGCGCGGTCTGCTGCCCGGGAATGTGGAATGTGAAAGTTACGGAACAGGCATCCATTGCCGACACGTTGCAACATCCACCGCCCTTAGCGTCCTTACCAAGCCTTACTCGCCACCCTGGCCACGGCCCTACTTTTGGCCGCACATCCCGCCCCATGACCCGAAACCGCATGCAGGCCGCCGTGGCACCCCCGCAGTGGCACACCGTCAAGGAGTTCCAGGACATCACCTACCGCAAGAGCGGAGGCGTGGCCCGCATCGCCTTCAACCGCCCCGAGGTGCGCAACGCCTTCCGGCCGCATACCGTGGCCGAGCTGCTGGAGGCCTTCCACGATGCCCACCAGGATACCGCCATCGGCGTGGTGCTGTTCAGTGCGGAAGGGCCCAGCCCCAAGGACGGGGTGTGGAGCTTCTGCAGCGGCGGCGACCAGCGCAGCCGCGGCCACCAGGGCTATGTGGATGAGGGCGGCATGCCCCGGCTCAACATCCTGGAGGTGCAGCGCCTCATCCGCTTCATGCCCAAGGTGGTCATCGCCGTGGTGCCCGGCTGGGCCGTGGGCGGCGGCCACAGCCTGCACGTGGTGTGCGACCTCACCCTTGCCAGTAAGGAGCACGCCCTCTTCAAGCAGACCGATGCCGACGTCACCAGCTTCGATGGCGGCTACGGCAGCGCCTACCTGGCCAAGATGATCGGCCAGAAGCGCGCCCGCGAAGTCTTCTTTCTGGGCCGCGACATCAGCGCGCAACGGGCCTACGAAATGGGCATGGTGAATGCCGTGGTGCCACACGCCGAGCTCGAAAGCACCGCGTGGCAATGGGCACAGGAGATCCTGGCCAAGAGCCCCACGGCCATCAAGATGCTCAAGTTCGCCTTCAACCTCACCGACGACGGCATGGTGGGCCAGCAGGTCTTCGCCGGTGAAGCCACCCGCCTCGCCTACATGACCGACGAGGCCAAGGAGGGCCGCAATGCTTTCCTGGAAAAGCGCAAGCCCGATTTCAAAGGGACGAAGTGGTTGCCGTAGGGAGTGGAGCTAACGTTTTGGCGCTTGGCGCAGTGGCGGATTTCGGAGCACAAAACTGTCAATACACCACAAAAGTTGATGCGAGGTAGAATGTTCAATTAACCACGTCACCCGCCATTGAGCCAAACGCCTGTGTGTGCCCGGCATGGGCCAAGAACGCTACCGCAAGGTAGCATCGTTCTTTG
>JAHDVX010000018.1:0-11881 GCA_023382455.1 Flavobacteriales bacterium
GAATGAATCCGACGGTAAAAGTAAATCACTCAACCTAACACAGAATCTGCGGGAGATTGGGGGGAGGATCACACAGGATTGAGTCACGGATGCACGCGAATGGGAAAAATCCGGAGCATCACCCTGTCCATCCTGTTTATCCTGTCCGAAGAGGAACGCCCCCTCACGGGAAGACCCGCGCGGCCATTTCCACACAGCGGTCCAGCTGCTTCAAGTCCAGACCCGTGGCATGGCCGGTGGCCTCCAGGTGCTGCACGAAGAGCTCCATCGCCAGGTTGCCCACCAGGTCGTCCTCGGCCATGGGACAGCCGCCGTAGCCTTTCAGTGCGCCATCGAAGCGGCGGCAGCCCGCGTTCCAGGCGGCGTCGGTCTTGATGCGCCAGTTGTCCAGGCGGGCGTGGAGGTGCGCACCGAACTCCACCTGCGGCATGGCGGGGATGAGATGCTTGAAAAGGGCGCTGATGTCCTCCGGACGTGCCACGCCCACCGTGTCGCTCAGGGCGATGATGCGCACGCCGAGCTCGTTCACCAGGCGGTCCGTCCAGTGCAGGGCGATCTCCGGGCTCCACGGATCGCCGTAGGGATTGCCGAAGCCCATGCTGATGTACACCACCAGCTCCTTGCCGGCCTTCCGGGCGGTCTCGGCGATGTGCGCGATGCGGCCCCAGCTGCCCTCGATGTCGGTGTTGGTGTTGCGCCGCTGGAAAGTCTCGCTGATGCTGAACGGATAGCCGAGGTAGTGCACCATGTCGTGTTGCACTGCCTCCTCTGCTCCGCGCTCATTGGCCACGATCACCAGCAGCTTGCTCTTCACGCCGTCCAGGTCAAGGCGGTGCAGCACCTCGGCGGTGTCGGCCAGTTGCGGGATGGCCTTGGGGCTGACGAAGCTGCCGATGTCGATGGTATCGAAGCCCACGCGCAGCAGGGCGTTCAGGTATTCAACCTTGGTGCCAGTGGGGATGAATGGATGGATGCCCTGCATGGCGTCGCGGGGGCATTCGATGAGCTTCATTTCAACCATGATGGGCTATTGAACCACGGATGGGAAGGACTGAACCACGGATGCACACGGATGAACACGGATGTGTTGGGCGGCGAGAACCCACCGATGAACACGGATGGATGCCCTGCATGGCGTCGCGGGGGCATTCGATGAGCTTCATTTCAACCATGATGGGCTATTGAACCACGGATGGGAAAGACTGAACCACGGATGCACACGGATGAACACGGATGTGTTGGGTGGTAGGAAACCACTGATGAACACAGATGGATATGGATAGCAAGGCTTCATGCTCGCTGGTAATATCTGTGTCCATCCGTGTTCATCCGTGGTCGATCATAACATCACGCGTTTCCATTCGAGCTTGGCGCGTTTGAAGTTCAGGATGAGACCCACACGGAGACCGGTCAACCTCAGGTAGTTCAACATCTTGCCGAGTTCGTGGTCTCCGATGCGGCCGATGGTCTTCGTGTCCACGACAACCCTCTCCAGCACGATCAGGTCCGGCACGAACAGGCCAACGGATACATCCTTGTACACCACATCGAACGGTGGCTGCTGCACGAAGGGGATGCCCCGCAAGCGCAACTCTACGGCCAGTGCATTTTCATACGGCTTCTCCAGCAATCCATGGCCCAGCACGTTCAGCACTTCCATCGCCGCCCCGATGATCTCGCCCGTTTCCGCCTCGAAAAGGAAAGGTTCTTTCGTCATTGGGATGGAATTGACCACGATTCAACGAAGATGGGTATAGCTTGACCACAGATGAACACGGATGAACACGGATTGGAAGGGCAGAACCATGGATGGACGCAGGTGAACAAGGATATGATGGTTTCACGCTGCTGCATGATCCATCTGTGTCCATCGGTGTTCATCCGTGGTTGAAACTACCAGAAATACGCATACAACGCCACCAGCAAGCCCGTCAGCAAAGCGCTCCACACCATGAAGGAACGCGACACCTTGAACATGCCGGCGTCCACTTCCAGGCCGTGGGGCACAATGCCCCTGCGCGTTTCGCGGATGCTGATGAGCACCATGCCCAGCACGCAGAAGCCGAAGACGATGCCCATGCGATCGATGAAGGGGATCTCGTGGATGCCTTCGGCGTTCGGCACGGCGAAGCCGATGGGGTACAGGAAGGACAGGTCCATGAACTGCGGCAGCACCTTGAGGACGATGGAGCCGAGGAAGCCGCCGATCATGGCGAAGAGCGCGGCGTTGGCCGTGGTGCGCTTCCAGAAGAAGCCCAGCAGGAACATGGCGAACACGCCGGGGCTGACGAAGCCGGTGTATTCCTGGATGTACTGGAAGCCGCCCTTTTTATCGATCCCGAGGAAGGGCGCCAGCACGATGGCCAGCACCATGGCCACCACGATGGAGAGCTTGCCCATGCGTACCAGCCTGGCCTCGGTGGCGTCCTTGGCCAGGTATTCCTTGTACACGTCCAGTGTGAAGATGGTGGCGTGATCACCGATGGAAGCTTCCACGTAGCTGTGCTCCAACGTGCCGCAATCGAGCTTGATCACCTTGCCTTCCTGCCCGAACAGCGAGGCGAACTGGTCCATGATGCCGCAGCGCACCCCGGCGAAGTCATGCTCGGCCCGCTGGCCGATCAGGGCGAGTTCCTTGCGCGAGAGGCCCACGCCGAAGAGGCGGTCCAGCGCGAAGCCGAAGCCGCTGAACAGCGCCGCCGATGACGACAGGCCCGCGCCCATGGGGATGTTGCTGGCGAACGCTACGCGGAAGCCGCCCACGAACTTGCCCCGGGAGCGGAACCCGTGCAGCACGCCCAGCAGGTAGGTGGACCAACGACCGGGCGCGGGCTTCAGCGCCGCTTCCGCCGGTACGGTGATGGCTTCGTCCAGGTCGATGGCCGCGAGGCTGTATGCCGACGTATCGGCCGTGGCACTGATGGCGAAGCAGATGTACTTGTCGATGGCGGCGGGCAGCACCGGGCCGTCGTTGTAGTCCACGTGCTCGCCGATGAGGTTGATGCGACCGGGTGCCAGGAAGATGTGTTCCGGCGGGGCTTGGAAGCGCTCGCGGAAGGCGCGCGTGGTCCGGTCGATCAGTGCCTGGGTCATGCAGGGGGCAAAGAAAGAGGGATTGCCCTTCGGCTCCGCTCAGGGCAACGGGGCAACGGGGGCTTTGGCTCCGCTCAGGGCAACGAGGGCTTTGGCTTCGCCCCCTTCTGGCGCGAGCGTCCACGCTCGTGCCCTTTACCTACTTGGCTCTACGCTTCATCACCTGCAAATCCCAGATGCGGATCGGCACTGCTCCATATATAGGCCGCTTCATCATTGACCGATCCTTCGCGTAATGGATCCTCGCGGCGGCTATCCCGTGGGTTGGCCCGGACCTGCCTCACCAGTTCCTTGCTCGTTCATGAGGGTGAAGCTAAATTGTGTAATGGCACGAGCGTGGACGCTCGCGCCAGAGGAAGGAATCGCGTTTGGACGCATGCTATCTGTATTCATCGGTGTTCATCCGCGGTTTCACCCTTGCGGCGAAGGCCGCATTGATCCGCTTCAACAACCCCGGCCCTTCGTAGATCAGCCCGGTGTACACCTGCACGAGGTCGGCGCCGGCCTCCAGCTTTTCGCGGGCCGCTTCCACGCTATCGATGCCGCCCACGCCAATGATGACGATGGGCCTCGGCAGGCGCTCGCGCAGGTAGCGGATCACCTCGGTGCTGCGTTGGCGTACCGGTGCCCCGCTGAGCCCGCCCGCGCCGATGGCCTCCACCTGGGCCTTGGGCATCTTCAAGCCTTCACGCACAATGGTGGTGTTGGTGGCAATGACGCCCGCGATGCCGCTTTCCCGCACCACGGCCACAATGTCGTCCAACTGGCCGTCGGTGAGGTCGGGGGCGATCTTGAGCAAGATCGGACGCGATCTGATCTTCTGATCTTCTGATCCCCTGATCTTCTGATCGGCCATTCCTTTCAACCGGGACAAGATCTCCAACAACGGCCCCTTCTCCTGCAAGGCCCGCAGGCCGGGCGTGTTGGGGCTGCTCACGTTCACCGTGAAGTAGTCCACCACGGGGTGCAGCGCCTCGAAGCATTTCACGTAGTCGTCGATGGCCTGCTCGTTGGGCGTGGCCTTGTTCTTGCCGATGTTGCCGCCGACGATCACGCCCGGCGGGCGCTTCCGCAGGCGCTCCACCGCGGCCTCCACGCCGCCGTTGTTGAAGCCCATGCGGTTGATCAGCGCACGGTCGGCCTTCAGGCGGAAGAGGCGCGGCGCCGGATTGCCGGGCTGGGCCAGCGGCGTGAGCGTGCCCACCTCCACATGCCCGAAGCCGATGCGGGCCAGGGCATCCACGTGCATGGCGTCCTTGTCCATGCCCGCGGCCAGGCCCACGGGACCGGGGAACTTCAGGCCCATGACCTCCACGGCGGCTTCCTTCGGCGGGCGCACGCCGCCCACCAGCGCCAGCGCTCCGGGGATGTGCTTGGCCAGCTCCAACAGGGAAAAGGTGAGGCGGTGTGCCCGCTCCGGGGAAAGCAGGAAGAGGATCGGGCGGAGCAGCTTGTACATGCGCGGCAAAAGTAGCCGGGGCATGCGCCCTTGGTTCATGTGTCGGCGGAACCGGTTCAACGTCCGCCTCGGTGGATGGACATGGAGCCCGGCAGGATCGGATCTTCACCTCCTCTCCTGCACCTCACCCAACTATTGCTCTACGGCACACAAATGATCGTGTCCAAATACACCCCGCGGGCGCACCAGATGCCCAGCCCGCCGGTGATGTTGCTTTCCACGTTGGCCGGCGTGCTGAAGAGGTCGCCCAGCGCACCCACATTGGCCTCGTAGGTCTTGTAGAACTCATATTCCCGACGGCCGATGCTCATGGCCTTCACGGCGATGGTGTCGCCCACCTTGAAGAAGCCTTGCTCCGCGTTGTTGTCCTCCTCATTGCCGGCGAAGAACTGCGCCCCGCGGATCATGTTGAAATCGAAGGTGAGCCCGTTGATGTACTTGTCGTCGTTGGTGCCGCCGAGCGGTGTGATGTAGTAGGGGTCCTTCATTTCGCCATTGGGGCGGTGGTTGATGCGCTGCGCGGCCCAGCGGTAGCCGTTACCCATGGTATCGGGGTCGCTGATGCGGGCCCAGGCGAAGCCCAAGGTGTCGTCACCGGGGTTGATCTGTGCCAGCTTGAACCAGACGGAATCCAGCGGCACGGCATTGGGCAAGGTGCTCACGGCGGAAAGGCTTTTGCCCTCCGCGCTGATGTTCAGGCGGTAGGTCTTGCCGGTGATGCCCACGTGTGCGGGGTCCAGGCTGGTGTAGATGCAGATGTTGGCGGCGGCGAGCAGGTCCGGGTTCAGGCCGGTGGCCTCGGCGGCCAGCGCCAGGGTGGTGGAGTCGAGCAGGTTGCTGCACACCTGGTCCAGCGTCCACGTGTCGCCGTCCACGGAAACGGTGACGGTGGCCCCGCTGACGAACATGCCGGCGATGCTGTTGAGGTCCGTGGGCGCGAAGAAGGATTGCGTGCGGGTGAGGATCACGAAGGGCGGCTTGCCCGGCTCGATGTTCCCTTCCACCACCAACTGCTCCGGCACGTCCGGCAGGTCCACCTCGATGTCCTTCTCGCAGGCGGAGAAAAGCATCGCAACGGAAAAGGCCGCCAAGGTCAGGGCCTTCATCTTCCTGCTTGCCGTGCCATGGATCTTGATCGGCATTTCGTGCTGTGGTGTTGGACAAGATCAGAACTCGAAATTCCACGTCACCGACGGCAGGATGGAGAAGAGCGAGACCTGGCGCGCGGTGAGCTGCAGGCCGGCCAGCCCCGTTTCGCTTTCGGTGGCGAAGTAGATGAAGTAAGGGTTCTTACGGTTGTACACGTTGTAGATGGAGAAGGTCCAACTGCTGCGGTACTTCCGGTCCACGGTGCTCACCTCGCCGGTCACCTTGTCGGTCACCTGCTTGGTGGGCTTGTTCTTCAGCGTGGCGGCCAGGTCCAGCCGGTGGTAGGGCGGCATGCGGAAGCCGTTGCGGCTGGTGAACCGGCTCACGAGGCGCCCCTCGATGAAGTAGCGCTGCACGGGCAGGGTGGTGGCTTGCCCGGTACTGTACACGAACGTGCCGCCGAAGGTCCAGCGGTCGTTCAGTTCATAGCCCGCCACCACGCTCAGGTCGTGCCGTCGGTCCCAGCGACTGGGGAAGGGTTCGCCGTCGTCGATGTCCGGGAACTCGCGCATGGTCTTGCTCCAGGTGTAGCCCACCCAGCCGGTGAGCTTGCCCAGGCGGCGTTTCAGGAAGAACTCGGCGCCGTAGCTCCAGCCCTTGCCGAACACCAGGAACTGGTCGTAGTTGGCATTGCCGCCATCCTCGGGGCTGGTGCCCTCCGCGTACTCGATCTGGTTGGCCATGTCCTTGTAGTACAGCTCCACGCTGCCCTCGTAGGTGCGGTCCTTGAAGTCGCGGAACCAGCCCACGGCGTATTGCAGGGCCTCCTGCGGCTTCACCTTCTTGCCGCTGGGGATCCATGTGTCCGTGGGCAGGCCGATGGAGCTGAAGCTGGCCAGGTGGACGTATTGCATGTTGCGGTTGAGGCTCGCCTTCAGGCTGTTCCTGCTGTCCAGCGTGTAGCGCATGGATGCGCGCGGCTCCAGGCCGTTGTACTGGTGGATCACCTCGCCGGGCGCGTAGTCGTGCGTGCCGATGGTGTTGCCCGCCGCGTCGGTGAGGTACTCGTGGTAGGCGCCCACATGGGCGAACCAGCTGAAGCGCAGGCCGGCGTTCAGCCGCAGGCGGTCGGTGATGTCGAAGTCGTCCTGGACGTACAGGCCGGCCTCGTGGGCGTTCAGCTTGCTGGGCGTGTCGATGTTGAAGTCCACGTCGGCACTGTTCACGGCCACGGTGCTTGGGGTGTACACGTGGTAGGTGTACTGCAGGCCGTAGCGCAGGTTGTGGCGGATGTTGGGGTACTGGTTGAAATCCACCTTCAGGCCGTAGTCGCGGATGCCGCTCTTGAGGCTGAAGCCGAACTGGTCCTGCGATCCGCTGAACGAGAAGTTGTAGTTGCTGAACACCGCGGTGGTGTTGAGGAAGAGCTTGGGGCCGAATACGTGGTTCCAGCGGCCGCTCACCGTGGCGTTGCCCCAGGGGATCTTGAAGTTGGGGCTGCCCGCCTGCTGGCCGGTGAGGTTGAACACGTCGCGGCCGAAGTAGCCGCTGAGGAAGAAGCGGTCCTTGTCGCTGAGCCGGTAGTTGGCCTTGGCGTTGATGTCGTAGAAGTAGTAGCTGCTGCCGGCGAAGGTGCCCTCGGGGTTCATGAAGGGCTTGGCCAGCACGTCGATGTAGGTGCGGCGGGCGCTGACGATGAACGAGCTCTTCTCCTTGATGATGGGCCCTTCCAGCGTGAGGCGGCTGCTGATCAGGCCGATGCCGCCCTGCCCGTGGAACGCCTTGTCGTTGCCGTCCTTCATGCTGATGTCCAGCACGCTGCTGGTGCGGCCGCCGTACTGGGCGGGCATGCCGCCCTTGATCAGCTCGATGTTCTTCACCGCGTCCGCATTGAACACGCTGAAGAAGCCGAAGAGGTGGCTGGCGTTGTACACCGTGGCCTCGTCCAGCAGGATCAGGTTCTGGTCCGGGCCGCCGCCGCGCACGTAGAAGCCGCTGTTGCCCTCGCCGTTGCTCTTCACGCCGGGCAGGTATTGGATGGTCTTCAGGATGTCCACCTCACCCAGCAGCGCGGGCAGCGTCTGCAGCTTCTGCACGTCCACGTCCATGCGCCCCATGGCGGTGCTTTCGGTGTTGCCCTCGCCGCGCTTGGCCTCCACCTCCACGGGTTTCATCAGCTGCACGGTTCCGCCCAAGCGCAGGTTCACCGTCCGGTCGCGGTCCAGGTCCACGGCGCGCACCAGGTCGGCATAGCCGATGTAGCGCACCACCAGTGTATAAGTGCCTTGGTCCAAGGTGGCGGAATAGTAGCCGTAGTTGTTGGTGGGCACGCCCTTGCCGATCTCCTGGACGTAGACGCTGGCGCCGATCAACGCCTCGCCCGTGGCGCTGTCGGTGACATAGCCGCTTACCGTGAAGCGTTGTGCGTGCAGCATGCAGCCCCACAGCATTAGCAGGCTTGTCAGCAGGGGGCGGGGATGGCGGCTCATTCGGGGGCACAAAACTACCGGTGCCGGTTCCTGTTCAGCGTCCGCTCATGCACCTCATTGACCGTTGGTCCAGGCAGGCCGTGGCGGATTCAATGACATTTTTCCTCCCGCAGGGGCTTTCGCATCAAATGCCGTAGCCTTGTAAAGGCCGTGCGGAATCTGCGCGAGGAGTATTCCAAGAACATCCATACCTGAAACACCAACCCCCAAACACCCCAATCCATGAAAGCCCCGCTCACCCGCACCCTGCTCTTCGCCGCCCTCGGGCTGGCCATCGCCTTCACCGCCTGCAAGAAGGACGATGACGAGCCCAGTTCCCCTTCGGGAAGCCAGAGCACCCCGCCCACGGATCCCCGCGCGGCGTACACCGGCAACTGGCTGGTAACGGATTCGCTCTGGTTGGACGGCCAACTGTACATGAACCTGCCGGAGACCTACGTGCTCAGCATCACCACGGGCGGCACGGTTTCGGACACGCTTTGGTTCAACAACCTCTGGAATGACGGCACGGGATACTATGCCATCCTCTCCAACAACTTCTTCTCCTTCCCCTCGCAGAACGTGAGCGGCCCGTACAACATGAGCGGCAACGGCACCTTCAGCGGCACGCACCTCTTTTACCAGACCAGCGGGGATGTGTACGTACACCACGGGTACGGGGAGAAGCAATAGCGGGGGCAAGGGAGCTGCGGCGGATGAAATCCCGGCGGGCCCTGTGGGGTTATTCATGTCCCGTGCGCATTGCGGGTGATGGGCCCGTTCCTCGCGGAATACTGAAAATCACCATTTCCGGGTATTTTTCAGTCCGGTAAGGGGTTTGAGCTTTGTTCCACCAATAACTGCACCGTCATGACGCTCCTGCTCGCCGACGACCAATCGATCATCCTGGACGGCCTGGAAGCCTTGCTGGCGCAGGATGAAGAAGTACAGGTGGTGGGCTACGCCACCAATGGAAGGGAAGCCGTGGAACGATCCAAGGAGCTCAACCCCGACGTGGTGTTGATGGATATCAACATGCCCGAGATGGACGGCATCGAGGCCACGCGGGAAGTGTTGAAGCATTGCAAGGACACCCGTGTACTGGTGCTCAGCATGTACGAGCACACCGACCTGGTGCATGAGGTGATGGATGCCGGCGCCAGCGGATATGTGCTGAAGAACGTGGGCAAGGATGAGCTTCGGCACGCGTTGCACACCATTGCCGCAGGACATCGCTACTTGGCACGGGGCATCCAGGAACTGTTGGACAAAGCCATGCAGGAGCGCCACCAACGCGGCGAGACCAACTACAGTGTACTCACGAAACGTGAAAAGGAAGTGGTAAAACTGGTCTGCAAGGCATGCACCACCCAAGAGATCGCGGAGCAGCTTTTCCTGAGCACGCAGACCGTGGAGACCCACCGGAAGAACATCATGCATAAACTGGGCGTGAAGAACACGGCGGGCCTGGTGAAGTACGCGATGGAACGGGGTTGGGGGTGAGCCCGATCACCTTGCCCACATTCCCTGTCCACTTGACCAAGGAGCATGCACCTCCCTTCATTGACCGTGCCTTCCAACCCGTCATCCGCGGGACAAGATGCCACCCCATGAGCCCGACCTCCGGTGATCGACACCGATCAGCCATCCACCTGCTGTGCATGTGCGTGGTCCTGGCCATGGCGGGGCCTGGCGGTCTCCACGCCATGCCATCCCCTTGGCTCCCAAGGCTCCTACCGTGCAATGCCGTGGAACACACCGCTCCGGAACCATCGAGAAACACTTTGGCTACAAAACACTTCGCTTGGGAGCCAGGGGCTTTGTCGCCTCGTTTCGGAAACGACCGGATCCGCCAGGATCCTGAACCCCGGGACACCAACGGAGGAAATGACCATTCCGGTCCCGGTTCCATTTCAATTGGAATGGCGCCCTCCGGCCCGGACCTCGGCACCGTGCCCTTGTTCATGCTTTCGGGCCTGCCTTTCCGCCACACACAGGCCGGGTTCCTGTCCGCTTTGGAGCGCGAGCAACATCGTACGCAGGCTGCGTTCATCGGCATGGCCCTCGTGGTTGCCTTCACCTTGGTGATCATTGGGCAACTGGCCAGGACCCAACGCACCAGCATCCGCCTTGCTGAGCAATACCTTCAGGTCTTTGAACAGCGGTTCAACGCACAGATGCAGGAAAAGGAGGAGATGGTGTTGAGCTTCGTCCTCAAAACCCGTGAAGAGGACCGGCAATACATGTTCACGGAATTGCGCGCCCGGATGGGGGCCTTCATCGGCTCGGTCAAGCAACAGGCCAATGCCCTTTCCACGCAATTGGAAACCCTGCGCACCGATCAATGCGACCGATATGACAAGGTCTGCGGCCTATTGGAAAAAGGCGTGGTGGAAGTCCGGCAGTTCGCACATGAAATGACCCGTGAAGGGATTGCCGAACTTGGCTTGGCCACGGCACTGAAGGACCTGTGTGATGGGATCAACGTTGAGGGTACCATGGATGTGGAACTCAACCTTTTCGATGTGGAGGACCGCCTGGAGCTTTCCATGGAGATCACCGCATACCGGATCGTGCAGGACCTCGTTTCCCTTGCACTGAAGCATGGCCATCCATCGGAACTCAGCGTCGCCCTGACGCGGACCACCACCGGGCTCAGCATCATGGTCAGTGATAACGGCGTAGTCTCCGGACCGGCCGATGAGGACTTCGGTTTGCGGTTTGTCCGGTCAGCGGTGTCGGAGCTGGACGGCAGCATCGAGGTCAACTCCACTCCGGAACACGGGACTACCGTGAGCGTGGAGCTGCCCTTGCTGTGAGCGCATACGACAATTGGGTCAAGGTCGGCCCGAACCTCACCGCCCCTTCGTTGCCAAAATACCCAGTTGTGGGTATGGTATAAATGAATGAACGGCGGCAATTTCGCTTTCCCTCCAGCGCTCCACCACATGAAGCACATGCGCGAACGCCTCTTGGAAGCATTGCTGTTGACCGCCTTGGTGGCAGTGGTGCTTCTGGTGATCTGCTGCACGGGCGGTTGGTGATCCATCGCCTCTTGGATCGGAACTTCGAAGGAGCCAAGTACCGCGGCCGTGGTTACTGAGGCGGCATGAAAGAAACGGACTGTTCAATGGTGCGAGAGTGCGAGAGGAGCGGCCCTCGCACTCTTGAACCTTTGCACCACATCGTTCTTCCTCCGGATGGAAAAGGAGAACGGATCTTCCTCACCGGCTCAGTAAGCCTTGGGGCCCGGGTACCAGGCCAGGGAAAACCGGGGTGGGATGAAACTCAGAAACCCAATCGATGCCGGTTGGGAGCCTTTGATTACCTTCGCGCCCCGTTACGGGTGTAGCGCAGCCCGGTAGCGCATCCCGCCTCCCTTTGGCTCCGCTCAGGGTGGCGGGATGGTCGCTGCGAAATGCGGGACAAGGAATTTCGGGGTGTAGCGCAGCCCGGTAGCGCACTTGCATGGGGTGCAAGTGGTCGCTGGTTCGAATCCAGTCACCCCGACTGGTAAGCGAGGAGGCCAATTCGGCCTCCTCGCCCGTTTCATGGGCGCCCTGTTCTACATCCTTTATTCATCGGCCTTGGACCGCAAGGGCGAAGGATTGGCAGGTCCTCCACCAGGAGGAATACCCGGACAAGAGCGCCGCATATCGTCGGGAACGTGAGGTCAGGGCATGGAAGAGCCGCAAGCGCATCGGGGAGCTGATCGGTGGCGCAGCCCGGTAGCGCCTCCCGCCTCCCTTCGGCTCCGCTCAGGGTGGCGGGA
>JAHDVX010000018.1:11981-69581 GCA_023382455.1 Flavobacteriales bacterium
GGGTCGCTGCGAAATGCGGGACAAGGAATTTCGAGGTGTAGCGCAGCCCGGTAGCACAACCCGCCTGCGGGCTGCTCCCAAATCCCTACGGGAAACACCGTAGCAACCTTGGAGCGGGTTTCTACATTTGGCACCTCACCACATGAACCACATCCTCCGTTTCATTCCCATACTCTGCACCTGTGTGGCCTTTGCCGCCTGCGTCCAGGCCGATCCTGTTCGCCACATGGCAGATGGACATGGCGGTGCCTCCCATTATACCATGGATCCCCACAGTTTCGCCCGCCCCGATGAAGCCGTAGCCACCCACTTGAACCTGGACATCCATGTGGATATGGGGCGTCAACGCATCCACGGTACGGCCACTTATGACCTGAAGCGCCAAAGTGGTGACAGCGTGGTGTTCGACACCTACGGGCTCTCCATCGAGAAGGTGACCTTGGGCGATGGCAGCGAGGCCAAACATGCCTTGGGCGACAGCAGTTCCATGGGCCGCGCATTGAAGGTGGCACTGCCCCCCGGCGCGAACAAGGTGGCCATCACCTACTCCACCGGCCCTGAAGCCAAAGCCCTGCAATGGCTATCACCGGGACAGACCAAGGACAAGCAGCATCCCTTCCTGTTCACGCAGGGAGAAGCTGCCCTTACCCGAAGCTGGATCCCCATCCAGGACAGCCCCGGGATCCGCATCACCTACGATGCACACGTCACGGTGCCGCAGGAACTGATGGCCGTGATGAGCGCCACCAATCCCCAGGAGCGCAACAGCGAAGGCTCCTACCGGTTCCGCATGGACAAGCCCATTCCCTCCTACCTGATCGCGCTGGCCGTGGGCGACATCCATTTCAAGGCCACGGGCAACCGGACCGGTGTGTATGCTGAACGCAGCATGGTGGACACCGCGGCCTGGGAACTGGCCGACATGGAGAAAATGGTGGAGGCCGCCGAAGCCCTGTACGGGCCCTACCGTTGGGGGCGCTATGACGTGATCATCCTGCCGCCCAGCTTCCCCTTCGGCGGCATGGAAAACCCCTGCCTCACCTTCGCCACGCCCACCATCATCGCGGGCGACCGCACACTGACCAGCTTGATCGCCCACGAATTGGCCCACAGCTGGAGCGGCAACCTGGTGACCAATGCCACCTGGAACGACTTCTGGCTGAATGAGGGCTTCACCGTGTACTTCGAGCACCGCATCACGGAAGCCCTTTACGGAAAGGACTATAATGACATGACCACCGTGCTGGGCTACCAGGACCTGCTGAAGACCATCGCGGAGATCGATTCCGGGAAGCATCCGGAGGACAGCGCCCTGCACCTCGACCTCGCCGGGCGCGACCCCGACGACGGCATGACCGATGTGGCATACGAGAAGGGTTATGCCCTGCTGCGCCTGATCGAGAGCAAGGTGGGCCGTCCTGATTTCGATGCCTTCCTGCGCGGCTATTTCGACCACTTCGCCTTCCAGAGCATCACCACCGACACGTTCAAGGCCTACATCCGAAAAGAGTTGCTGGGGCCGAAACAGGTGGACCTGAACCTTGATGAATGGATCGACAAGCCAGGCCTGCCGGCCAACGTCCTCGTGCCCACCTCGGAGAAGTTTGCAGAGGTGGATAAGGAACTTTCCAGGTGGTCGACCGGCGCACCGGCGAAAGGCACACCGGCCAAGCTCCTGAACACCCAAGGATGGAATACGTTCCAGTGGATGCACTTCCTGCGCCACCTGCCCCCCGGTGAAACCCCGGCGCGGATGGATGAACTGGATGCGGCCTTCCATTTTTCCGCTTCCGGCAACTCGGAGATCTTGGCCGCCTGGCTGGAGCAGTGCGTGAAGAACAACTATCAGAAAGCCTTTCCGAAGCTGGATGAATTCCTCACCACGGTAGGCCGCCGCAAATTCCTGATCCCCCTGTACCAGGCGCTGATCGCCACAAAGGAGGGCCGGGAAAGGGCCTTGGAGATCTACGCCCATGCACGCCCCAACTACCACAGCGTGAGCGTGCGCACCATCGATGACCTGTTGCAATGGAAGGGGCCGCGCTCCTGACACGTGCACAGGCTTGGCCCCCATGAAAAAGCCCCCGGGATCCGGGGGCTTTTTCATGGGGGCCGTACCAAGGGTCAATGGGCGATCACGATCCGCTGGGCTTGACTGGTGCGGCCCGGTGATACGATCCGGCAGATGTACTGGCCGTCACCAAGGTCACTGAGGTCCACCTGACGGGCAATGGCACCGTTGTTGGCCGCACCCAGGCTGATGGTCCGAACCTGCTGACCGAGGATGTCCATCACTTCCAGCCGAAGGGAACCCTTGCCCAGGTTGCCCCCTTCCACGACGATCATGCCATTGGAGGGCGACGGATGAATGGACAGGCCGCTGATGGCGTCCGCCTCGTGGATACCGGCTGGCATGCAAGGCGCGGTGGCGATCTCCCCGTTCGGGAAGGCGGCGACAAAGCTGCCCATGGAGGAAACCGGCCAGATGTCGTTCGCGATCATCACATTGTCCGGGCCGATCAGGCAGTACGTGGGGAAGGCGCCCACCCCGAAATCGGTCGTAACCGCAGGACCGCCACCCTCATTGCTCACCGCCGGCGAATGCGCATAAGTGCCCCCGTAGGTGTTCTCATAGGCCATCACTTGGGCGTTGTTGTCGTAACCGTTGTTCATGGAGATGCAAAAGAGGTCGTGCGCATTGCACCCGTACGTCTCGTGCACCTGGTTGAAGTAGGGTTGCGTGGCTTGGCAAGGTCCGCAAGCCGCGAAGAAGAAGTCTACCAGGACATACTTCCCCTGGGCTGTGATGTCATACAGCGAATAGGTGTTGCCTGCAACGTCCGTCACGGTGAAGTTCGACACCGTGCTTCCATTGGGGTAATTGCTCGCCTGGGCCCAAAGCGTGGTACCGACAAGTAGCAAGCAAGGAAGGAGTAGTGTTTTTTTCATTGGGCTGGTTTTCACGAAAGTAAAGAAATCCGGATCGGTTGTGCAGCCCTGGATCACCCGCCGCTTCCCATGGGGTCCATCACCTGCCTGAGGACCTGTCGGTCCAGGGCATGGTCGCCGGGGAAGCGGACCGTACGATGCGCCACGCCCGCATCCCTGAGCCGCGCCGAGGCCTGCGACAACACTTCCGCACCCACGATCTTGTCCTGCTCGCCATGCACCAGCGTTACGTGCAGTGTGCGCCAGTGGTCGTGCAACCGGGATGGCTCCAACTCCGGGGGCATCGACCCCGCCCAAAGCACCAGGCCTTTGATGGGCACTGTGGTCGTGGCCGCCCAGCGGCAGGCCGTGGCCACCCCTTGCGAGAAGCCCAGCACGTGCAAGGGCGCGCCCGCCGGGCATTGCGCCAAGAGCTTTTCCGCAAGGGCATTCAAGTACGTGCCCTGGTCGGCGATCTCCGCCTCGCGGTCCTCGCGCGTCATCCAAGTGGCGCCCACGCGGGAGTGGGCCTCATCGGTGTAGAAGCGGGAGAGGGCTTCGGGCGCGGCGATCAACCGGCCCTGCTCCAAGCCCTCGAAGGGCCGCAGGAAGTAGCGGGCCAGCTGCCCATAGCCGTGCAGCACCAGCCACAATTCACCGGAGGTCGCGGCCTCCCCCAGCGTGTGGTAGCGGGCCGTGCGCGGTACGGTGATGTGGTGCTCTTCCACGGAGGGGTATTGGGAATTGCTCCTACAGGTAAGCCGTTCACGCACCGGCAGATAACGTGGTGGACTTCAGGAAGAGGGTGTCCGGACACAAGTCCAGGCCGTTGTCCCAAACCACGGTGCCCAAAGCAGGTTTTGCCGTGCGGAACAGGGCTTCATCCTGTAGTTCATGGAAGGCTCCCATGCCCAAGTACGGATGCATGTCAAAGCGCTTCACCTCTCCATTGGAAAAGGTCAACAACAGTTGGTACCCTGGTTCGGGGGCCACGGAAACGACACGTGGATTCAGTTCCTTCATTTGAGCGGTTCTATGCTGAACACCCGCTGGCCGCTGATGGCCAGTTGCCAATTGGCCATGAGCTCATCCTGGTGCAGTTCAATCCATGCATCAACCAATTTACGCTTTCCGCGAGGAAGTTCACCGCCAAGCACCGCCCCATCAGGGATCCGAATCCGCTTCATGTTCGTTGTAGCGGACATGGATGTGCGGGAAATGGTGCTGGCTGGTATCCAAATAGTACATGGCCACGATAAGCCCATAGAACATGGATATCACCGGCATGGCGTACAAATCAGTGGTGCCAAGGTACCATCATTATACGGTCGCGGCCACGCCCAGCGTGTAATTGCGGGCCGTGTGCGGTACGGTGATATGGCGTTCCTCCACGACGTGCTCAATAGGCGAGCAGTTCGCCGAGCACGGCACCCACCTTCTCCGCGTTGGGGATCATGGTGGCTTCCAAGGTGCTGTTCAGCGGGATGGCGGGCATGTCCACCGAGCCGATGAAGCGCACCGGCGCGTCCAGCTTGTCGAAGCAGGCATTGGCGATCTGCCCGGCCAGCGCCTGGGCGAAGGAATTGGAGATGGTCTCCTCCGTGACCACCAAGCAACGGCCATGGCCGCGCACGGCCTCCATCACGGCCTCTTCATCCCAAGGCACCAGCGTGCGCAGGTCGATGATGGTGACCCGGCCGGGGAACTGCTTCGCGGCGGTCTTGGCCCAGTACACGCCCATGCCGTAGGTAACGACCACCGCGGCCTCGCCCTTGGCCACCTGCGCGGCATCCGCCTGCAGCACCGTGCGCGCCTTGCCGAAGGGGATGATGTAATCGGCGGAGGGTTCGATGCTGCGCGCCTCCTCCGTGCCGGGCAGCTTGCTCCAGTAGAGGCCCTTGTGCTCCAGCATCACCACGGGGTTGGGGTCGTGGTAGGCGGCCTTCATCAGGCCCTTCAGGTCGGCGCCGGTGCTGGGGTAGGCCACCTTGATGCCCTTGATGTTGCACACCACGCTTTCCACGCTGCTGCTGTGGTAGGGCCCGCCAGCGCCGTAGGCGCCGGTGGGCACGCGCAGCACCATGCTCACCGGCCATTTGCCGTTGCTGAGGTAATTGCTGCGCGCCACTTCGGTGAAGAGCTGGTTCAGGCCCGGCCAGATGTAATCGGCGAACTGCACCTCCACGAAGGGCTTCAGTCCTGCAGCGCTCATGCCCACGGTGCTACCCACGATGAAGGCCTCCTGGATCGGCGTGTTGAACACGCGGTCGGGGCCGAAATCGCGGCCCAGGGTGGCGGCCTCGCGGAAAACGCCGCCGAGGCGCGCGCCCACGTCCTGCCCGTAGAGCAGGCAGCGCGGATCCTCCTGCATCAGCTCGCGGATGGCGAAGAGGGCGCAGTCCACCATCAGGGTGGGCTGCTTGTCCGCCGGGGCGCGCTCGCCCTTTTCCTCCGTTACCGGCGTGGGGGCGAAGGCGTGGGTGTACAGGTCTTCCGGCCGGGGATCTTCCGCCTGGCGGGCTTCCTCGAAATCGGCCTTCACCAAGGCGATGGCCTTTTTCTCCAGTTCCTTCAGTCCTTGGTGCTGGATGCCCAGGTCCAGCAGTTGCTGGAAGAAGCGCGGTTGCGGGTCGCGCTTGCGGTGCTCGGCCAGGTCGGCCTCGCTGCGGTAGAAATCCATCCGCACGCCGCTGGTGTGGTGGTTGAGCAGCGGCACTTTGGCATGCACCAGGAAGGGTCGGCGCTCCTTGCGCACGGTGGCGATCACCGCCTCCAGCAAGGTGTAGCAGGCGGGGAAGTCCGTGCCGTCCACCTGGCGCATCTCCAGCCCCTTGAAGCCGCGGGCGAAGTGTGCCGCATCGTTGGCCCGTATCTCCTGGGCCGTGGCGCTGATGTCCCATTCGTTGTCCTGCACCAGGTAGATGATGGGCAGCTGCTTGAGCGCGGCCATGTGGAGCGCCTCGGCCACCTCGCCCTCGGTCATGGCGGCATCACCGATGGAGCAGACCACCACGGGCGCATCCGGCCCGGCGGTTTCCATGCCGGTGCGTTCCTTGTACTGCACGCCCATGGCCAGGCCCGTGGTGGGGATGGCCTGCATGCCGGTGGCGCTGCTCTGGTGCGGGATCTTGGGCATGCCCTCGCGCCGCAGGCTGGGGTGGCTGTAGTAGGAGCGCCCGCCGCTGAAGGGATCGTCGCGCTTGGCCATCAGCTGCAGCATCAGTTCGTAGGGCCGCATGCCGATGCCCAGCAGGATGCTGTCGTCGCGGTAGTAGGGCGCCACCCAGTCCTGTGGCTTCAGTTGCAGGCCCAGCGCCAGTTGGATGGCCTCATGGCCGCGGCTGGTGGCGTGCACGTATTTGCTGGTGAACTTGAAGTGCTCCTCGTAGATGTCCGTCATCGCCTTGGCGGTGCACATCAGTTCCCATGCTTTCAGCAGGGTGGCTTGGCCGAGGTTCGGTTGCGGGTTCTTGGTCCGTGTGGAAGTGATGGGCATGGCGTGCTGGGGGAGCGGACCAAATTACGGATGAAGGGCCGTAGCGGCTGATGCGGATGCATCCTTCCGCCGCAACTTTGTGCCGCACGAAGATCACAACGCACATGGAACGCAACGCACACGAGATCGACCACCGCATCCTGGGGGATGACATCCAATGCGTGGAGATCACCCTGGACCCGCACGAGACCGTGGTGGCCGAGGCCGGCACCATGATGATGCTGGACGACGGCATCGTGATGGAGACCATCTTCGGCGACGGCCGCGGGCAATCGCAAAGCTTCCTGGACAAGATGCTCAGCGCGGGCAAGCGGGTGCTCACCGGTGAAAGCCTCTTCATGACCACCTACACCAACCGCACCACGGGCCGGAGGGCGGCCTGGTTCGCGGCGCCCATCCCGGGGAAGATCCTGGCGCTGGACCTGCGCGACTTCGGCGGCAGGCTGATCGTGCAGAAAAACTCCTTCCTCTGCGCCGCAAAGGGCGTGAACATCGGCATCGCCTTCAACAAGCGGATCGGCACGGGCCTGTTCGGGGGCGAAGGCTTCATCATGCAAAGCCTGGAGGGCGACGGCATGGTGTACGTGAACGCCGGCGGCACCCTGGTGCAGCGCGACCTACTGCCCGGTGAGGTGCTGCGCGTGGACACCGGCTGCCTGATGGGCATGACCGGCGGCGTGGACTACGACATCCAGTTCGTGGGCGGGATCCGCAACACGCTGTTCGGCGGCGAGGGCCTTTTCTTCGCCACGCTGCGCGGCCCCGGCCACGTGTGGATCCAATCACTGCCCTTCAGCCGCCTGGCGGACAACATCATCGCCTCGGCCCCGAGCCATGGCGGATCGAGCCAAGGCGAGGGCAGCATCCTGGGCGGGCTGGGCCGCTTGATCGACGGGCGGTAAGCCGGCCCCTACTCATCCCTGCTTCCGCCATCCAGCGCCAGAAGCAGGCCCTGCACGGCCCACATCACCACGCTGAAGGCCAGGGCCCACCAGAAGCCATCAACGGTGAAGCCCGGCACGATGCGCGCCGCCAGCAGCACCATGCCGGCGTTGATCACCAGCACGAAAAGGCCCAGCGTGAGGATGGTGACGGGCAGGGTGAGCAGCAGCAGCAAGGGGCGCACGAAGGCGTTCAACAGGCCCAGGACCACGGCCACCAGCAGGCCGGTCTTGAAGTCCGGGGCGTGCACGCCGGAGAGCAGCAGGTCCGCCACCAGCACGGCGATGGTGGAGAGCAGGATGCGGATGATGAGTTTCATTGGGGTGAAGGTAGGTTTCGGGCGTAGTTCGCAGGGCGTAGGGAATAGGCCCGTGACACGGCCTGCGTCCTACGCTCCACGAACGGCGAACTATCCACCGCTGAACCGCTCCAAGTCCCGCCGGTCCTTCTTGGTGGGGCGTCCGGTTCCGGGCTCGCGGCTGGCCACGCGCACCTTGCGGGCGATCTCCTGCTTCTCCAGGTCCTCCCACGGCGTTATATCCTGCACCAGCTCCGGAACGAGCTTCGCCCCAACGCGTGCCGCCGGCAACACCTTCACCTCAAACACGCGCCAGATCGGCGCTTGGCGCACGGCCACCCGGTCACCGGGCTTCACCTCCGCCGCGGCCTTGCCTTCGCGCCCGTTCACCTGCACATGCCCGCGCTTGCATTCATCCGCGGCCAGGCTGCGCGTCTTGCACAGGCGTACACACCAGAGGAATTTGTCGAGGCGCATGGTCTTGGACAGGATGAACAGGAGGGACAGGATAATGCGGTTGGAGCGATCCCGTCACGCGACAAATGCTTGCATCAGGTGTCCGGGTCGTTCCCGTCTTCCGTCTTAGGCCGGTAGGTGCGGTGTTTGCGCTTGACCTGAAGCCGGTCGGACCCGAAGTTGAGCAAAAGTCCGATATCGACCCCGGTTGCCGTGAGGTAGTTGACCAACTGCACCTCATGTTTTGGGATCAAGGTCTGCACGGCCTTGTTCTCGATCATGATCAGGTCCTCCACCATCATGTCGGCCTCGAAATCGCCAACGACCACATCGTCGTAGATCACTTGAAGGCGTTGTGAGCAGATCACATGCAGGCCCTGCTTGCGCAGTTCGTGCGCCAGCGCTTTTTGATAAACCGACTCCAGGAAGCCCGGCCCCAGTACCGAATGAACGGTCATGGCACATCCGATGATCTTTTCGCTCAACGCCTCGTGTTCCATGTGCTTGATCGATCTCAAGTTGCTCCCTTCCGCCTCCGCCCACCCATCCTGTTCATCCCGTTCATCCTGTCAAAGAAAACTGATACTACCGCCCATCCTGTTCATCCTGCCCATCCTGTCAAAGAAAGCTGATACTACCGCCCATCCTGTTCATCCTGCCCATCCTGTCAAAGAAAGCTGATGCTTTCATCCATCCTGTTCATCCCGTTCATCCTGTCTAAAGCTACTCTGCTTCATCCGGTCTGCAGACCCGGCTGAAGGCCAGTCCTGCACTTGGCTAACTTAGCCCGTCCCCAACGCTCATGCTCACCCATTCCACCCTCAAGATCTTGGCCCTTGGCGCTGCATGGATGGTCATGTCCCCAACCTTGCAAGCGCAGGACACCGTGATCGTACCCTGCGATGGCGACACGGTTTTCGGCTCGTATTGTTACACGAACAACGACCAACACACCTGGTTCTGGCAGAGTGCATGTGGAGCGGCGGTTACCGTGCATTTCCAGTCCGGCGAAATTGAAGGAAATGCAAGCGATCAGATGCGGATCTACGATGGGGCGGACGCCATGGCCCCCCTGCTCTATTCCAACCCGGCCAGCGACTTGGACCTCGCCGGCCTATCTTTTGTCGGCCTCAGCGGGATGCTCTACATGGAGATGACCTCCAACGCCACCAACTGCTGCGCCACCGGCAATTTTGTGGGCACGCAATGGGGGTGGTACTTGACCACCGACGGTGCCACCGGAATGAAAGAGCGGGATGCGACGGACTTCAGCATGTTCCCCAACCCCGCCGATGACCAGCTTCACATCGACCTGCCGGATGGGGCCTTGGGGAGAACCGAGGTACGAGTGGCAGATGCCCTGGGGCGCGTGGTGTACCGGGAAATGCTGGTGCCCGGACTGAACACGTTGGATGTTCACGGCTTGCGGAACGGCTCTTACACGGTGTTGCTCACCGCACCGGAAGGGTTGGTCACCAAAGGCCTGCACGTCATTCATTGACCGTTCCAAAGGCCACCGCGCCCCTGGCACACACCGAACAAAGGCTTGGCTGATCGGGGCTCCACGGCCTTTTCGGCACACCAACGAAAAAGGGGCGGACTTGATGTCCACCCCTTT
This sequence comes from Flavobacteriales bacterium, assembly GCA_023382455.1. Classification (GTDB taxonomy): domain Bacteria; phylum Bacteroidota; class Bacteroidia; order Flavobacteriales_F; family PHOS-HE28; genus PHOS-HE28. The sequence goes on from JAHDVX010000018.1 coordinate 21,720, forward strand.
TTCAGTGACCCCGCCAGGACTCGAACCTGGAACCAACAGAACCGGAATCTGTCATTCTATCCAATTGAACTACGGGGCCGTTCGCTCGGAGCGGGCGCGAAGATAACCTGCGGACCTGCTGATTGGTGCCTCACCGGTTCGGCCTTGGGCGGGACCGTACCAGGTGCACCACGTCCCGGACCGTGGAAACGGCCGCCCACTTCCCGTGCAAGTCCGGCCCATCCAGGTTAAGGCTGTCCTTGGCGGAGGTATCGAGGGCCGCCCGCGCCGGGCCTTGGAAAATACTGTCCAAGGACATGGCAGGCCGCACCTCCTCCGCGTGCAGCGTGCCGCCGTTGGCCGTGGCCACCGCATCCAACCACCGGACGGTACGGCCAAAGATTCCGCGCAGCCGTTCCGCCGGCCCGCTCCACACATGTACCGGCCCCATTCTGCCCGATGGCAGCTGGCGCGTCAAGCGGCCGCTCCCGTGGACGAACAGCAACATGAAGCGTCCGTTCTCCTCGGCAAATACCACATTCCCACCGCTGTCCAGGCCCCACCGGCCATAGGTCTCCGTTTCGCGCCCGTTCACCTGGGTGTAAATGGTGGCATCCCCGCCGGGCAGGAAAACCAGGTCCTCGGACCGAACCCCACCCGGCATCGGTATTTGAGCGGTGTAAGTACCGCTCAGGCTGTCCACCGGTACCGGCGGGCAGAACACATCGGGGTCCATGTGCTGGTAGGCCGTGGCCACCAGCACGCTGTCCCCCTTTCCGCCCTCCCCGGCCCGCAGGTAGCCCTGGCACCAGGTCTTGATCCATTGGCCCGGCACCATGCGCAGCCAGGAGTAGCGGCGCGAAAGGCTGTCCAAGCCGGGGCCAGTGATCCGCAGTGCCCGCCGGGCGCCACAGGGCATGAACGTGCTGTCGCCGGACAGAAGCCGCAGTTCGCCCTCCCAGTTCACCGGATCCGGCAGAACAGGCGGCGTTGCGGGAGGTGTGCAGCCCCAGCAGATCCCAATAAATATCAAGGCGAAGAGGCCGGAGCGGGCGTTCCTCATGCGCCGAATGTACCGGAAAGCGGGCGGGGGCGAAAAACCCATCCCGCAAGGGCCGAATAACCCGTCGACCGAAGCCCCGAAAGCCCTACCTTTGCACGCTTTTTTCCAAAGCCCCCAGCATCGCCCATGACCGACCTGCGCAACATCGCCATCATCGCCCACGTGGACCACGGCAAGACCACGTTGGTGGACAAGATCCTCCACCAATGCCAGCTCTTCCGTGACAACCAGGACCAGCCGGACCTGCTGCTGGACAACAACGACCTGGAGCGCGAGCGCGGCATCACCATCCTGAGCAAGAACGTGAGCGTGCGTTACAAGGGGGTGAAGATCAACGTGATCGACACGCCCGGACACAGCGATTTCGGCGGCGAGGTGGAGCGCGTGCTCAACATGGCCGATGGCGTGATCCTGCTGGTGGACGCCTTCGAAGGGCCCATGCCCCAAACGCGCTTCGTGCTGGGCAAGGCCATTGAGATGGGCCTGAAACCCGTGGTGGTGATCAACAAGGTGGACAAGCCCAACTGCACGCCGGAGGAAGTGCACGAGTCCGTGTTCGACCTCATGTTCGAGCTCGGCGCCACCGAAGACCAATTGGACTTCCCCGTGGTGTACGGTAGCGGCAAGGGCGGATGGATGGGGCCGGACTGGAAGACGCCCACCCAGGACATCAGCTACCTGTTGGACGTGATCCTGGAAAAGATCCCCGCGCCGAAAAAGGCCGATGGCACCTTGCAGATGCGCATCACCAGCCTGGATTACAGCAGCTTCCAAGGCCGTATCGCCGTGGGGCGCATCTCGCGCGGAAGCATCCGGCCCGGCCAGCAGGTGACCTTGGTGAAGAATGACGGAACCAGCATCAAGGGCCAGGTGAAGGAGCTGATGGCGTTTGAGGGATTGGGCAAGGTGAAGGTGAAGGAGCCGGTGGAGTGCGGCGAGATCGTGGCCATCATGGGCCTGGAGAATTTCGACATCGGCGATACCGTGGCCGATGCCGAGAACCCCGAGGGCCTGCCCAAGTTCAAGGTGGACGAGCCCACCATGAGCATGCTCTTCACCATCAACAACTCGCCCTTCTTCGGCCGCGAGGGCCAGTACGTCACCAGCCGCCACGTGCGCGACCGCCTGTACAAGGAGATCGAGAAGAACCTGGCCATGCGCCTGCAGGAGACCGACAGCCCGGACCGCCTGCTCGTGTTCGGCCGCGGCATCCTGCACCTGAGCATCCTGGTGGAGACCATGCGCCGCGAAGGCTATGAATTCCAGCTGGGCCAGCCCCAAGTGCTATACAAGGAGATCGACGGACAGCGGCATGAGCCCATTGAGACGCTCACCGTGCAGGTGCCCGAGCAGTTCAGCAGCCGCGTGATCGACCATGTGACACGGCGCAAGGGCGAGATCGCCAACATTGAGCAGAAGGGCGACCGGGCCGTGCTGGACTTCAACATCCCCGCGCGCGGCATCATCGGCCTGCGCAATGCCCTGCTCACGGCCACCGAGGGCGAAGCGATCATCGCGCACCGCTTCAAGGGTTATGAGCCGTTCAAGGGCGCCATCGCCGCCGCACGGCCGGGCTGCATCGTCAGCGCCGAGACCGGCACGGCCATCGCCTACGCCATCGACAAACTGCAGGACCGCGGCAAGTTCTTCATTGCCCCCGGCGAGGACGTGTACGCCGGCCAGGTGATCGGTGAAAGCCCCAAGCCCGGCGAGGAGCTTGCGGTGAACGTGATCCGCGTGAAGAAGCTCACCAACATGCGCGCCAGCGGCAGCGATGAAAAGACCAGCATCGCCCCTCCCGTACGCTTCAGCCTGGAAGAGTGCATGGAATACATCGCCGGTGACGAGTACCTGGAGGTGACGCCCAAGAGCCTGCGCATGCGCAAGATCCTCCTGGACGAGAACGACCGGAAGAAGGCCGCAAAAAAGCTGCAGGAGGCATAAGGGGTGCCTCGAAGGTCTTTCCGCCCTCACGATCCGCCGAACACCCGGTTGCGCCTGGCGATCGAGGGCAGTTCCACGCCGATGCGCTTCGCGATGTTCAGCCGGATGTTGCCCACGCTCCAGTAAAAGCTGTCGCGTTCGCCCATCACGTAGCCGATGTTCTCCTGGTTGATGGAGATCCCCGCGAAATACCGCTCGCTGTTGTAGCCCGCGCCGGCCCTGTACTGGCTATGCCAGCCCAAGCCCGCACTGGTCCTCAATTCCTCTTGCTCCGGCCCGGTGGACAAAGCGGCCCGCTGGGCGCTCAGCCCACCACCGAATACCAGGGAAGCGGTGATGAACCAGTGCTCCTGCACCACCAACGTGTACGCATAGCCCAAGCTGGCCCCCACGTCCATAAAGCCTCCGCGGCGCAGGTGAAGGCCCGTTTCATAGCGCTTGGCCAACACGTCGGGCACCAAGGATGAGTCGGCTTTCAGGTGGAAGTAGGTGAAATACCCGCCGACCAGCGGTGTGCCCTGGCTCTTGCGCTGCCAGGCATCCTGGTTGAACGCCGCCCGGTAGCTGAACCGGTCGTTGTTCAGCACATGCACGGTGCTTACGCCTAGATTGTACTGCACCAGGTCCGGGCGAGTAGGGTACCAAGTGGACTGCTGCCAGACCAGTTCCTCCTTGGTGTACGGCTCCAGGTAATAGCCTTGGAACCGCTGCAGGAACAGGTTGGTGGCCCACCGCTTGGTGTGGATGGTGGCCTGTGCATCCAGGTACTTGGTCTCCCCTTTTTCGTCCTGGTCCTTGTTCAACCCCGGTATGCCCACACCGATGTTCAGCGTGATCGAACGGTAGCTGGCGCCCAGGCCGAAATTGACCTTGTTGTTCGGCTTATACACCAATGCCGGAACCCCGCCCAGGCCGCCCAGCTTCAGCTTGTTGTACTTCGTGCTCACATAAAACCGGCCAGTGAGCATGTGGGAGTAGTCGTGCACATAGGCCGAATCGAAGCCGTCGGACCGGGAGCGGTCCTCTGCATGGCTCATCAAGCAGAACGACCACGCCGCGAGGAACAGGAAGAGGCGGAACAGCCCAACACGGCCACCAAGCAACATGGCCGCAAAGTTGCGCCTTGATCCACCTTGATAGGATACGCGGATTGAACGGCCGGCCCCGTGGTGTGTACGGCAACCGGACACCACTTCAAACCAACGAACCATGAAGAAGCCCTTCGTCCTTTCCATGGCCGGCATGCTGGCCGTCGCCGTTGCACTGCTTGCATTCCGCAGCACGCGGACCGGGCAGGATACCCATGCCCCGCATCACACCCTGGGTCAGGGTTGCGTCTTCAAGACCGTCTACGAAGGCGAAGGCCTGGACTCCACCTTCATCCTGGAAACACCCGCCGCGGTGCTTCGTGCAGAGGAACGCGGCTTTGCCTGGCTGGTCACCGCGCAGAACCCCGATGGCGGCTTCGCGGCCGGGAGCCACGCACGGCAGCAAGTAATGGACCCCCACGCCTCCCCCAGCGATCCCGCCACCACGGCCATGGTGAGCATGGCGTTGCTGCGCTCCGGCAGCACCTTGACCAAGGGCCGCTTCGCCCCGGTGCTCACGCGTTCCACCGAATTCCTCCTGAATGCGGTGGAGCGATCCAATGAGGACGCACTCAACATCACCCCGCTCACCGGCACGCAGATCCAGGTGAAGCTCGGCGGAAACATCGATGTGGCCCTAACAGCCCAATACCTGAGCAATTTGTTGGGCGCCATGCCGGACAATGGGAACGACAGGGGCCGCTGGTTACGTGCCCTGAACACCTGCACCGCGAAGATCCAGCGGGCTCAAAGCGCCGATGGAAGTACGGTGGGCAGCGGTTGGGCCGGGGTGTTGCAGTCCAGCTTCGCGGCCAATGCCCTGGAAAGTGCCGAGCATGCAGGCGCCAAAGTGGACAAGGATGCCTTGGCGAAGGCGCGTGATTTCCAGCAGGGCAATTTTGATGCGAACACAGGCACCGTGGCCACCGATGCCGCAGCCGGCATCACGCTTTATGCCATCAGCGGCAGCACCCGCAGCAGCGCCAAACAGGCCCGGCAGGCGGAGGAAGCGCTGCAGCGCGCCAAGCAGGAAGGGAAGGTGGCGCAAGCCGCCCCGATGGATGCCCTGACCCTTCAAAAGGCCGGCATGAGCCGCGATGATGCGGAGAAGGCCGTGACCGCCTACAACGTTTACAATGCCGCCAAGGACCGTGCACAGGCCAACGAGGTGATCTCCGGCTTCGGCAACAACGGCGGCGAGGAGTTCCTGAGCTTCCTCCAGACCGGCGAATCGCTCATCATCAACAAGGACCGGAGCTGGCGGAACTGGTACGAGGCCACCACCTCCCGCCTGGTGGGCATCCAAAACAACGACGGTAGCTGGAACGGCCACCACTGCATCACCAGCCCCGTGTTCTGCACGGCCACCGCCCTGCTCATCCTGGGCGTGAACAACGACATTGAAACCCTGGTGGCCCAAGGGGCTACCCGCCAAAACTGACGGTATCGGCAAGGGAAGCCAGGCGAAGGGCGCCGGAGCGGATCCGGCGCCCTTCCCGTTTCTGCTGAAGCTGATCAACGAACGATCACCAACGTCATGACCGCAGGCCGCGCTTCCTTGTCCCCGATGACCTGAAGCCGATAACTGCCGGGCTTTACGCCGGATACATCAAGCACCTCGCCAAGCTCCACCGGCGAATCCAGCACCACCGCCCCGTTGTCCGCCAACAATCTGACGCGGCTGCCTACAGGAAGGCCTTCCACATGCACAGCGCCGTTGGCCGGGTTGGGATAGAGCCGCATCGCCGGAGTGGCTGCAAGGCCGGCCATGCCGGTGCCACCCTCCACAATGATGCGGCCTTTCATACCCATGGCCGCGTGCGGCACGCACACGTAGTAGTAGGTTCCCGGGTCATCAATGGCGAAAGTGACTTCACCAGTGAAATTGAATCCCCCGTTCGAGGTGTTCCCGTTGCTGTTCCAAGTGGCTTCATCCACCTCGGTGCAGGTGTGCGGGGCGGACAATACCAAATGGATGCTGTCACCGGCCTGCATGGTGATCAGGGCCGGGCTGAATGTGCTTCCCACATTGGTCAGTTCATGGGTGGTTTGCGCCTGTACGGTGGTTGCCAGCGCAACAGCGATGGCGAGGGTAGGCCGGATCTTCATGTGCGATCGGATTGACGGGTTTGCCGGAAGACGGGCCATCCGGTCTTCCGCGTTGCCGCACCGATTAAAAAAAACGGGAGTCGCCCCTGGGCGGGGCCTGCCTCAGAGAAGGTCCACCTTGGCCGCTTCCTTGCGGCGTGGCTCCTTGGGCATGGTGCCGAAGATGTAATCCCAGAACGGGGAGCTCACGCCAAATGCACCTCCGTCATTGACGTAATGATGCAGGTTGTGGTGTTTCCAGATCACACCCAGGAAATTCTTGGGCGACTTGTAGATGTGCACCGCGTAGTGCGCCAACAAGTAGGTGCTGTAGCCGAACAGAAACCCGCCGCCGAAAGCATAACCTTCCGCCCCCATCAAGGCGCGGAACAGGCTGATGAACAACGTGGCCAGCACGATGCTCAACAGGGGCGGCATGGCCAGTCTCGCCTTGTCCCTGGGGTGGTCGTGGTGAACGCCATGGATCACATACTGGAAGCGCTTGCTTTTCTCGGTCCGGGCCGGAATATGGTAGAGGAACCGGTGCATCAGGTACTCCACCAAGGTGAACAGCGCGATGCCACCAAGGAAGAAAATGGTGGCCGTGCCCCAATGGATGCCCAATTCGGCGATGGAATACCAAAGCGTGATCGCTCCGGCCGACCAGAACAAGGTCAATGGGATGGAAATGTGGGTCTTGGTAAGCGCCTCCAGCACTGGATTCTTGAAGATGCGCCCCCCGCTGGTAACCGGTTTGGTGTTCGCTCGCATCTGAACGGGAATATCGAATCTCGGAAGGGCAAAGTTAACGCTCCCTGCCTGAATGTCCTCCCATCAAGCCTGCCCGCCATCCGCCAGGAATCGGGACCACTAGGTCAAAGCGAGGCAGCGAACGGATTGCTTTCGGCACCCGGCATCTACCGCGCTTCAAACCATCGCCCCCCGACGGAGAGTCCCCCCTTCCCGGTATCACCCGATGCAACACGCTCAATGGGCGCTGCGGGTTACATTTGCCGCCCTCAAAGGCGAAGTTCTTCGGAAGGGCGTTTAGCTCAGTTGGTTCAGAGCACTACCTTGACAGGGTAGGGGTCACTGGTTCGAATCCAGTAACGCCCACAACAATGCATCAGCCGTTGGCGCCTCGCCGATGGTTCACGCACGGTGCCAGACCCGATTGTCTGCCGTAGCACCACATGACAGGTCCGCTTTTCAACCCCTCGAACGGCCCGATCGGCCACTCCCAATTCAAGACCATGAACAAGTTCATTTTTACCGTGGCGTTGTTCGCAGCCGGCACTATCAGTGCCAACGCCCAGGAAGACAAGGCGGAGCGCGATGCCGCCGCAGCCAGCATGCAGGCCAAGACGGCCGCCGACACCACCGGGAAGCTGTGGACCAAAGGTGGAACCATCCAGATGAACATGAGCCAGGTGAGCCTCACCAATTGGGCAGCCGGTGGTTTCAGCTCCGTGAGCGGCATTGCCCAGTTCAACGGCTTCGCCAACCGGAAGAAAGGCCGCCATTCCTGGGACAACTCAGCCGCCTTGGCGTACGGCCTGCTGGCCCAGGACGGACAGGAAGCCTTGAAGACGGACGACCGCATCGAGCTGAACACCAAGTACGGCTATGAACTGAAGAAAGCCTGGTACCTCGCCGCCCTCGCCCAGTTCAAGACCCAATTCACCGAAGGTAAGGACGCAAAGACCGGAACACGCATCTCCGACCTGATGGCCCCCGGATACCTGGTCCTCGGTCTTGGTGCGGATTACAAGCCGAATGACCATTTCTCCGCCTTCATCTCCCCCGCCACGGCCAAATTCACGTTCGTGGGCGTGCAGGAACTGGCCGACGCCGGTGCCTTCGGCGTGGATGCCGCCACCTACGACACGCTGGGAAACAAGCTCACCAACGGCAAGAACAGCCTGTTCGAGTTCGGGGGATACGTTAAGCTGATGTACACCCATGACCTGGCCAAGAACATCAATTTCCTTACCCGCGCCGATTTCTTCAGCAACTACCTGAGGAACCCGCAGAACATCGACGTGAACTGGGAAACCCTGTTCACCTTCAAGGTGAACGACTGGTTCGCCGCCACCCTGAGCACGTTGCTGATCTACGACGATGACACCCAGATCCTGAAGAAGTGGAATGACACGGAGCAGCTCTACGTCGGCAAAGGCACGCAGTTCAAGGAAACCATCGGCCTGGGCATCACGATCAAGCTCTGACCGAGGTAGCCGAAGTACGAATCCCGCCCTTCATTACTGGAGGGCGGGATTTGCTTTTTAGTGGATTTGAGAGGGAGGTTGGTGGCTCCGAGATGTTAATCCGATACGTGCATGGCCATGCAAGCAAGAATAGGATGACCGATGGTTTTGAAGCGGTTACTTGGCGTGGAGGCGGGAGGATCATCACGGTTGACGCGGCTTTGTGCTGCCCCGAATACCTTCTAGACTGTATTTGTTAAAATCTCATTTGCATGGCCATGCAAGTATTCTGAGAACAGGACTTACTAAACCCGCCTCACCTGTACTTCCGCAGCACCTCATCCGCTTTGGCGGTTTTCTCGGCCAGCCATCTGGCTTCACCCTCCCCCAGAAGCAGCCGGTACTCCAGTTGAAGATTCTGCCAAGCGCTTTCCGCCTCCGCCGCTTTCCGTTCGCCATCCGGTGTCAGAAACACCTGCACCACTTTCGCCTCGTTGGCGCGAACGATGTATCTGTCCGCGGCCAGCTTGTCCACGGCCCGGGATATGGTGGAGCTGTCCAGCAAGTGCACGGTACCCAGGTCCGTGATGCTGACACCGGGAGCCACTCTCGCCGTCAGCAGAATGAACCCCATCGTCGGGGTGATGCCGACCGGGTGGAAATGCGCGACCGCAAGGCGGTGGAGGGAGCGGGCCAAGGCGGCGCCCGCATGGTAGAGACAAGAGTTGTATTCGCTACGCAGGTCTGCCATGGGCGAAACAAGGTAGGCGGGAATGAGCGGAATCCAATATCTCCGGCTATCGCCCCCGAAAACCAGGATGAACCCGTCAAGGGTAGATCAACGGTCCTTTCAGCGGCTGAAAAAGGCCGTAGAGCCAAGGGTTTCCCGACCGGACACGAGCTTCCAGGGACGCCACTTGTGCGGGATTCCCGCCTTCATTCCAGACGTACACGCGAAGGCGTTGACCTTGCCCGTGGCCGGGCAGGTCTGCAAAGGGGATGGCCGTGATCAACGTACCGGCTCCCATGCGCACCGGGCAGGGTTGGCTGCGGTAGAACGTGGTGGTCTCCCCTTCCCGGAGCTCCGCCACCAGCTTCAGCCCACCACCGGAAACACCCGTGGCATCCATGCGCACCTCCAACACATCATTGTCGCCCTTGGCCACTTCGTACACCGGCTTTTCAAGGAGGATACCGAACTCCCGGCCTGTGAAATCCCAGCGCCGGGGTGCATGGCCGGTGCTGTCCTGCAGCAGTGGCAGATCCGCGTCGACCGACCAATCCTCCCCTTTTATGGCATCCGGAGCGACGCGGCTGCTCCATGCATGGTCGTCCAGCCGCTTGGTGGAAGGTCCGGCACCGAAGAGGAATGTTTGGCCTTCCTCCACATCATGCCGTTCCAGCAGGAAGGGGAACATGGCCTGGATGCGGGCCGCCCGCTCCGGCTCCGCTCCTGCCGTGGCGCCCAGGAAAACCTCCGAGGCTGAGGACGCATGCAGCAGGCTGTCCAATCGTTCCACGGGCATACCACGCAGCTCGGCATAGGACAACTTGGCCTTGTCCACCTTCCAGAGGTCCAGGTAAAAGCCGATCACCTCGCCCGGACCGTCGTAGAGGGCCATGCGGCCCGGCACGGATGAGGCCGCAATGATGCCTTGAGCGGCCAATTCGTACCGCGACCGGTAGAAGATCTCATAATGCTTCCGCACGGTGATCAACGTACCGGCACCCAGTGCAGCAACCGTGCCCACCACGGGGAGGGCCCATCCCGGCCGCAGGTGCCGCAACCCCGCAAGCGCACCGATCAGCATGTACGGGAAGGAAAACAGCACCACCGAATACTGCAATACCGGTGCCCACCAGACCGAATAGGCGTAGCCGATGGCCAGGGGAAGAATGCCCCAAGCCAAGGAGATGGCCCATAGCGGCCCCACGCTGCCCCGGTTCCGGATGCGCAACGCCGCGGAAGTCAAAAGCAGCAAGCTCAATGCCCCGGCGAACACCACCGAGCAGTGTGCGATCCACCAGAGGTAATCCGGCAACCAGTGTACCGTTGGAGGGGCCAGCCAAGCCGTGAGGCCCTTCACATCCAGCTGCCGGAAGAAATTGGGGACGTTGGGCAGGTAGGCCAAGGCCGCCACCCCGCCAGCGACCAGATAGGCTTTTCGGCTTTCCGCACGGACGAGGAACAAACCGGTCACCGCCATGATCGCGGCCAACAGCAATGAGAAATGGTGCGTGTAGGCTGAAAGGACGGCGGCCAGGGCCATGCCGGCCAAGGCACGCCGCGAGCCTGACCCGAGGTATCGCGTAAGTTGGTCCGCCAGCAGGGCCGTGGTGAAGAAACCCGCCGCATAGGGCCGCGCGATCTGGCCGTACATCACGGTGTACTGGAGTACCGCCAGCAGGGCCGTGGTGACCAGGGCCACCGTGCCACCGCACCAGGCGAAGGCAAACCGGTACAGCAGGAACAAGGCCGCCACCGACATCAGGATGAAAGGCAGCTTCACGGCCGCCTCCCCCATGCCGAATAAGCGGGTCCAGGCCCATTCGAAGAGTTGGACACCGGGCGGATGCGCATCGATCTCCACCACCACATTGCGCAAAGCATCCAGAAAGCCGGGCCTCAACCGCACCAACGCGCTGATCTCGTCGTGGGTGTACGGAATGCCCGGCAGGTTCCACAGGCGGAGGGTGGCGGCCAGCACCAGCAAGGCCAACAGGCCCCAGCGTTCCATGGTGGTGCCCGGCACCTTCACCAAGGCCGATCGCCTCACTTGTTCCCGCCACGTTCCGGTGCTCATCGCATGCGCTCCAGGTCGCGTTTCACATCCTTTGCCTTCAAGCTCTCGCGCTTGTCGTAGGTCTTCTTGCCCTTGGCCACGGCGATCTCCACCTTCACCATGCCATTCCCGGCGAAGAAGGCCCGGACCGGAATGATGGTCACGCCCTGGTCCTTCAGCTTTCGCTGCAGTTTCTTCAGCTCCTTGCGGTGCAGGAGCAGCTTGCGGTCGCGGACGGGCTCATGCGCGAAATTCTTGGCCTTGTCGTACGGCTGGATGGTCATGTTGCGCAGGAACAGCTCCTCGCCGATGAAGGCACAGAACGCCTCGGCGATGCTTGCCTGCCCTTGCCGCAGGCTCTTCACCTCGCTGCCCACCAGCACGATCCCGCACTCGAACGATTCCAGCAGGAAGTATTCGAACGCGGCACGGCGGTTCTTGATCTCGGGCATCACCGGGGCGGCCATGGTGCGAAGATGGGGAATGGAACCGGCTCAGCTTTTCCCCTGCTCTCGAGGCTGGTCACCGCCGGTCCAGGTGATGCCCTCCTCCTTGATGAGCACGAGGTGGGCCTTGTACAAGGCGCCCAACGCCTGCTTGAATGCCTTCTTGCTGATGCCGAAGGCCTGATAGATCTGCTCTGGCGGGCTCTTGTCCGTAAGGGGCAGGAACCCATCGTGCTCCTTCAGCCGTTTGGCCAGCAGGGCCGCGTTGGCATCGTTGTAGTGCCGGTAGCCCGGTGCCTGCAACGTGATGTCCAGCTTCCCGTCGGGGCGCACGTGTTTCACGTGGCCGGTGATCCGGTCACCGAGATTGACCGGCCGGTACACCTCATTGGCATGCAGGAGGCCTTGATGCCTGCCGTTCACCACCACCGACCAGCCGAGCTCGCTGCGGCGATACACCAGCAGGTCCACGGCCTCCCCCGGGCCCACGGCCAGGTCGGTGTTGTCCAGGTACTTGGCGATGCGCGTGCTGCCGAAGAGCCGGTCGGTCTTTCCGTCCAAGCCCATGTGGACCACATGCCATTCCTCCGGCCCCAGCTTCTGTTCCTGTTCACTGAAGGGCACCAGCAGATCCTTCTCCAGGCCGATGTCCACGAAGGCCCCCAGCCGCGTGGCGGCGCTCACCTTCAACCATGCAAAGCCCCCCAGTTCCACCTTGGGCATGAGCGTGGTGGCCACTTGGCGGTCCTCCGAATCGCGGTACACGAAAACCCGCAGCCGGATGCCCTGGTCATGCATCGGCGGAACGTACTTGTTGGGGAGCAGGACCTCATTTCCCCCGCCATCGCCCAGGTATAGGCCCACGCTGGTGCTGCGCAGCACTTCCAGCTCCTGTATGCGGCCGGTGTGGATCACGGTGCCGGGGGATTGGGCTGGTCCACGGATTCCTCCGCAGCTTCCTTCTTGAAGATGTTGCCGATGGTCCTGCCGATCCGGTGAACGGCATCGATACCGATGTGCAACGGCTCCGCGTTGAAGTCGGAATAGTCCTCGATGCCCCGGTGATCGTTGAACTGTTGCGGATAGATCACTACCCGGTTGTTGGCGGCAAAGTACTTCTCCAGCTTGGCGGGTATGTGCTCCAGTTCGCTCAGGTACGAGGTGGCGCCTTTGCGCGCCGAGACCAGGACAAAGAGGTCGTTCTCGCGCACGTTCCGTGAAAGGATCAGGAAGTCCTCCCAATCGGTGAACGGGGAAATGGTCAGCGGTGCATTGGACTTCGTGCGATCCGTGATGCGCAGGATGGCCTTGCCCGTGGTGGCGTTGCAGTGCAGCACCACCGGCACGGTGAGCTCCTGTGCCAACTTCATCACCTTGGCGATCCAGATCTCGAAGCCTTTCTCGTACTCCGCCAACGGCGGCACGGCGCAGACGATCCGCTTATGGGCCACCAGCGGCTGGCTGAGGTGGCCCACCAGCACGGTCTTGTCCACGTTCTGCAGAATGGTGGCGAGCTTGTCGCCGAGGAAGCGGTCAAAGAAGCCTGCACGCCGGGGCCAACCCAGCACGATGATGTCGGCCGGGAGCTCGCGCGAAGTGCGCACGATGCCGCTGGCCGCGTTGTGGTCGATGGTGGTCACCACCTTCAGCTTCATTTCCGAGGCTGCCGCCTGCTTCACCAACCCGTCCAGCTTGCTGCGCGCCTTCCGGATGTTCATCTCGGCCTCGTCGTTGTTGGACACCACGGTGAGCACCGAAATAGGCTTCGGCGACCGTTTGTCCTTGATGTACATGGCGAACTCCAGGAGTTTTTCCATACCGGTGTCGGCCGTGCTGGGCACCAGGATATGCTCCTCGGGCTGGCCGCTGGAGGGCAACAGGTCGCTGCCGTCGTCCGGCGATTCCACCACCACTTTCTTGGCGGCTTTCTCCGTGGCGAAGGAGGCGACCATGCACGTGATCAAGATCAGCAGGATGGTGCCGTTGAGGATGCTGTCATCCAGGATCTTCTCCCGGTAGCCCACCATGATCACGGCCAAGGTGGCCGCGGCATGCGCCCCGCTAAGGCCGAAGATCAGCCCGCGTTGCGCACCGGTGTACTTGAACACGAGCTGGGTGAACAAGGCGGCGAGCCATTTGCCGCAGATCGCCACCACCGTAAGCGTACCGGCCACGATCAACGCCATGGGGCCTTGGGTGAGCACCCGCACATCCACCAGCATGCCCACACTGATCAGGAAGAAGGGGATGAAGAGCGCATTGCCGATGAACTCGATGCGGTTCATCAGCGCGGACGAATGCGGGATCAGCTTGTTGAGCGCAAGGCCCGCCACGAAAGCGCCGATGATGGCCTCCACACCGGCCAGCTCCGCCAGGAAAGCCGCGAGAAAGACCACCGTGAGCACGAAGATGTAGTGCGAGTGCTTCTCGTTCTCCAGCTTGCGGAAGAACCACTTGGCCAAGCGCGGGATCACCAGGAACATGAACGCGGAGAAGATCGACAGCGAGATCCCCAGGCGGATCCAGAAATCCATGCTCAGCGTGCCGTGACTGTTGCCGATGATCACGGCCAGGATGATCAGCACCGCCGTGTCCGTGAGGATGGTGCCGCCCACGGTGATGGCCACGGCCTGGTTCTTCGAAACGCCCAGCCGGCTCACGATCGGGTAGGCCACCAGGGTGTGCGTGGCGAACATGCTGGCGGTGAGCAGGCTGGCATTGAAGTCGTAGCCCAGCAGATAGTGCATCACCGGGAAGCCCAGCGCCAAGGGAATGCTGAAGGTGAACAGGCCGAAAGCAAGACTCTTGTTGCGGTTGGCCTTGAACTCGTTCAGGTCCAACTCCAGGCCGGCGATGAACATGATGTACAGCAGGCCGATGGTGGAGAAGAGCTGGATGGCGGAATTGTTGTCCAGCACGTTCAGCCCGTGCGGGCCGATGGCCACCCCGGAGATGATCAGGCCGATGATGCCCGGGATGTTCAGGCGCTTGAGCAGGATGGGCGCCAGCAGGATGATGGTGAGGATCAGGGCGAACACCAGCACAGGGTTCTGCAGCGGCAGTTGGAACTCGTGCAGGATGTGCGGGAGGTATTCTTTCATGGATGTGCTTTCAGCTGCCGGGCGTGCCGTCGCCTTTCACCCGAGGGCAGGCCATGGGGGCCCGGCCCCCCGGCCGCCAATGGGGCTAAAGGTAGCCGCCGCACTGTCCACCCCACCGCCCCGTTTGATGTTTTTTGTGGACCCGTCGGCTACTTCACCACCAGTACGGGCACCTTCACGCGGTGGCGCACGGCATCCACGGTGGCACCGAACAGCAGGTCCTTGAGGCCGCGGTGTCCATGGGACCCCATCACCAGCAGCTCCGCCCCATGGTCATTCACCAATTGGGGGATGGCCGTCACCGGGCTGCCATGGCCGATGAGGGCCTCCGCCCGGTAGCCGGCCGCGCGGAGCTTTACCGCGTACTGCTCCAGGTTCCTGCGGTCGTCCATGGATTCACGGTCGTGCGTCATCGCCCCCAGATAACGGGCTGCCGCGCTCTCGGTGACGTGGACCAACTTGTACAGGGCCTGCGTCCCACCTTGGGCCAGTGCGGCATTGATCACCCGCTCATCCATGGGGCGGAACTCCACCGTGATGGCCACCACCAGGGGTGTTCCCAACTGCAGTACATGCAGCTCCGGCATGGCGGCATCAATGTGGCGCTTGGCGGGCCGCAGTTTGGCGAAGAACGGCTTCACGGTGATGTAGGCCAGCAGCACCGCCGCCAGCAGTACCAAGGGCACCACCAGCATCTTTACCCAGACCACATGTGGGCCGTCCGTGGCCAGCCAGCCCGAGATCTCCTCCACCACCAGCTTCGCGTTCAACGACACGATGATCAGCGCCGCCGCCCAAGCGAGCCCCTGCATCCAGATGGGGATGGCCAGCTCGCCCATGCGTTTGCGGTCCGAGGTGAAATGGATCAGCGGGATCACCGCGAAGCCGAGCTGCAGGCTGAGCACCACTTGGCTGAGCACGAGCAGCTCGCCCAATGAATCCTGGCCGAACCAGAGGATGCTGATCACGGCGGGCACGATGGCGAACAGGCGCGTCATCAGGCGCCGCAGCCACGGCCGGATGCGCAGGTTGAGGTAGCCCTCCATGACGATCTGCCCGGCCAACGTGCCCGTGATGGTGCTGCTCTGCCCGGCACCGATCAACGCCAAGGCGAACAGGGCCGGCGCCATGGTGCCGAACAGCTCGCCCAGCAGCTCATGGGCCTGATCGATCTCCGCCACATCGTAGTGGCCGGCCGTGTGGAACGCCGCCGCCGCCAGAATGAGGATGGCCGCATTGACGAAGAAGGCCAGGTTGAGGGCGATGGTGGTGTCCAGGAAGTTGAAGCGGATGGCCTCGCGCATGCCGTTGACGTTGCGCTCAAACCGCCGCGTTTGTACCAGTGAGCTATGGAGGTAGAGGTTGTGCGGCATCACCGTGGCGCCAATGATGCCGATGGCGATGTACAAGGCCTTGTCCGACAGTGCGGAGGGCACGAACCCCGACAACACATCGCTGACCTCCGGCTCCACGATGAACATCTCGGCCACGAAGGCCATGCCGATCAGTGATACGATGGCAATGATGAACGCCTCCATCAACCGCACGCCCTTGTTGAGCAAGGTGAGGATCAGCAACGTGTCCAGGCCGGACAACAGCACGCCCCAGATCAACGGCAGGCCGAAGAGGAGGTTGAGGCCGATGGCCAGGCCGATCACTTCCGCCAGGTCGCAGGCCGCAATGGCGACCTCCGCCAG
This sequence comes from Flavobacteriales bacterium, assembly GCA_023382455.1. Taxonomy (GTDB): domain Bacteria; phylum Bacteroidota; class Bacteroidia; order Flavobacteriales_F; family PHOS-HE28; genus PHOS-HE28. Next base: position 38,116 of record JAHDVX010000018.1, read on the forward strand.
GATGTACAGCGGGATGTTCACGATGGGCGGATAGGTGTGGCGGCTCGCCTGGGCCAGGTCCAGGCCGCGAACGATGCCCAGCCGGGCACTGAGGCTTTGCAACAGCAGGGCCATCAGGTTGCTCATCAGCAACACCCAGATGAGCTGGTAGCCGAAGGCGCTGCCCCCGGCGATGTCCGTGGCCCAGTTGCCCGGGTCCATGTAGCCCACGCTCACCAGGTAAGCCGGGCCCAGGAAGGCCAGGATGCGCTTCCACCCCTTCGCCTTCGGGATGTTCACGCTGGAATGGGCCTCGCCCAAGGAACGGTGGTCGGTGTTCATGGCGCGCGGCGCTCACGTGGTGATGCCGGCTCCACCCAGAGGTGTGCGGCGGCTTTTGCAGACAAGGTGAGGTGGATACCGTCGGCCGCGACCAGCTCCAGGCTCTGGTCGAAATCCTGCCGATCCCTCACCGTGAAGACCTTCCCGATGCCGATTCCCTTTCGCCCCAAGAGCTGCAACAGGGCGTCGCTGCCATCCTTCACGGCGGCCACGCGCACCCGCTCGCCCGTGCCCACCGCGGGCAGCGGCCTCATGTTGCGCGCCGTGATGCGCCCATGGCGGTCGGGGATGGGATCGCCATGGGGATCGAACGCCGGATCGCCGAGGTACTCGGCCAGGTGATCCGTGAGCTTCTCGCTGCGCACGTGCTCCAGTTGCTCGGCCACCTCATGCACCTCATCCCAGCCAAAGCCCAGCCGCTCCACCAGGAAGGTCTCCCACAGGCGGTGCTTGCGCACCAGCTTCAGCGCCTCGGCCCGGCCCTTCGCGGTCAGCTTCACGCCGTGATAGGGCTCCAGCTTCAGCAGGCCCTTGTCGGCCAGTTTCTTCAGCATCATGGTGACGCTGCTGGCCTTGGTCCCCATGCGTTCCGCCACATCCTTGTTGGCCGCGGAAGCGCCGCCCTCCAACAAGGCGTGCACGGCCTTCAGGTGATCCTCCTCGCTCCGGGTCAACATCGCGGCAAATGTATGGATGAACTTTTATTTTAGCCTCATCTAATTTTTATTTTACACTTGCAGCATGCGCCTCGCCGTTCTCGTACTTCTCTGCTGCCCTGTCCTGGTGGCCGCCCAACCGGAAAAGCTCGCCGTGGACCGGCCGGACCAATCGGAATCAGCAACCACCATCCCCGCAGGCAGCTTCCAAGTAGAGAGTGGCTTTGCGGTGCTGCCGGCCGGGAACGGTCCTGCCGGACTGGACCTCCCTGCCGTGACGCTACGGCTTGGCCTGGGCGACCACGTCGAGTTCCGGGCGGAAGGCGGCGCCTCGCGCACTTACGATCAGGAGCGTGGGGAGGATTGGGCCATGAACACGCCGGAGCTCGCCCTGAAGGTGGGCATGGGCGAAGGCGGCGGCACCGGCATCACCACCGCTGTGCTGGCCAAGGCCGGCATACCCGCATGGGCGGATGCCGGAACCACGGGGCTTTGGCCTTCCCTCTTGTTGGCCGCGGACCGCGACTTCGGCGAGCGCTTCGGCCTGGGCACCAACGTGGGCATGGCCTGGGAAGAGGCGGCCTCCACAGCGTTCTGCTCCCTGAGCGGGGGCTTGGACGTTTCCCCCAAACTGGGCGTCTTCGCGGAGCTGTACAGCGCCTTCCCGGAAGATGGGGAGGGCGACCACCGCTGGGATTGCGGGGCCTTCTGGGCCGTGGGCGACCGCATGCTCATGGACGCCAGCTTCGGCAGCGGCTTCCAAGGGCAGGGTTGGTTCGTGGGGGCGGGCTTCTCCTTCCGGGTGGGCCTGTGGAACACAAGCCCGCCTACTTCAGGGCCCTGAGCATCCGACAGGAGGCCCTTGTACTTTTCCGGCCACATATATGATGCAAGTCATAGTCTGGTCGGGGCGCGCAGGGGAGTTTCGCTTCGGCAAACCCCACGCCCATGAAGAAGGCTTTACCCCTGCTCTCCTTGCTGGTTTCCACGCCTCTCTTTGGCCAGAACCCATTGGCCATCCCTCCCTTGGTCACGGCCGATACCTTCCACCTCCATGTGGCACCGTCGACCGCGGAATTCTATCCGGGGGTGGTCACCAACACGTACGGCATCAATGCGCCTTACCTTGGTGCCACGCTGGAACTCCAGTACGGCGACACGGCGCGCTTCCGCGTGTACAACGACCTGACGGAGATCACCACCATGCACTGGAACGGCATGGAAGTGCCGCCGGTGTACGATGGCAGCCCCCCGCGCGAGGTGATGCCCGGCACATCCTGGGATGTGAAGTTCAAGGTGATCGACAAGGCGAGCGTGTACCTGTACCACCCGCACACCATGGACCTGATCGGGCCGCAGGTGGGCAAGGGTGCGGCCGGGCTCATCATCGTGCGCGACCCCGAGGAAGCGGCCCTGCCCCTGCCGCGCCAATACGGCATCGATGATTTCCCCGTGGCCGTGCAGGACAAACGCTTCACTCCCGCCGGGCAGTTCCTGTTCGCGCCCTTGGGCGACAGCATCCTGGTGAACGGGACCGTGGACCCCTTCCTGGAGTGCCCGGCACAGGTGGTGCGCATTCGCCTGCTCAACGCCTCCACCGCCCGCTACTACAACTTCGGCTTCGCGGACAGCACCGTCTTCCACGTGATCGCCGGTGAGAACGGCCTGCTCGATGCACCCGCGCCCATGACCCGCCTGATGCTCGCCAGCGGCGAGCGCGTGGAACTGCTCCTGGACCTGGGCGGCATGGAAGGCGATAGCCTGCAGCTGATGAGCTTCGGCACCGAACTGCCCCTCACCGTGCCGGGAAGCGGCAACCTCCTGTTCGAGCACAGCGAACTCAACGGCATCGACTTTCCGATCCTGAAGATCCGCGTGACCGCGCCCGCCGCCAACCCGATCACCTCCATCCCGGCCAATTTGGTCGACCTGCAGCCCTACCCCGCGAGTTCCGCCAACCGCACCCGCACCAAGGTGATCGCCGGCAACGGCATGGTGGGGCACATGGGCATGTTCACCATCAACGGGGAGGACTGGGACATGGATGTGATCAATGACACCGTCCTGCTGGGCAGCACCGAGATCTGGGAGTACATCAACACCTCCAACATGGCGCACCCCATGACCATGCACGGCGGGGTCTTCTACATCCTGGATCGCAACGGCGAGCCGCCGGCCCCCTGGGAGACCGCCCCGAAGTCCGTGGTCAACGTGGATGTCGGCGACACCGTGCGGGTGATCATGCGCTTCGCCAACTACACCACGGACGGCTGGCCGCTAATGTACCATTGCCACAACCTGGCCCACATCGACCGCATGATGTGGCAGTTCATCGTGGTGGACCCCACCACGTCCGTGGCCGCCGAAATCCCGGACGTGGTCAAGGTCTTCCCCGTTCCGGGCGAGCAGGTGAACTGGCAAACGCCGTCGCCGATAACGGCCATCCGCGTGCTGGACATGGGCGGAAGGGAGGTGCTGCAGCTGCCCGGGGCCGGGCGCACCACGGGTTCGATGGACCTCTCCTCCCTGGCGCCCGGCAGCTACATCGTGCACTTCACCGGGCTGGGGCGCCACGCCCGGGCCATGGTGCTGCGGCCTTGACCACACCAAGCCGCTCAATGCGGCGACACCAGCCCGGCCCGGCCCGCACCCGTGCCGGTGCGCAGCTTCACCAGGGCGATGGCGGCCAGCAGGCCGAACACCGGCATCCACCGGCCCCCGAGGTCGTACAGGCCGCCTGCCAGGAACGGGCCTGTGGCGGCCACCAGGTAGCCGACGGACTGCACCATGCCCGAGAGTTCCGTGGCAGTGGCGGCATCCGCCGCGCGCGCCCCGATCAGGAACAGTGAAAGGCTGAAAGCCCCGCCCAGCGTAAGGCCGAGCAGGAAGACCCAGGGCGCCACCGGCCCGAAGGCAGGAAAGGTGAGACCGGCCAAGGCCAACAGCTCCAGGGCCACCACCACGCGCACGATGATGCGCTGGTCCGGGATCCGGCCCGCCCACAAGGGGATCAGCAGGGAGCCCACCGCGCCGGTGATCTGTGAGAGGGAAAGCATCCAGCCGGCATACGCCGCCGATGCCCCGCGTGCCTGCACCATGTCCGGCAACCACGCCAGGAACACATAGAAGGTGACCGATTGAAGACCCATGTACAGCGCCACGTTCCAGGCCAGCCGCGAGCGCCCCAGATGGCGCATGACCTCCCCGAAGTCCCGGCCTTCACCACGACCCCGAAGCCGCGCCAGTTGGGGCAACCAGAGCACCAGCGCCACCAAGGCCAACAGGGCCCAAGTGGCCAGGGAGCCGCGCCAGCCCAGCGCCGTGGCGGCCAACGGCACGCTGATGCCCGCCGCCACCGATGCCCCCACGCTCATCATGCTGCTGTACAGGCTGGTCATCAATCCGTAGCGTCGGGGGAACTGTGCCTTCACCAGGCTCGGCATCAGCACGTTGGCCAAGGCGATGCCGATGCCCAGCACCAGTGTGCCGCCCATCAAGGCCCATGGACCCGGGGCCGAGCGCATGCCGATGCCCGCCGCCAGCAAGGCCATGGCGCCGGCCATGGTGGCCGCCATGCCATAGCGCCGCGTGAACAGCGGCGTGGCCATGGAGACCGTGCCGAACGCGATCAACGGCAACGTGGTCAGCAGGCCCACCACGGAACTGGACAGGCCCATCGCCTCGCGGATCATGCCCGCCACCGGGCCCACGGCCGCCATCGATGGCCGAAGGTTCAATGCGATCACCAGGACACCGGCCACCAGCAACGCCTTGCCTCCGCCCGCGGAAAGACCGCTGCCTTCCCCGCCAGTCAACGCCCCCTGCTGCTTGCGTATCCCTGCCATGGCCGGCGAATGTACTCGGCCATCACCGGCGCTACGTGGACATTGAGCGTCCTGATCCTGGATCCCTCCGTGATGATCGTCACCCGGGTGCCGGGTTAACTTCGCGCCGCGAAACCATGAGCCAAACACCCGAACTCCTCAAGTGCCTGATCATCGGATCCGGGCCCGCCGCCTATTCCGCAGCCATCTACGCCGCACGCGCCGACCTGAAGCCCGTGATCATCGAGGGACCCGTTCCGGGCGGGCAGCTCACCCAGACCACCGAGGTGGACAACTACCCCGGCTATCCCGAAGGCCGCACCGGGCCCGACATGATGGAGGACCTGAAGAAGCAGGCACAGCGTTTCCATACGGAGATCCGCAGCGGCTGGGTAACGAAGGTGGATTTCACCGGGCCCGTGCACAAAGTGTGGGTGGACGACAAGGTCGAGATCCACGCCCGCACCGTGATCATCGCCACGGGCGCGAGCGCCAAATGGCTGGGCCTGCCCAATGAAGCACGCCTGCGCGACATCGGCGGCGGCGTTACCGCCTGCGCCGTGTGCGACGGCTTCTTCTACAAGGGCCAGACCGTGGCCCTGGTGGGCGCCGGCGACACCGCATGCGAGGAGGCCACCTACCTGGCCAAGCTCTGCCCCAAGGTATACATGCTGGTGCGCCGCGACGAGTTCCGCGCCAGCAAGGCCATGGTACACCGCGTGGAGAACACCCCGCAGATCGAGGTGCTCTTCAACACCGAGGTGAAGGACGTGCTGGGCGAACATGCCGTGGAGGGCATCATCGCCGTGAACAACAAGACCGGCGCCGAACGCAAGCTGGACGTCACCGGCCTGTTCGTGGCCATCGGCCACAAGCCCGCCACCGACCTCTTCAAGGGCTGGCTGGACATGGACGCCAACGGGTACCTGAAGCATGACCCGGACCGCACCAGCACCAAGATCCCCGGTGTTTTCGTGGCCGGCGATGCCGCGGACCATGTGTACCGCCAGGCCGTGACCAGCGCGGGCACCGGCTGCATGGCCGCCTTGGATGCCGAGCGTTGGCTGGCTGCACAGGGGCTGCATTGAGGGGGAGTTGTTTGGGTGTCGGCTGGTCGTTGTTCGTTGGCCGCGACAAGGCTTCAGCTCCATGCTCCACCATAGCGGCTTCGTGACAGCCAAGGCTGTGCCACGGTTCGAACTTTCGCACCTTCCGATTTCAGCTTTCACCTTTCAACCGTAGTCCCCCGCGGTAACTTTGCCCCCATGAAATCACTTGCACGCTCGTTGTTCCTGGTGCCCTTGGGGTTCTTACTGAACGTTGGCGCACAGGCCCAATACACCACGCCCAACACCGGCCAGACCTACAGCCTCGACGACCTGGTGACCCTCTCCGGCGGCGTGTTCACCGCCACCTCCGGCACCAGCTATTTGCAGAACGCTGATCTCACGCTGGCGGCGAACGACACGCTGCTGATCGACCAGGATGTGACCTGGGCCGTGGCTTCCGCGGCTTCCATCAGCATCGCCGGGACCTTCATCGCCACACCGCCGGTGCAGGCGGTGCTCACCGCCGAGAACGAGGCGCTGCACCACCAAGGCATCCGGTTTGAGCAGGGATCGCATGTGGACCTGCAACGCGTCGCCATCACGCACGGTGGCGGCATCAAATGCCTGACGGCCGACCTCGTGCTGGACCACTGCACCATTTCCGACCAGGAATCCAACGCCACCACCGGGGCCGCGCTGGAGCTGCCGAGCGGCAAGGTGTTCATCAGCCATGTGACGTTCGAGGGGAATGAGCAAGCGGCCATCTCCTCCGCCGCCAATGGCCAAGCCGCCCCGCAGATCACGGACTGCACGTTCCTCTACAACGGCACGGCCAACTCGAACCGCCCGCAGATCAACCTGGGGCCCTCCGGCACGGACACCACGCTGATCCGCAACAACACCGTGATCGGCGACCCGGCACATACCATGGTCGGCGGCATCGCCTTCTCCTCGCTGCTGGGCGGGGAGGGCCATGTGGTGATCGACGGCAACCTGGTGCAGGACAACCGCTACGGCGTCACCATCACCGGCAACAACATCACCGCGTTGATCACGAACAACTTCCTCACGGACAACAACACCCAGGGCGACCCCATGCTGGGCGGCAGCGGCATCAACCTGTACGGCGGCAACACCAACGTCACCATGGCATACGGCAACCGCATTTCCGGGAACCTTTGGGGCGTGACCCTGCAGAGCGCGGCCATCGCCAACTTCGGCGATACGGCCATCGCCACCCTCAACCCCGGCGGCAACTCCTTCGCCAACAACGGCAATGGCGGCGTGACCTACGCGCTGTACAACAACACGCCCAACCCCTTGCCGGCCATGAACAATTGCTGGGATTTCGAGCAGCCCATGACCGACCCGGATTCCATTGCCGCCGTGATCTTCGATGCGGCCGATGATGCCTCGCTCGGGGAGGTCTTCTACCTGCCTTTCTCCACGTGCGACATCCCCACCGGGGTGGCTGCACAGCAAGCGGCAGATGTCCTGACGGCCTACCCGAACCCTGCGCACGGCGTGATCCATGTGACCAGCATGCAAGCCGTGGAGCGGTATGCGCTCTTCAACATGCGCGGTCAACTCGTGCAATTCGGGCATTGGCCCAAGGATGGCCGGATCTCCATCGGCTCCTTGCGTACCGGCCTGTATCTGCTGAAGGCATCCGGGAAAACGGCGGAGTACAGCACGCGGATCGTGGTGGAGTAAGCGACCAGCCCCTCCGATCGTCCTTGGTGGCCGGGCAGGGCAGCCCATCGCTGGTGCTGCATGCCACGTTGCGCCCGTATTCCCGCGCGATAGCCACTACCTTCAGCCTCCGCCCCTCACGGTACGCCCGCGATGATGCCCCTGGCCCATACCCTATTCCCATTCCCGCGTCTGCTGGCCATAACGGCCGTGACCATTGGCCTGCTCACCAGCCTCTCCGCCCAGCTTCCGCCCGAGTTGCAACTGCCCGAGCTGGTGGCCATCAACCGGATGCCCATGCGCAACAGCGCCTTCGCATTCGAGGATATGGCCACGGCCCGCACGCGGGACCGGGAGCGCTCGGCCAACTTCCTCTCCCTGAACGGCGCGTGGAAGTTCAACTGGGTGCAGGATTCCGCGCAACGGCCCAAGAACTTCTTTGAGCCGGGCTACGACGACAGCGCCTGGGACGACTTCCGCATCCCCGCCAGCTGGGAGGTGAACGGCTACGGCCTGCCCATCTACGTGAACCAGCCGTACGACTTCGCCGGGCACAAGCTGCGCTACGGCAAGATGACCCCGCCGTACGACATCCCCGCGCACCACGATCCCGTGGGCTCGTACCGCCGCACGGTGGTGCTGCCGGAGCGCTTCGCCGGCAAGCAGGTGTTCCTGCACGTGGGCAGCGCCAAGAGCTGCCTCTTCGTATGGGTGAACGGCCAGCGCGTGGGTTACAGCGAGGACAGCAAGCTGGCCGCGGAGTTCGACATCACGCCCTACCTGCATGAAGGGGAGAACCTCTTCGCCTTCCAAGTGTACCGCTGGAGCGACGGCAGCTACCTGGAATGCCAGGACATGTGGCGTTTCTCCGGCATCCAGCGCGATGTGTTCCTCTACTGTACCAACACGCTCAACATCCGCGACACCAAGGTGACCGCCACCCTGGCCGACGACCTCAGCACCGGCGTGCTGGACGTGGATGCACAGGTGTGGAACTACAAGTGGGAGCATGGCTACATCAGCCGGCCGGACAGCTTCACGGTGCATGCGCAACTCGAGGATGCCCGTGATGCCATGGTGTACCGCGACAGCACCGCCGGTCTCCGCACCGTGGCCGGCCGATATCACACGATCGTGCCCTTCCACACCGAGCTTCCACAGGTGCACCCCTGGAGCGCGGAAACGCCCTACCTGTACATACTGTACCTGACGTTGAAGGACGGTGACGGCAAGGTGCTGGAAGTGGTGCCGCAGCGCATCGGCTTCAAGCGTGTGGAGATCAAGGGAAGCGACCTGCTGGTGAACGGACAGCGCGTGCTGATCAAGGGCGTGAACCGGCATGAGCACCACCCACGCCGCGGCCATGTGCTCACGCATGAAGACATGCGCAAGGACCTGGAGATGATGAAGCAGCTCAACATCAACGCGGTGCGCAACTCGCACTACCCGCCGGACCCGTACTGGATGGAGCTTTGCGATGAATACGGCCTGTACGTGGTGGACGAGGCCAACATCGAGAGCCACGGCCTGGGCTACGACCTCAGCGTCACCATCTCCAACAAGCCGCGCTGGGAAGAGGCCCACCTGCAGCGCATCCGGCGCATGTACGAGCGCGACAAAGAACCACGCCTCGGTGATCGCCTGGTCGCTGGGCAATGAGGCGGGTGACGGGTACATCTTCCGCGAGGGCTACGCCTGGCTGAAACAACGCACCACGCTGCCCGTGCAGTACGAGCGCGACCTGGACTATGGCGATCCGGCGAAGACGCCGTACTCGGAGATCTTCTGCCCGCAGTACGAGTCCCCGGGCGGCATGCTCAACTACGTGAAGGGCGATGCGAAGCTGCCCTTCATCCAAAGCGAATACGCCCACATCATGGGCAACAGCCTGGGCAACTTCAGCGACTATTGGCGGATCACCAAGGAGAACCCCAAGTTGCAGGGCGGCTTCATCTGGGAGTGGATCGATCAGGCCATCGACACGGTGAAGAACGGCCACCGCATCATGGCCTACGGCGGTGATTTCCCGCTGGAAGGCCCGGTGGACGAGAACCTCAGCGACAACAACTTCTGCATCAAGGGCGTGGTGGACGCCTATAGACGGCCCACGCCGATGGCGCACGAGGTGAAGCAGGTGTACCAGTCCATCGATGCGGTTTTGTTGGGCGATCGGCGTGTGCGCGTCGCCAACGGACGCTTCTTCCGTGCGATGGACAACCTGGCCGTGCGCTGGGTGTTGCAGGCGAACGGCAAGCCCGTGGAAAGCGGGACCATGGACTTGCCCGCCGTGCCGCCGCAGCAAAGCACTGAGCTCACCGTGCCGTATCGACACACGCTTGAAGCCGGCAAGGAGTATCAGTTGAACCTGGCGTTCACGCTGAAAAGCGCGGAGCCCTTCCTGCCCGAAGGACATGCGCTCGCCTCGGCGCAATTCGAGCTGCAGTCCGCACCTGCGGCGGCCTTCAAACCGCGACCCGGTCCGTTGGAGGTAACGCGTGACTCCGCGCAGTGTACCGTGCGTGGCAAGCACTTCAGCGTAAGCTTCGATCTGCGCACGGGCCTTCTGGACCGCTACGTGTGGAAGGGCAAGGAGCTGATCCACCAAGGCCCGGAGCCCGCCTTCTGGCGCGCACCCACGGACAACGACATCGGGGCCGGCCTCAACAAGAGCCAACGCGCATGGCGCAATGCTTACGCCGCAGGAGAAGGCGTAACGACCGAAGCGGACTGTCCGCCCGGCGCGCCGTGCCGCATCCGTTTCAGCAAAATGCTCTTGGGTGGTGATGCCCGGCAGGAACAGGTCTTCACCGTGCATGGCGATGGCAGCATCCATGTGGAGAACCGCTTCACGGCCGTGAAGGGCGATCATCCGCTGTTGATGCGCGCCGGCAACGACCTGGTGCTGAGCAAGGACCTCCGCCAGCTCGAATGGTACGGCCGTGGGCCTGTGGAGGACTACGACGACCGGCACGCCTACGCCTTCACCGGCATCAACAGGCAAACCGTGGACGAGCAGTACTACCCCTACGCGCGGCCGCAGGAAAGCGGCAACCACGGCGGCGTGCGCTGGGTGCGCTTCAGCGACGGCAAGGGCACCACGCTCAACATTCTCCGCGCCGATAGCCTGCTCAGCTTCTCCGCCCTGCCCTACAGCCTGGACGACCTGGACCCCGGCCCGGAGAAGAAGCAATTCCACAGCGGTGAGTTGGTTCCGCGCAACGAGACCTACGTCCACCTGGACCTGCGGCAGACCGGCGTGGGCGGCATCGACAGCTGGGGCTCCTGGCCATTGGAGCAGTACCGCGCGCCCTTCAAGGACTACGCGTACAGCTATTGGCTACGGATGGAATGATGACGGTTGTTGCACCCGTCGATCAATGCACTGCCCGCGGCGTGTCAGACCAGCTTGTGCTTCTCGTATACACGGCGTGATACGGCCCAATAGATCCCCAGCGCCAGCAACGCGAGCATGCCGGTGAACAGGAACATGTTGGCGAAGTCCACCTGCTCCACCAGCCAGGCCCCCGCCAGCATGCCGATGCTGATGCCCAGGTCGAAGCCTGTGAGGTAGGTGGAGTTCGCGGTGCCTCGCTGCGCCGCCGGCGCCATGTCCACATAGATGGATTGAAGGGCCGGGAAGAGGGAGCCGTAGCCCAGCCCGATCAGCAGGGAGGAGAGCAGGAAGGGCACCAACCCGTGCAGCAGCGCGAAGCCCGCGAAGCCCAGCGCGATCGCCACCATCGAAACGGCCATTACCGCGTGCAGCCAGCCCCGGTCCACCAGCTTGCCCGAAACCACCCGCGAAAGCACGATGCCACCGGCCAGGTACAGGAAGAACACACCCGGGTTGCTGATGCCCAGCTTCATGGCGTACAGCACGGAGAACGCCACCAGCGTGCCCCACCCGAAGGCCAGGAAGAGCTGGTTGAACAGGATGGGCAGGGCCTTCACCAGGATGAAACGGTCCAGCGAGACCGGGCCGCGGGCCACCACCAGGGGCCGCTTGGGCAACCGGATCATGGCCGCCGCCGCAATGGAAAGCACGCCCATGGCCAACGCGGCCGTCACCAGCGCCGGAAAGCCCCTGCCGTGGTAGATCTTCACCCCGATATAGGGAGCCAGTGCCATGGCCACGTTCATGTTCACCCCGAAATAGCCGATGCCCTCCGTGCGCCGTGCCGAGGGGATCACATCAATGGCCACCGTGTTGGCGGAAACCGTGGCCAGCCCCCAGAACAGGCCATGCACGAACCGCAGGGCGATGAAGAACACCACGGTGAAGGCGAAATAGTAACCGGTGAACGCCAGCACGAACATCAACGTACTGAGCAGCAGCATCGGCTTGCGCGGCCACCGGTCCACCATGTAGCCGCTGAAGGGGCGGACCAGCAGCAGCGCGAACACGTAGGAGGAGAGCACCACGCCGATGCGCGTGGTCTCCACGTGCAGCTCCTCCTGCAGGAAGATCGGGATGGTGGGCACCAGCAGGCTGAAGGAGCACGCCACCAGGAAATAGCTGAGGCTGGCGAGGATGAAATTGCGGCTCCACAGCCGCTCCCGGGTTGCCATGCGTCAAGGCCGCGGTCCGCCGGCGGCCATGCAAAGGAACATCAACCATGGCCGCAATGGCCGGGACCCATGCGCGAAGTGAACGGAACTGCATGCGTAGGTCCGGCCAACGCGGGGTGCTAAGGAAACTGCGGGCCGGAAGCCACGGCCGGTGCCGGCACGAAGTCCTCCCGCGTGGTGAAATACTCCACGACCAGGACCAAGGACATGGAACACAACGCCGATACCTTCTGCATGATGGCCAGCAAGCCCCAATTGCCCCAGCCGTAGAGGAACAAGGTGAAGTAGAAGACCAGCATGCATGCGACACACAGGACCTTCAGCCCATGCCGTTTGGACTTCAGGACGAAGACGGTGATGTAGAACAATCCCAAGAGCCCGAGGGTGCTGGAGACGGTGACCATGGGGTCGTGCAGCGGGGTGGCGATGAGGAAGTTGAAGGCGATGTTGGCCGCACCGATGATGCGCAGCACAAGAGCCGCGTGGCGCGAGGGCATCTTATTGGCCGCGCGAAGGAAAAAGATCCCCTCGGCCAGGGAATGGAAGGCCATGCCGATCACAGCCCAAGGCCTCCCCGGGTTCTCGGCCCCGTTGAGCGCCTTCGGCAGGAAGAGGTTGCTGAAGAAGTTCCGCGTCCAGTCGAACCCCACCGAATGCGGATCGGCCAGTGAACCGCCCGGGTAGAGGCGGATGGCCACCCCGACAAGCACCATGGAAACGGCCATGCACAGCAGCACGGAATGGTCCTTGAGCCATTGCGGAAGTTTCATCGGAACTTGTTTGCTGCCGGGAAAAGTAGCGCGGGATCCCGCTTCCATGCAGGGGATCCGGCCTTCCCCACCGCCACGTTCACCCCCTCACGCTGACCACATCGTGCACCAGGAAGGCCAGGGCCTTGCCCACAATGCGCCCTTGCGACGGGGTGTTGGGCGCGGCCTCCGGGAGATGCACGTAATGCACATGCCGTGGGCTGGCCATGACCTTCCGCAGGTAGGCGCGGGCATCCTCCAGCACCATGCCGCTGGGGCTGAAGGCTGAGCTGGGCATGTGGCGGATCACGTCCATGTCCAGCTCCACGCACAGCGGCGTTGCCTCCTTGCCGAGGAAGGAATCAACGTCGCGCTGGAACAGGCCGGGCTCCAGCATGTACTCCGCGAAGAAGGTGTGGTGCACGTTGTGCCGATCCAAGAATTGCAGGATGGCCTCGCTATTGCGAGCCCGGTGCAGGCCGAACACGGCATAGCTGCGCAGGTGTCCCTCGGTGATCGCATAACTGAAGGAATTGCCACTGTGCCTTCCCTCCAACGGACGGCAATCGGCGTGCGGGTCCAGGTTGATCACATCCACCGGGGAGCCCTGCACCGCGGCGGCTGCCTTGATCAGCGGGTAGGCATTGTTGTGCCCGCCACCGATCACGATGGGCAGCTTGCCCGCTTCCATCAGCGGCTGCACCACCGCCTGCACCAGCTCGTCCAGCTCGGCCACACGCTCCCGCATGGTGGCCTGGTCCAGCGGCGTGTCCGCGTCCGGATGGTCGATGGTGCCCAGGATGTGCAGCGCCCCTGCCGGGAAGAAACGGTTGGCCTGCATGTTCAGGAAGTTGGGCAGGAAGGCATCGAAGGCATTGCGCGCCCCGCCCAGCCCGTTGTTGGCCCGGGGGCCGATATCCTCGCGGATGCCGAGCAGCACGTAGCGGCATTCCGGATCACGCCAGTCGGCGGCCAAGGCCTCGCCCAGCTTGGTTTCGCCGTCGCGCCGGTGCACCAGGGGCAAGAGTTCGGCCGGGGTTATGGCCCGGAAGATGAAGTGGGGAGTGGAGGACATGAGGATGATCAATGATTGGTGATCGGGGGATCCGGATCGGAGGCTTTTCGGCCGCTCAGGGCACGAGCCAATCGCTCAGCTGCAATTGGAAGCGCACAAGCTCCCGTTTATGGAGGGGGATGTCCCAATCGCCATCGTACCGGATGAAGGTGGGCACCAGCTCGCTGCCGGAAAGCAGGTTGTCCACCCGGATCCGGATGTCGAAGTCCAGCGGTATGGACGCATGGGCGATGCGGTATTCCCGGGCGATCACCTGCATGCCCCGCTGGTCGAACCAGGTGTGCATGGTCTTGATCACGGTGGCATCCGGGTCGGCACGGCGGCCGTTCAGGCTGTCCTTGGCCACCGCGCTGAACACCCAGCAGGACCGGCCATTGCGGAAGCCCTGCGCGATGGTGTAGTCGTACCACGGCGTCATCCGCGGGTCGAACAAGGCCAGCTTGTCGCCGATGAAGGGGACGCTGGCGATCTCCTCACCGGGGTTGAACATGAATTTCTTCAGCTCTTCCTTGTAGCGCTCCAGCCGCCCCTTGCCGCGCATGCCCCGCCGGTAGGTGGCAACGGTGTTGTCAGCCTTCCAGGAACCCGTGGGCCAGAACAGGTCCTCGTACAGCTCGGCCGTGAGGTAGCGCATGTTTCCCTTGCGGTCGCGCAGCTTGCCGCTTTCCGCCGTGCTGTCCACGCGCAGCTCCGCCAGGGTGCCCTGCCGCAGCAGCCGCCCGCTGCGGTACATCGCCGCCGTCTCCTTCTCGCCCTTGTTGCGCACGTGCAAGCTGCCTTCCACGGCATGCGGCCAATGGCGCATGTTCAGGAAGGCGTGGAGGAAACTGGTGTCCTGCTTCACCTGCTGCATGAAGCCTTCCAGGTCCAGGCCCTGGGCCCGGCCGCGGATCACCAGGTCGCCCAGTTGGTACACGTTCACGATGGTGTCCGTGTCCGGCTGGGCCTGCACCGCGATGCCGCCGTGCAGGCAGGCCAGCAACGGCAGAAACAGCCGCTTCATCAGTGTTGGCGGGTGGGCCCCAGGCTGGTGTAGAGCTGGTACTTCTTCTTCACGTACACCAGGAAGTCGTACTGGGAAAGCCCCTTGATCACGTCATCCGGCACGTTGCAGAAATCGATGAAGTCATCAAAGCTCTCATCGCTGAGGTTGATGATGCCGTAGTCCGCGTATTGCTGCAGCAGTTCGCGCAGCAGCTCACGCTTCCTGTCCTCGTTCTCCAGTTGCGCCACGGTCCTCCGGCTGCGTTCCCGCCGGCTGAACTCCTGGTACAGGAACGTGATCGGGTTGTGGAAGGCGTCCACCCCCACCGCCCGGTAATCCTTCTCGTTGTAGCCCAGCTTGGCAATGTCCGCCTGGATCTCCTGCAGGGTGCGCTGCGGCAGCACGGCCACCGGCTTCAGGTCGATGCTCCACGGACGCAGCACGATCCGCAGCCGGCCCAGCTCCTCATCGGGGAACTCCTCCAAGGCCAAGGTGCGCGTCACGTACCCGCCCGCGCCGATCAACAAGGTGTCGTTGCGCTGCGCCTGCACCGTGAAGCTGCCGTCGGTATTGCCGAAGCTGCCGGTGCGCGTGCGCCGGTTCACGATCATCAGGTCGTAGAAGACGTGCTCGCCGTCACCGCCGGAAACCGTGCCCTTTACGGTGACCTGCTGCTGGGCGAGCACCTTCGGGCCGAACAGCAACAGGAGCGGAAGCAGGGGCAACAGGCGCATGGGAGGCGAAAGTAGCAAGGGCCGGGGCGCCGACCATCTAATGCGAATGGCCATGCACATGTCCGTGGAATCGGGCTAACTTCACTGCTGCAAATCCCAAAGCATAACGCCCACCTTCCGGACCGTTTTTCCCTGCCTCCCGCTGCTTCTCTTGGGCCAAGGTCTTCAAGCCCAGATCAATGAGGTTGGAACAGCCTCTGGCGGGCTGTTCGTGGTACGCTCGCTCCCCACGGCGGGCGTTAAGCTCTACCGCAATTTGGCTACGTCCATGACCCTGTACAATCTGGACCTGACAGTATTCAGCACGATCACTTACCCCGCCTTGCCCCCCGGTTATTTCTACTTCGACGTGGTTTACATCACGGAAAGCACCTTCGATACCGACCCGTCGACCATTGAGCTAATGATGTTGACGCGGGACACGAACTATGTAATGGGCACACGGGTGATCAGGGATGATGGAACCATCTTGTTCGATGAACTTGGCCTGGGCCTCTCCACGCAAGGAGCATTGAGCGAGCTTAATGCAAAGCCGCCGTTGTTCACCGGGGAAGACGGGACGACATACCTGCTGCTCTATGGGTCCACGGGCTCACACCTGTACCAGTTGCCGGGCACTCTTCCCTGCATGGATTGTTCAAGTGAACCCGGCATGGGGCTCCAAGAAACCGTCGCAGTACCGGAGGAAGGACAGCTGGCCCTGTTCCCCAACCCGGCCTCAGACCGGATCCAAGTGAATTACTCGCTTCCGGCCCGCGCCAGCAAGGGGCACCTGATGGTATCCGATGCGCGCGGCCGCTTGGTCGCGAACGTTCCCGTGGATGCATCCGGCAAAGCCTCCATGCTACTGGCCGGCCAATCGAACGGCCGGTACACCTGCAATTTGGTGGTGGAGGGACGCATCATCCGGACCCGCCAATTTGAATTGGTGCGTTGATCCACCGGGACCCCGCAATTCCCCTCCAACGCTCAACGGTCCAAATAAAAGGCCCCGACGTTCCCGCCGGGGCCTTTCGCCATTAAGGCCCGCGCACCTATAAGCCGGATCCTGTCCCTGCATGTTGCCATGCAGGGCTCCGCCATTTATCTGGGATGCCGCTCGCGCGGCACCTCGATCAGCCTACCCGCCGGGATCGGACGGGCCGCCCTTATCCCGCCCGAAGGCGGGAACCCCGGCCTATTTGGCCTTTCAGCCCGTAGGGTTTGCCGAGCCACCGCGCTCGCACGCGGTGCTGGTGGGCCCTTGCCCCACCCTTTCACCCTTGCCTGTGCCTTGCGGCCATCGGCGGTCTGCTCTCTGTTGCACTTTCCGTGACGCCGCCGTCACCAGCGGCGCCCCTTCCCGTTAGGAAGCACGGTGCCCTTTGCTGCCCGGACTTTCCTCCCTTGCCCCGAAAGGCAAAGGCGACGGAGCGGTGCGCGGGATGTCAAGGAACGGAACGACCCGCGTGCGGGTCAGTAATGCAGGATCTCGATGGCCGTGGCGCCGTAGCCGTAGCGCCTCGGGTCGGCATCGTCGAAGCGGACGCCTTCATAGAACTGGAGTGCCTTGCGCACCTCCTCGCGCAGCACACCCTCCCCCACCCCGTGGATCACGATCACGCGCCGCTTCCGCTCCCGGATCGCCGCGTTCAACCGCCGCTCGAAAAAGGCCAGCTGGAAGCTCAGCTTCTCATCATCGCTCAACCGGCTTTCGTCCTCCACCAGCTTATGCAGGTGCAGGTCCACCTCCACCACCGAGGGGTCCTCCACCGGCACATGCGCCCGCCCCCCGTTGGCCACCGAGGCCCCACGGCCCTTGTCCCGCTCAATGCGTTCGGCCAGGCGGTCGTTGCTGGCGCGCAACTGTGCGTGGTGGTCGCTCACCGTGCGGCTTGGGTCCACTTCATTCAGTACCAGCTCCCGTAAGGGGTAGACCAGTTCGAAGCCGTCCAGCGTGCGCACCTTGGCCCGGTCGCGGCCCACCAACCCGAGCACCGTGCCGCCGCCCACCTCATTGAGGAAGGAGACCTGGTCGCCGGGAACCGGTTTGCGTTGGCTGAACATGTTGCAAATTTACAGGCCATGAACCGATACCTGCTGTTGCTGCCTGCCGCCCTCCTGCTGTTCACCACCCGGGCTGGCGCCCAAAGCTTTGCCGCACCGGAGCCCTTGGGCGGAAAAAAGGCCGTGGAATGGCTGCTGGACCAGGAGCAGCAGTTCCCGCCGGAAGCCCTGGCCGCCGACCTGAAGGGGGACGTGGTGGTGGCCTTCAAGGTGTTGGCCGACGGAAGCATCGGCAACCTCCGCGTGCAGATCCCGCTGGAGCCCGCCTGCGACAAGGAAGCCCTGCGGCTGGCCGCCATGATCCGGTGGAAACCCGCATCCGTGGGCGGTACCGCGCTGGACACCGACCACTCCATCGCGATCCCCTTCAATGCCAAACGTTACCGGAAGCTGCATGAGAAAACCGCCTCGTGCCCACCCCAGTCGGGCAACATGCCGGCAAGCACCACCGGCGACCTGGTCGCGGACCGTGACCTGGACAGCTTGGCCGCACCGCGCATCAAGGGCGGCCTGCGGATGCTGCCGCAGTACCTGGCCGAAAACCTGAAGTATCCGCCCGAGGCCTACCGGCTGGACATCCAAGGCAAGGTGAGCATTGAATTCGTGGTGGAGACCAGCGGCGCGGTGAGCAACCTGCGCACCTTGAATTTCCTGGGCGGCGGCTGCGACGATGAGGCCATGCGCCTGGCCCGCACACTGTGCTGGCGACCCGCGGTGAAGGACGGCCAGTTCGTGCGCAGCGTGATGAAGCTCGATATCCAGTTCCGGCTGGATCCCTCCAGGCGCTGACGCGATGCCGCCCAGGCGCATCTTTGCCGCATGAAGAAGCGCGGCCCCTGGACCACCCTGAGTGAACGATTGGCCTACGAAACACCGTGGATCGCCGTGTCGCACCACGAGGTGATCGATCCCGGCGGCAAACAGGGCGTGTACGGCGTGATCCATTTCAAGAACCTGGCCGTGGGTGTAATTCCCCTGGATGATGACATGAACACCTGGATCGTGGGGCAGTACCGCTACCCCCTGGAAGCATACAGCTGGGAGATGCCCGAAGGCGGCGGCAAGCGCGACATCCCGGCCATCGAAAGCGCCAAGCGCGAACTGCGCGAGGAGGTGGGCATCACGGCCGAGCGCTGGACCGAGGTGCTGCAGATGGACCTGAGCAACAGCGCCAGCGATGAACAGGCGATCATCTTCGTGGCGCAGGGCCTCACCTTCCACGAGCCGGAGCCGGACCACGACGAAGAGCTGGAGCAGCGCAAGCTGCCCTTCGAGGAGCTCTATCAAATGGTGTTGCGCGGCGAGGTGCGAGACAGCCTCACCGTGGCCGCCGTACTGAAGGTGAAGCTGATGCTGCTGGAAGGAAAGCTCCCAGGTTGACGGTCATCAGCTTGTGACCGGCCGGCCTTTCCAGACTTGCTTGTACGCTCCCGCCCGGGCGGGCTTGTAGCGGCGGGGGTATCACCCAATCCACCATCCGATGGCTCTCAAGCATTTCCTCCTTTGGCTGCCGATGATCGCCCTTGCCTTCGCCAATGCCACCCTGCGCGAACTGGTGCTGGTGAAACACTTCAATCCCCTGCAAGCCCATCAGCTTTCCACCATCACGCTCATCGCATTGTGCGCTGTCTATGTATGCTCCGTATCGGGCGTGCTGGCCTTCCAGGATGCCCGGCAGGCATGGCTCACAGGCCTGGCATGGATGCTGCTTACGGTGGCCTTTGAATTCACGCTGGGCCGGCTGATGCACAAACCATGGAGTGTGCTATTCGCCGACTACCATGTGCTTGCCGGGCGTATCTGGCCGTTGTTCCTGGTTTGCCTCATGATCCTGCCCTACCTCTGCTGGAAGCCCCGGCACTGACCGCTTCCAGCCGTGTGGCAGCAACTCCCTGCATCCGGGCACCGCCGATCAGATCTTGGCCAATACGCTGCCCTTGTGTGCGGCGACTTGGTCGGTCTTGCCGTTTACGTGCTCCGGATCACCCGGCGTGGCGTATCGCCTGTGCCCTTGGTAATCGAAGTCGGACTGGTGGACCTTGAATATCGCCCCCAAGGCCAAGCCGCCTCCGGGATCCATTGCACATGGTCGCCGATGCCGAACCGCTATGCCTTCGCCGATTCCAGGTGGCATCCGATCTCCACGGCGATAACCAGCGGACGGCCGATCCGGCTCTGCGAACGCCCTATTCCAAAACGACCATACGGCGCGTCATGCCCTGCAGGCGGCCTACCACTTCCACCACGTAACTGCCGGAGGCCAATCCACCGAGGTTGATCGATCGGCGGTGCGCACCCGCACTGAACGGGCCTTGGAACAACGTGTCGACCACCTGGCCCTTGGCATCGATCAGAACGGCCGTCAGGTCATCGGCCTCCCGCAACTCAAACTGCACCGTGGCCTCCCCCTTCGCGGGGTTTGGCATCACCTCCAGCAAGAGCGCTCCGCTCCCATCGGCCTCCTGCACCGAGGTCGGCGCCTCCCAATGGTCCGCGCCGTGGGTGAGCCAGTCCAGGCTGAAGCGCGCGAAGTAGAGCTGATAGGTGTCGTACTCGCCGTTCTCGTAGAAGCAACCGATGGTGCCGTCGTCGAGCACCGTCAGGCTGGAGTAGGCGGACAGGCCCGTGTAGATCGTTCGGGACACCGGCCACGTGGCGCCCTCGTCATAGCTCAGGAAGATGGTCAGGTTGCGGCGCACCGACGGGTCCGCGGCGATGGAGAACAGCAGGCGGCTCTGGTCGTATCCATCGAGCACGGAGGTGTAGCGGATCAACTCGCCGTTGACGAAGGGATCGATCAGTTCCTGCTGGAAACTCGGGGGACTCCAGGAATCACCGCCGTTTGTGGAGGTGACGATCCGCCTCCGGTCCGGCGTCTGGTTGCGGATGTTCATCATCAGGTCGCCGTTGTCCAGCTCCGCGATCTTGGCCTCGTCGCCCACGCTGGAGGCCACGGCAGGCTTGTAGTTCCAGGTGTCCCCACCGTCGTCGCTGTAGATCATGAAGTTGCTGATGGCGTTGCCGGAAGTTTGCCGCACGCCCACCGCGCCCACTATCCGCCCGCTGCGCAGTTGGCAGGCATTGCCCGAAGCGATCCACGCCGCTTGCCACGTCGGTGCATAGATCTCCGAGGTGTGTTCCGTGGGCGCACTCCACGTGATCCCGTTGTCCTGGCTACGCGCCACCTGGAAGCGGATGGGGTTGGCGTGCGTGGACTGGAACAGGCCCACGTGTGAACCGAACAGGCAGAGCAGGTCGCCCGTGCTGCGGTCCAGCACCAGCGCTGCGTCGGCGGCACCGGCCGTGCCGAAATCCGCGATGGTGACGGGCTCCGACCAGGTATCACCCTGATCGGTGCTGCGGCGCGCCACCAGGTCGATGTCGTTGGGCAGGTCGCCGGGACCGTTCCACCGCTTGTCCGCCACCGCCACCAAGGAACCGTCCGCTGCGCGGATGATGGCGGGAATGCGCCAGTTGGCCGCACCGTAGTCGCCACTGGAATACAGCAGCTTGTGCTCCAGCAGGATCATGCGTTGATCATCGGTGGAAGTAATGGCGGGCGTGTAGTCCTGGCCCACGCCGGTAACGGAGACCAGCTCGCCCTTGATCACATGGCCTTCCTGGGCATCTGCGGACACGGTGCAGGTGACCCAGAAATAGTTGTCGCCTTCCTGCAACTCCTGGAAGCCGCTGACCTGGATGGTCCCGGCCGCTGCCGGCACCGTGCCGAACGGCATGTCGGTGGTCATGCGCGGACTGCCGCCGGTGTAGAACACCTCCACGGATCCCAGGTCCGCCAGGTCGGTGGTGCCGTTGAGGTTGAACGAAACGTCCGAGACCGACAGCGGCATGCCCTGGCCGGTGGTGCTGATGCGGATGCCGATCACGCGCTCCGCCTGCTCACCGATGCCCACCGGCACGCTGGTGGCGATAACGTTGCTTCCCGTGAAGGACATGTCCCCGCCCGGCATCACCACGGAAGCCCCGCCCAGCAACGTGCCGGGGTGTGCGCCAAGAACATCGGGCACGGTGGTGCCGTTCACGTTCTCAAAATCCCAGGCGGCCACCAGGTCCGGTGTTGAACCATCCACGGTCGCCGTCATGTCCGCCGCCACTTGGGCCGCGCTCAGCGCTGTTTGCCATACGCGCACATCATCCATGGACCCGTTCAGGTGGAAATTGCCGTCCACGTTCGTGCCCAACAGCAGGTCCGTGGCCGTGGCGAAGCTTTCCGTGCCGATGGCCGCCGAGGTGCCGGCCTGTTCCAGGTTGCCGTCCACATAGATGCTGGCACTGCCACTGGCCGCGTTCACCACCATGGCCAGATGATGCCAGGATCCATCGGTTACGGACGTGGTGCCGAAAGGCGGCCCGGCATTGGTGCCCGCCGTGCTGCGCAGGTTGATGCCAAACGCACCGGCACCGGACTGCGTGATCATCTCGTAGCCGGCGCCGCTTCCCGCTTCCCGCTTGCTCACCACCCGGAAGTAGTCCGCGTTCTGTGCGGTCTTCATCCAGAGGGTGATGGAGAAGCTCTCCCCGGCATCGATGTCGAGCGCGTCGGCATCGGCCACCTCCATGCGCCCGTCCACGCCGTTCAGGTTGAGCACCTGGCCGGATTGGGCCACGGCGCTTCCGGCCAGGCCGATCATGGCCGATATCCACAATACGTGCAGCTTCATTGCAGGTGATCTACTGGCTAAAAATACAGCCAGTGCCCGCGCACGCCACCATTGTCGCGAAGCTCCAGCGTGGGCGCAGGCATCTTCAGTGCGTCGAGCAGGAAGAAGAAGGTGCGCAGGAACTTGCTGCCGGTGTGGATGCGCGAGAAGGCGATGTCCGGCGCCAGGTAGAACTGGCGGAAGGAACCGGGGGTGTGCCGCGCGTTGATCATGCCCTCCGCGCCCATGCCCGCCGCGATGTTGAGCCAAGGCGGCAGCGCCTTCCAGCCGAAGGAGCGAAGGTTGGCGCTGAGCCACACCGTGCTGCCGTTGTAGTCCTTCAGCAAACGCTCAGGCACGGTTCTTCCCAGCACATCAGGCCGCAAAAGCGCATGGTCCGTGAGGTGCGCCGACCACTTCAGCAGCATGCGCTGTTCCTTCCAGCCCAGCTGCTGGCCGATGAAGAGCGCGGTGCCCACGGCGTTGGCACCCATATCCCACCAACTGAAACCGTAGGCCGAGGAAAAGCCGTCGAGGTATTCAATTCCGGTGAGGTAGATGAAGCCGACCGAACCGCCCAGCCACACCGAAGTGCGTTCGTTGAAGCCGGCCCAGGCGAACGCGGCGTGTCCGGCCCGTCCCAACTGGAAGGCGCTGTGCGCATGGCCCAGCTTGTCCACCTGGTACCATTCATCGCCGTCGTCGAAGGAGTGGAAGCCGATACGGTCGTGGCCCTGGTACCACGCGCGGTCCAAGGCGAAGAGCGAACCCGCCATGGAGGCCGCGGTGCCGCCCGCCACCAGCCAGGCCCGTCCGGGATCCAACGTACGGTTGCCGGTGGAATCCAACGGTTGCGCGTGGGCCACAATGGAGCACAGGGCAAGCAGGAACCCGATCACCGTCCTTCCGCACACCATGGCCACCCGGCTTGCCCTTACGGGATCAGGCACCGATGGTGGCGCGGCAGGCCTCGAGGATCTTCACCGCGTCGTTCATGGTGGTGCCGCCGGCATAGAGGCGCAGCACCGGCTCCGTACCGCTGGCGCGGATCATCAGCCATTCCTCGTTGTCCAGGAAGAACTTGAAGCCGTCCAGGGTATCCACCTTGCGCACGGCGTACGTGCCGAACTGCTTGTAGGTGTTGGCGGCGCAGGCCTTCAGCACCTGTTGCTTCAAGGTCTCGGTGATGTGCAGGTCGTTGCGCTCGTAGGCGAAGGGGCCCACGATGGCGTACACCTCCTGCACCAGGTCATCCAGGCTCTTGCCGCTCTTGGCCATGAATTCCCAGATGGTGAGGCCCATCCAGATGCCGTCACGCTCGGGGATGTGGCCCTTGATGGCGATGCCGCCGCTCTCCTCGCCGCCCAACAGCACGTCGTCGGTGATCATGATGCCCGCGATCCACTTGAAGCCGATCTTGGTTACCTGGTACTCCAGGCCGTAGTGCCGGCACAGGTTCTCCACCTTGGGCGTGGTGCTGGTGGCCACCACCACCTTGCCGGTGAATTGCTTGTACTTCACCAGGTAGTGGATCAGCAGCAGGATGATGTGGTGCGAGTCCACGAACTCCCCTTTGCCATTGTACAGGCCGATGCGGTCGGCGTCGCCGTCGGTGGCCAGGCCACAGGCCAGTTTCTTCTCCTTGATCAGGTTGGAGAAGGGGATCAGGTTGCGGTGGATGGGCTCCGGGGCCTGCCCGTGGAAGCCCGGGTTGTGGTCACAATGGAGCAGCGTGGTCTCGGGCAGCACCTGCGGGATCACGCGCTGGCCCGCGCCGTACATGGCGTCGTAGCCCAGCTTCAGGCCGCTCTTGCGGATGGCCTCGAGGTCGAAGCTCTTGCGCACATGCTCCACATACATGCCCTCCAGGTCGATGTCCAGCAACAGGCCGTCCGCCTTGGCCTTGGCCAGATCAATGGCGGCGAGATCCAAACCGTGCTGCTCCGGGATCAGGTCCTCCACTTCCTGCACCTGCTCGGGGATCAGCGGCCCGCCATGCGGCCCCTTCAGCTTGTAGCCGTTATAGCTCGGCGGGTTGTGGCTGGCGGTGATGATCACCCCCATGCCGGAGGTGGTGCGCAAGGTGCCCAGCGACACCATCGGCGTGCTTACGAAGCCCTTGGCCAGGTGGACCTTGATGCCGTGGTGCACCAGCACTTTCACGGTGGTTTCCGCAAAGAGTTCACCGGCAAAACGGCAATCATGCCCCACCACCACGCTGGTGCCTTGGGGGTATTTCCGCTTCAACCAGGAGGCCAGCCCAACGGTGACCCGCGCCACGTTATCCACGGTGAATTCCTGTGCGATGATGGCACGCCAACCGTCGGTGCCGAACTTGATCTTGCTCATGGATCCGAATTAGGTGAAGGCGCGAAAGTAGGGGGCTTCGGCTTCGCTCAGCACAGTGTGGTCTGGACATGATCAGCACAACGTGCTTCGGCTTCGCTCAGCACAATGTGGTTATTTACCGCTGGGTCAGCGGTAGATCCCCCGCTTGTTCAGTGCCTGCTGGTAACGGTGCGCATTCACCATGTGCTGCTGGTAGGTGGTACTGAAGTTGCTGTAGCCGCTGAGGTCCTCCCGGGCGCAGAAGTAGAGGTAGTCGGTCTGTGCGGGATTGAGCACGGCATCGATGAATCGCGGCTCGGGCAGGTTGATGGGGCCCGGCGGCAGGCCCGTATGCGTGTAGGTGTTGTAGGGTGAATCCACCTGCTTGTCGGCGTGCAGCACGCGGTTCAGGCTGTCCAGACCGAGGGCGTATTTCAGCGTGGGATCGGCCTGCAATGGCATGCCAATGCGCAGGCGGTTGAGATAGACGCTGGCGATCTTCGGCGCATCGCTGGCCTTGCCCGTTTCCGCCTGCACGATGCTGGCCAAGGTGCTCACCTCGCTTTGCGACAGGCCCAGCTTGCGCGCCGCGGCCAGGCGGTCCTCGGTCCAGAAACGCTTGTATTCCCTGGCAAATCGATCAATCAACTCCTCCGGGGTCACCGTCCACCAGACTTCGTACGTGTTGGGCAGGAAGAGCGAAATGATGGTCTCCCGCGTGAAGCCCAAACGCTTGACCGTGGAGGGATCGAGGATCGCATCGAGCACCTCCAAGGAATCGGCCTCGATGTAGGAGGCCACCCTGCCGGCCAATTGCGGCAGATTCTTGATGTTGGTGAAGGTGATCCGCACGGGGTCCTGCTCCCCGCTGCGCAATTTGTTCACCAGGTCGTTCATGGACATGCCCGAAGGCACCACGTACCGCCCCGGTCGGATCCGTTTCCCATAGCCTTTACGCTCCGCCACCCAGTGGAACGCTTTCAGGTCCTTGATGATGCCACCCGCCTCCAGGCTGTCGGCCACTTGGTCCAGGTCGGCCCCCCTGGGGATGTACAGCACGCGCTGCCCTTCGTCGAAACGGTTTCCAGGGCCGAAGATCTCCTTCCAGGCGTGCCAAGCCACGTATCCGCCCACGGCAAGGGCAAGCACCAGCAAGAGGAGCAGGAACTTTTTCATCCCACCCCGATCTCTCCGTGAAACACTTCCTTCACCGCCCCTTGCAAGGAGATGGCCCGGAAGCCGCCACCGGACGCCTCCGCCCGTACACGAAGCTTGCCGCCCGGGGCCTGCACGGCGCACTCCGGTGCGGCCAACCCGCGATGCATGGCGCTCAATGCCGCAGCAGTGACGCCCGTGCCGCAGCTCAAGGTTTCGGCCTCCACGCCCCGCTCGTAGGTGCGCATCTCCACCTGGCCGCCATGCCAGCGGACGAAGTTCACGTTCACGCCATCCTTGGCGAAGCGGGGCCCATAACGATATCCATGCGCAGCAGGCACGATGTCCATGGCGACGGGATCTTCCACGTACACCACCAGGTGCGGCGAACCGGTGTGGATGAAGTCGACATGCTCGTCCAACCGCTCGATCGCCTGTACATCCCGCATGGAGACCTCCACCTCACCGTTGGTCCATTGCGCCGTGTGCATGCCGTCGATGGCGGTGAAGCGCGCGGCTGATCGGTCGCCGAGCAGCGTACTGCGGAAAGCGAAGGCGCAGCGGCTTCCGTTGCCGCAGAAGCTGCGGCTCCCGTCCGGATTGAGGAAGTCCATGTGGAAATCCGTCCCGGTTTCCCGCGGTTGCTGCAACAGAATCAAACCGTCGCTGCCCACACCGAAGTGACGATCGCACAGCCGGCGGGCCAAGGCGACCGGATCAGCCGCCAACGTCCCCGCCCGATCATCCACCAGGATGAAATCGTTGCCGGTGCCTTGCCACTTGGAGAAAGGGAGGATCGCCATTTCGTCAGCAAATATCGGCTTGGCATGCTACTGGATGGCGCCATGAAGACTTGCGCAGGCCGGCGGTCGGCGATCAACAGTTGTTAACAGCAACGGCGTGAACAAGGGCGGCGGCACTGCGTTTCCAAAGCGGACAACAAGCGACCAGATCGAATGGGCAACAAGGGTTCAACCATGAAACGGACACTCGGTTATTTCGCCATGGCATTGGCGGGGGGATTGATGGCCACCTTCCTCCAGGAGGGGCTGCGCAAGGATGACGGCGTGGTGCATGCGGCCGTCGACAGCACGGTGCGGCCGGCGGTGCAGCTGGTGAACATGCCCTCAGCGTCCGGCATGGCCATGGAATCGTTGGATTTCACGGGGGCGGCGGCCAAGAGCATCGATGCCGTGGTGCACGTGACCACCGAGGCCACCGTGCAGCAGGCCCCGATGTACAATTTCTTCTGGGGCTACCAGCAACGTGCGCCGCAACAGGTACGCGGGGCCGGCAGCGGGGTGATCATCAGCGATGACGGCTACATCGTGACCAACAACCACGTGATCGAGAACGCCGACAAGATCCAGGTGATCCTGAACGACAAGCGGAAGTACGACGCCACCGTGATCGGCCGGGACCCCAGCACGGACATCGCCCTGATCAAGGTGCAGGCGGATGGCCTGCCCACCATGTCCTTCGGCAACAGCGACGATGTGAAGGTGGGCCAATGGGTGCTGGCCGTGGGCAACCCCATGAACCTCACCAGCACGGTCACCGCAGGCATCGTGAGCGCCAAGGCGCGGAACATCAATATCCTGCAATACGACCCGGCCAAGGACATCTTCCCCATTGAAAGCTTCATCCAGACCGACGCGGCCGTGAACCCCGGGAACAGTGGCGGCGCCTTGGTGAACACAGCGGGCGACCTGATCGGCATCAACAGCGCCATCGCCAGTACCACGGGCAGCTACACGGGCTATGCGTTCGCTGTGCCGTCCAACATCGTCAGCAAGGTGACCCGCGACCTCATGGAATTCGGCCAGGTGCGCCGCGCCTACCTCGGGGTCACCATCAGCGACATCGACCAGGACATGGCCAAGAGCCTCGACCTCTCCCGCCTGAACGGCGTGTACGTGAAGGAGGTGCTCGACAAGGGCGCAGCCAAGGCCGCGGGCCTCAAGGGCGGCGACGTGATCGTGAAGGTGGGCGCCGTGCCCGTGGACAACGTGCCGGAACTGCAGGGGCAGATCGGCAAGTTCAGCCCCGGCGACAAGGTGGCCGTCACCTTGGTGCGAAACGGCCAGGAAATGGTGAAGGACCTGACCCTGCTGGCCCGCAGCGGGGATGAATTCACGGCCGAGGCCAAGGAGATCAGCTTGCCCGGGCTGGGGGCCGAACTGAAGCCGGCCGGTACCGATGAACTGAGGGCCCTGAAGCTGGAAAACGGCGTGAAGGTGATGCGCCTGAGCGGCGGCAAGCTCCGCAGCATCGGCATCCGCGAAGGCTTCATCATCACCAAGATCGACCAGGTGCCGATGCGGAGCCCCAAGGACATCCAACAGGCACTGGATGGCAAGCGCGGCGGTGTGCTGATCGAGGGGGTCTATCCGAACGGCATGCGGGCCTATTACGGGCTCGGCGTGTAACCACCTGACCCCGTGTCACTTACAAGCTTCACACCTCAGCCCGATATAGGCCCTTGCCCCGTGCAAGAGGCGGTCTTACCTTCGCGGCCTGAGCGAACCATGCGCATGCACCGGGTGTTATTCCCGGGGCGCAACGCCAAGAAGAAACCTTCTTCCACCACCAAATACCCCCGACGACCGTGACTAGCAGAATGCGCCAACTGAAGATCACCAAGTCGATCACCAACAGGGAGAGCCAGTCGCTGGACAAGTACCTGCAGGAGATCGGCAAGGAAGGACTGATCAATGCGGAGATGGAGGTCGAGCTCGCCCGGAAGATCAAGAAGGGCGACGGCGCGGCGCTGGACAAGCTGGTGAAGGCCAACCTGCGTTTCGTGGTCTCCGTGGCCAAGCAGTACCAGAACCAGGGCCTGAGCCTGCCGGACCTGATCAACGAGGGGAACCTCGGCCTGATCAAGGCGGCGCAGCGCTTCGACGAGACCCGCGGCTTCAAGTTCATCAGCTACGCCGTGTGGTGGATCCGCCAGAGCATCCTGCAGGCCTTGGCCGAGCAGAGCCGGATCGTGCGCCTACCGCTGAACCAAGTGGGCTCACTGAACAAGATCAACAAGGCCTTCGCCAAGCTCGAGCAGGAGTATGAGCGGCCGCCCAGCGCCGACGAACTGGCCACCCTGCTGGAGCTGCCCCCCGAGAAAGTGGCCGACACCATGAAGGTGAGCGGCCGCCACATCAGCATGGACGCCCCCTTCGTGGAAGGCGAAAGCAACAGCCTGCTGGACGTGCTGCCCAACAACGACAGCATGCCGGCCGACCGCGTGCTGATCAACGAAAGCCTCTCGAAGGAGATCGACCGTGCCTTGAGCACCCTCACTGAACGCGAACGCGACGTGGTGAAGCTCTTCTTCGGCATCAACATCAACCACGGGCTCACCCTGGAGGAGATCGGTGCCAAGTTCGACCTCACCCGCGAGCGCGTGCGCCAGATCAAGGAAAAGGCCATCCGCCGCCTGCGTCACACCAGCCGCAGCAAGTTGCTGAAAGCCTACCTGGGCTGATCCTGCCGTCAACCTCTTTTCCCTAACAACCGATCATGGAGACCTTGGAAAAAAAGGCCCGCTATGAAGCTGGGCTGAAGGATTATGTAGGCCGCGAACGCTCCGCGGTGGACCTGTTGAACTCGGTGGGCCAGCTGATGTACGGCCAAGGCGTGGAACTCGTGTTCTTCCGCAACCACCTGCTCGACATCAACACCTCGGAGGTGATCAAGCTGTTCGACTATGCGGACGCCGTGGTGCACAAGCCCATCGACATCGCCACCAGCGCCGAGGTGGCCCGCAACCTGCTCACCTTGGACCTCGCTCCCAGCAAGATCGACCTCGGCCGCCTGACCCACGAGTTCCAGGCTTCCGGCCAACCGATCAACGACTTCCTCCGCACTGCGCTCGCTGGTTTCATCGGCCAGGACAAGCACACCTTCAACCCGCAGGACGTGGTGCTCTACGGCTTCGGCCGCATCGGCCGCGTGGCCGCCCGCGAACTGGTGAAGCAGGCCGGCAAGGGCCAGCAGCTGCGCCTGCGTGCCATCGTGCTGCGCAAGCTGAACAATGAGGAGATCGTGAAACGCGCCGCCCTGCTGCGCAACGACAGCGTGCACGGCGCTTTCAAGGGAACCGTGGTGGAGGACCTGGAAAACCAGGCCCTGATCGTCAACGGCCAGCGCGTGCAGCTGATCGCCGCCAACAACCCGGAGGACATCGACTACACCGCCTACGGCATCCATGACGCCATGGTGATCGACAACACCGGCGTGTTCAAGGACCGCGAGGCGCTCAGCCGCCACCTGAAGTCAAAGGGCGTGAAGCAGGTGCTGCTCACCGCCCCGGGCAAGGAGATCCCCAACATCGTGTACGGCATCAACCACAAGGGGCTCGACCTGGAAAAGGAGCACATCTTCAGCGCCGCCAGCTGCACCACCAACGCCATCGCCCCGATCCTGAAGGTGGTGGAGGATAGCCTGGGCATCGAGAAAGGCCACATCGAAACGGTGCACGCCTACACCAACGACCAGAACCTGCTGGACAACTACCACAAAGGCACCCGTCGCGGACGCAGCGCGGCGATCAACATGGTGATCACCACCACCGGTGCAGGCAGTGCCGTGAGCAAGGCCATCCCCAGCCTGAAAGGCAAACTGACGGCCAATGCCGTGCGCGTGCCCACCCCCAACGGTTCGCTGGCCATCATGAGCCTCACGGTGAACAAGGACATCACCCGCGAGGAGATGAACAACCTGGTACGCCAGGCCGCCCTGCAAGGCGAACTCGTGAATCAGATCCACTATCAGGTGGACCCCGAGCTGGTGAGCAGCGACATTATCGGCGACACCTGCTGCAGCGTGTTCGACAGCAATGCCACCATCGTGAGCGAGGACAAGCGCAACGTGGTGCTCTACACCTGGTACGACAACGAGTTCGGCTACACCAAGCAGGTGATCCGCCTGGCCAAGCACATCGCCAAGGTGCGCCGCCTGGTGTACTACTGAGCGCTACCGTGAAACCATCCAGGAAGGCCATCCCAAGCGGGTGGCCTTCCTGTTTCCGGGCCTGTACCCGCCGCTATTGCACCACCAGCCGTTGGACCAGGAACCGGTCGCCCGATCCCAACCGGGCCAAGTAGGTGCCCCGCACCATCCCGGCAGGCAAGGCCACCGGCCCGGCTTGGCCCTCCGTGCCGAGGGTCACGGCTGCGCGGTATACCAGGCGGCCGGTCACATCCCGGATCTCCAGCTCCATTGGTCCACCCCGCTCAACCCATGACCCGGCATCCACATACAGCACACCGATGCCGTTGGGGTTCGGATAGAGCAAAGGCTCCGTGGCACCACCGCCGTGGGTCGCGATGCCGACTTGGATCAACCCTTCGCAAGTGCAAGCCGCAGTGATCGTATCGTTCACCGTGGCCGGATCTCCGTCATCACAGGGATCGCCCACATTGTACAGGGTGACGCTGGTGGTGGTGCTGAACCCCGCACATCCGTTGCCCGCCGCGATCACATAGGCCACCGTATATACACCGGCCGCGCTCGTCACCAGGTTGATGGTGCCCGTATTCGAATTCACCACCAGGCCCGCAGGGCTCGCGCTGTACGTGCCGCCGCCCGTGCCCGTGCGCGTCACCGTGGCCGTGCCGCTGC
>JAHDVX010000019.1 GCA_023382455.1 Flavobacteriales bacterium
TG
Source organism: Flavobacteriales bacterium (assembly GCA_023382455.1). GTDB lineage: Bacteria > Bacteroidota > Bacteroidia > Flavobacteriales_F > PHOS-HE28 > PHOS-HE28. The sequence continues at coordinate 3 of JAHDVX010000019.1, forward strand.
GTGATGTTCACCACCACTTCATACTGGGTGGTGCTGACGCAAGCGGTGGAGAAGGTGGCTTGGGGCTGGGTGCAGCCATCATAGCAGGCCACCACGTACTCCCACTCCGTGGCGGCGCCGAAGAGCGGGTCCTCCGTAATGCAGCTCACGGCGCCGTCGGCCACCAGTTCCATCACGATGGCGTGGTCGGTGGAGGGCGGGGCGGAGGTGAACAGCTTGTTGGCCATGGCGGTCTGGTAGCCTGCGGTGATTTCCGTGGGTACCAAATTGTCGATGTCAAGCCCGTTGTAAACGAAGAAGTCATCACCCAGGCCCACGGTGCCGCGGATGAAGCGGATGCCGATCTCCTGGCCGCTCTCGCCCTGGTAGGCCCACTGGCTGGTCTCGTTGTCGGCGTAGCAGTAGGTGTAGGTGGTGGGGCCGCAATCCTGCACGGCGCACGGCGCGTTGAGTAGCGAGGCGCTGGCGGCATAGCACATCTGGTTGTCCGGGTTCTGTGCGGTGACGATCACGGACTGGCCGGCTGGGAAGGGCCCGGCCAAGTGGTTCCCGGTGCTGGACACCGTGGTGGAAGGCACGCCCAGGTTGTTGTTCAGGACCAATGAGCTGCTGCTGCCCAAGTTGAAGACATTGGCATTGACGTAGTACTGGAGGTTGTCACAATCCTCCTGCACGGTGAAGCTGACCAACGGGTCTTGGCAGTTCTTGCATCCTACGCGCCATTGTAGCGGCAGATACCAGGATTGGGCCTCGCAGGCGCCCGCGTCGGTCACCAGGCGGATGAAGATGGAGCTTCCGGAGTTGAATTCATAGCCGGTGAGGTCGCCGTTCATGGCCGGTGCAGGTGTCCCGGCGTCCGAGGTTCCGTTCCAGACCTGGAAGAGTGGGCCACTCACATACCCGCTGAGGAATTCGATCTTCAGCGGGGAGCCGTCGGCGGAGATGTAGAGCCACTCCTTGGTGTTGTACTGCTTGGAGCAGTAGTTCTCGGTCATCACCGATCCGTCGCACACCACCATGCCGCCGCCAAGGGTCTCGAACACGGTGGCCAGGGACCAGGTGCCGGGCTCGCCGCCGCACATGCTTCGCACGAAGACGTAGTAGGTGGTGGAGGCATTGAGTCCGAAGAAATAGGCCTCGGGGTCGGTGGTGGTCCCGGAGGCGATCTCCGGCCCGTTCAGGTCGTTTGTGTCGGTGACAAAGTACTCGTATTCACCGGCGGCGGTGGACTGCCAGCTGGCGTGGCCGGAGTCGAAGCTCAGCTGGTCAATGGTGAGGGGCCATACGGGAGGCGGGCAGACATCGGGTGTCCATTTGAAGTTGAGGCCGTTCGCGGGAGGGATGCCCGACCCGTTGGGGTGCCCCGTTTGCTCAGCCGTGGCAAAACAGGCATCGGTGTTGAGCGTGCCTGCCACGGTGAAGTTCCAGTCGTACAGGAATGCCGGTTCCTCGTACACGGTCTTCCGGCTGTTGAAATCCTCCGGCACCTGGCCGCCGAGGCCTACTTGGACCTCGGCATTCTGGATGGTGGAGACGATGATGGTGCCATAGCGGACCTCCACGGAATTATCGGCTTCGTTGAGACGGATCTGGAAGTTGATGCGCGAGCTGCTGGGCGGGTATGCATTCAGGAAGTCTTTCCATTGAATGACGCATACCCGGTTGGGGGCGGTTCCGATGGTGGCGATCCGCAGGGAGGTGATGGGCCCGGGAGGGACATAGGAGCTCATGTCCTGCATGTACAGCGATCCGTTGCCCCAGCCGGCCACCCGGTTGCGCTTGTAAGGTTCCGCGGGTCCGCCGTAGTATTGCACGAACGGCATTCCATGCGGATGGTCGATGGCGTAGATCCACACGGCCTGGTCGCCGTCGCTGCTCTTCCCGAAGCTGATCCAGCCGGAGTGTGAAACGCCGATGACATCAAAGACATCGCCGTTGAAGGCGAAGTCGAATCCGATGGGATAGCCCGGGCCGATGGCCGGGTTCAGGTAGCTGGCCACCTGCCCGTTCGGCTCAAAGAACGGCGTGTTCACCCAGGCGCGTTGGTTGTACAAAGGCGGCCAGAAGGTGGGTACGCCCAGGGAATAGCCACCATCGGCCGCAGTGATCTCCGTATAGGGTTCCACGCTTTGGGAAAACTGGTACAGGCTCACTTGGGCGGACAGCAGGGCGGGAATGGCCACGGCCGCCAACAGTGCAGGGTAGCGCCGCTTGGGGGGCGGGATAGGATGCAGGAGGTTCATGTTGCTGTCTGAGGTTAGCGTTGGATGCTGACCTTGCCGTTGAGGACTTGGCTGTTGCTTTCCAAGGCCAGGGCGTAAAGGCCGTTCGGCAATGACGGCAGTTCCACGCGGACCGGCCCCCTTTCCGTCAGGGCCTTCACGGCCACGGTGCGCCCCGCCACATCCATCACGCGGAGGGTTGCGGTGCCGTGGAATGCCGCAGGCAGTTCGATGGTGAAGCGGCCGGTGCTGGGGTTGGGGAAGAGGTGCAGGGTGCCCATGGAGCCTTCGGCGATGCCGTCGGGGCCCATGCATTCGCAGTTGTCGTTCCATACGCCGGTTTCACCTTGGGGAGCGGTGCAGGGCGTTCCGGGCAGGGCGGAGCCGCCGGGCGTGCCTTCGCAATCCACCTGGGGTTCCCAGCCGGAGCAATCATCCTGCACCAATGCGGGGGAGGTCCAGGTGCACAGCACGCTGGCGCCTTCCACCTCCACGGTCACCGGCGTTCCGGCGTTGAAGGGGCCTACGGTATAGGTTCCGGCCGCAGTGGCGGCAACCGTGGCCGCACCGCCGTTGTTGGTGATCTGTGCGCTGCCGGTGCTTCCGATGTTGGTGATGTTCACCACCACTTCATACTGGGTGGTGCTGACGCAAGCGGTGGAGAAGGAGGCTTGGGGCTGGGTGCAGCCATCGTAGCAGGCCACCACGTATTCCCATTCCTCAGAGGCGCCGAACAAGGGATCTTCATTGGCGCAGCTCACGGCGTTGTCCGCCTGAAGGGCAAGCACCAGGGCATGGTCCGTGGAGGGCGGGCCGGAGGTGATCAGCTTGTTGGCCAATCCCCAACTGATGTCCGTCGGTGCCAGGTTGTCGATGTCCAGGCCATTGTAGTAGGTCAGATCGTCGCCCAGGCCCACAGTGCCACGGATGAAGCGGATGCCGATCTCCTGGTCGTTCTCGCCCTGGTAAGCCCACTGGCTGGTCTCATTATCCGCGTAGCAGTAGGTGTAGGTGGTGGGGCCGCAATCCTGCACGGTACATGGGGCGTTGAGCAGCACGGGGCTGTCGGTGTGGCACATCACATTGTCCGGGTTCTGCGCCACGACCACCACGGACGTACCGGCGGGGAAGGGGCCTGCGGTGGCGATGCCGGTGGCTGTGGCCGTGGTTGGCGGCACGCCCAGGTTGTTATTCAGGATCAAGCTCGAGGAACTGCCCATGTTGAAGATGTTCGCCTCAACGAAGTATTGCATGTTGGCGCAGTCCTCCACCACGCTGAAGTTGACCAAGGGGTCCGTGCAGTTCTTGCAACCCACCCGCCACTGGAAGGGCAAGTACCACGGCTGGGCTTCGCATGCGCCGGCCCCCGTGGTCAGAATGATGGTGATCTGGCCGGTGGAGGCCGTGAATGTCAATCCGCCCACGTTGGCACCTGAAGGGGCGTCATAGATCAGGGTGCCGCTGCCTGCCGGTCCGTTCCAGATCTCGAAGGATTCACCGCTCACCGAGCCATGGAAGCCGTCGAGGAGTTCAATACGGAGCGGTGAACCGTCTCCCGAGATGTACTGCCAGGTGACGGAGTCGTCCTGTTGGGAGCAGTACGTCACATCAATGGCCGTACCGTCGCAGTTCACTATGCCGCCCCCGATGGTGGTGAAGGGCGTGGGTGCTCCCCAGGTCCCGGGCTCACCTCCGCAAATGGAGCGAACGAAGACGTAATACGTGGTGTTGGCCTCCAGGCCGAAGATGGAAGTTTCCAGGTCGGTGGTGGTGCCGGAGGCCACTTCAGGCCCGGTTACGCTATCCGCAGAGGAGACGTAGTACTCGTACTCTCCGGCAGCATTGGCCTCCCAATGGGCCGTGGCGTAGTCAAATGAAATATCGGTAACGGTCAAGGGCCATGCCGGTGGCGGGCACACAGGCGGCTCCCACCGCCAGATGGTGCCTTCCTCGGGCATGATGCCCGAACCGTTGGGCATGCCCGGCTGCTCCGTGGCCATGGTGCAGTACGATTGGTTGGAGGTGGCGGGCACGGTATTGGTCCAGTCGTAGATGAACGCAGGCTGTTCGTACACCGTCATGCGCCCGTTGAAGTCCGCATTGGTGCGTCCGCTGAGGCCGATCTGGGTCTCCGGCCGGCGGCCCAGCAGGGAGTACCACACCATGGGGCCGAACTGCACCTCCACGCTGTTGTCCGCCTCATAGAGCCGGATCTGGAAATTGATCTCGTTGATGGCAACGGTAACATCGCCGTTCAGGCCGTAATCCTCCCACTGCACCACGCACACCCTGTTGGGGGCGGTGCCGATGGTGGCCATGCGGATCACGGACTTGGGGCCAGGCGGCATGAGCGAGGTCCAGTCCACTTGCTGCAGGATGCTGTTGCCGAAACCGGCTATACGGTTGCGCTTGTAATCGGGCACGGGGCCGTTGTACCATTGAAGGAACGGGTCGCCGTTGGACGTGCCGCTCATGTTGTACACCCACACCGCCTGCAAGCCGTCGGTGGATTTGCCGAAACTGATCCAGCCGCCGTTGGAGATGCCGATGCGGTCGAACACGTCCCCGTTGAAGGTGAAGTTGAAACCGATGGGATAGCCGGGGCCTTCCGCCGGGGAGAGATAGCCGCTCTGCGTCAACTGCCCACCCGGGTCATTGAACGGGTTGTTCACCCAGGCGCGGTTGTTGAATTGTTGGGGCCAATAGGTGGGCGTGCCCAGGGCAATCCCCCCGTCCGCCTCTGTGATGGGCGTGTAGGTGCCCGGTGATTCGCTCCATTGGTACAGGCTCACTTGCGCGGCAAGCAGACCGGGTAAGGCGAATGAGGCCAGGAGTGTCGCGAATTGGCCGGTGCGGGTGCTGGATGTGATCATGGTCGGACGGGGCTTTCCTGGAGAGGGGGCTTGCGGGAGAATGGATCAGTGCATGACGAGCAGGCGGATGCTTTCAGGAGCCGGTAGGTCGCTTTCCAGGCGAACCAAGTAGGCCCCGTTGGGCAGTCCGGCCACATCAATGGTCGGTCGCTTATCGGATATGCGGCCCGTAAGGACGGCATGCCCGGTGGCATTGAAAACAGTGAAACGGGCATCGGCCCCAACCACCTGACCAATGGTCACCAGGCCGGACGCCGGATTGGGGTAGGCCGAAAGCTGCCCTTGCCGGAGCTGTTCCGCTGTACCGGCCGGGGAGGAGCACGGCGAATCGCTGCCGCCGAGCACCGTCGTTCCCGTATTGTCAGGGTCAAGCCAGGCCTTGAGCTTCAGGTTGGCTGTATTCGGGTTGTTGGTCCAGTGGTAGCTCATCTTGCCGAAATAGGCCCACCCCGAGTGGTTGGAGCAGGTCATCCCGGAGGAGTTGCCGGTGCAGGTGCCGATAAGCACAGGCCCTGTTCCGTCCATGTGCTTGAAAAGGCCTGAACCGCTTGAACCCACTTCGGTGATGCCCCAACCATGCTCGGTGGCGGCCCAGATCAACTTGTAATGGCTCATCAGGCCTGAGGAGGCCATGGGATGCCCGGTGGTGAGCGTTTGGGTATAGGAGGAGATGCGCTTGGGAGCGCCGGTAGGGTGATGTATGCACACGCCATCGGCGGTCACCGTGGACAAGTTCGTGGCATCCCAACCGGCCCAGTAAGGCTCGAAGGAGCCCGGGATCCCCGCGTTGGTGTGCAGGAGCATGAAGTCGGAACCGCCAAGCCCTTGGTACTGTGGATTGTAGTCGTTGCTGTAGGCTTTCAGCTGGGCGCCGGTCATGAACTGTGCTGTGCTGTAGGAGCCTCCGGAGCAGCCGGCGTATTGGAAGTTGAAATAGAACTTGTACTGATTGAAGTTGGCCGTGGTGGATTCGCGGCCGCAATGGAAGGCGGAGAGGATGTAGGGCGCACAATCCTGGCGCACATTGTTCACCAAGGTGCCGGTGCACCAGCCCGTGCCTTGGGGGACCACCACACTGATCCGCACCGTGGCCTTGATCGGTCCTTCCCAGCCATCCCTTTCCGGCGAGCAGGCCACGTTCACATGGCAATTGCCTTCGCGGTCCGTGAAGGCTTCCACGTCCCGGTAGGCGTGGCTCAGCCAGGGCAAGGAGAACCGGCCGGGCTGCAGGGCGTCCACAGGTTCGCGGTATTCCAGTACCCAGCTGTCCCCGCTCACCAACGGCGTCGCATATTCATGCACGTCTTGGGGCAGGTCCATTCCCACGTAGGGGTGAAGTTCCTGGCCGTCCAAGGTGGTGATCCGCATGCGCGCTCCGGCAGGCACGGATACATCCTCCAGGAAAAGTTCCATGGCTAAGGCGCCCGGGGAAGAAACAGCCAACCTGCACACGCGTTCGGAGCCATCCACGGACCAAGTGCCGTCCGCGCTGGATACGGCAAGGGCGAGCTTTCGTCCATAAAGCGGAAGCTCGCCGGCCTGTTCGCGCCGCTCATCGTCCTGCTGCACGGCGGCGGCATCAAAGGCCACGGCCCGAAGAATGGGCAAGGGCATGCCAGCCGGTTGGCCAAGAGCCACCATTGGCGACCACGCCAATGCGAACCACGCCGACATCACCTTCATCGCAGCAAGGTGATATGGCCGAAGCCGGTTCTGGGCGGCAAGGAGAGACCTTCGACGCGGTACTTATACTGGTAGATCCCTTGCGGAACCTCCTCGCCGTCGGGGGTATGGCCACTCCATCGGTCGGCCATGTCATGGCTTTCGAAAACGATCTGGCCCCAGCGGTTGAATACCAGCAATTCGTAACTGGTGATCAGGATCCCTTCACCTCCGAAGGTGTCGTTGAACCCGTCCTCATCGGGAGTGAACGTGTTGGGGAAGTAGATGGTGGCTTGTGGCGGTCGTGTACGCACGCTGTCGGTGAGCACGCAGCCGTCCGGAGTGGTTACGGTGAGCAGTACCCAGAATGCATCGGGCTGATCGTAGGTGTGGTTCACCGTGGGGGTGGTGGCGGTGGTGCCATCGCCGAGGTCCCAGGCCAGGGTGCTTCCCGGCGGTTCATAGTGTGCCGCGAAGTTCCACGTGTACTCACCCATCTGGGTCGCGGAAATGGAAGCACTTCCAGCGAAGACATCCACTTGGACATTGGCCGTGGCCGTAGTCCCGCACAGGTCGGTCACCTGGACCATGGCGTTCAGGCCACCGGGTGTTGCATGCCATGCCACGGTGTTGCCCGAGCCCAGCCCGGGCCAGGTAACGGTATAGCCTCCCGCCCCACCTTGCGGCAATACCCATAGCGGCACTTGCTCACCAGGGCACACGATGGTGTCGTTGGAAGTGGCCAGGAGCAACGGCGGATGGTCCATGACGATGGCGGCCAGCGTGGTATCGGTGCTGTTGCCACAATCGTCGGTCACGGTCAGCGTGTACCACGTATCTGAATCCACGGCAGTGGAGAGCGTCGGGCTGTTGTTGATGCCGGTACCCAGGCCCCAGTCGTATCGGTAGGTGCCACCGCCTCCGGAAACGTTGACGGCTTGAAGCACGGCGGTCATGCCCGCGCATTCCACCGTATCCCCGTAGGCCTCGATGCTGATCGGCGGCGTGGGCCCGGTGGTCACCACCACTTGGCCGCTGATGGATTGACCGCATTGGTCGCTGACCACCATGGTGTACACATCATTGGCCGCAGCGGGAACGTTGAGGATGGAATCACTTCCCATCACTTGTCCGCCCAAGGTCCAGGTGTACGAGATGGATCCACCTCCTCCGGTTACGGTTGCGACCAGGTCAGCGTGGCCCAGGCACGGTATGGCCGTGTCCGGTGTCAGGGTAAGCACCAAGGGAACGGGTGGCGCTTGTGAAACGAGCACGGAATCGGAGGTTTGCACCCCGCAGAGGTCGGTGACCGTGACCACGTAGTACACCGGGGGAATGGCGGGAGGCACATCCGGAAGGATGGAGTCGTTGCCCAGCACCTGTCCGGCCAACGTCCATTGGTAGGTGTATCCGCCGGCCCCGTTCTGGGCCTGCACCATCAGGTCGGCGGTGTGGAGGCACGGGATGGCCGTATCCGGTGTGGTCAGCAGCGCCATGGGCAAGTACAATGGCAACGTCACCCACGCACTGTCCGCGGCGGGCAGGCTCCAGCAATCCTTCACCTGCACCCAGAATTGGGTGGTCTGGTCCACGAAGTGGGTGATGCTTGGCGTGGTCTCGCCGGTGTTCCATAGATACTCGTAGGAGCCGGGATCGCCGCCGCCGCCGGTCACCACGGGTGTGAGGGTGATGGTTTCGGGGCAATCCAGGTCGATGTCGTCGAGGGTTACTTGCAACGGCGGTTTCTGGTCGATCAGGAAGTGGTAGGTTTTGATCTTGGCGCCGTTGCAGGTGATGAGCTTGATGATCAGGTCCTCGGGCCCGTCAACATCCACGGGCACCGCGATGGGGACGATGGCGAAGGAATCAAGCTGGTTGAAGTGGACGCTGTCGATAAGTGCAGGCAGGACGTCCACGCCGTTTGTAGCCGTACCCTCCACCTGGATCTGGAGCCACTCATCGAGGTAGAACCCTCCCCAGCGGTGGAAGCGCAGGTACACGCTGTCGCAGTCGTTCTCGTAGAAGATGGTGTCCGTTGCCGTGTACTCCACGGTCGGCCCGGGGTCTGCGGTGAGGGAGAAACGGTCGCTGCTGGTGAAGGAGCCGTTTTCCAGCCACACGGCGGAGGGGAACCAATTGTCGCCCGTGTTGCCCACGCCCATTTTGATGTGGTACAGTTCGCCGCACTGCACTGCGGCGCTGGCGGTGAGCACCACGGTCATGCCATTGTGCTGGATGTAGTAGGGGTCGTTGTTATAGGGGGATTCCAGTTGGGGCTGTCCGCCAGGGGGCATGGCGAATGGCCACTGCCCGCCATTGTACCGGTAGTACTGCACATTGTTCAGCCAGCTGGGGTAGTTGTCGCGGCAATTCTCCCAGGGATCCATGCTGTTCCATGGGCCGTTGGCGTTGGCCAGCACCTGTCCGCTGTTCACGGAGTTCACGCAAACAGGGTCCATGGAACCCGGCACGTAGGCGATGTTGATCGCATTGTTGGTGTAAGGCCCATTGATGCCCGGCCCACTGAGGAAGAAGCCGAAGACGTCGTTGTACTCGCTGCACGCCCAGCGCTCATATTCCTCCGAGGAGAAGACATAGCGCACGCTCACCATGTCGCTTGTGGGGACGAAGTCAAACTCCAGCACCGATTTGTTGCCGATGTTGTTGCCGCCGCTGACCTGCCACATCGGCCATGCGGTCAGTTGGCTCAGGTCCAGGTCGGGGCTGGTCCAGAAACCTCCGCCTCCCATGCCGCCGCCGTGCTGCATCAGCAGGTCGTTCGGCCCGGGCAGGGAGTAGTCCGCGTCATTGGTGCAGAGGAAGGTGCCGCTGTTGATGCCGATCACGGTATTGGTGCCATTGAAGCGGCCGATCTGCCCAAGTGTGGTGAACAGTGACGGCACCAAATTCCCTGGGCTGCCGTTGTACGTGACGTTGTTGGCGAACACGCCCGACCCCATTAGGTAGTTCTGCACCAAGGTGGTGGGGGGCTGCGTCTGGTTGATGATCAGCTGGGCCTGTGCCGGGGTCACCGCCAGCAGGAAACCGGCCAACGCGATCAAAGGAAGTGTTCGCTGCTTGGCGCTCATCGCACGAGTGTTACGTGTCCCGTCAGGGCATCGGCTCCCGGCATATCCGGGGTCACGATGAAGAAGTAGGTGCCGTCCGGGAAGCCGGAACCGTTCCAACCCTGGACCAGGTTGCGGGTGCTGAATACCACCTGCCCCCAGCGGTTGTAGATCTCCATCAAACCGGGTGCGCCCTTGTAGCCGATGGGGATGAACCGGTCGTTCCGCCCGTCGCCGTTGGGGCTGAACACATTGGGCATCTCGATCACCCCGGGATCGATCACCGTTACCATGGAGAGCACGGTATCCACACATCCGTTCGTGGTGGAGACCACCAGCATCACCGGGTAATCGCCGGGTACGGCCGGGAAGTCGGCTTCCACGTCCTGGTCCGTGGAGGTGGACGGGTTGGCGGCGCCAAGGTCCCACCACCAGGAAATGATGTCCGCGGAACCGGATCCGCTGAGTTGCACCGTGGGGTCTTCGGCATCCACGGGGTTCGGGTTGGCGTTGATCTGGCCATTGGCCCCGGGGAACACGGTGATGGCATCGGGTATCGTCAACTCACCCTCACATCCGGCCGCATCGCGCACCCGGAGGGTCACATCAAAGGAGCCCGGGGCCGTGTAGACGTGGGTGAATGCACTGTCCGCCGTGGTGTTGCCGTCGCCCAGGTCCCAGTGGATGGTCTGGGTGCCGCCCCCGGTGGTATCGGCGAAGGCCACGGTGAGCGGTGCACATCCGGATACGGGGGAGAGCGCGGGGAACGGAGTGGGTGCCGCAGCCGGAGCCACGAAGGCCGACCCCATCAGGCATTCGCCGCTGAACGTGCTGGCCATGGTGTACAATCCCGGGCCGAGATTGCCTGCCGAAACGTCCAAGGTCGCGCTGTTCTGGCCGGGCAAGGCCACACCATCCAGGTACCATTGGAAGTTCGTGGCACCGGCTGGTGGTTGGGCCATGGCCAATACATCACCGGCACAGAGGTTGCCCGTGGTGGCCGTGGGGCTGAGCACCTGGTCACCGGCCTCGGAGAGCATCAGGTCATCCACGATGAAGTAAGGCATCAATCCAACAGGTTCACCCTGGTCATCCAGGATGGTGCGTGTATCGAAGGAGGGCGGCAGGTCACAGGCACTGCCGATCATGATGGAGTGGATGTCCTGCGTGGGCGTGAACGTGATGGAGACACGCACCCAGTCCCACGAAGGCTGTACCATCACACTGCCCAGTTCATTCCATCCCGGTTCGTCACCGATGCAATCCCTGTTGGAGTTCATGACGGGAACTGGGAAGGGCACGCAGGCGTTGGCGTAGCCGAAGATGGCCAAGGGCAATTGGTCCGGGAAGAGCGAGCCGATCATTTGCCCTTGGGCCGCGGGTTGGCCATGAACGTCATCCACCGAGGCGCCCGCAATCCAAAGGGATAAGGTATAAGTGGTACCGGCGATCAACGGATTCGAGGGCAGGGGCCAGGTCAGGCAAGTGCCGACATACTCCTTGTAGGTGGTCATTGCGAAGAATCCCACGGCGCCTTCACCGTCCGGTGGTGGCAGGGGCATGCCGGCTGGGGAGTAGCCGCATTCGTGGAAGTAGTCGGATGTGGAGGAGGTGGCCTGGTGCCAGCCGGTGGCGCAATCCAGCCAAGGTGGTCCGAGTGGCGATACAAACCCTAGTGGACAGCAGCTCCTCTGCTCGAAGGAATGGTTGCGGATGTAGCTCGGCAAGCTGTCCGTCATCAGCAAGGTGGAGCAGGGGCAGTCCGGGTCGTTCAGGTCGATCAGCCCGTCGGTGTCATCATCGATACCGTTGTTGCAGATCTCCTGGGCGGAGAGTGCGGCCGGAAGTACAAGGGCCAGGAGGATGGCCGATAGGGCTTTCATGCACGGTATGCGACGCTTGGAGAGTGTGTTGGGCAACGATCGGGCCCGGTTAAAGGGAGATTTGGAGAGTGGGGCGGGCCGTTCCTGGCCCAAAGGAGAGTTGATGGAGAATGGGGCTTTCGCTACCTTCGGTTCCTTGTTTGGGGTTGCTCGGGGGCCAATATAGTTCACCTCAAGGGATTTTTGATTTGTTGTGTAGAATTATTGCTACACGGTAGGATAGACGTTACAGGGTCTCCCCACGTTGCCCGAAGAGGTGAAGGACCAGGGATCGGAAGGATCCATCCGGCCAACGGTCCACAGTACCGGTGAACGGTACCCCCCCCCCAATGAAGGCAGACCGCGAAAGTCCCCGGCGCCTGGCCGGGTGGTGGAAGTGCCCAGAATCCGGGGTCGGCCTACCTGACGAGCGTGATGTGGCCAGTGAGGGCCCCCGTACCCGGCATATCCGGGGTCACGATGAAGAAGTAGGTGCCGTCCGGGAAGCCGGAACCGTTCCAACCCTGGACCAGGTTGCGGGTGCTGAATACCACCTGCCCCCAGCGGTTGTAGATCTCCATCAAACCGGGTGCGCCCTTGTAGCCGATGGGGATGAACCGGTCGTTCCGCCCGTCGCCGTTGGGGCTGAACACATTGGGCATCTCGATCACCCCGGGATCGATCACCGTTACCATGGAGAGCACGGTATCCACACATCCGTTCGTGGTGGAGACCACCAGCATCACCGGGTAATCGCCGGGTACGGCCGGGAAGTCGGCTTCCACGTCCTGGTCCGTGGAGGTGGACGGGTTGGCGGCGCCAAGGTCCCACCACCAGGAAATGATGTCCGCGGAACCGGATCCGCTGAGTTGCACCGTGGGGTCTTCGGCATCCACGGGGTTCGGGTTGGCGTTGATCTGGCCATTGGCCCCGGGGAACACGGTGATGGCATCGGGTATCGTCAACTCACCCTCGCAACCGGCCGCATCGCGCACCCGGAGGGTTACATCAAAGGAGCCCGGGGCCGTGTAGGTATGGGTGAATGCGCTGTCCGCCGTGGTGTTGCCGTCGCCCAGGTCCCAGTGGATGGTCTGTGTGCCGCCCCCGGTGGTATCGGCGAAGGCCACGGTGAGCGGTGCGCATCCCGAATCCGGGGCCATGGAGATCTGCGGGACCGGGGCGGAAGCCGGGGGCAGGAAAGAGTTGCCCATCAGGCATTGGCCATTGAACGTGCTGGTCATGGTGTAGGTGCCCGGCCCCAGCCCCATGCCGGAGATGTCCAGGTCGGCGGTGGTCTGCCCCGGGATCGCTACACCGTCAAGGTACCATTGGAAGCCGCTGGCACCTGAGGGCGGAATGGCCAGTGCCCCGGCATCCTCTGCACACAGGTTGCCGGTCACGGCCACCGGCTGCAGCACCTGGTCCTGTGCTTCGGTGAGCAACAGGTCATCCACCAGGAAGTAGGGTGTGCCGTAGTAGCCCTCGCCTTCGGCATTGACGATCCATTTTCCGCTGAAGGAGGCCGGGACGTCACAACCGCCGCCGATAAGGATGGAGTGGATGTCCTGCGTCGGCGTGAAGGTGATGGACACACGGGTCCACTCCCAGGCCGGTTGCACCATCACGCGGCCCAGTTCGCTCCAGCCCGGCATCAAGCCGATGCAGTCAAGGGTTGGAATGGGGAATTCCACACATTCATCGGCATGGCCGAAAATGGCCAGGGGCAACTGCTCGGACCAGTACGACGGGTCGGCCTGGGCGAGGGTCTGGGAATGATAGCTGTTCACTGCGGCGGCGGAGATCCAGAGGGAAAGCGTATAGGTGACGCCCGCCAGCAAGGGGTTGGAGGGCAAGGGCCAAGTAAGGCAAGTGCCGACGTACTCGAAATAGCCGGGCTGGGCGAAAAAGCCAACTGCGCCGTCCCCATCGGCCGGCGGCAGGTTGAAACCGACCGGGGAATAGCCGCATTCGTGGAAATAATCGGACGTGGCGATCGTGGCCTGGTGCCAGCCGTTGGCACAATCCAGCCAAGGTGGCGAGACCACGGAGACGAAGGATAGTGGACAGCACAGCCGGTCCTCGAAGGAGTGGTTCCGGATATAGCTCGGCAGGTCGTCTGCGGCCACCAGTGTGGAGCAGGGGCAATCCGGGTCGTTCAGGTCGATAAGTCCGTCGTTGTCATCATCGAGGCCGTTGTTGCACACCTCCTGGGCGCAGAGCAGTGTGGGGAAGGCCAAGGCGAGCAGCAGGGTGGAGCAGGTCTTCAGCACGGGAGTGGATGTTGAGGTTGATGCGGGAGGCATGCGCAAGGGCGCGCCAAGATAGCCTTGGTGAATATCAGTGGAATAAAATGTAGAATATTTACTACTTGGCGGCCTCGCTACTCAAGCCGTAAGTGGCCGGTCCGTTCCGGGTCTCCTTCGTGAGGCATGGCAGGATCACGGTTATCGCGGTGCCCAGGCCCTTGGTGCTGTCCACCACGAAGCTGCCGCCCAAGAGCTGCAGCAAGTCGGCCACGATCAGCAGCCCGAGGCCTTGGACATCGCGCTCGCCTTCCTCGTTCATGGCGCCAAGGGCTCCGCGGCCCTGTATCCGCAGGGCATGGCGCAGGGCGGCGTCCGGCATGCCGTTTCCGGTATCGGCCACGGTAATGTGGTAGGCCGAGGCGTGCATGGCAGCGCTCACGCGCACATGGCCTTTCGCCGTGTGGTTCACACCATTGGCCACCAGATTGTGCAGGATGATGGAAAGCACGTTCCGGTCCGTTTGCAACACATCGTCGTCCGGGACAGCATTCTCCAGGCGGATGCCCTTGTCGAGCGCCCGCTCCTGCTCCATGGCCAATACCTCATCCACCAGGGGCTTGGCTGCCACGTGGCGTATCCTCAGGTCGATCCTTCCGTCCTGCCGTTTGATCCACTGGAGCAGGCCTTGGGCATTGGCGTGCAGCTTGTCCGAGGAGCGTGCGATGTCATGCAGGGTGTCCTCCAAGCGCTTGGGGTCCTGCTCCTGCAAGCCTTTGGTGGCACCATTGGAAACACGGGCGATGAAGCGCAGCGGGGTAACGATGTCGTGGGAGATGATGGAGACCAGCATTTCCTTCATCTCCAGGGATTTCCTCAGCTCCGTATTGGAGTTCATCAACTCGCTGGTCCTGGCCCTGACCATTTTCTCCAGGTGCAGGTTCCGGCGGCGCAGGCGTGCGGCATTCAGGCGCAGGATGGCGGCGAAGATCAGGGCGGCGGCCAGGATGCACAGGATGATGAACCAGGAGGACCGGTAGAAGGGCACGGGTACGATGAACAGCAATTCAATGGGGCGTGCCCCATCGCGGAATGCGGAGCCCACCTTGCGGATGCGGAGCAAGGTCTTTCCGGATGGCAGCGCGGAAAGCCTCAGTTCCCGCTGGCCCGGGATCATGGGGATCCATCGTCCGGGCCCATCACTCTCCAAGGTGTATTCCAGCCTCGCGTTCTCCTTCACCCCCCAATAGGCCAGCGAAAAGGTGATCGAGACATCACGGTGGTCCCAGCTAAGCTTGTACTCCGGTGCCGTGCCCAAGGTCTTGCCGTCCACGGTGGTTCCCTCCAGCAGGATCGGTTCCTTGGGATAGGCATCCTGTACATCCTCCGGCCTGAACCACACCAATCCGTCCATGGTGGGGAAGGACGCCCAGCCATTGCCTGTGCGGGTGAATGCGGGGCTGCACCCTCCGTTGAATTCCGAGTTGCGAATGCCGGAGCGCTTGCCGTAGTAGGCGATGTAGATGCTTTGTGTGGTGTCCCGCGTCCAAGCGGAGAGATCCTGGCGGCGCAAGCGGAAGAGACCTTGGTTGGTGCTCATCCACAGGAAGCCGGCGGAATCGGGCAGGAAGGCATGCACATGGCTCAGGAAACCCTCATCGTCCCTGGGCAGGTGCCAAAGGCGGCTGCCTTTGGCCAGGAAAGCGCCGCTCCCATAGGTGCCCACCAAGACCCCCTCATCCACAGGGGCCAACGCCCTGGCGCAAACACCGCCAAGACCTTCAACAGGTTGCCAGCCTCCATTGCCTCGGGCCCGGTACACGCCGGAGCAGGTGGCCACCCACAGTTCGCCATCCGGGGTGATGCACAGCGCCGCCGGGCGAAAGGCCAGGTCATGCTCATCGAGGGGATTGGTGAGTTGGAGCTTTCCCTCGGAATACCGGAAGATGCCCTTGCCTGTGCCGATATGGATGGCCCCTTCATGTTCAAGGAAGCACAGCGGGCGTACCCCGGCTTGCACTATGTGTTCTTCCCGGGTGGCCATATCGAAGGTGTACAGGGTGTCCTGCCGGCCGTACCAATAACGCTGGTCCTGGTCGAGCAGGATGGCGGACTCCTCGAAGCCGGGTATCGGGGCGGCACCAGGCCCGCATCCCGCCGCTGTGAACAGGCGGGCCGAACCGCGCGTGCTGGATATTACCCCGTCCTGGCCGAAGGGGGCTTGGGCGAAGTATACATTGTTGGTGCCATCACCTCCGATATCACAGAGTAAGGTACGCATGGTATTCCTGCGGTAGAGGAAAAGTCCTTTCGTATCCGTGCCAATGGCAAGTACATCGCCACTGGGCAACCAGGTCAGGCTGCCTACCCGGCAGTCCGACGGCAATTCCACCGGGACCTTCACGGCCTCAAGCCCATTCCCGTTCCGGGTGGACTGCACCAGGAAAACACCTTCCGCAGCGACGATGCTCACCTTTCCGGTACTGGCCTCGCAGTACATGCGCCAAGTGAGCTGCCCGTCCTTCTTTTCCACCTTGGGGAATCCATGGACCGGCACAGGTACCGGGGTCTGGTGTTCCAGGTCCATCCGGAAGGCATGTCCCTCGGTATTCAGCACATAGGCATGGCCGTCCAAGGTGAAAAGGTGGGACCATTTTCCCTGGGGTATCCCGAAGCGTTCAGCCAGTGCGGTGTCGTTGTACACCAGCAGTTCATGGTCCGTGCGCATGCACCAAGTGCCACTTCCCAAGGGTATCATGCGTACGCTGTACGGCCAATCCCGCTTTCCGGGCAGCATGGAATCCGGGTCCATGGCACTTACGACCAGCTGCACTGAAGACCCCACGCCGGCGAAGCGGGACAAGGGTTTGCGTGCCGGTGCATCGCTCGTGATGGACGAGATCTGGTTGTCCTTGTACAAGTACTGCCTGCTGCCGGCATCGCGCACCACATAACCCTTGCCGGGAACGGGTATGATGTCCAGGACCCGGCTGGGCCGCAGGCCTTCGGGCGCGGGCATGCCGATCTGCCGGAAGTTCTCACCATCGAAGCGCACCAGGCCGCCTTCCGTACCGATCAGCAACCCGCCCCAAGGGTCGAGTTCCATGGCGTGCACGCGGTTCTGCAGCAACCCGTTCTCGGAAGTGTACTGCTCACGCGTCCACGCTTCCTGGGCGGTTGCCGGTACCACGGTCAGGAGCCATGCTGCCGCGACGGCGGCGAATATTCCGGGCATCGCCCGGCCCGCCGATCGGTCCATCATCCAACGTGGTGGCGGTGTGCTTTGGCCATGCGCTGGAGGTCGAGCAGGTTCGATACCCCGAGTTTCTCGAACAGCCTGGCCTTGTAGGTGGCCACGGTGGAGGGCTGGAGCCCCATGCGAAGGGCGATGGCCTTCACGCCCAACCCGGCCAAGAGGTCATCCATCACACCGATCTCGCGGTCGGACAGCAAGGAAAAAGGGTTGGCCAATGATTCCTCGTCCTTCACTTTCTCCTGCAGGTGGTCCTCGATCTGGTTGCTGATGTACGGTTTGCCTTGCAGCACGTGGCGTATGGCGCGCACCACTTCGTCCTCACTGCTTTCCTTGCTCAGGAACCCGGCCGCACCCAAGGCAAGCACCCGTTGTGCGTATACGTTTTCGGACCTCATGGTGTAGACCAGTACGCGCATGCCCGCGTGGTCCTTGCAGATACGCTCCAAATGGTCCAGCGTGCTGCCGTCGGTCAACTGCAGGTCCAGCAGCAGCATGGAAGGTTCCTTCTTTTCCAGGGAGCCAAGCAATTCCTGGCACGTGGCCACTTCCTCCACGTCGGAGGTATGGAACTGGTCGTGCAGCAGGTTGCGGAGGCCGCGTCGAACGATCACGTGGTCATCGGCGATCAGGAAACTGGCGTTCATGGCGCGAAAGGGCGGATGTGGTCAAAATTCTACATGCACAGCCTGGCTCCCCAAGTAAGTTGCACCCGATTTCAACCGAAATCCTGTCGTCTGAGTAGGAAGGGGAGCAACGGATGTCCGCGTGGTCTTGAGAGTGACCCGTTGGACATGGAGAGCCGGGGTTCCCAGGTCGAAAAGGCGGGAGTTGCTGGTACGGGCCGACATGGTGGACGCGATGCACACTTGGAGAGTGGGGCTGATGTGACTACTTCAAAAGCTCGGGAAATCCAGCGGGAAACCCATAGGGCATTCTTCCAAAGAGATTTGGAAGGATGCCCTTGGTCGTTTCCCGGGTTGGCTTCATAGGCGAAAGATAGGTGATCGGCACGACCTGGGGTGGTTTCTTTCCCTCGGATGTGATCCGCGGCCTTTTGTTGGATCGCTACCGGGCATGCCAATGACGAGCCTGGAATGCGGCCTGCCACATGCGTTCCTCAGGTCCGGACTGGGCCCGGACCACCCCTGCCGGAATGTGGGAGGGAGCGGCGAGGAATTTCGCCAGTCGGTTGGATGCTTCGGCTGGCGCTACCGCTGCAGCACGCGCAGGGTGAAGGAGTGCTTGTGGCGGTCGTCCGCCTTGTGCTTCTCGCTCCACACTTCCTTCCATTCCTTGCCGATGGTGGGGAAGAAGGCATCTCCTTCGGGCTTGGCATGCACCGTGGTGATGTAGAGCCTATTGACGATGCCGGCCTCGATGGCCTCGGTGTAAAGCTGGGCACCGCCAATGATGAAGATCTCCTTGGTCTCTTCGGCCTTGGCCTTTTCCAATGCATCGGCCAGGGAGTGGCAGACCACGGCCCCGGGGGCCACGTAGTTCTTGTCGCGGGTCACCACGATATTGAGGCGGTCCCGCAAGGGGCGGAATTGCGGAGGGATGCTTTCGTAGCTCTTCCGGCCACTGATCACCGGGTGGTTCAGCGTGGTGCGCTGGAAGAACTTCATGTCGTCCGGCAGGCTCCATGGGAGTCCGCCCTCCTTGCCGATGACGCCGTTCTCGGCCACGGCTGCGATGGCACTGATGATCATACCGATACGGAGGCTTTGATGTGCGGGTGCGGATCGTAGTTCAGCAGTTCGAAGTCTTCGAACTGGAAGGCAAAGATGTCCTTCACCGCAGGATTGATCTTCAACGTGGGCAGGGCGCGTGTTTCGCGGGTAAGCTGCAGCTCAGCCTGCTCGATGTGGTTCAGGTAGAGGTGCACATCGCCGAAGGTGTGGACGAACTCGCCCGGCTGCAGGCCGCAGACCTGTGCCACCATCAGGGTGAGCAGCGCATAGCTGGCGATGTTGAATGGCACGCCGAGGAACGTGTCCGCACTGCGCTGGTACAGCTGGCACGAAAGCTTGCCGTCCACCACGTAGAACTGGAACAGGCAATGGCAAGGGGGCAGCGCCATGCGGTCCACATCGGCGGGGTTCCAAGCGGTGACGATCAGGCGGCGGCTGTCCGGCTTGGTGCGGATCATGTTCACCAGGTTGGCGATCTGGTCGATGTGCCCGCCGCTGGGGGTAGGCCAGTTCCGCCATTGGTAGCCGTACACGGGGCCCAGGTCGCCGTTGGCATCGGCCCATTCGTCCCAGATGCGCACGCCGTTTTCCTTCAGGTACTTGATGTTGGTGTCGCCTTGCAGGAACCACAGCAGCTCATGCGCGATGCTCTTGAAATGCAGCTTCTTGGTGGTGAGCAGCGGGAAGCCGTCGGCCAGGTTGAAGCGCATCTGGTAGCCGAAGCAGCTCAAGGTTCCCGTTCCTGTACGGTCCTCCTTGCGGGTGCCGTTCTTCAGGATGTGGCGGAGCAGGTCGTGGTACTGTTGCATGGTGGCGGTGCGAAGTTACCCTGCCGGGCGAATGGCGCGAAGTAGGCCTTTGGGACAGGACGTCATCACCGGCCAGGTTCCGGCGGGGCCCCTGTCCCGGTGTCGGCCTTCCGTCTCCGGCCATTCAGTGAACTGACCAACGCATCTTTCATGCGTTCGTAGTAGGGCTTGCGGTCGATGCCGTTGGCGATCATGGAGGCGATCATGGCGGCGTACATCAGCTGGAGGATGGCGCTATGGCGGTCGGTCATTTCCAGGATGATGATGGCGCTGGTAAAGGGGGAACGGGTGATGCCGGTGAGGAAGGCGCACATGCCGCCCAGCACCAGGATGTTCAATTGGCCCCGGTCCACGCCGAACCAATGGCCGAAGAGCCCGCCGATGGCCGCGCCCGAGGAAAGCGCGGGGCCGAAGAGCATGCCGCCTGCGCCGCTCCCGGAGGACAGGATGGAGCCGATCAACCGGCCGGCCGCATCGCGGAGGGAGGGCACGGGGTCGGTGCCGAAGAGGTAATGCTCCATCAGGGCCTCGCCGCTGCCGATGGCCATGGGGCCCAGCCCGTGCACCGCCCAGGCGAAACCGAAGGCACAAGCCAGCACGAACAAGGCCTGGACCACGGGCTTGTGCAATGCCCGCCGCACCTTGTCCAGCAACAGCATGGCCTTGCCGCTCAATACGCCCATGGCCCCGGCCACTGCGCTGATCACCAGCAGCGTGTACATGAAGGACGGACCCACACGCTCCAGCTTGGGGTAGCCCAGCAGGAGGTACGGCCCCAGCAGCCATTGGGCCGTCATGCCGCTGATGATCACCGAGCTGAGCACTGCGGTGCGGAACTTGCCGATGTGGGTGCGGCTGAGCTCCTCCATGGCGAAGACGATGCCCCCGAGCGGCGTATTGAAGGCGGCACTGAGGCCCGCGGCCCCGCCCGTCACCATCATCACGCGGCGGCTCACCTTGGGCCAGAAGGACGGCAGCAGCTTGTGCACCACGCGGTACACGCTCCCTGCCATTTGCAGGATGGGGCCTTCACGCCCGATGGAGGCCCCGCCGAAGGCCAGGGACAGCGTGGCCCCGATGCGCACCAGGATGATCCGCACATTGAGGAAACGCCAGCTGCCGTCGTGCTTCTCCTCGTCGTTGGCCACGTCCGCCGCGGCGATCAGTTGCGGCACGCCGCTTCCACCGGCCATGGGCGCAAACCGGGTGACCAGCCACCACGATGCCAGGAACCCGGCCGGTGCGGTAAGGAAGATCAGGTCCGGGTGCGCGGTGACCAGGGCAAGGTTGCGGTGCTCCAGCCAAACGAACAGCTTGGTGAAGCCCACGGCCAGCAAGGCCGTGGCCACGGCCGCCACCTGGTAGGGCAGGGCCAGCATCCACAGGTCCTTGATCTGGTTGCCCATGGAAGACCCTCGGAGCTTCCGGAGCATGGCGCGCACCCCCGCCTGCACCCGGATGAAGGCGCCGGTCTCCTCCTGCGATCCCTGTTCAGGCTTCACGCCGCAAGGATAACCCCGTGGTGCTGCCGCGCCTTGGGCGGCAAGCCGCGATCTTCAACAGCGGAATGGGGAACCGTGCCGCTACCGCCCCCGCGTTCAATGGATGATGCCGGCCAAGGTGGCGCTCATGTAACTGGCCAAGGTGCCGCACAGCAAGGCCTTCAAGCCGAGCTTGGCCAGGTCGCTGCGCCGCTCGGGGGCCAGCTCGCCGATGCCACCGATCTGCATGCCCACGCTGGAGAAGTTGGCGAAGCCGCAGATGGCCACGGAAACGATCAGCAGGCCCTTTTCACTGGTGATGGGCACCTGCCCGCCGGTAAGGTTGCTGAAGGCCACGAATTCATTGATGGTGAGCTTCTGCCCCAGCAGCGTGGCCGTGTTGGCGATGTCGGCGGAAGGCACGCCCATGGCCCAGGCCATGGGGTAGAAGAGCTTGCCGAAGATCCAATCCAGCGAAAGGTTGAGGTCGGGGCTGAACAGGTGGCCGATGCGCACCAGCCCGAAATCCACCAAGGCGATCAGGGCGATGAAGCCGATGAGCATGGCGATCACGTTCATGGCGATGCGCCAGCCGTCGCCCGCACCATGGCTGATGGCGTCCACCAGGTTCACGTAGTGGCTCTTCACCTCCAGCTTCACCGTGCCCATGGTCTGGCTTTCCTCGGTCTCCGGCCATACGATCTTGCTGATCACCAAGGCGCCGGGGGCCGCCATCAAGCTGGCGGCGATCAGCTTCGGCGCCAGGTCCATGCCGGCCTGTGCGCCCATGGCCACGTACACCACCAGGATGCTCCCCGCGATGCAGGCCAGGCTGCCGGTCATGCTGGCGAGCAGTTCGCTCTTGGTCATGCCCTTCAGGTAGGGGCGGATCATCACCTGTGCCTCCACCTGGCCCACGAAGGCGCTGGCCACGTTGCTCAGGGCCTCGGCCCCGCTCACGCGCATTACCCAGTTCATGGCCTTGGCGATTACCGACACCACGTGTTGCATGATGCCCAAGTGGTACAGGATGGCGACGATGATGCACACCAGGATGATGGTGGCCGTGATGTTGAAGGCGAACACGAACCCGCCATTCACATAGTTGGCGATGGTGCCGTCGAACTGCTGCACGCCGATGCCGCCGTACACGAAGGATGCCCCCTTGCGGGCGAACTCCTCGATCTTCTGCATCACGTGGCCGATGCCTTGGAAGAACCGGGTGACGGGCGGGATCTTCAGCACCAGCACGGCGATGGCCAATTGCAGGGCCAGCCCGGTGCCCACCAGGCGGTAGTTGATGCGTTTGCGGTTGTTGCTGGCCAGGAAGGCGATGCCGAGAATGACGACCACTCCGATGAGTCCTTGGAATCGTTCCATGATGCCTTGAAAGGCGGTCAATGTAGGAGGATTTCGGAAATGCGGCCGCTACCCCTTGGGCCCTGGTGGCCAGCGGGAGCATGAACACACATTGACCTTGGCCGGTTCAACGGGCCGCACCTTCAGGCCCCAGGCCCCGCTCATGCTTCACCAGCGGCACCACCACATTGCGGCGCACCCACCGAGGCAGCAGGATGGCGCCGATCAGGATGTAGGGGTAGTAGCTCAGCAGCCGCCACAGCAGCGCGATGGCCGGCGCCAGCCCGGGAGCCACGTACATGCCGAGGAAGTCGTTGAAGATGAACTCGGCCAGGCCGCTACCGCCCGGCGTGGGGCTGAGCAGGACGATGATGCCCATCACCACCTGCTTGGCGTAGATCACCAGGTCGCTGAAATTGGGGCCGTGCGGGAAGGCGTGAAGGATGCAGTTGACGATGGAGTAGCGTGCGGTCCAGCTGGCGAAGGTGGTGAGCAGGGCGGGCCACCAGTAGCCCCATCCCTGGTGCTTGAGGCCTTTGGCGGCCACGATCAGCTGGTCACCGGTGGTGACGGCCGATCGGCGCCAGCGGCGCAGCAAAGGCATGGAGAAGAAGCCCACCAGGGCCCGCTTCACGAAGACGGGATTGACGAAGAGGGCATAGGCCACAAAGAGCTTGTAGGCCAGGATGATGAAGTAGACCGCCCAGAAGGCCACGAAGATGCTCTTGCCCAGGAAGGTGCCGGTGAACTCCGTGCCTTCGAACAAGGCCGGGTAGCCGACCAGGAAATAGACCAGCGGGGCCATCACCGCCAGGAAGATGCCGTCCAGGAAGGAGGTGAAGGTGATCACGGTGATGCTGGTGCCGGTATCGATGCCTTCGCGCGAGAGGAACCAGATCGCGAAGAAGAAGCCTCCGCCGATCATGCCGGGCGCCAGGGCGCTGGCGAATTCCCAGAGCATGATCACCACGAAGGAGCGCATCCAGGTGAGCCGCCGCCCGGTGAGGTGGCGTATGCGGATCATGTACATCCAGTCGCGCACCACCAGGCTCAGCAGCGCCATGACCATCCAGAAGGTGGTGCCCCAGGTCCATTGGACCTGTTCCAATGCGCCCAGGTCGGAGGTGCGCCAGATGAGCAGGCCCGTGATGCCCAGGCCGATCACCACGGGCATCAGCATCTTGCCGAGGCTGAAATTCTGCAGGATGTTGGGCTCCTCCTTCACCATGGCCGGACGATGGATGTCGGGTCGGGGAAGGATGGTGCCTGCATGCGCTTCGGTTGAGCCTTCCTCCGGGTGAAAGGTACGCCGTCAGTTCGTGCCTTCGCGCCGTTTGAGCTCGTCGCGGAGCTTGCTGGCCCCTTCGTAGTCCTCGGCTTCCAAGGCTTCGTCCAGCATTTGCCGCAGTTCCTCCGGGCTGGCTGTCCGGAGGTTCTTTTTCTCCGCCGGGCCCTCCTGCTTGGTGGCCGCAGGGGGTGTTTCCTCTTCACCCTCCTCCATGCGCAGGCCGGCGGCGGCCAGGATGAACTCGAAGGTGTGGATGGGGCATTGGAAGCGCAACGCAAGCGCGATGGCATCGCTGCTTCGTGCATCCACCTCCACCAGGTTGCCTTCCTGCTCCAACACCAGTTTGGCGTGGAAGATCCCCTCCACCAGGTCATTGATCACCACCTCGCGCAGGTGGATACCGAACTGGTCGCAGAAATTCTTGAACAGGTCGTGTGTGAGGGGGCGTGCAGGGCGGATGTTCTCCACCTGGATGGCGATGGCCTGTGCCTCCACACCGCCGATGATGATGGGCAGGCGGCGGTCGCCATGGAGCTCGGAGAGGATCAAGGCGTAGGCCCCCGCGTGGGTATGGCTGTACGTGATGCGCAGGAACTTCAGCTCAACTTTTTCCATCTGCTCGTGCCGGGGCGGTGAAGTTAAGCGAAGCGGGGCTTTGGGATTTAGTTGTCAGTGGTCGGTTGTCCGGCTGC
The DNA here is from genome assembly GCA_023382455.1 of Flavobacteriales bacterium. Classification (GTDB taxonomy): domain Bacteria; phylum Bacteroidota; class Bacteroidia; order Flavobacteriales_F; family PHOS-HE28; genus PHOS-HE28. Next base: position 24,509 of record JAHDVX010000019.1, read on the forward strand.
AATGGATCGCGCAGCAGGCATCACGGCCAATCCTGACAACCGACAACTGACAACCGACAACTGACAACTGACAACTGACAACTACCTCTCCGCGTTCAGCTTTTTCGCGGCCTCGATCAACTGCGGCAACACCTGGAAGGCATCGCCCACGATGCCGTAGTCGGCCGCCTTGAAGAACGGAGCCTCGGGGTCGTTGTTGATCACCACGATCACCTTGCTGCCGTTCACGCCGGCCAGATGCTGGATGGCACCGCTGATGCCGATGGCGATGTACAGGTTGGGGCGGATGGCCAGGCCGGTCTGGCCCACATGCTCGTGGTGCGGACGCCAATGCATGTCCGCCACGGGGCGGCTGCAGGCCGTGGCCGCGTGCAATTCCTTGGCCAACTCCTCCACCAGGCCCCAGTTCTCCGGGCCCTTCATGCCGCGTCCGGCACTCACCACCACTTCGGCTTCCGGCAGGGGGACGCCTTCGCCGGCCTTGCGCACTTCCTTCACGATCACCTTGGCGGCACCGGCGTCGCCGGCATATTCCTCCACCGTGGCCGTGCCTTGCGCAGCCTCCACGGACATGCTGTTGGGCAGCAGGCTCACCACCTTCACGGGCGTCTTCAGCTCCACCCAGGCCTGGGCCTTGCCGCTGAACACATTGCGCTTGATCAGGCCTTGTTCGTTGGGCAGCGTGGTGGCGCCGGCCACCTCACCGGCCTTCAGGCGGGCACCCACGCGCGGGGCCACGGCCTTGCCGGTATCGTCATGGCTGAAGATGATCCACTTGGCCTGCTCCTTCGTGGCCACGTCCGCTACCACCCGGGTCAATTGCTGGCTGTCGGCGTCACTGGCCGCGCGGGCCACCACCACTTTGTCCGCATCCAATGCCGCCAAGCGGTCCTGGGGGGCATCCCCGAAAGTGACCAAGGTGACGGTGCTGCCTTCCTTGGCCGCGATCTTCCGCCCGTAGGTCAGGGCTTCCAGGCTGTTCTTCGGCACCTTGGTGCCACGGGTATCCGCAAATACAACTACGCTCATCGGTTCAACTTTCAGCTTTCAACTTTCTGCGTTTCTCAAATGACCTTGGCTTCGGTGTGAAGCAGTTCGATCAGCTTCCCGGCCTCGTCGGCAGGGATCATCTTCACGGCCTGTTTCGGTGGCGGCAGCTCGAATCTCACCGAGGTGCTCAGCGTCTCCGCCTGCACGGCAGGCACCACTTGCAGGGGCTTGGTGCGGGCCGCCATGATGCCGCGCATGTTGGGGATGCGCTGTTCGGCCATTCCCTTGGCGCAGCTCACCACCAGGGGCAGGGGGCATTCCACCACTTCCACATCGCCGCGCACTTCGCGCTCGGCCGTGGCCTTTCCACCGGCCACATCCAGCTTGGTGGCCAGGGAGATGAAGGGCAGGTCCAGCAGTTCGGCCACCATGGGGCCCACTTGGCTGCCGTTATGGTCGATGGTCTCCTTGCCGGCCAGCACCAGGTCGTAGCCCTTGTCCTTGGCGAAGGTGGCCACCTGCACGGCCACATCATGGCCGTCCTTGGGGTCGATATCCACGCGCACGGCATCATCGGCGCCGATGGCCAGGGCTTTGCGGATGGTGGGCTCGGTGGCCGCGCCGCCCACGGTGATGGTGGTGACGGTTCCGCCCTGGGCCTCCTTCAGCTCGAGGGCACGCACCAAGGCATACCACTCGTCGTACGGGTTCACGATGAACTGCACGCCATTGGTGTCGTAGGCCGTACTGTCATTGGTAAAGGCGATGCGTGCCGTGGTGTCGGGCACATGGGCGATGAGCACGAGGATCTTCATGAAGTGGAAAAACGGATTGGGCGGCAAACTTACGGCTCATGGGTGCACGTGGCATGCCGAAGCAAACCCCGGCCGGGTTATTTGCGTACGAAGGGGCCTGACCAACACTGCGTGCCATGAACCGCCCCGGTCCCTGGAAGATCATCGTATGGATCCTGCCCCTGGCCTTGCTGGCCTGGGCTGGCTGTAGCAAGGAGGAGGAAGAGGAAGTGCTTCCCGAGGTCTCCTTCAGCTTCGACCTGCCGGCGCTGGCCATTGCGGTCGATTCGGCCCAAGTGGCCGCCCCTTCGGGCGTCGTCTTCGGGTTTGAAGGCAGTGCGGCGTTGGGCCAGGCCCTGACGGCCAACGGCTTCGGGACCGGCCAGCTGGTCGGGGTGGGGTTGAACAAGGCCCGCCTCTATTTTTCCGATCCGGTGGGCAGCTACTACAATGCCCTGCAGTCGGTTACGGTGCGCATGGCCGTGGGCGACGGCCAGCCTGTTACGGTGGCCAGCTTGGATTCCGTCCCCGATGGGGCCCAGGCCCTGGTGCTCGGGTTGATGGATGTGGACGTGGCGGCCATGTTGCGCAGCAACGATGCCAGGCTCGTGGTCCGCATGGAATTTGACGGGCCGGTGCCGCCGGTCACGGGGCACAGCCTGGTGCTCGGTGCCCAGGCGGTGGTGTTGCCCTGAGGGGACGCATGCCCGATCCATCGGCTCCGTGCTTTTGCTGTGGGGGGTGGTGCGGTGCGTGGCGGGCTTACCTTTGCGGCCATTCCACATCCTTTAATCCGACGATGCGTACCGTACAATTCCGGGAGGCCCTGAACGAGGCGATGAGCGAGGAGATGCGCCGCGACCCCAATGTATTCCTGATGGGGGAGGAAGTAGCCGAGTACAACGGTGCCTACAAGGTGAGCAAGGGCATGCTGGACGAGTTCGGTCCGAAGCGCGTGATCGACACGCCGATCTCGGAACTCGGCTTTGCGGGCATCGGTGTGGGAGCGGCCATGAACGGCCTGCGGCCCATCGTGGAGTTCATGACCTGGAACTTCGCCGTTCTGGCCAGCGACCAGATCATCAATTCCGCGGCCAAGATCCTGCAGATGAGCGGCGGGCAGTTCCACATCCCCATCACCTTCCGGGGCGGCAACGCCAGCGCGGGCCAATTGGCGGCCACGCACAGCCAGAGCTACGAGAGCATGTACGCCAACATCCCCGGGCTGAAGGTGATCACCCCCAGCAACCCGTATGATGCCAAGGGCCTGCTGAAGGCCGCCATCCGCGACGACGACCCGGTGCTCTTCATGGAGAGCGAGCGCATGTACGGCGACAAGGGCGAGATTCCCGACGGCGAATACCTGCTGCCCATCGGCGTGGCCGACGTGAAGCGGCCCGGCAAGGACGCCACCATCGTCAGCTTCGGCAAGATGATGAAAGTGGCCTTGGGCGCGGCCGAGGAGCTGGCCAAGGAGGGCGTGGAATGCGAAGTGATCGACCTGCGCACCATCCGCCCGCTGGACGAGGGGGCCATCATCCAAAGCGTGAAGAAGACCAACCGCTTGGTGGTGGTGGACGAGAATTTCCCTTACGGCAGCATCGCCAGCGAAATCAGTTACCGCGTGCAGCGCCATGCCTTCGACCACCTGGATGCCCCGGTGGTGCGCGTCACCCAGGCCGATACGCCGCTGCCCTTCGCCCCGAACCTGATCGAGGAGTCACTGCCCAACGTGAAGCGGGTGGTGGAGGCGGTGAAGGACGTGGCCTACGTGAAGGCCTGACCACGCATCGCCTTGTGGCCGTGCGGGACAACATTGGGAGTATCTTTGATGTCCGGAAAGCAAACACAGGTGCCATGCGCCTTCCATTCTTCTTGGCCCTATGCCTTTCCCTGCCATCCGGGGGCAACGCCCAGCAGCCGGCGCTCCAAGGCTACCCCTTTGCGAAAGGCACCTATTTCCAAACGGTACAGGACAACGGGTTGCTTTACTGCACCACCGACCTGGGCTTGGCCATTTGGGACGTGGCCGACCCCCTCCAGCCGGCCCTGCTTTCGCGCTATGTGTATACCGGCTCGTTTCTCGATGGCAAAGCGGTGAAGCGCGGCTCGGTCATTTTTCTGGGCAAGGGGCGGGGTATCCAGGCGGTGGACGTATCCGACCACGTGAACCCCGTGGGCCAAATGCTGGAGCTGGGCGAGCCCGGTCATAGCGCCGTGTTCGAGGTGATGGACACCCTGTTGTTCACCACGCGCGGCGGTTCGTTGATCACTTGGTCGATCAGTGACCTGGACAACCCGGTGCCATTGGACACGGTGGACCTGGATCTGTACAGTCTTTCCCGCACCGACACCGTGCTGGTGGCGGCCAGTGGAGATCAGGCGTACCGCTTGGGGGTGGGAACTGGAACCCCCATCCTTCTTGATCAGGTCCCGGTACAGGACACTTACCTGCCGGGAAGCGTGGAATACGCCGCCGGGCGGTTGGCGCTGTTCGAAGAGGAGCCCATGAACGGGCTGACGATGCTGACCTTGTACGACGTGTCCGTTCCCGGGAGCCCCGTGGCCCAGGATGTGATCCAGGATCTTTCAGCCGGGGACCGTATCCTGTACATGGATGATTCCGCCCTTGTGGTCACGACCGGTACGGACCTGCTGCTTTACGATATAGCTGATCCGGGCCAGGCCCATTTGGCGGGTACCGTGGCCACATCCTGGCCGCATCATGACGCCGTGTTCGATGGGAACTTGATGTATACCATGTCCGGGGCATTTGGCTTCAGCGTGTTCCAACGCACGGGGCCTACGGATTTCACATTGCTTGCCACCCACGAGGCGGGCGATTGGCTGGCGTCCATGAAGGCCGGGTCTACGGGATATGTGCTGGGTGAGGGACGCGATTCCCTCTATGTGCTCGATCCACAGGCCCCAGGCGTGGGTGCGGGGATCCGTGACAGTCGAGCCTATGATGGCTTGGATTGGTGGGTATATGGGGATCTGTTGGTGGAGATGGAGACGGCTGGTGTGGGCCAGTATGAGCTGACCCTTTTGCGGGTGGAGGCGGACGGCACATTGCAGCAGATGTCCACGATTCAGCCGGTGCATTCCGGCAACACCCATCGCTTGGGCATCTGGAACGGGCGGCTATACTGGGGCAGCTACGTTATTGATGAGATGATCACAGAGATCTACGACGTAAACAATCCGGCAAACCCCGTTTTCCTCGACACCGTCCATACGTGGTTCGATTACGGGATGGGCGGGATGCTTCTTCAGGTCAGGCCGGAACAAGGGGAAATCCGATTATACGATGCCGCCCCGGCCCAGCCGGTGTTGCTTGCCGTGAAGAACTATACGCCGCTCTGTACGGAGGGCTTCCAGGGTGGCCCGTTGTATCCGGACCCCGAGCGTGCCCTTCTGCATGAGGTGGGAAATACATGCTACTATGTAATCGACCTGCTCGACACCAGTGACGTGCACAGCATCGGGCCCATGGAAGGCCCCGCGGTTCCGGTGACTGCGGCCAATGGCGCCGGCGTTTGGAACAAGATCCTGTACATCCCGTACCTCAGCGGGTGGGTCGTACACATCTATGATGTGGGCGTGCCCGGTTTTCTGACCCATATGACCGACCTTTCCTTGTCCAATTTCCCCCGGGACCTGGCCTTTGCGGATTCCACGATGCTCGTTGCTTATGGCGGATATGTGGAGAATTATGGTGTCAGCAGCCTCCTGCCGGACATGACCGTCCAGGTTCGGGAAACGGGGCCCGCAGAAGGGGGCTGCTTGTACCCCAACCCGGCGGCTGGAGGATTCTTCCTGCGGACGAAGTCGAGCAAGGGGCCGTTCACTGTAGAGGTGCGGGATGCCACGGGCCGGCCGGTACGAATCCAGGTAATCGGGGAAGGTGGGAGTGATGCGTGGATCTCATGCAGTGGTTTGCCGACGGGCCTGTATGCCGTGCGTTTAAGCAACGACACGGAGGTTGCCTCCATGAAATTGGTGCTGGAGTGAACAGGATAGCCCGGTGAGCGGGCCGAGAATCCTTGCCCGGTCGGATTGGCTTGGGCCCGAACGATTTGGGCCAGTTCAAATGCTTCGGCTATTTTCGCGCCCCCGAAACCGGGGATTTTTCAACTCTGCAAGGAAAATACACGTGATCACGAAAGACCATGGGAAGTGAATTGATGTACTACATCCCCGTCATGGGCCTGATCGGCCTGGCGGTGATGATCGGCAAGGCGATCTGGGTGAACAAGCAGGACGCCGGCGAGAAGAACATGCAGGAACTGGCAGGCTACATCGCCCGCGGTGCCAGCGCCTTCCTGAAGGCGGAATGGCGCGTGCTGGCGGTGTTCGCCGTCATCGCCGCAGCCCTGCTCGCTTGGAGCGGTGAGCTGGTGGAGCACAGCGATTGGGTAATCGCCGTGGCCTTCCTGATCGGCGCATTCTTCAGCGCCTTCGCCGGGTGGATCGGCATGAGCGTGGCCACCAAGGCCAACGTGCGCACCACCCAGGCCGCCCGGACCAGCCTGGCCAGGGCCCTGAAGGTGAGCTTCAACGGCGGCACCGTGATGGGCTTGGGCGTGGCCGGCCTCGCGGTGGTGGGCCTCAGCTCGCTCTTCATCGTGTTCTACGGGATGTACGTGGGTGGCGCCTCGCCCAACGGCGAGGAGATGATGACCGCGCTGGAGGTGCTGGCCGGCTTCTCCCTGGGAGCGGAGTCCATCGCCTTGTTCGCCCGCGTGGGCGGCGGCATCTACACCAAGGCGGCCGACGTGGGCGCGGACCTGGTGGGCAAGGTGGAGGCCGGCATCCCCGAGGATGACCCGCGCAACCCGGCCACCGTGGCCGACAACGTGGGCGACAACGTGGGAGACGTGGCCGGCATGGGCGCCGACCTCTTCGGCAGCTATGTGGCCACCATGCTGGCCACCATGGTGCTGGGGCGCGAGGTGGTGAGCCAGGACAGCTTCGGTGGCATGGCCCCGATCCTGCTGCCCATGGTGATCGCCGGCCTGGGCATCCTGTTCAGCATCATCGGAACATGGTTCGTGCGCATCAGTAAGGACAGCGACAGCGTGATGGCCGCGTTGAACAAGGGGAACATCGGCAGCATCCTGCTCACGGCCATCGCCAGCTGGTTTGTCATCGGCGGGATGTTCGGCGACACCATCACCTTCGTGCGCAACGGTATTGAGACCATCTACCCCAGCATGAACATCTTCTATGCGATCATCCTGGGCCTGGTGGTGGGCTTCCTGATGAGCTACATCACCGAGTTCTACACCGCCATGGGCCGCAAGCCCGTGGACAGCATCGTGCAGAAGAGCGGCACGGGCCACGCCACCAACGTGATTGGGGGTCTGGCCGTGGGCATGCAAAGCACTTTCCTGCCCATCCTGGTGCTGGCTGCCGGCATCTACGGCGCCTTTGAGCTGGCCGGCCTCTACGGCGTGGCCATCGCTGCCGCCGGCATGATGGCCACCACGGCCATGCAGCTGGCCATCGACGCCTTCGGACCGATCGCCGACAACGCGGGCGGCATCGCCGAAATGAGCGGCCTGCCCAAGGAAGTGCGCGAGCGCACCGACATCCTGGATGCCACGGGCAACACCACGGCGGCCACGGGCAAGGGCTTCGCCATCGCCTCCGCCGCCCTCACCGCCCTGGCGCTCTTTGCGGCCTACGTGGGCCTGAGCGGCATCAGCGGCATCGACATCTACAAGGCCAACGTGCTGGCCATGCTCTTCGTGGGCGCCATGATCCCGTTCCTGTTCAGTTCCATGGCCATCAGCGCCGTGGGCAAGGCCGCCATGGATATGGTGAAGGAGGTGCGCCGCCAGTTCCGCGAAATCCCCGGCATCATGGAGTACAAGGCCCAGCCGGAGTATGAGAAGTGCGTGGCCATCAGCACCCAGGCCTCCATCCGCGAAATGATCCTGCCCGGCGCGTTGGCCCTGCTCAGCCCGGTGATCGTGGGCTTCCTCTTCGACGCCGAGGCCCTCGGTGGCTTGCTGGCCGGCATCACCGTGAGCGGCGTGCTCATGGGCATCTTCCAGAACAATGCCGGCGGCGCTTGGGACAATGCCAAGAAGAGCTTCGAGAAGGGCGTGCAGATCGACGGCCAGACCTACAAGAAGGGCAGCGACCCCCACAAGGCCGCCGTTACCGGCGATACCGTGGGCGACCCCTTCAAGGACACCAGCGGCCCCTCGATGAACATCCTGATCAAGCTCACCAGCATCGTGGCCCTGATCATCGCCCCGCACCTGAACAAGAGTGCTTCGCACGCGGTGGAGGTCCCCTTGCCGGAAGCACCGGCCGTGGAGGCCGAGGTGGTCAGCGCCCCGGTGGCGGCCACCATTACCGGCTTCCTGAAGAACTTGCCTTCCGGATTCACGGTGAAGGGCGATACCGCCGGCATGGAGCGCGGCCTCATCGCGTTCATCGAAGGCACCGCCCCCGTGGACAAGACCACCTGGTTCAACTTCGACCGCGTGACCTTCAAGACCGGCAGCGCAGCCATCGACATGGCCAAGAGCAACGAGCAGTTGGTGAACCTCAGCGAGATCCTCGCCGCCTTCCCCAATGCCAAACTGAAGATCGGCGGTTACACGGACAACACCGGTGACGAGGCCGCCAACATGAAACTGAGTGCTGACCGCGCCAATGCCGTGCGCAACGCACTGATGCTGATGGGCGTGGACGGTGCCCGCTTGGAAGCCGAAGGCTACGGCTCCCAGCATCCGGTGGCCGACAACGCCACTGACGAAGGCCGTGCCAAGAACCGCCGCATCGCCGTGCGTGTGACGGCCAAGTGACCTGTTTCGGGACTTTGTGAAGGGGCCGGCCCATTTGGAGCCGGCCCCTTTTGTTTTTCCGGATGACTCTGGGAAAATAGCCCCGGCACAGCGGGAGCCCTGTTCGTCCGGCACCAAGCCCGGCAGCACCTACGGTTGAGTTCCTTTTTCCGGTGGGGGAAAGGATGTGGGTACCGGAGGTGGTAAGGCGGAGGGCGATGGCCATTGAGTGCACCATCATGCGGTAGTCTGCATGGCCATGCAAATGACTCCTGTTGGCTGAACAACACGGGTCAAGAAAGTCTTGGATAAGACGTGTTGATTCTGAGGTGGATAAGGTCTGCGATTGTTAATTGGACATTTGCATGGCCATGCAAATGTCCACCGGGGGGATGGAGGCCACGGAATGACCGTTCGCCAATAGATCCGGCGCGGACTTGAATGCCGCAGGAACACGCCTATGCGAAGCACGCACAAGCATGTACCGCCCCGAGGACCCGTTGATGCTTCAACGGTCTACTTCTTCTTTGTCGGAGCCTTCTTTTTGGCGGCGGGCCTTGCCTTTCCCGCCGGGGCAGCCTTCACAGGCTCCTCGTGCGGGAAAAGCCCGTGGATCTCCGCATCGATGGCATTGATGATGGTGCCCAGGTCTTCCGGGTTGGTGTGGAAGGAGTTTTCGTCCACGTCGATCACCAGCACCTTGCCTTTGTCGTAGGTGCTGATCCAGGCTTCGTATCGTTCCTGCAGGCGCTTGAGGTAATCGATGCTGATGCTGTTCTCGTAATCGCGGCCGCGCTGGGCGATCTGTTCCACCAGGTTGGGTACGCTGGCACGCAGGTAGATCAGCAGGTCCGGGGGCGTCACTGCGCTGTCCATGTTCTGGAACAGGCGGAAGTAGTTCTCGAAATCACGCGTGGTCATCAGCCCCATGGCGTGCAGGTTGGGGGCGAAGATGTACGCGTCCTCATAGATCGTGCGGTCCTGCACCACATTGCGGCCGCTTTTGCGGATCTCCAGCAATTGCTCGAAGCGCGAGTTCAGGAAGAAGATCTGGAGGTTGAAGCTCCAGCGCTGCATGTCCTTGTAGAAATCGAAGAGATAGGGATTGTTGTCCACGGCCTCCTCCAGGCGGTCCCAGTTGTAGTGTTTGGCCAAGAGCTTGGTGAGCGTCGTTTTTCCTGAACCGATATTGCCGGCGATCGCGATGTGCATGTGGAGTGTCCCTTGATTACGGATCGCGAAAATACCCCTCGCACCGGAAGGAGGTCCCGGATGTGGAAAAGTGCCGGTGCCGGTGATCAGAAACCGATGGGATCCACCAGAATGGCCTCTTGGGTCAGGCGGTACAGGCGACCTTGCTCGATGCGGGCATCCAGGACGCGTGCACTTCCACCAGTAGCTGGCCACGGCACCTCCGTGGAGGTGAAGGCCTTCATGTCATAGCGTTCCAGCCGGCCTTCCCGTACATACCAGACGTGCCCGTCCCGCACTTGCACGCGCGTGGTTCCGGTGATGGGCATGGTGCGGATGAACGTACCGAATAGGTCGAAGACGAGTACGCCTTGTGCCGGGTCCACCAGGTAGAGTCGTCCTTCGCTCTCCTCCATGTACACGGGTTGGGGGGTGAAGCTCAGCAACTGGTCCAATCGGCCGGAGTTGGCCACCTCGCCCCATGACCCGTCCACGCGGACCAAGGCCAGATTGCGTTCATCGAAGAACCAGATCCTGTTCTGCACCCCCATGCAGGCCAAGGTCATTTGAGGGAATCCGCGGCGGGCCAGGTCCGTTGGGTTGCCTTGGATGCTGAGGGTGTTGTCCAGCAGCGCCAGTTGGCCCTGTTGGCGCGAAAAGATCAGGGGCTTCAAGGAGGAGAAGGCGCTGATGCCCGAAATGGGGCCGAACGTGTTGAGGCTGTTGTGCGCCTTGTGGTTGCCCTGCCTGTCGTAGAGGTCCAGTTCATCGCCGCGCAGCACATACAGGTTGCCCAGCTCGTCGGTGGTGAACATGTCCACCGGCCCGGCCACGGTCCACGGGCCTGGCGTCTGTGCCCCCAGCATTGCCGGGAACAGCAGGGACCAGGCCAGGAAGAGGATCGCTCTCATACCGGTATGGACTGCAACATCTGTTCCAGCACCGAACGGTCGTTGCAGAGGCGGGGCACCTTGTTCTGGCCGCCGAGCTTGCCGCGCTGCTTCATCCAATGGCTGAATACTCCCCGTGGCACGGCATGGACAATCGGGGGCTTCAGCACGGTATCCGTGCTCCGCTTGGCGTCATAGTCGCTGTTGAGCGCCCGCATGGTGTTGTCCATCACGGCGATGAACTGCTCCAGGCTGTCCGGTTCAACCTCGAACTCGATCACCCATTCATGCCCGCCCCGCGCTTGGTCGTCCATGTAGATCGGACCGGCGGTGTAGTCGCTCACCACCGCGCCGGTGGCGGCGCAGGCGGCCTCGATGCCGCGGTCCGCGTTCTCCACGATCAGCTCCTCGCCGAAGGCGTTTATGAAGCTGCGTGTGCGCCCGCTCACCTGGATCCGGTACGGCTTCGTGCTCGTGAAACGCACGGTATCCCCCGGCATGTAGCGCCAAAGCCCGCCGTTGGTACTTATCACCAGGGCGTATTCCTGGCCGGCCTCCACCTCATGGAGGAACTTGGTCGGCGGTTGCTCGCGGTGCAGTTCCTTCACGGGGATGAATTCGAAGAAGATGCCGTAGTCCAGCATGAGCAGCAGGTCATCGGCACCTTCCACGTCCGTGATCCCGAAGAACCCTTCGCTGGCGTTGTAGGATTCCAGGTAGTTGATGCCTGGGGAGGGGATGAGCTTGCGGTATTGCTCCTTGTACGGCCTGAAGCTCACGCCCCCGTGCATGAAGAGCTCCAGGCCGGGCCACACCTCAAGGATGTTGTTCTTGCCGGCGAGCTCCAGCACGCGCCGCAGTACCACCAAGGTCCAGGAGGGCACGCCGGCGATGCTGCGCACATCCTCGCGCATGGTTTCCCGCGCCATCCGTTCCACCTTCTCCTCCCAGTTCTCCATCAGGGCGGTCTCGATCACCGGCGTGCGGCGCACTTCCACCCAGAGCGGCAGATTGCGGATGATGATGGCGCTGAGGTCCCCGGTGTAGGCATCGTTGCGCAGCGGTTCGGTGGCGCTGCTGCCGCCCACCACCATGCTCATGCCCTTGTAGAGCTGGCTTTGCGGACGCATGGCGAAATGCAGTGCGAGCAGGTCCTTTCCGCCTTTGTAATGGCACTCCTCCAGGGCTTCCCGGCTCACGGGGATGAACTTGCTCTTGGCATTGGTGGTGCCGCTGCTCTTGGCGAACCAGCGGATGTCGGTGGGCCAAAGCAGGTTCTGCTCGCCTTGGCGCATGCGGTCCACCCAGGGCTTCACCCCGCCGTAGTCCTGCAGCGGCACGTGTTGCCTGTATTCATCGGGCGTGCGGATGTCGCCGTAGTGATGGTGGCGGCCCCATTCCGTGTAGCGCGCTGCCTGGATCAATCTGTGGAAGACCTCCAGCTGGGCCTCATGCGGGTTGTCGCGGAACAGCTCGATCTGCTGCAGCCGCTTCTTCATCAGGAAGCTGAAAAGCGCGTTGACGGGCATGGTCCAGCGATGGGTGCGCCTACTTTCGTGCGGAAGGTAATACCCTTGTGCCGATGGATGGATCACCATTGCAAAAGATGCTTGCATGGCTGGACGAAGATGCGGGGTCGGCATCTGATGGGATTTCGCGTGTGCGCTATGCCTTGCGGCAGGCCGGCGGTGACCTGGTGATGGATGGGCAGGTGGGCCGGGAGTTCGTGCTGCGCTTCACCGGGGCGCGGTCCTGCACGGCCTGCGGCCGGTCCGTGAAGAAGCTGTTCGGTCAAGGTCTTTGTTTCCCGTGCTTCCAGAACGCGCCGGAGGCGAGTCCCTGCATCATTCGTCCGGAGTTGTGCCGTGCGCACCTGGGTGAGGGCAGGGATCCGGATTGGGAAGCGGCCCACCACCTGCAGGAACACATCGTCTACCTGTCGTTCACGGGCGGTGTAAAGGTGGGGGTGACCCGCGCGAAGCAGGTGCCCGTGCGGTGGATCGACCAGGGCGCCACAGTGGCGCTGCCCATCGCCCGCGTACCGTATCGGCAGTTGGCGGGTGCCATGGAAGTGGACCTGAAAAAGCACTTCGCCGACCGGACCGATTGGCGGAAGATGCTGTTATGGAGTACCGCGGGCGGCAGGGAGGAGGAATTGCTTCTGCAGGCACGCGGCCGGGTGGAGCAGATCCTGGACCCGGCACTGCGGCAATACTTGGTCCCGGATGGTGTCCCGGTCCGCTTGGCTTATCCCTTGGCCGATGTGCCTCCCAAGCTGGTCAGTGTGCAGCTGGACAAGCTTCCGGAGATCGCAGGCCGCCTGCAGGGCATCAAGGGCCAGTACCTGGTTTGGGCCGACGGCCGGGTGCTGAACGTGCGCAACCACACGGGCTTCCACGTGGAAATTTCCGGATCGTAACCTTCCCCCGAACCCCGGCGTTCAACAGGCAGGGTTTGGATTTTGGGTTTATGGGTGGAGGGGCCTGGCGCGAGCCGGGCCCTTCTGTTTTTTCGCCACCCGCCGTTCAGTACACGTTCAGGTCGAAGGGCATACGGGCTTGCAGGCCGCTGGAATTGCGCGCCTGCCGGGCTTTCTGGAAGGTGTCCAGCAGGGCCGCATCATCCCCGAAGGCCGCACGGGCCACCCATGCCTTGGCCTGTGCATCCAGGCTGGCACGCAGGGATTCCAGGAAGTCCATCTGCTCGGGGAAACCTACGATACGATAGCCATCGGCTTCAAGGCCGGCCATGTTTGCGGCTTCCGCCGTGGCCGCTTCCAGGCCGCCCATCTCGTCCACCAGCCCGATGCGCAGGGCATCCGTGCCGGTCCACACGCGTCCCTGGCCGATACTGTCCACTTGGGCCACGGTCAGTCCCCGGCCTTCGGCCACGCGCTGGGTGAAGGTGGCGTAGAAGTTGTCGATGAATTGCTGGATGATCGCCTTCTCCTCCGCCGTCAGCGGGCGGTTCACCGTCATCATGCCGGCGTACTTGTGTGTTTGCACGCCATCGAAGGTGAGGCCCAGCTTGTTGTTGAAGAAGCCCTGCATGTTGGGGATCATGCCGAACACGCCGATGCTGCCGGTGATGGTGGTGGGTTCCGCGTAGATCTTGTCCGCCGCGCAGCTGATGTAGTACCCGCCGCTGGCGGCCACGTCGCCCATGCTCACCACCACGGGCTTCACGGCCTTGGCCAGCACCACCTCGCGCCACATGATGTCGCTGGCCAGGCCGCTTCCTCCGGGGCTGTTCACCCGCAGCACGATGGCCTTCACCGTGGTGTCCTTGCGGGCTTTCCGGATGGCGGCACTGATGGTGGCCCCCCCGATGCTGCCCTCCTGGCTGTCCCCGTCGATGATGTCGCCTTGGGCATACACCACCGCCACCTTGGGCTTGTCCCAATTGCCGGAGGTGCCCGGCACGTACGCCCGGGTGTATTTGGCGAGGCTCACGAATTCAATGTCCTTGTCCGGGTCCAGGCCCATGCGGGCTTTCACACCGTCCAGCGCCTGGTCGCGGTAGATCAGGCTGTCCACCAGGCCCTGGGTCACGGCATCCTCGGCCCTGCGCACCAGCAAGCTGTCGGCAATGGCGTTCAGGCGGTCTGTGGCCATGCCGCGGTTTGCGCCGACATCACCCGTGTAGCTCGCCCAGATCCCATGCAGCAGGGCCGTGGTCTGAAGCTTGCTCTCCGGGCTCATGTCCTTCCGGGTGAAGGCCTCGCCGAAACTCTTGAACTTGTTGTCGCTGCCCCGGATGAACTGGACCTCGATGTCCAGCTTCTCGAAGAGCCCGGCGAAGAACATCTGCTCGCTGCGCAGGCCGCGGAAATCCAAGTCCCCTTGCGGCACCATCCACACCCGGTCGGCCACACTGGCCAGGTAGTAGCTCTTCTGGGTGTACATGTCGGCGAAAGCCACCACGGGCTTAGCGCTTTCCTGCTTGAACTCCTGCAGTTTGTCCCGGATCTCCTTCACCGTGGTGAGACCTGCGTTCACCAGCCCGAGGTCCAGGAAGACGCCCTTGATCCGGTCGTCGTGCTTGGCCTTTTCGATGCTGGCCAGGATGTCGTTCAGCCCCAGTCGGGAGTTGAATTTGAACGGCCCGAAATTGAGGTTCATGGGATCCTTCTCCCCACGGTCCAGCACCTGCGGGCTGAGATCCACCATCAGTACGGACCCGTCCTTGATCGTGGACGGCTTGGCTTCCATGCTGAATGAACTGCCCAAGGCGGCGAGGCCGCCGATCAGCAGGATGATCAGCACCACCCCGATCAGCAAGGTGCCGAGCATGGAGGCGAGCATGAATTTCAGGAACTGGCGCATGATGGGGGCAAGGAAATGGTTCGGGCCAAAAGTAGAAGAAGCCGCATGCCCGGCGGGGCGCGATCACATGGGTGGGGCACAGGGCGGCTGGGCGGGGACGAAATGCCGGTGCTCAGGCGCAGGAAAGGGTCATCACCGTGATCTCCGGCGGCATGCCCACGCGGCCGGGGAAGCCGAGGAAACCGAAGCCGCGGTTCACATACAACTGGAGTCCTTCCTTCTCATAAAGCCCGGCCCACTCCTCGTAGATCCACTGCGCAGGGCTGTACGTGTGCCCGTTGATGGTGAGTCCGAACTGCGCGCCGTGGGTGTGCCCCGCCAACATCAGGTCGATGCCGGTGGCGCGCACCTGGGCGTCCCAGTGCGTGGGGTCGTGGCTCATCAGCAGGCGGAACTTTGAGGGGTCCGTACCGGCCACGGCCTTGGCCAGGTCGCCGTATTGCTGGAAGCGGGTGCCCCAGTTCTGCACGCCGATCAAGGTGAACTGTTCGCCGTCCTGCTCGATCGGGAGATGCTCGTCCAGCAGCAGGCGGAAGCCCATGGTGCGGTGGTGTGCCTTCAGCCGGTCCAGGTTCGCCTCCTTGTCCGCGGCGCTGGCCCAGCCGGAATAGTCGCCGTAGTCATGGTTGCCCAGGATGGAGAATTTGCCGAGGCGCGCCTGGAGCTGGCCCACGGCCTGCAGCCAGGGCTCCACCTCCTCCGCGTAGTTGTTCACCAGGTCGCCGGTGAAGAGGATGAGGTCCGGTTTTTCCGCGTTGATCAGGTCGATGCCGTGCTGCACCACATCCGTGTCGGCGCTGAAGCTGCCGAGGTGCATATCGCTGATCTGCACGATGCGCAGGCCATCGAAGGCCTTGGGCAGCTTGGGCGAACGCACCGTCACGCGCGCCACGTTGAAATTGCGCCATCCCCGGGTGAGGCCGTACAGCACGCCCGCGAAGGGAATGGTGGCCAGCGCCAGGCCCAATTGCGACAGGAAGCGCAGCCGGCCGGGGTCATGCGCGTCGGTGGCCGCCCCAGGTGCCAGTTTGCCCCATGACCAGCGGAACAGCTCCAGCAGGTCCTCCAGTCCGTGGAACAGGATGATCACCAGCTTGGGCAGCAGCAGCAGGATGAAGACGCCGATCACCGTGTACAGAAAGGCACGGTTCTGCGCCGAGTGCAGTTCATTCAACCGGGAAGACGCGAAGACGATCAGGGCGAGAACACCGATGCTGGCGGCCCAGTAGACGATGCGCACCGTGCGTTGCAACGTGGTGCTGCGCAATGCAAGAGCCGTATGGATGCCGCGCCAGGCGTACCAGTCGATCGCCAGGAGCACCAGGAGCACTAGCGCAAAGCGAAGCAGGAAGGAGAGGGACATGGGGCAAAGGTCGGGAGCTGACGCGCATGTGGCAGCGATTTGTACCGCTGGCCGGTTCGATGGATGAATAGCCTGGAGCAGGGCCGGTCATCCATGGAATCTCCAACCGACGCCCAAGGCAAACATCCAAGAGTCTTCAAATGGCACGGACTGTTGAATGTCCAGGTTGAAGCCACAGGACGAATGCGCAAGGGCAGCACCGATTTCGTTGAGGAGGAATAGCCCATGCCATTCTGACGAAAGGAGAGCCGGTGAAACGCTTGCTGCCGCAGCGCCCCGCTATTCTGCGGGGTTGGGCCGTGGTGGAAATCCTGCGTATTCGGGATACAGGGCGCGACGTTGGGGTACTGGCCGTACGGATCCGGATTCCGGGCACGATGAAGCGGTTCAAAGGCAAGTACAACGCATGGGGTCAGGTGCAGCGTGGAAGCACGCGGAGGTGGCAAAAGGGATGGGCCGAATGCGATCTGGAAGCGTGTCGGTAACTTGCCCGGAAAATCGGAACCCGTGAGAAATCGGTACATCGCCTACTTCATAGGCGTCACCTTGAGCTGTCACGTCAATGGACAGTTGACTTGGCGCAAAACGTATGGCGGCCATGGAGTTGACAATGGCCGAAGCGTGAGGCAAGCCCCGGATGGCGGGTATGCGGTCCTGGGTTCCACAGGCAGCTTCGGTGCGGGAGGCAGCGACTTTTACCTGCTCAAGTTGTATCCCGATGGGGAGATCCAATGGTCCAGTACCTATGGTTCGGCCGGTATTGAGCAAGGCTACGGATTGCGTGCATTGCCGGACGGTTTTGCCTTGGTCGGTTTCGCATCCGGTGATGGCGATTATCAGGGCATGCTGGTCCGCACGGATGCGGATGGCGGACAGCTTTGGCAGCGGAATTACGGCAGCCAGGATTGGGATTTCCTGTATTCCATCGACACGGCGGCCAGCGGGTTCTTCCTAGCGGGCAAAACTTACACCGGTGATGGATATGGTGATGCTTGGCTGCTGCGGACGGACGTGAACGGCGATACCCTGTGGACACGCCACTTCGGCACCGCGTTCGACGATGAGGCCCGGGATGTCAAGGCCACACCGGATGGCGGGTGCATCGTGGCCGCAATCTTGGGAAACGCGGACGGGACCACGGATGCTGCACTGGTGAAGTTCAGCGCGGCCGGGGGGGAGGAATGGCGAAGCGTGCTGGGCGGGGCATCCGATGACCGGGGTGAGGGCGTGGCGCTGACCACCGACGGTGGATACGTTTTAGGCGGCTCAACCAAGAGCTATTCGGAGTACAGCGAGATGCTTTTGGCCAAGGTGGCCTATGACGGCACCTCCACGTGGGTACAGCATATCGGACAGATTGCGGATTGGATGGGCCGGGGGATCGTGGAGAGGGAGGATGGAGGCCTGATGCTGGTGGGCTTCACCGAGGCATTCGGCAACGGGGGAAAGGATGCCTACCTGCTGTACACGGATTCTGCCGGATTCTTCGAGCAAGGGCGCACCTACGGTGGAACGGAGGATGATGAAGGTTGGGCCGTGGAGCCGGCCAGCGACGGTGGCGTGATCATCGCGGGGGAGAACAGCAGTGTGGGCCCGGGCCCCTTGGCAGTTTATGTGGTGAAGGGGGATACGGTCGGGATGACGGTGAGCCAGCAGGATGACCCCGTGGTCGACCCCTTGCCGGTGAATGAGCTCGGGCACAGGTCCATCCTCGGGATCAACCCCAACATCGTCCGTGTAGGCGGCTTGATGCGCATTGCAGGAATTGCAGGGGGCAGGGCTGTTGCACGGATCATCGGGGTGAACGGTGCTGTGTGGAAGGAGATTCCGGTCGTGTCCGATGGGGATGTGTCGATCCAGGTTCCGGACCTCGCGCCGGGCTTGTATCTCCTGAAGCTCATCACGGCCGACGGTCGGGTGGGCGAAGGAAAATTCATCGTACTGAACTGAGGGGTCAATACCTCGGCACCCGTTCCTTTGTACCCATGCCGTTGAGCCGCATGCAACCCTCGGTCTTCACCGTGGACGTGGAGGAGTGGTTCCACATCCTCGACGTGCCCTCCACGCCGCCATTGAGCGAGTGGGCGGGCCTGCCCAGCCGGGTGGAGGCCAGCTTCCGCAGCATGCTGGAGGTGTTCGCGGAGAAACGGGTGCGCACCACGCTATTCTTCCTGGCCTGGGTCGCCGAGCGCTATCCGCACCTGGTGCGCGAGGCCGTGGCGGGCGGGCACGAGATCGCCTCGCACGGCTACGCGCACGAACTGGTGTACCGGCAGGACCGCGCCACCTTCCTGGCGGATATCACCAAGGCGAAGGACATCATTGAGCAGGCGGCAGGCCAGCCGGTTCGCGGCTACCGGGCGCCGGGCTTCTCGGTGACGGCGGAAACGCCCTGGTTCTTCGATGCCGTGGCCGAGGCCGGCTACCGCTACGATTCCTCGGTCTTCCCCGGCGAGCGCGGCCATGGCGGCCTGCCCGGCGCCAAGGCCGAGCCGCACCTCATCACCACGGCGCACGGCGACCTGGTGGAATTCCCCATGGCACTTTCCAGCCTGTTCGGCAAGCCGATGTTCTTCTTCGGCGGCGGCTACCTGCGCTTCTTCCCGTACCGGCTCATGCTGGCCAAGGCCAAGGATGTGTTGAAGGAGAACCGACCGGTGGTGTTCTACCTGCACCCGCGCGAGGTGGATCCCGGCCACCCGCGGCTGGCCATGAGCGCCAAGCGCCGCTTCATGACCTACCACAACCTGCGCAGCACCATGCCCAAGATGCGGCGTTTGCTGCAGGACCTGCCGATGACCACCTTCGGGGAGCTGGTGGATGCCGGCATCGCGGCCCGAACGCCGATGCGCGCATGAAGAAGGTCCTTTTCCTCTACACCGAAACGGCCCCGTACTTCATGGCCTGCGTGGAGCGGGCCGTGAAGGACCACGGCGTGGAGGTGCACATCGTGCGCTGGCCGGTGAACGAGGAGGCGCCCTTTGACCTGAAGCCCGTGGACGGCATCACGGTGCATGCGCGGGACAGCTTCAATGCCGCCTCGCTGCGCCGCTTCGCCAACAACCTGCGGCCGGACATCATTCTTGCCAGCGGCTGGGTGGACAAGACCTACCTGCAAGTGTGCCGCGATGCACGCAAACGAGGCACACCCACCGTGATGTGCAGCGACACGGCCTGGCGAGGCGGCCTGCGCCAATGGGCGGCGGTGGGCATGGGGCGCTTGTGGCTGCACCGCACCTTCAGCCATGCCTGGGTGACGGGCGAGGCCCAAGCGATGTACGCGTCCTTCCTGGGCTTCCCGCGTCGACGCGTGAAGACCGGGTTTTATGCCGCCGACTTGGACCATTTCGCGCCGCTGGCCAACCGGTTCGGCGCAGCCAAGGCGGCGCGTTTCCCGCACCGCTTCCTCTGCGTGGCACGCTACATCCCCGCCAAGGGCCACCAATACCTGGTGGAGACCTTCGCGGAACTCTGCGATGCCGGACAGGCGGGTGACTGGGAGCTGTGGTGCATCGGCACCGGTGAGCTGCACCCCATGGCGCACAGCCATCCGCGCATCAAGCACCTCGGTTTCGTGCAGGCAGATGAAGTATGGCGGTATATGGAGCAGAGCGGTGTATTCATCCTGCCCAGCCTGTACGAGCCTTGGGGCGTGGTGGTGCATGAGCATGCGGCCGCTGGCTTTCCGCTGCTGCTCAGCGATGCGGTGGGTGCCCGCCACCGGTTTCTGGAGGAAGGGCGGAACGGCCACTGCTTCATCGCGGGCGACAAGGAGAGCCTGCGCAAGACCTTTGGGAAGGTGATCGCCACACCGGACGGTGAACTGTTGGCCATGGGTCGGCGCAGCGCGGAATTGGCGCTCGGTTGGGGCCCCGGGCAATGGGCGGCAACGTTGATGGAACTGATCACCTCCGGCGATGAGTAAGCCCCGCATCCTCGTGTTCATCGACTGGTACCTGCCGGGCTTCAAGGCCGGTGGGCCGGTGCGCAGCGTGGCCAACCTGGTGGACCGTCTGCGCGACCGTGTGGACTTCCACATTGTGACGCGCAACACGGATTACACGGAGACGGTACCCTATCCGGGCATCGGGCCGGACCGATGGACCACATTGCCGGGCGGCGAAAAGGTGTGGTACGCATCGGCCCAAGGCACCGGCCGCAAGGCATGGAACCGCCTACTGAAGGAGGAGGCTTGGGATGCGGTCTACATCAACGGCATGTATTCGTGGTGGTACAGCATCCTGCCGCTGTGGATGGCGCGGCGGACATCAGCCATGCGCGTGGTGGCGGTAAGGGGCATGCTGGCCAGCGGGGCCATGCAGCACGGGGCCGTGAAGAAACTGCTCTTCCTGACGATGGCGCGGGTGCTGGACTTGTACAGGAATGTGCGCTTCCAGGCCACCAATGCGGAAGAGGCCCGGGATGTCAAGTTGTATATCCACAAGCACGCTGACGTGCATGTGGTGCCCAACTTGGCGCGCAAGGCCGCGGTGGAGGTCCGCCCGGTCACCAAGGAGCAGGGGGCGGTGAAACTGCTGAGTATCGCGCGGATCGCCGTGGAGAAGAACACGCTGGTGGCCATTGAGAGCTTGCGGAAGGTCACCGGACGCGTCACCTTTCATATCTACGGGGCCATGTATGATGAGGCGTACTGGGCCCGGTGCCGGGAGGCCATCGGCCGGTTGCCGGCCAACGTGGAAGTGGTGTGGAAGGGCACCGTGCCGCCCGAGCAGGTGCATCAGGTATTGGCGGAGCATCATGCCCTGTTCATGCCCAGCGCCGGCGAGAACTTCGGCCACACCATGTTGGAATCACTTTGTGCGGGCCGGCCGCTACTGATCAGCGACCGCACGCCTTGGCGCAACCTGGAGGCGGACCACGCCGGTTGGGACCTGCCGCTGGACCGCCCTGGGGCATTTTCCGAAGCAGTGGAGAGCATGAGTGCCATGGACCAGGCGGAGTACAATGCATGGTCGGCCGGGGCATCCGAACGCGGAAAGCGCTATTTGGCCGATGAAGGACCTGTGGAAGCGAGCCTGAAGCTCTTTCAGCCATGAACTTTCCCGCCCCCATGCGGACCCCAGCTGGTTCAACAACGCTGATCATCCACGTGAAGACCCAAAGGCTTTCCGGCTTCCAATGGATGTGCCGGCATATCTTTGAAGCATTGGTATCAGATCAGCACCATGGCTGAAAGGACCAGGGATAAACACACGAGGTCCCGCTCAATCGGGAGAAAGCCCACGATCACCAGGGTGAGACGAAAGTCCAAGCCGACAGGGGTGAGCGTGCTGGACTTGGTAGGGACGATCGAATTGACCGTGGACCCAGTGGAGTACCAACGTGCCATCAGGGATGAGTGGAAGTGACCTGCTGGTTGACACGAACATCATCATCTTGACGTTGGGCGGGAGCAAACGCTTGGCGGAATACGTGGAGGGCAAAAGGCTTTTTATTTCCGTGATCAGCGAGATAGAGGCCTTCGGCTATCCCGGATTGACGGCGAAAGGGCGCAAGCAGGTGGAGGCCTATGTGGGCCGTTGCACGGTATTGGGCCTTACCGACAAGGTGAAGGATGAGACCATCGCGATCCGTGCCAGGTACCGGTCGAAGGTTCCCGATGCCATCATCGCAGCAACCGCTTGGACATTCGGATTGACCTTGTTGACGGCTGACAAGGGGTTTGTGAAGTTGGCAGAGATCATTGAGGTTGACTTGTTCAGCCAGTAACGGCCCCCATGAACTCCTCCCGCCCCCGCGCCGACCTCAGTCGTTTCAACAACGCGGACTTCCCGTTGGGCGCGGGCTTCATCAAGCGTACGCTGTGGTATTTCACCAATGCGGTCTTCTTCATAAATCCGCTGTTCCCGTTCCGCTCGCCCAAGCCCTGGCTGCTGCGCCTCTTCGGCGCCAAGGTGGGGCGGGGCGTGGTGATCCACCCCGGCGTGAACATCAAGTTCCCTTGGAAGCTCCGCATCGGCGACCATGTGTGGATCGGCCAACGGGCCTGGCTGGACAACATCGACCAGCTCACCATTGAAAGCAATGTGGTGATCAGCCAGGGGGCCATGCTCATCCTTGGCAGCCACGACTACAAGCGGCCGGACTACCCCACGCTGAGCGGTCCGGTGGTGCTGGAGGAAGGCAGCTGGGTGGGGGCCGGCGCCATGGTGCTGGGCGGCGTCACCTTGAAAAGCCATGCCTTGTTGTCCGCGGGCAGCGTGGCGGGGAAAAGCCTCAAGGCCTGGACCATCTATAGAGGCAACCCGGCGGAGCCTGTGCGGGAGCGGACCATGACGGATGAAGGGGAATCCCTGCAACGGTTGACGCAGGCGGAATGAAGGTCTCCGTGATCACCGTGTGCTACAATGCCGTGGCACACATCGAAGAGACCATCCGAAGTGTGATGGTGCAGGACCATGCGGACATCGAGCACATCGTGATCGATGGCGGCAGCACCGACGGCACGCAGGAGAAGGTGAAGCGGTATGCCGAGTGCATCGCCCATTTCGTGAGTGAAAAGGACAACGGCGTGTACGACGCCATGAACAAAGGTCTACGGCTGGCCACAGGGGAAGTGGTGGCCTTCGTGAACGCCGGCGACATGATCGCCACGCGCAACACGGTGGGCTACATGGTGCGCGCATTCGGTGAGCGGGACGCTGACGTGATCTACGGCGACGCACTAATGGTCGATCCGGACGACATCACCAAGGTGAGGCGCTTCTGGAAGGGCGGTGCTTACCGGCGCGAGAATTTCCGCAAAGGCTGGATGCCGCCGCACCTGGGCACCTACATCCGTAAGA
This sequence comes from Flavobacteriales bacterium, assembly GCA_023382455.1. Lineage (GTDB taxonomy): Bacteria > Bacteroidota > Bacteroidia > Flavobacteriales_F > PHOS-HE28 > PHOS-HE28. The sequence continues at coordinate 47,671 of JAHDVX010000019.1, forward strand.
GCGCGTACGACCGCTTCGGCCACTTCAACACGGAACTGAAGGTGAGTGCGGACTACGAACTGATGTTCCGCTTCCTGTACAAGAATCACTCGAAGGCACGGTACGTGCCCAAGGTGCTCGTACGCTTCCGCCTGGGAGGCGTGAGCAACCGTTCGCTGGGCCACATCTGGCGCGCCAACGTGGAGGTGTACAAGGCATGGCGCATGAACGGGGAGCGGGTGTCGCCGTTGATCGTGCTGCGCAAGCCGTTGGGGAAGCTGCTCCAGCTGGTCAGGCGCAGGGGATGAGCGGCCGGCAGCCGTGACCGGCGGGTGCCCGGGGAGTTCGGGTGGGCCTACATTTAGGCCCCCGTCCGGGAACCATAACCCCTATCCACAAGTCCATGAACCTGCGATCCATCCTGCTGACCACGGTCGGCGCGGCGCTGGCGGTTTCCGCCCATGCCCAGAAGAAGTACACATTCACTTCCGCGCCCAACGACCCGATGCAGGTGCGCATCTACACGCTGGACAACGGTCTGAAGGTGTACCTGTCCAAGAATGAGGACGAGCCCCGCATCCAGACCAACATCGCGGTGCGGGCCGGCAGCAAATTCGACCCGGCCGATGCCACCGGGCTGGCGCACTACCTGGAGCACATGCTCTTCAAGGGCACGCACGAGATCGCCACGCAGGACTGGGCCACCGAAAGCAAGTACATCGCACAGATCTCGGACCTGTATGAACAGCGCCGCCGCACCTCCGACCCCGCGGAACGCGATGCCATCTATGCCCGCATCGACAGCCTGAGCGGGGTGGCCGCCCAGTATGCCGTGCCGAACGAGTACGACAAGATGATCTCCTCCATCGGGGCCAAGGGCACCAACGCCTACACCAGCACGGAGCAGACCGTGTACGTGAACGACATCCCCACCAATGCGCAGGAGAAATGGATGATGATCGAGTCCGTGCGCTTCCGCGAACTGGTGCTGCGCTTGTTCCACACCGAGCTGGAAACGGTGTTCGAGGAGTTCAACCGCGGGCAGGACAACGATTACCGCAAGGTGTACGAGGCGATGAACCGGGCGATGTACAAGAAGCATCCTTACGGCACGCAGACCACCATCGGTACCGGGGAGGACCTGAAGAACCCGAGCATGGTGAAGATCCACCAGTACTTCGACACCTACTACGTGCCCAACAACATGGCCATCATCATGGCCGGTGACCTGGACTACGATGCGACCATCGCCTTGGTGGACAAGTATTTCGGCGGGTGGAAGTCCAAGCCGGTTCCCGCCTTCCACTTCACCCCGGAGGACCCCATCATGAAATCGGACACCATGAGCGTGTACGGGCCGATGGCCGCATCGGTGAGCATGGGCTGGCGCTTCGGGGGCACCAAGACCGAGGACCCCATGATGCTCGACCTGATCGCCGGCATCATGAGCAACGGCCAGGCCGGCCTGATCGACCTGGACCTGGTGCAGCAGCAGAAAGTGCTCCAGGCCTATGCCTCCTCCGGGGAGCAGGCCGATTACTCGGAGTTCAGCATGGGGGGCGACCCCAAGGAAGGCCAGTCACTGGAAGAGGTGCGGACCCTGCTGCTTGCCGAACTGGACAAACTGAAGAAGGGCGAGTTTGACGATTGGCTGATCTCCGCGGTGGTCAACGACAAGCGCCAGCAGCAGATCCGCTACTGGAATGAGCGCAACAACCTGCGTGCCTCAGCGCTTACCGACGCCTTCATCCTGGGCAAGGACTGGAAGGATGTGGTGAGCTACTACGACCGCATGGCCAAGATCACCAAGGAGCAGGTGGTGGCCTTCGCCAAGGCCAACTTCAACCACAATGATGTCACCGTGTTCAAGCGTGTGGGCGAGGACACCACGGTGTTCCATGTGGAGAAGCCGAAGATCACCCCGCTGAAGATCAACCGCGACGCCCAGAGCGAATGGTACAAGCGCTGGGCAAAAGTGCCGGAGCAGCGCCTGCAACCCCAGTTTGTGGACTATGCCACGGCCATCCTGCGCGATACGCTCAAGAGCGGCATCCCCTTGGCCATCGTGCCCAACAAGAGCAACGACCTGTTTACGCTGACCGAAGTGCTCGACCTGGGCAATTTCGACGACCCCAAGTTGAAGCTGGCGGTGAACTACCTGTCCTACCTGGGCACCTCCACCATGAGCGCGGAGGACCTGCAGAAGGAGTTCTTCAAGCTCGGCCTCAGCTTCGGGGTGAATGCCGGCCAGGACCGCGTGCAGATCTACTTGTCCGGGCTGGAACAGAACATGGGGAAGGGCATGCAGTTGATGGAAGCGTTGCTGAACGACCCCAAGCCGAACGTGCCTGCGCTGCAGGAGCTGGTGAAGGACATGTTGAAGGAGCGCGCGGACAACCTCAAGAACAAGAACTACATCCTGTACGGTGGCATGGCCAGCTATGCCCGGTACGGGGAGCGGTCACCGCTGCGGAACATCCAATCCGCAGAGGAGTTGAAGGCCGTTACCCCGGAGGAGCTGATCGGCCTGATCAAGGGGATCAACAGCCATCCGCACCGCTTCTTCTACTACGGGAAGAAATCCCGGACCGAGATCGCCGACCTGCTCAACAAGGAACACCGTGTACCGGCCAAGTTGGTGGAGTGGCCGCAACCTGCTCCGTACGTGGAGCTGCCCACTACCGGCAACAAGGTCTACTACGTGGACTACGACATGGTGCAGACCGAGCTGATGCTCATGTCGAAGGATGAGCCGTTCAACATGGCCACCATGCCGTACGCCTCGCTGTTCAACGAGTACTTCGGATCGGGCCTGTCCAGCATCGTGTTCCAGGAGATCCGTGAAGCCAAGGCCTTGGCCTATTCGGCCTATGCCGCGTACACCATGCCGGCCAAGAAGGAGGAAGCCAGTTATGTGCGGGCCTACGTGGGCACCCAATCGGACAAGCTGGGCCAGGCGGAAGCCGCCCTGAGCGACCTGATGAACAACATGCCCCAGGATGAGCGCATGTTCGCCGGAAGCAAGGATGCGGCCCTGAAGAAGATCGAATCCAGCCGCACCACCAAGGAGTCCATCTACTGGAGCTGGGAGGCTGCCCAGCGCCGTGGGCTTGATGAGGACATCAACCGGATCCTGTACCCGAAGATCCAGCAAAGCAGCCTGGCGGGGCTGGCGGATTTTTTCGATAAGCACATCAAAGGCAGGAACTACACTTTCCTGGCCATCGGCAAGGAAAGCTCACTGGACATGGAAGCCTTAAGGAAGCTCGGTCCGGTGCAGAAGCTCACCTTGAAGGAGCTCTTCGGCTACGACGGTACGGAGCAGTAAGAGGAATTGCGATCAACAAGAAAGGCGGGCCGCGGCCCGCCTTTCTTGTTGATCCGGTACTTGATCAGTGCGCTACCACAATGCGCAACGGCCGCCATGACCGATCCGTGCAGCGAAGCATGTAGGTCCCCGGCAAGAGCGACTGCACATCCAACGCCAAGCTTCCCCGGGCAGGGAAGGCCCCGGACTTCACGGTGCGGCCCGACATGTCGGTCAATCGCCAGGTGCCTTGTGGCTGCAGCACGCCTGGCCACGTGATCGATACCATCCGGTCGGCAGGCACAGGGGCCGCGATGAACTGCTGTTGTTCCCGGTCCGTTATCCCGGTGGCCAACCATGGCTCGGAGGTCACTTGGCAGGGCTGGCCGTAGTCCACGAACACTGTGTACGGGCCGGGCGCGGAAGGTGTGATGCAGTCCTCCGTGGAATAGGGTTGGCCATTCAGGTACCACTGTGTGGAGTTGCCCATGGGGTACGGGCAGATCTCCGTGCCGAGGTCCACGATGGCCGGCTGCATCGGTGGGATGAAGTTCACATCCACCGACACGCCGATGCCCAGCACGTAATTGGGGCATGTCTCCGTGGCTGCGGATACCGTGTAGCTGCCCGGTGTGGTGATCACCAGTGTGGGTGAGCTCTCATTCGCGATGGGGGCACCGTTGTTGGTCCATATGATGTTGTGCGTCCAGCCGGGGGAGAGAGTGAGCAGGAGCGTATCGCCCTGGCAGAATTGTAGTGGGGGTTCGGGGTTGAGGGGTTCGTCGCCCCCATGCATCACATAGGGAGGGAGGAACATCCATCCGTCCACGAGCGTGCTGGCCGACATCTCGGTGCATCCGCTCAACGTGGCCCCCACCGTGAAGGTGGAGCCGGCATCGAGCATGTATGAGACCGGCAGCGTTTGGGCCGTGGCGCCTGGGATCGGGCTGCCGTCCTTGTACCACTGGTAGGCATCGTACGGCTCGGTGGCCAAGTTGATGCTTTCATCCGGGCATAGGATGGGCGCGGGAGGTTGAATGGTGGGCGTGAAAGTGCATTGTGCGTGCCCGATTTCGGCCAGTGCGAGCAGGGCAAGGGAAAACGTGGCGTAGCGGTATGTCATGGTTCCGTTGTTGATTGGGAAGTTCAGGAATGAGACGCGCGCATGGCGGGTTTCGTTGCACCAGGGGGCACATCGGGTGGAATGGATCGCCTTGGGAAAGTGGATGAACGCGCCTGTTCTTGGCGTGCAACGGCATTGTGCGTTGCAATGGCCTTACTCCTTCCCGGCCTTTTCCTTGAAATAGCGGCGGAAGAACCAGTTCCGCTGGAGGGCGCGCAGGTCTTCGTTGAGCAGCGTTGTGCCGGTGTCCAGTTTCAAGATGGTGCGGCGCAGGCTGCCCGCCATCGCGGTATCCGTAGTCAGGGTATGGGCGGTGCCGCCTTGCTGGTTGAGCTGGCTGGTGAAACGCCCCATTGCGTTGGCCGCTGCCTGGACGGAATCGCTGATGGACGCGAGATTATTGAGGATGAACTTGGTCTGGGCCTCGGTTGCCGTATCAGCGAGCAGCAGGCCCAAGGTGCCTTTTCCCGCTTTCACATCCTGTGCCATGTCGTGCAAGCTTCCGGTGAGCTCGCGGGCCTGCGCGGCGGCCATGCGCAGGTTGGCCACGGTGGCGGCCAGGTCCTGAGCCAGCATGGTGTCCGTGAAGAGGTCCACCGTGTTGCCTGGTGAGTTCATGTTGCGGACCAGGATCTGCACCTGTCCGGTGATTTCCTCCAGGTTGCGGCTGGTACGCCCCAGGGTCTGCATTATCGCATCGGTGTCCAATGCCGCGTGGGTGGCCAGCCGTGTTCCGTCTGTGATCGGAGGGCCTCCCAAGGGCCCGGGCTCCAGGTTCACCAGGCGGCTGCCCATCAGGCCGTCGGTGCCCAAGGTGGCCACCGCGCCGGTAAGGATATGGGCTGCATCCTTTGTGCGCACGCCCATCACCACCAGCACGGCGCTGTCATTGAGGATGGAGATGCGTTCCACCGTGCCTACATGGATACCCATGTAGCGCACGCTGCTGCCGGGCCGAAGGCCTCCTACTTGGCGGAACACGGCCTCCACGGAGACCGTGCTGGAGAACAGATTGCGCTTGCTGCCGATCACGTACAGTGCCACCATTAGCAGCACCACGCTGGCGAAGACGAACAGGCCGAGCCTGGCGGGGTCCTTGGATCTGTTGCCCATGCTCACATGAAGATGAAAAAATTCTGGATCAGGGGGTCCTGCGAGGACCTGAATTCATCGTAGGTGCCTTCGGCATACTTGCGTCCTTCGTGCAGCAGCGCGATGCGGTTGGCGGCCATCCGGGCCACGTGGAGGTCGTGGGAAATGATAATGCTGCTGGTGCCGTAGCTGCGTTGCAGCTTAAGGATGAGTTCAACGATCTCCTTGCCGGTGATCGGGTCCAGGCCGGTGGTGGGTTCATCATACAGCACGATCTCCGGCTTCAGGATCAAGGTTCGGGCCAGGGCCACGCGCCGTTTCATGCCCCCTGAGAGCTCGCTCGGGAAGAGTTTGCGGGTGTGTGCCAGGCCTACGGCACTGAGCATCTCATCCACCAGGCCATCTGCCTCGCCGGAGGTGGTGGCCAGCCAATGGCGGCGCAGGGGGAATCGGAGATTCTCCTCCACCGTCATGGAATCGTACAGGGCGCTGCTCTGGAAAAGGAAGCCCACCTTCACCCGCAGATGGTCCAGTTCCTCCTGGCCCAGCGCCAACACATCCTGCCCCAGTACCTCGATGCTTCCTCCCGTGGGCATCAATAGGCGGACAATGCATTTGATCAGTACGCTCTTGCCGCTCCCGCTTTTACCCAACACCATCACATTCTCGCCCCTGTATAGGTCGAGATCGAAACCCCGCAGCACTTTGTTCGGGCCGAATGCCAGTTCCAGTCCTCGCAAGGACAGCACCTTTTCGTGTTGTCCCGGACGGGGGGAGGAAGCTTCTTGGGTTCCCATCAGTTCAAGCCCATGAGTTCAGTGATCTGCACGGCCAGCAGATCGATGATGAAGATGAGCAACGATGAATACACCACGGCGTTGTGTGCGCTGCGCCCCACGCCCTCGGTACCCTTGGCGGTGGTGAATCCCTTGAAGCATCCGATGGCGCCCACCACGAACCCGAAGAAGATGCTCTTGATCAAGGCGGGCAGCACGTCGCCCAGTGCAAGGGAATCGAATACTTGCCGCTGGAAGAGCTGCCAGCTCACTGGTCCCTTCATGTTCATGCCTACCCAGGAGGCCCAGATGGCGATCCCGTCCGCCAGGATCACCAGCAAGGGCACCATAAGGGTTGTGCTCCAAATGCGCGTTACTGCCAGGTAGCGGAAGGGGTTGGTGCCGCTCACTTCCATGGCATCGATCTGTTCGGTCACCTTCATGCTGCCCAGTTCGGCGCTCATGCCGCTGGCGATCTTTCCGGCGCAGATCAAGGCGGTGATCACCGGCACGATCTCGCGTACCATGCTGATCGCCACCATGGCCGGCAGCATGCTCTCGGCGCCGAAGCGGGCCAAGGTGGGCCGACTTTGCACGGTGAGCACGAGCCCCATGATGAAGGCGGTGACCGCCACCAATGGCAAGGAGCCATTGCCGTTCTGCACGCTCTGGCGGATGAACTCGCGCCACTCAAACCGGGGATGGAACGCATTCTGGAAGAACCGGGACACAAAAAGTGAGAATCCGCCCGCCTCCGTGAGGAATACCTTGATGGGGCGCTGGGCGCTGCCATTCATGCAGGTAAGGTAACGGGGCGCGCGTGATCACCGGAAGACTTTTGTCAGGAAGGGCCGTCCAACAGGGCAGGGCCGCAGGCCGTGATCCCAGGACGGGCCATGCTAACGCCCCACCAGCCGGAACGCATCGCCGTCGAACAGGCCGAGGTCGCTCATCTTCAGGTGGGGGATCACCAGCAGGGCCATGAAGCTGAGCGTCATGTAGGGTGCGGCCAACGGCGATCCCAAGGCCTTGGCCTGCGCGTCGATCCGCGCGTAGGCCTCGGCCACTTCGTAGGCATCGGCATCGGTCATGATGCCCGCCACGGGCAAGGGCAGTACGTTCCGCATTTCACCGTCGGCCAGGCTCACGCCCCCCTTAGTGTCGATCACCAAGTTGATCGCCGCACAGAGATCCTCGTCGTTGGTGCCCACCGCCACGATGTTGTGGCTGTCGTGCGCCACGCTGCCTGCGATGGCCCCGCGCTTCAGGCCGAAGTTCGTAATCCAGCCCACGGCGGGCGGGGCATCCTTGTACCTGTTCACCACGGCGATCTTCAGCACGTCGCGTGCGGTATCTGGCACGAAACGGCCGTTCTTCACCTTGCCTTTCATGCGCTTCTTGCCGGTGATCAACTGGCCGTCCTCGGCGGCGATCACCAAAAGTTCTTCATCCGTTGCCGGAACAGCGAGGTCCTCAGGCTTTTTGGTCGTGCAGCGGAATTGGTTCGGGCGTTCCTCCTTCACGGAAGGGATCAGCGATTTGCCGTTCTCCGCCACCAGCTTGCCGTTCAACCAGGTCTGCCGTACGCGGAAATCCTTCAGGTCCTCCACCACGATCAGGTCCGCGGCATCGCCTGTGCGCAGCTGGCCGATGGGCAGCTTGTAATGCTCCACCGGATTGATGCAGGCCGCCTGCAGCACCTTGAACACGTCGATGCCCTTGGCTACGGCCCGCGCGCACAGCTGGTTGATGTGGCCGGCCACCAGGCTGTCGGGATGCTTGTCGTCGCTGCAGAACATCATGTGCTCATGGTGCTCGTGCATCAGGCCGATCAAGGCCTCGAAGTTCTTGGCGGCGCTGCCCTCGCGGATCAGGATCTTCATGCCGTGCCTCAGCTTGTCCAAGGCCTCGGGCGCGGTGAAGCACTCGTGATCGGTGCTGATCCCGGCCGCGATGTAGCGCCGCGCCTCCTCGCCGCGCAGGCCGGGCGCATGGCCGTCCACCGGCTTCCCGAGGCGGTGTGCGTGGGCGATCTTGGCCATCACCTCCTTGTCGCCGTTCAGCACGCCCGGGAAGTTCATCATCTCGCTCAGGTAAAGCACCTCGGGCTTCTTCAGCAGCGCTTCCACCTGTGCGGCATCGATCGCGGCGCCCGCGGTTTCAAACACCGTGGCGGGCACGCAGCTCGGTGCGCCGAAGAAAAAGTGGAACGGCGTCTTCTTCCCGTTGGCGATCATGAACTCCACGCCCTCCACGCCGAGCACGTTACCGATCTCGTGCGGGTCGCTCACCGTGGCCACCGTGCCGTGCAGCACGGCCAGCCGCGCGAATTCACTCGGGATCAGCATGCTGCTTTCCACATGCACGTGCGCGTCCACGAAGCCGGGCAGCAGGTAGCCCGTCACGGGTTCATCCAATTCCCGGATGCCCGCGATACGCCCGTCCTGGACGGACACTTCAGCCGGATAAATGCGGTGAGCGGGGATATCGATGAGGTTGCCCTTGAGGGTGATCGAAGCCATAGTTGCAAAGTAAGTTGCTGACTGCACTGGGAGTTGGCCTGCGCTTTCAGCAACGACATGGGCGAAGTGGGCGCTTCCGGCTCGGCCACGGGTGAAGCCAGCCCTTCACGCCCGAACGAATACGATAGCGCCTCGGGCGAGATCCGTTCTACACCATGCAGGTTCGAGAGCCATGCGGGCAGCTCGAAACAGGTACTAGCCGGCTACCGATCGGATGTTTTCCCGTAGGCCTCACACGCGGACAGGCGCAAGGTTGGCTGCTCAGCCTGCCACCTTCCGCAAGCGGATCACGCCAACGGCATGCAGCAAACGGATCACCGGCCAGGTGGGGTCGAACTCCCACCACCGCATGCCGAAGTTGGCGCGCGCCGCGTGGGTGTGGTGGTTGTTGTGCAGGCCCTCGCCCATCATCAGCAGGTCCACCGGCATCAGGTTGCGGCTGGTGTTGTCCGTGGGGTAGTTCACGTAGCCGTACTTGTGGGCGTACCAGTTGATGATCATGCCATGCAATGGGCCCATCACGAATTGCAGCGGCAGAAGCAACCATTGCCACCAGGCCGTGGCGAAGGCAAAGTAGAAGGCTGCGTAGAGCAGGCCCCAGGCAATGCGTGAGGCCCAGCTTTCACCGATCACCTCCATGGTCCGCCAGCGCGGCAGGTCGCGGGTGAAGCGGTCATCCAGCTTTTTCTCCCCGTACAGCAGACCGTTGTACCAGCCCGCCGTCTTCCACATCATCTTGAAGGGGTTGTCATCGAATTTCGGGGAGTGCGGGTCCTGCTCGGTGTCCGCGTAGGCGTGGTGGGCGCGGTGCATCATGCCGTATACCGCCGGGTTCAGGTAGCTGCTGCCCTGCGCCAGCCAGGTGAGCACATGGAACACCTTCTCCCAGAACGGGCTCATGGTGAACATGCGGTGCGCCGAATAGCGGTGCAGGTAGAAGGTCTGCACGAAGAGCGAGAGGTACCAGTGTGCCACGAAGAACAGGAAGATGGCCATGGACACAAAGTTATCGTCGGGGGTGACGGAACGCCGTGTCGCGGTCCTTCACCGGAACCGTGTATCAAGGCTGTAAGGCCTGCGTTATTTCAAAGGCTGTGCGGTGGGCTTCATGTCGCCGTAGCAGAGGCGTAATGCGAAAGGATTCGCTTTGCGGCATGAAAACACAACACATGCAGATGAAAAGGAACTTTGGGCTGGCTTGGTCATTGACCGCCTTAGCCCTACTGGGTCCAATGGGACTGGCCTTTGGGCAGGGAGAACCGCTGTCCATGGCGACCACACAACCGATCTGGGTGGATCCCACGGTCCCCCATTTCGCGGTGCCGGTCGTGGAACGGCGCCCCTCACACGCACCAGCCCGGCTCACGGACGACGGCTGGGCAGGAGATCCGCGAACAGTCACCACGCAGTTGGTCTTCGCCTTTGAAAGCGGGCATCCGCGCTCCCTCGCCGTGGACGTGCTCGATGAACATGGCCGGGTGGTGTACCGCTGCACCCTGAACGCCAAAGCGGGGCGCAATGCCTTGGCCATGGACGTGTCCGGTTTGCAGCAAGGCCGGTACGTGGCCAGGATCACCGAGGGCCAAGCAGGTCGTGTGGTACGATTCCGCCGGTGAGCACCCCGGATACACGCGATGATGAGCCGGCCACGAGGTCGGCTTTTTGTTTTCCTGGGGCTGGAGCAGCCGGTCACATCAATCCGCGAACATCTCACGCACCCGCTCGAAGAAGCCCTTGTCCTTGTTGGTGGGCCTGGGTTGCATGCCCGGGCTGTCCCGCAATTTTTCAAGGATCTTTTTCTCTTCCTTGCTGAGGTCGGTGGGCGTCCAGACCATCACATGCACGAACAGGTCGCCGTGGCCGTGACGGTTCACGCTGGGCAGGCCTTTCCCCTTCAGGCGGAGCACGTGGTTGCACTGGGTGCCGGGGTCGATCTTCACCTTGGCCTTGCCGTTCACCAGCGGCACTTCAATGCTGGTGCCCAAGGCTGCATCCACCATGGTAATGAAGGCCTCATAGTGCAGGTTGTTGCCGTCGCGCTTCAGCTCGGGGTGGTCCTCTTCCTCGATCACCACCAGCAGGTCGCCGGGAATGCCGCCTGCCGGCGCCTCGTTGCCGAGGCCGCTGAGGTTGAGCTGCATGCCTTCTTCCATGCCCGCCGGGATCTTCACGGTCACCACGCTTTCCTCGCGCACCAGCCCGTTGGCATCGCTGCCGGCGGCACGCTTGGTCACCGTCTGCCCCATGCCGTTGCAGGTGGGGCAGGTGGTCACCGTCTGCATCTGGCCCAGGAAGGTGTTCTGCACGCGCCTCACCTGGCCCGAGCCGCGGCATGCCGGGCAGGTGCCGTATTCCGTACCCTTGGCCCGGACGAGCTTCTGGAGCTTCAACTGTTTCTCCACGCCGTCCATGATCTCGGCCAGGGTCAGCTTGAGCCGTACGCGCAGGTTACTGCCCTTCACCGTGCGGCGCTGGTGGCCGCCACCGAACCCGCCGAACGCGCCTCCGCCGAAGGCACCCCCGAAGATGTCGCCGAACTGGGAGAAGATGTCCTCCATGTTCATGCCGCCCCCGCCGTGGAACCCGCCGCCCGCGCCGGCATGGCCAAAGCGGTCGTAGCGCGCCTTCTTTTCCGGATCGCTCAGGATCTCATAGGCGCTGGCGGCCTCCTTGAAGTGTTCCTCGGCCGCCTTGTCCCCGGGGTTTCGGTCCGGGTGGTATTTCAGGGCGAGTTTCCGGTAGGCTTTCTTGATGTCGTCTGCGTCGGCGTTGCGGCCCACACCCAGCACCTCGTAGGGGTCTCTCTTGCTCATCGCGCTTGAAGGCTTCGCCTGTTCTGCCGCCGGGCCTTATTGGCCCACCACCACTTTGGCGTAGCGCAGCACTTTATCGTTGATCAGGTATCCGGTCTCCAGCACGTCGATCACCTTGCCCTTGAGTTCCGGTGAAGGCGCGGGGGCCTGGCTGATCGCATCGTGCATGTCCGCATCGAACACCTCGCCCTTGGCCTGCATCGGCTTCACCCCACGCGCCGCCAGGATGCCGATGAATTTCTGATGGATCAGCTCGAATCCCGTTTTCATGGCCTCGATATCGGTCACTTCGGCATTGTGGGCAATGGCGCGTTCCATGTCGTCCAGCACGGGCAGGATGCTTTTCACCGTCTCCGAACCCGCGGTCATCAGCAGTTCCAGGCGCTCCTTGGCGTTGCGCTTGCGGAAGTTCTCGAAATCCGCGTGGAGCCTCACGTATTTGTCATGCAAGGCATCGCGCTCCACCTTCATGGCATCACGTTCGGCCGCCACCCTTTCCAAGTTGTCCGGCTCACTACCGGCATTGGGATCGATGGCTTCGGGGGCGTTCTCCGCGTCCGGGGTAGGAATATCACCGAGCAATTCGTCCTCGGGTTTGCGGTCGGTGCGGTCCTGCATAGGTTGTCGGGTTTTTCGGAATGGGTTCCTCATGGCGCAAGAAAAGTGCCGTGTCCGGGTTGGCGACAATGCGGCGAAGATGCGGGACATTTTGGCAGCAACCTTCCTGGGTTGTGCGGGTCGGTGTTTAAATGAACGATCCAAGGGTGTTGGTTCGCGGAAACCGTTGGTCCGGGACCAAGGAGCAGGGGCCGCCCTGCGAAGAGCGGCTCCCGGTCATTGATGCTCAATCGTTCAATGCTGGACCATCAGGCGCCCCATTCGCGAGCCCTTTTCGGTCTGAAGGTGTACCAGGTAGATTCCATCCGGAATGCTGGGCAGGTCCAACAACAGGGCGGTCCCTCCGGCCACCATGGTTTCCGACCAGCTATGCACCACACGCCCCAGGCCGTCCAGCAGCGAGACCTGGACCTGTTCCTCGTGATCCACTTTGTAGCCCACGCTCACCTCCCTGTTGGCCGGATTGGGGAAGAGCAGGAGGGGTTCGTTGGCGTCGAACGTGGCCGTGGATTCGATGCCGTCCGAGCGGAAAGTACCGCCGCTGATGGAGGCACGCAGCGTGTAGCACAAGCTGCCGTTCCATGCCTTGCGGTAGCCGTACACCCGTAGTTTGTAGGTGCCCACGGCCCCGCCGTTGTATACGATCTGCTCATTGGTGGTGCCCGCGTTCTGGCTGCTGCCCACCAAGGTGGAGCCTTTGTAGAGCTTCATGTCGTAGTCCGCCGGAAGGTTCGTGAGGTCGATCTGGATGTTGGGTTGTCCGGCGGTGGTGTTGAACTTGTACCAATCAATGTCCCCGCTGACGCCGATCAGGGCCTGTTGATCGCTGTTCACCGGCAAGGACGCGGCGCTGCCCTTGGTGTTGTTGGTCTCGAAATCATCCGAGCACCCACCGGTATCGCCGCTGGTGGTGAAGGACAAGGTGGAGGACCATGCGGAACTGCCCGAACTGCAATTGGCCTTGACCTGCCATTCGTAAGTGCTTCCGGCGGTGAGCCCGGTAAGGGTTCCACTGGTCGCGGTGGTGTTTGCCGTGTTCCAGCTACCGGCGCCACTTTCCCGGAAGTGCACGTCATAGCTCAGGGCCCCGGGAACAACGTCCCAATCCAGATCGGCCGAGTTGCTTGTGATGCCCGTGGTGGACAGGCCGCTGGGTGCGGCGCAGCTGCCCCCGCCTGGCGGGGTGCAGCCTTGGGAAGTCGGGATGGTGGACCTGGCACCACCGGTGCTGAAAACGGACTGCATCCGGCTCGCCTGTCCGTTGGTGAAGAGGTTCATGCACAGGTCGTCGGAGTAATCCATGAAGTTCATGAACATATCGCCGTTGGGCCCATTGCTGCAGGAAATGTTCGGGAAGGAGGGGCAGCCGTAGGTTTCATTGGCTTGATTGGGCGTGTCCGCCACCTGGTCGGAGCCGCTGCAGCCGTTGCCGTCATCCCCCCAGATGTGTCGCAGGTTCAGCCAATGGCCCACTTCATGGGTGGCCGTACGGCCGTATTTGAAGTTTCCGGCCGTACCGGGCACGGACATGCTGCCCACGGTACTGTAGTCCACTACCACTCCATCGGTACTGGCGGGCCCGCCGGGGAACTGGGCATAGCCGAGGAGGCCGCTTCCCAGGTCGCAGACCCAAAGGTTCAGGTAGTCGTCGGCCGGCCAGGCATCCAGCCCGCCGTTGTTGTATCGCTTCACGTTGTCATTGGTGTTGAAGCTGGTGGTGGAGGTCTGCCGACGTTCAATACCGGAGGTGGCGTTACCGGATGGGTCCCGCTGTGCCAGGCAGAACCGCACATCGGTGTTGGCGGCCAGGCCTGCGAAAGCGGCCGGTGTATTGCCGGCATCGGAGTTGGTCCGGGAAAAGTCCTGGTTGAGCTGGTCGATCTGGGCCTGGATCCTGGCGTCGCTCACGTTCTCGCTACTCGTGTTCCACACCACGTGCACCACTACCGGAATGATCACCAGGCTTCGGGGTTCGCCAGCGGCGTGGGCCTGAGCATATTGCGCGGCATGGTCGTCCGCTTGTTGCAACAGCAAGGCCCGGTGGGGGTCTGCCGCGATCTGCTGCTGCAGGTATTCCATGGAGCCGCAGGTACGCTGGCCATGGGCGAGGCCGATGCATGCGACGGCGGCGCCAAAGACCAAGGTGCGCAGCAGGTTGGTACGGGTATACGTGAACATCTTCCGGTCCGGGTTGGGTTTTGCGGGGTCGGCTCCGGAGTGGCCGATCAACCGGGAAGCAATATAGGGGGATCGCCAAGGTCGGTCCAGTGGCCTTGGCAAATGCGGGGAACCTAGGCTACGGAAGGCCGGAACGCCCGTGCCGGTTTGGCGGGAATGTGGGTGCAGGGAATCGGGCCGCGTACAGCTGATGGCAGGTAGGTGCTGAAACCAAGTCAGGCCGCTGGATCAATTGCTCCAACGGCCTGACGGGATGCGCGGGGGAGTGCGTCAGAAGCTTTTCACGTAGGCGTCCAACGCCTTGTCCAGCTGGGTGCCGCGCAGGTTCTTGGCCACGATGATGCCGTCCGGGTCCACCAGGAAGTTCATCGGAATGGAGTTCACGCCGTAGAGGCGGGCACCGGCCGAGCTCCACGCATTGAGGTCGCTCACGTGGTAGGGCCAGTTCAGCTTGTCCTTTTCAATGGCCTGCTTCCAGGCGGCGCGGCTCTTGTCCAGGCTCACGCTGTAAATGGTGAAGCCCTTGCCCTTCTTGAACTTGGCCTTGCTGTACTTCTCGTAGGAGCGCACGATGTTGGGGTTCTCGTGGCGGCAGGGTCCGCACCAGCTGGCCCAGAAATCCACCAGCACGTACTGTCCGCGCAGGGAAGACAGTTTGAGCACCTTGGTGCTGTCCGGGTTATAGAAGGCCAGTTCCGGTGCTTTGTCGCCGATGGCCGTACTGCTCTGGTCGGCCCCGGTGTTGCGGGTGGTGAAACCGAAGATGGCCAGCAACACGGCGCTGGCCGCCAAGGCGATGCGGGTCTTGCTCATCAGTGCGGGGAGGTTCATCGGGCGAAATTAAGGTTGGTGACGCGTGCCCCGATCCAACATCGTGCCGGGATCGGAAACCCGGCACATCACCTGCCCTTGGCACCCCTGCGTGCAGCCTTGGCGGCCTTGCGTGCGGCCTGGTCGCGTTCCTTCTTCAGCGCGGCCTGCCGCTTGGGGTCCCGCTCCAGCAGTTGGTCCAGGGTGGCGGTCAGGGCCTCGCCGTGGAGGTCCATGCCGATCACTTGGCCTTGGGCGTCCACCAGCACATTGGTGGGTATGAATTGCACCTGGTAGGTGTTGGCGGCCGTGTTGACGCCGCTTTCCACGGCCCCCACGTGCCACGGCCACTCCAACTGGTCCTGGGCGATGGCCTTCTTCCAGGCTTCCCCGCCACCCTTGCGGTCCAGGCTTACGCTGAAGACGCGGAAGCCCTTGGCGTTCTTGAACAGGCTGTCCTTGTAGGTCCGGTATGCGGCCACCACGTTGGGGTTCTCCATGCGGCAAGGCCGGCACCAGCTGGCCCAGAAATCGAGGAGCACGATGTGCCCGCGCAGGCTGGAAAGCCGCAGGGTATCGCCATCGGGGTTGGGCATGGCCACCTCGGGCGCTTCCTGTCCGAGGGTGATGCCAGAAAGGCGTTCCTGGCCCAAGGCGGCAGGTACAGCGGCCAAGGTGACCAAGGCTGCGAGCAGGAGTGTGCGTGGGGTCATGGGGCGAATTTCGGTATGGAAGGCCGGGTTCAGGGCAACCGCTGGATCTTGGCGCCCAAGGCGTTCAGCCGTTCGGCGATGCGCTGGTAGCCGCGGTCCACCTGCTCGATGTTGTGGATGGTGCTGGTGCCCTCGGCGCTCAGGGCGGCGATCAGCAGGGAAACGCCTGCGCGGATATCGGGGCTGGTCATGGTGATGCCGCGCAGGGGCTGCTCGAAATCCAGCCCGTTCACCTGCACGCGGTGCGGGTCACAGAGGGTGATCTGCGCGCCCATCTCGATCAGTTTGTCGGTGAAGAACAGGCGGCTCTCGAACATCTTCTGGTGGATGAGGACGCTGCCCTTGGCCTGCGTGGCGGCCACGATGACGATGCTGATGAGGTCCGGGGTGAAGCCGGGCCATGGTGCATCGCTGATGTTCATGAGGCTGCCGTCGATGAAGCGCTGGATGGCGTAGTGGTCGTGGGCGGGCACGTGGATGTCGTCGCCCTTCCGTTCCACGGTGATGCCCAGGCGGCGGAACACGTCGGGGATCATGCCGAGGTGCTCGTAGCCGGTGTCCTTGATGGTGATCCGGCTTCGGGTAAGGGCGGCCAGGCCGATGAAGGAGCCGATCTCGATCATGTCCGGCAGCAGGCGGTGCTCGGTGCCGTGGAGTTCCTTCACGCCGTCGATGTGGAGCAGGTTGCTGCCGATGCCCTGGATCTTGGCGCCCATGCGCACCAGCATGTTGCAGAGCTGTTGCAGGTATGGTTCGCAGGCGGCGTTGAAGATGGTGGTGCGCCCCTCGGCGAGCACGGCGGCCATCACGATGTTGGCCGTGCCGGTCACGCTGGCCTCGTCCAGCAGCATGTAGGTGCCCTTCAGTCGTTGGGCCTCCGCCTTGAAGAAGCCTTCGTTGCGGTCATAGGTGATGTTGGCGCCGAGCTTTTCAAAGCCGATGAAGTGGGTGTCCAGGCGGCGGCGGCCGATCTTGTCGCCGCCGGGGGTGGGGATGTAGCCCTTGCCGAAGCGTGCCAAGCTGGGGCCCACCACCATCACGCTGCCGCGCAGGCCGCCGCCCATTTTCTTGAATTCCGGCCGCAGGAAGAACTCCAGGTCGACCGTCTTCGCCTGGAAGCGCCAGTCACCGTCGCCGAGCTTCTCCACCTCCACGCCCATGGCGCGCAGCAGGTCGATCATCTTGTTCACGTCCACGATGTCCGGCACGTTGCGGATCACCACCGGTTCGGGGGTGAGCAGCACGGCGCACAGCACTTGCAGTGCCTCGTTCTTGGCGCCTTGCGGAATGAGTTCGCCTTCCAGGCGGAGTCCTCCTTCGATCTTGAAACTTCCCATGGTATCGCGCCGAAGCCTTGGCGAAGGCGGTTCAACCCCGCGTGGGCTTCCTGTTTTTGGTTGTTCTATTCGCCGGAGCCCTGGTGCTGTCGGATGTCATTCCGACTCCTTCCGCTCCGGTTGCCCGCGAAGCAAATGACCATTGGCGCCTGTTCGGCACGTGGCCTTCGGAGGCTATCAACAACGCGATGTAGGTGGCCGTACCGGCGCGGTCAATACCGGTTCTTCTTCCGGTTGCGGTGGCGCTTCTTGCCGCCGCCCCCGCCGCCGTTGTTTGGGCGCTTGCGGGTGTCCACGGCGTTGCGCGGGCCGTTGCGCTGGGCCTGGAGCAGGGCTTCGGTGGAGGCCAGTTGCTGCTCGGGCGCCAAGCGCAGTTTTCCCTTGCTGATGTCTTGCAGGTCCTTCAGGATGGCGCCATCGCCCACATTGTCGCGGTTCCAGGCCAGGAACTGTTTTTTCATCTGGTTGGCGATGGCCAGGGTGAAGGCGGCCTTGGCCGGTCCGTCCGCCATGGCGATGCATTCGTCCACCATGCGTTCCACCAGCTTGCCGTAGTGGCCGAAGCGGATCTCTGTTTTGGGGTAGGCCACCGGGGCGGGTTTGCTCAGGCGGGCCTCGGCGTCCGGTACGGGGTAGGGGCTGTCCACGTCCAGCCGGAAACCGGAGAGCACATGCACATGGTCCCACAGCGTGCGGTCGCCCTGCTCGCCATTGCGCAATTGCGGATTCAGCTTGCCGATGGCTTGCACCACGGCCCGGGCCATGCGGGTGCGCTTGGTGCGGTCCTCCTCCTCCAGGCAGAGCTGCACCATGCGGTGCACGTAGCGGCCGTATTCGGGAATGACCAGTTGCTCCCGTTGGGTGTTGTAGTCAAAGTCAAAAGCCATGGGGATGGTGCGTCAGGCCGGAGGGCCTCGCCGGGTGGCCCGGTTACGAAGGGCGGACCGGGCAAATGTAGGGGATCGTCGGCTTTCCGCGCCGGTGCTTGGAGCCTGTTCGGAATCTCTTGCGGGATGGCCTCCGGGACTGTTCTTATTGTGCCGGCACGCATGTTCCGGACGTTGAACGCTAATGGCGACCCGGTGCACTTGAGGGAGGTGATATTGGGTGCGAGGGTGCAAGAGTGCGAGGGCCGGGATCTGGTCACTCTTTCTCTCGCACCCTTGCACCCTTTCCTCCCAGTCTTGCTGGTCGTCCAATACAATGATGCCGGATCAATAGGGTGCCTGCGAAGAGATTCCCAATAGGCCCTAGGGTGCCTCGAAGAACCTCGAACGGATGGCGCGCGCCGCTATCATTCGCTCAGACGAGGCGCTCCGAAGGGAGGATACTGGAACGAAGTATCCGACTGAGGAGCAACTGTTTCATCCCGACTTGGCGGGAGAAGTATGGGCGGATGAGAGCAAGCGATGACCGCTTGTGCTCTTGCCATGGACGACGCCGGAGCGAGGTTCTTCGAGGTACCCCCTAGCCTTCCACCAGCCTGAGCTTGGCGAAGCGCAGCAGCAATTGTTTCTGCCCCGCGGCGGGGAAGAAGATGGTGGCCTTCTGGTCCGGCGGTGCCCCTTCCATTTTCACCACCTTGCCCTTGCCGAAGCGGGCATGTTCCACGGTGGTGCCTTCGCGGATGTCTCCCACTTGCGCTTCCTGCGGCGTGGAAGGTGCCGAGGCGGCCGGTGCGGGGATCCGTTTGAGGTTGCGCCCCGGCGATGGTGGGGGCGCGGAGGCGGGGCGCTCACGCTCCTGGAAGGAGGTACGCCCCGTGGTGGTCGGTGCCGGCCGTGGCGTGAACCCGTTTCGCTGGGCGAAGGAGGGCCGGGTGGAGGGTGCCTCGTACTCCCGTAGTTCGGATCGGCCGGGGAGCTGCAGGTACTGCCGGTCGATCTCCTTCAGGAAGCGGCTGGGCTCGGCGCTCTGCAAGGTGCCCCACTTGTAGCGGCTGCTGGCGTAGCTCAGGGTGGCCTTTTTCTCGGCACGGGTGATGGCCACATAGAAGAGGCGGCGCTCCTCCTCCAGGTCGGCGCGGCTCTGCGTGGCCATCAGGTTGGGGAA
>JAHDVX010000020.1:0-46007 GCA_023382455.1 Flavobacteriales bacterium
CCTTCCCCGGCCAGGATCTTCCAGGCCTCGGCATTGGCCGCTTGGCCGAAATCCCAGGTGGAGACTACAATGGCCCCCCTTGCCTGCCCGGGTAACGCTTCACGCCGACGGCCTGCAAAGGCACCGCCCGCCATGGCAGCCCCGGAGAACAAGGTGGATAATCGGAGAAAGGTCCGGCGGTCGATCATTGAGTTCTGGGACTTGCCCGAATGTACAGGTTGAACTTGCCGGATCTTTCAGCATGTCAATAGATCACCCTTCAGCCAGAGCACGAACCACCCCAACTGTAGCATGAACGCCATGGCCAAAATGGGAACTTTCCATCGTTGCCCGGCGAGCCAGTTCCCCGCCAGCAGGAACAACGGGAAGAGTACCGTGGTGAAGCGCGGCATGGAGGCCACGGACCCACTGAAAAGCGGAAGCAGGATACTGACCCACAGCAGCAGATTGAGCGATGGGGGCAATTGCTTTCGGACCGTGAACGCGACCCCTAATAAACCGATGGTGAACCACGAATCAAATTGCGTTGCCAGGTCACCGGCGTTAAAGAAGCCTTTGAACGGCCAGGTCAATGACCGGCCCCAACCCGCTTGTGCCGCTGAGAAGGCGAAAGGTTCCCCTGTCATGTGCCATTGGTGAATGCACCAACCGGCAAATGCAGCCAATGGGAACAGCAACGGCCATGATCTTTGGAACGCGCCCATTGGATCGCGCCAAAGCGACGACACGGGATTTCCATCCAGTTCATTCGCGTAAAGGACCAGCACCGGCAGCAGGAACAGCCCGTTGGGCCTCGTCAACACCAGGATCGAGGCGCAAAAGGCCAGGCCCCATGGCCAGCGCTTTTTCACGGCAAGGAAGCAACCCAACAAAGCACATAGGAACAAGGCCTCTGTCATGCCCAGATGGAAATAGATCCCAAAGGGTTGCGACAACAATGCCAGCACGCCCCAGTATGCCGATGTTGCCCCCTGCATGTAAGAGAACAAGTGGTAGGCCATCAGCGCAAGCAATGCGGACAACAGCGCGCCCAGCACCATGTACACCTGTCCGACCCCAAGGCCTGTGGCGTGCAGCGTTGTCCGTACCAACCATGGATAGAGCGGGAAAAAGGCCCATTCCGTCTGGTGTATGTCTGTTCCCTGCCAATGTCCCAGATCTTCCCCGGACCCCACTTCAGGATAGCCGTTCAGGGCAATGCGTTTGTACCATCCCGCGTCACAGCTGATACAATCTGCATTAGCCCCGTCGACATACCTTCCGAGGATCGCATAGATCAACCCAATGCCTGCGGCAAACAGGCAGACGAGGAGCAAGTGGCGGCGCATGCTGGTTCAGCGCGCGCCCCGCACTACCCGCGGCTCTTTGCCGTTGCGCACCTTGAGGTAGCGTTGGTACTCCGGGCTGTATGCGGCGCGGTGGTCGAACACGGCGCCGAAATTGCCCAGGAGATCGATCACGGCCTCGGTGGCCTCGCGCAGGCCGTTCTCCCCGCCGCTGCACTCGGTCACGATGTCGGCATCGCCACGGGCAACCACGTGCTCGGTAAAACGTTTTCCGCTCCTACGGCCGATCATCACGCGCAGGCCGCATTGCCGGGCCACAGGCAGGTCGATGGCATCATCGAAGAAGAAGGCCACCTCATCCGCCTTGAGGCGCTGATCCAGCAGGAATTGCCGAAAAGCATCGGGCTTGTTGATGAAGCCCATGTACAGGCCGTGGAAGCGTTCACGTTGCACAAAGCGCTCCGCATGCGGATTGAGCTGCCCGGTGATCACCGCTGCCGCCGGTTCCTTGCCGTTCTTCAACCAGAGGGCGAATCGCAGCATGTTCACGCCCATGCTGCCCACCTCGCTGAACGGGCTGCCGCCATCCAGGTCCTTCCAACCGTCGTTGAACACGCCGTCCCAATCGAACAGCACGGCCTTGATGCCTGCCGCCCGCTCTTGGAGCTCGGCGGTGCCGCGGATGAACCGGGTCGGGAACATGGGGACGGGGGTGTCCGTTGTCCGTTATCAGTTGCCAGTTGTTCGTTGTCGGTTGGTCGTTGTTTGGGTCTCCAAAGGATTGTCCTTACCCCTCCTGACAAAGAACAACTGACAACTAACAACTGTGAACTACTCAAGCGGAGATCGCCTTGATCAGGTCTTGGATGTCCAGCATCCCGAGCTGTTTGCCGTTCTCGCTCACGCTCAACGTGTCCACCTTGTGCTCCTTGAACGCTTTCTGGGCCTCGTCCAGCAAGGCTTCCGGCGATACGGTGTAGGGCGCGTTGAACTTCAGCGTGCTCAGCTTCTTCGTGAGGAACTTGTTGCCTTCCTTCTCCAGCCCGCGGCGCAGGCCGCCATCGGTGAACACGCCCACGTTCTTTCCCTTGGCATCCACCACCATCACGGCGCCGAAGCCGTGCCTGGTCATCTCCACCAAGGCTTCGCTCACGGTCTTGCTGTCCTTTACCACGGGGTTGTTGCGGGTCAGGATGTCCTTCACCTTCATGGTGATCAGGCGGGTGTCCACGTAGAACTGCTTGGTACCGATGGCCGTGAAATGGTTGTCGGTGAGCTGCCTCATCAGCTTCCAGGGCACGGTGATGGTGTGCACGCCGAGTTCCACCGCATTGCGGACATGCTCCACGGTGCGCACGCTGCTG
The DNA here is from genome assembly GCA_023382455.1 of Flavobacteriales bacterium. Lineage (GTDB taxonomy): Bacteria > Bacteroidota > Bacteroidia > Flavobacteriales_F > PHOS-HE28 > PHOS-HE28. Next base: position 2,651 of record JAHDVX010000020.1, read on the forward strand.
AACATGATCTTGGTGTCGTAGCCGTAGTAGTTCACGGCGCGCACGCATTGCTCCACCAGGGCGAGGGCGTCGTGGCCCTGGTCCTGCAGGCGGCCCACAAGCGGACATACGTAGTTGGCACCGGCCTGCATGGCCATGTAGGCCTGCTGGATGGTGTACACCAGGTGCACGTTCACCATGATGCCCTCGTTGCGCAGCATCTTGCAGGCGCGCAGGCCCTCCAAACTCACGGGGATCTTGAAGACGGTGGTCTCCTTCTTCAGGCCCATTTTCAGCTGGCGCTTGGCCTCCTTCACCACCTCTTCGGCGGTCTCGCCCAAGGCTTCCACTTGGAGAATGGGCACCTTCTTGGCCAGGTCCAGGATCATCTTGTCGATGTCCGTGACGCCGCCGCGGTGCATGAAGGTGGGCGTGGTGGTGAGGCCGGTGAGGAAGCCGAGCTTGAAGGCTTCGTCGATCTCCTTGATGTCGGCGCTGTCCAAGTAAAGTTCCATGGGGGAATGCGGAGTGGTTATGGTTTGGAGCCACTGTCGCGTCGACCCGATGGGTCGACGGTACAGCTGCGGGGATCAGATCTTTTCGGAGGCGTATTGGCGGTGCTTCACCTCCACGGCGTGCAGGTCCAGCAAGGGTTTCAGGAATTCCTCGAGGTCATATACGCAGAGCTGGCTGGCCGCGTCGCACAGGGCCGTGGAGGGGTCGGGGTGGGTTTCGATGAACACGCCATCCACGCCCGAGGCCACGCCGGCCCGTGCGATGGTGGGCAGGAACTCGCGGTTACCGCCGCGCGGGTCGGCGCTGGGGATGCCGTACTTGCGGATGCTGTGCGTGATGTCGAACACCACGGGGTAGCCGGTCTGCCGCAGGTGGTAGAAGCTGCGCGGGTCCACCACCAGGTCGTTGTAGCCCAGCACGAAGCCGCGCTCGGTGAGGATGATCTTCCCGTTGCCCGTGCTCTCGATCTTCTTCACCGGCTTGGCCATGTTGTCCGGGGCCAGGAACTGCCCGTGCTTGAGGTTGATCACCGCACCGGTCTTGGCGGCCTCGGTGACCAGCGTGGTCTGCATGCACAGGTAGGCCGGGATCTGCAGCACGTCGCACACCTCGGCCGTGGCTTTCACCTGGCTGGGGTAATGCACGTCGGTGAGCAGCGGGAAGCCGAATTCCTTCTTCACCTTCTCCAGCATCTTCAGGCCTTCGTCCAGGCCCGGCCCCATGTAGAACTCCACGCTGCTGCGGTTGTCCTTCATGAAGCTGCTCTTGTAGATCACCGGCACCTTGGTGCGCTCGCTCACCTCGCGCAGCTTCTCGGCGGTGCGCATCATGATGCTTTCCTCCTCGATCACACAGGGACCGGAGATGAGGAAAAGCTGGTCCGAGCCGCAAGGGATGGACCCCACTTGAACGATCTTGGTCATGGGTGCTGTTGCTGAATGAAGGCGCGAAGTTACCCTTTTGCAACGGTAGCGTTCAGCAACCGCTTGCCATTGAGGAACCCCTCCAGCACATCGCCCCCCACGATGGGGCCCACTCCGGCGGGAGTGCCTGTGAAAAGCAGGTCGCCTGGTTCCAAAGTGATGAAGCGCGATACGTAAGCGATCAGCTCCGCCACGGGGAAGATCATGTGGGCAGTGGTGTCCAGCTGCACGGTCTGCCCGTTCTTCTTCAACTCGATGCTGAAGGCCTGCAGGTCCGTGGAGGCGGTCATGGGCAGCTCCACCTCGCCCAGCACGGCGCTGCCATCCCACGCTTTGGCCTTTTCCCAGGGCAGGCCCTTTGCCTTCAGTTCGTTCTGCAAGGTGCGCGCAGTAAGGTCGAGGCCCAGGGTGAAGGAGGCCACCAGGCCCAGTGCCATGTTCACCGGCACATCCTTGGCGTAGCTGTCGATCATCACCACCAGCTCCAGTTCATGCTCGATCTCCCCGGCGATGGGCGGCAACACGATGGGCTGGCCCGGGTACAGGCAGGCCGTGGTGGGCTTCAGGAAGAAGACCGGCTCGGCCGGGACGGAGCTTCCCAATTCCTTGGCGTGGTCGGCGTAGTTGCGCCCGATGCAGATAATCTTCATGCCCGATCGGTTATGGTCTTTGGTTCAAGGTTGGCCGCAACTTGCTTCTCCCCAGCCCCGGCGGTACAAAGGCCAAGGGGGCGAAAGCGCTTGATGGCCATTGCGCCGTGCCGGGAATCCATCCGCAAGGTGTGTCCCATCAGTCGTGCACGTCGGCCAATACATTCTTCATGATGGCCATGGTGCTGGCGGGAAGCTCGGCCTTGGTCATCAGCCAATGCAGGTATCCGGGGTCGCTGCGGCCGATGTTCTCCACGGGCCAGCCTTTGTACTTGCCGAAAGAGAGGCAAACGGCACCGTGGTCGTCAAACTGGAGCTTGCCGGCCGCGTCGGGAGCCCGGCGCCGGTCCCCGCAGAAATCGCCCAAGGCATCGGTGGTCCGGGGCAGCTCGGCATAGCGCTCGATCTGGGCCAGCAGCACCTCGGTGGTGGCTTCCACGTCGGCCATGGCATCGTGTGCGCCTTGGTGCTCCTTCCCGAGGTAGAAGAGCGAGGCTGCGCTGAGGTCCCTGCGCTCGAAATGGTGGAAGATGCGCAGCGGGTCGATCACGCGGAAAGCGGACGGGTCCCAGGGCGTGCCCACGCGGAACAGTTCCTCGCTGAGGAAGGGCAGGTCGAACCGGAGCACATTGAAGCCGCAGAGATCGCAGCCCTCAACCTGCTGGACGATCTCCCCGGCCAGGTCCTCCAGCAGGGGGGAATCCGCCACATCGGCGTCGCTGATGCCGTGCACGGCGGTGGCCTCGGCGGGGATGGGCATGCCTGGATTGACGAGGCTCTGCCATGGTTTGCGGCTGCCGTCCGGCAGCAGGCGCATAACGGCGATCTGCACGATGCGGTCCTGCCCGATGCGGGTACCGGTGGTCTCCAGGTCGAAGATCGCCAAGGGGCGCTCCAGCTTCAGGTTCATGGTGGAAAGTTGGGCATGAAAAAGCCCCCGCAGTGGCGGGGGCTTTCCATTTTTTTGAACAATTCGCGGATCAGCGGGCCTTGAGCTTCACGTACTGGAACGCGCCGTATTTCTCCGTGTTCTTGTAGTCGCCCCGGTACTTGGGTCCCTGCACCAGGTGTTTCACGGAGCTCAGCATCAGGTTCTTCGTGTCCTTGCCGGCCGCGCGCACGGCGTCCAGCAGCGCCTGCCGGGCCACTTCCATGCGTTCGTTGCTCAGCTTGTCGTTGGTGCCGTAGGTCTTGGTGGGCACATGCGATGCGCTGGACTCGATGATGAGGTCCACCTTCTCCTGCTTGTCCATCAAAGCCAGCACCTTGTTGATGAATTCCTTCCAATTGGCGTCCTCGGTGCCGATGGCGGTCTGGTTGTACCCGTGGAACTTCACGTACTCCGCTGCAACGGTGGCATCCGGCGTCACGTGCTTCTCACCCTGCTCCTTGCGCTCGGCATCGGTCTTGGCCGGAGCGGGGGGCTGCGTCTTGGTCACCGTTTTTTCCGAAGCCGTCACGTCGGTCTTCCCTCCGGGCACAGGCACCACTCCAGGCTTTTCCTGCACCGGTTCGCCTTGTTCCTTGCTTCCCGGAGGCGCGCCTTTCGGCAGGTCCACAATGCTGGCCGCGCCGTCCAGCTCCACGGGATTGAGGTACACTTCCTTATTGATCTCCTGGTAGGCGCTTTCGCACTCCACGAAGATGTCCTCGGTGTGGACGGTCTTGCCATCCACCCGATAGTCGAGGTTGTAGTTCTTGCAGGGTGCCAGGATGGCCACATACACGCCATCGCGCTGACGCGGTTTGTAGCTCCTCACCTCGCCGGTCTCCTTGTCGGTGACGTAGAGCACCGTGGTGGGCGAGAGCGGTTGCCCCGGAGGGGGAATGATGAAGCCCTTGAGCACGGCCAGGCCCTCGGCGCCCATTTCCTCGGGGAAATCCACGAAGTAGATGTCCTTCTCCCCGTAACCGCCCATCTTATCTGAGCTGAAATAGCCGCGCCGACCGTCGGCGGTGGTCACAAAGAACACGTCGTCATCCACCGTGTTCAGCGGGTAGCCGATGTTGGTCGGGGCACTCCATCGGCCATTGTCCTGCATCTCGGTGGTGAAGATGTCGAACCCGCCCATGCTGTTGTGGCCCTTGCTGGAGAAATACATGGTGCGGCCGTTTGGGTGGATGAACACCCCATCCTCATCATACGGGGTATTGATGGTATTGCCCAGATTCTGTGCCTTGCTCCACTCCCCGCTGGGAAGCTTCACCACGCGATAGATGTCGCGGCCGCCTTGCCCACCGTTCCGGTTGCTGACGAAGTAGAAGGTGTTGCCGTCCGCGCTCAGGGCACCGTGGGTTTCCCAGGACTTGGTATTGATGTCCGAACCCATCTTCACGGGGTCGCTCCAGATCTCACCCACCAGCTTGCTCTCGTACAGGTTTCCATCGCCGTCGTCATCCTTGTAGATGATCAGGGTCTGGCCGTCGGCGGACACGTTAACCGTGGCCAAATGGCCGATCACGGGGTTGATGTTCAGCAATTCCGGGGCCTGCCATTTGCCTGTGCGGTCCTTCAGGCTCACATAAATATTCTCGAATGGAAGGCCGGCCGCGGGGTCGATCATGTCCAGGTTGGAACTGTCCGGACGGATCCTACGGGAAGTGAAGTAGACCGCATTGCCGTCCACGCTGATCACCGGGCTGAAATCGGGGTACTGGCCATTGATCACGGGGCCGACGTTGTTGATCTGGTACTGCTTGGGGTCGGCCATGAGCTTGCGGGCGTTGGCCGTTTCCTCCAAGCCCCGGGAGGCCAATCGCTTGAAATCATTCTTGTCGCCCGCCTCGGCAATGAACTTGGTATACGCCGCATCGGCCTTGTCAAACTCGTTGTTCAGGTGGTAGGCCTTGCCCAACCAGTAGTCCACTTGGGCCGGGGCGTTCTTTTCCTTGGGGTCGAAGGGGTCGTATCCCGAACTGTTGAGCGCACCATAACCCTTGCCACGCGTGGCGGCCGCCTTCTCCAGATAGGGCAACGCCTTATACTTCTCGTTGTAGGAGAGCATGTAGGCCTCACCCACCTTCCAGTTGAGGTTGGAATTCTCCGGGTCCGTGGCCATCAGGGCTTTCCATTCCTCTGCTGCCGGCCCGTACAATTTCTCTTCCATCAACCTGCTGGCCTCGTCAAAGGATCCCTTCTTGGCGACCTCGGCGCCGCCGGAAGGTTGCGCCAATACGCCCATAACCGGCGCCAGCGCGGGGATCATGGCCAAAAGGAAGTATATCGGTCGGATCATGGTGGTTGGGTTCGATGGAGCCAATATCTGGGTTACTCCGGGCAGGTTACGAATGTAGAATTTTTCACTTCCGTTGGATCAGATCTCCGTATCCACGGACCAGGCCTCGAGGATATCGGCGACGCGCCGCACGAACTTACCGCCGAGCGCGCCGTCCACCACGCGGTGGTCATAGCTATGGCTCAGGAACATCATGTGGCGGATGGCGATCACGTCACCGGCCTCGGTCTCGAGCACGGCGGGCTTTTTCCGGATGGCGCCGGTGGCCATGATGGCCACCTGCGGTTGGTTGATGATCGGCGTGCCCAGTACATTTCCGAAGGTTCCCACGTTGGTCACCGTGTAGGTGCCGCCACCGATCTCGTCCGGTGAAAGTTTTCCTTGGCGGGCGCGACTGGCCAGGTCGTTCACCGATTTCGCCAGGCCCACCAGGTTCAGGCGGTCGGCATTGCGCACCACGGGCACGATCAGGTTGCCGCTGGGCAGGGCGGCGGCCATGCCGATGTTGATGTCCTTCTTCTTGATGATCTTGTCGCCCACCACCTGCACGTTGATCATGGGCATTTCGCGGATGGCTTGGGCAATGGCCATGATGAAGACGGGCGTGAAGGTGATCTTCTCCCCTTCGCGCTTCTCGAAGGCCTGCTTCACCTTGTTCCTCCACAGCACCAGGTTGGTTACATCGGCCTCCACGAAGCTGGTGACGTGGGGGCTGGTGCGCTTGCTCATCACCATGTGATCGGCGATCAGCTTGCGCATGCGGTCCATCTCCACCAGTTCATCGCCGGGGGCCAGCTTGATCTCGGGGATCGCCTCGGCCTGTGCCGGTGCAGCCTGCCGGGGTGCGGGTGTCGGTGCAGCAGCAGGTGCCGGCTGCGCCGCCTGTACAGGCGCGGGGGCCGCCGCACCGCCGTTGGCCGCCCCCCTCATCGGCAGGTAGTTCAGCACATCCTGCTTGGTGACGCGGCCTCCTTGGCCGGTGCCTGCAATGGATTCCAACTCCTGCATGCTGACCCCTTCGCTCGCCGCGATGTTGCGGACCAATGGACTGTAGAACTTACCGCTGGGCCCCACGCGCTCCACCTTTCCGTCCGTGGAGCCGGTGTGGACCTGCGGGGCGGGCTGGGCTTTCGGGGCCGCTTGAACCGCAGCCGGTGCAGCGGCAGGGGCCGCAGCCACGGTGGCGCCCTCCGCCCCCAACATGGCAATGGCCTGGCCTACTTGCACCACATCATTCTCATTCACCAGGCGCTTCAGCAGGATGCCGTCCTGGGGAGCAGGCACTTCACTGTCCACCTTGTCCGTGGCGATCTCCACCAAGGGTTCATCAGCCTTCACGTGGTCTCCTTCGTTCTTCAGCCACTTGGTAATGGTGGCCTCCGCCACGCTCTCGCCCATCTTGGGCAGCAAAATCTCGATCTGTGACATGCGGTTCGGTTTCGGACGGGGAAACTCCGAGGCTGCGAAGTTATCCGCCCACCGGGAACATGCCTCGTTTCTTTATCACGCTGGCTCCCCTGCAGATCTCCGGCAACACAGGGGTCCATCAGCGCAGGTCAGGCGGCAACCATGCGGCCCAGCGACCTGAAATGGCGCACCACGAGCCGGAGGTCGGACCACATCCGGTAGTCCTTGGCGTACTCCAAGTTCATGCGCCGGACGGTGCGGTCACCCGGCGGCGGATCACCGGGGTCGGGCAGGTCCAGCCGATGGCTGAGGATCCCGGGCCTGATCCGAGGGAGGCGTTGGTCCTTCACGGAGGCCGCATAGCCGACCCAGGAACATCGGCCGGAGAGCACGGCCTCCAGGTTCAGCAGGAAGCCCTTCTTCTCCCTGATGAACCAGATGGCCACGGGCAAAGCCAGCAGAAGGGCCGAGGCCAGCACGAGGTCCATGGTCCTGCGCCGGCGCAGTGAAGAAGCGTTGTTCACCGCATGGTCGCGCAGCACCAGCAGGTCCTGCAGGCTCTCGGTGGTGCTGGGCCCGATGATGAAGGCCGCTCCCGGCTGGGCGATCTTGAACACGGCGCGGGTATCACGCAACTGCTCCATCAGGTCGATGATGCGGTGCGTGGGCAGGTCTTTTGCGGCGAAGACCACCTCATGGATGCGCTCCTTGGCAATCATCTTCCGGAGGTGCTCCGCCCCATTCGGTGCCGCAGCCGCGGCGGCATCCAGGGTGATCTCCCGGCCGAGGCCATAGTGCGTTTGCCACAGCAAGCCCAGCGCCAGCTTGGTTTCCTGCGGGGAACCTGCCGCCAGGATACGGGCACCTTCCACCCCGGAAGAGGAGGAGAATGAGTTGCGCCGAATACCGGCAACGTGTAGCAGTAGCCGCAGGGCGAAGAGTAAACCGACCACCGCCGCCAAGGCCGGCAGGATGGTAAAGACATCAACGTCCGTCCATGGCTGCACGGCGAACGCCAAAGCCACCAGCACGGCCAATGCCTTCAGCATGTTCACCCATTTCATGGGCCGGTCATACGCGCCAAACAGCCCCAACACCGCCAGGATGCCGCCTGCGGACACCAGTGTGCCGGCCGCTCCCATGGGCGGCGCCCAGCCTTGATCTTGGAACTGGCTCAACAGCACGAACCCCAAGGCGAGGTCCACCAAGGGCAGCAGGGCCTTGTTCAGGAAGCGCATCACGATGGCCGCCGCCGCACTGAGGTAGATGGCACCGCGGATGATGGCCGAGAACAACTGGGGACCGCGCCGGGTAAAGTGCTTGCGGGCGAAGATGACCATCGCGTTGTAGAACACGAACACGTAGTTCACGCTGCTCTTCTTGGTGCTCTCGCCCTTGTAGTGGATGATGCGCGCCTGTGGCAAGTACCAGTTCTCATGGCCGCCCAGGGTGATGCGGTAGCTCAGGTCGATGTCCTCACCGTACATGAAGAAGCTCTCATCCAACAGGCCCACCTGGTCAAGCACCTTCTTGCGCAGGAACATGCAGGCACCGGAAAGGATCTCGATGGAGGCGGCCTCGTTCTCCGGCAGGTGCCCCAGATGGTATCGGCCGAAGTAGCGGCTCCGGGGGAAGAGCCTGGAAAAGCCCATGATCTTGAAGAAGGCGACGGTGGGCGTAGGCAGGCCGCGCTTGCTCTCGGGGAGGAAACGGCCGGTACCGTCGATCATCTTCACGCCCAGTCCGCCGGCCACGGGGTGCGCGTCCAGGAAAGCGACCACCTTGTGGAAGACATCCTCGCCCACCACGGTGTCCGGGTTCAGGAGCAGCACGTACTCCCCCAGACTCTCACGGATTGCTTGGTTATTGGCCCGGCTGAAGCCCACGTTCTCGCGGTTGGCGATCAGGCGCACCTGCGGGAATTTCCGGCGCACCATCTCCACGCTGCCGTCCGTGCTCTGGTTGTCCACCACGAACACCTCCCCCTCCAACCCTTCCAACGCCTCGAACACCGTGCGCAGGCACTGTTCCAAGTAGGCCTTCACGTTGTAGTTGACGATGACCACGCTGAGCTTCATGGCAGGGCGGTGCGGCTGTTGATGCCGCGCGGCTGCTTGCGGTCCGGGTACGTTCCGGGCGGCATCAACGGCGCTGGGCGTGGTGGTAGGGCTTGCGGTCGGCAATACTACGCCCCAGGGTTGCTTCATCCGCCTGGTCCAGGTCGCCGCCCACGCTGATGCCGCGTGCGATCACGCTCACCAGCACGCCGGTACCGTCCAGTTTCCGGTGCAGGTAGAAGGCTGTGGTATCGCCTTCCAATGTGGCGCCCAAGGCCAGCACCACCTCCTTCACGCCCCCCTGCCCCACGCGTGCCAGCAGCTCCTTCACGTGAAGTTCATCCGGCCCCACCCCGTCCATGGGGCTGATCACCCCGCCGAGCACATGGTAGAGGCCCTTGTACTGGCGCGTGTTCTCGATGGCGATCACATCGCGGATATCCTCCACCACGCACACCATGGAGCGGTCCCGGGCCTGGTCCGAGCAGATCTCGCATATCGGCCGGTCGCTGATGTTGCAGCATTCGGAGCAGTACATCACCTCCTCGCGCAGCCGGCGGACGGCCTCGCTGAAACGGACCACCTCGGGAACCTCGCGGCGGAGCAGGTCCAAGGCCAGGCGCATGGCCGTGCGGCGGCCGATGCCGGGCAGGGAGGCCAATTGGTCCACGGCTTGGTCGAGCAGAACGGAACTGAGTGCCATGCGGCAAAGATGCGCGCTGCCCGCCCGCCTCCGGTCCTTCCGGGATCAAAGCATCACCTTCAGGCCATCATAGGCCAGCTCCACGCCCGGGGGCAGCTCCACCCAGGCATGGTGCCCCATCAAGTGGCTGATGTGCGTAAGGAAGGCCCGGTCCGGCGCCACCTCCTCGATCAGGGCTAGCGCCTCGGCCAGGTTGAAATGGGAGATGTGCGGCTCCTTGCGCAAGGCATTCACCACCAGCACGCGGCTGCCCATGATCTTCCGCTTCTCCGCCTCGTCGATGGTCTTGGCATCGGTGATGTAGGTGAGGTCACCGATCCGGAAGCCGTGCACGGGCATCCACTTGTGCAGCACCTCCACCGGCCGGACCTGCACATCCGCCGCGGTGAACACCTCCTGGCCGATGGCGTGCAGTTCGAACTGCGGCATGCCCGGATACTGGGAGCCGGAGAAGGCATAGGCGTACACCCGGCGGACGGCATCGAGCGTGCGGGGCGCACCATAGATGGGGATGGGACGCGGCGGTTCGTGCAGGAAGCTGAAGGAGCGCAGGTCATCCATGCCGGCCAGATGGTCCATGTGCTCATGGGTCAACAGTACGGCGTCCAGGTCGGCCACACCCTCCCGCAACATCTGGGTCCGCATGTCCGGCCCGGCATCGATCAGCAAGGTTCGTCCCTGCGTTTCCACCAAGGCGGAGCATCGTGTGCGCCTGTCGCGGGGGTCGGCACTTTGGCAGACCGGGCAGTTGCATCCGATCACGGGAACGCCTTGGCTGGTGCCGGTACCGAGGAATGTGAGCTGCACGGGGACAAGGGCTGAAGGTGGCGAAGGTATGCACCCGTGCAATCGGGGCTCCGACCAGGAGCGGTAGGCTACACGGTTTGCCGGCCTCAACGCCTCGTCTTTCCAAGGTCGATCCGTACGCCCTTGGATTGCAGTCGATCAAGGCCCCGTGCGGCCAGGTCGTGGCCGGGATCCTGACCGATGGCCTTGCTGTAGTCCGCTGCCGCACTGTCCAGCTGACCGGACCGTTCCCTGGCCAACCCGCGGTTATACCAGGCATTGGTATAGCCCGGTTCCAGTTTGATGGCCTCGCTGAAATCATGTTCGGCCGTGGAAGGGTCATGCAGATGCTCCAAGCGCACCCAGCCGCTGTTGAACCAGGCCAAGGCATTGTCCGGGGCGATCACCTTGATGGTGTCGTAGCAGGCCAGGGCCGCGCTGTCCTTGCCATTTTCCTGGAGGAATATGCCCTTGTTGTACCAGGCCTCCACGCTGCGGGGCCGCAGCGCGATGGCCGTGGCGTAGTACTGCTCCGCCAGCGGGTCGCGGCGCGCCGCGCTGATCTTGCCCAGCATGATGTAGGCCGAATAGTCGGCCGGATCCTGCTCCACGGCGGTGCGGAAGCTGCTGAGGGCGAGCGCGGTGTCGCCTGTCTCCATGTAGATCCAGCCCTTGAGGAAATAGCCGTGGGCGGCATGCTGGTCCTTGCGCAAGGCGTCGTTCACCAGGTTCATGCTCTCGTTGTACTTGCGCAGCACCAGCTGGATCTCGGCCTGCTTCAGGATGGCCGGTGTGCTGGAGGGGTCGATCCGGGCGGCCTGCTCAAACTGGCTGAGCGCCTTGTCCACTTGGACGGTCCGGTAGCAGAGGTCGCCCAGTTCAAGGCGGTAGAGCACGTTGGTGCTGTCGAGCTTCACGGCGCGTTCAAGGTCGCGTTGGGCGGCGGCCAGGCTGTCCACCTGCAGCAGGAAGTGGGCCCGGGCCTGGTAGTGCGCCGCCTTGGCGGGTTCCTGCACGATCCGGGCATTGATGGAGTCCATGGAGGCCTGAAAGGGATCGGTGGCGGCCACGGGCGCCGCTGGGGCCGGAGGCTCTCCACAGGACATGGCCGCCCACAGGGGAAGCACGAAAATCGGGGTGCCGCGAAGAAGCTTGATGGAAACCTGCATGGTGATCGGGGCCTGCGCCGCTCCTGGTGCCGGCGGTGAAGTGCAGGTGGCCAAAAGTAAGACCAGGGCCGTACCGGGAGCGGGAGTGCCACAGGCAGCGGCGGCGGTACCCGGAGGAACGGACCTTCAGGCCCATGCAGATGTGGAAAGGGTGCGACCGCCGGCCGCACCCTCCCACAATCCTGCCTCCCTGTCCAAGAGGCCACTCCTGCCCGGCTCCCCGGGCTGTTCCGTTCACGCCACGGGCTGGGGCTCCACGCTCATGGAGGCCTTGATCCGGCTTTCCATCTCCTCGCAGAGCTCAGCATTGTCCTCCAGCAGCTGGCGGACGCCGTCGCGGCCCTGTCCCAGCTTGGTCTCCTCGTAGGAGAACCAGCTTCCGCTCTTCTTGATGATGCCCAGCTCCACGCCCATATCGATGATCTCACCGGTCTTGCTGATGCCTTTGCCGTAGAGGATGTCGAACTCGGCCTTGCGGAAGGGCGGCGCCAGCTTGTTCTTCACCACTTTCACCTTGGTGCGGTTGCCCAGCACGTTCTCACCCTCCTTGATCTGGTTGGCCCGCCGGATGTCCAGGCGGATGGAGGCGTAGAACTTCAGCGCGTTGCCGCCGGTGGTGGTCTCGGGGTTGCCGAACATCACCCCGATCTTCTCGCGCAGCTGGTTGATGAAGATGCAGCAGCAGCCGGTTTTGCTGATGGTGCTGGTGAGCTTGCGCAAGGCCTTGCTCATCAGGCGGGCCTGCATGCCCACGGCACTGTCGCCCATCTCCCCTTCGATCTCCGCACGCGGCGTAAGGGCGGCCACGCTATCGATCACCAGGATATCGATGGCGCCGGAGCGGATCAGGTTATCGGCGATCTCCAGGGCCTGCTCCCCGTTGTCCGGTTGGCTGATCAGCAGGTTCTCGGTGTCCACGCCCAGGCTCTCCGCGTAGAAGCGGTCGAAGGCATGTTCCGCATCGATGATGGCCGCTATGCCCCCGTTGCGCTGACATTCCGCGATGGCGTGGATGGCCAAGGTGGTCTTACCGCTGCTTTCCGGCCCGTAGATCTCCACGATCCGGCCCTTGGGGTAGCCGCCCACGCCCAAGGCCAGGTCCAGGCCGATGGAACCCGAGGGGATCACCTCCACTTTCTCGATGGCGTCGTCGCCCATGCGCATCACGGCACCCTTCCCGAAGGACTTCTCCATCTTGTCCATCGTCAACTGAAGTGCCTTCAGTTTATCCTTATTGATCTCAGCAGCCATGTTGTTGGTTGTGGTTACGTGGTTTGGAAATGCTCCGCCCTTGGGGCGTTCTCCGGGAGGTCGCCCCCCGGGCCGGGTAGCAAGGTTTGGGCGGTGGCCAGGACCTGTGCGGCGTGGTCCTTGGTATTCACCTTGGTGATCACGTGCCGGATGATGCCCTTTTCGTCGATCAGGAAGGTGGTCCGCAGGATGCCGTCGTACTCCCGGCCCATGAACTTCTTCCGCCCCCATACGCCATAGGCCAGGGCGGCCACTTTATAGGGATCGGAAAGCAGGCGGAAAGGCAAGGCGTGCTTCTCGGCGAACTTCCGATGGCGTTGCACGGTGTCCGGGCTAACGCCGAGCACATCCCAGCCGGCACCGCTCAGGTCCGTCCATCCATCGCGCAGGCTGCATGCCTCGGCCGTGCATCCGGGGGTATCGTCCTTCGGGTAGAAGTACAGCACCAGCTTCCGGCCGGCATACTGTGCCAAGCCCACCGGACGGCCGTCCTGGTCAACCCCGCTGAATGAAGGGGCCGGGTCTCCTGCCTGTAGTTTGCTCATTGCCTCCTGACGAAAATACCGTCAGTTGATTGACATGCAATTAAGCACAGATAATTCGGGCATCCAAATTTCCAAGGCCGAAAAGTTTTGAACAGATCGGCTCCTGTCCTTGTATTTCTGCCTTCCATGGAGGGCCGAGACCAACCCGGTCATGGAAGAGAACCGGCCTAGGGTAGTTTTGCGCCATCCCATGGAAACCGCGCCCCTCGCCGAACGCATGCGCCCCAGCACCTTGGGCGAGATCGTGGGGCAGGAACACTTGGTGGGCCCTGAAGGCATCATCCGCAAGGCCATCGCGGGGAAGATCCTTCCCAGCATGATCCTGTGGGGGCCTCCTGGTGTGGGCAAGACCACCATGGCGCAACTGCTGGCCAAGGAACTGGACCGTCCCTTCCACACCTTGAGCGCCATCAACAGCGGGGTGAAGGACATCCGGGAGGTGATCGCCAAAGCCGGGGGAAGCGGCCTGTTCTCGCGCAACGCTGTGCTCTTCATCGACGAGATCCACCGGTTCAGCAAGGCCCAGCAGGACTCGTTGCTCGGTGCGGTGGAAAAAGGCGTAATCACCTTGGTCGGGGCCACCACGGAAAATCCCTCATTCGAAGTGATCGGGGCGCTGCTCTCGCGCTGCCAGGTCTATGTGCTCAAGCCGCTCACCGAGGAAGACCTGTTGGGCCTGCTGCAGCGGGCCATGCGCACGGACGCCGAGCTGAAGCACCTGCGGATCGACCTGCGGGAGACCGGGGCCCTGCTGCGTGCCAGCGGCGGCGATGCCCGGCGCCTGCTCAACACCTTCGAGCTGTGCGTGCGCGCAGGCCAGGGTGAGGGCGGCGAGGACCACGCCGTGGTCACCGATGCCCTGGTGCAACAGGTAGTACAGACCACTGCGGCGCGCTACGACAAGCAGGGCGACCTGCACTATGACATTGTGAGCGCTTTCATCAAGAGCCTGCGCGGCAGCGACCCCAACGCGGCCCTCTATTGGTTGGCGCGCATGGTGGAAGGTGGTGAGGACCCGCTGTTCATCGCCCGCCGGATGCTCATCCTGGCCAGTGAGGACATCGGCAATGCGGACCCGAACGCACTGCTGATGGCCACCACCACCATGCAGGCCGTGCAGATGATCGGCTGGCCCGAAGGCCGGATCATCCTGGCCCAATGCGCGGTCTACCTCGCCTGCGCACCGAAGAGCAACTCCAGCTACAAGGCCATCGGCATGGCCCAGCAGGAGGTGCAACGCACCGGGGACCTGCCCGTTCCCATCCATCTGCGCAATGCGCCCACCAAACTGATGAAGGACCTTGGGCACGGCAAGGACTACCAGTACAGCCATGACGCACCCGGGCACTTCTCCGATCAGGAATTCCTGCCGGAAAAGCTGTCCGGCACCGCGTTCTACACGCCCGGGGACAACCGGCGGGAACAGGTCTTTGCCGCCTACTTGAAACAGGTCTGGGGCGGCAAGTACGGTCCGTGAGGCAACTGCCCGGGCTATCCCTTCCCTCTCCGGGAACCGTCGTCAGTGTCCGGTGCTCAACCCGCCCGCTCCGCCTCCATGAAATTGCGGTGCAGGTCGTACACGATCCCCAAGCCGACCATCAGCCCGCCTATGGCCTGCTCGATGACCTGCCACACCAGGTCGACCACCACGTGCTGAATGCCATGATCCGCGAAGGAAAGGCCGGTAACAAGCAAAAGCAGGTACACAAGCACGCCCATGCACGCCCCGACCATCATCGTCTTCACATGGAACGCCTGTTTCATGGAGATCCACTCCCGTATGATGGCGGCCTGGATCACCAAGGTCAAGACCAGCGCGATGCCCAAGTAAGCCAAGGAGGAAAGGCCCAGATACAGCCAGAGGTTCATCCGCAGGTCCGAAATGTCCGTGAGCGCCAACCCATGCCACACATAGGATAGCACGCCCATCACCAGCGCACTCAACAGCCAAGGGGATAAGATGCGTCGTTTCAGCAGCACGTTCAAGCCATTTCCGTGTTCATGCAAAAGTAAGCAGGTCCATTAAGCATGGATCACGGAGCAAGGGCAAGAGGTATGCCATGGTGTTGAACATGGGACCAGGACAACCGATCGGACGCGGCCACCTACCTTGGCCACCATGTTCAGGCCTCGGAACGGTTGCGTGGCAGCAGGAGCGCTGGCCGTCCTGATACTTTCCGCTTGCCGAAAGGACCGGCCAGACCCGGTGTGGGACCTGGATATGACCGTTCCACTGGCCAAGACCTCCCTGACGCTTGGCGACCTCCTGCCCGACAGCATCCTTCAATCGGACACGGCCGGCGGCGTGAGCATCCTCTACACCGCCAACCTGTTCAAGCTTTCCCTGGACACGGTGCTCACCGCGCCGGACACCACCTTCCGCTATGCCTACGCCATCCCCTTCCCGGGCCCCATCCAATTTGCCCCCGGCAGCGCCTTTGAGAGCAGCGATGACGTGACGCACTTCGACCTGGAGGACCTGGAGCTCACCAAGCTCATCATCCGTACGGGGCAGCTGGACTTCTCCGTCACCAACATGATGAACGGGAACATCGTTGGGGATTTCGCCATTCCGGGGGCCTCCTTGGACGGGCAATCCTTCAGCATGGAACTGATCCTGCCGCCGGGCACGCCTGCCGCCCCTTCCTCCCTGTCCGCATCGAGGGCCTTGGACGGCTACGAGTTCGACCTGCGCGGCCCGGACCAGAACAGCGTAAACGCCCTGGCCACTCAGTTGACCTACATGAACGCGCCCTGGGGCGCCCCGGTCAACATCACCGACCAGGACAGCTTGCTGGCCTATGTGGCGTACCATGACATCGTGCCCGAGTATGCCAAAGGGTCCTTCGGAACGCGCGTCTTCACGGTGGACCCGGACACCACCGGCATCGACCTGTTCGCGAACATCACCGGCACCATCGACCTGGCGCAGGCAGAAGCCCGCCTGACAGTCCGAAACGGCCTTGGAGTTGACGCCCAGGCGCACCTCCACTTCATCCACTCGATCAACACCCGCAACGGCAACACGGTGGACCTTACCGGGCCGTTGACCACCGGTCCGGTGAACATCACCCGTGCCACGGACCTGGGCAATGGTTTCCAGCCGACGCAAACCACCTCGGAACTCAACCAGGGCAACAGCAACATCGAGCAATTCCTGGAGAACCTTCCGAACCGCATCGGCTATGCGCTCGACTTCACCATCAACCCCATGGGCGACATCAGCAACGGCCATGACTTCCTCTACCACGACAGCGAGATCAATGCCGACCTGGAAGTGGAGATCCCATTGCGGCTGATCGCCACGGACCTGGTGCTCCAGAAAGCCATGGAGCTGGACCTGCCGGGAACTTCCACCTCACATGCCTGGCGGTCGGGCACACTGCACCTCTTCGCCGAGAACGGCTTCCCCTTCAGTGCCCAAGTGGAACTGGCCGTGGTGGATGCCTCCGGCCAAGTCCTGGCCTCGCTCGGTCCGGGTGGCACCATTGGCGCTGGCTCCCTTGGCACCAACCTATTCGTGACCTCACCGAGCTCGGCGAGGATCGACTTCCCCATCGGCACGGAGCAGATGGACCTGATCCACCAGACCGGCCTGGTCCGGGTGCGGGCCACGTTCAACACGGCGGAGCAGTCCCAGCACATCCAGTTGCTTACCCACTACCGGATGGACCTGCAATTGACGGTGGATGCCAATTACGCGGTGAACGGGGATGAATAGATCCTTGGCCCTCCTGTTGGCGACCCTACCCTTGGCCACCACCGCACAAGTGGACAGCACCGGGACCCGCAAGGACCATGGGACCCGCTTTATGCTGGAAGCATCGGGGGCCTATGATTCCAACACCCTGCGCAACGACCTCCTCCTTGGCCTTTACCAAGGAGGCGAACTGGAACGGGACCTTCGCCAACGCACGCTCGACGGCCTGCACGATGCCAACCGGGGCGGTTACGAATGGCGGGTTTCCGCCAGCTGCACCTGGGGCGACAGCCTATTCGGGAACCCACGCTGGAAGCCCCGCGCCAGCCTTTCGGCACAGGGGATGATGGGCATCCGATTCCCGAAGGATGCCTACGCCCTCGCCTTCTTCGGCAATGCGGGTTACGAGGACCGAACAGCGCATGTGGGGCCGGCACGCTTCGAGCAGGTGGCCTTCCAAAGCATCCGCTTCGGCGTGGAGGATCACCCGAGCGGCTCCTACCTGGAGCTTGGCCTGGTGAACGGACAGGCACTGCACACCGGGCGCTTGGACAAGGCCGACCTCTACACCGCACCGGACGGGCGATACCTTGAACTGGCATTGGATGGCGAATACCATGTGGGCGATACCGCCGCAGGCCGCTGGTCCAAGGGGATCGGGGTGGCGATCGAAGGGCAATGGAACCACGGGATCCGCCTGGTGGGCAGCCCGGCCACACTGCGCATCCGCGTTTCAGACCTGGGCTTCGTGGCTTGGAATCCGGGCTCGCTTTCCGTATCACAGGATTCCGTGATCCACTACGAGGGCATCGAGGTGAACGGAATCCTGGACCTGGACGAGCTGGTACTGGACCGCCACCGTATCCAAGACAGCCTGGGGCTCGGCTATAAGGCCGGCGGCTTCGTGCGGATGTTGCCTGCCAAGGCGGCCTTGGCACTTGACTTTGGCCGGGAACACGAATTGCCGACGGGGACCGTGATCCGCGCCTATACCGTGCAGGTGGACCATCGCCTGATACCCGGCTATATCCCGCAGGCTTCGGTGATCCGGCAACTGGTGCTCGGCAAAGCCTTGGTGGCGCAGGCCGGGGTGCTGTACGGTGGCTTCGGCGGCCTGCGTGCCGATGTGGGGCTGGGCTACTCGGGCAGGCACTGGGGCCTGCATGTGCACACTCCGAACGTCATCGGCCTGGCTTCGCAGGGTGCACAGGGAAGGTCGCTCGCCGCCCGGTTGGACGTGGTGTGGTGATCACTGAACCTCGGCTCAGTTCTCGGCCAGGGCCTCCTGCTCGTAGGTGAGCTGCGTGCAGCTGACACCGTTCTTGAAAAAGTAGATACCGCTGTACTTGCGGGCCACGCGCCGGTACTCGGTCACCCTTTCTCCCTCCTCCAGCTTGATCACGGTTATCACTTCGTTCGGCCTCACGATCACATCCTGGTGGCGGATCACCGGGGCCGGAGTCGGCTCGAACTTGGGCCGGGGCTCCTCCATGGAATGTGCCAACGCCGGTTGCACCCGCGATGGTTCCTCCATCATGCGCGGGGCCGATCCCTTGCGCGGTTCCGTCAGCTCCCGTGGAGCCGGGATGGTAGCTGTACGTGCCGGTTTCGGCGGAGGTGCCAGGCGTGGCTCGGCCTTGGGCTGCTCAGCCGGTGGTGGCGGTGGCGGAGCGGGTGCCGGAGGAGGTTTGGGCGGGGCCACCGCCGCAACCGGCTCCTTCTTCTCCCGTTCCTTGGCTTCCTTGGCGGCCCGGGCTTCCTCCTTGGCCTTCTCCTTGGCCTCACGCTCCCGTTGTTTGGCAGCCTCGGCCTCACGGCCAGCTTCCTCCTTCTGTTTGGCCTCCACCTCCTGTTGGGCGGCTTGCAGGGCGCTTTGAATACTCTTGGTGTAGTCCGTGTCGTAATCCAGGTCACCCAAGGCCGCATCATAGCGGATCATGCCCACGGGCTGGTTGAAGACCACCGTGTTCAACCCGTCATACTGTTTGAACAGGGCAACGACGAACTCGAACGGGCGGAACCCGGTCGGGTCGGCCGTTGCGGGCACGCGGGTATTGAACGACAGCTTTTTGGTGACGAAGCCCGGTTTCTCAAAAGACAGGATGAAGCTCTCGTTCAATTCCAGCTCCAGGGAGAATCGTTGGAGGTCCGAGGTGATGGTGCGGTGCTTCTCGCCGTTCTTGTACACCACCATGCGGCAGCCGTCCAGTCCCCCACCCTCCACCTTCAGGCGACCGTTAATGACGAACTTTCCTTGGGCCATGCAGCAGGCAGCCAGCCATGCGGCCACCAGCGTGGAGCAAAGCCTCAAGGCCATCCGTCCGTTCAACCGTGGCATAGGGCAGCTCACGAGGCGAGCACGGATGTGGAGATCAGCCCCTTGGCCAACATGGCCACCACCAGCCCCACCATCAGGATACCGGCCATGATCAATGTGCGCACGGCCACGGAGTTATTCGGCTTGGTCATTGCAAAGGAGTTTGCCCCCTTTACGTCCTTGGCGCTTATCGGGTTACACACATGGCATTCGCCTCCGGAGCGAAACCACCGGAGCGCTATGCCGTATTAAGCGCCGACATGATCCGCAACATCCTCCTGTTTTCCCTCCTTTGCACGTCACCGGCCTTGCTCGCCCAAGGCGACGCGGCGCAAGGAAAGACGGAAGACCTGTTCCGTGAAGGGGAGCAGGCCTACCGCAACGGTGCCTATCCGAAAGCCATCGGGCTTTTCACGCAAGTGCTCGAACAGGACCCCGACCACCTGAACGCCTACTTGCAGCGGGGCTTCTGCCACAGCCTGCAGCAGGAATACGAGGCTGCCGTGGCGGACTTTACCGCCGTGATCGGGCGGAAACACGACCACCTCTGGGCCTACACCAGCCGCGGAAGCGCATACAACAAGCTGGGCAAGCAGAACCTGGCCATCGCCGACTTCAACACGGTGATCGGCCTGGACCCCAAGAACCAGGAGGCCTACAACAACCGCGGCTGGGCCAAGAAAGGCCTGGGCGACCAGGCCGGCGCCTGCGCCGATTGGGAGGAGAGCCGGAAAATGGGGAATGCCGAAGCCAAGATCATCCTGAAGAACAACCGATGCAAATGACCCGGACCATCCCAACCGTTCTCCTCTCGTTCCTGCTCGCGCTCGGAACGTCGGCCCAGGACCAGAGCTACGCCGATTGCCTGGTGAAGGCCTCCAGCAGCTGGGGGAAGCCCTGCGAAAAGTGCGAGCAGTACAAGGGCTACAAGCGCGACTACAGCGGCGTGTACCAGGTGGAATTTCGCAACATCTGCCGGGACATGCTGGAGGTGAAGGTGGCCGTGGAGGAGATCAATGGCACGTGGCGCACCTTTCCGGTGAAGTCCCTGGCCAGTGGCGATACCCTGCTGGCCTTTGCCTGCCAGGGCACTGGGAAGGTGCTCTATTGGGCACGCCGGGTGGATGACACCGAGATCGTGCTGCCCACGGACAACGAGATCGTGAGCGCCTATCCCGGCAAGTGAGCATACAACAGGCCGGCCATCAACGCCTGGATGTTGATAGTCGCAAAGCCCCCTATGCCCGTTCGCCCCACGACTGCCCTACATTGGGCCGGAGAGAAATCCGGCCATGTCGATCAAGCACATGCATATCGGAGGCACGCCCACCTCACCCGAGGTGGAGATGGACCTGGAAAGCGGCACCATCGACATCGTAGGACGTTCCTTACCGGCCAACAGCGAACAGTTCTACGGCAGGGTGTACCGCTGGCTGGAGGAATACTTGAAGACTCCTTGTGACCGGACCACGGTGAACATGCGGCTTGACTACATGGACACCAGCAGCACCAAGCATTTCTACAATATTTTCGATCGGCTGCGCGAAGTGAACGCACAAGGCCGGTCGGTTGAAGTGAACTGGCACTTTGAGACCGGGGACGAGGAGATGGCGGAAACGGGCAAGGACTACCAGCTCCTTTTCCCGATGCGGTTCAACTTCATCGAGGTGAAGGACCTCTTCTGAACTTGGTTCCGGCACAAAAGAAAAGCCCCCGGCTTGTGCCAGGGGCTTTCACGATTTTGTGGACCCGTAGGGAGTCGAACCCCAAACCTCCTGATCCGTAGTCAGGTGCTCTATCCAATTGAGCTACGAGTCCTGTCCATGCTTTCACCTTTCAGCCGAAAGCGGGCGCGAATATAATGCCCTTTGGTTATTGGGGCTTGTAATATTTCATGGCCTCCGGCATGTAGGCCTCCAGGTCGGCGATACGGCGCTCGTCGTTCGGGTGGGTGCTCAGGAACTCCGGTGGCTTGGCTCCGCCTTGCGCCGCCATGCGCTGCCAGAACTGCGGGGCCACGCGCGGGTCATAGCCGCCCATGGCCATGAACACCAGGCCCATCTTATCGGCTTCGCTCTCCTGCTTGCGCCCGTAAGCCAAGAGGCCGAGCTGGCCGCCGATACCGAAGGCTTGCAGGAAGAGATTGCTGGCCGTGCTGGGGTTTTCCGAGGTCAACGCCTGCAACGTGACGCCCGCCCCCTGCATCGCGATGGCCTGGCTCATGCGCTCGTTGCCATGGCGGGCTATGGCATGCGCGATCTCGTGTCCCATTACCAGGGCGAGGCCTCCTTCATCCTTCGTAACAGGCAGCAATCCGGTATAGACCACCACCTTCCCGCCCGGCATGCACCAGGCGTTCACCGTAGGGTCGTCCACCACATTGAACTCCCAAGCGAAGTCCTTCACGCGGTCCGCCGCGCCGTTCTCATTGAGGTACTTGGTGGCGGCATCCGCCAGCCGATCACCGATCTTGCGCACCATCACCACCCTCGGGTCGGATGGCGGCAAGGGCGGGTTTTCCTTGAGGAAACTCTGGTACTCCGTCAGGCTCATGCTCATCATTTCGCCTTCGGGAAGCAGGTTCAATTGGCTCCGTCCGGTGATGGGCACCTTGGAGCAAGCGGCCACGGAGCCTACCAAAAGCAGGACGGCGGCGGTACGGTAAAGGGGTGACTTCATTGGATATCGGCGGACAGTCCCCTTTGGCAAAGGGCCTCGCACATGGGTTTGAGTGCAGCAAACGTGCCACGTTTCACGCTGCACTTTCCGGTGTAATGGACCAGCCAGGCACATTGCTCGGCCTGCAGGGGATCATGGTCGCAGATCTCCATCAGGCTCACGATCACATGCTCGAAGGTGTTCACGTCATCGTTATGCAGGATGATCTCCTTGCGGTCGGTATCCACGTCGAGCGTCGTGGTCCAGGCCCGCTGGTCCTCGTTCGGCAGGATCGGCTTCTTCATCACTATTCCGAGGCCGAAAAATACGGAACCTTTCACTGATCGACCAGGCTGGGATCGGCGAGCACGGCATTGCCGAACTTGGCCAGCAAGGCACGGGCGTCCCGAATGGGGATCCGCTTGCCGTTGAGGTAGGCCGTGATGAATGCATCCGCAACGCCCAGGGCCACGGTTTGCCCTTTCCGGCGTCCGGCAGCAGCCTCATCCAGGAAAATGCCGGTGGTGTAGCGGATCTTGCCGTTGGCGGTCAGCTCGCTGTTCAACGGGGTGATGTTGAACAGGCGGTCCAGCGGTGTGGGCTTGCTGTACACACCGACCTGGACTGTGAAGAAGAGCCCCTTGACAGCTTCCACCTGCTTGGCGGGGGCGGCCGTGGGATCGTTGTAGTAGCCCGTGTTCACGGTCGCGGTGTTGAATGCGGCCAACACCTCCTCGGCCGTGGGCGGGTACGCGGCCAGCACGGCGGCTTCCGAGGCCGAGGCCGCCGTGGGGCTGGACAGGTTGACCGCTGCGGGAGGCACGACCTGGGCGGGCTGGGCAATGGCCGGGGCTTGGGTCAAGGCTGGCGCCTGGGCCAAGGCACGTTCGGCTTGTATGGCCTGGTTGAGCGGAACACGCCGACCATCCATGTAGGCCACCACGAACGCGTCGCGGTACCCCCGGGCGCGCACCTTCCGTCCGGCCTCGGAGGCCTTTTCCGCCGAAGTGAACATGCCGGCGGTATAGCGCACCAGCCCGTTGCCCGCATACTCGCCGGCCAGCGGTGCCATATCACTGAACGCCTCCTGCGGCAAGGCGTTACGGAACGCCCCGACCTGCACCTTGTACACGATGCCTTCCGGCATCGGGGCGTCCATGGGGATAGGCTCGGTCCGGGGTGCGGGATCGGCATTCAAGGTGAAAATGTCCTGTGTCAATGGGCCGGTGAAGGCTACAGGTGCCGCAGGCAGCGTCGTGGTTGCGGGTGCCAGTCGGGCCGGTGGTTCAGTCCTGGCCTGGGCGGTAGTTCCGGGTACGGTGGCATCGGCTTGGGCAATCTCATGGCCGACGGCGGCCGGCGCCACGGCAGGCTGGGTGGCGACCTGGGGCCGAGTGCGGGCTAGCAAGGGCTCCGTACGCCGGTGGGATTGCTCAAGGTCCATGATCTCCGCGGAACGATCGGCGGGAATGGACTGCATCAGGCTGGCAGCCTGTGCATCGATCAGGTCGGCCGACCGGAGCAGGTCTCGGGCCGATGCTTCCAAGGAATCGGCACGCTGGTCCAGCCCATCCGCCCTGGCTTCCAACCGGCGCACCTGGCCTGCCGGATCGGCCACACTGGCGCTATCCTTTTGCACGCTCACCGCCTCGGCACGCAGGACCCGTGCCAGTTCACGGGAACCATCCGCCTCATCCCTGTTACCGGTGGCTTGGGCACGGTCCGCCATGGAGCGGCCTTTCATGAGGAAGTAGCGGCTCTCCGGCTCGCCGGCCAAGATCTGTTGGCGTTGTGCAACGTCGAGGTAGTAGTACGCATTCAAGTACCCGGAGAGCAGCTCGCTGTCCGTGGCTTGCACGGCGGACGGATGGGGCGTGATGCCGTGAACTGCCGGTACGGGAGGTTGTGCGGCCATCACCTCCGCAGGCTCAGCCGAAGGTTGCTTCAGTTGATCCACGGCCAAGGTGGTGTCCGCGGCGATGGCGGGCGGGGCTTCCGGTTGTGCGGCTTGGGCAAGTACGGCGGACGGGAACATCCGCTGCTCCACCTTCTCGTAGGTCAACGCCTCGCCCGGCACCGCCCGGCCACTCAGCAGGTAATTGCGGACGGTGAGCAAGCGGTCCATGTCGCTCAGCGCCGCTAGCTCCTGTGCATAGGCTTGCCGGTACAGGCTGTTCCGCTTGAAGATGTCGCCTTCGTTGTCGGCCTGCTTGCGCAGTTTCTTCCCTTCGGCCATGCCGGACTCGGCGGAGCCCTCCAAGGCCTTGGCCATCTGCACCAAGGGCTCATTGGGGGGCAGGCCGAGCCGCGCCAACTGCTTGGCAAGCACCTTGGCGCTGTCCCGTGCCGCGGCGTACTCGCTGCCGCTGATGAAAGCGGTGCGCTGGCCGACGTCCATCTGGTGGATCAGCAGGTCATCGATCTTCCGGTCGATCCGTTCGCGCAGTTTGTCGTAGGCCTCGCTTTCGGTTATCCCGGAAAGCACGGCTTCCAGGCTGTCCACCTCAGCCTGCATCACCTCCTCCGCTCCCAGGTCCCGGTCCATCGTGGCCAAGGCCTCGGCTCCGTCCTCGGAACGTGGCGCCAAGCTGCTCCTGTAGATGTCGGTATGCGGGTCGATGCGTATGTACGAATCGTTGTGCGGCGTGGCGGACTGCCCTGCCGTGGCGGCCAAGGGCTCGGTGGCCCCGGCCTGCGCTGCGAGCACCGCATCCTCCATGGCCCGGGTCTCCGGGGAATCATAGGCTTTGTCCACTGCGGCCAACGCCTGTTCGGCTTCGGCCACGTGGGCCTCTTTCAAAGTGCGCCAACGAGCCAGGCGGGGAAGCAATGAATCGGACCTGGCGGGATCCCGCTCCAGCACGGTCAGCACCAAGGCGGTGCGGGCATCGATGCTGTCCACCAGCTGCATCTCCAACGCATGCAGCATGGCGGCCTTGTCCTCGGCGCTGCCCGGCCCGTCCATGATGGCCTTGCGGCGCAGCGTGAACCCGGGATAGACATCCTCGGTCAACTGTTCGTCCAGCATGGAGAGGTCGAACTCCAGCGGAACGAACACCACTTGCCCGTGCTCCGTCTCTTCGTGTGTCGTACCGGGCACCTGCTGTTCCCGCTGGACGGAGGTGGAAGCGATCAGTGCCTTTTGCTTGGCGATGGCCTCGTCCAAGCTGTCCTTTCGTGCCCTGTTCTTTTCCGCGGCGCGCAACTGCTCCAGCTCGGCCAACTGGTTGGCTTGGATAAAAGCCTGTTCCTCGGCAGAAGTAGGTGTTTCCACCTCGCGGTCCCCTTGGGAGGATTC
The DNA here is from genome assembly GCA_023382455.1 of Flavobacteriales bacterium. Lineage (GTDB taxonomy): Bacteria > Bacteroidota > Bacteroidia > Flavobacteriales_F > PHOS-HE28 > PHOS-HE28. The sequence goes on from JAHDVX010000020.1 coordinate 27,846, forward strand.
CCGTGTGTGCTCCTGTCCTGGCTGCTGTGCTGTGGCGTTCGCCTCATGGTCTGCTTCCAGTTGCACGGCAGCCTGTTGCGCGGCTGACAGCTCCCTGGCCGTATTTGCACCCGGTTGTGGCGGGACATTCCCCAAGGCCACAGCGGATCCTTGATTCCCGGTATCTTGGTTCACCGTTGATCCCGTTCCGGTCGTACCAGTGTGTTCTTGGGCCGGGGCATTTCCCGGTGCAATGGCGGCTTCCGCTTGTACGGCGGCTTGGTTCACGGCAAATTCCGCACCGGCCGTACCCGCACCTTGCGAGGCGACATTCCCAGGGGCCATGGCACTTTCCACACCCTGGTCCGCATCGGATCCCTTTCCGGCCGTGTCAGCAGCCTGGTGCGAGGGGATATCCTCCGGGCCAACGGCGACTTCCTGCTGCGCGATGGCCTGGTTGGTGACCAATGCGATGGGGTCCGGATCGGCCCCGGTACTTATTCCATGGACGGCCGGATCATGAGCCATTTCCGCGGGAATGTCCTGCCCTTCCCGGGTTTCCGTCGTTGGAGGTGTGACACCCCGGGCCACAGCTCCGCCATTCGTTCCACCCCCTGATGAGCCAGCACCATCGGCAACACCTGCCTGGGTTTCCACGATCGTACCGGTGTTTCCGCCGATCTTCCCCGGTCCAACGGCCTGCCGCGTAATGGTCGTGTTGGAGGCCAACACACCAGTGGAGGTCCTGGCGCCCGCCCAATCGAACATGCGCCGCTCGCGCTCCTCGGCGGAAACATCGGCCAAGGGCATGTACTGCGGGCCGATGTCCAAGTTCTCATTGCCTTGGCGCACCGCGGCCAGGCGTTGTTGCAAGGAGGCCAATTCCGTGGCATCGACCTTGGGATCGGAAACGGCATCCGGGGTTTCTTCCAGGTATTTCACCAATGCGGCCTGTCCCCGGGCGGATGCAGCTCCTTCCTCGGCCAGGCGGGCTTGCCCGAATGCTTCCTCCACTTCCTGGTGCATCGCGGCCTGCTGGTCCTCCAGTGTGGCAAGCTCTGCGAGCAATGTCTCCTTCTTCCGGCCTTTGGCCTCTTCCGCCTCGCGCCGAAGCCGGCCCACGCGGTCGATCAGCATGGTTTCCTCCTCCCGTTGGACGTTGGCCTGCCGGAGCAACCGGGCCGCGGCACTGGCGGAATCCGCTGCGGCACGGCGCATGCGTTCCCTTTCGTCCGGGCGGGCATCGGGGCCTTTGCGCTCATCGATGTCGGCCTTCAGCTCCTTCAGCGCAGCGGTTAGCGCCGGCCCGTCCTTGGCTGCATTTGCCCCGGCGATGCGGGTGTTCAGGGCACCCATGCTTTCTGCACGCTGCCGGCTTCGGGTGGCCGCCTGCTCCAAGGCCTTGCCCGCCTGGTAGGCCGCGTAGGCCCGTGCCGAGGCTTCCAAGGAGAATTGCTTCGCCTCGGCGGCCTGGCGCATCAACATCACCTTGCCGGCCTCATCGGAAGCGGCATCCGCCTGTTTCACCAGGGCGGCGGCAAGCCTCGCCTGATCCTCGGCCACATCCAGGTTCTCCAGGGCCAAATCCATGGCCGAGGCCGACTGCTGGCCCTGCTGCTTGCCTTGGGCCGTGGCAAAGGAGGCTTCCGTGCCCGCCACGGTGAGCACTTGGTCCAAGGTGGCGGTACCGTCAAACCCGGCGGCTTGCAGCGGATCCTGTCCGGCCGGGGCCTGGTCCTGCGTCAACGTCTGGGGCTGGGCCTCGGTGGCATTCACATCCAGGCGTGCACGCCGGCGGATCTCATCGAGGGCCAAGGCCATGATGTCCCCGTTCAGCGGCGCATCGAAATGGTTGGTCACCTCCACCTTCACGCCCCCGCGTTCCACAAGCGCGATCTCCTGCTGGAAGGCCTGGGGTTTTGTTGCGGGGGGAATGTCCAAGGTGGTCAGGTACGAGCGTTTCCCTGGCCCCCCCTCCACGAGTACCTTGTAGCGCCCTCCGCGGGGCAGCGCCAGCACGTACTCCCCGTTGGCGTCGGTGGTCACGTCGGCAACGCGCTCGCGGGTCAGTTCATCCTCCACGATGATGTGGGCCTCCTTGTCGGTGGGGTCGAATGCGGATGCGAAGGTGCCCTTGAAGACGGTGATATTGATGGGCGTTTGCGTGGTGCTGACGCGATACACATTGAGGGTGCCCTGCTTGCTGTCGCGGTCGCTGGCGAAGCACGCCTGTTGGCCGTCCGGCCCCACGACATACAGCAGTTCATCGGCCGGCGTGTTCACGGCAAAATCCAAGTTCACGGGCGGGCTGAAGACGTCCATGCCCGGATCGTGGGTGCTCTTGAACACGTCGTACCCGCCCATACTGTTGTGGCCCTTGCTGCAGAAATAGAAGCTGCGGCCATCGGGCGCCATCACGGCGAAGTCCTCATCCTGGTCGGTATTGATGTAGCCGGCCAGCTTCACCGGCGTGGCATAGCCACCGGTGGGCAGCACCTCGGTTCGGTAGATGTCCTTGCCGGTCTTGCCGTCCTTGCCGTAGCTGCCGAAGTAGATGGCGCCGCCCTGGTCCGGGAGGAAGACCAGGGAAGGCTCCTTGCTCTTGCGGTCGAGTGCGGTGAGCAGCTCGTCGGGTGTCACCACGATCTTGCCACCGATGCTGCTCAGGTCGTAGAACCGGAAGAAATCCGAGGCTGCGACCTCGGTCTTCTTGAGCACGCGGATGTCCTTGAGGCTGCTCAGCAGGAACTTCCCGTTCCGGCATTGCTGCTCCAGGATGTCCACGGGATATTTCGCCAGCAGTTTCTTGTCGGCCGTTCCCTTGAAGTGCTGGTATGCGGCCAGGGCCTCGTCAAACTGGTAATCGAGCTGGTAAGCCTTGCCGAGGAAATAGCGGGCGAGTTCCGGGGTGTCCGGCCCGCCGACCGCGAACTTCAGGTAGCCGATGGCCTTGGGCTTGGGGTCGCCGCCATAGAGGGCGCAGGTGCCGAACTTGTAGTTGAGCTCATGGTCCTGCGGGGCCAGGCTCACCAACTGGGAGTACATCGGATAGGCCTTGGCATACTCGCCGGCCTCGAAGAGCTTGTCCGCCGCGGCCTTGAGGGCCTGGTCCCCACCTTGGCCGTAGCCATGGCCCGTTGCGGCCCATGCGCATGCCAGGAGCACTACGGTGCGTATGGGGAGCCGTGCCTTCATGCCTTGGTGTTGGATCGGCCCAGAAGGTCCATCCGTGCCTCATTGCCCTTCAAGAGGCGGCCGATGTTCTGGCGGTGGGTGTAGAAGACCACGATGCACAGTGCGATGGCGAAGACCCTCAGGACCATGCCCGGCTCGCGGAACACGAGCATCACGGACAACGGGAAGGCCACAGCGGCCACCAAGGAAGAGAGCGAGACGAACCGCGTGGCGATGAACACCACAAAGAACACGGCGATGCAGATCAAGGCCGATCCGGGATGGATGGCGAGCACGCCCCCCAGGGAGGTGGCGATACCCTTGCCGCCGCGGAACCCGGCGAAGACCGGATAGAGATGGCCGATCACCGCCGCTGAAACCAGGAGGACGCGCAACAGGGCCCAAGCATCGGAATAGGGTTCGAGCCCGCTCCAGATGGGGAGCAGGCGTGCCGGCAGGAATCCCTTGGCCACATCCAGGAGCAGCACGGGAATACCGGCGCGCGGCCCCAGCACACGGAAGGTGTTGGTGGCCCCGGCATTGTGGCTGCCATGCTCACGCACATCCAGACCGTGGAACGCCTTGCCCCACCAGACGGCACTGGGAATGCTGCCGCAGAGATAGCTGATGGCCATGGCCGCAAGTCCGTAGGTCCAGGGAAAATCCATGCTCAAAATCCGAATCGGTCGCGGAAGTCGTCCGCCTTCTTCTTGTTGGTGAGAATGAACTGGTAGTCCGGCGCCCCTTTCTTGCCGGGGAACTGGTGCTTGTCGTCCTTCAGCTCGCTGATCATCGTATTGAAGGCCGCATCACTGCTGTAGGTGTAGAGATAGCCCCGCGCATACTGGAAGAACCAGTAGGTCTGCTCATCCAGCATCAGGAACACGGTCATCACATCGCCGCTGCGCTTGCGCTGGAACTCCACCTTCCCCCGCAAGGTGCGGTACACGGGCTTTTTCAGCACGGTGCCCAGGCCGAGCGTGCCGGTGCTCTGCCAAGCCTCGTCCTTGGCGCTCCATTCCATGTTCAGGTCGCAGAACACCAAGGCCTTCACCAGTTCATCCGGCAGGCGCTTGATCTCGCCCTTGATGCTGAGCTCGCTGATCAGCTTGTCGCTCCTCTCCTTGCCGAGCACCTCGCGAAGCGCACGCTCGTAGGGCGTCTTGGCCAGGTCCACTTGCTTCTGCTCGGGGTAGGCGGCAATGTCCTCCACCATCTTCTCCAAGGCCTTGTCCAGGAACGGGAAATCGGTGATGAGGGTGACCCGCGCGGCCACGGTCTTCTGCTCGCTGCGGTATTCCAAGGTACCGTAGGCATCGGCCTTCACCTGGCCGAGGTCGGTGCCTTGGCCGATATGACCGTCGGCGGAGAGCAGGCAGGTTTCCGTGGAAAGCGCCACGAGGTTGCCCGGGAGATCGTTCTGGCGGATCTTGTCCTTGTTGGAGATGACGTAGGACTTCTTGGCCTTATCGTAGAAGAGCAGGCCCTTCGCACTGATGATGTCCCGGTCATCCTTGTCCTGTTTCCGGCTCAGGAAGGTTCCGTAGGTGGTGAAGGGGTCCTCCTTGGTCATGTAGATGCCGGTGCCCACGGGGAGCCCTTCCGCATCGGTGAGGGAATCGCTCACGGGGATGAAGACTTCCAGGGGATCGATCTTGCCCGTGAAGCCCATCCAGTTCTTGGAGATGCCGGTGCACTCGTGCATGATTCGCGTGTTGCCGGTGAAGGCGAGCTCCTTGCTGGAGGCCTCCAGCCGCACATCGCCGAAGAAGTCGAAGGCGGGGCTCAGTTGGAATCCGGCTTCCTGGGGCACCCTGCCCAGGGCATAGGTCTGGAAGGCGGTGTCCACGTTGATGTTGCGCATCTCGATCGGGAAGAGCTTGCCTGTCTCGTCCTTGTAGTCGTAGGTTCCCGAGCCGCTGTACTGCCTGCGCGCGGCGATGTTCACTGTGGCATGGTGGATGGTGTGGTACTTGGTGACGAAGTTGGCGGTGACCGTGGCGTTCAACAGCGGGTCCATCTTGGCGTTTCGCCCGATCCGCACGCGCATGCTGTCCGGGGTGATCAAGGCATCGGCCACTTGGATGTACTGCACCTCGTTGGCGGTGATCAGGTGCCGTTTGAGGTCGTACCGGGCCTTGGGGGCCATGAAGCGCAGGGAATCCTGGTCGGGCCGGATGCTGATGAAATTGGATCCTGAAAGCTGGAGGTCCTCGTTGCCGGCAGCTACGGTCTGATCGCTTTCGAGCTCGATGTCGCCCTGGTCCATGTACCACTTGAAGCGGTCCATGTAGCAGATGTACTGGTTGTAGGGGAATTCCACCTTGGTCTCGTCGCCATTGCTGACGAATTCGCCGATACGCTCATCCAGCTTGATGGTGGCGTTCACATTGTCCGTGCGGAAGGCGATGCTGGTGGTATCGCCTTCGGTGAGGCGGAAATCACTGGTATCGGCATGCACGTTCATGGTCTTGAACTCGAAGAGCCTGGAGCTGAGCGTGGCGTTGGTGAAATCCACCAGTCCGGCGCCGGTCATGCCATTGGGTCGCAACTCGGTCTTGCCGTACAGGAAGGCTTGTGCGTCGTACATGACCATGGGCGCCTCCAGGTTGCGGGCCAGCAGCACGTCCTTGGCGGGCTCCAGCCGGAGGAACACCTTGGCCGCCTTCACGTTGGGCACGTTCAAGGTGGCGCTGGCGGCCGCACCGTTGTACAGGGTATCGGCCACGCCGAAGGTGGTGTCCGGGGTGAAGATGAGGTTCTTGCTGCGGGCCATGGTGGTGAGGTAGCTGAAGTCGCCTTCGCCATGCAGGCCCTGTCCGTCCAGCTTGATCGTCTCGGCGAACTTGGCCTTCTTGCCGTATAGCGGAAGGCCACCGTCGCCGGTGCCCCGTACGAAGCCGAGGGCATAGTCCTGTTGCAGGCGCAGGGTTTCCCGGATGTCCGGGAAGATGCCGGCGCTCACCAGGGTGCCGTCGAAGCGCAAGCCCTCATTGGTGAAGTTGTCGAGGCTGTCCAGCAGGAAGGGATCGCTTCGGTAGTAGAACCCGTCACGCTTGTATGCGCCATGCTGGATGGTGCTCCGGTCGTAGAACACGAAGCTCTCCTTGCTGCTGTGGAACTTGGGGTACTCGGGGTATTTTTCCTGCTGCAGGCCGTTCTTGTTGCCGGGTGCGTCCACCTCCAAGGTGCCGGTCACGTTCTCCAGCACGTTCTTCACCTTGCGCAATCCGAAGCGGCCGTTCTCGTCCGGTTCGAAACTGTCCGCCAGGAACGCCACGCTGTCCACATTGAGCAGGTCGATGGAGAATGGCTCGTAGTGGAAGTAGTACTCCTTTCCGTAGAAACTGAGCTTGCCTGCCTTGATCATTCCGCCGAAGGCGAAATCACGGTCCTTCTTGATGGTGACCGTCTTCTCGGCCGGGTAGATCTTCACGTCCTGGGAGTCGCTCAGGTTGATCTTGGAAACGCCGTTGAGCACCAGGTCGTTGTTGAGCAGGTTGATGCTTCCGTTCACTCCGTTCGGCGCGTTGCTGTTGAACTGAAGGACATCGTAGTCCACCCGGCCGGCGCTGGAGAGGATATGTTGCAGTAGTCGCGGCTTCACGGTCACCCATCCTTCGTCCAGGTCGTATTCCACATAGCCCTTGTTGGCCATGTCGATCAGCATGGGCTTCACTTGCGACATCTGCAACTTGGCGTACTGCGCGAAGGCCTTGTCCTCGAACACCTCTCCGTTCTCCTTGCTGAATGCACGCAGGCGGGACAGCGGGTGGATGTTGTCGATACCGAGCATGGCGGTGTATCGGCGCTGTTCGAAATAATTGGCGCTCTCGAAGGACGTGCGTGTCTGGGTTGAGCCCTGCATGTTGCCCATCTGCAGCAGGGGATCATCCTGTTTCCAGCGCATCTCCTCGAAGTACATGTCCAGCTTGTGGAAGGAGTCGTAGAAGGGTCCTTTCGAGAGGCCTTCATCGCGCTTGATCAGGGTGAGCTGCCTTTTGTCGCGCATGAAGCGCAGGGTTACGCTGGGGTGGAAGATGGAGTCCTTGTCCAACTTCACCGTCAAGGCCACATCCTCGCTGGAGACCTTGTCGGGCTCAATGGTGTAGACCAGGCCCTTGGTCACGATGAAGGGTTTGCCTTCGCGCCGGAAGGTGAGCGATGCGGGCTCCTCCTTGGTACCGTAGCCCTGCAACTTGGCGCCCTGCATGGTGAAGCCGCCCTCGAAATCGATGCCGGGCACAATGTCATTGATGCGTTTGCGCAGGTCATAGCTTTCAAAGCGGGGATAGCTGGCGGTGTTCTCCTTGACGTTGGCCTGCAACTTGTCCACCACCCTTCCCAGCAGGATCCGGTCGAAATAGGGATCGGCGAAATCCACGCTGTCCACGGTGATCTCTGTGGTCTTAAGCTTGACCGAGTAGGCATGTCGCCAAGTGACGAAGGTTTGGCGGGGGTCCAGCCCGGCGCGGCGCCAGGTGATGGTGCCCCCTTTGCCGATCCAGGTATTGGTCAGCGGGAGGAACGTCCCGGAGGTTCCTTCGATCACGGAGCTGTCCGTACGCGACGCCCAAACCAGGTCCGTGGCCTCGAAGACGACCTTGGGCACTGAATCGTAAGCGAAGGTGAAGCGGCCCATACGGGCGTGCCAATCCGTGGCCGCAGTGCGGTACAGCACAGCTTCCTGCATAAGGGAATGGCCCAGGGCGAGCAGGTCCTCCATATCCTGCTTGCGCGAGGAACGGCCGGCCATCTCCAAGCTTTTCAGCCAGGCATCCAGTTCAGCCGGTGCGTGGCCCTTGGCGGGGAAGGCGGCCGTAGCACCCAGCATGTCCATGAGGTCCGGGATTGCACTGAAGCGCTTCTTGCCCATCACGTTGGCCAAGGCCACGATGCGGGAGCGTTGGTCGGCGGTGACGTTGGTCCCGTTCCAGAACGGGGTGAACACGGACTCCATGAACTCGGTGCCCTTTCGCTTGTCCGCCCCGGTCAGATACTCGTTGACCTGCTTGAGAAATGCAGCCTGGTCGTTGGAGAAGACCGGGGCCTGGGCCACCGCTGCGTTCGGCCGGGCCCAACACAGGGCAACACATGCCGCCAAGACCACGAATGGCCTGCTGCTGATCAATGACCTCCGGGTTTCCGCCATTGTGAGAATGCCCATTCACCTTCTTCCGATCGATCCATTTTCACCAGGCCCGCCTGCTCCGCCGCCTGGTCCATGATGCCTTCGTCGGCCCGGACGAAGCCACTGAGCAGCAGATCTCCCCCGGTTTGCAAGGCCGCGGCCAGCTGCGGCATGGCCCTGACCAGGGTGTTCCGCTCGATATTGGCCAAAATAGCGTCCCACGCGGCGACTGCATCAAGGTCCGTGCCTCCCTTTTCCACAGTCACACGCTGACAATGGTTCAATTCCACGTTCTCCTTGGCATTGGTCACGGCCACCGGGTCGATGTCGATCGCGAGAACAGCGGCGGCACCGAGGCGCTCGGCCAGGATGGCGAGCACGCCGGTGCCGCAGCCCAGGTCGCACACGCGCTTGCCGGCCAGTTCGAGGCCGAGCATGGAGCGCACCATCATGCGGGTGGTGGCGTGGTGCCCGGTGCCGAAGGCCATTCTCGGCGTGATGATGATCTCGTGGTCGAAGCCATCGGCCGGCCGGTGGAACTCGGCGCGCACGCGCACCTTGCCGTCCACCTCCACCGGTTGGAACTCCTGCTCCCACCGGGCGTTCCAGTTGATGTCCGGCACTTCACGCACAGTGTGGCTGAGCGAGAGGTGCGGGTCGCGCGCCACGAGCAGCCGCCCGAGGTCCGCATGCCTGAAATCCACCGTGGGGATGTAGGCCTTGAGGCCGCCGGTGGTCTCCTCAAAACCCTCGTAGCCCAATTCCATCAGCTCCACCATGAGCAGATCGCGCCAGGGATCCACGGGCGCCACCAGGAAATCCACTTCGGTGTAGCGCATCAGCGGGGGTATTTCACCGTCCCTGCGATACGAACCAGCTCGATGAACGAGGCGGCCTGCAAGGCGGCACCACCGATGAGGCCGCCGTTGATGTCGTTCAGGGCGAACAGGCCTTCCGCGTTGTCGGGCTTGCAGGATCCACCGTACAGGATGGGGATGGACTCCGCCCCTTCCCCTGCCAGCTTGCGCAACTCGCCCCGGATGAAGGCGTGCATCTCCTGCGCCTGGTCCGGGGTGGCGGTAAGCCCTGTGCCGATGGCCCAAACGGGTTCATAGGCCACCACCACGCGCGCCAACTCCATGGGGGTGAGCGCCCCCAGGGCTGCATGCATCTGCCGGGCCACAGTCTCTCGGTGCGTGCCCGCCTCGCGCTCCTGGCGTTGCTCGCCGCAGCAGTAGATCGGTTGCAGGCCGTGCTTCAAGAGCATGGCCACCTTCCTGCCCACCGCTTCATCGGTCTCCCCGAAGTACTGCCTTCGCTCACTGTGGCCCACGATGCAGGCGCCCACGCCCAGCGACCGAAGCATGGGCACGCTCACCTCGCCGGTGAAGGCCCCTTGCTCCTGTTCATGGCAGTTCTGTGCCGCGATAAGGATTGCCGGCTTGCGGCCCATTGCATCGGGTTGCGCCGCACGCTGCACCGCTGCGGCCAGAAAGGGAAACGGCGGTGCCACCACCAGCTCCACGGCCGTGGGGTTCGCCGCCGACCAATCGGCCAACTCGCCCAGCAGGGCCATGGCCCCCCCGGCATCCGTATGCATCTTCCAATTCCCGGCCACGATGGTCCTCATGTTCCCTGCTTGCCTCATGGCGGCAAATATCGCCGCGCCACCGGCAGCACCGAAGGTAGCGCCGGGAGTTTGTCAACCGCTGCCGTGGCAAAGGCACCCTACCTCAAGGTCTTGGCCGCCTTGGCGAAGGTGGGCACATCGTTGCAATGCCACTTGCCCCGCACGGTGCCTTGCTGCAGCAGGACCACGCCCGGGTTGCTGCGGATCACGGTCTTCAGGGTCACCTCGTCGCAGGTGAGGTATTCGAACATGTTCTGGTTGGCGTGGCGGAACTCCTCCGTCTCGTCATAGGAGCTGCTGGTGAGCCCGTACACGTGCCACCCCGCCTGCTGGGCCTCCGCCGCCAGGCGGTTGATCTCCGGCTGGCAGCTCGTCGAGGTCTCGCGGATGGTCTTGGCCACCACCAGCAACACCGGCACCTCGGACTCCAGCACGTCCATGGTCATATCGTCGCCGTCGTAGTTGTATAGAATGAAATCCTGCACCTGGGAGGGCACACCGGGGTCCACCACTTCCACGCGGGTGCTGTTGGGCACGTTCTCGAAGTTGGGGTCATCCCAAGGATAAGGCTCCGAGGTGAGGTACTCCTTCACCTCGCCGGTGGTCTTGTTGCGATAACTGACGTAGGTGCGGTTCACCGGGGGCTTGGCCTCGAGCATCTGCCCGCTGATGCTCTTTCCCACGGCATAGGGCCGATAGTCGCGGACCGGCAAGTGGGCCAGGCCGAACCACATGAACACGGCCACGGCCAGTGCCACCCACCCCGCGGTGATCCATTCCGAACGGGGCGGCTCGCTGAAACGCTTGATCGCCAGGTACCCGGCGAGCACGGCCAAGGTGAAGGCCATGGGGAACCACCATGCGAACACCCAGCAATAGAAGGCAAGCAGCACCAGCGATGCGGGCAGCAGGGCCAGGTCGTCACCCCAAGTGTTGAAGGTGATCCTCTTGCGGAAGATGAACAGCGGCAGCACGAAGACCAGCAACACCATGTCCTTGCTGAAGCTTTCCCAAGGGGTGAGCGAGCGCCCCAAGGAACCCTTCATGGCATCCCCGAAGCAGCCACAGTCCGTGACGCAAGTGACATCGCGCAGCTCCACGTTTCCATTCACCACTACTTCGTACTTGGCCAACGGGTCGCACGTGGCCGTGTAGGCGGTGAGCCAGCCGAAGAAGAGCGTCAAGCCCAGCAGGGACCATGTGGCGAGCTTCATACGCCCGCCCACCAGCACGGCAAAGCCGAGGACCACTTCGGCGAGGCAGGCCACCATGGCGAGCACCAGCGAATAGGGCATCAACCAAGGCAGGCCCAATGCGCTCTCGGCGAAATACTCCTCCAGTTTGTAGCTGAATCCCAATGGGTCGTTGGCCTTGATCAGGCCGCTGATGATGAAGGTTGCACCCACCAGGATGCGACAGATCAACAGTGTAATGCGCATGAGGAAAAGCAAATCCCCTGGCCTGTCCGCAGCCAAGGCCCGGCGAAGGTAGTCCAACCTCCAGTTTGCTTGCCGGTATTGGGAAAGGTTGTCAAAAGGCACACTCTAGAGCACGAGGGCCTCCACCAGGATGCTTCCATGAAGCCTGGTGCTGGCCAATTGCCCGCTCGCCCTGGCCAAGCGATCGTAGAGAGCCATGGCTTGGCGCACCTCGGCCTGGATGTTCCGCTCATAGGTCTGGCTCCAGCGCACATGGCCCGTGGCCGGCTCGAACCGGGCAATCCCCAACGGGAGGTCCAGGCTGGAAAGGTCCGTGCCGTAGATCCGGCCGGGAAGCCGGATTTCCACTTCCAGGCTCCGCACCCGCCGGTCGCCGGCCCACTCCGCGCCTTGGGTACCGATGGTGATGCACTTGCCCTGGTATCCGGGGGCATCCACGCGCACCACATAATCCGCTCCATTGTCCAGGCTCACTGCATACTTGCCATTGGCCTTGGTGGTGCACACCTGGGCAAGGGCGCCGTTCTTGTAGACCCGCACGCGGGCTTGCATGGCCTTGCCGGTGGCGTAGTCCGTCACCAGGCCGTCCAGCTTCAAGCTGAAGCCCCAAGCCGCCGTGCCGACTGCATGGATGACCAGGACCAGTAACAGCAAAATGGTACGCATGTGGCAAGCCCGACTCATCGGAAGAGGGCGGCGAATCTATCCGTACCCGGTGCGGGATCCAAGGCGTTTTGGGGGATTTCCACGAATTGCACCAACAGCGGGCTGTTCATTACCTGCCCCGTACCTGTACAAGTTGGCCATTCAATGCCGATCTTGGCCTCAGCAATCTTCGATATAGGATGGTGATCCGGCTCCTCCCCCCCTTGATGACCTGCCTGTTGTGGGCTTCGGCAACACATGCCCAGGAAGGTGCACGCGTGGTGACGCGTGTGGTAACGGACTCCGCACCGGCCTGGAAGACATGGAGATCCGACGGCATGAGCATTTACCACCCCGTGACCTGGACCGTGGACGGCTCGGCCACGGGTGACACGTTGTTGGTGCTACAAAAGCCTGGGGATGCAGGCTCCGGGCCGACGGCGGCCACCGTCGCGGTGCAAGGCTTCGACGGGGCGGCGCCAACCGTGGCCTCGCGCCTGGCGGGTGTAGCCGATGGCGACGTGGAGGTGATTGACGGGGAGGCGAACGGGAATAAGCGGACCGAATACCGTTACAAGGTGGATGGGGTCGGCTTCCTGCGCCTGGAGGAGGTATTGCCCTCCGGCGGCCGGACCTTCGTGCTGAGCTATGTGGCGCCGGAAGAGTCGTTCAACGAGCACCTGTTCCTGGCGGAAGCCATGCTCAACTCCTTCACCCCTCCGGGTTCACGGTAGGGTTGCTTCGCCCTCGCCGAGTAGGATGAGCGCGAAGACCGCGTAGTTCACGATATCCAGGAAGTTGGCATCGATGCCCTCGCTCACGAGGGTGCGCCCTTGGTTGTCCTCGATCTGCTTGATGCGCAACAGCTTCACCAGGATCAGGTCCACGAGGGAGCTCACGCGCATGCTTCGCCACGCCTCCCCGTAATCATGGTTCTTGCGGGTCATCAGGTCGCGGGCCTGGGCAATGCGTACTGCCACCTGGCGCACGGCCGCGGAAGCCTCCAAGTCCGGCGTTTCGGCCACCCCTTTATCCAGCTGCACCAAGGCCATCGCGGCGTAGTTCACGATGCCCACCAGCTCCGGCCGGACACCCTCCCCCACCCGGTTCACCCCGGTTTGCTGCAAGGTGCGGATCCGCTGCGCCTTGATCATGATCTGGTCGGTGAGCGAGGGCACGCGCATGACGCGCCAGGCGGTGCCGTAGTCCTCGGCCTTCTTGGCAAAGAGGGCCAAGCAATCCTCGGCCACGCGGTCATATTGCTGAAGGGTCTTTTCCATGTTCAGGGCGCCTGGCGAAATTTGCCGGCATGGCGGAAGGCGGCGAAGTTATCGTGTGGGCCTCTCATGGCCGGTTGCTCCGCGTGCCGGCCCCGGCGGTGATGGGGATCCTGAACATCACACCGGACTCCTTCGTGGCCGCTTCCCGCCAGGGCACGATGGAGCAGGCCTTGGCCACGGCGGGGCGCATGCTGGAGGAAGGTGCGACCATCCTGGACATCGGTGGAGCCAGCACGCGGCCTGGCTCCACCGCCGTGGATGAGGCCGAGGAATTGGAACGGGTGGTGCCGGTGGTCGCCCAAGTGCGGCGGCATTTCCCGCAGGCCGTGATCAGTGTGGACACCTGGCGGGCCTCCGTGGCGGCCGAGGCGGTGAAGGCCGGCGCCTCCCTGGTGAACGACATCGGTGCGGGCGCCTTGGACGAAGCCATGCTGGAGACCGTGGCCGGCCTGGGCGTGCCGTACATCCTGATGCACATGCAGGGTACGCCGCGCACCATGCAGGAGGCGCCATGCTACGGGGATGTGCTCGCTGAGGTAACGGCCTTTCTCAGCAGCCGTATGCAGGCCGCGCGCCGTGCAGGTATCGCGGACGTGGTGGTGGACCCCGGGTTCGGTTTCGGCAAGACCGTGGACCACAACTTCAGCCTGCTCCGCGGGCTGCCCGCCCTCAAGCAACTGGGCGTACCGGTGCTGGCGGGCTTGTCGCGCAAGCGCATGATCAACGAAGTATTGGGCACCACACCCGGGGAGGCCCTGAACGGCACCACCGTGGTGAACACGATGGCCTTGTTGGGGGGCGCGGACATCCTGCGGGTGCACGACGTGCGGCCGGCGGTGGAGGCGGTGAAATTGGTGGCCGCCTTGGGGCGATGACCGGTCCCGCACCTCAACGGATCGCCTCCCGACCGAGCCGGTCACGGCGCTCGTAGTACCCCCGGTGGGTCTTCTCGTATTCGTCCATCACCTTGGAGAACATGGGACGCATCTGTTCGGTGTAGGGCGTGTCCCAGCTCATATTCCGGACGCTGGCCTTGTAGGCCGCCAATCCAATGGCCTCCTCGAAACTGGAGAGATCCACATCCCGGATCCAGGCAAAGAGCGACACCTGAAGGTCCATTTCATAGAAGGGCACGTCCGGGTAGGGCGGGATCTCGCGCGTGTCGATCACCACGTGCTTGGTTACCATGTTCTTCTTGCTGAACCAGACCTCGTACTTCCAGCCACGTTCCAGGCGGAACTTGTAGCGGCCGTCCCCCTTGGTCAAATGTTGCTGGTCCTCCTGCCCGGCCTTGATCACACGGACCAAGGCCCCCTTGATCGGATCACCGGAAAAAAGCTCGGTGACCTGGCCCGAAAGCTCCACCGTGAATTCCTGCGCTTGCGCCGGCCGGAAACCGGCCATGGCCAAGACCATGCCCAGAAGAAGGCCGACCGGAATACGTGATCGCATGCCACAAAAGTATTCTCCGATGCATAGCGCCCCTCGCCTCCGTTGCGCCGGGCGGTCGACCTGTTTTCCGAACTTCATTCAAGGGCAAACAGCATTGCAAGGACCGCGCCATGATCGGCATTCATGCCTGTTCGTTGGTGGTGGCCCCGGGTGCCATCCGTTCCACGGTCCTCACCATCAACTGGCGCTTTCCGCCTTTCACGCGCAAGGCGATGGGCTCCCCGAAGCGGAAATGGTTGGCCGCGTCGGGCATGCGGTCCAGCATCTCCTGGGTCACCATCAGGTGGGCCTTCTGGCTCTTGGCCATGGATTGTACGCGGCTCACCGTGTTCATCACATCGCCACTGAGGTCGATGGCGCGCTTGATGTGGCCCACCTGGGCGGTGATCACCCGCCCGCCGTGGAGCCCGCCGCGGAATTCGGGGGCGGCACCGAACTCGCGCATCATGTGCTGGCGGTGCGCGTCCAGACGTTCCTTGATGTCGAAATAGAGCGCCAGGCAGTTGTTCCGCTCCACGCCCGTACGCATCGTCCACGTGAAGATCACCTCATCGCCCACGTACTTGTGGATCTCGGCATCATGCCGCAATACCGCATCGGTCATCAGCGAATGCGTGGTGTTGAGGAAGCGGAAGTAGAGCATGTCTCCCAGCCGCTCATTGAGGGCCGAGCTGCCTACCAGGTCGATGCTGAGCACCACCCGCTCATCCACCCGGGGCTTGTCGTACCAGCCGAGCAGGAAGCCCAGGAAGAATCGCCTGCCCATGAACTCCTCCACCTGCACCACCAGGATGGCCACGGAGGTGATCACCACCACCTGCAGGGCAAAACGGTAGAAGCCGATGGCCAGCACCAGGTCGCCCAGCGGCAGGTGCACGGTGGCGTGCCCCCGGCTCGCCATCCAGGCCAGGCCCATCACGAAGATGGTGAAGAGGTTCACCGCAAGGGCCTTCCCCAGGAACTGCAGCGGGATGGCCAGCGACCGGAAGCGGCGACGGAACAGGAATTCCTCCAGGATACCGGTCCATGCGCCGAGGAAGATCCAGGCAAGCAGGAGGCGAAGCTCCAGGTGCCCGCTGAACAAATGGAGCACCGAGCCTACGGCCGCCGTCACCAGGGCATACTTCAGCACCTTGCGCAACTTGTAGCGCGTAATGGAGGAGATCCTAGCCAAAGCCGGGGAATTGGGCGGCGCGAAAATAGCTCCGGGCCATGGCCGACCTTTGCCGCATGTCCTGGTTGCAAAGCGTGTTGAGCTATGTATGGCCGGTCACCGTATGGGAAGGCCCCGGCAAATACGGCCCGCTGAAACTGGTTTGGGAGCAGGGGCAATTGGTGGTGAACAGCGATCACGCCAACCAGAGCTATGGCAACCTGCACGCCATCTGGCAGCAATGCCTGGATGACCGGCAGGTGGTGCGGCGCAAGCCCGGGAGCATCCTGGTGCTGGGTTTCGGGGCGGGCAGTTGCGCCAGCATCCTACGACGGGAGCTTGGGATCAAGGCCCCGATCACCGGCGTGGAAGGAGACCCGGAGATGCTCCGCCTGGCCCGCGAGCACTTCCGCATCGGCCGGTTGGGCGATCTGGACCTGGTGAACGCCGATGCCTTGGAATTCGCGCAATCGCATGAGCGGGCCTATGACCTGGTACTGGTGGACCTGTGCCATGAGCTCGACCTGGTGCCGGGCGTGGATGAGGAACCCTTTATCGCGGCCCTTCGGCAGCGCACCGCCCCGGGCGGCCTGCTGTGCTTCAACACCATTGTCCATGACGAAGGGAGCGGCAAGCGCAGCCAACGGGTAAGCGACCTGCTGCGTCTCCATTTCGGCTGCTGCGAGGAGCGCCTGTACCAAAACATTAACCGGGTGTTGACGGCGTGGTGAACAAGGCGTTCACTTGCTAGCGCCCATCGGTGGCCATGCGGCCCGTATTTTGCTTATCCAAGTTCCCGGTTTGAAGAACGTACGCACGACCATTGGGGGACTCGCCCCTTTGCTGCTCGCCTTGGGCACTTGGTGCCAGGCCGGGGCCCAGCCTGTGTGCTCCATCTCGCTGGGGGCGGACGCCACCATTTGTCAGGGATCAACCGTCACCCTGAACGGACCATCCGGCTACACCAACCACCTGTGGAGCACCGGTGCCACCACCCCGTCGATCACCGTGGGCACCGCAGGCGACTATTGGTGCGAAGTGAGCTACCCGAGCGGCAACCTGGTGACCAACGGTAACTTTTCGGCGGGGAATACCGGTTTCTCGAGCCAATTCTCCTATTCATTGTTCTCCGTGCAGAACGAGGGCGTGTACACGGTGGGGCAAAATGCCAGCTGGTACCATAATCAGTTTCAAGGCACCGGGAACGGCAACTTCCTGATCGGCAATGCCGGCTGGGTGAGTTGGGTGAACGGCCAGCAGGATGTCTGGTGCCAGACCATCCCTTGCTGTCCGGGGCAGACCTATACCCTCAGCTATCGGGCACTCACCTTGAGCAACGAGATACCGGCACGGGCACTGTGGGTGATGGACGGCGTCATTGCCCAGTGGCCTGACTTCACGTTTCCGGCCTATGGGGCGGGGTGGCAACAATCCACCATCACCTGGACTGCGGGCCCCGGGCAGACCAGTGTGAATGCCTGCATCAGGATCACCTCCGCCGATGGTGTTGGGGATGATTTCGGGTTAGACGACATCTCCATGTCCTCCACCGTCGTGCTTCGCGATACGGTACATGTAAACGTGACGCCCCTGCCCACGGTGAATCTGGGACCGAACCAGGTGCTGTGCGCAGGTGATGTGCTGAACCTGAACGCCGCTGTACCCGGGGGTAGCTATGTGTGGCAGGACGGAAGTACCAACCCGACTTTCCAAGTATCCACGGCCGGCACCTACTCGGTGGACGTCACCGCCCAAAGCTGCACCAACTCGGACCAGATCACTGTCGCGTACAACCCGCAGCCCGTGATAAACCTCGGGCCGGACACCACCCTCTGCGCCGGATCATCCCTCACCCTTTCCGCGCCCGGCGCGGGCTACAGCCACCTCTGGCAGGACGGCTCCACCGCTCCGGCCTTCACCGTGACAGGCCCAGGGACCTATTGGGCGGAGGCCACCCTGAACAACTGCAGCACACGCGACACCATCCAGGTGGCCTACCTGCCCATGCCCACCGTGGACCTGGGCAACGACACCGCCATCTGCGCCGGGACCTCCCTGCTGCTGGATGCCACCGTGCCCGGCGCCACCTATCTCTGGCAGGACGGCAGCACGGCATCGTCCTTCACCGCCACGGCCGCGGGCACGTACCAGGTGACCGTTGACCTCAACGGCTGCACCGCACAGGACGCCATCAACGTCTCCGTCAACCCGCTGCCCGCGGTGGACCTCGGGCCGGACACCACCCTCTGCGCCGGATCATCCCTCACCCTTTCCGCGCC
>JAHDVX010000020.1:46107-57196 GCA_023382455.1 Flavobacteriales bacterium
AGGACGCCATCAACGTCTCCGTCAACCCGCTGCCCGCGGTGGACCTCGGGCCGGATGTCACGCTCTGCCCGGGCGACGTGGCCGTGTTCAACGCCACCACGGCAGGCGCCACCTACCTGTGGAACGACGGCTCCTCCGGGGCCACGCTGGCCGCCGCGCAACCCGGCACCTACAGTGTGGCGGTAACGGTAAACGGCTGCACCGCCAGGGATACTGCGGTGTTCTCCACTTTCACCCTGCAATCCGTGAACCTCGGACCTGACCGGTCGATCTGCGCGGGCGAAAGCATCCAAATCGGCACAACCGTGGCCGGAGCCAGCTACCTGTGGAACACCGGAGCGTTGAGCGACACCATCACCGTGGCCGGAGGTGGCCTATACTGGATGGATGCCGTGCTGAACGGGTGCACGGTGCGCGATTCCATCGTGATCTCCGTAACGCCCCTGCCGGTCTTCTCGCTGGGCACGGACCCGCAAGTGTGCCCGGGCCAAACCGCCATATTGGACGCGTCCACACCCGGCGCCTCCTACCAATGGAGCACAGGGGCTTCCTCACCGACCATCCAGGCAGGCCCAGGCACCTGGTCCGTGGCGGTAACGGTGAACGGATGCACGGCGATGGACACAGCGGTGGTGGGCTTGCTGACGCCCCCCATGGTTGACCTCGGGCCCGACACCCTGCTATGCCCAGGGGAATCGCTGGTGCTGGATGCAGCTCAACCCGGTGGCACCTACCTGTGGAACACGGGGGCCACGGGGCCGAGCATCACGGTTGGCACACCACTTACAGCCTGGGTGCAGGTGACAGGTGGGAACGGCTGCACCTCCGCGGACACGGTCACCGTGAACTACGCCAACCCAGGCAGCGTGCAACTCGGAAGTGACCTGGCCTTGTGCGCAGGAAACACCGTGAGCTTGGATGCCACCACCGCCGGGGCCGGACAATACCTGTGGAGCGACGGCAGCACGGGCGCGGTGCTCTCCACGGGAACACCAGGAACATATTGGGTGGAGGTAACCGTGGGCAGTTGCATTGTGGGCGATACGATCCAACTGACTGCTGCACCTGCCGTTGCCATCAGCCTGGGCAACGACACCACCTTGTGCCCGGGCGAAACGCTGGTTTTGCAACCGGTGGCCACGGGCCTCACCCTGCAATGGCAGGACGGGTCGCAAGGAACGAGCTTTACGGTCGGCCAGCCGGGCCTATACACAGTGGTGTCCACCAACTCCGCAGGGTGCACGGATTCCGCGAGCATCAGTGTGGGCTACCTGGACCCGGCCGGGCTGGATCCCATGGCGGACACCGTGATCTGCCAGGGGACAACGGTGGTGCTGCAGGCGGGCCTCCCCGGCGGGACCACGGTCTGGTCGGGTGCGGGCACGGGGTCCGGAGGTACGCTGGCAGTTTCCGCGCCCGGATTGTACATCGCCACCACCTCCTTGGCGGGATGCACCTTCAGCGATTCCGTGAATGTGGGCATAACGCCCGTTCCTGTTGTGGACCTCGGGCCGGACACCGTGTTGTGCTCCGGCAACAGCCTTTTGCTTTCAGCTCCGTCCGGGACTGTGTTGTGGGACGATGGCTCTTCCGCCACCTCCCGCACCTTGACGCAAGGTGGCACGTATTGGGTGCAAGTCTCCACCAATGGTTGTTCCGCTGCTGACACCATCACCGTCGCAGAAGTGGCACCACCCACCGTGGACCTGGGCCCTGATACCTCCTTGTGCGCCGGGGAAGTTTTGTGGGTGGATGTGACCGTAGGCGGTGGCTCGTACGTCTGGAACGACGGCAACACGGCACCGCAACGGGCCTTGCAGAACGGAGGGTGGCATGTTACAGTGACGGCCGGGGGATGCACGGCCACGGACTCCATCCAGATCGGAAGCCTGCCCTCGCCGATCCTCCAGTTGCCCATGGACACCACGCTTTGTACAGGCGCGACATGGACCATTGACGTCACCCAGCCCGGCTGCACCTACCTCTGGACGGACGGCAGCACAGCGGGAACCCACGTGGTGACCGGGCCAGGCACCATCGGGGTCACCGTGTCCCGTGGTGGCTGCACCGCGACCGTACAGGTGCAGGTTTCGGTGGTGGACCTTTCCGGTTTCACCTTGGGGCCGGATACCGTGCTGTGCCCCGGCGAATCCTTGGAACTGTTGGTGGACCTCCCCGGTGCCACCGTGCAATGGCAAGACGGAACCACCGGGCCTGCGCGCACCATCACCACGGCCGGAACGTACCAAGCCACCCTGGAGATGGACGGCTGCACGGCGCAAAGCAGCATCCAGGTGGACTACACGCCGCTGCCCCTGCTTGACCTTGGCCCGGACCAGCAGCTGTGCGAAGGGGATACCGCCCTGCTCACCGTCGATCCCGGCAACGGGACCCTCGCCTGGAATACAGGCGACACCATCGGGACACTGACCATCACGGCCACCGGGATGTACGCGGCCACGTTGACCGTGGACGGGTGTGCAACCGCCGACACGGCCTGGGTGCGGTTCAATCCCGTGGTGCGGGAGGTGAACCTGGGCCCGGACCGGCTGATCTGCCCGGAACAGCCGATCACGCTGGACGCCACCTTGGCCGGTGCCACATCCTATCAATGGAGCACCGGTAGCACGGAGCCTTGGATCACAGTGGACCGGCCGGGCTCCTACACCGTGGAAGTGTCCGGGCCATGCGTGCAGGCCGTGGATAGCGTAGCGGTGAACGAGGGCCCCTGCATTCCGGTGGTGCATGTGCCCAACTCCTTCACCCCGGACAACGACGGTATCAACGACCGTTTTGCGCCCGTGCTGCATGGCACAGTACGCACGTGGACCTTCCTCATCTTCAATCGCTGGGGCCAGCCGATCTTCCAAAGCGACAGCCCCGATTCCTCATGGGACGGGACGTTCCAAGGGCAGGATGTTCCGGTGGGCGTCTATGTCTGGGACCTGCACTACACCACGGTGGCCGTGGGTGCGGTGGTGCAGGAACGGTCACGGGGAAGCGTCACCCTGCTGCGCTGAGCGCACGCCGAAGCCCTCCTCCTTCCACAAGAAATCACCGCGGTCCAGGCGCAGGTAGGCCATGTGGCCATCCAGCATCACCTTCACCAAGACCTGGTCTACCAACGTGGCGCTTTCGTAGATGAGCGGAACGATCACCCGTCCCGCGTGGTCCACCACGCCGGTGCCCTTCTCACCACTCACCACCAGCACGCCGTTCACCACGTCGGCCATGGACTTGAACTGCGGCTTGATCACCTCCTTGCCGGTGCTGTCGATCAATCCGAAAAGCCCCCCGGCCTCCACTCTTCCATAGCCGTTCTGGAGCGGCCAGGCCTGGTCATACTTGAAGTCCACCACCGAGGCCATGGACCTTTTCACATAGCCCCATTTGCCCTTGCGCTTCACCGGTATGATGCCGCCCGACAACAGGCCGACATCCTCATACTGCGCGGGCAGCACACGGTTCCCCAGCGTATCGACCATGCCCCACTTTCCGCCGGAAAGCACGCGCGCCAGCCCAAGGTGGAAATCCCCCATGTTGATCGTGAGCGCGTTCGCGTCATAGCGTTGGGGGATCACCCAATTGCCCGTTGGCCCCACATACCCCGCCTTGCCCTTGTCCACCACCAGTGCCAGCCCGTTGCAGAACGTTCCCACGTGGTCGTGCTCCACGGCCACCACCACTTCGCCGAAGCGGTCGATGATGCCCATGTGGCCGTCCTTGCGGACCCGGGAGAACGGGCGGTCGATGAAGCCTTCCACCCAGTCGTACGCGAAGGGCACCACCACGGCCCCCTTCACATCGATCACCCCGCTCAGGTTCTCCTTGGTCACCACGGCCAGGCCGTTGTGAAAGCGCATGGCGCCATCGAACCCGAACGGGATCATCTCCTCGCCATTGGGATTGATGTAGCCGTACTTGCCCTGTTTGGCCGCCACGGCCAACCCGTGATCGAAGTCCCCCACTTCCTCGAAGGCCACGGGCACGGTGAGTTTCCCGTTGCGGTCCACGGCACCTTGCAGGCCGTTGAGTTCCACGGTGGCCATACCCTCCCGGTAGTCGAGCATGTCGTCGTAGATGATCGGCACCACCGGCTTCCCCAGCTTGTTCACGGAACCGCTCCGACCGGCCAACCCCACTTGGGCCTGGTTGAAGTGGAAGGGTTCGGCATAATCGAACTCCGCCTTGATACGCTCCACGGCGGCCTGATCGATGAAGCCCCAGCGCCCGCCTTGGCGGAAGGGGTACAGCACCATGCTGGCCACCTTGTAGTCGGTCATCAGTTCATTGATGAACGGGTAATCCGGGTGTTCCTTCAGGAAGCGGGTGATGTTCTCCACGCTCAGCACCTTGGTGTAGGATGCATACATGCTTCGCCAAGCCTCCGGCACATTGGGATTGTCCGGATAACGCCGGATGAAAGCGGCGAACTCCTCAGGCGTTCCATTGGGCGTGTTCAGCTTCAGGAGCATGTCCTGGGCATCGCGCACATGCGGGCTGTCCGGATGGTCCTTGATGAACTGCTCGTACTGGCTGATGGTGCCGTCGGGAACCGCCTCGCGGAAGATGGCCTCCTGCAGGCGCGAACGGGCGCCAAAGGCCTCCTTGGCATCGGGATAGGCTTGCAGGAAGGTCTTGAAGGCTTCGGCCGTATTCAGGCGGCGGGCCTCCTCGAACGCCAGTTCGTTGCGCCGGTCAACGGCCTGCTCCACGTAGCTACTGCCGTGGTAATCCGCGATGAACCGGTCATAATCCTGCAGCCTGTCCCGGTCCACCACTTGCTTCCAGGCCGATGCACCGATGTGCTCCAATTGGGCCTGGATGGACGCTTGGTCCACGCCCAATTTGGCTATACGCATCCGGCCGCGTTCATCCAAGGTACCGTAGGCCTGCATGGAGCGGCGGATGGCCGCCAAGCTTGAATCGAGCTGGTAGAAGGGATTATCCGCCCTTCCGGTGATCACACTCAAGCCATACCAGGCCGCCGCCGGGTTCTTGGCTGTTTCCTTGGTGAAGAGCTCCTTCGCCTTGAAATAGTCGAATGCGTGCAACGCTTCGAAGGCCTTTTCCAAGCGTCCTGCAGAGGCGGTCATGGTCAACACCGCCAGCATCCAGGCCAAGGCCCAACGATACCGGCCGCTGCCTCCCTTTCTTCCACAAGCCCATCCTGTACCGACCGGAGCCTGGACAGTCTGGCCTCTCACCTCCCCGCTGATCGTCATGCCACAAAAATATCCGGACGTGCGAACCATGCACGGCCGCCCCCCCGCTACGGCCTACTGGAAGCTCTCGTAAACGCCTTTGAACTCGGCGTCATCCATGAAAGCGTCCTTGCCGAGTTCCAGGGCTTGCTTGGCCCCGCTCCGGTCACCCTTCGCGTCCAGGTAATCGGCTTGCCGGATGAGGGCGCTCTTCATCAGTTTCTTCTGATCCTCCGGCAGTCGATCGATGCCGCCTGCGGCATCCAACGCCTCCTTGTACTTGGTCATGCTCAGGTCGCCTTCCTTGACCAGGTTCGTGTTGTACTGGGTGAGGGCATACATGAGCCAGGCTCCCGGGTTCTCCGGGTAGTAGCTCGTCATCGAATCGAAGTAGCGCTTCGCCTTGCTCATTTCCTTCACGCCTCCATCATACAGGTTGAGCCCGGATTCCTGTGCCATGGTATTGAGCTCGGCCCAGAAGTCCTCGTAGTTGTGGAAGAACTCCATGTTCTTGTCCTTCTTCCGGAACTTCTCGGCCCATTTGAGCGCATCCCGGTCGGCCTTCTTGTAATCCTCCATCTCCTGGTACTTCGGGATCTTGCTCATTTCGAAGAGGCACATGCTCATGTACAGGTAAGGCAAGGGATCCTTCTTGGTATTGTCGTTCTGGGTATAGCGCTCAGCCTTGTACAGGCAATCCTCATACTTCTCGTCCACGTATTTCACCAGCAGGTCGTCATACTTCTTCTCCTCCTGGGCACGGGCCGTGCCTGCAAAGGCCAGCACGGAGACGAGCGCAACTACGATGGGCTTGGTCATTGAAAATGGCTTTGACGGATTGTACGCAAGAACGATGCCGAAGGTATGCACGGCCCGCAAACAGCCCTTCCGGAACCGCCCAGGACGGTAACTTCGCGGCGCATGCGCATCGACATCCTTTCCGCCCTGCCCCGGCTGCTGGACAGCTACTTCAACGAGAGCATCCTTCGCCGGGCACAGCAAAAGGGCCTGGCGGAAGTGCACGTGCACGACCTGCGGGATTTCTCCGAGGACAAGCACCGCCGGGTGGACGACTACCCCTTCGGCGGCGGTGCCGGCATGGTGATGTCGGTCCAGCCGATCCACAAGGCCATCACCGCCTTGAAAAGTGAAAGGCACTACGACGAGGTGATCTACATGAGCCCGGACGGGGAGCTGCTGGACCAGCCCTTGGTGAACCGGATGAGCAGCCTACGGAACATCATCATCCTGTGCGGGCATTACAAGGGTGTGGATGAGCGGGTCCGGGAGCATCTGGTGACGCGGGAGGTGAGCATCGGCGACTATGTGCTCAGCGGGGGCGAGCTGCCGGCGGCCGTATTGAGCGACGCCCTGATCCGCCTACTCCCGGGCGTGCTCGGGGACGAGACCAGCGCTCTCTCGGACAGTTTCCAGGACGGCCTGGTGGCCCCGCCCGCATACACCCGCCCGGAGCAATACGGGGACTGGCAGGTGCCCGGGGTGCTATTGAGCGGCCATGAGGCGCGCATCCATGAATGGCGCCTGCAACAAAGCCTGGAGCGTACCCGCCAGCGCCGTCCCGGAATGCTCAAGGATGAAAAGTGAGGCTTCGGATGAAGCGGAACTTTTCTTAATATTGCGCCCCCAAACGGCGGGGTATGATGCCGCAAACCGCTGAGCGCCATGGATAAGATCAAGCAACTGGAAAAGGAATGGTCCCCGCTGAAGGAGCAGGAGGACTTCAAGGCAGGTGATACCATCACCGTACACTACCGCATCAGCGAGGGAAACAAGGAGCGCGTGCAGCAATACCAAGGCGTGGTGGTGCAGCGCAAAGGTTCCGGCAGCACGGCCACCTTCACCGTTCGCAAGATGAGCGGATCGGTGGGTGTGGAGCGCATCTTCCCGGTGGCCTCGCCCTTCCTGGAGAAGGTGGAAGTGAACAAGCGCGGCGACGTGAACCGCGCCCGTATCTTCTACATCCGCGAACGCCGCGGCAAGAGCGCCCGCATCAAGGAGCGCCGCATGGCCGTGGAGGCTGCTGCAGCCCCGGCCAAGGCCAAGAAGGCCACCGCAGCCGCAGAAGCCAAGTAAGGTCTACCCTCATTTTGGAAGGCCCTGTCATCACGGGGCCTTTCTTTTTGTACCTATGCGGAACAACCATTTCAACCTATACCAATGGGACTTCTTTGGAGCCTGATCATCGGGGGCGTTGCCGGTTGGCTGGCCGGTAGGATCATGAAGGGCGAGGGCTACGGCGTGATCCTGAACATCCTGCTCGGCATCGTGGGCGGCCTGGTGGGCGGCTGGGTGTTCAGTCTGCTCGGCCTGGCCACCACCAGTATGATCGGGCAATTGATCTGCGCCACGGTGGGCGCCGTGCTGCTGATCGTGCTGGTGCGGGCCTTGCGGAAGTGATCCTCGGCCTACCCTCCTCCTGCCTGTGGGGCAAGGTCTTTCCGGCGGGCATGGCCAGGCAAAGCGGCCTACTTCCGACCTTGGCCCCATGCGAATACCGGCCCTTCTCCTTTTCCTTGCCACCCTCCCCCTCGCCGCACAGGACACCATCACGGTCCATGCCCTGCAACGCGAATTGGTGGTGACCGACCCCGCCCACGGGGTGCGCTACCTGCACAAAGAAGTGGCCTTGCCTCCGGCAAACACCCGCACCCGGCGTATCCTGTTGGAGCTGACCTATGCATGCCCCGACAGCCTGAACTGCGGCGAATGGGACTATCTGGACCAGGTGCTGGTGAAGCCCCTCCACGGCACGGATACCGTGGAGGTCGCCCGGATGCTCACCCCGTACGGCGGTTACTACAAGCAGGGATGGCACTTCACCTGGGCCTCCGATGTCAGCGAGCTCTGGCCCGTATTGCGCGACAGTGTGGAGCTGATCCACGTTCACCATGGCTACGAGCCCAACAACGACCGCGGCTGGGCGGTGAGCCTGGAGCTGCGCTACATCACCGGCAAGCCCATCGCGCCAGTGCTGGGCATACAGGAGCTGTACCGCGGCAGCTTCGCGTATGGCGACAGCACCAAGCCCATTGAGCGGGAATTGGCACCGCGCACCATCCACACCCTGCCCGGCGCCGAATGGCTGCGCATCCGCACCCAGCAGACCGGCCACGGCATGAACCCTTCCGACGGCTGCGGCGAGTTCTGCGCGAAGTGGCGCAGCATCACCGTGGACGGCCAGGAAGTGGAACATCGCAAGCTGTGGAAGGAATGTGCCAGCAACCCGCTGCAGCCGCAGGCCGGCACATGGATCTTCGACCGCGCTGATTGGTGCCCCGGGGAAATGCAGCCTCCGGACCGGCTCACGGTGCCACTGATCCCGGGAAAGACCGAGCATGTGGTGGACATCAACATGGAACCATACACCACGGACAGCAGTACGGCGGTCACCGACCTTTCCGCATACGCGGTGCAATTGGGCCGGGCCAGGGCCGCGAACGACGCGATGATCACCGAAGTGCTGGTGCCCAGCGATGAACCGCGCCACGCCCGCATGAATGCGACGCACGACGGTCCCCGGATCATGATCGCCAACGCCGGTGGCGACACCCTGCGGTCGCTCACCATCCACTACGGCAGCGCGGGCGGTGCGATGCGGACCTTTGAATGGCACGGCCTCCTGCCCTTCGGCGCCAGCGATACCGTGAACCTTCCGGGACCGATCAACTACGGCAATGGCCGAAACGTGTTCAAGGCCGTGCTTGAAAAACCGAACGGCAAGCGCGACGCTTGGCGCGCCGATAACAGCCTGCGCAGCACGTACGCCCCGGTGGATGTGCTGCCCGCCACCGTGGTGCTGCAAATGCGCACCAATGCCCAACCCGGGCAGAACGTGCTCCGACTGACCGATGCTTCCGGCAAAGCGCTGGTGGACCGGCCGCTCGGCTCCATGCGTGCCGATACGCTGTACTCCGACACCCTGCACCTGCCGGCCTGCACCTGCCGGCTGCAACTGGCGGACACCGCCGGCGACGGGCTGGAGTTCTGGTACAACACCGAGGGCGGAAGCGGTTATCTGCGTCTGTTGGACAGCACGGGCCGGCTGCTCAAGAACTTCGAAAGCGATTTCGGCAACGGCCTGGTCTACCTGTTCCGCACGGGCGACAAGCCCACCGTGGCACCGGACACCGTGCCGGTGATCAGCCTCTTCCCGCGCCGCACACAAGGCCGCACGCGGCTGGACTATTTCGCCAACGCCCCCTCCCTGCTGCACATCACGGTGAGCAGCGCGGACAGCAGCGCGATCCTGGAGATCAAGCCGCAACAGCCGCTGAAGGAAGGCTCCTTCCCCATCGACCTCAACTGGGCCCAACCCGGGCGCTATGTGGTCGCGGTGCGGCGCGATGGACAAACGGTGTTCCGCCAGCGGATCCGGTTGGAGAAATAGGGCTCACCCCACCAGTTCCTTGTTCCGGTTCGGGATGTCCTCCTTGCTGAAGGGCACGCGATCATCCTCCTCCTTCAGCTTCATCACCAGTTCCAGGGCGTCGGGCACCACGTCGGAGCAGAGCACCAGGAATTCGCCGGGCACGGCGGTCTTTATGGCATGGCGGATGGCCTCTTCCTCCTTCTTGATCACCGTATACTTCTTGTTCGGGTCCACTTCCTTGATGCCCTGCACCATGAGGGCGATGATGTCGTCGTCGCTCTTGCCGCGCAGGTTGCGGTCCTGGCGGATGATGATCTCGTCGAACATGCGGGCGCTGAGGCGGCCCAGGTTGACGGTGTCCTCGTCGCGGCGGTCGCCCACGCCGGCAATAACGCCCACCTTCGGGCTGTCCGGCACCTTGCTGAGGAAGCGGCCGAGGGCCTCGAAGCCGTGGGGGTTGTGCGCGTAGTCCACCACCACTTGGAAATTCTTGAACTGGAACAGGTTCAGGCGGCCCGGTGTTAGAGCCGGTGAAGGCACGAAGGTGCTGAGGGCTTCACGCAACTCCTCGATCTTTACGCCCTGCACGTAAGCAGCCAGCACGGCGGGCAGGATGTTCTGGATGTTGAACACGGCCTTTCCCCCGTAGGTGAGCGGCACGTTCACCGCCTTCTCGATGCGCAGCTTCCATTCGCCCTTGCTGATGGTGATGAAGCCGTTCTCGAAGATGGCTGCCAGCCCGCCGAGCTTGCAATGCTGGCGGATCAGGCGGTTGTTCTCGTCGAGGCTGAAGAGGGCGATCTTGCTGTCGCACTGCTTGCGCATGGCCATCACCAGCTCATCGTCCGCGTTGAGGATGGCGTAGCCTTCGCGGCGCACGCTGCGGGGCACAGTGCTCTTCACTTGGGCCAGTTCCTCCAGGGTATTGATGTCCTTCAGGCCGAGGTGGTCGGCGGCCACGTTGGTGCAGATGCCTACGTCGCAGTTCTCGAAGCCCAGGCCGCTGCGGAGCATGCCGCCGCGCGCGGTCTCCAGCACGGCCATGTCCACCAACGGGTCCTTCAGCACGAACTGCGCGCTCACCGGTCCGGTGCAATCGCCCTTCATGAGCATGCGGTTCATGATGTAGACACCGTCCGTGCAGGTCATGCCCACCTTGTAGCCGTGGCTGCGCATGATGTGCGCGATCAGGCGGGTGGTGGTGGTCTTGCCGTTGGTGCCCGTCACGGCGATGATGGGGATGCGGCTGGGCGTTCCCGGGGGGAAAAGCATGTCCACCACGGGTTCGGCCACGTTGCGGCCCAAGCCCTCAGTGGGGTCCAGATGCATGCGGAAGCCCGGTGCGGCGTTGACCTCGAGCACGGCGCCACATTCATTCAGCGGCCGGGTGATGTCCTCGGTCATGATGTCGATGCCACAGATGTCCAGGTCGATGATGCGGCTGATGCGCTCGGCCATGAAGATGTTGTACGAGTGGACCACCTCGGTGACATCG
>JAHDVX010000021.1:0-26113 GCA_023382455.1 Flavobacteriales bacterium
GGGATCGCTGAACTCGAACTGGTACTTCAGGGTCTGGCCCAGGTAGTTGGTGCCGGATTGCTTCACGGCGTACACCTTGTTGCCCATCAGGTTGTTCATGATGCCGCACTCGGTGGGCGCGATGTTCACCGCCCCCAAGGGCAGGCAGAAGCTGTGGGCCGTGCCATAGCTGGGGCTTTGTGCCGGGTTGGCGGGGGAAACGCTTCCGCTGGCGAAGTCATCGCGCAGGATGAGTTTCCCACCGGTGGTGCGCAGTTCCCATCCGCCGCTCGCGATGCCGTCCCCGAAGCTGTCCATCAAGCGGAAGCTGTAGCAGGCCGGATCATCGGGCAGGCTGGGCAGGGTCACGGTCTCGTTCACCACGCTGTTGGCCGTGGCAGGGCTGCCGCTGGCCACCTGCGTCTGGGTGTTGTCCAGGATCTCCCAGGTGATCTGTTCCGGGTTGGCGTCCGTGGTGATGCTCACCACCACCTTGGCGAAGGTGAACACATCCCAGGTGATCGTCGTCGTCCCTTCATCGGCACCGTCCTGCACCAGGAACACGTTCACGGGGGCCCCGGTGGTGTTCTGCCAGTAGTAGTCGGCCGCACCGGCGGTGCAGTACAGCAGGGTTTGTCCGGGGCAAGTGCTGCCCGCACCGATGGCCACGCGGCCCACATAGGGTGCCTGGGGTGCGCTGGTGAAGTAGATGCCGTCACCGGGCTGCACGGTGGTGCTGAGGATCAGGTCGCCGCCGGTGTCACCCACGTCGCAGAAGGCCACGTCGTTATTGGCGCCGGTGGTGCTCACCGTCATGGAACCGCTGGGGCCCGCCATGGTGATGGGGCGTGTGCAATCATCGCCGTTGTGTACGGTGAAGGTGACCGGGCTGCCGTAGGCACTGTAGGTTCCGCTGCCGCAATCCTGGCGCACGTACACATCATAAGCGGCATCCAAGGTGAGGCCGCTGAGCGAAGTGCTGGTACCGCTGGCGGCCACGGAGGTGCCGGTGCCCGGGGTGAAGCCCGAAGGACCGTACTCCACCACCGCATTGCCGCTGCAGGTGGCATCCCAGGTTATGGTGGCGCCGTCGCCGGTGTTCACCGTGGAGGCGGCAACACCGGAAACTGCGGTGCACACAGGGCCTGCGGCCGGGGTGTAAGTGTAATTGAACACATTGACCGTGCCTCCAGTGGTGAGGCCGTCGGCAAGAAGATATACCCGCTCGGTCTGGCATCCGGTGTTCGTCCATACCAAGGTCTCGTAGTCGTTCACCATTTGCACATGGCCGCCCAATGTGAAGTAGTAGCCACTGTTGGCACAGGCCAGGATATTGGTTCCCGGGCAACTTCCGCCGTAGGCAACAGCCAACCTGTTGGCGTAGCTCCAAGCGCCAAGGGTCAGCGTTGCACCCACCTCCACGTCGTGGAAGAGCACCACGTCCGGGCCCGGTGCAGCAGCGCAGGCGGAGGTGGTGATATTGTTGGAGGCACCGGTGGTGTTCGCCACCACGGACCAATCGGTCATGGGCAGCGTGGCCATGTCGATGGCGTTCTCGCAGTAATCACCTGCCACGATGGAGAAGGTGGCCTTTGGCGTGGAGTTTTCGCTGTAGTCACCACCTCCGCAGTTTTCACGCACATACACGTCATAGCTGCCTGCCGGAATGGCGCTTATGATGGCCGGGCTTCCGGATGCGTTCACCACGGTGCCGTTGACCCCGGCGGAGCCTTGGATACCGGGGGTGAACCCGGTGGGCCCGTACTCAATGATGTAGTTGCCCGAGCAGGTGGTGCAGGTCCAGGAGACGGTGGCCTCGTTCGGCCCGGTGGCACTGGCCGTTACCCCGGTAACCTTCTTGCAGGTGGGTTCCGGAACGATGCGGAAATTGTCCACGCCGATATCATTGCCGCTGGCGGAAGGGGCCGCAGTGCCTTTCAAGCGGATCACCGTGGTGGCCGAGGTGGATCCGATCACGAATTCACGCATGATCCACGAGTTGGCCGGCGCGTTCATCGGGGGCGATGTTGAAGCCCCCAAGGTGCCCAGGGAAGTGAAGTTCGCACCGCCATCCTGGGAGACGAGGACTTGCAAGGTGCCGGACCCAAAGGAGTTGACGTATTCAAAGCGCAGCATTTCCCCGCCTGTGCCGGCGGACATGTCGATGTAATAATCCAACGTACCGACCGCGGAGCCGCCTTGGCGGCTGTGGAAGCGGGCTGCAGGCGCCACGGCACCGTTACCGTCGCTGTAGAAATAACCGCTCGTGTTGTTCCATCCAGCCGAAGCGCCTTGGTCATTGCGGCGCCAAGTGCCTGGGCCGTACGCGGGAGAGTTGATCCAGTGATTGTTGGTGGCTGACGGCACGTCCGTGGTGCTGCAACGGTTACCCCAGCTCGAAAAATCCTCGTTTATCTGGGTACCGCTGTATATGTCGTAGGTGGGGGATGGAGAGGAAATGATGATCTGTACGGGGGTGCTGTAGCCGGTGCTGGGCCCGGTGCCGCAGGTAACGGCGCAGCGGAACCACGTGGAGGTAAGCAAGCTGCCGGTGTTGTAGTTGGCTGTGATTGCGCCACCGATGGCGGTCCAAGTAATGTTGTCCGGGCTGCTTTCCCACTGGTAGGTCACGGCGCTGCCCGGAGTATTGTTCTGCAGGCTAAGGGATGTGGAGTAGCCGGGGCAGCCGCTGGTGAGGCCAGCCACCACGGTATTGCCGGGCGCCGGGGTGCCGGTGCAGGCTGCCGGCGGCGTGAAGGTGAAGATATTTCCGTTTCCTGGCCATGCCTGCAGGCGGGTAATGTCGCTGTTGCTTCCCACGGGACCGGGTCGCACATTCATGT
Source organism: Flavobacteriales bacterium (assembly GCA_023382455.1). Taxonomy (GTDB): domain Bacteria; phylum Bacteroidota; class Bacteroidia; order Flavobacteriales_F; family PHOS-HE28; genus PHOS-HE28. The sequence continues at coordinate 2,823 of JAHDVX010000021.1, forward strand.
AGTTGGAGCCCGAGGCACCGGAGATCCCGGTCCAGAAGTAGGTGGCGCTGCCTGTTGGTGCACCTGTACCATAGCGGAATTCGATCACACCGGTGGTTTCGTACAGCCAAACTTGGTACGTGCAATTGGGCGCTGTTTCATTCCAGTTCACGCCCACATTCCACTGGATGACCCGGATCTGGTTCGGGGCTGTGCCGGTCAGCACGGTGCTTACCCCGCCTGTGGAACCAGTGGTGCCATCCGCAGAGAAAGCAATGATCTTCGGGTTGTAAGTTACATCACTGATGTTGTCCAATGTGTAATCGTATGGGGTCGTACCTCCCAGTTGCATCGCTCCATTGGAGTTTGCCCAGAACTGGGTGTACGTGGTGCCCTCATAGACGAAGTTGAACCCGATGTTGGTCACGGCCGATGCGGCATCATCCTGGTTGTTCCCGATCAGGGTGGTGGCCCCGGTCATGGGGTCCAAGGTGGTGCCGGTGCCGGAGCTGAAGGAGTAAAGGTTAACGGTTTGTGCGGACGCCGAGCCCAGGAGGGTTGCCAGGGCGATCGTGCCGAGCCCTCGGCGCCAGCTTCGGCGCGGCCCGGAAAGGCAAAAGGCTTTTGAACGGTTTTTCATGAGCGGGTTAGGATTAGGTTCAGCACGTAGGTGGTTTTTTGCATCCGGTGTGGTCCGGGAGCAAGGCAATGTATCCGGAGGCCTTAGAGGATGCCTCGTGGGTTGGGATGGACCGTTGGGATGGGTGCGGAAGGTGAAGAACCAACTTCCTCGTGGAGGTTGAGACCAAGCCTCCGCCTTGGACTATTGTGCCGGCACTCATGTACCCGACGTTGATTCCTATGGTGACGGCACCCCTGTTCCGGACGCTGAACTTTCGAGGCAAGCGCCACCGCCACCTGCGCCCGCGCTGCCCGTCACGATCGGGAAAATCAAGGTTGTTGTCAGTCCGAGCGCAGCCGAGGACCCAACAAGCTTGGCTTTCCCGTTCCGATCAGGGGGCGTTGTGCAAGACCCTCTGGGAAGCTCCGATCACCTATCGCTCATCCGCGCATCGGAAGCAGACTCTTCATGGCCGTCCATTGCAATGATGCCGTCACAAGAATGGCAACCCGCTACACTTGAGGGAGGTGATGTTGGGTGCGAGGGTGCAAGAGTGCGAGGGCCGGGACCCTGTCACTCTTGCACGCTTGCACCTTTTCCTCTCTTGCCAAGCGAATCCTGGATGATCGTCCAATACAATGATGCCGGATCAATATGGGCCTATCGGCCGTTACCCAGCACGGTCAAATGTCCCTTATAGGCCTTGCCCGTGTCTCCCTCGGTCACCACATAGAAATAGGTGCCGTCAGGAAGGCCTTGTGCGCGCCAGTTATTGGCGTAGTTGGCCGAGGAGTACACCTCGTTCCCCCACCGGTTGAAGACCTTCACCGTGTGGCCACTGGGCGACCTCCGGCTAATGATCCACATGTCGTTGGAGCCGTCCCCGTTCGGGGAGATCACGTTGGGGATGTACAGCTCGCACCCCGCGTCCACCGTCATGGTGGCGGCCACGGTCTTTGGGCATTGGTCCGTGGCGGTCACCGTGTAGGTGCCGTTCTCCATGCCGGGTAGCCAAACCGTTTCACCCACGCCATGGGGGCCCCAGTCCACAAGCACTTCACCCAGGCCGCCCTGCACCGTGGCCAAAGCCTGCACCTGTTCTTCATCGCAGGCCAGGTAAAGGTCGTCCGCCGTGATCGTCAGGGGTTGGTATTCCGTAAGGGTCATCGTCACCGTGTCGGTCACGAATTGGCCGCAGGCAGAGGTCCAGGTGGCTGTGATGGTCAATTGCTCGGTTCCTTCCGCCAGGCCGTCCTCCATGGCCGCAATGGGGAAACTGATGCCCGGCTGCCCGGCAGGAATGGTCACTTGGGCCGGCATGGTGTCCAAGTCCGAAGGCATGATACCCGGCCCTGAGTAGTTCAGTTGGATCACGGCGTCCTGCGTGGTGTCTGGACGTGCGACATGGACCATGGCGGGAAGGCATCCTTCCGTGATGCTGCTGAACCCGGCCGGCAGTTCCACCGTGGCTGAGAGGACGCTGGCGGAGGAAAAGCTGCCGCCTTCGATCAACACGGCGGAATCCAGCAGGTTGTCGTTGGCATGGGCGATGGCCATCTTGATGTGGTAGGTCTGCCCGCACCGCACGGCAGCACGTGCCGTGATGGGCACGGTGAACCCGTCCAGCTCCACGGTGGTACCGGGCTGGTTGTTCACGTAATAAACCGTGTTGGCCTGCCAATTGGGGTCCGCTGCGGCGCATGTACCGCCGTTGCCGCCAAATACGCCCGGAACGCCGGGGTTCACCGTATTGATGGCCACGGGCACTTCGGTGCCGGGCACACGCGCAAGGTTGACGGCATTGTTGCTGAAGGGCCCGGTGATCCCGGGGCCGCTCAGGAAGAAGCCGAAACCGTCATTGAACTGCGTGCAGACGTATTCAGGGTATTCCTCCGAACCGAAGGCAAAGCGGAAGAGCAGGGAATCCCCGGTGGGCACGAAATCGAACTCGATCACGGCCACGCAGCGCTGCATGGTCGTTCCCATGACGGAGGCCAGGTCCGGGTCCGCCATGTTTGACGGGTTGGCCGGTGCCACCGTGAATCCGGTCATGCCCAAGGTGTAGGAGTTATTGGACCCGCCGACCACCTCGGCTTTCCCGGTGGACATCACGATGCCGCTGCCCAAACCGATGTTGGACCCGGACCCGAGGAAAGAGGCCACCTGGTCGGTGATGGTGTTCGCGGGCACGCCGTTGAACATCACGTTGCTCACGGCAACGCCTTGGCCCACCAGCACGGTGCTCACCAATTGCTCCGGGGTCAAGGTATTGTCCGTGGTCAATTGGCCGTGTACCACGCCTGTGCACAAGCCGATGGCCCATGCCATGTGGATCGCTCTACATCCTTTCTTCATCTACTACTTCCAATGGGTTGCACCGGAGGTGCAAGATGCGCCCTGCACCCGGCTTGGTCCGTGGTGATCGGGCCGTATGGTTCGCCGTGTTACGGGCCGTTATCGGAGCAGCACCACCTTGCCGATGTAGGAGCGCGACTCGGCGTTGACCGAACTACGGACCCGGAGCTTCCATGAGTACACGTCGCTCTTGGGTTCTTCGCCGTTCACTGTCCCGTCCCACCCGGCACCGATCTCGGTGGAATGGAAGATCTCCGCGCCCCAGCGGTCGAATACGATGAACTCATACCGCCGCACATCGGCATCCTTGATCACGGGCACGAATAGGTCGTTGATGCCGTCGTTGTTCGGCGTGAAGGCGTTGGGCACGTACACGCTGAAGATGCCGTTCACGGGTACCAGCCTGACGAGCGTATCGGTGCATCCATGGCTGTTCGCCACGATCAGTTCCACGGGATAGTCGCCACCCTCGTCACCGGGGAAGGTGACGCGCACCATGGTATCCACGGAAGAGGCCGGGTCTCCTTGGGGGAAGATCCAGGACCAGGAGACCACATCGTCGGAAGAGGCATCCTGGAAAAGGACCTCTGGATGGAAGATGTCGGTGGGCCAGGGCGAGAAGTCGAAATCGGCCAAGGGCGAGGGGTCCACCCGCACGATCTGGTACAGCGTGGTGTCGCCATCGCATCCCGCCGGGGAGGTCACGTGGAGCGAGACATTGAATGAGCCCGGGCTTTGATAGAGGTGGCTGGTGGTGCAATCCGTGGAGGAGGCCCCGTCGCCGAAGTCCCAGGTACATCCGCCGATCATCCCCGGGTCGGTGGTGTTCTGGAATTGCACGGCCAATGGGGCGCAACCTGCACCGGGCTCCACGGAGAACGAGACCACCGGCAGGCCGTAGGCATGGATCGTATCCTCGGCGGTTAGCGTGGCGCTACAGCCCAAAGCGTTCGTCATGGTGAGCGATACGGTGTACGTCCCGGGAAGGGAGTAGGTGGTGCTGGTGCTCAGCGTGGTATCCGTATCGCCGTTGCCCAAGTCCCAGAAGGCGGTCTGCTGCTCCTGTCCGGGCGTGGTGTTGTCGAATCGCACATTCAAGGGGATGCATCCACTGACCGGGTCGATGATGAAGGAAGGTTCCGGGGAGGGCAGCACCTGGATCAGCTGGGGCATGGTCACATCGTCGGTGCATCCATGCTCGGAGGTCACCATCAACATCACGTTGTAGGTGCCCGGCTCGGTGTACGCGTGTGATGCCGGGCTGGGGTCGTTGGAAATGCCCCCATCCCCGAAGGACCAGGTGCAGGTGTAATTGCCGGCCGGCGTGCTGGTGTCGGTGAAGATCACCGGCAATCCGACGCAGCCGATGGTGGTGTCGGGCATGAACGAGGCCGTCGGTTTGGGGTGCACGGTGATGAGATCCTCGAAAAGGCTGTCCGCAGTACACCCCTGGGCGGTGGTTACCGTTAGCCGCACATCATAGGAGCCGGGCTGGTTGTACGTGTGCATGGGGCTGGCATTGCCGTCGGTGGTTCCGTCGCCCAGGTCCCAGAGCAGGGTGCCGCTTAGCGTGGGGTCGGTGAGGTTGCTGAACTGCACCACCAGGGGGGCGCAGCCTTCGGTGGGCGTGGCGGTGGCCAAGGGGACCGGATATTCCGCGGTGAACTCCTGCTGGGTCATGATGCAGGACCCGTCCGCCTGGATCACGCGAACGGTGTAGGTGCCGGCACCCAGGCCGAGTGCGGAGGCGTTCAGCACGGCCCCGGTCTCCCCGACGATGGCCACGCCATCGAGGTACCATTGGTAGGAGTTGGGCGGGTCATCAAACGGTGAGGCCGTAAGCACCAAGTTGTTGGTGCAGGGATGGCCGGTGCTGGTGATGGCCACATCCACATTGGTCAGGCTCATATCGTCGATGAAGAAGTACGGCTCGCTGCTGCCCCACATGTTGTAGTCCTGCGGAATGGGGCATGCAGGGCCGAACATGATGGCACCCACATTGAAGGGGGCATCGAAGGTGAGCGTGATGTTCTGCCAGGCGTTGGAGGGATTGTAGGTCACCGTCGCCAACTCGGTCAAGCCGAGCTCAGTGGGGCAGTATTGGGCGGGCATGGGGCTGCCCCACACGGGGTCATACATGGTGTAGGGCAAGGGCGGGCACGTGTCCAGCCCGAAGAGGGCCATTTGGATGGGCCCGAAGTTGATGGGAAGCGTGCCCACAAAGCCGAACTGCATGCGCACCGCAGCCAGGTTGAATCCCAGTTCGTAGGTCTGCCCGGCGATCAATGGCGTGGCCAGGCATTGGGTCAGGAATTCATAGGAAGCACCGCCCGGCCAGGTATGAACGACGATCCCGGCCACGGCCTCCCCGTCCGGCACCGGTTGCGGGATCATCGGAGGATTGAATCCGCAAGGATTGTAGTAGTCTGCCGAAGCGGAGATCTGGTAGTCCGTCCAGTCGTTGGCACAGTCGATGAAGTTGCCCTGCATCTGGCTGGGGTCGCCGGGGCAGCAGGTGTGCTCTTCGAACGATCCGTTGCTGATCAGATTGGCCTGCGGCGGCAGCAAGGTGCAGGGGCAGGCTTGAGTATCGTTGAGGTCGATCAGGCCATTGCCGTCATCATCGATGCCGTTGTCGCAGATCTCTTGGGCGTGCACGGCCGACACCAGGAGCAGGGTGGCTATCAGGGAGACGATGCGCATGGGTCGGATACCAGGATCCTTTGGGTGTAGGGACGTAAGGTACACGTTCGGTGGTGCCCGGGCCCTGTATGAAAAGGCGCATCAGGTACGTACCGTTGGGATTGGTGCGTGCCGTTGGCTACTCCACGGACGGATCCTCCAGCTATGCCGCATGTCCTTACCGGGTGCCGTCCGCCCGGACAGCGAGGAAGCTATGTTGTCATCCGTTCAATGTTGCACCATTAACCGTTGGTTCTGGTACGTCCCGTTGGCCATCCGGGCACGCAGCACATACAACCCGTCGGGGACATGGACCACGGCAAGGGCCGCTCTTCGGCTTCCGCCAGGGAAGGAACGGAGCACAACGCGGCCGGCGGCATCCATCAGCTGTATCTCCAGCATGGATGAATGCTTTGCCCGGACGGTGATGAGGTCATTGGCCGGGTTGGGGTGTACCTCGATGCCTATGGTTACCTCAGTGATCTCATCAATACCCACGGCCGTGTTCAATTCCTTGCAGCTGGTAACCTCCCCGCATTCGTTGGTGACAGTCAGGCAAACGATGTACGTGCCGGGCATTTCATACACATGGTTGGGGTTTTGTTCAGTACTGGTGGCGCCATCGCCGAAATCCCAGAAGTAGGACATGGCGTTTATGCTTTGATCCGTGAAGCTCCAGCCGAGATCTCCGCCATGTGGTATCATATTGAAGTCCGCCTCGAGCATGCAGCAGGGGTCCGTAATGCCGACATCCACGCTCTCCTCGCCCAATGGATAGCCGAAGGCGGTGAACCCCGAATTGGTCACGCTGGTAAAGGGCTGCACAACAGGTGTGGCAGATTGCCAGTTAAGGGGGATGTCCACCTGGTTGCAACTGCTGTTCCCGTCGGCATCGGTATAGATCACAGCCAGGTCATAGTCGGGATCGTTCGCGGATACCGCTTTGTTCTTCCTTCCCACAATGATGAAGCCGCCGTCCTCCCGCAGGAAGAAGCCGCTGGGCGATTCATCGTCCTCCGATCCGTAGTAGTGGGAGCTGGTGGTGTTGCCGTTGGCATCCGTGGTGCCCCACGCCATGTCGTAGCCGCCCGGCCCGCCCGGGAAGAGGTTCGGGCGCAGCAGCCATGCCACCCCGCCGTTGGCCAAGGGTAGTAGGCGCATGGTGGAGATGGCGTCCTCCAGGTAGCGTGTCCACAGGTGGGCGCCGGTGGGCGAGAGCTTGGTGATGAAGGCCGCATCGGAGAGGTTCCCGTAGCCCATCGATGATCCCCCCACGTAAATGTTTCCGGTAGCGTCCACCACCATGGTCTCGGGCTGGTCAGGCCGGGTGCCGTTGCTGATGCTGCGCGCCCACAGTTCGTTCCCCAAGGCATCGGTCTTCACCACATAGCCTGAAGGCGGTATGCCGGACGTGTTCAGCGAGTCGCCATAGCCGGTCAGCACGAAGCCGCCGTCAGGCGTGGGGTGCGCCTCCTCGGCCCAGTCCCAGCCGGAGCTGCCGTAGGTTCTGGACCAGAGCATGGTCCCGGAGTCGTTTAGCTCGGCCAGCAGCATATCGTATGAGCCGCCCCCGCCATAGCCCCGGCCAACGGCAAGGAAACCACCAGGGATGCGGGTGAGGCCGTGGATGGCATTGGACCCGCCGTACGCATCGATGCGCGTGGATTGCAGCAGGGTGCCTTCCTCGGGGTCAATGCGCAGGACTACCGCATCGCGGGAAATGGTCCCCATGCCCATGGCAAAGCCGCCCACGATCAACCCTTGCGGGCCGATGGCGATGCAGTTGTTGTAGATCCCCATTTCCACGGAGTAGGGGTATACCTTGGTCCAAGCATGCTCGGCGTTGGCCAGGATCTTGGTGACTTGGATGTTCTTGTCGGGGTTCACCTCGGTGGCCGTGTAGAAGTTGCCGGCCTCGTCCATGGTGGCCGCCAGGGTCCAGCGGGCGCTGGGCACGTTGTATACGCGTTCAAAAGGCACGGCGGGTTGGGCACTGCACAGCATGGCTGCTGGAAGAAGAATACCGATGGTAATGATCCTCATTGGGTGATGACCTCTTTTTGATGAGAGGCGAAGCTATTCGGCTGGTGGTCGCATGCCGGAACCATAGGCCACGGAACGAACTGTTCGCCCCGCATCGATCGTGCAGCCTGTGATCTCGCAAGTGATGGCGCAGCGGCACACCACCGCTTTTCCACGATTTGGCCGGGGCGCCGGCAGGGCGGGAGACCTCGGTGGAAGTGGTGCGGGGTAATACTTCGGTCCGCTTGCTTGCGATCGATCGGCCTGGGCCGGCCGTTACCTCAGCAGCACCACCTTGCCGATGTAGGAGCGCGACTCGGCGTTGACCGAACTACGGACCCGGAGCTTCCATGAGTACACGTCGCTCTTGGGTTCTTCGCCGTTCACTGTCCCGTCCCACCCGGCACCGATCTCGGTGGAATGGAAGATCTCCGCGCCCCAGCGGTCGAATACGATGAACTCATACCGCCGCACATCGGCATCCTTGATCACGGGCACGAATAGGTCGTTGATGCCGTCGTTGTTCGGCGTGAAGGCGTTGGGCACGTACACGCTGAAGATGCCGTTCACGGGTACCAGCCTGACGAGCGTATCGGTGCATCCATGGCTGTTCGCCACGATCAGTTCCACGGGATAGTCGCCACCCTCGTCACCGGGGAAGGTGACGCGCACCATGGTATCCACGGAAGAGGCCGGGTCTCCTTGGGGGAAGATCCAGGACCAGGAGACCACATCGTCGGAAGAGGCATCCTGGAAAAGGACCTCTGGATGGAAGATGTCGGTGGGCCAGGGCGAGAAGTCGAAATCGGCCAAGGGCGAGGGGTCCACCCGCACGATCTGGTACAGCGTGGTGTCGCCATCGCATCCCGCCGGGGAGGTCACGTGGAGCGAGACATTGAATGAGCCCGGGCTTTGATAGAGGTGGCTGGTGGTGCAATCCGTGGAGGAGGCCCCGTCGCCGAAGTCCCAGGTACATCCGCCGATCATCCCCGGGTCGGTGGTGTTCTGGAATTGCACGGCCAATGGGGCGCAACCTGCACCGGGCTCCACGGAGAACGAGACCACCGGCAGGCCGTAGGCATGGATCGTATCCTCGGCGGTTAGCGTGGCGCTACAGCCCAAAGCGTTCGTCATGGTGAGCGATACGGTGTACGTCCCGGGAAGGGAGTAGGTGGTGCTGGTGCTCAGCGTGGTATCCGTATCGCCGTTGCCCAAGTCCCAGAAGGCGGTCTGCTGCTCCTGTCCGGGCGTGGTGTTGTCGAATCGCACATTCAAGGGGATGCATCCACTGACCGGGTCGATGATGAAGGAAGGTTCCGGGGAGGGCAGCACCTGGATCAGCTGGGGCATGGTCACATCGTCGGTGCATCCATGCTCGGAGGTCACCATCAACATCACGTTGTAGGTGCCCGGCTCGGTGTACGCGTGTGATGCCGGGCTGGGGTCGTTGGAAATGCCCCCATCCCCGAAGGACCAGGTGCAGGTGTAATTGCCGGCCGGCGTGCTGGTGTCGGTGAAGATCACCGGCAATCCGACGCAGCCGATGGTGGTGTCGGGCATGAACGAGGCCGTCGGTTTGGGGTGCACGGTGATGAGATCCTCGAAAAGGCTGTCCGCAGTACACCCCTGGGCGGTGGTTACCGTTAGCCGCACATCATAGGAGCCGGGCTGGTTGTACGTGTGCATGGGGCTGGCATTGCCGTCGGTGGTTCCGTCGCCCAGGTCCCAGAGCAGGGTGCCGCTTAGCGTGGGGTCGGTGAGGTTGCTGAACTGCACCACCAGGGGGGCGCAGCCTTCGGTGGGCGTGGCGGCCACCGAGGGCACGGGGTATGCCACGTCGATCTGTTTCTCGACCATGGCGCAGGAACCGTCGGCGCGAATGACGCGCATGGTGTATACCCCACCGCCCAAGCCCGAGGCGGAGGCATTGAGCACGGGGCCGGTCTGGCCCGCAATGGCCACGCCGTCCAGGTACCACTGGTAGCTGTTGGGCGGGTTGTCGTACGGGGCCGCAGTGAGCACCAGGTCGTTGGTGCATGGGTGGCCGGTGCTGGTGATGGCCACCTCGGCACTCTCCAGGCTCATGTTGTCCACCATGAAATAGGGCCAGGTGGTTTGGTAGGAGATGTAGTCGTTGGGGATGGGACAGGCCGGCCCGAACAGAATGGCGGCCACCTCAAACGTGGGTTGGAAGCTGAAGCTCAATTCCTGCCAGGCATTGGCTGGATTGTAGGTGATGCGGCCCAGTTCGATCCAGTTCAGGTCCGTCGGGCAGATGTCCGCGGGCAGTGGATTGCCCCAGATGGGGTCGTAGGCCACGTACGGGGATGACGGGCAAGTATCGATCCCGTAGATCACCATGTCTATTGGTCCGAAATCGATCGGGAGTGTGAGCCCGAGGTTGATGGCCGGTGCGGTGGAGCTTCTGGCGGCGGCCATATTGAAGGAGAGTTGGTAGGTTTCGTTGGCCACCATGGGAGCCTGCAGGCACTGCACCAGGAATTCGTAATAACTGGTGTTCCCGCTCCAATCGGTCATGGCCCCGAAGCCGGCCAAACCTCCGCCATCGGGCAGCGGCTGGGGTATCCCCGACGGCAGGTAGCCGCATCCATAGTAATCCGAGGTGGAAGACACCATGTAGTTCGTCCACCCGTCGGCGCAATCAACATCCACGATGGGCCATGAGGGGTTTTCGCCCGGGCAGCAGGTATGCTGCTCAAAGGAGCCGTTGGTGATCAGGTTCACCGGTGGCGGCAACAGTTGGCAGGGGCAGGCGGCCGTGTCATTCAGGTCGATCAGGCCGTTACCGTCGTCGTCAATTCCGTTGTCGCAGACTTCCTGGGCGGCCAGGAGCGCAGGCAGGGCGAGCACCAAAAGCACGGCACGCCACCTCAAGAGGTGACGTGCCGTGTTCAGTTGGATGGCCATGCCCGTGGACATGATCGGAGGCCGATCAATGTGCCACCATCAAGCGGAGATGGTGGACGGATCCGTTTGCGAGGGTCACCCGGGTGACGTAAAAGCCTTCGGGGAGGTTTCCCACGGGAAGGGTGGTGCGCGTGCCGGGGATGTCCTGCATCGTTTTCACCAATGCGCCCTTGCCGTCGATCAACCGGATCTCCCGGATCGGTGACGGGCTTTGGATGGTCACGGCGTCGGAGGCGGGCGTGGGGAAGAGCACGGGGCGGCCATTGGCACCTCCCGGTTCCTGAATGCCCACGGTGACGGAAACGGTCTCACAGGCGATGGCGGGCGTGGGCACCCCGTTGCAGGTTCCGTTCACGGTAAGGCATACGGTGTAGGTGCCATTGGCCGCGTAGGTGTGCGTGGGTGAGGCTTCCGTGCTGGTGCTTCCATCCCCGAAATCCCAGCTGTAGGTCTCGGCTCCGGTGCTGGCATCGGTGAAGGCCCACGTGAAACCTTGTCCGGTATTTTCCGCAGTGAATGCTCCGACCACGGCACAGCACGGGTCATAGGTGCCGACCGCTACGGTTTCCTGGCCCATGACCCACGGGAACATGGTGAATGCCGAGCCCGTCATGCTGGTATACGGGGTTATCGTTGCCGTGTGGGCCGTCCATTGCAGGTCCAGGTCGATGTTGTGGCAATCGGCATTGCCTTGGGCATCGGTGCGCACGAGGATGGTCTGCCAATCCAAGGGGCCGGAACCGTAGCTGTTGGTGAAGCCGGTGATGGAGAATCCCCCGTCATCCATGGGGGTGATGGCGAGCGGATTGTCCGATCCGGCCGCGCCATAGAGGTTGGCCCACAGCAAGTCACCGTCCGCGCTGAACTGGCCCCAAAGCATTTCGTAGTCGCCTTCACCCTGGGGCAGGTACTGCGGATCGGCCAACCAGGTCACCCCGCCGTTCGGACCTGGCGCAAGGTCCACCACCTCGATACCCTGCTCCAGGACGCGGGTCCAGATATGGGTGCCGGTGGGTGAAAGCTTGGTGAGGAAGGCGTTCACGTTGCCTTGGAAGTAGCCCAGGGAACGGCCGCCCACGTACAGGTCGCCATTGCTGGCCTCCAGCACGCAGTAAGCCTCGTCCACCCCGTTTCCGCTGCTGATGGTGCGTGCCCACATTTCATTGCCCAAGGCGTCGGTGCGCACCAGGTAGCCGGAAGGGGAGTAGCCCGTGCCCAAGGCATCCCCGTACCCCACCATGGCAAAACCTCCGTCGGCCAGCTCGATCGCCTCATAGGCCCAGTCCCATTCCGGCCCTCCGTAGTAACGCGACCATTGGACCTGGCCCAGGGTGTTGAGTTTGGTGAGCTGCATGTCATAACCGTTGCCGCCGGCATCGCTCCGGCCCCCGGCGATGAAGCCGTCGCTGGTGGCGTTCAACGTATGCAGGGCGTTGGATCCGCCCGTATCCATCCGTTCCGAGCTCAGCAGGGTGCCGTCAAGGCCAATGCGCAGCACAAGCCCGTCACGGCTATTGGTGCCCACCCCGATGGCATAGCCCACCACCACGATGCCGTCCGGACCGTAGGCCACGCAGTTGCCATAGATGCCTTCCGGCACGGAGCGGGGGTACTTGTAGGTCCATTGGTGTTCACCATCGGGGGAGATACGGGTCACCTGTATGTCCCCTTCCGGTGTTTCATTGGCGAATACGAATGAGCCTTCACCGTCCACGGCCACACCGTGTGTTTCCAGTGCGCCCGGAACGGTGAATACGCGTTCCATGGCGTCCTGCGCCACGGCAAGGGAGCTTGTTGCAAGGAGGCAGGAGAGTAGAGCAATACGCATTTTTGTAGCTGGTTCTTGCAAAGGACGCACATGGGCAGTTGCCCGGCTGCCGATGCTGTCCCAAAATCAACGCTTCGTCCCTTGCGGGCCCTCGCCATCCTCCCGGGCCACCAAGAACTTGGCGATATGCTCCTTGTAGTTGCGCCCGCTCAGGAGGTGCTTCCCGTTGGCCATGATGAAGGTGAACTCGTTGTTGCCGCTGTAGCGTGTGGAGCGCACATGGGCCATGTTCACCAAGTAGCTGCGGTGCACGCGCAGGAACTGGGCCGGGTCCAGGCCGTTTTCCAGCATGCTCATGGTCATCCGCAAGGAATGGCGGCGTGCCATGGTCTGCAGCACCACGTAGTTGCCTTCGGCCTTGATCCAGAGAATGTCCTTTGCCGCCACGCGGTATTCGCGCCCCTTTTCCTTCACCACATACTCCTGGGTGTGGTCCTTTCCGGCATTCAGGTGGCCCTGTACCAGCTCCATCAGGCGGCCCGCCAGCTGCTTCTTATCGCGCAGCTCGATGAACTCCTTGGCGCGGGAAAGCGATTCGTAGAAGCGGTCGTCCTCGAACGGCTTGAGCAGATAGTCCACCGCGCGGAAGTCAAAGGCTTTCAGTGCATACCGGTCGTATGCCGTACTGAAGATCACGAAGGGCGGGTCCTCCCCGGCGGGCAGCCGCTTGAGCACCTCGAAGCCGTTGAGCTCGGGCATCTGTACGTCCAGGTACATCAGGTCCACAGGTTCACGCTGGATCGCCTCCAGGGCCTCCATGCCGTTGCGGCACTCCGCCTTGATCCGGATGTCCGGGTCGGCCTTCAACAGCCGTACCACATGTTCACGGGCCGTGGGCTCATCATCCACCACGATGGTCCGTATGCTTCTCATGCGCTTTGGTTTCCAAGGTGCGGAAAGGTATGCGGATCGACACGTGGAATCCCTGATCCCTGCTGGAGGTCACTTGGAATTTGCCCTCGCTTCCATGCAGGAGCGCCAAGCGTTCCATGACATTGCGCACCCCGATGCCGCCGTTGGCCAGCACCGTATGCACGTCCTCGCAGCCCTTGCCGTTATCGCCCACCTGCAGGTGCAGCTGGTCCTTGTCGCGCTCGGCGGTGATGGTCACACGAATCCCGTCACGGCTCGCATCCAGGCCATGCTTGATCGAATTTTCCACCAAGGGTTGCAGCAGCATGCCCGGTAGCAACGCCTGTTCGCATTCGGGGTCGATCTGGTACTTCACCTGCAACCGGTCCTTGAACCGGATCGTCTCGATGCCCAGGTAGTTGCCGATGTATTCCAGCTCGTGGTTCAAGGATACCGTCTCCCGCCGTTCCTCGTCCAGCGTGGTGCGCAGCAGGCGCCCCAGCCGGGCCAATACACTCCGGGCGCTTTTGCGGTCCACGTCCATCAATGCGCTCACGGTGTTCAGGGTGTTGAACAGGAAGTGCGGCTGCAGCTGTTTCTTCAAGGCCAGCAGCTGTGTGGCCTGCAGTTCGTTCTTCAGGCGCAGCACATGGTTGCGTTCCTCTTGTACCTGGCGGTGCGAGTCCACCACCATCAACAGCAGCAGCAGCAGCCAGTATTCCAGGAAGCGCTGCACGATGCCCGCGGGAAGGAAGAGCACCATGCCGTGCAACACTTCCGGGGACCATTGCACCTGCCCGCCGGCACGCAGCAGGACCAAGTAGAGAACATTGGTGAACACTTCATGTATGGTGCACAGCAGCAGGCCCAGGCTGATGTGCTTGAGGATGGAGGGCGAAACCGGCTGCCGCTTCAGCGACCAACGGATCGACCAGCGGTTCACCAAGGGAAGCAACAGGGCCCAGGTGAAGAAGTTCAGGAAAGGCGCCGGTGCCTGCTGCCACCAGTTGAACAGCTCAGGGGCGGTGCCCAGGCGGGTGCGGCCAATGAACGACGTGAAAACAAAGACCATCGGCAGCACCAAAGCCACGATCCAGACTGTCCGCAACGGTAGGGGAGACCATTGCAGGTATGTCCGGATGAAACCAGCCACCCGCTCCTTCATGGCAACACGCAGGGTTGGTGAATGGGCCGGTTCCAATTCTTCCGCATTGAGCGCTCCGTGAAGATCGTGGAACCGCCAAGTTAGCGTCTTCCGGTCAGCCCCGTTCACGCGGTGCTGTTCATTGAGCCCTTGGTCCATGGTCATGCCCTTGCGCCAATGCCAATGCACGGGCGCGAAGGCTAAAGTCCGGCGAAGGGGAAACCCGCCGACTATGGCCTGGGTCAAGCGGTGGGAAACGGGATGAACCGGGCCGGCACGGCGCCCGATGTGGTTGCATCCCAACTTTGTACTCCACTCTCCCGGTCCCCGACCGCTGTCATGCATGGGGGTAGCCATGCTTCCGCAACTGATCCAACCATCCGTCCCCGCCATCAACGTCCTGCCAGAGTGGATCTCGCACCTTGTTTCCCCGTTGTGAAATGAGCGAGCATTCCGCCCAATTCGGCATCTGTACCGGGCGCCTGCGGCACACCGTACGGTGGGCCCGCTTGGCCTGCTTGGCGTGGATCATGCTCTTCCAACCCGCGCGTGGTTCAGCCAGCCCGGGAATTGCGGCATACCCGCACCAAGCGGATGATTATCGGTTGGAGCGGAATGATGGGCGCATTCAGGCACGCAACGCGGCACAAGGGTTCGATGTCGATTTCCAGGCCGCAGGGTTCGCCATCGGATTGGATTGTGCCAATGGGAGGGCTATCAAGATCCGGTTTGAGCTCGAGGGTGTAGGCCGGGGGATAGTGGCATGGCGCCCGGGGAAACCGATTGAAGAGGACCTGTCAGGCAACCGGTTGGTGGTGGATCACGGCCGATTCCGCATGGAGTACACCAATGATGCCCGGGGCATGCGCCACGACCTGGTGGTGGCCTATCGCCCGCCCGGCCAAGGCTTGTTGCAGGCCCGGTTGGTCCTGGGCGAGGATGCGTTACCGTTCCAAGTGGATGCGGACCGGGTAGTGTTCCATCAATGGGATGGGCAACGGATGGAAATGGTACCCGTGTTGGATTATTCAGGGCTGGTGGCCTGGGATGCCGTCGGGAAACGCCTGGCAGCACGCATGCGCCTGAGCGGCCAAGTGCTGGTGCTGGAGGTGGACGATCGCGGGGCAGATTATCCCGTCACCATCGACCCGATCTCCACCACGCCCGATGCCGTGCTTCCCGGTGCACAAGCAGGAGCTTCCCACGGATGGGCCGTGGCCACGGCCGGTGACGTGAACGGCGATGGCTACAGCGACTTCCTGGTCGGCGCGCCGAATTACGACAGCCCGGCCGTGGATGCCGGCCAGGCCTTGCTGTACCTGGGCAGCGCAACGGGCGTGCTCACCACCCCGGCCTGGACGGCCTCCGGTGGAGCGGCCGGGGACCTGTTCGGCTACAGCGTTTCCAGCGCAGGCGACATCAACGGCGATGGCTACAGCGATGTGGTGATCGGTGCGCCCGGCCGCAGCAGCGGCACCGGTGCGGCCTATTTCTACCTGGGTGGGCCGGGCGGCTTGGGGGCCTTGCATGCCCTGCGCACAGGCGATGCGCAGGCGGGCTGCAAATTCGGTTTCAGCGTGGCGTTGGCCGGTGATGTGAACAGCGACGGATTCAGTGATGTGGTGGTGGGGGCACCATTGTACGACCAGGCGAGTGGAACGGACAATGGAAAGGCCTACCTCTACCAAGGTTCGGTCGGCGGTATCGGGGCTGCTGCCTCTTGGACCGCCTTCGGCGCTACATCCTCCGGCCAGTTCGGGTTTTCAGTGGCCGGAGCGGGAGACCTCAACGGAGATGGCCATGGCGATGTGGTTATCGGTGCGCCGTACCAGAACCGTATTTCACCCCCCATCCCCGTGATCAAAACAGGCAATGTCTTTATCTACCAGGGCAGCTTGTCCGGATTATCAACGCTCACGGCCTCCAGGTCGGGGAGCGGGACCAATGCCGAATATGGTTACCGCGTATCAGGAGCCGGTGATACCAACGGCGATGGCTACGCGGACCTGCTCGTGGGTTCCCCGGGAGCCAACACCGGGGCTGGTCGGGTAGACCTGTATCCAGGTGTCTCCGGAACCGCCATGGTCACCGCCACGGCCTCCAGTACACGCAATGGCACCCCCGGGGGGGGGGAGCGGTTGGGTGCCAGCTTGGCCATGGCGGGCGATGCCAATGGCGATGGGTACGGCGATGTGTTGTTGGGCAGCCCTGGATATTCCAGCAACCGCGGCCGTGTGCAGTTGTTCCTGGGGAGGGCGGCTGGGATGGACATCTCGGTGGTCACCGCGCCTTGGAGCCGCACGGGGACAGCGGCCGGTGACCACCTTGGTGCGGCCTTGGGCACGGCCGGTGATGTGAACGGCGACGGGGTGAGCGACCTGGTGCTGGCCGCACCGGACAAGGGGGGCATGGGCGAGGCCACGGTTTATCACGGTGGCACTTCCATGCCGAACACTTCGGCTTCATGGTCCTACGCTGGTGATCAGAACTACGGCCACATGGGTCACGCCCTCGCCTCGGCGGGCGATGTGAACAGTGACGGTTATGCGGATGTGCTGATCGGGGCACCGGGTATGGATGGAAAGAAGGGGAGGGCCATGCTCTTCATGGGATCTCCAACCGGACTGGCCGCCACCCCGGCTTGGACCACCTACGGAGAGAACCTGCTGGACCAGTACGGCTTTGCCGTGGCCTCGGCGGGCGACGTGAACGGCGATGGATACAGCGATGTCCTGGTGGGCGCACCTTCCTGGCCGAACTATGTGTGGAACGGCAAGGTCTACCTGTACTTGGGCGGGGTCGGAGGCCTTGCCGCCACGCCGGCCGTTACAATGGTCGGCGCCAACCCCGATGATCGCTTGGGATTCGCTGTTTCCAGCGCGGGGGATGTGAATGGCGATGGTTACAGCGACGTTGCCTTGGGTGCTTACATGTATGGTGCAGGCACCGGGCGGGCGTTTGTCCACCATGGATCGGCCAGTGGCGTCAGCGCTACGCCGGATTGGACCGCGCAGGGATCGGCCAGCTCCTTCTACGCACAGAGCATCTCGCTCGCCGGTGATGTGAACGGCGATGGATACGACGACCTGATCGTGGGGGCGCCGTTGCATGATGTGGGCGGTGACCTCAACATCGGCGCGGCCTTCGTGTACCATGGGTCCGCAACGGGCTTGTCCCTGCTGCCGGACTGGACCGAGATAGGGGAGGCCGATGGCGACGAGTTCGGCATCAGCGTGTGCATGGCGGGTGATGTGGATGGCAACGGGTATAGCGATGTGGTGATCGGCGCCTACCGGAACACCAACGGCGGATGGAACCAGGCCGGGCGTGCCTACGTGTACCGCGGCATGCCTACGTCCGGCCTGGAGGCCGTTCCGAACACCGTGATCGATGCGCCTTCCCCATTCCCGGATGCCGGCCTGGGTATTTCCGTCTGCTCGGCCGGCGACGTAAACGGTGACGGGTTCAGCGATGTGGTGGTTGGTGCGGATCGACAGGAGTTTCTGTACAGTGCCCAAGGCTGTGCACAGATCCACCTCGGGTCGGCCTCGGGTGTATCGCCCTCGCCGGCATGGATCGCCTGGGGTGGTGCGGTCGATGCACGTTTGGGGTACTCCGTGGCCTTGGCGGGCGACGTGAATGGTGATGGATACGGCGATGTGCTCGTCGGTGCCCCGTTCCAGAACATGGGGGCAGGCTATGATGGCTCCGCCTACCTCTATCTGGGCAATGCCGCAGGTGGCATGAGCCAGCGCACCCACCAGTACCGGAGCAACCTGAGCACGCAGGTGCGCACCAGCAACGGCACCTTCGAGTCCGCTTGCGACTGGGGCATCGGCCAATACGCCCGCAGCTCCATGGGCCGCTCCAAGGTGAAGCTGGCATGGGAGTTCATCGGGCACGGCCCATCGGTGCCCCCCGGGGTGCTTTTCCCCAATAACAGCACCGCCTACACCGGCCAAGGCGCCACTTGGCAGGACAGTAACCTGTCGGGTGTGTTGATCAAGCAGGGCCTTACCGGCCCAACGGGCAGCAGCCACCCGGCATGGCGTGTGCGCGTGCGGCACCACCCCGCAACAGCCCTGGACGGCCGTCCCTTCGGCCGTTGGTTCGTGCAGGGCATCCACGACCTTCAGGTGCCGAGCATCAAGACCAACCTCATTGCTTGCGGCCCGTTGCCGGTCACGCTGTTGGGCGCCACCGTGGAGTGTGTGGACGGCCATGCCGTACTGGAGTGGAGCACCGCCACCGAGCAGGATTGTGAACGGTTCCAGGTCATGCGCTCCACGGACATCCACCACTGGGAGCCGGTGGCCGTGGTGGCCTGCAGCGGCAACTCCTCCTCCATCTTGCATTATCGGGCCGTGGACCCGTTCCCCTTGTCCGATGGCACCACCTACTACAGGTTGGACCAGTATGACATCAACGGGGAGCAGGAATCCTTCCCCGTATTGCCGCTGTCCGCCTGTGGCCGGCGCGGCACCCTGTCCGCGTGGCCCAATCCGGTGCAGAATGAGCTGTACGTGGCCCTTCCCGGGCCGATCGCACCGGACTCGCCCATCCAGGCCGAAGTATTGGACATGGCCGGCCGAAGCCTTGTGGTGTTGCCGACCGGGCACGACGACGGCAGGACCGTGCGCGTGCCGGGACTTGGGCGCCTTCCCGCAGGCAGCTATCTGGTGAAGCTGCAAAGCACCATGGGTACCCTCGGCCTGGCCCGCATGGTGCGTTTTTAAGGAAGTGTCCGGTCCGGTTCAACGGCCGCCCCGCCGGACACGCTACTTTCGTGAGGTGAAGCCGCATGCTTCACGCCAGGGCCCGCCGGGACCTCCACGCCCTGCTTCACCTGATGACCGGTGATGGCGGGCCGGCCACGGCGACGCCGGTAACGCATGGACCCGCAGGAGCGAACGCAACGCATCAAGGCCAAGGCCAGGGAGCTGGGCTTTATGGCTTGCGGCGTGGCACGCGCGGAGCACTTGGTGGAAGAGGAAAGCCGCTTGGAACAGTGGCTGCGCGCGGGCCACAACGGGACGATGGAGTGGATGGCCAGGAACGTGGACATGCGCCTGGACCCGCGCCTGCTCGTTCCCGGCGCCAAGAGTGTGATCAGTTTGGCGTACAACTATTTCACCGAGGCGCAGCAAGTGGACCCCGGCGCGCCCAAGCTGAGCAAGTACGCCTATGGCCGCGACTACCACAAGGTGGTGAAGCAGCGCCTGAAGCCCTTGATGGCGTACATCACGGAGCAGTTCGGCGAGGTGGCCATGCGCTGCTTCACGGACAGCGCGCCGATCCTGGAGAAGGCCTGGGCCCAGAAGGCGGGCATCGGCTGGCGCGGCAAGCACACGCTGGTGATCCGAAAGGGCCAAGGTTCCTTTTTCTTCCTCTGCGAGATCATCCTGGACCTGGAGTTGGCGCCCGATGCGCCCGCCACCGACCATTGCGGCACCTGCCGCCGCTGCATCGACGCGTGCCCCACCGGGGCCATCACGCCGTACGGCCTCATCAGCAACCACTGCATCAGCTACTACACCATCGAGCTGCGCGAAGCCATTCCTGCTGATGCCGGTGATTTCCGCAATTGGGCCTTCGGGTGCGACATCTGCCAGGAAGTATGCCCGTGGAACCGCTTCAGCACGCCGCATCAGGAGCCGGACTTCGCGCCGCGCCCCGGTCTGTTGGAGCTCACCGGTGACGAGTGGCACGCACTTACGGAGGAGCGCTTCGAGAAGATCTTCTTCGGCAGCCCCGTGAAACGCACCAAGTATGCAGGGTTGAAGCGTAACCTGCGCTACCTCAAGGACCGGCGGGACGTGCCGGAAAAAGGCGATTGAACCCGATCGGGCCGTGCCGTGGGCGGCTGCCTCAACCGCGCAGTGAATGCTGGAACACTTCCAGGATCACATCCTTGTACATGTGCCCGAAGGTGGCCAGGCACCAGGCCTTGAGCAAGAGTTGGTCGCGGGCACCGACCCACCGCACGGCCTTGGTCAATTCCTTGCGGAACAGGCGCGGGTCGAAGCTGACCTTCTGCAGCACCTGTTGGCTGAGTTCCAGCATTTTCCGGTTGTTCTCCTTCATGGTGGTTCCAGGTTGACAACGGCTTGCAGGTCCGATTGTTGCGCTGAAGGTACGCCGGATCGGAAGGGTTTGCAACCCGTCACCAAGGGCCGGGCCGCTGCGCAAAGTCCGTACCGATCGCGGCTTTCCGGCGGTCGGCGGGGGCTTTGGGAAATTACGTGTCAGGGCACCAATTCGCGCCCCACCACCTGCTTCACCTCGTACTGGTCAGCACCTGCAGTGCTGTAGGCATAGGCCACCAGGGCGCAGTTGGCCGGCACCAGCACGTTGGCGGGAAGCGTGTAGGAGAAGGCCAGGTCCACGGTGTCGCCCACGGCGGTGGAGGTGCCCATGAAGGCCTCGCCCCACGGGCTGTTGAGCGCGCCGCGGAGCACATGGCGGTGGTCGTAGTCCGGCACGTCAGGCGGGTTGGCCTGGTTGTTCATCTGCCAGTCGATCACATGGTCCTCGGTGATGTACAGGGTGATGTTGTGCGCCGTGGACAAGGGTTGCAGCAGGATGCCCCGGATGGTTCCCGATACCGTGTTCGCCACCGGGTCGTAGCTCAAAGAGTCCACCTGCAGGTCGATCGCGGCGGCCTGGTCGATCATGCCGGCCACGGCGGTGCTCCAGGTGTAGCGGCTCACCAGGCGGCTGTTGTTGATCAACTTGCGGTTCACCATGCCGGTGGGCAGTGCGGTGATGCCGAAGGTGGTCTCGTAAGCGTTCCCGGCCGGGGTGCGGAAATCGGTGATGTAGTTGGGCGGCAGCGGTTCGGCGAAGGTGGTGGTCATGTGCACGGCCACCACGGTGAGCCGGTCTCCGTAGATGTCCTTCAGTTGTTGCGCCCTCACCGCCGCGTCGGGGCAGTTGTTGCAGCGGAAGCCGGTGCAGTCCTCCAACAGGACGTTGCGGGTCACGGTGCTACCGGGCGGCGGGGTGGGCGTGGCCATTTCGCCCTTCGGGGAGTCCACGATGTCGCAACTGCTGAAAGCAGCGATGGCCAGTACGGAGAGGAGGAGGTTGCGCATGGTTCAGAAGGTCGTGGTGATCGAGGCGGTGAGGCCGTTGGCGGCTGGAACGGCCCGGCACACGCCGCCCACGCAGAAGATGCCCGCGCGCTGGCGGCCGTAGCTGAAGGAGAAACGGCTGCCACCGCGGATGTAACCGAAGGTGCCGATGGGGTAGTGGATCTGCTCGGTATTCACGCTGCCGCCGTAGTTGTATTGGTCCATGGCCGCCAGGAACCAGTGGGGGCTGAAGGTGAGCTCGGCCACGGCCGTGGCCCAATTGCCGTGGTCCTGCTTGGTACTGAGGTGTTGCAGTTCGAAGCGCAGTGAGGTCTTGTCGTTGAACTGGTGCAGGCCTTCCAGGATGAACATGTTGCCGTGAACGGTGGACTTGCCGGATTTGCCCTGCACGGTCTCGATGTCGTACAACAGGTTGATCCAGGTGAGGGCCAATTCCCAATCGGCGCTGATCTTTTTACGCAGCTCCACGTTGAGGTCGCTGAAGTACTGGCGGTCGCCCATGGCGAAGAAGTTGGTGCGGTAGCCTTGCAGGTGCACCGTGTCGTTGGGCAGGGCCGTGCTGTCCAGGCTCCAGGCGCCGCTCCAGTTGGCCGTGAGCTTGGTGCCGTACTTGCCGCCCAGTGCGCTGCCGCGCTTGAACTTGTAGAACACCTCGGCCTGGTAGGCCACCTCGCCATTGGGCTGTGTGGCATAGGGATAGAGGGTGGCGGCCAGGTTGTACGTGTGCTGTTTGGCCAGGGTGGGCAGGTAGTTGATGTTGAGGTCAAACAGCGTGGGTGCCCCGCGGTCGCTCTGGAACACCATGTTGTCATACGTGTGCGCCCCGGCGGAAATGCCGAGCCCGCTGACGCTGTAGGAGACGTTGGCCATCAGGGCCTGTCCGGGCTTGTAAATGTTGCCGTTGCTGCCGTTGGGGTCGTTGATCTTGTAGGCATACTCGCTGTACAGGTCCCACTTGGCGGTGGTGTAATGCGCACGCCCCGCCCAGATGCCCACGTTTTCCGGCAGTTCCAGCAGGGGGTCCTGGTCCGGTTGGAAGCGGCTGACGAAGGAGGCGCCCAGGGTAAGGCTGTTGCCTTTTTCCTGCAGCTTGCCGAACACGCCGGGCAAGGCTTCGCCCAGGGAGATCTCGCCATCGATGCCGCGCACCATGCCCACGCCCTTGGTGAAGCCGTCGCTGAAGGCCAGGCGCTGCGTGCCGATGATGCCCTTGAGGTAGATGCCGGTGTCCGGCATGAACTTCACGCGCACGCCGTCCATGGCGTTGTCCACGCCGAGGTAGCGTTCCTCGTAGGAGCGGAAGGCGAGGCCCTGGCCGAACTGTTCGTAGAAATTGCCGGCGGTCACCTCCAGGCCGTCCTTGCGGAAGCTGATGTAGCGGTAGCCCAGGCCGGAACCGCTGTAGGCCTGGCCGGCCGGGTAGCCGAGCAGGGAGGGTTGGTAGCTCTCCAGGCGGATACCGGCATCGAAAAGGTCGGTGCGGTAGTTGAGGTTGGTCCAGGCATTGAGGCCGAAGTCCGACGGGGGCTTTACCGCGCCGATCTGCTCATCATCCTGGTAGAGCTGGCCGTCCATGCTGAAATTGCCATGGAGCTGGCCGCCGCCTTGGGCAAGCAGGAAGTGGGCTGATAGCAATGCGGCTGCCAGGGCAAGCGAGCGGTTTCGGCCGAATAGCGATGGATGCGTCTGTATCATGGATGATCGAGGTGGTGAAATAAGGGCGGTGAAAGGTGGCTGCATGAATGACGCCATCGCGGCCAAGCCGGACAACCAACAACTGCCAAC
>JAHDVX010000021.1:26213-54580 GCA_023382455.1 Flavobacteriales bacterium
AACGGGCAACCCCGGCCAAGCGACCGGTTCACTTCCCCACCAGCTTCTTCACTTGCTGGTACAGCTGGTTCTCGTCGCCCGGCTCGTAGTTGTTGTGCTGCCACACGATGTTGCCCTTGCCGTCCACCAGGAAGGTGTGGGGCACGTTGTTCACATTGAGGGCGCGCTTCAGGTCGCCGTTGGGGTCCAGGAACACCTCGTACTCCCAGGCCTGGCCGTTCACATAGGGCTTCACGCGGTTCATGCTGCGGGTATCGTCGATGCTCACGGCCATCAGCTTCACGCCGGTCTCCTTCTGCCAATCGGGGTAGAGGTCGTGGATGGCGTTGAGCTCGCGCTTGCAGGGGGCGCACCAAGTGGCCCAGAAGTTGATGATCATGGGCTTTCCGCCATTGGCCCAAGTGCCGGTGGAGACCTTCTGGCCGTTGATGTTCTGCACGGTGACCGCTGGGAGCTTGCCGGATTGGGCGCTGATCAGGAGCGGGAGTGCGAAGGCGGAGAGCAGGAGAAGCTTTTTCATGGATGGGGATGGATGTGGGCTTGGCCCGGTTTTAGCCAGATGCTTTCAGATCCCGCGCCAAAGAAACAGGCCGGCGGTCCATGGGATGGTCCGCCGGCCTGTACTCAATGGAAGGTCAACTGATTACTTGTTCAGCGTGATGGTGCGGGTGGCCTGGCGGTCGCCAGCATCAAGCTTCAGCAGGTACATGCCGTTGCTCAGGTTGCCGAGGTCGATCGTTTCGGTCTGCACGCCGCTGGCCGTGCGCAGGCTTTGCTGCATCACGGTCTTGCCCACGAGGTCGGTCACGGTCACGTTCACCGCCGCACCCTGCTCCAGGGTGTATTCCACGGTCACGCGGCCGGTGGAGGGGTTGGGGTATACGCTCAGGCTGCGGTCCAGTTGGTTGTCTTCAATGCCCGCGGCATTGTCGGTGCGGAAGAACTTCTTGTCCATCGAACCGAAGCTGCCGCCCTGAAGCACGGTGGCGCCATTGACCATCACCTTGTAGTAGCCATTGCCGTAGCTGCAGCAGAAGCCATCACCGTAGGCATCATAGAACTCCAGACGGTAGCAGCTCAGGTCGCTCAGGTTCCAGTTGTAGGTGGTGGTTTGGTTGTTGCCGTAAGGCCCGCCTTGGGCAAACACGCTGCCGTTGGGATTGAAGAGTTTCCAAGTGGTCTCGCTGCCGTAGTTGTCGGTTTTCACCTCCATGGTCACCTGGGTACTGGTGGCCACCAATGTGCTGGCTTGCACCACGGTGGTGGTGTTGTTGTTGTTCATATTGCCATCGGTGGAGGTGATGGCCAGGGTAACCTGGGTACTGGCGGAAGGGGTGAAGTTGGTCACGTCCACATTGACCACATCATAGGTGTTCAGGTTGCCGCTCCAAGTGGTGGATCCGATAACGGTAGAGCCTTGGCGCGCCTCGATGGTGGCCGTGGTGAGCGGGGTGGTGCCCATGTTCTGCAGGCGGGCTGTCAAAGTGATTTCGCTTCCAGCGCACCCTGCGGATTGGCCCAAGTTCGGCAATAGGGCACCATCCACGGGATACACTGCGGATTGACACGAGCCTACACTATTCCACATGGCTGACGTGCTGGGTTGGCTCATCGTTGTGATTATCCGATTTGGGCAGATTTTGAAGATTGTGGGGAAATAGGTTATCTGCAATAGGTCAGCTATGCTGGCATCGTCAATGATCGGGTAAGGTGTCCCCGCAGTCCAATCCCCCAGTGTGCAACCTTGGTAATATGTTGTTGGATTAGAGGAAGAGCATGCGTTGGATGGATTGGATGTGCCTGTTATCTGGTCGGTGGTGTTCCCAGACTGACCTTCGATGAAAAAGACGCGCACCTTGTTTTCCGCTGTGCCTGGACCGTATTGGGTGTAAAGGTTCTTCAATGCGTGAGTATTGTGGTAGTTCCAGCAAGGCCCACACCAGGTGGCACTTACGTCTATGAAGACGGTGTACCCTGAGTCGAGCAGAGAATATAGATTGTGAGAATTGCCGTTGAGGTCCGTCCCCGTGAAGTCCGGGCACACCGAATTGTCGGGGAGCTGGGCGGACACGGCACCGCTGAGCAATACGGCGGCCGATGCGGTCAGTAGAGCTTTCTTCATTGTTTTGTGGGAGGGTTTTGGACTGTTTTCCTGGAGCCCCATGGGGCAGGTGCAAACCAAAAGTAGCCGCCTGCCGCACGGAGGCAAGTGAATAGTACCGCATTCCTTGGATTCTTTAACCGACCCTGAACGAGGGTGTCAGGGGAGGAAGGCGCATCGGCGGGGCTTTATCTTTGCCATAGGCTGTACAATGCCTGATCGACCATGAGAACAAGCTACGCCCTATCGCTTCTTTCCTCCGTTTTGCTGGCATCCGCCACGGCGAACGCGCAAACCCCATGGATCACCCTGACCAATGAGGGAGGTGAAGTGGTGAACGGTACCACGATCCAGATCGATGCGGAACTGGGCGGCATGGTGCAGCTTTTGGGCATGGGGCTGCATGCCGAGAATACCGGTGGTGTTGAACGGCTGATCAACGTAAAGCGGTATGAGACCTCCGTGCTCCACGGTACCGTGAACTACTTCTGCTGGGACCTCTGCTACGGGGAGCAGAACGCCGGTGCCTTGCCGCTGTGGGTGGGCGCAGACCCCATCCCGATGCCCGCTGGTGCCTTGGCCAACGGGTTCCACGCCTATTACAAGCCCATGGGTGTGGCCGGGGTTTCCACTTTCCGGTATGTATGGTATGATATGGACGTGCCGAACGACAGCACGTGGGTGGACTTCGTCTTCAACGTCACGGAGCCGGCCGGCATCGCGGAGGTATCGTCCGTTCGCGGTTTCTCGGCCTACCCCAACCCGGTGGCAAGCGGTGATGTGACCTTCTCCTATGACCTGGGCCAATCGGCTGCGGGCACCCGGTTGTCGGTGTACAACATGCTCGGCGAGCGCAAGCTGGTGCGGGAGTTGGGGGCCGCCCAAGGGCAGGTGGTGCTCAGGGCCGATCAACTCGGTGCCGGAGTCTGGTTTGCCGCCCTGGAACGCAACGGCAAGCCGCTGGCCACCAAGCGCGTGGTGGTGGTGCGCTAAGCCTCCCCGCTCAACAGCCATTCAGCCAGCATGGGCACGCCCATGCTGGCTTTTTGTTTCCAGTGCCGCACATGGCCCCGCAGGCCGGGGTCCAGGGTGCCCGGGTCCACCAGGTGAACCGGCACCCCGGGTCGCGTGGCATGCACCAAGCCCGCCGCAGGCCACACGTTCAGGGAGCTGCCCACCACCACCAGCACATCGGCCTGCCGCACCAGGGCGCCCGCCTGGGCCATCAAGGGCACTTCCTCGCCGAACCAGACCACATGCGGCCGGAGCTGCGAGCCCAGAGGGCAGAGGTCGCCCCACTGCAGGCGGCCGCCCTGCACCGGTACCACCAGTCCGGGGTCCAGGGTGCTGCGGGCCTTGAGGATCTCGCCGTGCAGGTGCAGCACGCGGGAGCTGCCGGCACGCTCATGCAGGTCGTCGATGTTCTGGGTCACCACCTCCACCCGGGCATGGGCTTCCAGGCCGGCGATGGCGCGGTGGGCGGCGTTGGGTTCAGCCTTCAGCACCTGTTCCCGGCGCTGATCATAGAATCGCAGCACAGTTCGTGGGTCGCGGGCGAAGGCTTCCGGCGTGGCCACGTCCTCCACGCGGTGTTCCTCCCAGAGGCCATCGGCATCGCGGAAGGTGCGCAGGCCGCTCTCGGCGCTGATGCCCGCCCCGGTGAAGAACACGATGCGCATGGCCCAAAGTTGGGGAATGGCGGACCATTTCGGCCCATGGCCCGGTGCATGGCCGAGGTTTGGGAGTTCCGCTTACTTTGCAGCCCTTTTCGGCCAAAACCCCTCTGCATTGTAGCACCCGTACCCCAGCCCCACCGCGGCCAATGCCGGTGGGAGGCCTTGAATGATAGACAGCCTGCGCGGCGAGATCACGGAGCGCACACCCGCCCATGTGGTGGTGGAGTGTGGCGGTGTGGGGTACCTGGTGTACATCACGCCCAACACGGCTGCGCGCCTGCCTGAGCGGGGGGCGTGCAAATTCCACATCCATTATGCGGTGAGCGTGGACGTTCGCAGCGGTCTCAGCGAGCACAAGCTTTACGGGTTCCTGGGCGCCGATGAGCGCCACCTTTTCCGGCAGTTGATCGGCGTGCAGGGGGTGAGCACCACCATCGGCATGGCCATCACGGGTACGCGTCCGGCATCCGAGCTGCGCACGGGCATCCTGCTGGGCGACGAGGGCATGCTCAAGGCGGTGAAGGGCGTGGGCCCCAAGCTGGCGCAGCGCATCGTGCAGGAGCTGCAGGGCAAATTGGCGGGCGAGCCGCTGGACAAACTTCCGTCCGTGGGCACCGGCCCAAGTACTACGGTGCGCTCCGAGGCGTTATCGGCGTTGATCTCCCTGGGCCTGGACCGGGTGAAGGCCGAACGCTCGCTGCAACGCGTGATGGAGCAATACAAGAACGACCCACCGGCGGTGGAGGAGCTGATCAGGCAGGCCCTGAAAAGCAATTGAGCAGCAACGGCCAGCGCGATGAGCCCCTCCACACGACCGGCCCTGATCTTGGTGCGCCTCCTTGCGGTGGTGCTGGCGTGGGCCGCGTATGCCCAGGTGGCGCAGGCGGTGTGGGCGGCGCCGGTGCTGCAGGTGGACAGCCCGCAGATCGACCTGCACTGGCCCATCGTCGATCCGCCGTCCATCGACCAGGGGAACACCGGCACGATCAACCTGGAGGAACCGGACAACGTGACCAACGACGTGGTTTACGATCCGGTGACCGGGCAGTACATCCTGCGCAGCCGCATCGGGGAGAACATCGACTACCGGCCGCCGCAGAGCATGTCGCTGGAGGAGTACATGAACTACGACATGGAGAAATCCATGAAGACCTACTGGCTGGAGAAGAACCAGGAGGAGAGCGAGCGTGCGGCCAAGGGATTGATCCCCAGCATCCAGGTGCGCAACGAGACCTTCTGCCGGATCTTCGGCGGTTGCAACATCGACATCCGCCCGCAGGGCAGCGCCGAGGTCACCTTCGGGCTCAACACCAGCAAGACCGAAAACCCGCGCATCCCGGTGGACCAGCGGAAGATCACCACCTTCAACTTCGACCAGAAGATCCAGCTCAACTTGGTGGGCAACATCGGCACCAAGCTGAAGATCAACACCAGCTACAACACCGAGGCCACCTTCGACTTCGAGAACCAGGTGAAGCTCAACTTCGCGGGCAACGAGGACGACATCATCCAGAAGCTGGAGGCGGGCAACGTGAGCCTGCCGCTCACCGGGCAACTGATCCAGGGCAGCCAGAGCCTCTTTGGCCTGAAGACCGAGCTGCGCTTCGGGCGGCTCACGGCCACGGCCATCTTCAGCCAGGAAAAGGGCCAACGCAAGAACATCGCGGTGGCCGGCGGTGCGCAGACCACCAATTTCGAGATCAAGGCCGACCAGTACGAGGCCAACAAGTACTACTTCCTCAGCCACTACTTCCGCGCCAACTACGAGAACGCCCTGCGTACGCTGCCCACGGTGAACAGCGGCATCCAGATCACCAAGGTGGAGGTGTGGGTCACCAACACGCGCAGCGACTACACCAACAACCGCAACATCCTGGCCTTCACCGACCTGGGCGAGGATGCCGGCCCGGCCAGCGTGGCGGCCAACCGGGTGAGTGCCGACCTGGTGGACGCGGGCCTGCTCACCGACGGCGCCGACGTGGTGGCCGCCAACGAGGCCAACAGCCTGTACGCCCTGGTGTCCGGCAACGCCGGCATCCGGAGCTTCACCTCGGCTGCGGCCACCTTGCAGGTGATGGGCATGCAGGCCAGCAAGCACTACGAGAAGCTCGAAAGTGCGCGTCTGCTCACTCCCAGCGAATACACCCTGAACGAACGCCTCGGCTTCATCGGCCTGAACCAGAACCTGAACAACGACGAGGTGCTGGCCGTGGCCTTCCAGTACACCTACCAGGGGCGCACCTACCAGGTGGGCGAGTTCAGCACCGACGGTGTGGCCCCGCCGAATGCACTGGTGGTGCGCCTGCTGAAGGCCACCATCACCGACCCCCGGCTGCCGCTGTGGGACCTGATGATGAAGAACGTCTACTCCCTGGGCGCCTTCCAGGTGAACGCGCAGGACTTCCGTTTGGACCTGCTGTACAACAACCCCACCACGGGCGTGGACCTCAACTACATCCCGCGGGCCCCCATCGACCAGATCCCCTTGCAACAGGCCTTGGGCCTGGACCGCTTGGACCAACAGGGGGCGCCCAACCCCGACGGCTGGTTCGATTGGGTGGACAACGCGGCCACCTTGGGCGGCACCATCAATTCCCAGAACGGGCGCATCTTCTTCCCCGTGCTGGAGCCCTTCGGCAGCTACCTGAACCGCCAGCTCATCGGCCCCAACCCGGCCAGCCCGATCCAGGACACCCTGGTGCGCAAGAACATCGTGTTCCAGGCCCTGTATGACAGCACCAAGACCGCGGCGGAGAACCTGCCGGAGCTGAACCGCTTCAAGCTCAAGGGCAGCTTCAAGAGCGCCAGCAGCGACGTGATCAGCCTCAACTCCGTGAACATCCCCCAAGGCTCGGTGAGCGTGACCGCCGGGGGCGTGCGCCTGGTGGAGAACCAGGACTACACCGTGGACTACAACCTGGGCCGGGTGAAGATCCTCAACCAGGGCATCCTCGAAAGCGGCACGCCCATCAACGTGAGCCTGGAGAGCAATACGCTCTTCAGTATCCAGACCAAGACCCTGGCCGGGGCGCGCTTCGACTACAAGGTGAACAAGGACCTGGTGATCGGCGGCACCGTGATGAACCTCTACGAGCGGCCGTTGACCCAGAAGGTGAACGTGGGGGATGAGCCCATCGCCAACACCATCCTGGGCTTGGACGCCAACTGGAAGAATGAGAGCGGCCTGATCACCCGCCTGATCGACAAGCTGCCCTTCTACGACACCAAGGAGGCGAGCAGCATCGATGCCAGCGCCGAGGCCGCCTACCTGATCCCCGGCCACAGCAAGGCCATCGGCAATGCCGGCACCAGCTACATCGACGACTTCGAGGGCAGCGTGAGCAACATCGACATGCGCACCCAGAGCCAATGGTTCCTGGCGCCCACCCCGCAGGGCCAGACCGGTGACCTCTTCCCCGAGGGAGAGTTCATCAACGACCTGCGCGCCGGATTCCACCGGGCCTTGCTGTCGTGGTACGTGGTCGATCCCCTCTTCTTCAACAACAACAGCCTGAAGCCGCCCCTGCCCGATGGTTCCGACACGGACAACCGCTCGCGCGAGGTGCTGGAGAAGGAAGTGTTCCCCAACCGCCAGCTGGCCACGGGCACCCCGAGCAACATCCCCGTGCTGGACCTGGCCTACTACCCGGCCGAGCGCGGACCCTACAACTACAACACCGCCCTGGACGACAACGGCAACCTCCAGAACCCCGATGAGAACTGGGCCGGCATCCAGCGCAAGGTGACCACCACCGACTTCGAGGCCAGCAACATCGAGACCATCCAGTTCTGGATGATGGACCCCTTCAACCCGGCGGTGAGCAACTCCGCCGGTGAGCCCGCCAGCAACGAGGATTCACCCAACACCACCGGCGGCGACCTCTACATCAACCTGGGCAACCTCAGCGAGGATGTCCTGCGCGACAGCCGCAAGAGCTTCGAGAACGGCCTGCCCAAGAGCCCCAGCGACGTGGCCGCCACCACCGACCAGACCAACTGGGGCGTGGTGCCCACCACCCAGAGCGTGGTGAACGCCTTCGCCATCACCGACCAGAACACCTACCGCTACCAGGACGTGGGCATGGACGGCCTGGCCAACAACGATGCCAACGCCTTCCAATCAGGCCTGAACGAGCAGTCCTTCTTCGCCGATTACCTCAACGGGTTGAGCCCCGGCGCCCGCACCCGTTGGATCAACGACCCCAGTGCGGACGACTACCACTACTTCCGGGGCGGGGACTACGACAGCCCGCCGCGTTCCATCCTGGACCGCTACAAGTACTTCAACGGCCTGGAGGGCAATTCCATCACCGACGAGGACAGTCCGGAGGATTATCCCACGCAGGCCACCACGTTGCCCACCACCGAAGATGTGAACCAGGACCAGAACCTGAGTGAGAGCGAGAGCTACTTCCAGTACCGCATCAAGCTGAACCCGGCGGAGATGGTCGTGGGCCGCAACTTCATCACCGACCGTGTGCTGGGCCGCACCCCCAGCGGCAAGGAAGTGTACTGGTACCAGTTCAAGGTGCCGGTGCGGCAGCCGGAAAAGCGGGTGAACGGCATCCAGGACTTCCGCTCCATCCGCTTCATGCGCATCTTCCTCAAGGGGTGGTCGCAGCCTACGGTGCTCCGCTTCGCCCGGCTTGATTTCGTGCGCGGCGAGTGGCGCAAGTACACCCAAAGCCTGGAGGCCCCGGGCGAGGTCATCGGCGGCGATCCCGACCAGACCACCTTCGACGTGGCGGCGGTGAACATCGAGGAGAACGGCAACCGCACCCCGATCAACTACGTACTGCCCCCGGGCATCAACCAGGAGACCGATATCGCCAGCGCCAACCTGCGCAGCCTCAACGAGCAATCATTGGAGTTGAGCACCTGCGGGCTGCGCGACGGTGATGCACGCGCCGCCTTCCGCAACGTGAACTTCGACATCCGCAGCTACAAGAAGCTGCGCATGTACGTGCATGCCGAGGCCGCCGACCCCGACAAGCCCATCGCCTACGGCGACGTGAGCGTGTTCATCCGCCTGGGCAACGACTACGAGCAGAACTTCTACGAGTACGAAGTGCCCGCCATCCCCTCGGCCTTCTTCAACAGCGACCCCTACAACGTATGGCCGGAGGGCAATAACATGGTGGTGGAGTTCGCCCGGCTGAACGACGTGAAGATCCAGCGCAACCAGGCGGGCTTCCCCGTGAACCAGCGCTACACCCAGATGGATGGGGACCGGCGGATCACCGTGGTGGGCAACCCCAACCTGAGCCAGATGAACACCATCATGATCGGCATCAGGAACCCCAAGCGCGACGGCGACCAGGCCAATCCCTGGACACCCGATGACGGCAGCGCCAAGTGCGTGGAGGTCTGGGTGAACGAGCTGCGCCTCACCGATTTCGACCAGCGCGGGGGCTGGGCCGCCATCGCCCGGGTGAACACCACCCTGGCCGACCTGGGCACCCTGAGCGTGGCCGGCAACTACAGCACCCCGGGCTGGGGCAGCATCGACAAGAAGGTGAGCGAACGCCAGCGCGACACACGCTACGGCATCGATGTGAGCGCCAACCTGGAGATGAGCAAGTTCCTGCCTGAGAAGACCACCGTTCGCGTACCCATGTACCTGGGCTTCTCCGAGCAGGTCATCAATCCGCAGTACGACCCGCTCAATCCCGACATCGAGTGGGACGACGCCACGCGCTCGCTCACCCGCGAGCAGAAGAAGGCCCGCCTGAAGGAGCTGCGCACCTACACGCGCCGGCGCAGCATCAACCTCACCAACGTGCGCAAGGAACCATCCCCCGGGCGGGCCCGCGAGTACTTCTTCGACATCTCCAACTTCTCGCTTTCCTATGCCTACAGCGACCAGGAGTTCCACGATGTGAACACCCAGTACGAGAACACCCGAACCTACCGCGGGTCGTTGGCCTACCAGCACAACCCGAAGCCCCGGCCCGTGAAGCCCTTCGAGAACGTGGCCTTCATCGGCAAGAGCAAGTGGCTGCGCCTGATCAAGGACTTCAACTTCAACTTCGGCTTCAAGCAGATCACCGCCCGCACCGCCATCGACCGCAGCTACCTCGAGCGCCTGATCCGCCCCAACCCCGACATCCAGAGCCTGCCCCCGGCGCCCACCTACAACAAGACCTTCAACTGGACCAACCAGTACGGATTCCGCTACGAGATCACCAAGAACCTCAAGGTGGACTTCAACGCCAACAACAACTCCATCATCGGCGAGCCGGCGGGGCGGGTGAACACCGATGA
Source organism: Flavobacteriales bacterium (assembly GCA_023382455.1). Classification (GTDB taxonomy): domain Bacteria; phylum Bacteroidota; class Bacteroidia; order Flavobacteriales_F; family PHOS-HE28; genus PHOS-HE28. Next base: position 36,255 of record JAHDVX010000021.1, read on the forward strand.
CCGCGACCAGTACCAGGTCTGGAAGGACAGTGTGCTCACCAGCATCAAGCGCTTCGGGGAGACCACCACGTACGACCACATGGTGAACTTCACCTACACGCTGCCGCTGGACAAGCTGCCCCTCACCGACTGGATCACCGCCAACGCCACCTACGGCGCCGGATACAAGTGGGACCGTGCGCCCCTCACCCAGGACAGCATCGGCAACACCATCCAGAACTCGCGCAACATCAACCTCACCGGCCAGCTCAACTTCGTTGGCCTGTACAACAAGGTGAAATACCTCAAGAAGATCAACGATAAGGGCCGGGGACGGCCGGCTTCCCGCACCGCAGGCAAGAGCGCCGATGCCCGCAAGGGTACCGACAAGGAGAAGGAGGAGCCCGCGGCCACCGGCCTCAAGATCAACCCGCTCGAGGGCCTGGCGCGCCTGCTGATGACCATCCGCACGGGCACCTTCACCTACAGCCAGAACAACGGCATCCTGCTGCCGGGCTGGAACCGGGGCAGCAACGTCATCGGCATGGACCAGGGCTTCGGGGCACCCGGCTTCGGCTTCATCCTCGGCGAACAGAACCAGGACCTCAACGGCAATTACGTGCGCGATTTCGCCTCGGAAGCGGCCAGGAACGGCTGGCTGGTGCAGACCCCCAGCATCTTCAACCCGTACACCAACACCCGCACCGAGACCATCAACGGGCGCCTCTCCCTGGAGCCCTTCCGGGACATGCGCATCGAACTGCTGGCCACGCGCACGCGCAGCGAGAACAAGAGCTCCTTCTTCCGCTGGAACGCCACCGAGCAACGCTATGTGAACGACAGCCCGCGCGACTTCGGCAACTTCAGCGTGAGCACCATCAACTGGGCCACCACCTTCAGCCGCGACGACGAGAACTTCGTGAACAGCATCTTCACCCAAATGCTCGCGGCCCGGCCGGTGATCAGCCAGCGCCTGGGCAGCGCCGACAACGGCCGCAGCGCGCCCACCGACAGCGCCTATTGGAGCGGATACGGCTCCACCCAGCAGGATGTGGTGATCGGTGCGTTCATGGCCGCCTACACCGGCAAGAGCCCGGACAAAGTGAAACTGGACCCCTTCCGCATGCTGCCGCTGCCCAACTGGGACATCACCTACGACGGCCTCACCAAGCTGGCGCTCTTCAAGAAGCTCTTCCGCACCTTCTCGGTGAAGCACAGCTACCGGAGCACCTTCAACATTGGCGGCTACCAGACCAACCTGCTGTACGAGCCGGGCGGTGATGTGCTCGACGCCGGCGGCAACTTCCTGCCCGAGAAGCAGATCTCGGTGGTCACCATCTCCGAGGTGATGCACCCCTTCATCAACTTCGACGCCACGTTGCAGAACAGCCTGCTGGCCAAGTTCGAGTACAACCGCGACCGCAACCTGAGCCTGGGCCTCACCAACTACCAGGTCACCGAGGTGCGCGGCAAGGAGTACGTGATCGGCAGCGGCTACCGATTCAAGAACGTGAAGTTCCCCTTCCAGCTGGGCGGAAAGACCCCCCAGAGCGACCTGAACCTGCGGGTGGACCTGAGCTGGCGGCAGAACAACACCGTGATCCGCAAGATCGAGGAGGGCCAGAACCAGGTGACCGCCGGCCAGGATATCATCTCCATCAAGACCAGTGCGGACTATGTGATCGACCAGCGCCTGAACGTCCGGGCCTTCTACGAGCGCGTCATCAACACGCCCGTGATCAGTACCTCGTTCCCCAGCGCCAACACCAACATCGGCATCAGCCTGCGCTTCACCTTGACCCAATAAGGGCCATATTTGCAGCCTATCAGCAGTTGCACCAACCACCAGAAGATGAATACCCCGGCGGAATTGAAGTATACCAAGGACCACGAGTGGGTCCGTACCGAAGGCGGCGAGGCGGTGATCGGTATTACCGACCACGCGCAGAGCGAGCTCGGTGATATCGTGTTCGTGGACATCAACACGGAAGGGCAGGACGTGGACCGCGAGGCGGTGTTCGGCACCGTGGAGGCGGTGAAAACGGTGAGCGACCTGTTCATGCCCGTGAGCGGCACGGTGCTGGAGGTGAACCCGGCCTTGGCCGATGACCCCGGTGCGGTGAACCGCGACCCCTACGGTGCGGGCTGGCTGGTGCGGGTGAAAATGAAGGACCCCGCTGAACTGGGCAGCCTGCTCTCGGCCGACCAGTACCAGGAGTCCATCGGCTGAGCCGTATGCGGCGCAGGCAGGCGGCGCGGTTGGCCGTGCTGTGGGCCTTGGTGGTCCTGGTGCTCACGCTGGCGCCCGAAGGGGGCGTGCCGCGCTGGCCTTGGGCCGCCAAGGTGCATTTGGACAAATTCGTGCACGCCTTCCTCTTCGGGGTGCAGGCCGTGCTGGCCTACTGGGCCTTCCCCGCAGGAAATGCACCGGCCCGCGTGCAAACGCGGGCCGGTCTGGTCATTCTGGCAACCACGCTCTATGGCGGCCTTATCGAAGTATTGCAGGAGGCCTTGGGCCAAGGGCGGCACGGCGACTTGCTGGATCTGGCGGCCGATTGCGCAGGGGCCGTGGCGGGCGTGGCCTTCCTGGTGTGGCGTGGCCGGACCTGAGCTCCTTACACGATCATGCCCGCGGCCACCGTCTCGTTGGTGCCCTCGTCGATCAGGATGAGGCTCCCCGTGTTGCGGTTGCGCGAGTACAGGTCGAAATAGAGGGGCTCGGTGGTGCGCAGCAGCACACGCCCGATGTCGTTCATGCCGATGGAGCGGTCCTCGGTGTTCTTCCGCAGGGTGTTGATGTCCATCTTGTAGTTCACCTCCTTCACCATGCAGCGCGCATCGTGCGAATTGTGCCGCACGGCGTATTTACCGCCCGGTACCAGGGGCTTCTCGTTGAACCAGCAGAGCATCACCTCCACGTCCTGGGAGGCCTTCGGCAGGTTGTTGGGCCCGGTGATCATGTCACCACGGCTGATGTCGATCTCATCGGAGAGCGTCATCACCACGCTCTGGGGGGCGAAGGCTTCCTCCACCGCCTGGTCGCCCACGTGGATGGACTTGATCGTGCTCTGGAAGCCGCTGGGCATCACCTGCACGGTTTCGCCGGTACGGAAGATGCCTGCGGCGATCTGCCCGGCAAAGCCGCGGAAGTCGTGCCATTCGGTGGTCATCGGGCGGATCACGTGCTGCACGGGGAAGCGGCGGTCGATGTGGTTCAGGTCGCCGGCGATGTGGATGTTCTCCAGCAGGTACATCAGGGTGGTGCCCTGGTACCATTCCATGTTGGTGCTGCGCTTCACCACGTTGTCGCCCTTGAGGGCGCTGATGGGGATGAAGTTGAGGTCGCGCACTTCCAGCTTGCTGCTGAAGTCCTCCAATTCCTTCTGGATGCGCTGGAACGTGGCCTCATCATAGTTCACCAGGTCCATCTTGTTGATGCAGAACACCACGTGGGGGATGCCCAGCAACGATGCGATGAAGGCGTGGCGGTTGGTCTGCTCCTGGATGCCCTTGCGCGCATCCACCAGGATGATGGCAAGGTTGGCCGTGCTGGCACCGGTCACCATGTTCCGGGTGTACTGGATGTGCCCGGGCGTGTCGGCGATGATGAACTTGCGGCGGGGCGTGGCGAAGTAGCGGTAGGCCACATCGATGGTGATGCCCTGCTCGCGTTCGGCGCGCAGGCCGTCCGTGAGCAGGCTCAGGTCGATCTCCCCGGAGCCGCGTTTGGCGCTGGCCTGCTCCACGGCTTCCATCTGGTCGTCGAAAATGGCGCGGCTGTCATAAAGCAGGCGTCCGATCAGGGTGCTTTTGCCGTCATCGACGCTGCCTGCCGTGGTGAAACGCAGGAGGTCCATGTCGAGGTATCCCTTGGTGGTGTTCGTCATTGTCAGGTCTGTATTGGAAAGTGAATGCTGGGACGGCTTGTGGCAGGAATGCCCGGCGTTCAGGGTCCCAGTTCCTTGTTTTGGTCTTCCGGTTTAGAAATAGCCTTGTTTCTTCCGGTCCTCCATGGCGGCCTCGCTCCGCTTGTCGTCCATGCGGCTGCCGCGCTCGGTGGTGCGGGTGGAGGCCACTTCCTCGATGATCTCCTCGAGGGTGGAGGCCGGGGAATCCACGGCCCCGGTGCAGCTCATGTCGCCCACCGTGCGGAAACGTACGCGCTTCATGAAGGGCTTTTCATCGGACTTGAGCTTCATAAAAGGGGAGTTGGCGTAGATCACCCCGTCCCGCAGGAAGACCTCCCGCTCATGGCTGAAGTACAGCGAGGGGATTTCGATCTGTTCCAGCAGGATGTACTGCCACACGTCCATCTCGGTCCAGTTGCTGATGGGGAAGGCGCGGAAGTGCTCACCGGGCTTCTTCCGGCCGTTGTAGATGTTCCACAGTTCGGGGCGCTGGTTCTTGGGGTCCCATTGGCCGAACTCGTCGCGGTGGCTGAACACGCGCTCCTTGGCGCGGGCCTTTTCCTCGTCGCGGCGGCCTCCGCCGATGGCGCAGTCCACCTTGAACTTCTCCAGGCTGTCCAGCAGGGTCACCGTCTGCAGTTTGTTGCGGCTGGCATAGAACCCGGTTTCCTCCTGGACCCGGCCGGTATCGATGCTTTCCTGCACGCTGCCCACCAGGAGCTTGGCGCCGTGTTTTTCCACCAGGGCGTCGCGGAAGGCGATGGCCTCATCGAAGTTATGGCCGGTGTCCACGTGCAGCAGGGGGAAGGGCACCTTGGCCGGGTAGAAGGCCTTGCGGGCCAAGTGGAAGCAGACGATGCTGTCCTTGCCGCCGCTGAAGAGCAGCACGGGGTTCTCGAACTGCGAGGCCACCTCGCGCAGGATGTGGATGCTCTCGCTCTCGAGTTCCTTCAAATGGGTCAGTCGGTAGGAGTGTGCAGATGTCATTGGCGTTCAATACGTGGGGTCAAGTGGCGGAGCAGTTCCGATGCGTTGCTGTCCGGGCCTCGGCCCGCGGTTAATAGGCGTATGGCCGGCCCGGTGGGCGGCTCGAAGGGAGCGCTGATGCCGGTGAAGTCCTTGATCTCGCCCCGGCGTGCCTTGGCGTAGAGGCCTTTCACGTCGCGGCGTTCACATTCCTCCAGGGGTGTATCCACGAACACCTCGATGAAGTCGGCCTCGCCGATGATGCGGCGCGCCTGGTCGCGGATGGCACGGGTGGGGCTCACGAACGTGCAGATCACCACGGCGCCGTTCTGTACGAAGAGCTTGGCCACCTCGGCGATGCGGCGGATGTTCTCGGTGCGGTCGTCCTCGCTGAAGCCGAGGTTGTTATTGATGCCGGTGCGCACGTTGTCGCCGTCCAGCACCACCACGTAGCGGCCGGCCTGGTGCAGCAGGCGCTCCAGGGCGATGGCGATGGTGCTCTTGCCGCTTCCGCTCAGGCCGGTCATCCAGGCCACGCAGCCGCGCTGGCCCAGGAGCGCCTCCTTGTCGGCGCGCTGCAGCATGCGGTGGGAGACGGGATGGATGTTCTCGGGGGCGCTCATGAGGCAGGCTGGGGAGCCGGGGTGGATTTTTCGGGCTGCAAAGGTCGCACTTTCCCGCTGGAAGACAAGGCGGGGGCGAGGTACTCGGCGGCATCCCGTTTGAACGCCTTGCAGAAAGCGCGGGCCCCCGTGTTGTTCAGGTGGCTGCTGTTCTTGAAGGCGCTATCGGGCAGCTGCATGTGGGAATAGTCGTAGAAGTGCAGGTTGGGGTGCTGTTGCTCCAGCGAGTCGAACAGGGCCTTGATCTCCGGGAAGTTGGCGATACCTTCCACCTCGCTCCAGTGCTGCGGGGTGTAGGCCACCAGGAATTGGCGGTCCGGCCGGCTGGCCACCAGCTCACCGAAGCGGGCCACACGGTCCTTCGGGGCACTGAAAAGCAGGTAGGCATTGAGGCGTTCCAAACGGAGGCGGTCCTCAGCCGAAATGACCTCCTTCACATCATCCTTGGCGTGTTCGAGCCTTTCGCGCATGGCGATGGATCGTTCACGCGCTTCCACCTGGCTGGCCAGCAATCTGGGTGGCGAGGCCCGTTCGGTGAACATACCTCCTTTCACCGACTGGCGCGAAGAGGACCCGTCCTCATCGAACCCTTTGCGGATGTATTGCCAGGATGCGCCGAAATAACGCAGTCCCGGTATCATGAACCGGACTTCGAACCGGTCGTTGTCCTCCAGGTATTTGCGTACGCCAGGCAGGCCGAGGTTGGGGACGAAAGTGGCCGCATCAATGGTGAAGTGCGGTGCATGGATGAAGTAGCGGTGGTTGAATTCGAGGAGGATGGGGCTTTTCCGCGGCTTGGCCAGCTCGGTCTCCAGGAGGAACTCCACCACGTCGAAGTTGCTGCGCTCCATAGAGTAGTTGTACACGCCCGGGTTCAAGCTGTCGGGGATGAAGGCGCTTCGGCCCTTGGAGCTTCCGAACACGGGGATCTCGGCGGGGTCGGTGCTGTTGATCAGGCGCTGCAGTTTGGAGGCGTTGGAGGCAGGGTCGTTGAAGATCACCTTCTTCTGGAGGAATGCATCCAAGGCCAGGGCCACCACCCAAAAGGTGATGAGGAAGAAAGCGGAGTTGCGGATCAAGGTGCGCATGGCCGGCTCAGAATTGGAAGTAAATGAACTGGTTCTGGGAGTCGGAGCCGAAGATGAAGATCACCACGAGCATACCGGCCACATAGGCATTGTCGTACTTGAAGCGCAGGCTGCGGGGGAACAACGTGGTGGCCCAGGCGAGCAGGGCGAAGCAGATGGCCATCATCATCTGGGCGAAATAGCCCGAGCGCAGGTCGGCCATGGACAGGCGGAAGTCCGTGAAAATGTGGTGGATCACGGTGAAGGCGTCCGTGAGGCTGTTGCGGAAGAAGATGCAGGAGACCACCAGCAGGCCGAAGTTCCACACGGTCCAGAAGAGCTTCATCGGCCTGGAGTTGTTGAAGGCCTTGAGCGGTTTGATGCGGATGTACATCCGCTGGAGCACCATGCAAATGCCGTGGAAGAGTCCGAATGCGATGAAGTTCCAAGTGGGCCCGTGCCAGAACCCGATGATCACGAAAGTGGCGATGGTGATCAACCTGGTCTGGTTCGGCTTGTTACGGATCCACGGCCTGTACACGTAGTCCCCGATCCAGGAGGTGAGTGAGATGTGCCACTTGGACCAGGCGGCGTTGAGGTTGGATGTGTTGAAGGGGCGGTCGAAGTTGTCCATCAACCGCACGCCCATCAGGCGGGCCGATCCCATGGCGATGTCGGTGTAGCCGCTGAAGTCGCAAAAGAGCTGCACCGTGAACAGGACGGCCGCGATGGCATATTGCAGGCCCGAAGCGCCGGGGATGTTGCCGTATAGCTGGTCCACGTAGGGGGCCAGGTTGTCGGCCACCACCACCTTCTTGAAGAAGCCAAGAAGGATCTTGTTGATGCCGTAGCGGATGTCGTCGTCGGTGGCGGGCTTGTGGGCACGCAACTGGGGGATCAGGTTGCCGGCCCGTTCGATGGGGCCTGCCACCAGCTGGGGGAAGTAGCTCACGTAGAGGGCGAAGTAGCCGAAGTGCCGCTCCGCCTTGTCCTTCCCCTTGTACACGTCGAAGGTGTAGCTCAGGCTCTGGAAGGTGTAGAAGGAGATGCCCAGCGGCAGGATGATGTTGAGCACCGGGGAATCATAGTACACATGCAGGCTGCCCAGCAGGAACTCCGCATTGTATGCGAAGAAGTTCATGTACTTGAAGAAGAACAACAGCCCCAGGTTGACCACCAGGCTGAAGGCCATGTAGCGTTTCCGGACCTGTTTATCGGGGGCGTCCTCCATCTTCATCGCGGCCCAGTAGTCCACGGCGGTGGAGAGCAGCATGAAGATCGCGAAGAACGGCTTCCAGCACATGTAGAAGAAGTAGCTCGCGGCGAGCAGCATCACCCAGCGCCAATCCTTGGGGATGAGGTGGTACAGCACCAGTACCAGCGGCAGGAAGAGGAGGTAGTCGAAGGAATTGAAGAGCATGCTGCTTTATGCTAAGCAGGTGATGGGTCCAGTAATTGGGACAAGGCTCCAACGTGATCTTCGAGCATGGAGTTCCAAGCCAGGTCTTTTTTTGCCTTTTTCCGGCTGCTGTCGCGCATGGCCGTCCAATGGTCCTTGTCGGTCACCAGGCGCGAGATGCCGGCCGCGGTGGCGGGAGCATCCTCGGCCAGCATCACCTCCACCCCGGGCACCAGGTCCAGGCCTTCCGTGCCGATGGACGTGGTGGCGCAGGGCAGGCCGCGGTAGAGTGCAGTGATCACCTTCACCTTGGTTCCGCTCCCGAACCGCAGCGGTGCAATGAAGACTTTGCTCTTGCGGTAGAAGGGCTCCAGGTCATCCACAAACCCGTGCAGCACGGCCCCGGAAGCCTTGGCCACGGCATGCTCCAGCTCCGGGCTGGCCCCGCGGCCGATGATGTCCAAGGTCAAGGCCGGATGGTCGGCCTTCAACAGGGGCCATACTTCAGCCAGGAACCAGCGCAGACCGTCGGCATTGGCCGGCCAGCTTAGCGTGCCCACGTAGAGAAGATTGTCCGATGCCTCGTCGAATTGGAGGTCCGGTGCCTGCAATCCACTGTCATCCCCCAGATGGAAGGTGGTGCGGAAGCGTTGTTTCGGCACGCCGATCCGCGCCAGTTCATCCTGGTCGTTCGGGGCCGCAAAGACCAGGTCGGCCTGCTTGCAGGCCTTCGCCTCGTACCGTTTCACCCGTGCGGCCTCCAGGGTCAGCACGATCTGCTCGGCCAAGTTGGAGGCCACGGCCTTGGAGCGCTCCCACATCACATACTCCGCGTTGTGCTGGTGCAGTACCACGGGCACCCTTGTACGGGGCGGCACATAGGGGAACACCTCCAAGTGGTCCACGAGCACCAGGTCGGTGTTTGCGATGGCCTCCTCCGCGGCGCGCGCCAAGGCTTTGTCCGAGTTGCGGTACACGTTCAGGGTGGGCGCGCAAACCAGACTGCGCAGGAAATTCATCCCGGTGCGCGGCCGGTCCACCGGCACGGCATGCACGGCTTCGAGCGGCAGCTTGGCCTGCAGGGCAGCAAGGTGCTTGGCATCCTCCCCCTTGAGCGGGGTCACGAGGGTCACACGGAAGGTCTGGCAGAGATGCTGGAGCAGGCGCCAGGACTTGATCACACCACCGCTTTGGGGAGGGTATGGCAACTGGTTGGTGATGAAGACCAATCGTTTCGCCATACGGATCAGTTGGTGGCCCGGCGCCAATTGTACCGGATGAAGTCCATGGGCCCGAGCCGCTTCTCGCCTGGCCATTTGCCCAGTCCGAACCACGGCAATCGCTCATCGGTCAAGCCGTCCAATGCCAGCAACAGGGGCGGCAGTTGGCCGTTGGCACGGGAAAGGGCCAGCATGTCCAAGGCCGGCTTTCTTGTCACCCCCGGTTGGCACACCACGATGGCACGGTCCGCGGAACCGATCTGGGGAGTGCTGGCCAAGGAGTCTGCGTTTCCGATCCCCATGATCACGAAGGCTGCACCGCCCTCACGCATCCGGTTCTTGAAAGTGTCCAAGCCCGTCCCCGCCGGGTCGGCCAGGGTAAGCGTTCGCGGTGCCCCGTTCCGGTACGCAGTTTGGCCTTGGGCGGCATACACCACCTGGTTGCCGCGATGGGCGAGCATCCAGGCCAGGCGTTCGGTAAAGGTGGCGGCATCCTCTCGGCCACCGGCCCCACAGACCAGGTTGAGCTCGGTGGGGTGGCTGCGCCCGATCTCCAACAGGGCGGCCAACTTGGCCATTTCAATGTGTGCCGGGCTGTCGGTATTGGCAATGAACGCCGCCGGGTCCTTGTGGGTCGACCAAGGTACGCGTGCACCCAACGGTACACCGGGAAGCGCCTTGGCCAGGTCGCCGGCCCCGGTGATCCGGTTGCTGAAGAGCGCCTTGCAGATCAGGTAGGCCAACGGGGCAAGCAAGGCCAGCAGGAAGGCGGCGGCCAGCAGGATCACCGCATTGGGGAACACGGGGTCCGTATCGGTCAGATAGGCTGGTGTGATCACGGTGACCTCCGGGGCGAGTGCCGCACGTTGCACGTGCAGGTTGCTCAATCGGGCCATCAGGTCGGTGTTCACGGCCTCGTAAGTCCGCTGCTCACGTTCCCGGTCCGCCAGGAGCCGGTCCAGCTTGGGCACGGAATCCTGCTTGGCCAATACATCATTCCGCTGCATCTCCACGTTTTCAAGGCTTATCCGGTTGTTGCGCTTGAAGCTCTCCACCGTGTTGCGGATGTTGTCCCGCTGTTGCCCCAACAGGCGCAGCATGCGGCTGAAGGTCGGGTTGGCCGTCTTGCCCTCCTCGCGCATCACGGCGATATCGGATTGCAGGGTGGCATACTCGGTGGTCATGTCGTTCAACAGCGGGTCCGAAACCCCGTATGCCTTGGGGCTCGGCAGCTTCGCGCTTTCGCCACTTTCAAGGGTGGCCAACAGGTTCTTGAAATAATCACCCTGCACGATGAGTGCTTCGCGCTGGGCGTCCAGGTTGCTGAGTGCCTCTTGGAGGAGGATGGTGGAATGGGCCAGGTTGGTGATCCCAGCGCCCCGTTTGAACCGCTCAAGTTGTTCCCCGGTGTTCTTCAGCTTCCCGCGGTTCACCTCGATCTCCTGCTCCACCATCTGGATGGTCCGGTCCAGTTCGCTCCTTTGCTGGGCCAAGTGGTCCGCGGTATACTCCTCGCCGATCGCCTGCAGCACATCCAGTGCCTTGGCCTTTGGCGCCGCGGTGTAGGTGACCTTCACGGTGGTGGCCTCCGCCAAGGTCATTTCGCCCAGCACATCCTCCATCAGGTCAAGCACGACCTGTTCCGGCCTTTGCTGGATGAACCCGTAGCGCATGGCATCATCACCTTCCAGGGGAAGTTTGGCGCCGGCCACCTTGGTTATGCGGACGCGCATGCTGTCCAGGGTGATCCACTCCCCGAATTTGGCCGGCTGTTCCACTTCGATGGTGCGGTCATCCGGTCCGTATTTGCCATCACCCACCAAGGTGAACTCATCACCGTTCACCCCGTGCAGGTAGAAGGCCACGCCGTATGGCACGTGGGCGAGGTCGTGCACGGAAGCGGAATCCAATTCCACCTTGATCGGGCTGTCGCGGTACACGTCCCAGTCAAGCAGGGTGCCTTCCTGCACATATTTCACCTGAAGTCCGAGGCGGTCCACCACGCGGCGGATGATCGGTTGGGAGGTGATGCGCAGCTGTTCGTTGTAGTAATAGTTCTTGTCCGTCCGGGGCAGCGGGCCGGGGGGTTGCACCATGCGGTTCGGGTCATCGTGCCGCATGGGCGTGGCCACCATGATGCTGGTGCTGGCCGCGTATTGGGGCTGCACCGCCATGACGATGAGCATCACCAAGGCCAACAAGGCGACACCGGCCAGGGCCAAAATGGGCCAGGTGCGCAGGTAGCGCCCCAGGAAAGCCTTCAGGTCGGTGTCCTCGCGAAGTTCTGTGCCGGTCATTCCGTCGGGGATTATCGTTGCAGTGCGGCGTAAACGCTGACAATGGAGACAAGGAAGGCCAGGATGTTGATCACGATATTCGGGTCCCTTCCGGAGAATTGCCGGCGTTTCAGGGGGTCCACGATCACCACGTCATCCGGTTGGAGGTAGAAGTAGGGATTGGCCAGGATGTTCTGGTCCTTAAGGTCGATGTGGTACAGATGATTGGTGCCATCGCGGGAACGCATGATGCGGATCCTGGAGCGGTCGGCCAGTACGGTCAGGTCATTGGCCATGGCCAACCCGTCCAGCACACTCACCTGGTCGTCGTATACGGGATAACGCCCCGGACGGTTGACCTCGCCGATCACGGAGATGTTGAAGTTGAGCAGGACCACCTTCACCGCGGCATCGGAATAGTACCCGTCGGCGATGGCCTTGATCGCCTTTTCAGCCTCGGGGATGGAAATGCCGCCCACGGATACGGAGCCCAGTTCGGGCAAGTTGATGGTGCCGTCCGCCGCGATGGTATGGCCGATGAGATAAGGGTGCTGCACCGCGCGATAGAGGTTCATGTCCTGGGAGGGGGCCTGCGGCACAATGTCCTTCACGATCTGGGAATGGTCGATCTGGACCATGATCACGTCGCCCGGCTTAAGGGCGAAGGCCGGTGGCTTGGGCGACCAGGTGGAGTCCACCAAGGCGTCCCATGGAACCCGCGCGGACCCGTCCTGCAACAGTACGATCTTCCGGTTGGGTACGCAGCCCGAAAGCAGGAGCACCACCAATGCCGGTATCAGCAAGGCGGTTGAGGCGAATTTCTGCCCGCGGAACACGGGCCATTCTCGGATACGGTCGGCCATGGAAAGGCGCTTTGGGTGCATGAAACGTACGGTCTTGCTCGCTTGTTCGGGCAAATATGAAAGCAACTAAGCCCTCCTTTCAGCCGTAGCAGGGAAGAAATCAACAAGCGGCTGATATTTGCCGACGGATCAAGTATGGCCAAGTACGAACGTTACATCTACCTGTTTTTTGAGCTGCTTGCCTTAGGCATCGCCTTCTCGCTCGCCGTTCGGATCACATACGGGCATGCCGGCATGCTGGATTGGACCGTGCTCCGCCTGTTTTTCGGATGCATGGCCCTTATCTGGGTCATTGCCTCTCTGATCGGGGCGTTCCAGCCTATGGACCGGCGCATGAGCGGGGCTGCATTGGTGAAAGGGTTGGCTATAGCCTTGGCTACCTTGGCCGTGGGGTCCTTGGCCATGGGCTACTTGGTGGGCATCCAAGGCGTTCCGCCGATGCTGCTGGTCTGGCATTTCCTGATCTTTTCCCTCCTGGTCGGCTTGGTGAGGCTTCTGATCTGGAAGGGGATCCGTGCCTACCGCACCGCGGGCTTCAACTTCAAGCGGGTGGTGTTCGTGGGCTCAAATTCAGTCAGCCACCGGTTCCTGCGTGAAATGAAGGAGCACCCTGAATATGGCTACAAGGTGCTTGCCCATTTCGACGTGGGCCACGGGGAACAGGAGAGTGGAGCTTTGCCCCTCGAGGAGTTTGACCTTTTTGTCACCATGAACCGGGTGGACCAGGTGTACATCGCAAGGGATCAGTTGGGTAAAAAGACCATGTCCATCATCCGGTTCTGCCTGCTGAAGGATATCCATGTCCGCCTGATCGACCGAACGGCGGACCAGCTGCACCGCAACGGGTTCAAAGCCTACCTGGATGATAGTGGCCTGACCGCCTTGGTGGCGATCAATCCGATCAAGTACCGCAATGTCCTGGGACGGGCGCTCAAGCGCGGCTTCGACCTGGTGTTCAGCATTGTGGTCATTGTGCTGATCCTCTCTTGGCTGTATCCCTTGATGGCGATCCTGATCAAGTTGAGCTCGCCGGGCCCGGTGCTTTTCATTCAGCAGCGAACGGGTATCGTGAACCGGCCTTTCGGCTGCATGAAGTTCCGCAGCATGCGGGTGAACGTGGACTCGGACCGGAAGCAGGCGGTGAAAGGCGATCCGCGGATCACCCGGATCGGGGCTTTCCTGCGCAAGAGCAACCTGGACGAGATGCCGCAGTTCTTCAATGTGTTCCTGGGCCACATGAGCGTGGTGGGCCCGCGGCCGCACATGCTCTCGCACACGGAGGAGTACACCAAGCTGATCGGCCCGTACATGGAACGGCTTTGGCTCAAGCCCGGCATCACTGGGCTGGCCCAGGCTCGTGGACTGCGGGGCGAGACCCATGAGTTGCACCTGATGGAAAAGCGCGTGCAAGCCGACCGCTCCTACATCAAGCATTGGTCCTTCACCCTGGACCTGTACATCATCCTGCTCACCATATGGAACATGGTGACCATGAAACGCCAAGGCGCGTGAAACTGCGGAAACTCCTTCGGAAGCTGCCCGTGAAGAAAGGCCAACGGGAGCTGGTGGGCGGTGGTGCGGTGGCCTTCGCCTACCGCATCATGGGCATGCTGTTCACTTACGGATTGATGCTGGCCATCGCCCGGCGGTTCGGCCCGGAAGGTAATGGCTACTACAACCTGTTCACTGCATGGATGGCCGTGTTGGGCATGTTGGCCACCCTCGGGCTGAGCAGTTCCAACGTGCGCTCAGTGGCGGAGTACCGGGCCAAGGGTGAGTGGGGCCGCCTGCTTCCCCTGCACAAGGGCGTGTTGCGTGCCGTCATTCCGTTTTCCCTGCTGATCAGCTTGCTGTTCCTGGCCTGGCGCGGGATGGCATCAAAAGGTCTCGTGGGCGATGCCGGCCTGCCCGGTCCGGTGATGCTGGCCATGGCGCTGGTCATGCCGTTCACCGCCCTGTTGCTGGTGAACGTGGAGTTCATCCGGGGCACCAAGCGCGTGGCGGTCTCCGAGCTGTTGCGCTCCCCGGCCGGGCTGGGCCTTACCCTGTTGGCCGTGCTGGTCCTTTCCGGTAACGTGATGACGCCGGTGATGGCCAGCGCAACGGCCACGGCCACCTGCGCCCTCTTCGCCTTTTACCTGGTCCGGCGCTACATCCGGCTCCTGGTGACCAAGAACCAGGCACCGCCCCTGGGGGTGAACATGCGCGAACACTTCGCCTTGGCCCTGCCCATGATGATCACCGCCTTGGCCAGCAGCCTGAACGGCCGGTTGGACACCATCATGCTGGCCTGGTACCGGCCTTCGGACATCATCGGCATCTACGGCAACGCCGTGAAGATATCCATCGCCATCGAGTTCGTCATCGGCGCCATCAAGACCATCGCCATGCCGAAGATCGCCGAGATGTACCACTCGGGAAAGCGGACTGAATTGCGCGAAACCCTGGACTATGCCAGCAAGCTTGTGTTCTGGACCACGGCGCCGGTTTCCGTGCTGCTGCTCCTGTTCGCGGAGCCCATCATGGGCGTCCTGGGGCCGGAGTTCGTCGCCGGGGCGAACGTGCTGCGCATCATGACCGTGGCCCACTTCATATCCGCCAGCTCCGGCATGGTGGGCGCCTTCCTGAACATGACGGGAGGGCAGGTGGTGTTCTCCCGCATTGTGCTGGCCGCGGTGGCGCTCAATGTGGTGCTCAACCTGCTGCTGATCCCCCCCTTCGGCATGATGGGGGCCGCCACGGCCGCTGGCATCACCCTCAGCCTGTGGAACATCGCCGGCGCGGTGGTCATTTACCGCAAGCACGGCATCAACATGTACTATATCCCTTGGGTCACCAAGCACAAGTCCAGCCATGGAGATCACGTTCAATGAACGCCCGGCCCGGCTGCCCGACATCATGCTGGTGGGCGCGGCCAAGAGCGGGACCACGTCCATCGCGCACCAGTTCACCCGCCACCCGGGCGTGTTCCTGCCCATGGCCAAGAAGGAGCCGCATTTCTTCGGCTTCAGCGGCAAGCGCCCCCCGTACAAGGATCCCGCTTTCGTCCGCACCTTGGTCTGGGAACCGGGGGAATATGCGGCGCTCTATGAAGGGGCACCGGCCGGTTCCCTGATCGCCGATTGCTCCACCTCCTACCTGTATCTGCACCGGGCCGCCATTCCGAACATCCAACAGGCGTATGGGGAGAAGGCCGGGCGGTTGAACATGAGTGCCATCCTGCGCGACCCGGTGGAGCGCGCCTATTCCCATTGGCTCTACCTGGTGCGCAACGGCCATGAGGACCTGCCGTTCGAGCAGGCGATCGATCCGGCCACGGTGGAGCGCCGCAAACACCAGCGCTGGGGTTTTGACTATCTGGGCTATGGGCTCTACGCCGATGCGGTGGAGCAATTCCAATCGGTCTTCCCGTCCTTCAAGGTATACCTGCTGGAGGACCTGAAGGACCTGCAAGGCACCTTCGATGACATCTGCGACCGTGCCGGCCTGCCGCACATTGAGGTGGAAAAGGTGCAGTCCAACCCGGGCGGCATACCCCGGAATCGCGGCCTGGTGCGCACCTTGCGGCGCAATCCGTTGATCCGATCCCTGTCCCACCTGCTGCCGCAAGGCATGCGCAACAAGGCGAGGGCCAAGCGGGACGGCATGTTGAAGAAAGCCTTGGACCGGCCGGAGATGCCGCAACAGGCCAGGGAGCAACTTTGTGCATACTACCGCGCCGACACGGAACGGCTCGCCGCCCTGGTCGGACGTGACCTCAGCCATTGGTGCCAACCATGAGCGACATCAACCTGCCCCAATGCCTGTTCGTGGGTACGGCCAAGGCCGGTACCACCACCATCGAGCATGCCCTGCGCGCCCACCCCCAAGTGGCCATCCCGCGCAAGGAGACCTTCTATTTCGACCATGAGTGGATGGGCGGCGGAAAGCTGCCCTATCCGCAACAACGCGACCCTTCCACGGTGATCACCGGCGAACAGGAGTACCGCGAGCTGTACCGGGGATTGATCGGAAAGACCACGGTGGAGATCGGCACCGGCTACCTCTACCATCATGCCACGGCCATCCCACGCATCCTGGATGTCCTGGGGAGCGGTACCCGGATCGGGATCGTGCTGCGCGACCCGGTGGAACGCGCCTGGTCCTCGTACATGCATTTTGTGAAGGACACGCACGAATCGCTGGATTTCCGCGCCTCCCTTGCACGGGAGCAGGAGCGCACCGCGCAAGGCTGGGATTTCATGTGGCATCACGTGGCCATGGGCATGTATGCCCGGCAGGTGGAGGCTTATCTGAAGGCTTTCCCCACCACCCGTGTGTTCTTCTTCGAGGACATGCGCAAGGATGCCGACGGGTTCATGCGCGGGGTGTTCGACCTCGCTGGCGTGGATCCCGTGAAGCTTCCTCCCGTGGAGGCCAAGAACCGCTCGGGTGAGCCCCGGTACCGGGCGCTGCAGCGCCTCATCACCACGGAGAATCCGTTGAAAAGCCTGGTACGGCCATTGGTGCGCCTGGTGCTGCCGGCAGAACGCCGGCAGCGGGCGAGGAAGTACCTCAAGGAAAGCAATATGAAGGCTTCGCGTGGGATGACTGCTGAGGATAGGACCTGGCTGCGCGATATTTACCGCACCGATGTGGAACGCTTGTCGGCCACCTTGGGTCAGGACCTGTTCGCGAAATGGCATTGGTAACCCCGGACAACACGGCGCCTATCCCCGGCAGTGCCTTGCCATGGCCCTTCCGGCATCATGCACTTACCGTGGGTATCCTGGCGTTCGTGATCACCATCGTCTGGCGGGTGTTGACCGTCAGCCATTTCACTTTGGTTATCGGGGCCTTGGAAGTGGCCTTGGTTCCGTTGCTGGTGGCCTGGGTGGTGTGGCGGATCGTGCAGCGCAGCTTGGCCAATGATTGGCGCATCAACGGCTTCGAGATCTATGTGCTGCTCATGGTGCTGCTTCCCCTGGGTGCGGCGATCGGGGCTCAACGTGAATTCGGCCAGCCCCTGATCTGGGGCATTTTCGCCTTCAAGGACTATTACCTGCTCCTTGGGGTCCTGGCCGTGTACCACTGGCTCCGTATGGGCTGGATCTCCTTGCGGCAACTGGAACAGGCCTTGCTGATCGTGGCTTGGACCTGCTTGATCTACTTCTACCTGGCCACGTTGTTCATCAATCCGGCACCTTATCAGGATACGCCCTTGGCCGGCGCCAACGACATCAAGGGTGGCGGGGTATACTACCGGTTCAACATGTGCGCCATGTATTTCGGTGCCATCTATTATTCGGCCCGGGCGTTCATGCGGGAGCGTTGGATCGACCTGTTGCCCGCTCTGCTCTTCGCAGCCTACGTGGTGGTGTTCCGCATGGACCGTACCTCCATGGCCGTCACCGCCATCGGCATGGCCGGTGTGGTGCTCTGGCATGCACCCTGGAAGCGCCTGGCCAAGGTGGCATTGGTGATCCTGGTCCCGGCATTGGTGGCCGTGATGGTGCTCTTCCTGGCCGCACCGTCGAAGGTGGAGCAGTACACCTTCATGTTCAAGGACGCCCTGCATACAGTGACGGGGACCGAGGAAGGTGCGGCCGAGGTATCCGTGCGCACCCTGGAGGTGGCCATCGCCAAGCGGCAGGTGGCCCAGCATCCGTGGATCGGCAATGGGCGCATCAGCCACACCTGGAATGAAGGCGGCTATGAGCAGTTCCTCGGATTTTTCTACCCGGCGGATGTGGGCATGCTCGGCCTCGTGTTCATTTACGGATACCCGGGCATGTTGTTCCTCTACGCGGTGTTCCTGATCGCCTTTATCTACATGCTGCGAGTGAAGGGCAGGAAGGACGATCTGTTGTTCGCCACATCCCGCTTCCTGCTGTTGGCCTTGTTCCTGGACTCGCTCACCAACGGCCAGCTCACGCAGAATCCGGCACAGGCCCTGCTGATGATGGGCCTCATGCACCACTATTCCCGCCTTTCGCCCGCGGGAAGGGAGGCGGCACCCGCCATGCCCGCATTGGGCACGGCCTAG
>JAHDVX010000022.1 GCA_023382455.1 Flavobacteriales bacterium
TCGGAATGAATCCGACGGTAAAAGTAAATCACTCAACCTAACACAGAATCTGCGAGAGGACAAATCAGTGAAGTCAACGCGAATGGCATACCAAAGGAATCCTACGAAATAGGAGGCATGCATTGTGGCTTGGCTCCCGGCTTTGGGTCCCAAAACGCAATATTGAGGGCTGCACAATTCATTGCGATAGCCCCAACAACAGAACTGCTGCCCCCTCTGAACGGCTCAATAGTACTTGACATAAGTACCTGTGAATAAACTCATCAACAACAACTAAACACTACTTTCATGCCAACCTTAAGGTTCCCCCTTACGATCGTCGGCCTCTTCTGGCTCGCTTCATCCATCTTCGCTCAATTACGGATTGACCCTTCCGGGAGAATCGGCATTGGCACAACTATTCCGAATAGTGGATACAAGGTTCACATTAAGGGGGATCTGCTTTTGACAACATATCCCGAGGTGCCGGTATATCCAGGCAATACGTTCATCGAGATGAAGATGAAGGTAGGTAACGGGAATCCAGGAGCCGAAATAGGTACTAATGTGGATAAAATTGCCTTTTGGTCGTCAGAAACAGACTGGAATGAGATTTATGTTGAAAGCGTTTACCAAATGTCAGATAGCTCAAAAAAGATGAACATTCACAAGATACATAATGCACGAGTTATTTTGAATCAATTAAATGGATACAAGTATGAAATAAAGAACCACGGTGATGCAAATATTCCCACCCGCTATGGCCTAATAGCACAAGAAGTGCGTAGAGTTATGCCCGAAGCTACAGATAGTGCAAAGGGTATACTTATGGTCGACTATAATCAAATGATACCCCTTTTGATAGTAGCGCTAAATGCGGAAATGAATAAACTAGATAGTCTTGAAGAGGAGCTTAAGAAGCTTCAAATAAAATTGATTGAGTGCTGTGATGCTCGGTTTGCATCTGATGTTTTGAAGTCTGCGGTGGATAAGGATCTGCCGCATGCCCGATTGTATCAGAATAATCCGAATCCCTTTTGGGATCGTACCGTAGTCGATTTTGAGCTGCCACTAACGAGGAGTTCATCCGCCTCAATAATGATTATGGACCTAAACGGGCGGCTAGAGGCAACATATCCCATTAAGGGTCGGGGACGTGGTTCAATCACCATTGATGGGAAACAGTTAGTGCCGGGCATGTATCTTTATTCACTGATTATTGATGGTGTTGAAATTGAGACGAGGCGGATGATTATAACTGAGTAAGTGATATCAATATAAACAAAACACGGTGTAGTCTAGGTGCTATGTTTGATTCCTATTTCTCATCGACTCATCAGGTTGTCCTAGGGGTAGCGATAGGAATCATCATCATTGCCGCATGGCTCGAGTGGAATCAGAAGCAAAATTGGGCCTTGGTTGCGCTCACTCTAGGCGCGTTGGTCCTTCGGCTTTTCGCTGCGACATTGGATCCCTTCCTGAACCAATGGGACGAATGTTTCCACGCATTGGTGGCGAAACGTATGTTGGAGGATCCGTTTACGCCGAGGTTGTTCGCGGAAGGAATCCTTTCCACCTCAGCCAATTGGACCCAGGCCGGACTCTGGCTGCATAAACCGCCGTTTTTTCTCTGGCAGATAGCGGCATCATTAGCGGCCTTTGGGGTAGAACCTTGGGCTGTGCGTATTCCTAGTGCTTTATGGCTCACGGCATTAGTGCCTGTAACATATCGAATGGGACAGTTACTTGCGGAAAAGCATGCTGGATGGATCGCTGCACTTTTCACAACATGTTCGTACTACTTGTTGGAACTCACTGCTGGGGCCATCAACACGGACCATAACGATGCCACATTTATCGCCACCGTGGCCTGTAGCTGGTGGGCTCTGTTGGAGCTTTGGAAGGATGGACGACTTCGTTGGGCATTGCTTGTCGGCCTATTTGCGGCATGTGCCATATTAACTAAACTATTTGTTGGAACCCTTGTGTTTGTGCCATGGTTTGCTGTTGCTATATATCGAAACAATCGTGGCGATTGGAAGAAATTCTTTATCGGAGCTTTGATTTCGATGGTTCTATGCCTGCTTTGGTTTGGAAGCATAGCCCTTCGCTTTCCTGACGAACTGGAAGCTCAATGGCTATTTGACACCAGCCATATGACCGAAACCGTAGAGGGGCATTCTGGTGGATTGGGCTTCCACTTTCTTGTCATCCAACAATTGCTGCCGCCATTTACATGGTGGCTTGTTATTCCTGTCTGCATTCTATTGATTTGGCGTACGACGCGGAAGGAGCACCGCGTTTTCGTGGTCGTGATTCTTGTAGCAGTACATGGGGCTTTCGCTTGGGCCAATACAAAGATGGTGAGTTTTACCATGGTGCTTTTACCAATTTATTTTATTGGTATTGGGGCAGGTCTGGTGGCACTAACGAACACACTGATTATGGCACGCCATAGATATTGGCTGTTAATGGTGTCATCAACTATAATTGCTGCATATTCTTTGAATATTGATGTGCTCCAGTATCGCCACACTTTAGCCTCGCCTCCTAAGGAACATCAAAAATGGAGGCAACAACAGATTGAGGCCATGCCTGTGTTGGCTAAACTTGCTGCAATGGTGCCTAATTCGGGTCACACTGTTGTATACAACATTCCTGCAATCCATCATATCCAATTCATGTTCGCAACCGGGATTGAAGCCACGGACCAGATGCCAGTAAAGGCAGATGTGGAATCATTGCACCGCCATGGATTTACGATATATGCCATACAAGATGGTGAACCATTGGAACATTTCCCATCTGGTATTGTGGTAATCAGGGACGAAGTACTGAAATTCCCGGATGTAGGAAGACCGAAATGAGTAGGCGGACTTGTGAGGTGTAGTACTCCCCAAAAACTGGACAGGTAGCTAAGGTGGCTAACCTTGTCCCAATGAGTAAGCGAAGCAGAAGGAAGTTCAGCGCAGCGTTCAAGGCCCGTGTTGCCCTTGAGGCGCTCAAGGAAATCCACACGCTTGCCGAGCTGGCCATGCGGTTTTGTAAGCTCCCCCAAAATCAGGTGCATGGATAAATAGGATCCACACGAACACTTGAACTTTGGGACAATGAAAAAGAGCAAATGGACGGAGGCGCAGATCGTTTCGATACTGCGCGAACAGGAGCAGGGCCGCAAGGTGGCCGACATCTGCCGGGAGCATGGATTGAGCCAGCCCACCTTCTACCAATGGAAGGCCAAATACGGCGGCATGGGCGTGAGCGAGCTCAAGGAGCTGCGCAGCCTGCGTGAGGAGAACACCCGGCTCAAGCTGAAGGTGGCCGACCTTACCATGGACCGGGACATCCTCAAGGAGGTCTTGGGAAAAAAGCCCTAGGGCCCGCCGAGAAGCACGAAATGGCACATTGGCTTGTCAGGCAGGGCAAGCACAGTGTTCGGCGGGTCTGCAGACTGCTGGGGTTGAGCCAAAGCGTATACCGCTACGTGCCCAAGCCCAAGAATGACATCGAGGTGATCGGGCACATGAACGCCTGGGTGGCCAAGAAGCCCAGTTGGGGCTTTTGGAAGGTATACACACGGTTGCGCAAGGATGGGCGGGCAGTTAACCACAAACGGCTGCACCGGCTCTACACCACGGCCGGGCTCAACCTGCGCCGGCCCACCAAAAGGCGCGTGCCTGGGCGGGTGAAGGAGCCACTGTGCCTTCCCATCGGGCCGAACATCACCTGGAGCATGGATTTCATGGCCGACCGGCTTTTGAACGGCACCAAGGTGCGAACCTTCAACGTGATCGACGACTTCGGCCGCGAGGCCCTGAACATCACTGTGGACACCTCGATCAGGGCGCAGTACGTGGTCCGCGAACTGGACAAGCTGATCGAGTGGCGTGGCAAGCCCGAGCGCTTGCGCGTGGACAATGGCCCGGAGTTCCTTGCCCATGAACTGGAACTCTGGGCGGAGCGCAACGGCATCGGGCTGACCTTCATCGAGAAGGGGTGCCCCATGCAGAACGGCCTCATCGAGCGCTTCAACCGCACCTATCGGGAGGAGGTGCTGGACGCCTTCCTCTTCGAGGACCTGGATCAATTGCGCGAGCTTACGGCCCTGTTCATCTGGTGCTACAATCAGGGGCGCCCGCACGACTCCCTGCTGGACCTCACGCCACGCGAGTTCCTGTTGAGGTACGGACAACTGCCAACTGCCTATGCCGGTACCCGGGAGCAGTTCCCAACCTACTTGCTGGACCAACCTGCAGCATGATGTGTTTTTTCGAGGCATGGGACCCAAGGATGGGAACGGCTCTCGTGCCGCCCCCATCCGCCTTCCTCAGGTCACCGACCTGTCCCTGGCAGGTTGCTCTCCAGCAGAGCCTGCTTCCGTTCAGGCCGGCAAGGCAAATATGGCCCCCGGGAAAACCGCATGTGCGGCGCAATGCCGTTCTTTACAAACCCACGCACCTAAAAAGGGGAAGCTTACACCCGAGACGTTGGGTGGATGTCAGGTTGGATGTTTGGGTGCGGATAGGCAAGTGATGGGTTTCAGGGCCGTTCTGGTATGCGACCGATCAGTGCGCCGGGAGCGCCTGAACATCGTGGAGGCGAAACCTGGATGTTGGAAGCAAGCGCGAGGCCCCTCCCCGGAACAGAAGGTTGTGCAAAAGCGCGCAGTAACTCGGAGACGGTCCTTGTGCGAGTGACTCAGCCCTCGGTGACCGTGAAGGCGTACTTTTCCATCACCATGTTGGCGAGCAGCTTCTTGCAGGCCTCGTCCACTTTGGCCTCGGCGGTCTTCTTGTCCTTGGCCTCCACCTGCAGGGTGATGTGCTTGCCGATGCGCACGCCGGTGATCTCGGCCAGGCCCAGGTTCTTCATGCTGCCGCTCACTGCCTTGCCTTGGGGGTCCAGCAGGTTGTCGTGCGGCATTACATCGATGGAGGCGCGGAAGGTTTTCATGCAGGTTGCGGAAAGAGTTTGCCCCAAAGCGGGCTCAGCAGGTAGGAAATCAGCAGCAAAGGAACGGCAAGGATGCCGAACAGCAAGGCCAGCACCGTGCCGAGGCCGATCAGCAGGAACACCGTCTCATTGCCTTTCCAACCGCCGTGCTTGAATTTCAGGCTGGGCAGCGGCACCTCCGATACCATGAGCAGGCCCAGGACCAAGGCGATGGCGAGCGTGATCCGCGGATCGGAGGCCACGGCCATGGTGAACAGGAACCGCAGCCCCAGGTCGTTGGCCAGGGAGGTGAGGCCGGCGCCGGAGACCACCAGGATGGAAGCCGCCCAGAACAAGCCGTTGGCCGGGGTGGGCAGCCCCAGGAAGCCATGCGTTTGGCGGGTATCCACGTTGAACTTGGCCAAGCGCCAGGCCGAGGCCACGCTCAGTACCAGGGCGGCCCCGCCGATGACCCAGTCCGGTTGGGCGTTCATGGAAAAACCGCTGACGAACCCGGGGGCTTGGTTGAACGCCCCGGTGGTGAACGCCGTCCATAGCGCGAAGGCAGGTGCCACACCGAAGCTCACCAGGTCCGCCAGGCTGTCCAATTGCTTGCCCAGTTCGGTGCCGCCGCCCAAGGCCCGCGCGGCCAAACCGTCGAATACATCGAACAGGGCGGCGATGAAGACCAGCCAACACGCGATCGTCAATTCTCCCGCGGAGATCAGCAGGAGGGAAGCCACGCCGCAGCATAGGTTCGCGGTGGTCAACAGGTCGGGCAGGCGGGGAATGCGCGGCAAAGCGGGCCGAAGTTGGCTATTTTCGGGCAATAATCCGGGGCGCCATCTGTTAGAGGATGCGTCCAATCAAATGATCATGAAGGTTGCAGGTTCAGGTTCCTGGAGGATGGCGGCGGCGGGTGCGGCCTTGTGCTTTTTGGCCACGGTGCAGGCCCAGGATGCGCCCAAGTACAGCAATGAGTTCCTGACCCTGGGCGTGGGTGCCCGGTCGCTGGGCATGGGCTATTCCCATGTGGCCGCGGCCAGCGATGTCACCGCCGGCTACTGGAACCCGGCCGGCCTGCTGGATGTGCGCGGCGACCTCCAGGTGGGGGCCATGCACAGCGAGTATTTCGCCGGTATTGCCAAGTACGATTACATCGGCGTGGCCAAGCCGATCGATTCCTCCAGCGTCATCAGTATTTCCTACCTGCGTTTCGGGGTGGACAATATCCCCAACACCACGGACCTGATCGACAACAACGGCAACCTGGACTATTCGCGCATCACCAGCTTCTCCGCCACGGACAACGCTTTCCTGATCAGCTATGCCCGGCACCTGAAGGTGCCCGGCCTGAGCGTGGGCGCCAATGCCAAGGTGATCTACCGCAGCGTGGGGCCGTTCGCCAAGGCCTGGGGCTTCGGGCTCGATGCCGCGCTGCGATATGACCGTGGTCCTTGGCGGTTCGCCGCCGTGGGGCGCGACATCACCGGCACGTTCAACGCCTGGTCCTATTCCCTGAGCGACCGCACCAAGGAGGTCTTCCTGCAGACCGGCAACGAGCTGCCGGTGAACGGCGTGGAGGTCACCCTGCCCCGACTGGTGCTCGGTGTGGCGCGCCAGTTCCAGATCGGCTCCAAGGTGGACCTGCTGGCCGAGCTGGACCTGGAGAACACCTTCGACAAGCAGCGGAACACCTTGATCGCCACCGACACTTGGAGCGGCGACCCCCGCCTGGGCATCGAGGTGGGCTATGCCCGTGTGGTGTACCTGCGCGCCGGGGTGAACTACTTCCAGAAGATCGCCGACGTCAACGGCAAGGAATCGCTGAACTTCCAGCCCAACATCGGCGTGGGCCTGAAGATCAAGAGCGTGGCCCTCGACTATGCCCTGACCAACATCGGGCAGAGCGGCGTGGCGCTCTATTCCAACGTCTTCTCCCTGCGCTTCGACCTGTTCAAGGAGACCACTTCATGATCCGCTGGCTGCTCCTTGCCATTGTCGCCTGCCTGGCCCCAGCGGCCTTGGCGCAGGGATACGGCAACGAGTGGATACACTACGACCGCCAGTACTGGAGCTTCAAGATCTGGCAGGACGGCGTACGGCGCATCGACTCCACCGCCTTGGCCAATGCCGGATTTCCGCTGGGCAGCGTGGACCCAAGGGGCCTGCAGCTCTATGCCCGCGGGCGCCAGGTGCCCATTTGGGTGCAGGGTGAGCAGGACGGCGTGTTCAATGCCGGGGACTTCATCGAGTTCTACGCGGCCAAGAACGACGCTTGGCTGGACAGCACATTGTGGGACGACCCGGCCCACATCAACAACCCCTTCTACTCCCTGTACAATGATACCATCCGCTATTACCTCACTTGGGGGCCGCCAGGGGAGGCGAGCCGGATGGCCAGCCACAGCAGTACGAACTGGGCCGCCTACACCCCGCTGCCCTGGTGCTGGGGAACCCGATTGCTCACCTACCCGAACTACTACCAGTACGGCAACCGGAAGAATGACGCCTCGCTCTGCACGATCAATGAGGGTGAGGGCTATTCGAACAACGTGCCCATCGTGGCGGTCACCGGTGATCTGGTCTATCCCCAGCAGCTCAACGTGGCCGGGCTTTACACGGGGCCTGGTGCACCTCCTTCCACCTACCACCTCTCCATCGTCGGGCTGAACAATCCCGGGGCCAGCCTGTGCCCGGACCACCACTTGCGCATCCAGCATGGCACCACCCTGCTGGCCGACACGGTGTTCCTGGGATACAAGCTGATCAAGTTGGACCTGCCCGTCCAGCTTACCTCCGCTGACCTGCCCAACGCCGTGGTGAACATTACCGCTGTACATGACCTGGGGTGTGCCTTCATGCCCCCGGATTACCTGGATGCCACGGCCCTGTCCTGGCAAAGTATGCGATTCCCGCGGGACTTCGTGCTCACGAGCGGCACCCCGGTGGAAGTCCCGGGCCAGCCGGCAGGGGACAGCATCCACGTGGCCTTTCCAATGGCCGCGGATGCCGTGGTGTATGCGTGGGCACCCGGTGGACTCCACCGCTTGCTGCCGGAATACGTGAGCAACACGGACCATGTGTTGCTGCCCCCGAGTAGCCAGGACATGCGCATGCTGGCCGTGCGGCCGGCGAACATGACCCCCGTGACCTCCCTGCAGCCTGTGAGCGGCACCGGCTTCTTCCCGGACCTCACCTCCGGCCTGCCCGATTCCGCCCTGGTGATCGTGACCCATACCACGCTGATGGCTGCGGCCCAGCAGTATGCTGCCTATCGCCAAACGAACCCGCACAACCGCTATAACACATTGCTGGCCGACGTGGAGCAACTCTACGACCAGTTCGGGGGAGGGGTGCGGCAACACCCCTTGGCCATCCGCAACTACCTGCGCTACGTGTACGACCATGCACCCTCCAAGCCCGAGGCCCTCTTCCTGATCGGGAAGGGGGTGAAGGCACCGTTGATCAACGTGGTGGCAGGGGACCGCGGCTACCGCAAGGACCCCGTGGCCAGCGCCGCCTGCCTGGTGCCACCCATCGGTTGGCCTTCCAGCGATATCGCCTTCGGCCTCAACCTCACCGGCGACCAACCCGCCTTCCTCTCCGTGCCGGTGGGCCGCCTGGCCGCGCGTACCCCGGCCGATGTGCTGCACTACCTGGCCAAGGTGGATTCCGTGGAGAGCCAGCCACCCGCCGCCTGGATGAAGAACATCCTGCATTTCCGTGGTGGATCCACCCTCGGTGAATGGATGCAATTCAATGCCGCGCTCGAGAGCTTCCGGGTGCTGGCCGAGGACACTTCCTTCTTTGGCCATGTCACCAAGTTCACCAAGAACGGTACCGCCGCCATCGAACAAACCGCCCTGGACAGCGTGACCGACATGATCGCGAACGGGGTGACCCTGATGACCTTCTTCGGGCACGCCTATGCCGGTGGCTTCGACATCAACATCGACCAGCCTGCCAATTACGACTGGAACGGCAAGTTCCCCACCATCATCGGCAATTCCTGCTACACGGGCAACCTCCACCTGTTCGATGCCGGCAGCAGCAGCGAGCAGTTCGTGCTGCTGGAAAACGCCGGCGCCGTGGCCTTCCTTTCCTCCTCGGACGTGGGCCTGGCCAATTACCTACAGCAGTACTCCCGCGATTTCTACCAAAGTTTCAGCCAGGTCAACTACGGCAAGAGCATCGGCCAGCACATGCGGTATGCCGCATTCAACCAGCTCAATACCGGGACCATCGAATCGTTGAACAGCGCAGGGACCATGTTGCTGCACGGGGATCCCACGCTGATCATGAATTCGCCAACCCTGCCCGACCTGGAGGTCACCTTGGCGGATGTGCGCACCATCCCCGCGCAAGTGACCGCCGACCTGGACTCCTTCCGCCTGCAGGTGGTCTATCGCAACATCGGTCGCGGAACCCACCAGCCCTTCAACGTGGCCGTGGAGCGTACCCTGGTCGCCGAGGGCGTTACACTCCCCGCCATGGTGCAGCAGGTGGCCATGTCCCATTTCCAGGACACGATCCAGTTCACCCTGCCCGTGAACGTGCCGGCCGGCGGTGTGGGGATCAACGACCTGCATGTCCGCCTCGACCTGGACCCTGACCAGATCCCGGAGATAGACGACAACAGCAACAATCAGGTGACCTTGCGAACCGTGATCGCCAGCGGCGACCTGCTGCCGGTGGAGCCGTACAACTTCGCCATCACCAGCGACCCCGCGCCCATGCTGAAGGCCAGCACCGGCGACCCGTTTGCACCGGTGCGCAACTACATCTTCCAGATCGACACCACCGACCTGTACAACAGCCCCATCATGGAGCAGCACTCCTTGGCGGCCCCGGGCGGGGTGGTGCAGTGGCAACCTTCCTCCATCTATTCGCTGAACGCCACCCAGGACAGCGTGGTCTATTTCTGGCGCTGCACCTTGGACAGTGCCGGGCAGGGCGGCTACAATTGGCATGAGTTCTCCTTCCAGCACATCACAGGGAAGCAGGGCTGGGGGCAGGCCCATTTCTTCCAGTTCAAGGAAGATGCCTTCCAACTGATGACCTTCCAACGGCCGGAGCGGAAGTTCGGCTTCGAGGAAGGCACCCACCAGATCGCCAGCGAGGTGTGGGGCTTGAGCTATTCGCACTGCAATTGGACCAAGGACCTGGAGATCCAGGACAGCCCCGGTTGCGGCATGACGCCGGCCATGAACGTGGCCGTGGTGGACCCGTTCGACTTCTCCACCTGGGAAACGCTGTACAACGGTGTGGGCCGCTACTACGGCAACTACAACAACAATGGGCAATGCAGGCAGCGGCCGGAGAAGTACTTCCTCTTCCGGCAGAACAATGCCACCGAGCTGGATTCCATGGCGTCCATGCTCACCGATCATATCCCCGACGGCCACTACGTACTTGTCTTCTCCTACGTGTACATGCTGCAGCAATACCTGCAGAACAGCCCGGCCTGGGGTGCCCTGCAGGCCTTGGGGGCCAGCAACCTGACCTCCGGCGCCGTGCCGGATACCGTGCCTTACATCTTCTTTTGCCGAAAGGGCGACCTTTCCTCCGTGCAGGAGGTCTGGGGCCAATCGGCCACGGACCAGATCAGCATGACCGCCTACATGGAGCTCAGCCAGCGGAGCGGCTCGATGGCCGCCCCGCGCAGCAACACCGCATTGTCGTGGGACGGCCTGAGCTGGGATATCCGGGCGGGGGCGCCGAACGACAGTACCCGCCTGGAGCTTTGGGGCGTTGGGCCGGCAGGAGCTGAAGTGCCCCTGGCCAGCTCCACCGACCATGCCGGCGACATGGACCTGCATCCGTTGCTGACGGCCGTGCAATACCCGCAGTTGCGCCTCAAGGGCTACTTCTGGAACGACTCCGCCGATGTGCCCGATCCGGCCCAGATACGCCGTTGGCAACTGTTGGGCGTACCCGCCCCGGAGTGTGCCATCGACCCGCCTTCCGGACTGCACCTCCACCTGGACAGCTTGTTCCAAGCCCAGCAGGCCGAAGTGATGGTCGCCGTGCGCAACATCGGCCAAGTGCCCATGGACAGCCTGCTGATGACCGCCTGGGTGACCGACCGGAACAACCACACCCACAGGGTCCATTACCGCCGCAATGCACCCTTGGCGGTAGGGGCCATCTTGCAGGATACCGTCCGGTTCAGCACCGAGCTGTTCCCCGGCCCGAACACCTTGGTGATCGAGGCCAACCCCGTGGACACCCTCACCGGCCTGTACGACCAGCCCGAGCAATACCACTTCAACAACATCGCCACCCTGCGCTTCCTCACCTTGCAGGACAAGGAGAACCCCGTGCTCGACGTGACCTTCGACGGCATCCACATCCTGGACGGCGACATCGTGAGCGCCCGGCCCGAGATCCAGATCACACTGGATGATGAGAACCAGACCCTGCTGGTGAACGAACCGGGCGATACCGCCCTCTTCAAGGTGTTCCTCACCGATCCGGCCGGAACCACCCGGCGCATCTATTTCCAGGAAGGTGCCCAGCAGGTCTTGGAGTTCGTACCGGCCACCGGGCCCGATAACGTGAGCAAGATCTTCTACCGCCCGGACCTGGCGCAGGACGGCAACTACAGATTGGCCGTAAGCGCCAGCGACAAGAGCCGCAACAGCAGCGGGGACCGCGACAACAGTGTGAACTTCGAGGTGATCAACCGGCCCACCATCACCGAGGTGCTCAACTACCCGAACCCCTTCACCACCTCCACGCGCTTCGTGTTCACCCTCACCGGCAGGGAGGTGCCCACCGCCATGCGCATCCAGATCATGACCATCGGCGGGCGCGTGGTGCGCGAGGTGTCCCTGAGTGAACTGGGGCCCTTGCACGTGGGGCGCAATGTCACGGCATTCGCATGGGACGGCACCGATCAGTTCGGGGACCGCCTGGCACGCGGCGTGTACCTCTACCGCGTACTGGCCCAGCTACATGGCCAGGATATTGAATACCGCGACGGCGGGGCAGGCTCCTATTTCACCAAGGGGGTGGGCAAAATGTACCTGCTGCGCTGACCTGCCCCTTGGGCGTGCGCTACTTTCGGCCGCATGAGGCAAAGGCGTTTGTATCTGGGCTGCGCGATGCTCACCGGCAGCCTGCTCGCCTTGGCCTGGCCGGCCGTGGGCGGGCTCACACCGCTGGTCTTCATCGCTTGGGTACCGCTGCTGTGGGCGGAGGAGCTTTATGCTCGCAGCCCCAAGGAAGCCCGGCCACGGAACTTCATGCCCTATGTGATGCTCGCCTTGCTGGTGTGGAACCTGGCCACCACCTGGTGGCTCTTCCACGTCAGCGAGCAGATGGCCACCCGCCTGTTCACGCTTATCGGCCCCAATGTGGGCAACGTGCTGGTGATGTCCGTGCCCTGGCTCCTCTTTCGCATCGTGCGCAGGAGCTTGGGCGGTGTATGGGCGCGCTGGGCGTTGCTCGTCTTTTGGCTGGCCTTCGAGCGCTTCCACATGCACTGGGACCTGAGCTGGCCTTGGCTCACCCTCGGGAATGTGTTTGCCGGGGATATCGCGTGGGTGCAATGGTATGAGTGGACCGGCCACTTGGGCGGCAGTGTCTGGGTGTGGGCGGCCAATATCCTGGTGCTGCAGGCGGCCCTGCCGGAACGGGCTGCCGGCAAAGGCCGGATCACCCGGCCGATGGTGGCTGCGGTAGCGGTCATTGCCTTGCCGTGGGCCGCATCGATGGTCCGGTACGCGACGTTCACTGAGCAGGGAAGACCGGAGCAGGTGGTGCTGGTACAGCCTAATATCGACCCGTACAAGGAAAAGTTCGGTGCCATTGAACCCATGGACCAACTGGAGCGAATGCTGGGCCAGGCCGCCCCGCTGATGGACAGTGCCACGGCCTTGGTGGTGATGCCGGAAACCGCCCTCCAGGAACCGACCACACTGACCGAGGAACAAGGGCGCCTGGTGTTCCACGGCCTTTGGGAGAATGACATGACCGACAGCCGAAGCCTCGCACGCATCCGGTCCTTCCTGCGGGATCATCCCGGTGCCGCCGTGGTGGCCGGCATGTCCGCCGCCAGGCTCTATCCGCCAGGCGCTGAGCATCCGGTGTCGGCGCGGGTGCTGGAGGGCATGGACCGCGCCTTCGATGCATACAATGCCGCCTTGCTCGTACGCGGCGATGGCAGTTTCGAATGCTACAATAAGAGCAAGTTGGTGCCCGGTGTGGAGCTCATGCCCTTTGAAGAGGTGCTGGGTTCCTTGTCCGGCCTCGCGCTGGACCTCGGTGGCACCACCGGAAGCTTGGGCACCCAGCAGGAGCGCAGCGTGATGTGGACCGGGGGCAAGCGCCTGGGCCTGGCACCCACTATCTGCTACGAAAGCGTATACGGCGACCACGTGGCCGCCCACGTGCGCAATGGCGCGGACCTGATCGTGATCATGACCAACGACGGATGGTGGGATGACACGCCCGGCTACAAGCAGCACCTGCTCTACGGGAAGCTTCGGGCCGTGGAGACGCGCCGCGACGTGGCCCGCAGCGCCAACACCGGGATCTCCGCGTTCATCAATCAGCGCGGCGACATCGTGCAACGGTCCGGATGGTGGGTGAAGGCCACCTTGAAGGGGACCGTTCACCTCAGGGATGACCTCTCCTTCTATGCGCGCCACGGGGATTTCATCGGCAAAGGCGCGTATGCCGCCAGCGTAATCCTGCTCTTGTTGGCGGCGGCAAAGGCCGTGTCCGCTGGAAAAGCTGTCTGAAACCGACCGGTTCAACGGACTCGCCGGCGGAGTGACGCACGGGTTCCCGGAAGAACGGGGTGGTCACTCCAAGTGTACTCGTCGGGACTGCCGGTCCGTGTCGTTCACCAGTTGCACCAGGTAGATGCCGGTGGCGATGTTCCGCTTGTCCACTTGCAAGGTGGTATGGCCTGTGTGGATCGCCTGCGAGGCCCGGGTAAGCAGCAGCTTCCCTTGCGCGTCCGTAAGCACCAGGTCATATACCGCATCCACGGTGGAGGAGACCACCAGGTACAGGAAATCGCCGTCATCCCAGGCATTCACGATGGTGGTGCCGTTGTCCCGGGTGCAACCGGCGGTGATCGCAGCACTCACCGTGGTGTTGCCGTTGATGTCCGTTTGGCGCAAGCGGTAGTAGGCCATGCCTTGCGGGTCGGCATCCATGAACGAATAGCTCAGCATGCCGCTGCTGTTGCCCGCACCCGGCACTGTGCCGATCGCGCTCCAGTCCGCAGCATCCCGGCTACGCTCAATGGTGAAGAACGCGTTGTCCTGCTCGCTGGCGGTGGTCCAGGTGAGTTTCACCACCTTGCCCTCGCAGGTTCCGTTCCATTCCACCAGTTGGATGGGCAGCGGCAGCAGGCTGTTGGAAAGGGTCCAACTCCGGAAGAAGTCGCCGGTGGTCGGCGGAGTGACGCCGCCCACGGTGTTGCCCGTTTGGGTGCCGAGCGGCAGGATGTCATACCACTTGTTGAGGCTGGAATTGAAGCGCTGCGCCACCAAGTTGCCGTTGGTGGAGTTCAGGCCGGCCGAATTGCCTCCGTTGATCACGCTTTCCGAGGGCTCGAAGCCGAAGGTGATGGTCACCCCGGGTGGCGTGGTGTAGGCGTAGGGCGCTTGGCCGGGGTCGATGATCCAGAAGCGGTCGATCGCGTTCGCGGAGTTGTTCACGGTGCCCGAAGGCATGTCATTCATGTGGGTTACATCGCTCGGGCGGTAGTTGTTGTTGTCCCAACCACTGGGAACGCCCGTGCCGATGGACAGGCTGTTGTACGTGGAGAAGATCAGCGAACCGGAACCTGCGCCTGCGGAAGTCTTGTTCACCGTGAGCGGAATGGCCGTGCCGGCGACCGTGGTCCCCGTGGCGAACGGAACCATATACGTGCCGGTGGCCGCACCGGTGGCCCAGCGCACCTTGTTTTCTTCCCGTTCACTCTTGATGATGGGCACGTTCGCCGTCACCGCGCCCACCATGGTGATGGCATTCGCGTTCGAATTGTCCAGCACCAGGTACGTGCCGCTGTTGGCGGCCGGATTGAAGACGACGAACGGATGCTGGTTCACCGCCGTGCCGGCGCTGTTGAACACCAGGCGCGCTGCTTGGCCGTAGCTCAAGAAACTTGCCGGAATACCGAAGGCCAGGAGGAGGGGTCGGAGCATGGGTAGGGGTATTGGCCGATGCAACTATCCCCAAATATAATGAACGCTTCCAATCCAGTATGGGTGAAGCGGCTGGGGGCGTATTTTCTGCGATATCGGCCGTCGATCCGGCGGGGTCAAGGCCAAGTAGGATTGGTAGCCGTAAGGGGGTGGGTTTGGGGGGCAGGGGCCATTGGGGGTGAATGAAAGACGCACGACCCCCAAAAGGGTTGCCGCTGGACTTGATCCCCGGGGCGGAGCAGCGGTGGGACAAGGCTGTGGCCGTATCCTTGCAAGGTGCATCCCGCATTTTCCCTCCCCTGGGAAGGCCCCGTGAATTGGGGGGCCTTGGCCTCATACGGCCATGTGCTGGCCCGCCGCACGGGCGACCGGCAGGAATGGTGGATCGGGGTTGGCAGGTCGGGCCGCTCCTCGGACTACCCTGGGATGGGCACCATGCCTTGGTTCGGCCATGCGGGCTACGACCTGAAGAACCGGTTCGAGCAGCTGACCAGTCGCCATCCTGCACAGGATGGGTTTGCGGCTTCCGAATGGTGGATCCCACGGATGGTCTTCCATTTCCGCGGGAACGAAGCCGGCGTCCATATCGTGGAAGGGGAGAAGGAAGCTGGCAGGGCCCTCTTGGAAGCCTTGGTCCGCAGGCCGGCCCCCCCACCTCCGGCCATAACGGCGAATTGGGTGCTGACCACGCCCAAGGAGGTGTACCTGCGCCAAGTGGAAACCCTGCTGGCGCACATCCGGCGGGGCGATATCTACGAGGTGAACTACTGCACGCAGCGCACCGCCTCCTTGCCCGGCCTGGACCCTTGGGCCCTGTTCGGCAGCTTGGTGCACCGCACCGATGCGCCCTTCGCCGGCCTGCTTCGCCATGGCGACCATTTCGCGATCTGCGCCAGCCCGGAACGGTTCCTCCGGATCGAGGGCGACCGCATCCTTTCCCAACCCATGAAGGGCACCCGGCCCAGGGGAGCGAGCCCCGGCGAGGATGCCGCCTTGGCCGCGGAGTTGGCCAGCGATCCCAAGGAACGCAGCGAGAACATCATGGCGCTGGACGTGGCGCGCAACGACCTGTCCCGCATCGCGGCGGCCGCCACCGTGACGGTGGAAGAACTTTGTGCGGTGAAGACCTATCCCAACGTGCACCAGATGGTGAGCACCGTATCCGCCGGCATCCGCCCGGGCACCACCCCGGCGGACATCATGCGGGCCACCTTCCCCATGGCCAGCATGACCGGGGCGCCGAAGATCAGGGCCATGCAGTTGATCGACGAGGTGGAGCACATGCGCCGCGGCATCTACAGCGGCACCATGGGCTACTTCCTGCCCGATGGCACGGCGGACCTCAACGTGGTGATCCGCACCATCACCTGGGATGCCGCCACAGGCCGGGCGAGCCTCATCACCGGCGGTGCCATCACCGCGGGCAGCGACCCGGAAAGCGAGTTCCGCGAATGCGAGCACAAGGCGGCTTCGGTGCTCAATGCGCTCGGCCATGCTGGATGAGGTTCGCAGGTCCATCAGGCGGCATGCCATGCTGCAGCCCGGACAGCCCGCGTGGGTGGCCGTGAGCGGCGGGGTGGACAGCATGGTGCTGCTGCACGTGCTCCGCCGGCTTGGCCATCCCGTGCGCGTGGCCCATGTGGACCATGGCCTGCGCGGTGCGCAGAGCGATGCCGACCGAGCTTTCGTGGAGCGCTACGCCCGTAACGAAGGCCTGGAAGTCCGGTGGATCCGGGTGGACCCGAAGGCCGCCGCCGAAGGCATCTCCGTGCAGATGGCCGCGCGTGAGCTGCGCTACGGCTGGTTCAGGAACCTGCTCGCCGAGGGGCCGCATGCCATCGCCTTGGGCCACCACCGGGATGATGCGGTGGAGACCTTTCTGCTGCACCTGTTGCGCGGTATCGGCGTGAAGGGCTGGAACGGCCTGCCACCGGTGACCGTGCTGGATGAAGGACGCGTCTGCAGGCCTTTGATAGGTGTGGGCCGGGCGGAGATCTTGGCCTATGCCGCCGAGCACGGCATCGCTTTCCGGGAGGATGCCAGCAACACGGACCCCAAGTACCTGCGCAACCGCATCCGCCATGAGCTGATGCCCTTGCTGGAAGAACTCCGGCCGGGGGCCGCGCAAACTTGGGGCCGGGCCACCGACCTCTTGCGGGGCATGGGCCGGGTGGCCGAAGCCCAACTCGCACGCGAGGCTGCCGCCGTGAAGCCCGGCCCGGACGGTTCCTGGACTTTCCCATTGAGCGACCTGGAGGCTGCCTCGGCCCCGCGGATACTGCTGATGCACCTGATACAGGGCCTGCAGCCGCACCCGGACCTGGTGGACCGCTTGCTGGAGGCCGTGGCCGACCGCGCCACGGGTGCACATTTCCACTGCGGCGGGTGGCGCATCGCCTTGGGCCGGGATGCGATTCACGTGGACCGGGCCCCTGATGGCTTTCCTATTTTCCGCATTCCGGGGCCTCCGATCGAGGCGGGGCAGGCGGGCCCCTTCCGCTGGTCCGTGGCAAGCCCGGGCGAGGTGGACCTGACCTTGGGCATGCATACCGCCTGGCTTGATATGGACCGGCTGGAAGACCCCCTGGTCCTGCGTCCGTGGGAGCACGGGGACCGCATGAGGCCAATAGGGCTGGGCGGTTCCAAGCTGGTAAGCGATATCCTCACCGACGCGGGCACCCCGCTTCCGGCCAAGGAGAACACCTATGTGCTCACTTCCGGTGGGCGCGTCATCTGGTTGGTGGGCCATCGGGTGGCGGAGGGATATGCGCCCGGCAAAACCACCTCCAAGGTGCTCCGATTGACTTCGGGTGTGTGACAAGGATCACCATTTTCGGCCGCTTCCATCGCGGTGCAGGCGGCCCGGACGGATATTTTTGCCCATATCCATGCGAGACGTGCTCCAATCCCTGCTTCTCGGTCTTTGCGCATGTTGTTCCGGCATGGCCATGGCCGGCGGACCGGTGACCTGGACTTTCGCCGCGAAACCGGCCGGCAACGATACCGTGCAGTTGCTGCTCACCGCGACCTGCGAGCAGGGCTGGCACATTTACGCGCTCGCGCTCCCCAGCGATGAGGGGCCGTTGCCCACCATGGTGCAGGTGGAACCGCAAGCGGCGTTCCGGTTGGTGGGTGCACCGCTCGAGCCCAAGCCCGTGGAGGCCTTCGACCCCAACTTCGGCGTGGCCGTGCGCTACCACGACGGAGCCATCACCATCACCCAGCCCTTGCTGCGCAAAACCGCACAGGCGTTTCCCGTGGAAGGGGCCGTGGAATACATGGCGTGCAACGACAAGACCTGCCTTCCGCCCCGGACGGTGACCTTCACCGTGGATGTACCCCGCTCAAAGTGATCCATGAAGATATCCACCCTGCTCTTCATCGCCTTGGCACCCATGGTCGCCATGGCGCAACAACCCGGCCAGCCTGCCGCCCAAGACCCGGTGAAGTGGTCCATTTCCTCCGTGAAGCAAGGCCCAGGAGAATGGGACCTGGTGTTCACCGCAAAGGCTGACCCCGGCTGGTACATCTACTCCCTGGAACACTTCGGCGATGCCGGGCCCATGCCCACCACCTTCGCCTTCGACACCTTGCCTGGATACTCCTTGGTAGGGGCAACGGTGGAGGCCGGTCCCCACAAGAAGGAAGGGATGGACCCGGTGTTCGAGATGAAGGTGAAGAAGTATGCCGAAACGGCCACCTTCACCCAGCGGATCCGCACCGACGCGCCGGACAGCCCCGTCACCGGGCGCTTCGATTTCATGACCTGCAATGACGAGGCCTGCATCTTCCCCGATCCGGTCTACTTCACCGTCACACCCGCCACCGGCGCCAGTGCCATGGCGGCCTTGCCGTTCAAGCAGGAGCAGACGGCCGGAGCGGCCAGCGGACAGCCCGGCATCCTGGAACCGGTCACTTGGTCCGTGGTGGCCACCGACCTCGGCGGGGGCAAATGGCGCGTGGACCTGAAGGCCGCCATTGAGGAGAACTGGGGCGTGTACTCGCAGGAGTCCTTCGGGGAAGGCCCCATTCCCACGCGCATCCATTTCGACACGACGGCAACGGCCGTTCCGTTGGGTACCACCACGGAAAGCGGCCCGGACGTGCATGAGGGCATGGACGAACTCTTCGGCATCAACGTGCGGAAGTTCTACAAGGAAGTCACCTACAGCCGCGAACTCCAGGTGACCGACCCGGCCGAGCCCATCACCGGGACCATCGAGTTCATGGCCTGCGACAATTCCCGCTGCGTCTTCCCGGACCCCGTGCGCTTCGAGGTGATCCCGGCCACCGGGGCGGGGGTCGTTGGCGACCGCCCCTCGGCCGCCGCCAACGGCGAGGGCTGCGACCTCAAGCTGGCCAAGGTGGACCTGAACGCACCCGTGATCCGCGGCGACACCGAGACCATCGACGTGCAGGTGCGCCAAGGCGGATCGCTCTGGAACATCTTCCTGCTGGGCTTCATCGGCGGCCTGATCGCGCTGCTCACCCCGTGCGTGTTCCCGATGATCCCGCTCACCGTGAGCTTCTTCACCAAGGGCAGTGAAGACAAGGCCAAGGGCCTGCGCAACGCCATCACCTACGGCGGCTTCATCCTGCTGATCTACCTGCTCTTCAGCGTCCCCTTCCACGTGCTGGGCTCGGTCAGTCCGGAGATCTTCAACGAGATCAGCACCAATCCTTGGCTGAACATCTTCTTCTTCGTCATCTTCATCGTGTTCGCCATCTCCTTCTTCGGCTACTTCGAGATCACCCTGCCCGCCAGCTGGGTGAACAAGATGGACAGCAACGCCAGCCGCTTCGGGGGCGGCATCGGCATCTTCTTCATGGCGCTCACCCTGGCGTTGGTCTCCTTCTCCTGCACCGGCCCCATCCTGGGTTCGCTGCTTGCCGGCGCGCTCACCAGCGATGGCGGCGCCTGGCAGCTCACCGTGGGCATGGGCGCCTTCGGCCTGGCGCTGGCGTTGCCCTTCGCACTGTTCGCGATGTTCCCCGGGTGGCTCAACTCTTTGCCCAAGTCCGGCAGCTGGCTCAACAGCGTGAAAGTGGTGCTGGGTTTTGCCGAAGTGGCGTTGGCGTTCAAGTTCCTCAGCAACGCCGACCTGGTGAAGAGCTGGCGCATCGTGCCGTACGAGGTCTTCATGGCCATCTGGGTGCTCTGTGCCCTGGGGGCCACCCTCTACCTGTTGGGCAAGCTGCGCTTCCCGCATGACAGCCCGATGGCGAAGATCTCCCCGTTGCGCTGGGCCTTTGCCGCAGTCTTCGCCGCCTTCACCATCTACCTTGCCTTGGGCTTCCGCGTGGACCGCACGAACAACACCTTCACCACCATGAAGCTGATGAGCGGGCTCGCGCCCCCGGTAGGCTACAGCTGGGTGCTGCCCAAGGAGTGCCCCAGCGGCTTCGACTGCTACCACGACCTGGACGCCGGCCTGGCCCAGGCCAAGGCCACGGGCAAGCCCATCCTGCTCGACTTCACCGGGTACGCCTGCGTGAACTGCCGCAAGATGGAGGAGCATGTGTGGCCTTTGAAGGGCGTTCACGAGCGGATCGACAAGGAGTACGTGCTCATCTCCCTGTACGTGGACGACAAGGCCGTGCTGCCCGCCGAGGAGCAGCGCACCTACACCACCTGCAACGGCAAACAGAAGATGCTCGTGACGCGCGGCAACAAGTGGAGCACCCTGCAGACCGAGACCTTCATCAACAACAGCCAGCCTTACTACGCACTGCTCAGCCCGGACGGCGTGCTGCTGACCGACCCCGTCGGTTATACACCGGATGCCACGGAGTACGGGGCCTTCCTGGAGCGGGGGCTGAAGGCCATGCAGAAGCTGGAGGCGCAAGCCAACCGCTGAAGGTTCCGCACGGACCGTGCATTGAAGGATCCTGCGCATCTTCGCGGGCCATGGGGAACGAACGCATCCAAGGGCATTTCGCCGAAGCGGCCTCCGTGCTGGAACGCTTCCGCACGGACCAGGCCTGCATGCAGGCCGTGCTGCGCGCGGGCGGGCTGATGCTGGATGCACTGCGCGCCGGAGGCAAGTTGATCAGTTGCGGGAACGGCGGCAGCATGTGCGATGCCATGCACTTCGCCGAGGAGCTGACGGGAAGGTTCCGCGATGACCGTGCCCCCATTGCCGCCATGAGCATCAGCGACCCGAGCCACCTGACCTGCGTGGGCAACGACCACGGCTTCGAGCAGGTGTTCGCCCGCTTTGTGCAGGCCCATGGAAAGGCCGGCGATGTGCTGCTGGCCATCAGCACCAGCGGGAACAGCCCGAACGTGCTGCGCGCCGCCGAGGCCGCCAAGGCCGCGGGCATGCACGTGGTGGGCCTCACCGGGAAGGACGGCGGCCGCCTGGCGTCCTTGTGCGATGTGGAGGTGCGCGTGCCACATGCCGGCTATGCCGACCGTGTGCAGGAGGTGCACATCAAGGTGATCCATGCGTGGATCGACCACGTGGAGCAAGGCCTCGGGGCAGGCACCCGTTGAGCCGGATACCCATCACAGGCCGCGGGAACAAGGGACTGGAGTATCTTCCCTGCCCATGATCGTAAAAAATTACGGCTGCGCGGTGTTCGGCGTGGAGGCCACCATCATCACCGTGGAGACCAACATCGTCACGGGCAACATCTTCTTCATGGTGGGCTTGCCGGACAATGCGGTGAAGGAGAGCCACCAGCGTGTGAGCGCCGCGATCAAGAACATCGGCTACCACATGCCGCGCGGCCGCGAGATCACCATCAACCTGGCCCCGGCGGACATCCGCAAGGAAGGCACCGCGTACGACCTGCCCATCGCCTTGGGCATCCTCGGTGCCAGCGGCCAGATCGATCCGGCGCGGTTCGATCAGATGGTGGTGATGGGCGAGCTCTCCCTGGACGGCCAGGTACGCCCCATCAAGGGGGCGCTGCCCATCGCCCTGGAGGCCCGCAGGCAGGGCTTCAAGGCCGTGGTGGTGCCGGTGGCGAACGCCCGCGAGGCCGCCATCGTGCAGGGCATCGACGTGTTCGGCGTGGAGCACCTGCAGCAGGTGCTGGACTTCCTGGAGGGGCGCGAGGCCTTGACGCCCGTGCAGGTGGATATCGCCGCCGAGTTTGAGGCCCACAGCCGGAGCTACCCGGTGGACCTCAGCGATGTGAAGGGGCAGGAGAACATCAAGCGCGCCTTTGAGGTCGCAGCGGCCGGCGGGCACAACGTGATCCTGATCGGACCGCCCGGCGCCGGCAAGACCATGGTGGCCAAGCGCCTGCCCACCATCCTGCCGCCGCTCAACCTGGACGAGGCCTTGGAGACCACCAAGATCCACAGCGTGGCCGGAAAGCTGCCGCCCGAGGATGCCTTGCTCAGCAACCGCCCCTTCCGTTCGCCGCATCACACCATCAGCGATGTGGCCCTGGTGGGCGGCGGATCCTACCCCCAACCGGGCGAGATCAGCCTGGCCCACAACGGCGTGCTCTTCCTGGATGAACTGCCCGAGTTCAAGCGCACCGTGCTGGAAGTGATGCGCCAGCCGCTGGAAGACCGCGTGGTCACCATCAGCCGCGCCAAGTTCACCGTGGAATACCCGGCCAGCTTCATGCTCGTGGCGGCCATGAACCCGTGCCCGTGCGGCTTCCACAACCATCCCGAAAGGGAATGCGTCTGCGCCCCCGGTGTGGTGCAGAAGTATCTGAACAAGATCAGCGGGCCGTTGCTGGACCGCATCGACATCCATGTGGAGGTGACACCCGTGGCCTTTGCCGAGCTGGCCAGCGAGCGCGAGACGGAGAAAAGCGCCGACGTGCGCGAACGCGTGGTACAGGCGCGCCGTCTACAGGAGGCCCGGTACAAGGGTTCCCGCCTGCACTGCAATGCCCAGATCGCCACCCAGCAGTTGCGCAAGTATTGCCGCGTGGATGCCGCAGGGCAGGCCTTGCTGCAGAAGGCCATGGAACGGTTGGGCCTCAGCGCCCGCGCTTACGACCGCATCCTCAAGGTGGCGCGCACCATCGCCGACCTGGCCGCCAGCCCTGAGATCCGGACCGAGCACCTGGCCGAGGCCATCCAGTATCGCAGCCTGGACCGGGAAGGTTGGGCCGCTTGAGCCGGCCAGGCGTTCATATCAGGAAAATTCCACCGGGGTGAAACTATCCGGAAGGCTGCTTCGTTGAACCATCCGACCCAAAGACCGAAACGGTGAGAACGCGCATGACGATCCTGCTTTCACTGGCCTTTGCCCTCGGGTTCGCCCATGGGGAGGCACAAGCCCAACGCACTTACCTGAATGCAGTGCTGGAGCCGTGCCCCAAGGCCGGTGCGGAATACTATATCGAGTCCGATGACCCCGATGGGAAGGCCGGGTTCCCCGCCCGCATCTACACCGTGGACGGAGTGCTGAAAGCCCAAGGCCGATATGCCGATGCCGAGTGCCGCATTCCGGACGGTCACTTTGTATTCTACCACCCGAACGGCAAGGTGGAGAGCGAGGGGCAGTATGTCCGCGGCCGTAAGGATGGTGTGTGGACGCGGCACGACAAGTGGGGTCGTGAGCTGGCGGAGAAGGTATACGACAGCGCCCCCCTGGTGAACCTGGTATACACCATGGCCCAGACCATGCCGAAGTATCCCGGCGGGGAGAAGGCCATGGTGCGCTATGTACAGGAGAAAGTAGGCAAGACCAAGGGTGATGTGATGGCCAGTTTCATCGTGGAGAAGAATGGCCAACTCTCCGATGTGCAGGTGACCGGCGCAAAGGACCCTCGTATGGCTGAGCAGATCGCCTCGGTGATCAGCAGCGCCCCCCACTGGGCGGCCGGCATGCAGGATGGCCAACCCGTACGCGTCCAGATGCGCGTGCCCCTCAAGTAAGAACCAACCGACATACCACATAACAAAGCGCCCCGGGAAACCGGGGCGCTTTGCATGGGTGGGCGGGTGGTCCCGGCCTAACGGGTTGCCATGCTCAGGCGTCCTTCCCGTGGCACTGCTTGTACTTCTTGCCGCTGCCACAGGGGCAGGGGTCGTTGCGGCCCACCTTCTTTTCCACGCGAACCGGTTGCGCGGGGGGGCGTTGGCCGCTGGGCATGGGCGTTGGCGCTCCGGGTCCGCTGGCCACCGGGCGCTGGCGGGCTTGTTGCGGGGCGCTGTTCGAGGCGCCGGCATAGGAGGGTACTTCCGTACGGCTCGTCTGCATTTGGCGTTCCTCGCGGCTGGGCCTGCGCTCCTGGGCCTCCTGCACGCCCGGGTCGGCGGTGGGCAGCCCGGCCCGTACCAGGAACTCCACCACCTCGTTGCTGATCTTGTTGATCATGGCATCGAACAGCTTGAAGGATTCCAGCTTGTAGATCAGCAGCGGGTCCTTCTGCTCGATGCTGGCGTTCTGCACGTCGCGCCGCAGGTCGTCCATTTCGCGCAGGTGCTCCTTCCACTCGTTGTCGATGATGGCCAAGGTGATGTACTTCTCCACGCTGTCCATCAGGTCGCGTCCCTCGGTCTTGTAGGCCTTTTCCAGGTTGGTGACCACCTGCATGGTCTTGCTGCCGTTGGTGATGGGCACCACGATGTTCTCGTACTGCTTGCCCTGGTTGAGGAACACGTCGCTGATCACGGGCAAGGCCTGGCCGGCGATCTTCGCGATCCGGCGGTCATACGAACGGAGCGCCTCTTCGTAGATGTTGTCCGTGATGTCGGCCGCGCGGCTGCCTTTGAACGACTCTTCCGTCACCGGCGACTCGATGGAGAGCTTGCGGAAGAGCTCCATGCGGAAGCCTTCGTAGTCGCCCTCGGACTGGTATTCGGCGGTGATCTGCCCGGCCACGTCGTGGAACATGTTGAGCACGTCCAGCTTCAGGCGGTCGCCGAAGAGGGCGTTACGGCGGCGCTTGTAGATCACCTGCCGCTGCTTGTTCATCACGTCATCGTACTCCAGCAGGCGCTTGCGGATGCCGAAGTTGTTCTCCTCCACCTTCTTCTGCGCCCGTTCGATGCTGGCGGTGACCATGCTGTGCTGGATCACCTCGCCTTCCTTGAGGCCCATGCGGTCCATCAGCTTGGCGATGCGTTCGCTGCCGAACATGCGCATCAGGTCGTCCTCCAGCGAGATGTAGAACTGGGATGAGCCCGGGTCGCCTTGGCGGCCGGCACGTCCGCGCAGCTGCCGGTCCACCCGGCGGCTCTCGTGTTTTTCGGTGCCCACGATGGCCAGGCCGCCGGCCTCCTTCACGCCGGGCCCCAGCTTGATGTCGGTACCCCGGCCCGCCATGTTGGTGGCAATGGTGACCGCGCCCGCCTTGCCGGCGTTGGCCACTATCTCCGCCTCACGCTGGTGCTGCTTGGCGTTCAGCACGTCGTGCTTGATGCCGCGCATGGTGAGCATCTTCGACATCAATTCGCTCACCTCCACATTGGTGGTGCCCACCAGCACCGGGCGGCCTGCGCCCTGCAGCGAAACGATCTCCTCGATCACCGCGTTGTATTTCTCGCGCTTGGTCTTGAAGACCATGTCCTCATTGTCCTTCCGTGCGATGGGCCGGTTGGTGGGGATGGACATCACGTCCAGCTTGTAGATGTCCCAGAACTCCTGCGCCTCGGTCTCCGCCGTGCCCGTCATGCCCGCCAGCTTGTGGTACATGCGGAAGTAGTTCTGCAGGGTCACGGTGGCGTAGGTCTGCGTGGCGGCCTCCACCTTCACCCGCTCCTTGCTCTCAATGGCCTGGTGCAGCCCGTCGCTGTACCGGCGGCCTTCCATGATCCGGCCGGTCTGCTCGTCCACGATCATCACCTTGCCGTTCATCACCACGTACTCCACGTCCTTCTCGTAGAGTGCATAGGCGCGGATCAGCTGGTTCACCGTGTGCACGCGTTCGCTCTTGATCCCGAATTCGCGCAG
Organism: Flavobacteriales bacterium; assembly: GCA_023382455.1. Taxonomy (GTDB): domain Bacteria; phylum Bacteroidota; class Bacteroidia; order Flavobacteriales_F; family PHOS-HE28; genus PHOS-HE28. Next base: position 25,955 of record JAHDVX010000022.1, read on the forward strand.
CACCTCGTCCTTGCGGGCGGCCTTCTCCTGTGGGCTGCCGCCGCTCTTCTCGATCTCCGCCACCTCGCTGCCCACGTCGGTGAGGATGAAGAATTTCGGGTCGTCCACGTCGCCGCTGATGAGGTCCAGGCCCTTTTCCACCATCTCCACGCTGTGCAGCTTCTCGTCGATGGTGAAGAAGAGTTCCTGGTCCACGATGGGCATATCCTTCCCCTGGTCCTGCAGGTAGCGGCTTTCGGTCTTCTGCAGCAGGGCGCGCACGCCGGGCTCGCTCAGGAACTTGATCAGCGCGTTGTTCTTCGGCAGGCCACGGTGGGCGCGCAGCAGGGCCAGGCCGGCCTTTTCGGTCTGCTCGCGGTTGGGTTCACCCTTGAGCAGCTCCTTGGCCTCGGCCAGCAGCTTGGTCACCAATTGGCGCTGGGCATTGTATAAGCGTTCAACGCGCGGTTTGAACTCGTCGAATTTCTGGTCGTCGCCCTTGGGCGTGGGGCCACTGATGATCAACGGCGTCCGCGCGTCGTCGATCAGCACGCTGTCCACCTCGTCAACGATGGCGAAGTGATGCTTGCGTTGCACCAGCGCGCCTGGCGCGTGGGCCATGTTGTCACGCAGGTAGTCGAAGCCGAACTCGTTGTTGGTGCCGAAGGTGATGTCCGCCAGGTAGGCTTGCCGGCGCGCCGGGCTGTTGGGCTCGTGCTTGTCGATGCAGTCCACGCGCAACCCATGGAATTCGTAGAGCGGCCCCATCCATTCGCTGTCGCGCTTGGCCAGGTAGTCGTTCACGGTCACCAGGTGCACCCCGCGGCCGGCCAAGGCGTTCAGGTAGGTGGGCAGGGTGGCCACCAGCGTTTTGCCCTCACCGGTGCTCATCTCGGCGATCTTGCCCTTGTGCAGGGCGATGCCGCCGATCAGCTGCACATCGTAGTGCACCATGTCCCAGGTGATCGGCGTGCCGGCCGCCTTCCAGGTATTCTTCCAGATGGCCTTGTCGCCGTCGATCACCACGCTGTCGCGCTTGGCGGCGATCTCCCGGTCCAGGTCTCGGGCGGTGACGGTGAGCTCGTTGCGCTCCTTGAAGCGCCGGGCGGTTTCCTTCACTACGGCAAAGGCTTCCGGCAGGATCTCCAGCAACACCTCCTCGATCTGCACCAAGGCTTTTTCCTCCACCTTGTCGATCTCCTCATAGCGGGCCTCCCGGTCGGCGATGGCCATGCGCGGGTCGCTTTCGATCTCCTGGCGGAGTTGGGCCACGCGTGCCAGTTCGTCGGCGATCTTTTCGTTGATGCGCCGCTTGAAATCGTCGGTCTTGGCCCGCAGCTCGTCGTTGCTGAGGCCTTCGAGCTTGGGGAATTCGGCCTTGATCTGCTCCACGAGGGGCTGCACTTCCTTGAGGTCGCGGGTGGTCTTGTCGCCGAAGACCTTCTTGATGAGGTTACCGAGCATGGAAAGGGTACGTGGAATGGCGCGGACCGGCGGTCAAGAGGGGAGCGGCGGGGATGCCGGCTCCACCGCGATCGATCGGCGTGGGGGTCCGCATGGTGTAAAGCGTGCAAAGGTACGGTCCACGCTCCGCACAAGACCGATGCCGGATTGATGGGCCTGCCGGATCGGCAGCACGGGTTACTTCCCCCGTCTGCCGTACTGCTGGTGCCACAACGAAAAAGCCCCGTCGCTCGAACGGGGCTTTCGGATAATGCGGGTGAAGGATCAGTATTCGTCCTCGTTGAAGAAGAAGTCTTCCTTGCTGGGGTAGTCTGGCCAGATGTCCTCGATGGTCTCGAAGACCTCCTCGTCGTCCTCGATGGCTTGCAGGTTCTCCACCACTTCCAACGGTGCGCCGGTGCGCATGGCGAAGTCGATCAGTTCGTCCTTGGTGGCGGGCCAAGGGGCGTCTTCCAGGTAGGAGGCAAGTTCAAGTGTCCAGTACATGGCGATACTGCCGTGGGCAGTTTTTTTGAAATCGGCCGCAAATATAACCGGACGGTCCATGCACGATCCCCGCCGGCCGACACCACTCCGATGCCTTCCGGAAACGGCGCCGATCCGGCCTCCCCGACTAACCGCGCGGTTTCCACTGGACCTCTTCCACGCCCAGGCGGAGGCCCGTATGGCGCGCCAACATGAAGAAGAGATCACTCAGGCGGTTGAGGTAGCGCACGGCGATCTCCGGAATGGGTTCCTCTGCCGCCAGCCGGATGGCCAGCCGCTCCGCCCGGCGGCATACCGTGCGGCAAATGTGGGCCTGTGATACCGCCGCGTGCCCGCCGGGCAGAATGAAGTGCCGCATCGGCGGGAGCTCGGCATCCATCCGGTCCATCGCCGCCTCCAAGGTGTCCACGTCGGCATCCAGCACCTGCGGTACCTTGAACCGCTCGATGGTCTTTTCATCCCCGGCGGAAAGGGTGGAGCCCAGGTCGAAGAGCTTCATCTGGATGTCCGTGAGCAATTCCGCCTCGTTGCCGGCCAGCAGGTCGCGCAGCATGCCTGTGTGGCTGTTCAGCTCGTCGATGGTGCCGTAGGTCTCGATCCGTAGGCTGTCCTTGGGCACGCGCTTGCCGTTGAGCAGCGAGGTCTGCCCCTTGTCGCCGGTGCGGGTGTAGATCTTCATGGCCACGAAGGTAACGGGTGCTGAAGGCCGCGGCCGGAAGGCCCCCTGTGTCCGCATGGCCTTTTGCGGCACGAACTGACGCCACTCACCCTCCGATGTGCCAAGTTGCCGTCTCTTTGCGGCCATGGCGGACGTATTGAATGGCGTTTCCTGCTTCCATTGCGGCGACCCCTGTGCCGAGGAGCACCTGGTGCGCGATGGCAAGGACTTCTGTTGCCAGGGCTGCCATGTGGTGTATGAACTGCTGAGCGAGGCCGGCCTGTGCAATTACTATGAACTGGCGCCGAAGCCGGGCGTAAAGCAGAAGGCCAGCCCCGATGAGCAGCGCGCGGAGATCTTCGCCTTGGAGGAGGTGCGCTCCAAATTGGTCGAGTTCAGTGAGGAAGGAATCACGCGGGTGCGGTTCCATGTGCCGGGCATGCATTGCAGCTCGTGCATCTGGTTGCTGGAGAACCTGAACCGGATCGATCCGGCGGTGATGCGCTCCCGTGTGTCCTTCGGGGACAAGCAGCTCACCATCACATTCCGGGAGGACCGCCTCTCCTTGCCCCGGCTGGTGCAGTTGCTCCGCCGCATCGGCTACGGGCCGCAGGTCACCGCGGCGGACAAGCCATCCTCCGGGACCTCCACGATGCTTCTGGTGCGCCTCGGCGTGGCCGGCTTCATTTTCGGCAACACCATGATGTTCGCCATCCCCGAATATCTCGGTGCCGATTCCGAGGCGGGGTTGAAAACCGGGCTGCAGTGGTTGACCGTGCTGTTCTCCATTCCCGTCGTCTTCTTCCTGAGCACCGATTTCTTCCGCAGTGCATGGGCCGGATTACGCACACGTACGGCGAACATCGACCAGCCCATCGCTATCGGCATCGTGGCCCTGTGGACGCGCAGTCTGTATGACGTGATCAGCGGGCTCGGGCCGGGCTATTTCGATTCGCTGGCCGGGCTGCTGTTCTTCCTGCTCATCGGGCGCTGGTACCAGGCATACACCTACCGGGCCCTACGGTTCGACCGCACCTTGGAGGACTTTCTGCCCCTGGTGGTGCTTCGCCGCACAGGCCAGGAAGAGGTGCCCGTGCGTGTGGCCGACCTCCGGCCCGGGGACCGCATCATCGTCCGCGACCAGGAACTGGTGCCCGTGGACAGCATCCTGCGTGAGGGCACGGGGCATATCGACAACAGCTTCATCACCGGGGAGCCGCTGCCCGTGCGCAAGAACCGGGGCGACACCATCAAGGCGGGCGGCAGGCAGCGCGGGGCGGCCATCGAGGTGGAAGTGCTCCGCACCTTCGCGGACAGCCGCCTGCGCAAGCTATGGGCCGAGCAGGGCGCCGCAAACGACCGCCCGGCCATGCCCCGCATGATCGATGCCGTGGCGCGCCGCTTCACCGTGGCCGTGCTGCTCATCGCCACTGGGGCGGGCCTGTTCTGGTGGGGCAAGGACCCAGGCCAGGTGTGGACCGTGGTCACCGCCGTGCTGATCGTGGCCTGCCCCTGCGCCTTGGCCTTGAGCATGCCTTTCGCCTATGGCCACACCGTGCGCCTCATGGGCCGCCGCGGCCTGTTCCTCCGGGGTACCGAAGTGGTGGAGCGCATGGCCCAGGTGGATACCGTGGTCTTCGACAAGACGGGCACGCTCACCGCTCGCGAAGCCCACCACATGCAGTGGCACGGCGAGCCGCTGACCTCCCGGGAACGCGCCGCCGTGCGGGCCCTGGCCCGGAACAGCACCCATCCGCTCAGCACCGTATTGGCCACCGGCCTGAAGATCAATGGGGACCATGAACCCGCCGTGTATGCGGTGAGCGAGCAAGCCGGACAAGGCATTCAAGGGGAAGTGGAAGGAATGGATGTACGTATCGGGTCGGCTGCGTTCTGCGGGACCGTGGAGCGCACCCGGGCCGATGGCGATGCCCATGTGCACATCACGTTCGGGCAGCTCCACATGGGGTATTTCGCCATACGCAAGCAGGCCCGGCCGGGGATCGCGGCCGCCGTGCAGCAGCTGCGCAGGCACCACGCCACGGCCTTGCTCACCGGCGACGCGCAGGTGGATGCGGACCTTGCCGCGGCTTTCAAGGGATCCGAGCTTCGCACGGGTTGTTCACCCTTGGAGAAGCAGAACGCCATCCGAGGCTTTCAGGACCAGGGGCAGCGTGTGTTGATGGTGGGGGACGGGTTGAACGATGCAGGGGCGTTGGCCCAGGCCGACGTGGGCGTCACCGTTACAGAGACCAGCGCGGCCCTCACACCGGCCAGCGACGCGATCATGGATGCGGCCGCACTTCACCGCTTGCCCGGGTTCCTGCTGTTGGCACGAAGGGCGCGCAGGATCGTGGTGGCCAGCCTTGCCATTTCCCTGTGCTACAATGTGGTCGGCGTTTCCGTGGCCGTGGCCGGCTACCTCACGCCCCTGTTCGCCGCCGTTCTGATGCCGTTGAGCAGCGTGAGCGTGGTGGGCTTTGTCACCCTGGCTGCCTGGATAGCGGCACGCGACGCCATCCGCCCCCGAACTGCTTGAACTCAGCTACCTTGCGCCACGGTACGCCGAAGCCTGACGAATGTCACCCGCGTGGCTGATGGAAGCCATGAGGTTACTGATCCCGGCCCGGCATTTTCGCGGCTCGCAGCACTTGTCACATGAGCGTCATTTTTCTGCTCCTCACGGTCAGCACCCTGGTGGCCACGGCCTTTCTGGCCGGGTTCATCTGGGCCGTGCGTAACGGGCAGTATGAGGATGACCGCTCGCCTGCCGTCCGCATCCTGATGGATGACGGGACCCTGCAGCCATCAAAGGCCCGGCAAACCCGGCCTTCCGGACAGGACGACCCGTCCATCAGCAGCAACCACGATCCCGACCTCGCGGTGCGGAATCCCTTCCCGCCGAAAGCAGCAAACCACTCCTGAGCCAACCTGTCGCACCATGACCGAACGATTCCAGTACGACAACCGTATCGTCAAGAACTTCCTCTTCTTCACCATTTTCTGGGGAGCAGTGGGCATGTTGGTGGGGCTCTGGGCCGCCTTCCAGCTGGTGTCTCCGGAAATGAACCTGCCCAAGTGGTTCACCTTCGGCCGCATCCGTCCGCTGCACACCAATGCCGTGATCTTCGCCTTCGTGGGCAACGCCTTCTTCGCCGGCGCCTACTACAGCTTGCAGCGCCTGTTGAAGGCCCGCATGTTCAGCGACCTGCTGGGCAAGGTCCACCTGTGGGGCTGGCAGCTGATCATCGCCCTTGCAGCAATTACCCTGCCCCTGGGCATGACCCAAGGCAAGGAGTACGCGGAGCTCGAGTGGCCCATCGACATCCTCATCGCCCTGGTGTGGATCGCCTTCGGCGTCAACATGATGGGCACCATCCTGAAGCGGCGTGAGCGCCACCTGTACGTGGCCATCTGGTTCTACATCGCCACCTGGGTCACCGTGGCCATGCTGCACATCGTCAACAGCTTCGCCATCCCGGTGGGGTTGGGCAAGAGCTACAGCTGGTATGCCGGGGTGCAGGACGCGCTGGTGCAATGGTGGTACGGGCACAACGCCGTGGCCTTCTTCCTGACCACGCCCTTCCTGGGCCTGATGTACTACTTCATGCCCAAGGCCGCGAACCGACCGGTGTACAGCTACAGGCTGTCCATCATCCACTTCTGGTCGCTGATCTTCCTCTACATCTGGGCCGGGCCGCACCACCTGCTCTACAGCGCCCTGCCGGAGTGGGCGCAATCCCTGGGCGTGGTGTTCAGCGTGATGCTGATCGCACCCAGCTGGGGAGGCATGCTCAATGGCCTGCTCACCCTGCGCGGGGCCTGGGACCGCGTGCGTGAGGACCCCGTGCTGAAGTTCTTCGTGGTGGCCATCACCTGCTACGGCATGGCCACGCTGGAGGGGCCGCTGCTCAGCGTGAAGAGCATCAACGCCATCGCCCACTTCACCGACTGGATCGTGGCGCACGTGCACATCGGCGGCATTGGCTGGAACGGCTTCCTCACCTTCGGCATGGTGTACTGGCTGGTGCCGCGCCTGTTCGGCACCAAGCTCTACAGCGTGAAGCTCGCCAACGCCCACTTCTGGCTCGGCACCCTGGGCATCATCTTCTACGCCATCCCCCTCTACTTCGCCGGATTCTTCCAAAGCCTGATGTGGAAGCAGTTCACGCCGGACGGCTTCCTGGTGTACAAGAACTTCCTGGACACCGTGCTGGAGATCAAGTACGCCTACCTGCTGCGCGCCGTTGGCGGAAGCATCTACCTCACCGGCGTGTTCATCATGGTCTACAACGTGGTGAAGACCGTCAAGTCCGGAAAGCTCATCGCCAATGAGGAGGCCGAGGCCCCGGCGCTGGAGAAGCTGGCCGCAGAACCGGTGGGCCACTGGCACACGTGGATCGAGCGCCGCCCCATGCAGATGCTCGTGTGGAGTTTGGTGGTGGTGGCCATCGGCGGCATCGTGGAGATGGTGCCCACCTTCCTGGTGAAAAGCAACGTGCCCACCATCAGCAGCGTGAAACCCTACACGCCGCTGGAGTTGCAGGGCCGGGATATCTATGTCCGGGAAGGATGCTACACCTGCCACAGCCAGATGGTGCGTCCGTTCCGCAGCGAGACCGAGCGTTACGGCGAATACAGCAAAGCCGGGGAGTTCGTGTACGACCACCCGTTCCAGTGGGGCAGCAAGCGCACCGGGCCCGACCTCGCCCGTGTAGGCGCCAAGTACCCGGACAGCTGGCACTACTACCACATGCTCGATCCCACCTCCATGAGCCCCGGTTCCCTCATGCCGGCCTACCCGCACCTCTTCACCGATGTGCTGGACACCACCACCACGCGGAGCAAGGTGGAGGCCATGATCACACTCGGGGTGCCCTACGAGAAGGAGTTCGTGGACCAGGCCAATGCCCACTTGTCCGCGCAGAGCGCCAAGATCGTGGCCGAGCTCAAGGCCGGCGGCATCGATGCATTGCAGGACCGCGAGATCATCGCCATGATCGCCTACCTCCAGCGGATCGGCACCGACATCAAGGCCGCCCCGGGCAAGACCGCCAACATCGCGAAGTGACCCATGCTCAAGTTCGTCAAGCAGCACATGGAGACGATCGCCGGCATCGGCATCTATCCCGTGCTGTCCTTCGTGATCTTCTTCAGCGTTTTTCTGATCGCCTTGCTCTACGTGCGCAAGGCGGACCGCAACCACATCCGGCACATGGCGGACCTGCCGTTGTCCGGCACCGATACATCCAACGAACAGCAAGAACATGCGCGACCGTAGCATGAATCATCGCATCCTTACATCATTCGGCCTGGTAATGGCTGCATCCGCTGCCATGGCCCAGGATGCAGCCGTGGAGCCCGTAGCGGCCACCGTGGGAGGAGGGGTATCCTCCATACATATCCTGGTGGGGTTGGCCGTGGCACAGTCCATCATCATCCTGGCCTTGGGAGGCATACTCCGCGACCTGGCCGGATCCGGCGGTTGGGCGGCACGGATCACGGGCAAAGGCGGCCGCATGCTGCTGCTTCTGCCATTGCTGGCCGTAGCCTCCTCCGCGAATGCACAGGCCTACCAGGGTGCGGCCGGGCCGCCTTCGGAAAGCACCATGTTCTGGTGGCTGTTCGCGGCCAATGCCCTGCTCTTCCTGGTGATCTGCCTGCAACTGCGCTGGATCAAGATGCTCACGGCCGTGGTCACCCCCGCGATCGAGGTCATACCCAAGGCCAAGCACGCCAATGCCCCGTCCTGGGTCGGAAACGTATGGGCCAAGTTGAACCGGCAGGTGAAGCTCGAGGATGAGCAGAAGATCGAGCTGGACCATGACTACGACGGCATCCGGGAACTGGACAATGTGCTGCCCCCGTGGTGGCTGTGGTTGTTCTATGGTACCATCGCATGGGGTGTGCTTTACCTGGTGAACGTGCATGTGATCAAGGTGTGGCCACAGCAGGATGTGGAATATGCCAATGAGATGAACAAGGCCAAGGCGGATGTGGCGGCCTACCTCGCCACCCAGACGAACCTGGTGGATGAGAACAATGTGACCTTCACCGATGAGGCGGCCGTGATCAATGAGGGGCGCACCCTCTACAGCACCTTCTGCACGGCCTGCCACGGTGCCGATGCCGCAGGGTCGGAGAACAGCGTGGGCCCGAACCTCACCGACGCCTATTGGCTGCACGGTGGTGGGATCAAGAACGTCTTCCGCACCATCACCCATGGGGTGCCGGAAAAGGGCATGATCGCCTGGAAGACCCAGTTGCAGCCGGCGGAGATCCGTGCCATCGCCAGCTACATCCTCACCCGCGCCGGACAGGGAGGACCCGGCCAAAAGGCCCCGCAAGGCGAGCTCTGGAAGGAGGAAGGTGCAACGGCGGGAACCGACAGCCTTCAAACAGCCGCACCTGCCGCCCAATGACCTGATGGCACCACAGCCCGCCCATATCCAGCGCGACGCCAAGGCACGCGACGAGAGCTACCGCGACTCCATCAGCACGGTGGACAAGCAGGGCAAGCGGGTCTGGGTCTACCCCAAGAAGCCGGGCGGCAAGCTCACGCGTTGGCGCCAACGGTTGGCCTACGCACTGGTGGCCCTGCTGCTGGTGGGCCCGTTCATCCGCATCAACGGCGACCCGCTGTTGATGATCAATCTCCTGGAGCGGCGGTTCGTATTCTTCGGGCAGACCTTCTGGCCCCAAGACTTCCTGATCTTCGTGCTCGGCTTCCTGGCTTTCATCCTCTTCGTGGCCCTGTTCACGGTGGCCTACGGCCGGCTCTTCTGCGGATGGGCCTGTCCGCAGACGGTCTTCATGGAGCACGTCTTCCGCCGGATCGAGTATGCCATCGAGGGCGATTGGAAGCAGCAGATGGCACTGAACAAGGCCCCGTGGACAACGGATAAGGCCCTGAAGAAGACCACCAAGCACCTCATCTTCTTCGCCATCAGCTTCCTCATCGGGAACGTCTTCCTGGCATACATCATCGGAAGCGATGAACTTTTCCGCATCATCCGGGAACCGGCCGGCCAGCACGTGGGAGGCTTATCCGCCATGCTGCTGTTCAGCGGTGCGTTCTATGCCAATTTCGCATTCTTCCGTGAGCAGGCCTGCACCACGGTGTGCCCGTACGGCCGCCTGCAGGGCGTGCTGCTGGACCGCAAAAGCATCGTGATCGCCTACGACCATGTGCGAGGTGAGCAGCGGGCCAAGTTCCGCAAGGGGGAGGTGCGCCAGGAGGCCGGTAAGGGGGATTGCATCGATTGCAGGGCCTGCGTGCATGTCTGCCCCACCGGCATCGATATCCGCAACGGTACCCAACTGGAGTGCGTGAACTGCACAGCCTGCATCGATGCCTGCGACCACATGATGGAGGGCGTGGGCCTGCCCACGGGCCTGATCCGGTTCGCCAGTGAGGCGGAGATCGCCGACAAGCAGCCCTTCCGCTTCACCTTGCGCCTGAAGGCATACAGCGCCGTGCTGCTCGTGATCGTGGGCGTGCTGGCCACCATGATCCTGATGCGCAGCGACGTGGACAGCACCCTGCTGCGCACCCCCGGCATGCTCTTCCAAAATCGCCCCGACGGCCGCGTGAGCAACCTGTACGCCATCAAGGCGGTGAACAAGACCCGCCGTACGCTGCCCTTGAGGCTGGAGGTCCTGAACGTGAAAGGAGAGGTGCAGTTGGTGGGCAAGGAACTGGTGGTGGAACCCGGGGAGATGAAGCAGACCGAGCTCTTCATCATCCTGCCGAAGGACCAGCTGGACGGCATGAAGACCAAGGTGGTCGTGGGCGTATACAGCGGCGATGAATTGCTGGACCGGGTGAAGACCTCGTTCGTGGGACCCATGCAGTAGAAGCTGGGAACCGTTGGGATCCGGGATGAACACAAGCCGCCATCTTTGAGGCAATGAACTGGGGGAAAGGGATCATTCTGGCATTGGCAGCCTTTGCGTGCATGATGGCGTGGTTCATGTTCAAGGCATCGCAGAACCCTGCGCCCTTGGTGACCGAGGACTACTATGGTGCCGAACTGAAGTACCAGCAACGCATTGATGAGGCCGCCCGGGCCGCGGCATTGTCCGCCCCGGTGGGCATGAAGGTGGAGCGGACCGCCGTGCGGTTGGATTTCCCGGCGGAGATGAACGGCCGCTCCATCCGCGCAACGTTCACCCTGCAGCGCCCCAACGACCCCACGGCGGACAGGGTGTTAGCTTTTGGTACCACCATTGCCGCACATACCGATACCACCGTCAGCTTGGTGCCGGGCCGCTACAATGCCGCATTGGAGTGGGAGGTGGAAGGGGTGAAGTACTTCACCGCGGACAAGATCTACGTGCCATGACACCCTGGCTCATGGCGGCATTGGCCATGGGCGCCGCGGGCAGTGCCCACTGCCTGGGCATGTGCGGGCCGATCGCATTGGCCGTTCCTTCCTACGCTCCCACGCCACGGGCTCGCTGGTTCAGCACGTTGCTGCTGAACGGCGGACGCCTGGTCACCTATGTGCTGCTGGGTGCGGCGGTGGGTGTCCTGGGCCTGGGCATGCGCCTGGCCGGCCTGCAGCAGGCCGTCACCATCGCGGCCGGAGGCCTGCTCCTGCTCTCGGTCCTGGTGCCTGGGGCTTTGCGGCGTTGGTCCCCGCAAAGTGCGATCACCACCGGCCTTGGGCGATTGCGTGCCCGGCTTGCCCGCCACCTCGGGCGCAACGCGCCGGAGGCGATCTTCATGTCCGGGCTGCTCAACGGATTGCTGCCTTGCGGCCTGTTGTACACCGCCCTGCTGGGTGCGGCCACCATGGGCTCCACGGCGGAGAGCATGTTGTTCATGGCCCTGTTCGGCCTGGGCACTTGGCCGACGTTGGTGGCCTTGAGGATGACCGGTGGATCCATCGGGCAGGTCATGCGTGCGCGCTTGCGCCGGGTTGCCCCGGCGTTGATCGCAGTGGTGGCCCTGCTTTTGATCCTGCGCGGCATGGAGCTGGGCATCCCGTACCTGAGCCCGATGCCGGCCGCCTCCATGGCCAGCGGGGCCGCCTGCCATTGAGCGGGGATCAGTACCGCAGCACGAAATGCTGTTTCTGCCGGCCCGTCCGCAGAAAGACCAATCCGTGGTGGAACAGGTCGATGGTGACGGTGACGCGGGGATGGGCCTTCACCGCCTCCCAGGCTTCTTCCATGCCGTCGCTCCAGTGGATATCGTCCAGGATGAACACGCTCCCGCCATGGGCCTTGGCCAGGCACTGCCCGAAGTAGTCCAACGTGGGGGCTGCGGCATGGTGGCCGTCGATGTAGGCCAGGTCCAGCCGACCCATCTTGCCCAGCACGGCGGGCAGCTGATCGGTGAAGCTGCCGGTGTGCATCCGGATGTTGGAGGCCTGCATGCGGCGGAAATGTCCGCTTGCGATGGCTGCGATGGCGGGACTGCCTTCAATGGTGTGCACCTCGGCCCACGGTGCGGCCTGCGCCAAGTGCAGCGTGGTGATGCCCAGGCTGGTGCCCAGCTCCAGCACGGTGTTCGGCTTGAAGTAGGCGGCCAGCCGGCCAAGCTGCTCGGCCTGGCGGCGCGGCTTGAGCGCGGTACGTGCGATGTCCGCCACGCGGCGCTTCGGCGCATTGTCCCGCCGGGACCCGGCTCCCAGGTCCATCACTTCCACGAGGTCCTTGCTATTCAATAGCTCGGCCCGAAGGGCCTCCACACCGGCGGTGGTGGAGCGCGGCGTGCGCGTCCGCAGCACCTCGTTCACCAAGGCGAACACGAACGGGGAGTGCACGTCATGCCGATTGCCTGCCGTGAACCTGTGCCTGATCCAGGCCCGGGCCGGGGTGGGAAGTAGGGCCATGCGTGACGGCGAAGGTATCGGAACGCCCAATGCGCTTGCGCCCTTGCCAGGCCAAGAGCGTTTCGTACACCGTAAGGACCACCAGGAACATCAACAGGCCGTAGGCCACGTCCTCCACCGGGATGCTGCCGAGCCGGATGCCCAGGGTCTCCGCGTCGTTGTACCAGACCACCGGCCCTTCCGGCCTGCCCCGCGTGAGCAGCCCGTTCACGATGAAGAAGGGAACCAGCAACACTATCCAGGAGAGATACGCGTGCCCCAGCCATCGCGGCCTGGTCCAAAGCCGGAGCAGCAGCAGCCACAGCCCGAGACCGCCGAAAGCACTGGCGGTGTAGGCCCTGTGCGGATTCAGCATGGCCATCATCAGCGCGAGTGCCCCCAGTATCCAGGTGATCTGTGCCGAGCGCGGACCGAGGTGGTCTTTCAGGCCCAGCCGACGCAGGCAATGGAAAGTGAACACACACGCGTACGGAATGCAGATGAAGAACAGCAGCTCCTCCACCGGAAGTCCAAGCAGGTATGGGCCGTTGATATGCGCCTGACCGAACCCCCAGATGCCGGCACGTGTGAAAGCTGCATCCCAGGGGACGAACAACGTGATCATCGCCAGCAACGCGGGCCACAGGGCGCTCCACGTGCGGTGGAAGCGCAGCCGCGGATGGAAGCTGAACAGCAAGGGGATGATGAGCGCACCCAGGTCGATCCAGAGGTAGGTGGACATGCGGATCAATGGGGGTGGCTGTTCTTCACCTGGGCCCGGGCTTCCCGGAAGTACTTCAGCGGCACCAGCAGCATGCCGAAGCACTCTCCTTGGTCCTTTTCCAAATGCTTGTGGTGCACCTTGTGTGCGCGGCGCAGCGCCAGGAAGTAGGTGCTGCGGCTGTTGCGCAGCCACTTGATCCGTTGGTGGATGAACACCTCGTGCACCAGGAAGTAGGCGATGCCATACAGCAGGATGCCCAACGCGATCCAGGTCCACGGGGCATCCGGCCCGTGCTGATGGCCCAGGGCGAAGAGCAGGACCGAGGGAGCGGCGAAGATCAGGAAGAACAGGTCGTTGCGTTCGAAGGCGCCGATGCGCCCGTTGCCGTGGTGGTCCTTGTGCAGTACCCACAGGAAGCCGTGCATCACATACCGGTGTGTGGCCCACGCCACGCCTTCCATGGCCACAAAGCTCAAAGCCGTGATGCCGATGATCCCCCAGGTCGTCATGTTCCGCACAGGCAGCAGCCCCTGCAAAGCTACCCCGGCCCGAAAAGCGGACGCGGGCCATTTGCCCTTCCGGCAATCCTGGCCCGCGCGTTGTTCGGCCCTCAGGGGCCGCCTTCCACCAAGGTTAACCGATCACCACGGCGTTGGGGTATTTCTGTTTCCAGAACTCAAGCGCCTTCTTGCTGGCGAGTGTGATCACCGTACGGGCGTCCAAACGCACTTTGATGGTGTTCAGACCTTCGCGGACCGGTTGTGTGAGGACAAGTTGACGTTTCTTGCGTGGCATGGTAGACAGTTTTCAGGTATGACTTCGTTCACAGGGCGCTTGCGGCCAGGCCGGGTTGCGCTTCTTAGGGTGAACGACGATCGAACCCCGTTAGTTTGGGGAATTGCCCGGAATGGTCCACGATTAACATTCGTTAACCGCGTGCCCCGGAAATGTCGGCCAGCGCAAGTGCACTTGGGGCCAGCAGAGGCGCAGCCAAGGCGTGAAGCGATCAGGGAAGGCCGCGAGCTCCTGCTCCAGGTCATCGGCCCGCACCCAGCGGGTGTCCATCACTTCGGCGGGGTTGGGTTCCAAAGGCCCGTCCCATCGGCCGAAGAACACGTGGTCCAGCTCATGTTCCGTAAGGCCTCCGCCCACATCGGCCTTGTAGGTGAACGAGAACCGGGAGGTGAGGTCCGTGGCGATGCCGAGCTCGCGCATCAAGCCGTGGCGGGCGGCCACCAGCGTGGACATGCCCGGCGGCGGATGGCTGCAGCAGGCGTTGCTCCACAGGCCCGCACTGTGGTATTTGGCCGCCGCACGGCGCTGGAGCAGCATATGCCCCCGGCCATCGAACAGGAAAACGCTGAAAGCCCGGTGTAGCAGCCCGCGGCGGTGGGCCTCGAGTTTTTCCATGGTGCCCAGCTCGTGGTCATCCGCATCCACCAGTACCACGTGTTGCCCGGGATCCATGCTTGTGTGGTCAATACAGGTGAAGCCGGTAACGCAGGAAGCTGGTGGCGAGGAGGCCCATTTTCGCCGGTTCGTTGAGCCGGATCCGGTGGGTGTGGAGCTGCCCGGGATCGGATCGCCCGATGCGGCGGAGCAGGGCGCGATTGTACGCGTAGGCCAGGTAGACGCCGAAGCGTGTACCCCTCGGCAGCAGCCGGATGCCTGAGCGTGCCACCTCCAGGTCGCCCTCCATTTCCCGCATCAACAGTTCCATGCGCTTTCGGTCCAATTGGCCGGACCCCACACCGGGGAAGTAGCTGCGGCCCAACGCATGACGGTCATCCTGCAGGTCGCGCAGGAAGTTCACCTTCTGGAAGGCCGCGCCCAGCCTTGCAGCAGGAGCCTTCAGGCGCTCGTAGGCCGCATCATCCCCGGCACAGAATACTTTCAGGCACATCAGGCCCACTACTTCCGAGGAGCCGTGCACGTATTCCCGGAAGCTGTGTTCATCGTGGAAGTTCCGCTCCAGGTCCATGGCCATGCTGTGCAGGAACGGACCGATGAGCTCCGCCCCGATGCCGTACCGGTGGGCCGTGTGCTGGAAATGGTGCAGCACAGGGTGGAGGCTGAAACGTTCCGCCAGGGCTTGCCCGGTGTCCCTGCGGAACCGCTCCAGGAGCACGTCGCGGTCCTGGTCATGGAAGGTGTCCACGATCTCGTCCGCCAGGCGTACAAAGGCGTATATGCTCCGTACGGCACTGCGGAAGCGCGGATGAAGCACAAGCACGGCCAAGCGGAAGGTGGTGCTGTACCGGCTGATCACACGGTCGGCCATTTCCGCGCACAGCTTGTCGTATTGGGCGGGTGTGTTCATGTGCGGCCGTGGTCCTTCAGGATGAGGTCCGCGGCCACCTGTCCGCTGATCAATGCCGGGGGCATGCCGGGGCCGGGAACGCCCAATTGGCCCGCAAAATAGAGCCCTTTCACCTTCCGGCTCCGCATGGCAGGCCTGCCGGGCCCGGTTTGCCGAAGGGTGCTGGCCAGGCCGTACGCATTGCCCCGGAAGGCATGGTAATCCTGTTGCAGGTCGGTCAGGCCGTGGGAGCGGAACACGGTGATATGCGGCCGGATGTCCACGCCGGCATGCCGCCTGATCCGTTCTGCCAGCAGGCCGAAGACGTGGTTGCGCAGGGCAGGGGTGTCCTCGCCTCCGCTGGGCACAGGCACAAGCAGCACCAGGTTCTCGCAACCGGGAGGGGCGGTGGATGGATCCGTGACCGATGTGCAGCTCAAATAGAACAAGGGATTGCGGGGCCAACGGCCTGAAGCGAGGTCCTCTGCATGGTCGTCCAATGGCGCATCGAAATAGAGGGTATGGTGCGTCATGCCGGGCAGTTTGCGGTCCAGACCGATGAAGAAGAGCAACGTGCCCGGCGCCATCACGCGGGAGGCCCAATAGCGTTCGGTGTAGCTCCGGTGCTGCTCGTCCAACAGCCGCTGTTCCACATGGTGGCGGTCCGCCGTGGCCAGCACCACGTCCGCTTGGTGGAACCCGTTGGCGGTTTGCACCCCGGTAACCTGGCCATGCTCCACCACGATGCGGGAAACCTCCTCGCCCGTCCGTACCGTGGCGCCTTGCCTTTCGGCCAGCCTGCACAGCGCTTCCGGCACCTTGCCCATGCCGCCCATCGGGTACCACGTGCCCAGGTCGATGTCGGCGTGGTTCATCAGGCTGTACAGCGCCGGTGTGCGCTGGGGCACGGAACCCAGGAAAAGCGAAGGAAATTCAAGGACCTGCCGGATGCGTGGGCTGATGAAGTGCTTGCGAACGTGGCGGCGCAAGGGGGTGATCGCCGTGGTGCGCAGCAAGCCCGCCACCAGCCGGGGCCGCAGGTATTCGGCCCAGCTCAACGAGGGCAGGTACACGGCATCCTTCATGCCCAGGTCATACTTCAGCCGGGCTTCGTCCAGGAAGCGCCCCAAGGCGGCATCCGCCCCGGGTTCCTCCCGGCCGAACAGGGCGGCCACCGCATCGCGGCCTGCGGGCAGCAACCAGCGGTCGCCCTCACCGAAGATCACCTGGTAGGAGGGGTCCAGCCGCCTGAGGTCGAGGAAGTCCTTGAGCGGCTGGCCGAACCGGCCAAAGAACCGTTCGAACACATCGGGCATCCAGTAGAAGCTCGGGCCCATGTCGAACCGGAAGCCCTGCGTTTCCCAGGTCCGTGCACGGCCTCCGGCGGCTTGGTTCTTCTCCAATACGGTCACCCGGGCACCCTGCTGCGCCAAAGCAGCTGCTGCGGCCAGGCCGGAGATGCCGGCCCCGATCACCACCACGTTGCGTGCTTCCAATTCTCCCCGGGTGCCGCCTGGGTGTGCACGCAGGAAGAACCCGCGTGGCGGCCCCCAAACTTATTGCTCCGGCATCTTTGTAATGGACGGCCATGGAGGGTCTGCTGCCGATGCGGGGATGAGCGATAGGTGATTGGAATTTCCGATAGGGTCTCGCACAACGCCCCTGATTGGGAAGGGAAAGCCAAGCTTGTTGTCAGTCCGAGCGTAGCCGAGGACCAAACAAGCTTGGATTTCCCGATGGTGACTTGTAGCCCGAGCACACATGGCGGAGGTGTTTGCCTCGAAAGTTCAGCGCCCGGAACATGTGTGCCGTCACAATAGCTCGCAGATCAGGCCAACATGTCCTTCAGCCGCTGCCGGGCCTCATGGATCCGGCTTTTCACCGTACCCACCGGGATGGACAACCGGTCCGCGATCTCCTGGTACTTGTAGCCGTTGTGGTGCATCTCGAACGGCTGGCGGAAGATCTGGTCCAACTGGTCCATGGCCCCCCGGATCTCCCCCATGCGCACCCGGGCTTCCGGTGTGGCCCGGGTCTCCACCTTTACGGCACGTTCACGCACACGTTCCACATGGTCCAGCACCTTTTCGGTGCGCTTGTTCCGCCGATGACCGTTGATGAAAGTGTTCTTCATGATGGTGTACACCCACGCCTTGAAGTTGGTTTCGTCGCGGAATTTGTCGCGGAAGGTCAAGGCGCGCAGCAGGCTTTCCTGGGTGAGGTCGGCCGCATTGTCACGGTCGTGCGTCAGGCTCAACGCGAAGTAGAACAGCTGCGGACGCAGGCCGACGAGTTGGTGTTGGAATTCGTAGGTTGACATGGTATCGGATATTTTCCGGAGCCCGCGCAAAAGGTGTTCCGGCAACCTCGCCACCCTGGCTGTGGCCCATTGGAATCCCGTGCCGATCAAGCTGTTCGGCGTATCGCGGGCCCCCGCCTCCCCGCCTCGTGGCCGCATGGCATCAGGAGATATTTCCCCGCTTCGGGAATGCCCCACCCCGCCCGCAGGACCCTTCATTTCAGTCCCGGTCGTTCCTGGAACATCCGGTTTCGTGTATATTCGCGCCCCGTTCGGGAATTTGACATCTTGGGACGTTAGCTCAGTTGGTTCAGAGCGCATGCTTCACACGCATGAGGTCACTGGTTCGAATCCAGTACGTCCCACTCCGGGAGCATAGCTCAGCTGGTTCAGAGCATCCCGCTTTCAGCGGGAGGGTCATTGGTTCGGGCTATGGTTGACATATTGGGAGCATAGCTCAGCTGGTTCAGAGCATCTGCCTTACAAGCAGAGGGTCATTGGTTCGAATCCGATTGCTCCCACCGAAGCCTCGCGGAAGCGGGGCTTTTTTGCTGAATGCTGCAGCAGGCGGATCACACCACCTCCGCCACCACGAACGCACTGCCGGTCACCAGCACCAGATCATTGCCGGTGGCGGCCTGGCGGGCGGCAGCCAGGGCTGCTTTCACGGAAGGGAATGACAGGCCTTGCAGCCCGTGGTCGGCGGCGCGTTGCCGCAATTCCTCCGCATCGAGGCCCCGAGGGATGTCGGCCTTGCAGAAGTAATAGGTGGCGGAGGCGGGGAGCTGGCCCAACATCCGGTGGATGTCCTTGTCGTTCACCGTGCCCAGGACGATCTGCAAGCGCTCGTGCGGCGTGCGGCCCAGCATGTCGTTCACGATGCGAAGGCCATCGGCATTGTGGCCGATGTCGGCGATGGTGAGCGGTGCCTGGCCGATGGTCTGCCAGCGCCCGGCGAAACCCGTGTTGGCCTGGACGTGGGCGAGGCCTGCCCGAATGTGCGCCTCGGTGATGGCCCATCCGCGTTCCTGTAGGATATGCAGCGCGGCAAGCGCAGTCCGGGCGTTGCGCTGCTGGTGCGGGCCGGGGAGGTCCAGCTCATACGGCATGTGCGCTTGCTGGTCGGTGAAGTGGATGGGTGCTCCCACTTCCATGGCACGTTTGCGGAACACCTCGGCGATGCTGCCCTCCGCCTCTCCGATCACCACCGGTATGCCCGGCTTGATGATCCCTGCCTTTTCACCGGCGATCTTTTCCAAGCTGTCGCCCAGCAGGTCCGCATGGTCCCAACCAATGTTGGTGATCACGCACACCTCCGGCGTTACCACGTTGGTGCTGTCCAAGCGGCCGCCCAGTCCGCATTCGATCACGGCGAGGTCCGTTTGCTCCTGGCGGAACCAATCCAGCGCCAGGGCCACGCCCCATTCGAAGAAGGAGGCATGCACCGGCTCGAAGGCCTCCTGGTGGCGTTGCACGAATTCCACCACGGCTTCCCGGGGGATCATCGCCCCGTTGATGCGGAAGCGCTCGCGGAAATCGCGCAGGTGGGGCGAGGTGTGCAGGCCGGTGCGGAGGCCGGCCTCCTGCATCACGCTGGCGATCATGTTCGCCGTGCTGCCCTTGCCGTTGGTGCCGGCGATGTGGACGCACCGCAGGCCCTGTTCCGGATGGCCCAGCAACGCCATCAAGGCCAGGGTGTTGGACAGGTCGGCCTTGTACGCGGCCTTGCCGATGCGGGAGAACATGGGCAACCTCTCCTGGAGGAAGGCCAGTGTTTCCGTGTAGTCCACCTTATTCCAGGATGAAGATGAAGGTCATTTCGCCCTTCTGCTCCGCCGGCCCGTTCGGGTTGGGCGTGAAACGGCACTGCAGCGCGGCCTTGCGCGCCAGGTTGAACAGTTCCTGGCTGGTGGTGGTGCTGCGGTCCAGGTTCATCGATACATGCGTGACCTGGCCGTTCCGGTCAACGAAGATGTCCAAGGCCACCCGGCCACCCTCGGTGGGCTTGGCCGAGAGGTCGGGCCCGCGCACCAGGCCACGGCCCGCCAGCCGGCCCTCGAAGGCCTTTCCCTTGAACGAGCCGGCCCCGCCATCCCCCGGTGTGGAGGAGGGCGGACCGCTGCCGCCGGGAGCTGCGGATCCGGGGTTGTTGGGGTTGGCTGAAGGTGCGAAGAGGGAATTGGGGTTCGGCTTGCGCGGCTCGGGCTTGGCCGGTTCCGGCTTGGGCTTTACCGGCTTGGGCTTGGCGGGTTTTGGTACGGCCACTTCGCTCACCTCCTCGGTGGCCACTTCCTCCGCAGCGGAGGGCTCAGGCTCCGCCGGTGCCGGCGGGGTCTCGGCGACCTGCGTGCTGGTGGTGCCGCCGGCCAGTCCGCCCGCATCCTCGAAGGCGAGCTCGATGGCCTCTTCCTTCGGCAAGGGGTTCGGCTGCTTCAAGCCCACGAAGAGGAAGAGCAGGAGCAGCAGCGCGTGGAACACCACCGTGAAGATGGCCCCCATGCGCCGGTTCTGCGCGTCCTGGTGTTCGATGGCTGTGCTGCTCATTCCGTCCTCGTTCCGCCCGTGGCCGGGTTGCAGGCTACTCCGGCTTGGTGGCCAGGATGATCCGCCACTTGTTGCGCTTGCAGATGTCCAGCACCTGCACGGTCATTCCCGTGGGCACGCTGCGGTCCACATGCAGTACGATGGCTTCCTCCTGGGGCCTGCCGGCCATTTCACTGGTCAGTACACTTTCCAGTTGGGCCGGTTCGATCAGTTGGTTGTTCACGCTGTAGTGCTCCTCGGCGTCGATGCGCACGGAGACCTTGGCCTTCTCCTTGGTCTTGTTGGCGCTGGTGGGCAGGTCCACCGGCAAGGCGTAGGGGCTGACCAGTGTGCTGAGCAGGACGAAGAAGATCAACAGCAGGAAGACCAGGTCGGTCATCGAGCTCATGTTGAACCCGGCGTCCACCTTATGTGAGCTGCGCAGTCCCATGCGTCACTTGGCGGGCATTTCCAGCACTTCCATGAAGGCGATGGAGGAGGCCTCCATCTTCTGCACCACTTTGTTCACGCGGGCCACCAGCGTGTTGTAGGCCACATAGGCGATGATGCCGATGATCAGGCCCGCCACCGTGGTCACCATGGCCTGCATCATGCCGCCGGAGAGCTGGGCCACCTCCACACCGGCGCCACTGATCTCGATGGCGTGGAAGGTGACCACCATGCCGATGACGGTGCCCAGGAAGCCCAGCATGGGCGCGGCCCCAGCGATGGTGGCCAGCACGCTCAGGCCCTTCTCCAGCTTGTACACCTCCAGTTTGCCGGCGTTCTCGATGCTGACCTCGATGTCCTTCAACGGACGGCCGATGCGGCTGATGCCCTTCTCCAGCATGCGTGCCACCGGCGCGGTGTTCTGGGCGCACAGGTTCTTGGCCGAGTCGAGCTTGCCTTCGTGGATGTAGTCCTTGATCTTCTCCATGAAGTCCTTCTGCTCACTGAGCGCCCGGCGGATGGCCATGCTGCGCTCGATGATCAGGTACACGGCGATCAACGACATGATGCCCAGCGGGCCCATGATGTACCAGCCGCCGTATTTGATGAGCTGCCAGACGGAGAGTGTTTCCTCCACCGGTACCACGGGCGCGGTGGTAACGGCCGCTTGCTCCAGCAATTGGCGGGCGGCCTCGGCATTGTCCTGTATTTGGGCGAGAAGCGGGAAGTCCATGGATGGCGTTTGCTGGTTATGGAACGTGGGGTGGCGGGGAAAATTTTTCAGGTGAGCTGGGATAGTGCGATCTCGAATGCCGTGCTGGTGATGCCGGTGTTGCCCGGGTTCTTGGCATGCACCTTTTCAAGTGCCGCGCCGATCACCCGGCTCACATCGTTGAAGATGGCCGCGTCGGAAAGCTCGGCGCCGTCCTGCATGCAGTAGGCGAACACGCGCGCCATGCCGCAATTGGCGATGAAGTCGGGCAGCACGCTCACCTGCGCATCGGCGTGCTCGGCAATAGGGCCATAGAAGATCTCCAGGTCGGCGAAGGGCACGTTGGCCCCGCAGGCGATGGTCTCCAATCCGGCGGCACAGAGGCGGTCCACCTGGCCGCGCGTCACCAAGCGCGAGGCCGCGCAGGGCAGGAAGATCTCCGCGCCGATGTCCCACACGCGCTCGTTCACCGTGTCGAACGGCAGCATGTCGTGAACGTGCAGTGCATTGCCCTTCTTCTCCAGGAACAGTTTCTCCACTTCGGCTGCGCCCAGGCCTTTGTCCGTCAAGGTGCCGCCGTGCCGGTCGATGATGCCGGTGATCAGTGCACCCTCGCGGCTGAGGTACAGGCCCGCTGCGGCGGCCACGTTGCCCCAGCCTTGCACGAGCACGCGCTTGCCGCGCACGTTGCCGCCCTTGATGCGGTAGTGGTGGATCACGCTCTGGGCCACGCCCCAGCCGGTGATCAGGTCTGCCACGGCGTACTTCCCCGGGGCAGGGGTATAGGCCGGGTCATCCACGCGCTTGCTCACTCCCGTGCGCAGCTGCCCGATGATCCGCGATTTATCCGTGCCGTTCTGCCCGAAGTGGCCCGTTACCACGCCCTCCTGCGGGTGCAGCAGGCCGTAACGCTCGGTGATGGGGATTACGTCGTGCAGCTCGTCCACGTTCAGGTCGCCGCCGGTGCCGTAGTAGTTCTTCAGCAGCGGCATCACCGCCTTGTACCAGCGGTCCAGCACCTCGCCCTTGCGCGGGTCGGCGGGGTCGAAGTTGATGCCGCTCTTGGCCCCGCCGATGGCCGGACCGCTCACGGTGAACTTCACCTCCATGGTCTTCGCCAGGCTGGTCACCTCGCGCCGGTCCAGGCCCTTGCGCATGCGGGTGCCGCCGCCGGCCGCGCCCCCGCGCAGGCTGTTGATCACCACCCAGCCTTCCGCGCCCGTGGGGGCATCGTGCCACTCGAACACCACTTCCGGCTCGCGCTCCTCAAACTTCCGCAATGCTTCCCTCATCGTGCTCCTTGCTGATCCAAGCGCCCAAAAGTAGTCGTGCCCTCCCCGCGCTTTCCCCGGCCGCCCGGGGGTTATCCCTTGCCCGCTGTTAATTGGGCAGGTATAACGCACCGCCGATGCTGTCCCGCTTGGCGCCGGTGACGCTCGCCAGGGTGTTCACCTCGCCGCGCATACGCATCAGCCCCAGAAAGGCGAAGATCACTGCCTCCTTGTAGTCGATCAGCTCCTTGGAAGGCAGCTCGGGCCGCACCCGCCCCAGCGCCCCGGTCCGCTCGATCAGGAAGCCGTTGTGCGCCCCGCCGCCGGTGAAAAGGGCGATGTCCGTGCCCGCCTTTGCCAGCTCCCGCGCCACCTGCCCGGCGATGTGTTCCACCGCGGTGCGCATCCGGTTCTTTAGCGGGATGGATGCCTCGGTGATCAAGGGCTTCATCCGCTCGTCGAACCATTCCCGGCCCAGGGAACGGGGCGGTTCCTGCCTGTAGAATGCCAAGGCGTTCAGCTTCCCGAGAAGTTCAACGTTCACCGCTCCCGTCCGGGCCAATTCGCCATTCGCGTCATAGGGTACGCCCGCTTCCTGTGCCAGCAGGTCCAGGGCCTGATTGCACGGGCAGATGTCGTAGCCGATCGTGTTATCGACCCCGTGGATCGCCACGTTGGCGATGCCGCCGAGGTTCATGAAGGCACAGTGCTCCGGGAACAGGTGCCGTTCGCCGAAGGGTACCAGCGGCGCGCCTTGCCCGCCGAGGGCCACGTCCAGCGTACGGAAGTCGCAGGCGGTGGCCACACCGGAGATGGCCGCGATGTGCGCACCCGAGCCCACTTGGAGCGTCAGGCCCTCATCGGGTTGATGAAAGATGGTGTGCCCGTGCGAGGCGATCAGGTCCGCGTGGCGGCCGTTCAGGAAATCGCGGCAGGCCGTGCCGATGGCGATGCCGATGTCGCGGTGCAGGCGGGCCAGTTCCAGCCCGGCGGCCTCCGTGGCCCGCAGCAGCCGGTTGCGCATGGCCCCGCCATAAGGTACGGTGGTGGCGGCCTCCACCCGGAATGTCCACCGTTCGCCGCCCTTTTGGAAATGGCACAACGCCAGGTCGATCCCGTCCAACGAGCTGCCGCTCATCACGCCAAGGATCCGGGCGTTGTTTTGGTCGATCTTCATGGGCGCGGGGCGAAGGTATCGGCTACATTTGCCCGTCCAGCAAGGGCACTGCCCGGAAAAAGATTGACCACCGAACAACCTGAATCCCTATGGAGACCGCTACCGCAACAGGAATGGATTTTGAATTGAGCGAGGAACAAAAAGCAGTACGTGATGCCGCCCGTGATTTTGCACAGAACGTCCTGAAGGCAGGCGTGATCGAGCGCGACCGCGAACAGCGCTTCCCGGCCGAGGAGATCAAGCAGCTCGGCGAGCTCGGTTTCCTGGGCATGATGGTGGACCCTAAGTACGGCGGCGGCGGCATGGATGCCATCAGCTACGTGCTGGCCATGGAGGAGATCAGCAAGGTGGATGCCAGCTGCTCCGTGGTGATGAGCGTGAACAACAGCCTGGTCTGCTGGGGGCTGGAGGCCTTCGGCACCGAGGAGCAGAAGCAGAAATACTTAGTGCCCTTGGCCAAGGGCGAAGTGATCGGCGCCTTCTGTCTCAGCGAGCCCGAGGCCGGCAGCGATGCCACCAGCCAGCGCACCACCGCCATCGACAAGGGCGACCATTACCTGCTGAACGGTACCAAGAACTGGATCACCAACGGCGGCACCGCCAGCACTTACCTGGTCATGGCGCAAACCGATGCCGCCAAAGGCCATAAGGGCATCAATTGCCTGATCGTGGAAAAGGGCATGCCCGGCTTTGTGGTGGGCCCCAAGGAAGACAAGCTCGGCATCCGCGGAAGCGATACCCACACGCTGATGTTCCAGGACGTGAAGGTGCCCAAGGAGAACCGCATCGGCGAGGACGGCTTCGGCTTCACCTTCGCCATGAAGACCCTGGCCGGCGGACGCATCGGCATCGCCTCCCAGGCCCTGGGCATCGCCAGCGGCGCCTACGAACTTGCCCTGGCCTACAGCAAGGAGCGCAAGGCCTTCGGCAAGCCCATCAGCGAGCACCAGGCCATCGCCTTCAAATTGGCCGACATGGCCACGGAGATCGAGGCCGCCCGCCTGCTCTGCCTCAAGGCCGCCTGGCTGAAGGACCAGCACCTGGACTACGACCGCGCCAGCAGCATGGCCAAGCTCTTCGCCAGCGAAGTGGCCATGAGGACCACCGTGGAGGCCGTGCAAGTGCATGGCGGCTACGGCTACGTGAAGGAATACCACGTGGAACGCCTGATGCGCGACGCCAAGATCACCCAGATCTACGAGGGCACCAGCGAGGTGCAGCGCATCGTGATCGGGCGCAGCGTGCTGAAGGAGGGGTAGGAGTTAGTTGGCAGTTCGCAGTTGACAGTTGGCAGGTCGCGGTTCGCAGGGTGCTTCCTCGCGCCTGCGGCCCGTCATCGCGAGTCCGCTCATGGGGCGGACGAAGCGATCTTTGATCGGGAGGGGCCGTCAGTTGAGATCGGCGAGAACGTTGGTTTGTGCTCGCTGACCCTTTGATTGCCCACTGCCCACTGCCCACTGCGGCTGCCCACTGCGGCTGCTCACGAACCACGAACTCTTCACTTTACAAGGCAGGACTGCTTGCCTTCGATGGCCATGAACCTGCTTGGCCCAACCGCGAGCTTCTTGAACAGCTTGGTCATTCAAAGTTGAACGCCGTGGAGCGAAGCGAAATGCCCTATAACGGGTTGGCGCTTGGCGAAGAAGCGGATTACGAAGCACTAAACTTTCAACCCAGCACAAAACTTGATATGAGGCAGAAGCTTCAATTAACTACTGAACCCGCTTTTTTGCCAAGCGCTTGTGTGTGCCCGGCATGGGCCAAGAACGCTACCGCAAGGTAGCATCGTTCTTTG
>JAHDVX010000023.1:0-13109 GCA_023382455.1 Flavobacteriales bacterium
CGTGCTGCTGAAATGGGCCCGGCAGTACAACGTGCCCGTGATCGCCAGCAACGACAGCCACTACACCGACCAGGAGGACAGCAACGCACACGACATCCTGCTGTGCATCAACACCGGTGAAAAGCAGGCCACGCCCATCGCCACCGACGAGGACCTCTCCACCAAAGGCAAGCGCTTCGGGTTCCCCAATGACCAGTTCTTCTTCAAGACGCAGGCCCAGATGGCCAAGGCCTTCCACGACCTGCCCGAGGCGCTGGACAACACGAACCTGATCGTGGACAAGGTGGAGACCCTGAAACTGAAGAAGGACATCCTGCTGCCCAACTACCAGTTGCCCGAAGGCTTCACGGACCAGGACGAGTACCTGAGGCACCTCACCTACGAAGGAGCCATCAGGCGCTGGCTCAATGGCGATGGGGGCATCGACTCCCTCGATCCCAAGATCAAGGAACGGCTGGACTTCGAGCTCTTCACCATCAAGACGATGGGCTTCGCCGGCTACTTCCTCATCGTGCAGGATTTCATCAATGCCGGGCGGAACATGGGCGTGCTCATCGGCCCCGGCCGGGGATCGGCGGCGGGCAGTGCGGTGGCCTACTGCATCGGCATCACCAACATCGACCCGGTGAAGTACGACCTGCTGTTCGAGCGCTTCCTCAACCCGGACCGCAAGAGCATGCCCGATATCGACACCGACTTCGACGATGAAGGGCGGCAGCGCGTGATCGACTACGTGGTGGAGAAGTATGGGAAGAACCAAGTGGCCCAGATCGTCACCTACGGCAGCATGGCCGCCAAGAGCAGCATCCGCGACGTGGCCCGCGTGATGGACCTGCCGCTGAACGAGGCCGACCGCCTGGCCAAGCTGGTGCCCGAGCGGCCCGGCATCCACCTCGGGCGCCTGCTGCACGCCCCCATCGACGGCGATGGAAGCCTCAAGGCCAAGGAAGGCCTCAGCGCCGATGAACTGGCCAACGTGAAGGAGCTGCGCGCGGTACTGGAGAGCGGCGAGCCCACTGCGGACATCCTGCGCGATGCCGAGCGGCTGGAGGGTTCCGTACGCGGAACCGGTGTGCACGCAGCGGGCATCATCATCGCCCCGGCCGACCTCACCGAGATCATTCCCGTCTGCACCTCGAAGGATTCCACCCTGCTGCTGACGCAATATGACGGCAAGGTGATCGAGGATGCCGGGGTGATCAAGATGGACTTCCTCGGCCTGAAAACGCTCACCATCATCCGCGATGCCCTGCGGATGATCAAGGCCAACCACGGGGTGGACATCGACATCGACGGCATCCCCTTGGACGACCCCAAGACCTTCGCCCTGTACCAGCGCGCCGAGACCAACGGCACCTTCCAGTTCGAGAGCACGGGCATGCAGAAGTACCTGCGCGACCTGAAGCCCGACCAGTTCGCGGACCTGATCGCCATGAACGCCCTGTACCGCCCGGGGCCGCTGGAGTACATCCCCACCTTCATCAAGCGCAAACACGGCCAGGAAGCCATCGTGTACGACCTGCCCGAGATGGAGGAGCTGCTGAAGGAAACCTACGGCGTCACCGTGTACCAGGAGCAGGTGATGCTGCTGAGCCAGAAGCTCGCCGGCTTCACCAAGGGCGATGCCGACGTGCTGCGCAAGGCCATGGGGAAGAAGGACCGCGCCACGCTGGACAAGATGAAGGGCAAGTTCCTGGCCGGCACCGCCGAGCGCGGCTTCGACCCCAAGGTGTGCGACAAGGTGTGGACCGATTGGGAGGCCTTCGCGCAGTACGCCTTCAACAAGAGCCACAGTACCTGCTACGCCTTCGTGGCCTACCAGACCGCTTGGCTCAAGGCCAACTATCCGCCGGAGTTCATGGCCAGCGTGCTCACGCACTCGGGCGGGCAGATCGACAAGATCACCTTCTTCATGGAGGAGTGCCGGCGCATGGGCATCCCGGTGCTGGGTCCTGACGTGAATGAGAGCGGCCTGCAATTCGGGGTGAACAAGCAGGGGCAGATCCGCTTCGGGCTGGGTGCGGTGAAGGGCGTGGGCGAATCCGCCGTGGAGGCCATCACCACCGAACGGGAGCAGCGCGGGCCCTATTCTGACGTGTTCGACCTGGTGCGCCGGGTGAACCTGCGGGCCGCCAACCGGAAAGCCTTGGAAAGTCTCGCCTATGCCGGGGCTTTGGACAGCCTTCCACGCACCCATCGGGCCCACTTCTTCCATACCGCGGGCGATGGCAAGCCCATCTGGCTGGAGGCACTTACGCGCTACGGCCAGCAATGCCAGGATACCGCGGACAGCGCCCAGGTGAGCATGTTCGGCGACGCCGACGAGGGCGCCATGATCCCGGAACCGCCCTTACCCCAAATGGAGGCCTGGAGCTCCCTGGAAAAGCTGCACCACGAAAAGGAGGTGATCGGCTTCTACCTCAGCGGCCACCCGCTGGATGACCATTGCCTGGTGATCAAGCACCTGTGCAACGTGCAACTGCCGCAGTTGGACGACCTCAGGAGCCTGGTAGGCCGCGAGCTGTGCATGGCCGGCATCGTCACCAAGGCGGACCACCGTATCGCCAAGAGCGGAAAGCCCTTCGGCAGTTTCACCCTGGAGGACCACCACGGCAAGCACGACTTCATGCTCTTCAGCGAGGACTACATGAAGTTCAAGATCTACCTGCAGCAAGGAACCCTGCTCATGGTAAAGGGCCGGGCCACCGAGCGCACCTGGGGCCGTGACGAGGGGCAGATGGAGTTCAAGATCTCCAGCATCGACCTGCTGGCCGATGCCCGGGACAAGTACATCACCAAGCTTATTGTACAGGTGGATGCCGACCGCGTGAACGAGGCCGTGAGCCGTGAACTGCAGGAGATCCTGGCCTCCAGCAAAGGCCAATGCAAGGTGCTGGTTTCCATTGTGGATCAGCAGGAAAAGCTGCGTGTGGAGGCCATCAGCAAGAAGAATTCGGTAGCCATTTCCACCGAATTGACAGACCAATTGGACAGTCTTCCGGACATAAAATGGTCGCTTAGCTGACCAAGTGTCAGTGGAAAACTGTCCGGCAAGGAGATTGAAGGCCGCTGGAAACTTCGGAAATTAGCACTCTGTCTCGCTCAAGGGAAAAATCAAGCGCCATCCCGGCGCATCAACAAAACAGAAAAAGAACATGGCAATTGAACTGACCGACAGCAACTTCGAGGAACTCGCGCTCAAGAGCGACAAGCCCGTGATGGTGGATTTCTGGGCCGAGTGGTGCGGTCCCTGCCGCATGGTGGGCCCCGTGGTGGAGGAGCTCGCCAAGGACTACGACGGCAAGGCCGTGGTGGGCAAGGTGAACGTGGACAACAACCCGCAGACCGCCATGAAGTATGGCATCCGCAGCATCCCCACCATCCTCTTCCTGAAGAACGGCGAAGTGGTGGACCGCAGCGTGGGCGCCGTGCCCAAGGCCACTTTGGCTGGCAAGCTGGAGGGCCAGCTGGCCTGAGCGATACCGCAGCAACGTGAAAGGCCCGGGGAGTAACCTCCGGGCCTTTTTTACATGGCGGCCCCAAGCGGTGGGTTCAATCCGCGAACTGCAGGTCGTACAGCTTGCGGTAGGCCCCGTTCAGGGCCAAGAGCTCCTGGTGGTTTCCCTGCTCGATGATCTGCCCTTTATCCACCACCAGGATGCGGTCGGCCTTCTGGATGGTGCTGAGCCGGTGGGCGATCACGATGCTGGTGCGCCCCCGGGTGATGGTCTCCGTGGCCGCCTGGATCAACCGTTCGCTTTCACTGTCCACGCTGCTGGTGGCCTCATCCAGCACCAGCACCTTGGGCTGGTTCACATAGGCCCGGATAAAGGCGAGCAGCTGGCGCTGGCCTTGGCTGAGGATGGCTCCCCGCTCCCGCACACTGGTGTCGTACCCCTGCGGCAGCTGCATGATGAAGTCGTGAGCGCCCACGGCCTTGGCCGCCGCGACCACCGCTTCCCGGCTGATCCGCTCGTCGCTCAGGGTGATGTTGTTGTGCACGGTGTCGTTGAACAGGAACACGTCCTGCAGCACCACCGACACGCTTCGGCGCAGGTCGTCGATGCGGTACTCGCGGATGTCATGCCCGTCCAGCGTCACCTGCCCCTTTTGATATTCGTAGGTCCGGCTGAGCACGTTCACGATGCTGCTCTTGCCGCTGCCCGTGGCACCCACCAGGGCGATCATCTCCCCGGCCTTCGCGCTGAAGGTGATGCCTTTGAGCACGTATTCCTCGTCCACGTAGGCCAGCCAGAGGTCGTTGAAGGCGATGTCCCCCTTCACCTGGGCGGTGGCCCGGTTTCCCTGGTCATCCATGGCCGCCTCGGTGTCCAGGATGCCGAACACACGCTCACTGCCCACCATGCCCATCTGCAGCACGTTGAAGCGGTCGGCCAGCTGGCGTACGGGCCGGAAGAGCATGTTGATGAACTGGATGTACGCGATCAGTTCGCCGAATGTGGCCACGTTGGCCAGCACATCGCCCACGCCCCGCCAGATGATGAACGCCAGCGCGATGGAGCTGAGCACGTCCACCACGGGGAAGAACACCGAGTAGGCGAAGACCGAGCGGATGTGCGCCCCGCGGTGCTCGCGGTTGATGGCCTTGAACTTCTCCAGCTCCTGCTTCTCCCGGCCGAACAGGTGCACCACGGCCATGCCCTGGATGTGCTCCTGCACGAAGGCATTGAGGCGGGCCACCTGGTTGCGCACCTCCTGGAAGCTGCGTTGGATGGCGTTCTTGAAGATGTTGGTGGCCCACAGCAACAGCGGTACGGGTGCCAGGCTCCACAGGGCCAGCTCCCAGTTGTAGGCGAACATCACCACCACCACCACCACCAGCTTCAGCAGGTCGCCCATGATCAGGAGCAGCCCCTGTGAGAAGATCTCCTCGATGGTCTCGATGTCGCTTACCACGCGGGTGACCAGCGTGCCCACCGGGGTGCGGTCGAAATAGCGCATGCGGAAGCCGGCGATCTTGGCGAAGAGCTGTTGGCGCAGGTCGTAGGTGACCGTCTGCCCCAGCCAGCTGGTCCAGTAGGCCTGGTAGAACTGCACGGCGGCCTCCAGCAGGAGCAGGCCTACCACCACGGCCATGATGATGTACAGGCCGCGCAGGTCGCCCTTGGCGGCATGGTCGTCCACCATCACGCCCATCAGCACGGGGCGCACCACGCCCACCACCGAGAGCAGGATGGTGAGGGCGAACGTGATCCAGAACAGTCGGCGGTAAGGTTGCACGAAGCGCATGACGCGCTTGAACAACCCGACGTCGAAGGCTTTTCCCTGCGCCGTGCTCATGCCTCGCGCGGGATGAAGGGATACGTTATCCGGGAGAGGTAGAGGCCGCAGGCCGGGGCGCTCTTGCCGGCCATGGCGCGCTGACCGGAGGCCAGGACCTCGGCCATGTAGGCCACGGGCCAATGTCCGCGGCCGATGCGGATGGACGTTCCCACGATGGCCCGTACCATGTTGCGCAAGTAGCGGTCCGCCGAAATGGTGAACCGGTAGCCGTTGGCGGTTTCCTCCCAAGCGGCCGAGCGCACATCGCAGATCGTCGTGCGGTTGTCGCTCCCGGTACGCTGGAAGCAGCTGAAATCCTGCTTGCCCACGAGCCGCTGGCAGGCCTGGTGCATGGCGGCCACGTCCAAGGGGATCGTCATCAGGTGCGAGCGGAGGTGCAGGAAGGGGTCCTTGTGCCGATGGATCAGGTAGGTGTACTCGCGCTCCCTGGCGCTGAAGCGGGCATGGGCATCGTCCTCCACGGCGAGCAGCCTGTTGGCCGCGATGCTCGGCGGCAGCATGGAGTTGATGCCTTGGACGAAGCGCGCCCCCTCCCCGATGGCCTTCTCCGCATCGAAGTGCAGGAAATAGGAGGAGGCATGCACCCCGGTGTCCGTGCGGCCGCAGCCCACCGCGTTCACCTTGGGCTGGCGCAGCCGTGTGCGCAAGGCCCGCTCCACCTCCTCCTGCACCGAGGGTGCCGCCGCCTGCCTTTGCCACCCGCGATAGGGCGTGCCGTCGTAGGCGAGTTCCATGAAGTAGCGGGGCATCGGGGAGGGGATCGGAAGATCAGAAGATCAGAAAATGGGGATGATGGGCGGGGAACTTGGGGGCGCAAAATTAGGCCCGGGTCCGGGGGTGATCTTTGCCGCATGAAACGCATCGGTCTGCTGAGCGACACCCACGGATGGCTGGATCCCCGGCTGGAGACGCATTTTGCGGCATGTGATGAGATCTGGCACGCGGGCGACATCGGCACCACCGCAGTCTCCCAGGAGCTGAAGCGGTGGAAGCCCTTGCGGGCGGTGCACGGCAACATCGACGGAACGGAACTGCGGACCGAGTACCCCGCTGACCTGCGGTTCACCGTGGAAGGCGTACGGGTATGGATAACCCACATCGGCGGCCGTCCGCCGCGCTACGACCCCGCCGTGCGGGAAGCGCTTCGCCGGGACCCGCCCACCCTCTTCATCTGCGGCCACTCCCACATCTGTATGGTGAAGTTCGACCCGGCCTTGAACCTGCTTTACATGAACCCCGGCGCCACCGGCCGGCAAGGTTGGCACAAGGTGCGCACGGCGCTGCGTTTCACCATCGACGGCGCCAACATGAGGGACCTTGAGGTGATCGAGCTTGGGCCCAGGGGAGCGGAGGGGTGAGTGGCAAGGGGTAGTGGGCAGGGGGCAGGGGCAGTTGGCAGTTCCCAGTTGTCGGTTCTCAGTTGTCGGTTCTCGGTTCTCGGTTGTCGGTTGTCGGTTCTCGGTTGTCGGTTGTCGGTTGTCCGTTGTCGGGACTCAACTCAAGGCACGCGGCTGAACCCTACCGATCCTCCAACACCCGCCGCACACGCCGCACCTGGGCCTCGGCATTCTTCTTCAGTCGGCACTCCCAAATGGTGACCACGCGCCAGCCGGCTTTCCGCAGGGCCCGCACATTCCGTAGGTCGCGCTGCACATTGCGGTCGAGCTTCTCGTCCCAGAAGTCCTTGTGCGTCTTTGGGCGCGGCGGCTGGCAATGCGGACAGCAGTGCCAGAAGCAGCCATGCACGAAGACGGCGACCTTCCGCCCCACGAACGCCACGTCGGGTTTGCCCGGCGCCTTGGCGTAGTTGAGGCGGTAGCCCCGGATGCCCGCCCTGCCCAAGGCCGATCGCAGCGCCTGCTCAGGCTTGGTGTTCCTGCCGCGGATGCGGCTCATCTGCTCGCTCACGCGGGGATCCACCGGAAAAGGTGACCGCCCATCGCGGAGGTAGCTGCGCACCTTGGCCATTGCCGCAAAGTTCGCTCACCGACCACAGCTTTCTTTGCGCCATGAACTGGCTGCTCCTGATCCTCGGCGGGCTCTTCGAGGTGGGCTTCACCACCTGCATGGGCAAGGCCCAACAGTCCAGCGGTATTACAGCGCTGCTCTGGTGGGGCGGCTTTGCCATCAGCGTGTCGCTCAGCATGTACCTGCTGCACCGCGCCTCCCTCACCCTGCCGCTGGGAACGGCCTATGCCGTGTGGGCCGGCGTGGGTGCCATCGGCACGGCCGTGGTGGGCATGCTGGTCTTCAAGGAACCGGCCGAATTCTGGCGGCTCTTCTTCATCTTCACGCTGATCGCCAGCATCGTGGGGCTGAAGTATGTGAGTGCTTGAGGGGCCACGGAAGGTTGGAGGGCGTTGTCGGTTGCCGGTTGTCAGTTGTCGGTTGTCAGTGGCTGAAGTCCGGAAACGGACAATCGGCATCTACCTCCTCTCCTTCCAGGCCTGGTGTAGCGCCCCCAGGAAGTGCTCGCTGGGCTGGGCCCCGCTCACCGCGTACTTGTCATCCAGCACGAAGAACGGCACGCCGCGCACACCGATCTGCTGCGCCTCGTACTCATCGGCATGCACCGCTTCGGTAAAGGCCTCGGACGCCAGCATCGCCTCCACCTCCGCGCCTTCCAGCCCGATCTCTTCCGCGATCTCCCGCAACTTGGCATGATCGCCGATATGCTCGCCCAGCACAAAGTAGGCCTTGAACAGCCGCTCCTCGGCCTCGCTGCCCTTTCCTTTCGTCTTGGCGAATTGGATCAGGCGGTGGGCATCGAATGAATTGCTCATGATGGCCTTGTCCATATGGTACTCCAGGCCCACGGTCCGCGCTCGTTCCACCACGCCCTGCACCATTTCCTGCGCTTGTTCGCGCGTGCGGCCGTACTTCTTGGCCAGGTGGTCGTACATGTCGTCGGGGCTGTGTACCGGCGCTTCGCGGTCCAGCTCGAAGCTCTTCCACTCTACTTCCACATTATGCCTGTGCTCGAATTGGGCCAAGGCCTTCTCAAACTCCCGCTTGCCGATGTAGCAGTACGGGCACACCACATCGGACCAGATCTGTATCTTCATAAAGCAAAGGTCGGGCATGCAGCAGGAAAGCCGCCAACGTGGACGGCCCTCCTTGCTGCCCTCTAATTTGAATTACCGCGAAACCTTCACCGCGCGTTTCACTACCACGGCACCGTCCAGCAGGTAGGTGCAGAAGTAGGTGCCTGCGGCCAGCTTGGTGGTGTTCCAGGCGTAGCTGTAGGCCCCCGGCTCCGATTGCTCCTCGCGCAGCATGCCCAAGGGCTTGCCGTCGCTGGTGCTCACGGACAAGCTCACCTTGCCCGCCTGGGGCACGTAGTACTCCAGCGTGGTGAGGTCCGCCACGGGATTCGGAAAGATCAGTAGTCGTTGTTCCTGCAAGTTGCCGTCTTGGCCGTCGCGCTGCTCGTGGTAACCTTGCGGGGCCAGGCCCTGGTTGGCGGCGCAGCAGGCATCCAGCTGTTGCTGCATGGCTGCAATCTGCTGCTGCTGGGCCTGGAACCCGGCGATGAGCACCGGAATGAAGCCTTGGTAGTTCATGGCCTTGAATTGCAGCTCCGGTTCAATCACATTGCCCAAGGAGTCCACTTGCTCTGGACGCACCACATCCTTGACCAGATTTGGAAAGACACTGTCCACCTCTTGGGAAATCAGTCCAAATTGAGCTCCGGCAGGTAGATTCAGATATGGATATTCCTCCGTATTGAATGAATAGGATTTGGGATGTAATTGCATCAATGTTGCCGCCATCTCAGAACTGGAAAGGTTCTCCACGTCAATCTTCAGATTCTCGTCGGAATAATTCCAAGACAGTGCCCCCAGGAAACCTTCCCCATCAAACCATGCTGCCCAGTCATTCCCATTCGATGCACCCGATGCCACTCCATACACGCCAACAGTACGCACCGCATTTTCGCTTGCAATGGCAGTGCCAGTCACACCGATTACATCCTGGGCCATTATACCTGGTGCGCCATTGTTCGCAATGCCTGACACCCCGTAGGTGTACTTAGCATTGGAACCAAACCCTCCAACACCATAGAAGGATGTACTTGCAAACTGGGTACTGAAAGGTGTGCGGGCAAAACCCGCCACTCCCCACCCTCCCTGGTTGGTGGACTTCAACGTTGAAATTGTTACCGCACCAGTAAAATTCGGGCCTGAGCCATCGTATTCCACCTGAAGCTTGGCCTTTGGATACTGAACCCCAACCCCCACGAAGTTGTCATAGTTCCATGGGCAGGTGCTTCCGTTGTAAACACTGGCAACATCATTGTTTGGCTGAAGTCGCCATGTACAATCCCCGAACCCGCTGATATTCTTCCACTTCACCACGCCACGCTCCAACGGGTCATTGCTGTCGTCCACCACCATCACCTTATAGGGCAGCTCAGTCTCGGGATCATCTGGCAATTGCTGGATGCGCACCCGCCCATCGCGCACGTGCAACCGCTCCGTGGGGTCGCCGCCGTAGGCATAGAAATCCCCGATGCCCACGTTCATTTCGTTGTCGTTTTTCGGATACAGCCGCATGCCCTCCAAGCCCTCCATGGACCTGGCGCCCGTGGTGGAACCGTTGTAGCCATTGGTGAAAATGAAGCGCATGCGGTCCACTCCCCACGGTGAATCCGCAGGGTTATCGCTCCATTGTATCACTACGTCCGTATTGTCCAGCGTGCTGTATTTCTGTCCCATGTATGCTTGATCAGCGTTCCCCGTGAAGGTCACTCCGTTGTGCATCCACGGCCGGTACCCGTAAACCTGCATATTGTCCGTAGTGGCATCCGCCAGGTGCAAGAGGCTAAATGGGCCGGGCCCCGTGGTCCACATGGTACCGTTGGGATGAGGTGGTCGGGAAAAACTGGACAGGAATTGGGCGAAGCCTAATTTCCTGACCGATGAGCAGAAGAGACCGACGGAAGTTCACCGCCACCTTCAAGACGGAGGTGGTGCTGGAGGCGCTCAGGGAGCGCAAAACGATCAGCGAACTGGCCCAGCAGTTCGATCTGCACCCCAACCAGATCAGCGCTTGGAAGAAGGAGTTCCTTGCTGGGGCCTCCGCGGTCTTCGAGTCGAAGGCCGAGGCCGCCCAACAGGACCTGGAGGCTGAGCGGGACCAGCTCTTCCGGCAGATCGGGAAGCTGCAGGTGGAGAACGACTTCTTAAAAAAAAGGGTACTGCGATGAGCTGCCAGGAAAAACGCCAGCAGATCGACCGGTCGCACCCGGAGCTCTCCATCACTGAGCAGTGCGCAGCGCTGGGCCTCTCACGCAGCACGCTCTATTACAAGCCCTGTACGGCCAGTGCGGAAGACCTCAGGATCATGCGGCTGATGGAAGGCCTGTACCTGGAGGACCCCACGCGTGGCACCCGGCGCATGAGCGATGAACTGGGGGACCTTGGTGTACAAGCAGGCCGTGACAAGGTGCGCACCTTGATGCAGCGCATGCGCATGAAGTGCGTGTACCGCCGCCCGCGCACCACGGTGATCGACGCGGCCAAGTACAAGCACCCCTACCTGCTCAGGGGCTTGAAGATCGATCGGCCCCACCAGGTGTGGGCGATCGACATCACCTACATCCCCATGCGCGGCGGCTACATGTACCTCTGCGCGATCATCGACCTCTACAGCCGCTTCATCGTGGGCTGGAGCGTCTCCAACACCATGGAAGCCGACTGGGTGTGCGTCGTGGTGCGCGATGCGGTGGCTGTCCACGGCACCCCGGAGATCATCAACAGCGATCAGGGCAGCCAGTTCACCTCCGATGAGTACCAGAAGCTCTTCAAGGCAGGCGCCCTTTGCGAAGGCGTCAAGATCAGCATGGACGGCAAGGGCCGCGCGATCGACAACGTCTTCATCGAGCGCTTCTGGCGCACCATCAAGCACGACAAGATCCACCTCTGCCCACCGGAGGACGGCGTTGATCTCTGCCGCATCTGTTCACAGTTCATCCACTACTACAACCATCGTCGCAAGCACTCGCGCATCGGGAATGTCCCGCCAGCCGTGCGTTTGCGGATGGCCGCATGACTTGTCAACAGAACAGGCGAGTTATGAGTCCCCTGGACCCCATGAAAACAACAACAACAAACACATTAAACTTGTCTGAAACCTGTCCAGTTCAACCCGACCACCTCAGGGACAAATCCCCAACGCGCCCTTCTTGCCTTGGCTTGTGAATGAGCCGATGGTGTACGATTGGCTGTTGTTCAACCGCATGCGCATGACGTTGTTCGTGGAGAAGTCAATCGGCTGGTTCACCACCGTCATTAACCGCAACGGCTGCGTACTGTTCCCATCACAACCGAGGTATTCGAGGCCGGTGATCGTATTTCCTCCTGGGAGAGCATGCCATTCCTGCCCTTGGCTCAACGTGCCGAGGCAAACAGCAATGATCGCTGCTGTCAATCTATTCGGTTTCATGGTCCAATTCGTCTTGGACCGGACCCCTCCTTATCGCAAAACCACGAACTTCACGAATGCTCCTTGTTCACCTAGGCTAAGCCTTGCCACATAGATGCCCGCACTCAAATCGGCAATGGACAAGTAGACCCGGCTTTCAGTTGCTTGTACGCTGCGGACCCTGCGACCTGAAACTTCCAACACCTCACCACTGTAATGGGCATGGCCCGGCCATGAAATGACCAAGTAAGCCGCAGTTGCGTCCACAAATACCGTCGGCAAACCCGTCCCTTGGGTCTCTTCAATACCCGTTTGGCCACACCCACTGGGATCCGGGGACACACATACATTGTCCACGAAGCAATAGGCACCTTCGCCATTAAAGGGCGGTGCTGGCAGCACCTGCGTATGGGCGTTGTCGAAGAAATTGCCCAGCACCACATACTGGTAAGCACTGTCCGCTACGAAGCTGCCGCTCACTAAGGTCCAGTTGGCTGTATCCGTCAACACTTCTTGCCTGTAGAGATGGGCGTAATTTCTGAACGGGAATGCGGGGCCGTTGAAGTCAGACCATTCGTTGGATTGCATGGTGAACAACATGCCCATATTATTGCAATACCCCAAGGAGTACCAGTAGTTGCCGGCATTCGTCGCATTCGTCCAAAAGCTGAGGTAATAGGTTTCACCAACGGTCAACGGCGCTACCAGTGGCGTCCCAAGGTGTTCCCGATATTCTTCATCGATACCGAAGGCATAATACCCCGCATAGGCATCCCCGTCCTGTGCATATTGAAAGGCGAAACCATTCTGAGGCACGCTCACCAGTGCTCCTCCGGGAATCGAGGTATCCGCGCATGCGTTGAAGTACTCCGGGCTGTTCAGCCATTTACGCCAGTAAAGCGGTTGGTCCCCCTCCTGAAAGCCTATGGTGTACGGGCAAGTATCCCTCAACTCAAAGCTGGGGTTGGGCACCAGGTTCTGCGCTTCGCAGCGCGGAAGGGTGAGGAACAGCAGGCAGGCCGGCAGCACCAGTGCCGCCGCCCGCCCACCGTTCTTCACCAAGGAAAGCATGGTTTGTTCGTGGTCCATGTAAAGGACCGTCCGGTCTTGTTGTGTGAAATTACAATGCACGGCGCAACCCGCACGCATGCATGCCTTCCCTTGCGGCGGCCGGGAGGGGCGGTTCGGCTAAGCGAACGCCGTGCGCCTGTGCGCACGGCACCTATGCGTGGTGTGGTGGTGCAGGCTTCATGGCAATGCGGTGTTTACCCTCGCCCCCGGCCCCTCTCCCAAGGAGGGGGGGCGGGGCAAGAAAAAAGCCGCCCGTACCAATAGCACCGGACGGCTGGTGTAACTTGCTGGGTCGAAAATTCAACGCA
>JAHDVX010000023.1:13209-50887 GCA_023382455.1 Flavobacteriales bacterium
CTGCCGCACTGCCGCACTGCCGCACTGCCGCACTGCCGCACTGCCGCACTGCCGCACTGCCGCTCGAAGACCAGGGTCCATGAAGGTATGGCGACGTTCAGGTCTCATCATTTCCGAAGGTAAGGGAAGTTGCCCGAAATCCGGCCGGTGGTTGAAAACTTCCATGGTCCGTGGGCAGCTGCTGGATGCGTGATCTGCAATGGTGCTTGGTCAAGCCTGTCTCGCCCGCGTTTGCAACGCGGGCGTTAAAAGCCAACGCTCACTCCATTCGCCGCAACACCACCAAGCAAGGCCGTTGCAAACGCGGACGAGAGCAGCGAGAGCAGTCGTCAAGCGCCAGGGTCCCCTCCTTCGTCGGGAGATCCTGCGCGAGGGAGAAAAGGTCGGATTATGTATTGGCCTGCCTCACTCAGAGCACCGTTACCTCGGTGCGGCGGTTCTTCGCGCGCCCTTCGTCGGTATCGTTGCCGGCCACCGGCTTGCTTTCACCGTATCCCTTGGCCACCACGCGTTCCGCGGCGATGCCATGCTCCAGTAGGAAGGTGCGCACCGCGTTGGCGCGCTGCTCGCTGAGCTTCTGGTTGTCCGCATCGGAGCCCACATCGTCGGTGTGGCCACCCACCTCGATCCGCATGGTGGCGTTGGTGGCCATCAGCTTCACCAGCTTGTCCAACTCCACCGTGGAGGCGGGCAATAGTGCGGCGCTGCCGGTCTCGAAGAAGATGTTGCGCAGCTCGATCTTCTCGCCGGCCGTCACGGGTTTCAGGCCCACGTCCAGGTCGGTCTGACTGGGCCCGTCGCTCTGGGCCACGCTGTAGTTGCGGGAGAAGAAGAGGTAACCCTGCGCCGATGCGTTCAGTGCGTATTCCTTGCCGCGCGGCAGGCAGACCAGGAACTCCCCACTGCCGGGATCGCTGTAGGCGGCAGTGGCCAAGGTTCCGGATGCCAGGTCGAAGAGTTCCACGTCCGCCTCCACCGGCTTGCCGGTGACGGCATCGGTCACCTTGCCGCGGATGTAGCCCACCGGCGTGGCGCGTGCAAACTCAGGGAGCTCGAAGCGGTAGAGGTCCATGTCGCCGAAGCCGCCCGGCCGGTCGCTGCCGATGTAGGCCAAGCGCCCGTCGGGCCCTACCAACACGCTGTTGTCCTCACCGGGGCTGTTGATGGGCGAGCCCAGGTTCACCGCCTTGCCCCAGCTGCCATCCGGCTGCATGCGGCTCACGAAGATGTCGGCGCCGCCAAGGCCCGGCAGGCCGTCGCTGCTGAAGTAGAGCGTCTTGCCATCGGGATGGATCTGCACGCTCTGCTCCTGCCCCGCCGTGTTGACGTTGTGGCCCAGACGCTCCGGCTTGCCGAAGGATCCATCATCCCCCAGCTTGGTGACGTAGATGTCCATGCTCTTCCAATCCTTGCCGCTCTTGTTGGCACGGATGAAGTAGAGGGTGCGCCCATCGCTGCCCATGCTGGGCTGGCTCTCCCACTCCCGCGTGTTCACCGGGCTTCCGAGGTTCTCCGGGTGGGTCCACACATCGCCGATGCGGCGGCTGATGAAGAGGTCGCAGCTGCCCAGCCCCTTGTAGCCCTTGCCGTAGGTGCCATCCACTCCGACACACTTGGTGAAGACGATGAAGCGTCCGTCGGGCGTGAGGGTACCGGCACCTTCGTTGTCCGGCGTGTTCACGCTGTTGATCGGCATGGCCGCGCCCCAGCTGCCATCGGCCTTCTTGTGGCTCACGTAGAAATCCTCCTGCTTGCCGTAGGGTGAGGAAGGGTCGTCCACCAGGCGGGTGAACATCAATGTGCTGTCGTCGCCGGTGATGCAGGGAAAGTACTCGGCGGCCTTGGTGTTCACGCCCGGCCCGAGGTTCACGGGGTCGAAGGGCACCGGATTTGCCAATGCCTGCACGGCGAATTCGCAGTTGGCCAGGCCCTGTGCGATGCGCTTTCGCCGCTCCGGGTCCTGGTCCACTTCCTTGGCCAGCCCGAAGTGTTCCCTGGCCGCATCGTAATCACCGGCAGCCACCTCCAGCTCGGCCAAATGCAACGCCGCCGGCGGGAAGAAGCGCGGATCGATGGCCAACACCTCCTTGTAGCGTGCCATGGCCTCGGCGGACATGCCCCGTTGCTCGTACATCTCGGCGAGGTAGATGCGCGGCTCGATGAAGCCCGCATCTGAGGCTGCCGCCTTGTTCAACTCCGTTTCCGCGCAGTCCCACTTCCGGAGGCGCATGCACTCGGCGCCGTTCTCATACTGCTTGACCGCACGGTTGTTCGTGCTGGTGTAGCGCACCGGCTGGGCCGTGGCCCCTGCGGCGGACAGCAGCAACACGGCCATGGCCACCAGCGGCCACAACATTCGGGTGGCCGGCTGACGCGCCATGGAAGCGGCCGATGGACCAAGGCTCATGGGATGTTCAGGTATTTGTGGGTTTGTAGCGAGACCCGCCAGCGTGGGTGCCCCATCACATAGTTCGTCACCAAGGGGATCATGGCCTCGCGCTTGCTCCATTCCGGCTGCAGGAAGAGCGCGCAATCGGGGCGCGTCTTGCCGCCATGCCCCTCGGCCCATTGCAGGTCATGCTTGTTGAAGACCACCACCTTGAGCTCATCGGCGAACTGGTGGAACCCTTCCACGGGCTCCTTGAACTTTTTCGGGCTGAAGCAGATATGATGCCAATCCCCGGACAAGGGTGATGAACCGCTGGTCTCCAGGTGCGTGCGGAAGCCCGCCGCCCGCAAGGCATCGGTGAGCGGCCGCAGGTTGTACAGCAGCGGTTCGCCGCCGGTGACCACGGCGATGCGTGCCGGCCGGGCCGAGGCCTCGGCCACCAACTCCTCCACGGTGCGCACCGGGTGCTTGTCCGCTTCCCAGCTCTCCCTCACATCGCACCAGGTGCAGCCCACATCGCAGCCGGCCAGGCGGATGAACCACGCGGCCTGGCCGGTGAAGGCCCCTTCGCCCTGGATGGTGGGGAAGGTCTCCATGACGGGCAGCGCGTCACCGTTGATCACGGACACGGTCATGACTGGAACGGATGATGAAAGCGGCTTGGGATGGGGACAAAAAAAGCCCACACAGGACCGAGTTCAAAAAACCCATGGATCACATGAGCGGGCCGGACAGAAAGGGGTCGGTAATCCTCGTGTTCCCGAAGGAAGCCACCCGAAGGTGGAGAGGCCCGCCCTTGCCCTTTGGATCTTCCGACCCTGAGGAAGAAGTGTTGGTTTTGAGAACCGATGGCCTATGTGGGCTGCAAGGTGACAGCGCACGGCTGTGAAAGAACGTCTTCGTGGGCCGAAGGTAACACCACCTGCAACGAATACCAAACATCCAGGTGCACCGCGCGCTTCGGAGCGGCGACCACGCCGGCTACTCCCCTTTCTGCCCCACGAACTGGTCCTCCTTGTCCTCGAACAG
Organism: Flavobacteriales bacterium; assembly: GCA_023382455.1. GTDB lineage: Bacteria > Bacteroidota > Bacteroidia > Flavobacteriales_F > PHOS-HE28 > PHOS-HE28. The sequence goes on from JAHDVX010000023.1 coordinate 16,628, forward strand.
GATGTTGAACGTGGTGAGGCTTCCGTAACAGCGGGTGATATACTGCTGCATCTCCACCTTGTCCTGCTCGCTGAGCCGGGCGTGGGCATTGATCTTCTGCTCCAGCACGCGGAACCGGTCGCGCATCATGACGATCTTGTGGAAGAAATCCTCGATGGGCACTTCCTTGCTCTTCAACGCGGCGTCGCGCGGTTTGATCTCCAGCATACCGCCTTCATAGCGCCGCGCAAGCTCCACGGGCTTCCGCAGGCTGTTGTCCTCGTCGAGCACCTCGCGCAAGGCATCCTTCACACTTTCGATGTCCAGCGGCTCCGGCTCCACTTCCACCCCCGGCGCCACCACCTCCAACCCCTCGAAGGAACGCGAGATGGATCGCTCGCCTTGGTCCTTGAAGAAAATGTGGACCGTGCGTGGATCGAGGTCGTAGACCACGCCGAGGCCCAAGGTGGGGTGCTTCACGCGTGCGCCGATGTTGAGGCCGTAGTGTTCCATGGATCGATGTGTGGGGCAATGATACATCCTGTGGTGGCTCCACCTGAATAGCAGGATGCCGTGGTGATGACGGGTTGGAGAGGTGGGTGAGGACGGAAACGCCGGGTCAGTCCATCACCCGGAGCACCGGATACTTCCGGTAGCCGGGCTCCATCCATGGGGATCGGCGGTAGAGCCACGTGAGCTGGTCCCAGGCGCTGGCGGCGAAGGCCGGGTCTTCCGCACGCTTCTGCTCGAATGCCGCTTTCAGCACGGGGTCGCGCTGGAGCATGCCCGCAGCAATGTCCTCGAAGACGTAATCATTGAACCATTCCTTCTGTTGGAGCACGCCGTCGAAGAAGTTCCATGCGAAGAAGCCGTCCTCGGCACGGCACTCCAAGGCTTCCATGACATACCGGTCCGTGGCATGGCCCATGGGCACCAGCACATCGCCGGCGTGCACGGGCACCTGCTTCACCGTCCGCACGGTGTTGATGCGGCCGTGGAGGTAATGCCCCTCGTAGGCCATGGGCACCGTGGTGAAGTCCACGATGCTGTCCTGCTCCACCATCCGCTTCCCATCCCTCGCCACCACCGTCAGGGGCACACCGCTCCATTCCAGGCGCTGGATCACACCTTCCCATTGCTTGGCCACCAAGTAGGCCTTGGGTTTGATGACATGGAGGGATGGGCGGTAGGTATCGAACCAGGCCAAGGTGATGTCCTCCGGTGCCTTATGGTCGTAGCGGATGCGCGGCAGGCCCGTGACGGTGCTCTTTTCCGTGCGGGCCACATAGCCTTTCCAACGCAAGGAATCCACGGCGGTCCGGTCCAGCGTCCAGTTCATGCCGAACTCCTTTGCCGTGGACGTGTAGCGGCGCGCCTGATCGCGGGCCTGGCGCAGTTCTTTGGGGTGGGTGTCCATAACGGCCAGTGTGCCGAGCAGCAGCTGGAAGGTGGCGTTCACGCGGTCCGCATAGGGCTTCAGCACATGGCTTTCGCTGATGATGGAGATGCGGTCGAACAGGGCATTGTAGCCGCTGCTGTACCGCGGGCTGTCGTAGAAGCCGTACAGGCCTTCGGCAGGCGTGGTGCCCAGCAGCTCGAAGTAAGGGCACATGGCCGATCCCTTCCCCTCCATCCATTGGTACTGCCCGGGAATCAGCGTGCCTGACATGAAGGCGGCCAGCGGCGGGGCCAGCTTGTTCTTCTGCGTGGCCATCAGGGCCATGATGTAGCGGTGGTCGGCCCCGTCGCTCACATGGGTCTCGAAGTAGATGTCCGGGTCCCACTTCGCCAAGGCCCTCGCCATGGCCTGCATGTTGCGCGAATCCATCTTCATGAAATCGCGGTTGAGGTCGAGGTTCTTCGCATTGCCCCGGAAGCCGTATTCCACGGGGCCGTCCTGGTTCACCCGGCTGTGCCCGCCGCGGTTGATCGCCCCACTGACGTTGTACACCGGCACGATGCACACGGCGGTGTTGGCCAGCAGCCCCATGAGCTGGTCGCTGTCCAGCAGGGCCTGGGCGAGCATCAGGCTGGCGTCGATGCCATCGGGCTCCCCGGGGTGGATGCCGTTGGTGACCCATAGGATGTTCTTGCCGGATGCCCGGATGCTGTCCGGCGTGAAGCCGCTGCCGTCCGAGAGGATGAAGAGGTGGATGGGATGGCCGTCATCATCCCGCCCGATCACGGTGAGCTGCGCGCCCGTGTAAAGCGAATCCATGCGCTGGTAACGGGCGATGGCCTGCTGCCAGGTGGCGGAGGTATCGCCTTCGAAGGTCCATTGGGCCTGTGCGGAACAGGTGATGAGCAGGGCGGCAAAGGCCAGTGCCCGGTTGAAAGGGTGCATGCACAAAGATGCCGCACCGCCGGTAAAATGGAAACCCCGGCGCAGCAAGGAGCGCCGGGGTTCCAGGAAGACCGGTGAACCTGATCACCGGAGGGTTGCTCAACTGTTCTTCTCCTCTTCCACCACAGGCCATTGGGCGCAGGTCTCCTCCTGCTCTTTCACGGCCTGTTGGGCCATGTCCTGCTGCTGCTCCTGCGGCTGAACCGCCGGCTCGGCGTTCGCGGCGAACAATTGCTCCTCATCGGTGAGCTGGAGCAGGAGGGTGAGGGTCATCACAGGCCACATGGTGGAAGCGTTTGGTGGTGCAATTTGAGGCACCAAACCCGCCTTTGTCAAGTCAAATAGCCGTTTTTCATCGACGAATTTCTTATTTCTACGGACCAATGCCCTGAACCTGAAGTCATTCGGCTGCTGCGCCCCGCAGGCTGATGGGCCGATTGGCGGAAGTGTCGCACCTTCGTGCCATGGCACCTTCCCTACATGCCGCAGCCCTTTCTTTGGCCGTGGGCCTTGCCCTGCTGCTCCCCTCCTCCTCTACTGCCCAGGAATCACGGAACGGCCCGAAGGTGGGCGTGGGCATCGGCACCCAGACGCTCGGGCAATTCCTGGGCTGGAGCGGCCTGCCCAAGGTGGGGCCGATCGTCGGCTGGAGCTTCGAGGCCCCGGTAACCGACCAGATCAGGCTGCTGATCGAGCCCATGTACATCGGCAAGGGTAGCGTAACGGTGAACAGCCAGCTGAAAACGCGCAGCTCGGTGGCCCTGAACTACCTGGAGATGCCCCTGTTGCTGAAGGTGAGCACGAACCCCGACCCGCAGGGCCTGTTCCTTACCGGCGGCCTGATGTACGGCTACCTGCTCCACGGCAAGGTGAAGAACTTCCGCGATGGCCAATTGGAATCGAGCTATGATTTCTCCCCGGCAGGCCATACCAACCGGGGGCAATTCAGCGCGGCCATCGGGCTGGGCCATGAAATCGGCTCCTGGATGTGGGAACTCCGCGGGCAAAGCAGCCTGAACACCTTCGACCGGGTGGTGCGCTCGCACATGGTGGTGTACTCGCTGCAAGTGGCCTGGCGCTTCCCCACACAGGCCGAGCGGGAGGAAAAGCGGCGTACCCAGGAAGAGGATTGAAGCACCTTGCCCGGGCCAACCACAGGCTACATGCCGTCGTTCCGGAAGAAGTCCAGATTCTGGAGCTTCACCAGGTGCACGTTGGCGAAATAGTGGTGCAGGATATCGGCGTAGCCGTAGCCCTTGCGCGCCATGTTCATCGCCCCTTCCTGGCAAAGGCCCACGCCGTGCCCGAAGCCCCGGCCCCGCAGCACCACCATGTCGCCTTCCGGGCGGATGCTGAAGTAGGCCGAGCGCAGGTGGAAGTCGTTGCGCACCTGCGTGAGGGGCACCGCCGGCCGGATGTTGGCCAGGTAGAGCTCGCGGCATTCCGGTACGTGGGACGTTACGCTGGCCACCACTTCACTGTCATCCGTATTCACCCCCAGCTTGCGCAGGTAGCCGAGCCATTTGGCGCGCGGCACGCTTTTCTCCCAGACGGCGTGGGGCTCATGCAGGCAGAAGGTGTCCAAGGTGCTAACGAGGTAGGGTTCGCTCTTGCTCCAGACATCCTCGGCGTTCATGGTCTCGCCACCACAGTTGCTGTGGAAGGTGGCATGGATCAACTGGATGTCGGAATCCACCACCACGAGGTCGCGTGTAAGGGCCACGGCCTGGCGGATGCTGTCCACGCGGTTGCGGCCATGGAACACCTGGCAATGGGTGCCGTCGCACACCTCGTAGCCATCGGCGGCATGGCGCCGCTTGTTGGCCAATGCGTAGGTGCGGCAGCTCACGGCCTGCAGCTTGTAGTACTCCATCCACTGTTCCTTGCCGGCCTCGGCCTGCACCACGCCCCCCACATACTCCTCCAAGGGCACGGTGGCCACCAAGCGGAAGCTTCCGTTCACCAGGCCGAGCTCCAAGCTGCCGGGATAGGCATGCTCGGGCGTCTTGGGCGCCACACTGCGCATGCGGAAGCCCCTGCCCGCCGGGGATCGGAAGACCAGGCTCTTCCCGGCGTTGATCACCAGCATCAGGGATCGAGCCTCGATGCCGCCGGGCGTGGCCTTGAGCACCATCCCGTCCGTGGAGGCCAGTTCGCCGACCTGCTTGCCGTCGGCCCAAATGGTGAGCGGCCCGCCATCGCCCATGACCATCACTTGCCGGGTGGAGGTGTTGCGCAGCAGGCCCACGCGCATATCGGCATACTGCGCCGAAGCCCCCAAGGCCAACAGGCCGAGCAGGGGCGACAGGAGAAAACGGTTCATGCGGTTCCGGCGGTAATGGCGCGAAACTATCCGCGCCCACTGGCGTCCTGCGGGCGTGCCTGCATACTTTTCCACAGGCGATCGGCCACATGTGCCGAGGCGCCCGGTCCGCCCAGCTTTTCGCGCAGCGCCGCCAGGTCGCCCTGCATGTGCTCGCGGTAGGCCTGGTCGTGCAACAGGCGGTGGAGCTCCTTGCGGAGTTCGGCGGGCCGCATGTCCTCCTGGATCAACTCGCGCACCACCTCCCGGCCCATGATCAGGTTCACCAGGGAGATGAACGGCACCTTGATGAAGCGCTTGGCCAACCAGACGTTGACGACCCCGCCGCTGTAGCAGACGGCCTCCGGCGTGCCGATCAAGGCCGTTTCCAGAGTGGCGGTGCCGCTGGTGACCAGGGCCGCCTTGGCGCCACGCAGCAGCGGATAGGCGCTGCCCGAGGCCAGTTCCACCGGCTTGCCGGACAGGAAGCCCTCATACACGGCGCGGGGCACGGAGGGTGCCGCCGCCACCACGAACCGGTGATCGGGGAAATGGGGTACCACGGTGAGCATGGCGGGCAGCATGCGGCGGATCTCCTGCAGGCGGCTGCCCGGTAGCAGGGCCACCACCGGACGGGCATCACCGGCCGGGGGCGGTGCGGCCTCCGCCGAGCCTTGTGCCTCCAGCGCATCGAGCAAGGGGTGCCCCACGAAGTCCACTTCCATGCCGTGCTCCGCGTACCAATCCTTCTCAAAAGGCAGGATCACGTACATGTGGTCCACGTCGCGCTTGATGGCCTTCACCCGCCCGGCTTTCCAGGCCCAGACCTGCGGGCTGATGTAGTAGTGGACCGGTATGCCCTGTTCATGCGCAAAGCGCGCGATGCGCAGGTTGAATCCGGGATAGTCGATGAGTACGATCGCGTCCGGGCGGAAAGCCAGGATGTCAGCCTTGCACGCCTTGATGTTGCGCAGGATGGTGCGCAGGTGGAGCAGCACCTGTGTGAAGCCCATGAAGGCCAGGTCGCGGTAGTGCTTCACCACCTGCGCCCCGGCCGCGGCCATGTGGTCGCCGCCCCAGGCGCGCACCTCCAGGGCCTCTCCGCCAGCCCGCTGCTTCAGCGCACGGATGAGGTTGCCCCCGTGGAGGTCGCCACTGGCCTCGCCGGCGATCACATAAAGTCTCTTCCCCATAGCAGCAGGAGCAGTACGATCACCGCACCGTAAGCGAGCATGGCCCCCACTACGCCGCGCATGGCCTTGAGCATCCGCCGGCGGTCCAGGGCGAAGAACAGGGCCACGTCCGCCAGCAGGCTCAGGGAGATGGTGGGGGCGATGTTCCCGCGGATGCCGAAGAGCATGCGCCGCAGCAGGAAATCCAGTTCCAGGTCCGGGCGCAGCACAGTGACGGCGAAAGTGCAATAGGCCAGGAGGCCCACGGCGGGCACCACCAGGCCAAGAAGGAAGCCGGTGCGGAAGTTGTCAAAGCGCATGGTCCCAAGCCTTGATGGCGGCCAGTTGCCCGTGGTCGGTCATGTCGAACTGTACGGGCACCACGCTGGCGTAACCGTGGCTGGTGGCCCACACATCGGTGTCCTCGCCCGCGTCGGTGCTCTTGAAGTCGCCTTTGAGCCAGTGGTAGGCGTGCCCGGAGGGATCCATGCGGGTCTCCACGGCGTCCTCCCAGGAGCCCAATGATTGCCGGCAAACCCGGATGCCCTTGATGGGCCCCGTGGACGCCGCCGGCATGTTCACGTTGAGGCAGACACCTTTCTTCAGGCCGTTGCCCAGCACGTTGCGCGTTACGCGGCGCACCACTTCACGCGTGTGCTCAAAGGACGCATCGATGCCGTACTCCATCAGGGAAAAGCCGATGCTGGGGATGCCTTCCAAGGCCCCTTCCACCGCGGCGCTCATGGTGCCGCTGTAAAGGATGTTGATGCTGAGGTTGCTCCCGTGATTGATGCCGCTGACCAACAAGGCCGGCCGCCCCTTGATCAGGTGGTACACGGCCAGCTTCACGCAATCCACCGGGGTGCCCGTGGAGCTGTACGCCTCCACTCCATCCATGAAATCCACCTTGCGCAACCGCAGAAAATTGTGGATGGTGATGGCATGGCCCATGGCGCTCTGGGGCTTGTCCGGGGCCACCACCAGCACTTGGCCGAAGGCCATCATCTCCTCCACCAGGACCCGGATGCCCGGGGCGAAAATGCCGTCATCGTTGGTTACCAGGATCAATGGGCGCTCGGAACTCTTCATGGGGGCCAAAGCTAACGGGGGAAGGGGGTTGGAGGGGGCAGCCCGCCTTCGCGGAAGCTTCGGCGAAGTGAGTGGGCAGTTGCAGTTCGCAGTAGCAGTTGGCAGTTGGCAGTTGGCAGTTATCAGGCCATAGCCTGTGGCTTGTGGCCTGCAGCTTGTGGCTCCGAGCCTGCGGCTCAAAGCTCATGGCTCAAGGCTCACAAGTAGATCACCGTCATCCGCGACGCTCGTTTTCAGCTTTCCTCTCTCGGCTTTCCCACCGTGGCTCACGGCCCATGGCCCACAACCGGGCACCCGCAACTTCAGCCCGCCGTTATCTGCGAAGCATGCCTGCAACCGGACCTGTCGAACATCAACTTCCGAAACACGTTGCATGGCGAACTTCGCCGCATGAAGAAGCCCATTTTCCCCGCAGGGGCGGCCAAGCCGCTGGCCCCCTACTCCCCGGCCGTGGAGGCCAACGGCATCGTGTTCCTCAGCGGCCAGATCGCCCTGATCGGCGACACAGGCCAGCTCCGCACAGGCTCCATCGCCGAGGAGACGCGCCAGGTGATGGACAACCTCGGCCTGCTGCTGAGCGCGGCCGACTTGGACTTCAGCCACCTGGTGAAGTGCACCATCTTCATGAGCAGCATGGACCATTACGGGGCGGTGAACGAGGTGTATGGCAGCTATTTCAAGGATGCCCCTCCGGCCCGCGAGGCCGTGGCCGTGGCCGGTTTGCCCCGCGGCGTGAACGTGGAGATCAGCGGGATCGCGGTGCGGGGTTAAACCGCGATCGTTCAATCCTGCATCGGCGTCGCAGCGGAAACCGCGGGCGACCCGGGCTTGATCAGCCCACCAACGGAGCTTCACCGCTCCCGCGCAGGGCCTTGCGGTGGATGTAGTAGAGATAGCACCAGTTGAGGACCAGGATGAAGCCGAGGATGTTGAAGGTCTCCGGCCCCACGACCAGGATGGGCAACAGCACCCCAAGCAGCTGGGCCGTGGTGTAGATGTGGAACCCGTCCCGCCAGCCCTGCCAGATGCGCAACGTGCCGATGAAACGGGCCAGGGTGCGCAGGGCGAGGATGGCCATCAGCGCCACGCCATGCCGCTGCAGCAGGGCGATATAGGCCTCCAACTGGTCCTGCTGGGCCGGTTGGATGAAGGCACCGTACGTATTGATCACGAGCTCGCGGAGTTCCGCGGCCGGTACGCCCCGCATGGCATAGGCCATGAAGATACCGAGTACGTACAGCGGGAACACCACGGCTTGGTTGGTGAAGCTTGCCGCGCACAGCCAAGTGAGCGACTTCGGCCGACCTGCCGGGGCCATGGGATCCAAGTTGCTTTCCACGGTGCGAAAAAACGAAAAAGCCCCCGAAGCGACCGGGGGCTTTTCCTCTTGCGGACAAAACGCTCAGTGCATGTACTTCAGGTTCACGGCATACAGGATGATGAAGATCAAGGAGAAGAAGCCGGCCACGCCCACCGTGGCGAGTGCCATGAAGCTGCCGCCCAGGAAATACAGCGGCACCGCCAACCCTGCAATGGATGCCAGCACGTACAGCCAGAAGCCGTTCTTCTTCAGGTTCCACATCTGCCAAACGCCGAACAGGCTGAGCAGCGAAAGCAGGATGTTCGCTATACCCATCGGCTTGGCGTTCTCCACGGCGCGGCGGGTGATCTCCATGGAGGAATCCAGCATGCGCCCGGCCATGCCATCGGCCTGGTCGCCCAGCTGGGCCCGGGCCTCCTCCATCCTGGCCTGCGTTTCGGCCAGCACCTTTTCGCCGTCCTGGCGGAAGTTGCCCACACCCGAGATGATGCCCCACACTCCCATGATGAAGCTCAGGACACAGATCACGGTAAGCAGGGTGGGCCGGGTTGCGGGCGGGTTCGGGTTCATGTCGGTCATGTCCAATTCGGAGTTTGGTTTGGTAACGAAAGTACCGTGCAACGATCAATGGCCGTGGGCCATGCCGGGGCGATCCTCACCAGCTCCCTGTTGAAAACCGCGAAGGCAGGCCATGGCCGCCATGTAGCGGCTTTGGAGGTGACTTCCTGCGGTGCGCGCTTCCCCCGGGGCTGCTACCTTCGCGCCGCACAAGCCAACCGGCGGCCCGGCCGCCAACACCAACTTCCAAAGAAATACCGACAGCAGATGAGCTATGACCTGATCGTTCTGGGCAGCGGCCCCGGCGGCTATGTGGCCGCCATCCGTGCCAGCCAACTGGGCCTGAAGACCGCCATTGTGGAAAAGGAAGCCCTGGGCGGCATCTGCCTGAACTGGGGCTGCATCCCCACCAAGGCCCTGATCAAGAGTGCCAGCGTGTTCGAGTACATCAACCACGCCAAGGACTACGGCATCACCGTGGGGGCGCCCCAGGCCGACTTCAAGGGCATTGTGCAGCGCAGCCGTGACGTGGCCAAGGGCATGAGCAACGGCGTGCAGTTCCTGATGAAGAAGAACAAGATCGACGTGGTGATGGGCACGGGCATGCTGAAGCCGGGCAAGAAGGTGGAAGTGACCGCCGCCGACGGGAAGAAGCAGACCCTGGAGGCCAAGAACATCATCATCGCCACGGGTGCCCGCAGCCGGGAGCTGCCAGCCATGAAGCAGGACGGCAAGAAGGTGATCGGCTACCGCGAGGCCATGAGCCTGCCCGCCCAGCCCAAGAGCATGGTGGTGGTGGGCAGCGGTGCCATCGGCAGCGAGTTCGCCTATTTCTACAACGCCATCGGCACCAAGGTGACCCTGATCGAATTCCTGCCCAACGTGGTACCCGTGGAGGATGAAGAGGTGAGCAAGCAGCTGGAGCGCAGTTTCAAGAAGCAGGGCATCGAGGTGATGACCTCCAGCGAGGTGACCAAGGTGGACACCGGCGGCAAGGGCTGCAAGGTGACCGTGAAGACCCCCAAGGGCGAGCAGCAGATCGAATGCGACATCGTGCTCAGTGCGGTGGGCATCGCCACCAACATCGAGGGCATCGGCCTGGAGGAAGTGGGCATCGTCACCGACCGGGGCAAGATCACGGTGGACCCGTTCTACGCCACCAACATCCCGGGCTACCATGCCATCGGCGACGTGACCCCGGGCCCGGCCCTGGCCCACGTGGCCAGCGCGGAGGGCATCATCTGCGTGGAGAAGATCGCCGGGAAGAACCCCGAGCCCCTGGACTACAACAACATCCCGGGCTGCACCTACTGCTCGCCCGAAGTGGCCAGCGTGGGCTATACCGAGAAAGCGGCCAAGGAGAAGGGCTATGAACTGAAGGTGGGCAAATTCCCCTTCAGCGCCAGCGGCAAGGCCAGCGCGGCCGGGGCCAAGGACGGCTTCGTGAAGCTGATCTTCGACGCCAAGTACGGGGAGCTGCTGGGAGCCCACATGATCGGCATGAACGTGACGGAGATGATCGCCGAGTGCGTGGCCCTGCGCAAGCTGGAGACCACCGGGCATGAGATCATCAAGACGGTACACCCCCACCCCACCATGAGCGAGGCGGTGATGGAGGCCGCCGCCGCCGCGTATGGCGAGGTGATCCACCTGTAGGATGCATCATGTTGGCGGCCGCCACGGTGTACATGCCCCGGCACCAACGTTTTACCCGGACCATGGGGGACCCCGTGCAATTCTTTGATGACTTGGCCCCGAGCTACGGGGAACGCTATGCGGGCAAGCCGGGATTCCATGATTACTACTTCGGGGAGCGGTTGGCAAAAGCCACGGAGGGATTGCAACTGGATGGCCGCCACGTGCTGGACATCGGCAGCGGAACCGGCGACCTCTATGCCGCACTGCAGCCCCGGTTCCCCGGCATGTATTACCTGGCCTCCGATGTGAGCCCAAGGATGCTGGAACACAGCAAAGTTCCGCCGGGCCAGCGGATGGTGGGGCACATCTACGACCAGGACATCGGCGATCGCAGGTTTGATGCCATCTTCATGCTGGGGGTCACCACGTACATGGAGCCAACGGAGCTGGAGCGCAACCTGGAATGGGTGGCCCGCCACCTGGGTCCATCCGGCCTGTTCATCGTCACGTTCACCAACCGGCATGCCGTCGATTCCTGGGTGCGCCGCCTCTGCAAGCCCATGCTGAACGCAGGGTCGGCAGGCAAGGGCAATGTCCTCACGAGCGGCCTGCGGATCCACCAGTATGCCCACGGCGATATCCGTGACCTGCTGGAGGCCCGGTTCCGCATCACCCGCTGGGATGCCTTGAACCATACGATCTTCCCCTTCAACCGTCTTTTCCCCTTCCTTTCCATCAGGGTCTCCCGCTCATTGGCATCCGTGCCCGGTGCGCCCTGGTGGCTGCGGCCGTTCAGCTCCGACCTGATGGTGCGGGCCATGGCCCGATAAGCTGGGGAAATTGTGCATTTTGGAGCAACCAGATCATCTTTGCACGTCCTATTCAACGAAACCGGACCTGCACTTGCCCAGCTCCACCCGCAAGCGCCCCATGCCCCGAGTGCTCCACATCAACAACCGCTTCAACGTGGGCGGCCCCACGCACAATGTGGCCTGCTTGGCGCGGTACATGATGCCGGAGTATGAAACGCTGCTGATCGGAGGCCCACCGGAAGCCCATGAGAAAAGCAGTGAGCACATCCTGGCGGCCATGGGCGTTGACGCCATCATCGTGCCGGAGATGCACCGCAAGATCTCCCCTTGGAAGGACCGCTCCGCCTATCGCCGGGTGAAGCAGATCATCAAGGAATTCAAGCCGGACGTGGTGCACACCCACGCGGCCAAGGCAGGTGCCGTAGGGCGGCTGGCCGCCCGGGAATTGGGCGTGAAAGCCGTGGTGCACACCTTCCACGGGCACGTGTTCCACAGCTATTTCGGCCCGGTGCGCACCTCGGTGTTCAAGAACGTGGAACGCTACCTGGCGCTCCATACCCACCGGATCATCGCCATCAGCGAGAAGCAGCGTAGCGAACTGGTGGAGGAGCACCGGATCTGCCGGCCGGACAAGGTATCGGTCATCCACTTGGGGTTCGACCTGAGCAAGTTCCGGGAAGACCAGGACCGGAAACGGGCCCTGTTCCGCCACGTATATGGCGTGGCTGATGACGAGGTGGCCGTGGCGATCGTGGGCCGCCTGGTGCCTGTGAAGAACCATGGCCTTTTCCTGGAAGGACTGAAGGACGTGCGGGCACGCACCGGCAAACGGGTGCGCGCCTTCATCGTGGGCGACGGCGAGGAACGGGGGCACATCCAGGACAAGGCCTCCGCCTTGGGCCTGAGCCAAGCACATGCTCCCGGTTTCAATGGGCACGGGTTCGGCCACGGGGTGAACGGCAAGCCCGTGGTGGAACGGGCGGACATCACCTTCACCAGCTGGGTGGAGGAGGTGGATTTCGTACATGCCGGTGCAGACCTGGTGGCGCTCACAAGCTTCAACGAGGGCACCCCGGTGAGCCTGATCGAGGCGCAGGCCGCAGGCCGTGCCGTAGTAAGCACGCAGGTGGGCGGCATTGAGAACGTGGTACACCATGGGGTGACCGGCCTGTTGAGCCCGAACAATAACATCAAGGCCTTCAGCGAAAACCTGTTGCGCCTGGTGGAAGAGGATGAACTGCGCAACCGGTTCGCCGCAAAAGGGTGGGACCAAGTGGGCGAACGCTACCATTACTCCCGGTTGGTGCGCGACACGGCCAACCTCTATTCGGAGCTGATCGCGTGATCGCCTAGCCCCTTTGGCTATTTTTGCCCGAAATCCGAAGGAATGGGGAAGCGGTCGTTGATGTTGGGCGGGGTCATATTCCTGCTATCCGGTTGCTACATCAACCGCGACATCATGTTCAAGACGCCGAGGGATTATGCGTTCGACGCCATTTCGGACACCCTGAACCGCGAATTCACGATCCAGCCGGATGACATCCTCAGCTTCCGGATGTATGCCAACGACGGCTTCAAGATGGTCGACATGGTCAACGAGGACCAAACGAGCGTGAACGCCCGGAACCGGATGGTGTTCGACTATCCGGTCTACCCCGATGGCAATACGCGCCTGCCGGTGGTGGGCAAAGTGCACGTAGTGGGCCTCACCATCCGCCAAGCGGAAATGCTTCTCGAGGAACGCTATGCGGTGTACTACCAGAAGCCTTATGTGCTGCTCACGGTGAACAACCGGCGTGTCGTGGTCTTCCCAGGAGGGGGTGGTGATGCCAAGGTGGTGAACCTGGAAAACAACAACACCACCCTGATGGAGGTGCTGGCAAAGGTGGGTGGCATCGCCAAGCGCGGCGACGCCCGCCATGTGAAACTGTTCCGCCAGGACGGCGATCGGCGCAAGGTGATGGAGTTCGACCTGTCCGACATTGAGAACCTGAAGTATGCCGATGTGGTGATGCAGGCTGACGACGTGGTGTACGTGCAGCCCACTCCCGAGATCGCCCGCGGCATCCTGCAGGAGATCACGCCCCTGGTCACCTTGCTCACCACCACCGTGCTCGTGGTGGGCCTTGTCCAATCCCTGAAATAGAACCCGGAGGGGCGATGCTGAACGACACGGTGGGCAATCAGGCGGCGCAGCTGGCCAGCTACCGTGACCGCATCACCAATTTCAGCAACGAGTTCGACCTCGGGCTGTTCGTGTACATCGTCAAGCGGTCGCTCATCTGGATCGCCATGTGCCTGCTGCTCGCCTTCGGGACGGCATACATCTACCTGCGCTACACGGCCCCGGTGTATGCCAGCAGCACAATGCTGCAGTTGGCACAGACCAACAATGCGCAGACGGTCCTGAAAATGAACGAGATGATGGAGGACAACAACCTCCAGGCCGACGTCCAACTGCTCCGCTCCAAATTCTTCATTGCCAAGGCCGTGGGCGCTCTTCCGCTGGAGGTCCGCTATTTCTTCCAAGGCCAGATCCTCACCGAGGAGCAGTACAAGCAGTCCTTCTACAAGGTAACCGACGTGGAGGTGGTGAATGCCGCCGTGCGGGAAAAGCCCATCTACCTCGGCAGGTTGGAGGACGGCAGACTGGAGCTCTCCTACACCGTGGGCACGGAAGTCATCAAGCAGGCCATCACACTGGGATCGCCCTTCAGCACGCCGCACTTCAAGGCCAGGTTGACCCTTACCCGGGGCACCGAGTGGCCCAAGGGTTCGGACCGCAGCACCTACTACTTCACTTTGAACGACATCGGGTCGCTGACCAACCAGCTGGCGGGGAACATCGTGGTATCCGTGGCGGATCCCAACGCCAAGACCATATCGATCAATACCAAGAACAACAACGCCATGCTGGCGCGCGACTTGAGCCAGGCCATGGCCGATGCGTTCATCACCTACGACGTGCAGCGCAAATCGGAAAGCGCCGAGAGCATACTGCGCTTCATCGAGAGCCAGAAGGACACCGTGTTCCGGGAACTGCGCGAAAGCGAGCTGAAACTCGGCATGTTCAAGCGGGACAACCGCGTGGCCGACGTGGATGAGCTGACCCCCCTGCTGTTGGCAAGGTCCGACGAGTACGAGGACCAGGTGCTCAAACTGCGCATCAAAGACAACCTGCTCAAGGAGGTGGAGCATGCCGCACGCCAGGACGAAGGCCATCTGGACGTGTACCAATTGCGTCCGCTGCTGGCGGGCACGGACCTGGAGGCCTCGCTGCAGGAAGCCATCTCCGTGCTGGGCGACCTGTTGCAGCAGCGTGAGACCATGGCCTTCGAGGCCACCACCAACAACGAGAACCTCCAGCTGCTGGACCGCCAGATCGAAATGCAGCAAGGCCTCATCCTCGGGAGCATTTCCGTGATGCGTCAACGGATCGGCTCACGCATGGCCGACTACGAGCAGAAGCTGCAGGAGTATGAAAGCCGCTTCAGCCAGATGCCCGAGAAGGAACTGGCCTACGCGCGCATCGAGCGACTGTTCAACATCAACGAGAAGTACTACACCCAGCTGCTGGAGAAGGACATCGAGTACCGCATCAGCAAGGCGGGGTTCGTGCCCGAGAACCGCGTGCTGGAATCCGCCGTGCTGCCCACCGTGCCGGTATCGCCCAACCGGAGCCTGGTGATGCTCTCCTACATCCTGACGGGACTGATCCTGGGCATATTGATCGTGCTGGTGCGATACCTGCTGCACAACGACCTCACCTCGCTGAATGATATCGCCAAGGCCAGCAACGCCTCCGTGGGCATCCTGGGCATGGTGCCCAAGTACAAGAAGGAGATCCCGGTGAGCCAGCTGCTGGTGGACAAGAACCCGAAGTCGCTGATCGCCGAGAGCTTCCGCAGCATACGCACCAACCTGCAGTTCGTGGACAACTCGCCGGGGCCGAAGCTGATCGCCGTGACCAGCACCATCTCCGGCGAAGGCAAGACCTTCGTGGCCATCAACCTCGGCGGCATCATCAGCTTCAGCGACAAGCGGGTGGTGATCCTGGACCTCGACATGCGCAAGCCGAAGATCCACCTGGGGTTCGGGGTGGAGAACGTCCGCGGCATGAGCACCCTGCTGATCGGCAAGGACAGCGTGGCGAACTGCATCCAGCACAGCACGCTGCCGAACCTGGACTTCATCACCGCCGGCCCCATACCGCCCAACCCGAGCGAGCTGATCATCAGCGACCACATGGACCAGATACTGGAGGAGCTTAAAAAGACCTATGACGTGGTGCTGATCGACACCCCGCCGGTGGGCCTGGTGACGGACGGCGTCAGCATCATCCAGCAGGCGGACATCCCCATCTACATCTTCCGCGCGGACTACTCCAAAAAGGCCTTCGTGCAGAACGTGGACCGCTTGATCAACGAGAACCAGATCTCGCGCCTGAGCTGTGTGCTCAATGGCGTGGACGTGGACCGCAACAAATACGGCTATACCTACGGATACGGCTATGGCTATGGCTATGGCTATGGCTATGGCTACGGTTACGGCCAGGGCTACTACGACGACCGAAGCAGGGAGGCGCCGAAAACCTGGATCGCCAAGATCCTTTCCAAGATATGATCGAGGTGGAAGCGACCCCGCTTGAAGGCCTGCTGCGGATCCGCCCCAAGGTGTTCGCCGATGCCCGGGGCGAGTTCCTGGAGACCTTCAATGCGCGGACCTTCGCCGAACGGACCGGCGTGATCACGACGTTCGTGCAGGACAACCAGAGCCGTTCCATGGCCGGTGTGCTACGCGGCCTTCACCTGCAAGCGCCCCCCTTCGCCCAAGCGAAACTGGTGCGCGTGGTGGCCGGCGCCGTGCTGGATGTCTGCGTGGACCTGCGGCCCGGGAGCGCCACCTTCGGCCAGCACTATTCCTTGAGGCTCAATGCCACCGGGCAGGAGATGCTCTACATCCCCGAAGGCATGGCACACGGCTTCCTGGCCTTGGAGGACAACACCGTGTTCGTGTACAAGTGCACGGCCTACTACGAGCCGAAGGCCGAACGCTGCGTGCGATGGAACGACCCCGACCTGGGCATCGACTGGGGGGTGCGCGATCCGCTGGTCAGCGAAAAGGACCAGGCCGGCTCCTCCTTTGTCTCGCGCCTGTGGATGCAATAGGGCATGTATTCATCCAACCAGCTCTTCTTCATGTTGACGGGCCTGTTCTTCCTGGCCCTGGTGTTCACCCTGCTGGTGAACTCCGTCTTCATGCGCTTCTTCCACACGTTCGGCATCCGTGAGCATGCCCCGCAGCTGGTGCGCTGGAACGCCTCCAGCAAGCCGGCCTTCGGAGGTATCGGCTTCTTCATCGTCTTCCTGTTCGCCTTCGCCGCCTTCGGTGTGCTGTTCCCCAACATCCCCGGCCCGTTGAAGCCCGAACTGCTCGGCCTGTTGGCCGCCACCGGACTGGGGTTCCTCATGGGCCTGGCGGATGATGCGTACAACACCCGCCCCCTGCTGAAATTCATCACCCAAGTGGCGTGCGGCCTGCTGCTATTGGGCACCGGCACCCGCATCGACATTTTCCACATCCCTGCGGTGGACGGAGCCATCACCGTGCTCTGGGTGGTGGGCATGATGAATGCGATCAACATGCTGGATAACATGGACGCCATCACCACGGTGGTTTCCCTGGCCATCTGTATCGCCGCCCTGGTGATCCTGCTCCTTTCCGGGGCGGCCACCGAGGTGGACACCACCATCATGATCGCCATGTGCGGCGCACTGGGCGGGTTCCTCTTCTTCAACTGGCATCCATCCCGGATGTTCATGGGCGATACCGGAAGCCAGTTCCTGGGCGTGCTGCTGGCCTACATCGGCATCCGCTTCTTCTGGAACGGGACCTCCATGGCGGGAACCGAGGAAGTGTGGCGCCAAGTATCCGTCGCCCTGGTGGTTTTCATCCTGCCCTTGGCGGACACCACCACCGTTTCCATCAACCGCATTTGGCGGGGCCGTTCCCCGTTCATCGGCGGAAAGGACCACACCACGCACCACCTGAGCTACGCCGGCCTCACCGATCCACAGGTGGCCATGGCCTTCGGCGGCCTGGGATTGGTATCCGCCTTCCTGGCCGTGATCGCCTACCGGTACATCCCGGTTTGGCACACTTGGCACACGCTGTTGTACCTGGGATACGCCTTGGCGGTATTCTCCTTCCTGTTCGGGTTGACGAAAAGGCGGGGGATCGACCGACCTTTGTAGCCCCATGAGGCGTCTCCCCTCCCTGCTCGGCAAAAGTCTTTTCCTGTTGGCGATGATCGCCACCGGTGCCATTGCCTTGCACGTTTTCTCGTTCGGCACCAGTTCCACGGAAAGCGACCTGGACCACCAACGGAGCTTCAACGAGGGCTACCGCATTTTCAGCCTCACCCTGCCCGCCCAACTGGATTTCTGCGGCGAGAAGGTCCCCTTGGAGCTGCTGGACGTGCGCGAAAGGCTGGACCGCGAACTGCTGGTGAACACCTACTGGCAAAGCAATTCGCTGCTCGCCCACAAGCGGGCCAACCGCTGGTTCCCGGTGATCGGGAAGATCCTGGCCCGCGAAGGCGTGCCCGACGACATGAAATACCTGGCGTTGGTGGAAAGCGGCCTGACCAACGTGGTGAGCCCGGCCGGGGCCACGGGCTTCTGGCAATTCATGCAACCCACCGCGGAATCGCTCGGCCTGGAAGTGAACAGCGAGGTGGACGAGCGCTACAACGTGGAGCGCAGCACGGAGGCGGCCTGCCGCTACCTGAAGGAAGCCTATGGGCGATACGGGTCCTGGGCCATGGCCGCAGCCAGCTACAACCTGGGGCCGGGCAACCTGGAGCGCCAGACCCAGCGGCAGCAGGAAACGGACTACTTCGCCCTGCTGCTGCCCGAGGAGACATCGCGCTACATCTTCCGCATCCTGGCCATGAAGGCGATCATCTCCGACCCCGGACGTTATGGTTTCCACCTTCGGGACAAGGACCTTTACGCCCCCTACCGCATCCGCACCGCGGAACTGCCCACCCCCACACAGGACCTCAGCGCCTTCGCCAAGGCCAACGGCACGAACTACAAAGTGCTCAAATTGCTGAACCCTTGGCTGCGAGACAACAGCATCAAGGGGAAACCGGGGAAGACCTACACGGTGCTGCTTCCTGCCGAGGATTTTGACAAGGCCGTGGCCGACCATGAAGAGGAATAACGGCACCTTGCCCGCCAACGACACGCCATCACCGGGGGCTGCTGAGGCCGAACACATCGAGGTGTTCGGCACGCGCGTGCACAACCTGAAGAACGTGGACGTGCGTATCCCCCGGGACCGCCTGGTGGTAGTGACCGGCCTGAGCGGAAGCGGCAAGAGCTCCCTGGCCTTCGACACCATCCACGCAGAGGGCCAGCGCCGCTACATCGAGACCTTCAACGCCTACGCCCGGCAATTCCTGGGCGGCATCGAAAGGCCCGACGTGGACCAGATCACCGGCCTCAGCCCCGTGATCGCCATCGAGCAGAAGACCATCAGCCGCAACCCGCGCAGCACCGTGGGTACCGTGACGGAGATCTACGACCTCCTGCGCTTGCTCTATGCCCGCGTGGGCACGGCCTACAGCCACGTGACCGGCGCGCCCATGGTGCGCTACACCGACCAGCAGATCACCAACCTGCTGCTGCGCGAACACGACGGGCAGGACCTGATCATCCTGGCCCCCATGGTGCGCGGCCGCAAGGGCCACTACCGCGACCTCTTCGAGCAACTGCTGCGGCAAGGGTTCCTGCGCGCACGCGTGGACGGCAAGGTGATCGACATCACCGGCCGGCCGCGGCTGGACCGATACAAGCTCCACGACATCGAGCTGGTGGTGGACCGCCTGAAGGTGAATGCCGCACAGGCCAAGCGCATCGCCGACAGCTGTGCCACCGCCCTGAAGATCGGCAAAGGCAACCTCATGGTGCTGCCCGCCCAGGGCGAGGCACCCCCGAAATACCTGAGCAGGCACTTGATGGACCCCGTGAGCGGCATCGCCTACGAGGAACCCGAGCCGAACCTGTTCAGCTTCAACAGCCCCTATGGTGCATGCCCACGATGTGGCGGTTTGGGCGAAGTGACCGAGGCCGCGCCGGAGAAGATCGTGCCCGACCGGTCCAAGAGCCTCAAGCGAGGCGCCATTCCCGCATTGGGCGCCTACAAGCCCACCGGAATCTTCCGGCAGGTGGAAGCCCTGCTGGAGCACTACGGACATGATGCGGAAACACCCTTCGAGGAACTTGACGAGGAGGTGATCGGCACACTGTTCAACGGCTTGGACGAGCCTTTGCGCATCGTGAGCAAGGCCGGCCTGAGCGATCGCACGATCAGCTTCGACGGCATCATCCCCCATATCCTGGAGCAGGCCCAGGATGGATCCCACCAGGCACGCAAATGGGCCGAGCAGTTCACCCGCATGGTGCAATGCCCCCTGTGTGAGGGAACACGCCTGAAAAAGACCGCGCGCTGGTTCCGCATTGCCGACATGGACATCACCCAGCTGGCCCGTATGCCGATCAGTGACCTCCATGCCCGGGTGATGGCCATCCCGGACCTGCTCGATGAGCGCCAACGCCAGATCGCCAAGGAGGTGATCAAGGAGATCGCCACCCGCAGCAAATTCCTGCTGGACGTAGGCCTGGACTACCTCACCCTGGACCGCAGCGCGCGCACCCTCAGCGGTGGTGAGGCCCAGCGCATCCGCCTGGCCACGCAGATCGGCAGCCAACTCACCGGCGTGCTCTACATCCTGGACGAACCCAGCATCGGCCTGCACATGCGCGACGACCACCGCCTGATCGGCAGCCTGCGCGACCTGCGCGACGGGGGCAACAGCGTGCTGGTGGTGGAGCACGACAAGGAAATGATGCTGCATGCCGACCACATCATCGACATGGGGCCCGGGGCGGGAACGCACGGCGGCCGCATCGTGGCACAAGGCACGCCGAAGGAACTGATGGCGGGTGATTCCTTGACCGCGAACTACCTCACCGGCAAGGCCCGCATCCCTGTGCCCGCCGAACGCAGGAAGGGAAACGGCCATTTCCTGCGCCTAAAGGGCGCTACGGGCAATAACCTGAAGAAAGTGGACCTGTCGCTGCCGCTGGGCACCTTCATCTGCGTGACCGGCGTGAGCGGAAGCGGCAAGAGCACCTTGATCGACGACACGCTCTATCCCATCCTCGGCAAGACCTTCCACCGCGCGCAGACACACCCGCTTCCATACACCTCCATCGAGGGCTTGAAGTTCCTGGACAAGGTGATCGAGGTGGACCAATCGCCCATCGGGCGCACCCCGCGCAGCAACCCCGCCACCTACACCGGCCTGTTCGACCACGTGCGCCAGCTGTATGCCGCCCTGCCCGGCGCCAAGATCCGCGGCTACAAGACCGGCCGTTTCAGCTTCAACACGCCGGGCGGCCGCTGCGAAACCTGCAAGGGGGCCGGCGTGCGCACCATCGCCATGAACTTCCTGCCGGACGTGGACGTGCCCTGCGAGACCTGCCGCGGCAAACGCTACGACCGCGAAACGCTCGAAGTGCGCTTCAAGGGCCGCAGTATTGCCGATGCGCTCGACCTCAGCGTGGAGGAGGCCATGGAGGTCTTCGGCGATATCCCGCAGATCAGCACCAAGCTGGCCACCCTGCTGGATGTGGGCCTCGGTTACATCACGTTGGGCCAATCCAGCACCACGCTCAGCGGCGGTGAGGCGCAGCGCATCAAACTGGCCACCGAGCTCAGCAAGCGCCACACCGGAAGCACTTTCTACATCCTGGACGAGCCCACCACCGGCCTGCACTTCGAGGACACACGGCAACTGATCAACGTGCTGAACAAACTGGTGGACCAAGGCAACACCGTGCTCACCATCGAGCACAACATGGACATCATCAAGGTGGCCGACCACGTGATCGACATGGGGCCCGAGGGGGGCGAAGGCGGCGGGCGTATCGTGGCGGCCGGCACGCCCGAGGACGTGGTGCTGCTGGGCCGGGGCCACACCGCCAAGTTCCTGGCGAAGGAACTCTACGGTTGACCGCCGAAACCGGTTCTACCAAGAACACGGCCTGCCGCCGCAATCCGGAAGTGCCAACCGCTGCTCTTCAACACGGCACTGTTGGAAGATGCGCCCTGCCACGGGATGCCCCGCATGGCGGTGCCGATAGTTTTGCTCGCGACCTCAACTTGCTTACCCCGCGAAGCACTGACCCATGATCAAGATTTTCACCCTGTTCAACCTGGCCGGGCTGTTCCTGCTCAATTTATTCCTTGGCAGCGACGTCAGCATCACGCAGGACATGCCCACACACATGGACCCCGGCAGCGAGGTGCGCGCCACCGTCACCGTGAACAAGGGAACGATCAGCGGCTTCGCCAAATTGCAGATCGACCTCCCCCCAGGATTTACCGCAACTGCGATCGACACGCGAGGTGCCTCATTCACCTTCGCTGACGGCAAGGCCAAGTTCATCTGGATGGCCCTGCCCACGCAACCTTCCTTCAAAGTGAGCTATACGATCAGCGCTTCCGCAACCACCAAGGGAACTTTCCCCATCAACGCGCGCCTGTCCTACATCGAGGACAATGAGCGCAAGACCGTCGACATGCCCCCCGCCACCTTGGCGGTAGGCAGCGGCGGCGAGGTGGCTGCGAGCACCCCTGCACCAGCCGCTCCGCAACCGGCCGAACCGGAACCCGCAGGCGGCGAGACCGGCACCGTAGCCTCCTCACCCATTCCCGATGTGCCCGTGACCGAGACCCCGGGACTGCCCGCCCAATCGGGCCTGGGCGATGTCAGCGCTTCCCGCACCGTGACCGCCATGAGCGCCTCGGAGTACCTGGTGGAGGTGACCGTGAACAAGGGCACGCTGCGCGGATTCGGCAAGCTGCAGGAGAACATCCCGATGGGCTTCACCGCCATCGTGAAGAACAATGACGAGTCCATCTTCAGCCTGAAGGACCGCATGGTGAAGTTCGTTTGGCTGAACCTGCCCTCGAAGAGCAGCCTGAAAGTATCTTATCGGTTGCTGGCCCCGGAAGGTGCGGAAGGGAGCCACACCATCAACGGCGAGTTCGGTTACCTGGTGAACGACCTTACCCAGCGGGCCGTGGTGGGCAGCACCACCTTCACCATCGGTGCCGCCATTGCCGCCGAAACGCCGGTGACCACGCCGGAGGAAACGGCCGTGAACACGGTATCGAACCCGACGCCCAGCACCAAGGTGGAACCCGCCCCCACGCAACCCACCACGGTGCAGCAGCCCAAGGCCACCCAAGCCGAAAACGTCACCGCAGGCACGGGCAAGCCGAAGGTCACCTCCATCCCCGCGCCGGAGACCGGCATCACCTTCAAGGTGCAGATCACCGCGGCGCACCGCGAAGTGGGCAAGTCCTACTTCATCCAGCGCCACCACTATGACGGCGACTTCAGCATCGAGCACCACGAGGGCTGGATCAAGTACGTCACCGGACTCTTCGACCGCTACCGCGCCGCGCGCGACCAGCGCCAGTCCTTCATCAATGCCAACCACAACTTCCCCGGGCCTTTCGTCACCGCCTATAACAACGGCGAACGGATCACCGTACAGGAGGCCTTGATGATCGCCAAGCAAAACCAAGCCCAGTGAGTTGAACCCCGACCCCTACCCCGATCCAAGGCATGCATCCGCCAGCCATGATCCACACGGCACGCCGCTTGGCAGCGGTGGCTGCCTTGGCCTTGATGGGCATGCAAGGGCTGAACGCCCAGGTCGATTCCGCCGGCTTCCAACTGAAGCCGGCGTTTTCCTTGGGTACGGGCATGCTCGGGTTCTACGGGGACATCGGTTTCCAGAGCCGGGGATACAGCCCATTGGTTTCGCGGATCGGCTATGAGCTGCGCGCCTACTCGCCCATCAATGAATGGCTGGAGGTGAGCCTCTTCGCCGTGCATGGCCGGTTGAGTGCCAACGAGCACAGCGCGCCGCGCTACCTCAACTTCGAGTCGCGCATCACCACCGGGGGCGTGCAGTTTGCCTACAACTTCCTGCAATTGCTCAATCCGAAGCGCGTGGTGGAACCTTGGGTGAGCGTGGGCTTTGAGACGGTGGAGTTCCTGAGCAAGACCGACCTGATGGACGGGCAGGGCCGGCGCTACCACTACTGGGCCGACGGTTCCATCCGCGACATCGCCGAGGATGCGCCCAACGCGGTGGACGCCGTGGAGATCCACCGCGACTACACCTACGAGAGCGATGTGCGCGAATCCAACTTCGACGGGTTCGGGAAATACCGCGAGCAGACCTGGGCCATCCCCGTTGGCGTGGGGGTGAAGATGCGCCTGGGCCACGGGTTCGACGCGCGCCTCGGCACCACCATGCACTTCAGTGGATCCGACCTGATCGACGGGGTGACCGCAAACAGCATCGAGGAGCGCCGGGGCGACAGCCGCAACGACCGCTTCCTCTTCACCTCCTTCTCCGTGGGATACGCCATCAACACCACACCCAAACAGAAGAAGTGGAAGCCCACGCTCAGCCCCGAACAGATGGACGCCATCGCCCTCAACGACGACGAGGACGGCGACGGTGTGATGGACTGGAGCGACCGTTGCCCCCATACACCTCCCGGCGTGGCCGTGGACGCGAACGGATGCCCGCTGGACGGAGATGGCGACGGCGTACCCGACCACTTGGACGATGAGATGAACACCCCGGCCGGTGCCGCCGTGGACGCCCGTGGCGTGGCCTTGACCGACGATGACCACCTGAGGGGATACTTGAACTTCATCGACTCCGGCAACGTAACCCTCGTGGCCTCACGCGTGGAGTCCTTCGGCCCGGTGGGCAAGCCCAAGGTGACCCGTCCGCCGGTAAGGCCCAAGCAGACATACGTGGTGAAGGTGGGCGCGCAGGTGGAGGGCATCTCCGAGGAGTTCATCCAGCGCATCCTCAGCTTGCCGGACGTGCGGACCATAGAACGCGGCGATACCACCTACTATGTCGTGGGCAACTTCGAGGCCTTGCCGGACGCGATCAAGCGGCAGCTGCAGCTCAAGGGCCAAGGGTTTGATGGCACCGTCATGCTGGAGCAGGATGGCCAATTGCTCGACCTGGCCAGCGGTGCCCTCACCGCTCGTGAGGAGGAGGTGCTTACCCAGCTCGCTCCCGCCACCCCGGCGAAGGAAGGCCAAGTGGTGGTGCGCGTACAGCTCGGTGCATTCCGGCACGTGCTCTCCAAGAACATCTTTGCGGGTATTACCGACCTGGTGACGCTGAAGGACAAGGACGGGATAACCCGCTACTACACGGGTTCCTACACCGACATCAACCAGGCCGCCGAGCACAAGGTGAACATGGTGCTGAACGGTTTTGATGGCGCCTTCCTGGTGGCGTTCAAAGACGGCAAACGCGTATCCATCGCCGAGGCGGGCACGCAGCTCACCGGGCCGGAGAACCTGAACAGTGTTCCCTTGGGCGGCATCAATACCGAAAACCTCGTGTTCCGCGTGCAGGTGGGCACCTTCGCCGGCAACGTGCCGATGGAGACCATGAACAAGTTCGTGGAACTGGGAAATGTGAAGCCCGTGGCCGGCCCCAGCACGGTGCGCTACTTGTATGGCGAATATGCCACGCGTTCCGCTGCCGAACTCGCGCGCAAGGAGCTGCAGAACCTTGGCTTTGCCGATGCCTTCGTCGTCGGTGAATTGCTGGGCCGCATCATCCAGGCCGAGGACGCGGAACGCCTGCAGAAAGGCGAGTAGGACCGTGGGGCCTGAAGGTGCCCGTTGAAGCGCCACACTTCGCCCCGGTAATTTCCCGTTTGACCGTATACACCAGCTTGGCCCATGGGTGGAACAGGTAATCATGGGCAAGGCCGGTTAACTTGCTCTTTTATTCCACCACCCATGCACCTGCTGTTCCGTGCTTCCCGTTCGCTGCTCCTCCCATCCATACTGCTGCTCTCGCTGGCCACCGGTTGCCGGAAGGACCAGCCTCCCGCACGGCCTGATGATGCCTTCACCCCGTACATCCAGGCGTTCACGGGCGGCCACGTGCCCGCACTTTCCCCGGTGCGCGTGCGGCTGGCCGATGGATTGGCGCTGAAGGACACCTCGGCCGAGGCCCTGCAGTCCTTGTTCTCTCTTACCCCTTCCGTGGACGGCTCGGTCTACTGGCAGGATGGCCGCACCCTGGTCTTCCGGCCTGCGGCGCGGCTCCGGCAGGAATCGACCTACAACGTCACCTTCCACCTTGGGCAGATCACCGATGTGCCCAAGGAACTGGGCGAGTTCAAGTTTGGCTTCACCACCTATCCGCAGCACATCGAGGTGAAGGTGCGCGACATGCAACCGCATTCGCCCACCGACCTCACCTGGCAACGCGCCGTGGTCGCCGTTTTCACCGCGGATGATGCCACGGGACAGGACCTCGAAGGATGCTTGACCGCCGTGCAGGACGGGCGGAAGCTCCGGCTCACCTGGGAACACCAGCCCGGGGGCACCCTGCACCGGGCCGTGGCGGACAGCGTGCAGCGCGGTGAGCAGGCCAGCGCCGTGGAGTTCCGCTGGAACGAATCAAAGATCGGTGGCAAGGGGGAAGGCACGCTCCGCTTCCCCGTGCCCGCCATCGGCGAGCTGGCGCTGATCACCGCGGAAACCTCGTCCGAAGGCGAACAGTTCGCCGCGCTGCTCTTCAGCGACCCGCTGGATGCGGCACAGGACCTGAACGGCCTTGCCGGCATCCTCGGGCGGGACAAGGTGCGCCTGGCCGTGAGCGGCAACAAGCTGATGCTTTACCCCGAAGAGCATCTCTCCGGAGAACAAGTGGCCTTCGTGGCAGCAGGGCTGAAAAACGCCGGCGGCCGCCCCTTGGGCCAGGAGCTGCATGTGGACCTCGACTTCCAGGAGGTGAAGCCCGACGTGCGCAACGTGGGCAACGGTACCATCCTGCCCAGCACCGATGGCCTGCTGTTCCCTTTCGAGGCGGTGAACCTGAATGCGGTCGATGTCCATGTGGTGCGCATCTATGAGGATAACATCCCCCAGTTCCTGCAAGTGAACAACCTCGACGGAAATGAGGAGCTGGTCCGCACCGGCCGCCTCGTGCTCAGCACCACGGTACCCTTGGATGTTCAGGGCGCCGAACCGGGCAAATGGAAACGCCATTACCTGGACCTGGCCAAACTGATCAAGTCCGAGCCCGGTGCCATCTACCGCATCATCCTGGGCTTCCGGCAGGCCTACTCGCTATACCCCTGTGGCGAAGCAACACCCCAGGCCCCGCTGGTGCCGCAGCAGGCCGAAGCCTTGGACGACAGCCAATGGGACAACCAGTACGGCTACTACTATGAACCCGATTTTGGCGGGTATTCGGAGAGCTACAATTGGAACGACCGCAACAACCCGTGCACACCCAGCTATTTCCATGGGAAGGCCAGCGTGGCGCAGCGCAATATCCTGGCCAGCGACCTCGGCCTGATCGCCAAGCGCGGCAACGACGGATCCCTGCTGCTGGCCGTCAGCGACCTGAAGACCACCGATCCCGTACGCGGCGCGGAACTGAAGTTGCTGGACCTGCAACACCGCGTGATGGCCTCCGGCCGGACCGACAAGGACGGGCTGCTCCGCGTGGAGGCCACGGCCCACAAGCCCTTCCTGCTGGTGGCCGCCAAGGACAAGCAGCGCGGTTACCTGCGCCTGGACGATGGCAGCGCACTCAGTGTAAGCGACCTCGATGTGGAGGGCGAAAGCGTGGACAAGGGCATCAAGGGATTCCTCTACGGTGAGCGCGGCGTGTGGCGGCCCGGCGATTCCCTGTACCTCACCTTCATCCTCCAAAAGGCCAAACAGCAACTGCCGGACAACATACCGGTCACCTTTGAGCTGACCGACCCGCAAGGCCGCCTGCAGCAACGCATGGTGCGCACCCAGGGCGTGGAGGGCACCTACGCTTTCCGTTGCCGCACGCCGGACGATGCGCCCACCGGCTACTGGAGCGCGCGCGTGACCGTGGGCGGCACGTCGTTCCACCGCTCGTTGCGCATCGAAACGGTGAAGCCCAACCGCTTGAAGATCCAACTGGACCTCGGCGGCGACCGCCTGACGGCCAGCAGCCAGCGCACGGTGCAGCTGCAGGGCAACTGGCTGCACGGCGCGCCCGCCAAAGGGCTCACCGCCAAAGTGACCGCCAGCCTCACACGCGCCGGTGCCCGGTTCAATGGAGCGGAGAAGTACCTCTTCGATGACCTGGGCGACGACCTGAACACGGACGAGATGCCCGTGTTCGACGGTACGCTCGACGCCAACGGCCATGCTGCCTTCCCCTTCACCCTCGAACTGAACGGCCATGCACCGGCCGCAGTGAAGGCCAACATCGTCACGCGCGTGTTCGACCAAGGTGGCGATGCCAGCATGGACCGCACCGACGTGCTCTACTATCCCTACACCAGTTACGCCGGGCTGCGCCTGCCGGAAAGCACGTCCTACTGGGGCAGCTACTTCACCGACACCACCTACTCCGTCGGCACCATCGCCTTGGATGCCGATGGCAAGCCGCTCGCCGCACACCACCTGAAGGCCCAGGTGCTGAAAGTGGACAACAACTGGTGGTGGAGCGGCGACATGGACGAGGTGGGCAACTACATGAGCGCGCCCAGCACCCGCGTGGTCCAGGAACACGACATCACCACCGATGCCCAGGGCAAGGCCAGCTTCCAACTGCGCGTGGACCAGCCGGAATGGGGCCTTTTCGTGGTGCGCCTCACCGACCCGCGGAGCGGACACACCTCCGCCGCACGCATGTACCTGGACTGGCCCGGATACGGCGGACGCAGCCAGCGCCAGGCCACTTCCGCCGCAGCCATGCTCCGCTTCAACAGCGACAAGGAGAAGTACGCGCCGGGCGACCGCTGCCAACTCACCATCCCCAGCGCCGGCCACGGCCGCGCCCTGATCAGCATCGAGAACGGCAGCCGTGTGCTGGAGGCCACCTGGGTGGAACTGAAGGAGAAGGAGACCCAATACAGCTTCACCATCACCGATGAGATGGCGCCCAACGTGTACGCCTTCGTCACCCTGGTGCAGCCGCATGCGCTTACCGGTCCCGCGGATGGGCCGGATGCACCGGGCAACGACCTGCCCATCCGCCTCTACGGCACCATCCCCATCGCGGTGGAGAACGCCGCCACACACCTCCACCCCTTGATCGGCAGCGCCCAGGAATTCAAGACCGACAAGGAATTCACCGTGGAAGTTTCGGAACAGAACGGCAAAGCCATGACCTACACCTTGGCCATCGTGGATGAAGGCTTGCTGGACCTCACGCGCTTCAAGACCCCGGACCCGTGGCACCACTTCTATGCCAAGGAAGCCTTGGGCGTGCGTACCTGGGACCTGTACGACCAGGTGATCGGCGCCTTCGGGCAACGCCTGCGGCGCGTGCTGGCCCTGGGCGGCAGTGACCAGGCCGGGCCCGTGCAGGCTCCGAAGGCGCAGCGGTTCAAGCCGGTGGTGCGCTTCGTGGGCCCCTTTACCCTGGCCAAGGGCAGGAAGGCCACGCACGCCTTCACCATCAGCAACTACGTGGGCAGTGTCCGCATCATGGTGGTGGCCAACACCGCCACCGGTGCCTACGGAAGCGCCGAAAAGGCCGTGCCCGTGCGCAAGCCGCTGATGGTGCTGGCCACCTTGCCCCGCGTGGTGGGCCCTGGTGAAACCGTGGACCTGCCCGTCACCGTCTTCGCCATGGACCCCAAGGTGAAGAACGTGGCCCTGAACCTCACCACCAACGACCTCTTCACCGTGGAAGGCGGCTCACGCCAAGCGCTCACCTTCGCCAAGGCCGGCGAACAGGTGGCCCTGTTCAGGGTCACCATGAAGGACCGCATCGGCGTGGGCAAGGTGACCGTGAGCGCGGAAGGTGCGGGTGAACGCTCCTCGCAATCCATGGAGATCGATGTGCGGCAGGCCGGCAGCCCGGAAACGGAGGTCACCGAGGCGATCATTGAGCCGGGCGCCTCCTGGGATGGTGCACCGGCCGCCATCGGCATCGCCGGCACCAACAGCGCCTACCTGGAGCTGAGCACGCTTCCACCGGTGGACCTGGGCCGAAGGCTCCAATACCTGATCGACTACCCGCACGGCTGCCTGGAGCAGACCACCAGCCGCGCCTTCCCGCAATTGTTCATCGCCGACGTGATGGAGGCCAGCGACGCCACCGTGGACGCCATGCGCCGCAACGTGCAGGCGGGCCTGGACCGCCTGAAGCAATTCCAGACCGCCAGCGGCGGCTTCGGCTACTGGCCCGGCAACACCGAGCCGGATGACTGGACCAGCACCTTCGCCGGGCACTTCCTGGTGGAGGCCGAGCGCAAGGGCTTCCCTGCGCCACCGGGCGTGAAGGAGGGCTGGCTGCGCTTCACCCGCGGCCGTGCGCGCGACTGGGCCCCGGATGCACGGCTCCAAGGCGGCTGGAACAGCAACAGCAGCCAGCTGGCCCAAGCCTACCGCCTCTATGCCCTGGCCCTGGCCAACCAGGCCGAGGCCGGCGCCATGAACCGCCTGCGCACCACACCGGGCCTGAACCCGCGTGCCAGCTGGATGCTCGCCGCCGCATACGCCCTGAACAACCGAAAGGATGTGGCACGGGAGATCGTGAAAGGCCTCACCACGCAGGCCACCGCCTACCGCGAAATGGCGTGGACATACGGCAGCGGACTGCGCGACCAGGCCGTGATCGCCGAGGCCCTGATGCGCATGGACGACAAGGCCCAGGCCGCCCCAGTGGTGCGGCAGATCGGCCAGCAGCTCAGCAGCGGTGAATGGTACAGCACCCAGAGCACCGCGTGGGCCTTGCTCGCCATCAGCCGATTCGCCTCGGGCCAAGGATTGGACAACACCTTGCACTTCACCGCCGTGGTGAACGGCCGCACCGACAACCGCGTCAGCACCAAGCCCATTGTACGCCTGGAGCTGCCCGCGCCCGACGGCACGCGAAAAGCCTCCATCACCAACACCGGGAAATCCCTGATCTATCTCCGGCTCGTGCGCACGGGCACACCGGTGGCCGGCCAGGAAACGCCGGCCAGCAACGGCCTGGTGATGAACGTGGCCTACCGCACCATGGACGGCAAGCCCTTGGACCCCGCCGGATTGCCGCAAGGCACCGACTTCCAGGCCGTGGTCACCGTGAGCAATCCAGGCATTCGCGGCAACTATGCGGAGCTCGCGCTCACGCAGGTGTTCCCCAGCGGATGGGAGATCCGCAACAGCCGCCTGGAAGGCACCGAGGCCGCACAAGGGAACAGCCCATTCAACTACCAGGACATCCGCGACGACCGCGTGCTTACCTACTTCGACCTGGCCGCCGGAGGATCAGCCACTTTCCGCGTGCTGCTGAACACCGCCTATACCGGGCGCTTCCACTTGCCCAGCACCACCTGCTCCGCGATGTATGACAACACTGTGAACGCCCGCAATGGCGGACAATGGGTGGAAGTGGTGAAACCGGGGAATTAGGAAAAGCTGAAACAGGAAAGGGCCGGTAGCGTGCACCAGCCCTCTCCTTTTCCTGTTGGGCTCACTTCACCTTCACGGCCCGCTTCACCACCACGTTGCCGTCCAGCAGGAAGGTGCAGAAGTAGGTGCCCGCCGCCAGCTTCGTGGTGTTCCACTCACACCTGTATGCACCCGGCTCGGCCAACTCCTCGCGCAAAGTGCCCATGGGCTTGCCATCACCGGTGCTCACCGAAAGGCTCACCTTGCCCGCCTTGGGCACATAGTATTCCAGCATGGTGAGATCGGCCACCGGATTGGGGATGACCAGCAGGCGTTGCTCCTGCACGTCGCCCGTCTGCGGCGCATCCTTCTGCATGGGCACGTCCTGCGGGGCCATGCCTTGGTCGGCGGCGCAACAATTGGCCACCTTGGCCTGCAGGTCGGCCAGTTGGGCCTGTTGTTGCTGCAGGGCCCCGATCAGGTAGGGCACCAGTCCTGCGTAGTTCACCGCCTTATAATCCATGGCGGGGTAGATCACATTGCCCGCCGTATCCACGGTGGCCCCGATGCGGGCATCGCGCACCAGGCCGGGCAATACGGCCTCCAGTTCCTGCGCCAGCAGGCCTGCCTGGGGACCGGAAGGAAAATCCAACTGGGGGTATTGGCCGGTGGCGAAATCATAGCGGTGCGGTTGCAATTGCATGACGATCCCCAAGGCATCGTCCAAGTCCTGCACATTCGTCTTGAACTGCCCATCGCTGGCCAGGAACACCCCGTTGAGGTAATAGCCCGTACCGGTCACGTTCACGTTGCCGGCGAAATAGCCCGCCCAGTTATCCGATGGGTTCAGCGCCCCGCTGGC
Source organism: Flavobacteriales bacterium (assembly GCA_023382455.1). Taxonomy (GTDB): domain Bacteria; phylum Bacteroidota; class Bacteroidia; order Flavobacteriales_F; family PHOS-HE28; genus PHOS-HE28. The sequence continues at coordinate 48,227 of JAHDVX010000023.1, forward strand.
GGCCCCGTACACGCCGATCACGCTGGTGGCGCTCCCATAAGCCTTGGCCAGCCCTCTAACACCGACCAGCTCCTCTGCCGTGCCCGGTGATTCGGCGGCAATGGTAGCCACGCCCAACACCCCTATGGACTTCTTCCCGTTTTCGGCACTCCCCTGCACACCGGTCAGTGTGTTGTTCGAAAACGTGGTGGTCAGCGCGGAATTGGCCGAGCCGCTCACCGCCCTGCCCCCGCTTTGATCGGACTTGTACTGGCCCGCAATCACATCATTCCCAAAGAAGCCCGGCGTGGTGGTGAACACATCCAGCTTGGCCTTGGGTGCGTTGGTCCCCACTCCCACGGCATCCCACTTATCCGGGCAGTCGTTGCTCAAGCCCTCGGCCGTGTATACGTTGTGCGGGACCGACGGGCCCGACACGCCGTTGTTCTGAAGGATCCATTCACATCCGGCTCCACCGGGCAAGGAGGATGGGGCAACCCATTTGATCACGCCACGTTCGCCACTGGGCGCGGTTGCGTCATCCACGACCAGCACCTTGTACGTTCCCGTGTATTGGGGATCATCCGGAAGCTGCCGGATGCGCACGCGGCCGTTGAGCACATCCAAGCGCTCAGCGGGTTGCAGGCCGGGTGTAAAGAAATCCCCGATGCCGAAAAAGCCTTCATTCCCGTTCGAGGCGGGTATCACGCGGGCCATCTCCAGACCGTCGCCACCAGCGGCTACCGAGGATCCGCTGCTGGTGCGTGTGAAAATAAACCGCAGGGCATCCGGCCCAACCCCAGGGCTATCTTGATCATTATCGAACCAGTTCAATACTGCGTCAATGCGGTCATCGTCTTCCCGTTTGGTGCCAACGTACATCCCGTCATTGTTCTCAGACATGAAGGTGCCCACGCGCATCCAAGGCCGGTAGCCAGCGAAATGGCTTCCGTTGGAATTGATGTGGATATAGGCCAACGGCCGTGTCGGGACCGGGCCGCCGAGGCCCAAGTGCCCGCTGAGGTCCAAGCCCGTGTAGGTATTCACCGTTTGGCCGGTAAGCGTGGGCATAAGCCGCATGCGCTGCACCGCATCCGTGTACCACTGGATCGGCTGGTTGGCATTGTGCCGCACCATCAGCGGAAAATTATTGGTGTTGTCCCAGCCCAAGTAATGGGCCGGACCACCGCTGTTGCCAAGCACGGATGCTTGACCGGCAACCTGCCCGGAGGCCAGGGCCAAGGCTCCTGCCACCAGGTGCTTCATGAAATTCTTCGTTCTCATGTCCTTTCGTGTTATGGGTTCTTCGAAAGGACCGGAACGATGCCACCTATTCAGCCAATACGAACTTATGGAACTCTACCCCGCTTCTTGTCTCCGCACGCAATGTGTAGCTGCCCCGCGCCCAATGGCCAACCTGCACTACGTGTCGCTCACCCATTGTTCGACCTTGCCATACCACGCGCCCCAGTGCATCCAACACCGTGCTCCACGCACCACCCACTCCTGCGATCACAAGTTCCTCGCTTGCAGGATTCGGGTACAGGACCACCAAGGTGGCTTGTTGCTCGTCCACCGTATGGGCAAGTTCACAGCCCCCTGGGTCCAGGGATACGCATAACGCATCGATCAGCGTATACGCCATCGGGTACCACGGGAAAACGGATCCCGGTGACACGAAGTGGAGCGTATCCGTCAACGCGTTGCTGAAGAACTGCCCGATCATCACGTACTGGTAGGCGCTGTCCGCCACGAAACTGCCGCTCACCAAGGTCCAGCCCACCGTATCCGCCAGCACACCGGTGTGCAGCACATGGGCGAAGTTCGGCCGGGGAGGCTCGGGATCGCCCCAGTTCCACGGTCGGTCCTGCGTGGTGAACAGCATGCCCACTTTGTCGTTGGCCAACCAGATCTGGGGATACTGAGCGTTGCCACCAAAGCCGGCATTCGCTCTGAAGCTGCAGTAGTAGGTCTGCCCTGGCACCAGCGGTTCCAGCAAAGGCGCCATGACCCACTCCCGTTGCTCATCCGAGCCGTTCTGATGATAGGTGAACACCCCCACACAGGAACCGCCTTCGAAGGGTTGCTGGAAGGTGAAGAGGTTCAAGGGCAGTCCGTTCGCCGTACCGTAGGGCTGGCAACTTTGCAAGTGGTCCGGTGTGCCATTGGCGCTGTACCAATCGTACAGCTCGCCAAGCCCTAGGCCGAAGGTGCAGCTATCAGTTTCCTCAAACCCCGGGTTAGGTACCAGGTTTTGGGCGTGCGCGGTGCCGGACGTGCAGAACACCGCTGCAACCAAGGCAAAGGCTAGCGCGGAGCTGCATCTGCGCATAGGTGTAGCGGTGAAGTCCATCGTGCGCTTGTTCGTATTGGCCGGGAGCATCGTCCCGGTCCCGTGAAGTTACAATGCACCGCGCCACCTGTGCGGCGCATGCCTTCCCTTGCAGCGGCCGGGAGGGGCCGTTCGCTTTTCAGCGAACGCCGTGCGCCTAGGCGCGCGGCGCCTGCAGCGGCTCAGGCGGTATGGGCTTCATGGCAAAGCGGGTTTTGGGGTTGGGCAATAAAAAAACCGCCCGTGCCCATGGCACCGGACGGCTGGTGTAACTTGCTGGATTGAAAATTCAACGGCTCTGCCGCTCTGCCGCTCTGCCGCTCTGCCGCTCTGCCGCTCTGCCGCTCTGC
>JAHDVX010000024.1 GCA_023382455.1 Flavobacteriales bacterium
AACCATCCTCGCAAAGGGACAGGGTTGTCACAAGTGGCCCCGCCGGGTTTTGAGATCACCGGTTGGCGGGAACACTTGCGATAAAATCGGTGAAGCCAGGGGAATGATCTGGGGAAACACGAGTGTGCGTGCTTGTGATCGGCAATGGGTGAACGCACGTGACAGGCTTGAACACTGGCGCCAATGACGTTACAAACCGGCATTTCGCGCTGGTAGAGCGTAGCGGGAAGCGGTAGTTTCGCGCCGCCATCGGGCAAGCCATGCACCTGATCGAAGCGCCAGCCTCCACCGATCCCGCCTTCAATTTGGCGATGGAGGAGCAGTGCCTGCTGAACCTGCCGATGGACCGGGACTACCTGCTCCTGTATGTGAACGGGCCGAGCATCGTGGTGGGCAAGCACCAGAACGCGGTGCAGGAGATCAACACGGACATCGTGGAGGATCAAGGGATCCCCGTGCATCGGCGCATCTCCGGCGGTGGTACGGTCTACCACGACGAGGGGAACCTCAACTTCAGCATCATCCGCCGCTACGAAACAAGGTACTTCAACAACTACAGCCTATCCACCGGGTTGGTGGCCGAGGCCCTGCGCCGCATGGGCGTGCCCGCCGGGCTGAACGGGCGCGGCGACATCCTGGTGGATGGCCGCAAGGTGTCCGGCAATGCGCAGGCCGTGCGCCGGGACCGCATGGTGAGCCACGGCACGCTGCTCTTCCGCAGCCGGCTGGACCTGATCGGTCCGGCGCTGCACCCGAAGCCGGGCACCTTCACCTCCCACGGCAGGCCGTCGGTGCGCAGCGCGGTGGCGAACATCGGCGACCATCTGCCGGCGGCCATGACCATGGCGGAGTTCCGAGCTGCACTGCTGGCCGAACTTTTCCGGGGAACGACCATGCAAACCACGCCGGCACTGGACCTGGCCGAACAAGCGGAAGCCTTGGCAACCGACAAGTACCGCACGTGGGAATGGAACTACGGCCGCTCACCGGATTTCAGCCTGGAGCGGGAAAAGCGGATCGGCAACTGCGAGGTGGGCCTGCAACTGCGCGTGGAGAAAGGTCGTGTAGCAGCCATCGGCATCAGCGGCGACCTGCCCGACAAGGACCGGCTTCGCCATGTGGAACAGGTACTGCACGGCGTGCGCTACCGCCGGGACGAAATACTTGGCGCCCTGACAGAAGCGGGCGCGGATAAGTTGACGCAAGGTGCCACCCCAGGGGATTGGGCGCGGCTGGTGTATTGACCGGCCGGCGAACCGGGCCACCGCGACCGTGGCAACCTGACGTTGGACAGCCCGTCCACCGCGGTGTTCCATAGCTTCGCGGCCGAATTCCGAAAGCCATGATCTTGATCCAGGACCAACAGAACCACGATGCCTCCTTCAACCTGGCGCTGGAGGAATACTGCCTGCTGAACCTGCCGATGGACAGCAGCTACCTGTTGTTCTACGTGAACGCCCCGTCCATCATCATCGGCAAGCACCAGAACACGGTGGAGGAGATCGACACGGATTTCGTGCAGGAGCGCGGCATCCGCGTGGTGCGGCGGATCAGCGGCGGCGGCGCGGTGTACCACGACCTGGGCAACCTCAACTTCAGTTTCATCCGCCCCTACCGCCCGGAGCATTTCAACAACTACCGCGAGTTCACCGCGCCGGTGGTGGCCGCCTTGCAGGAGCTTGGCGTACCTGCCGAGCTCACCGGCCGCAACGATATCGTGGTGGACGGGAGGAAGGTCTCCGGCAATGCGCAGGCACGGCGCCGCGACCGCATGTTCAGCCACGGCACGCTGCTCTTCCGCTCCAACCTGGAGGATGTGGTACGGTCGTTGAAACCCAAGCCGGGCAAGCTCGAATCCAAGGGCATCCAAAGCATCCGCAGCCGCGTGGTGAACATCGGCGACTTCCTGCCCGGCACCACCGGCATGGAGGAGTTCAAGGCCGCCCTGGTCGCCCACCTCTTCCCCGGCCAAGGGGGCGCCGCGCAATACGTGCTCACCGCGCAGGACCTGGCGGCGGTGCAGGCCTTGGCGGACAGCAAATACCGCACGTGGGAATGGAACTACGGCTCCTCCCCTTCCTTCAACTTGCAACGCGTGCAGCGCTTCCCCATCGGTGAGGTGGACGCCCGGCTCCTGGTGGAAAAGGGCCATGTGCACAGTGCCAAGATCTACGGCGACTTCTTCAGCGACCGCGAGATCGGCGACCTGGAGCAGGCCCTCACCGGCATCCGTTACGAGCAGGAGGAGCTGCGCAAGGTCCTCTCCGCCAGCCGCGCCGATGAGATCCTCGATGGCGTGGGCGTGGACGATTGGGTGAAGCTCTTGTACTGAGCGCCCGCTCCTACCGGAGTTTCAGGGCATCATCAACCCCCACCGGGCGTTCCACGGTGAAGCCCTCGCCGTACTTCACCCCGATCAGGCGGCCTGTTTCCAGCGCCCTACCCTCCAATGTGGGCAGGAACTCGGGCACGCTGATGGGCGATACCGGTTCGGTGCTCTTCGGGTCGTAGAACTGGCTCTTGAAGCAGGCCAGCGCCTTCATCTTCCCTTCCCAGAAATCGGTGACATCGAACACGATGTCGGGATCGATCCACCGGTCCTGGATGCAGTGGTACACGGCTTGGGGCCGCCATGCTTCCTGCGGATTCCCCGCATGCCCGGTGGCGATGCGCCGCAGGCCGCTGAGGAAACACGCGCGGGAAACCAGCCTGCTCCCACGCCCGTGGTCCGGGTGGCGGTCGCGCACGGCATTGGTGAACACCACGCGGGGCCGATGCCTGCGCAACACGGCGACCACCTTCAGCAGATTCGCCTCATCCACCTCGAAAAACCCGTCGGGAAGGCCCAGCTGGTAGCGCACCTCCACGCCCAGCACCTTGGCCGCGGCAGCGGCTTCCTGAACGCGCAGTTCGCCGGAGCCACGTGTGCCCAGCTCACCCACGGTGAGGTCCACCACGCCGACGCGATGCCCCAGATGGATGTGGCGAAGTACGGTGCCTCCCATGCCGATCTCCGTGTCATCCGGATGCGCCGTGATGCACAGGATGTCCAGTTCCTCCCCGCTCATTTGTTTTCCACCCAATTGATGACCGGGTCGCTCAACGGCTCCTGCGCGCTCGGAAGCACCGTGACCAGCCGCCCATCCTCGTCGATCAGGTACTTCTGGAAATTCCACTTCACCTCGCTGTCCAGCTTGCCGTTCAAGTCCTTCCGCGTTAGCCAGGCATAGACCGGGCTTTGGTCCGGTCCCTTGGTGTGCACCTTGGCCATCATGGGGAAGGTGACGCCGTAGTTCTTCTCGCAGAAGGCGGCGATGGCCTCCTCATTGCCCGGCTCCTGCTTGCCGAAATCGTTGCTGGGGAACCCGATCACCACCAGGCCGTCATCCTTATACTGCTCATAGAGCTCCTGCAGCTGTTTGTACTGCGGGGTGTAGCCGCACTCGCTGGCGGTGTTCACCACCAGCACCTTGTGGCCGGCCAGCCGCGCCATGTCGAACGGATTGCCGTTGATGTCGGTGGCCTTCAGTTGATGGAAGCTCATGGTCGGGGATTCTTGGGCATGGGTGAGGCAGGCGCTCATGGCGACCGCACCGGCGAACAACACCGGCATCAGGCGGAACAAGCGTGGGCTGCGCATGGTTTGCGGGCAAAGTTCGTCCAAAGATCCCGGGGATGGAACCGGGCGCGGCCGGATCCCGTATGATGAAAGGCTTCATCCGTCCGATACCTTTAACCCCACCCAGCCTTCGACCCATGCGTACCGCGTCCCTGCTCGCCTTCCTGCTGTTGCTTCCCCGCTTGTTCGCCCAGGAGGAAGTACGGATCACGGACCCGAAGGCCATGGAGCATGCGCGTGATGTGCGGAAAACGAAAGGGGCCGAGGAAGCCCTGCTGGCTGCAGGCCTCAACGAGCTGGAGATCGGCGTGATCCGTGAGTACGGGGACCGCGAAGACCGGCCCCAAGGCATCCGGGGCGGCGACAGTACCTACGCAGCAAACGCACCCTACATCATCAACTATACGGCCTTCAAGCTCTGCACCTTCCAGGCGGACACCCAGCAACTTGCCGTGGTGATGCTGCCTGCGGCCAGCAACATCCACATGCCGGAGGACATGCGGCCGCTGGCGGACTTCTACGTGGTGGTACCGGACCGTGCGCTGAAGCAGGCGGACCGCCCCAAGCCCCGGCCCGAGGTGAGCCGTGGGCCGCGCTGGAAAACTCGTGCGCAGGTGAAGATCATCAAGCCGGACGAGCTGTATGCGGCGTACAACCTGGCTGCGGACAGCGCAGGCCTGTCCGCCCTGGCCCGCACAGGCATGAGCCGCGCGGAAGTGGACGCGGTGGTCTTCCGCAGCACGGAGCGCAATTGGCCTGAGGGAATCGACAGTTTCGAGGACCGCTACCCGCGGATCGGCAAGTTCACCAAGTACCGCGCCTACCTCGGTGCCCGGTGGGGAGACAAGGTGCTGCTGATCATCCCCGTGGAAAAGAACCGCCGGATGCCTACGGCCATGCGCCCCTATGTGGACCTGTACTTCGTGTACAACGCGAGCTCGGTGAAGATCCTGGGCCGGTAACGGTGCCCGCTCCGGTGCTACCGGGTACGCACTTTGTCCCACGGCTTCAGCTGCCAGGTGATGTGCCCGGTGGCCAGATGGTTGCCCAGCACATCGTGCAACGGTACCACGGCGGTATAAAGCACCGGCCCGCCTGTTTCCAAGGGCCGCAGCAAGCCGCTCTCCACCTCCTGCCTGGAAGGCGAGAACTCGGCATGGGCATCGGCCTTGGCCTGGAAGCGGTACTCCATGGCCAAGGACTTCATGATGATGCGGAAGCGCCCGGCGTCCAGCAGTTCCATCAGGGCCAAGCCGCTGCACAGCTCCGCCGCCGTGGCCAGGCAACAGGCGTGGATGCCCCGGATGTGGTTCATGTTCAGCCGCCGGTAGGGCACCAGCACCCGGAAGCCTCCTTGCGGCAGCGGCTCCACCCGTAAACCACGCCGACGGTTGAAGGGGATGGCCCATGAAATGGCGATGTTCAGCAACCACCGGTGGAATGCGGAGCGGCGGGAGCGGTGGAGCAGCAGGGCGAGGTCCATGGATCGGGGTTCAGCGCCCTAGCACCGAGGCGATGTCCGGGCGGAAGTAGTGCGCTCCCTTGAGCACTTTGCCGTCGGCGCGGTAGATCGCCTTGCCGCCGGCGCCCAATTTGCTCATGTTGCTGCGCTGGATCTCGCGGAACACCTCAACGATCTTGTGCTCCAGGCCATGCTTCAGGATGGTTCCGCATAGGATGTACAGCATGTCGCCCAGGGCATCGGCCACTTCCACCAGGTCGCCCCGTACGGCCGCGGCCAGGTATTCATCGTTCTCCTCGCGCATCAGCTCATGGCGCAGGTTGACCTCCTTCTCCCCGATGGCGGCGATGGGTGCAGCGGCATTCACGATGCCGAACGCGTCATGAAATTCACGCACTTGTCCAATGGCTTCCTCGATGGTCATGCGGATGGTGTCCCCTCAGTTTGCGGACTACCGGTCCGAAGATACTTTCACCTCCGCTCCCGGTTAACACATCTTAACCCCGAAAACCCGGCAAATCCGCGCCCATACCGGCAATTTTGCATTCCCCACCATTGAGCGACCCTTCATGGAACCAGCCCCATACCCGACCGCCGGCACCAGTGCCCCGGCACCGGACGCCCTTCGCGAACTGATCGAGCGCATCCAGCAGGCCAGTTCGTTCGTGGACCTGATCGACCAGGAGATGCAGAAGAGCATCGTGGGCCAGAAGGACATGGTGCAGAAGCTGCTGGTGGCCCTGCTGGCCGACGGGCACATCATGCTTGAGGGAATGCCCGGGCTGGCGAAGACCCTGGCCATCCGCACCCTGAGCGAAGTGGTGGACGTCGGTTTCAGCCGGATCCAATTCACCCCGGACCTGCTGCCCGCCGACCTGCTGGGCACCATGATCTACAGCCCGCGCAGCGAGGAGTTCACCGTGAAGAAGGGGCCGATCTTCAGCAACTTCATCCTGGCGGACGAGATCAACCGCGCCCCGGCCAAGGTGCAAAGCGCCCTGCTGGAGGCCATGCAGGAGCGCCAGGTCACCATCGGGTCCGAGACCTTCAAGCTCCCGGAACCCTTCCTGGTGATGGCCACCATGAACCCCGTGGAGCAGGAAGGCACCTATCCCCTGCCCGAGGCGCAAACGGACCGCTTCATGTTGAAGGTGGTGCTGGACTACCCGCGCAAGGAGGAGGAGCGCAACATCATCCGGCAGAATACCGGTGCCGCACCGCGCAGCCAGGTGCGCAAGGTGATCCGCCCGGAGGACATCGTGAAGGCACGCCAGCTGGTGCGCGAGGTGTACATGGACGAGAAGATCGAGCGCTACATCGTGGACATCGTGTACGCCACGCGGAAGCCCGCCGACTACCGCATGCCCGACCTGGCCTCGCTGATCAGCTTCGGCGGAAGCCCGCGCGCCAGCATCAACATGGCCCTCGGCGCCAAGGCCTACGCTTTCACCAAGCGCCGCGGATACGTGATCCCCGAGGATGTGCGCGCCGTTTGCCCCGACGTGCTGCGCCACCGCATCGGCCTCACCTATGAGGCGGAGGCGGAGAACATCAGCGTGAACGAGATCATCGACAAGGTGCTGAACACGGTGGAAGTGCCGTGAGCAAGCTGAAAGCCGACCAGGCGGGAAACGGAACGCCGAAAGACGGTCCGTCCTGACGGAAAATTCCCGCCGTTACCCGCCGTGCATGCCCTAAGACCCAAGACCATCGCCAGTCAACAAGATACCAAGGACCTCATCAAGAAGGTGCGCCTGATCGAGCTGAAGACCCGCGGGCTGAGCGACCACATCTTCAGCGGCGAGTACCACAGCGCCTTCAAGGGGCGGGGCATGGCCTTCAGCGAGGTGCGCGAGTACGTGCCCGGTGATGAGGTGCGCGCGATCGACTGGAACGTGACCGCCCGGCTGGGGCATCCCTTCATCAAGGTGTTCGAGGAGGAGCGCGAGCTCACGGCCATGCTGGTAGCGGACGTGAGCGCCAGCGGCGAATTCGGAACGACCGGCCAATTGAAGCGCGAACTCATCACCGAGGTGTGCGCCACCATCGCCTTCAGCGCCCTGCGCAACAACGACAAGGTGGGCCTGATCCTCTTCAGCGACCGCGTGGAGCTCTTCATTCCGCCCAAGAAGGGGCACAGCCACATCCTGCGCATCGTGCGCGAGCTGCTCGAGTTCCGGCCGCAAGGGCGGGGCACCGACATCACCGGGGCGCTGAAATACCTGAACAGCGTGATCAAGAAGCGCAGCATCGCCTTCCTGATCAGCGACCTGATGGACGAGGGCTACGAGGATGCCCTGAAGATCGCCAACCGCCGCCACGACCTGATCGTGCTGCGCACCACCGATGAGCGCGAAACCGAGCTGCCGAACATGGGCCTGGTGCAGTTCATGGACCCCGAGACGGGTGAAGCACTTTGGGTGGATACCCGCAGCAAGGCCGTGCGCGGGCATTACCGCGCCGAGGCGCTCAAACGCCAGGCCCAGGCCCGCGATGCCATGCGCCGCGCCGGCGTGGACCATGCGGTGATCTCCACCGGCGATGGCTACGTGCGGCCCCTGATGAACCTGTTCCGCCAACGCGACTGATCGACCATGGGGAAGCCGGGCATGTTCCACACATGTAGCCGCAGCCGGGCGGCCGGGATTCTGCTGCTCGCCCTGGGCTGCACCAGCCCCTTCACCCCCGCCGTGCATGCCCAGTCCATCAAGCCCGTGGCCAAGTTGGACAGCGCCTCCATCCTCATCGGCCAGCAGGCCCACCTGGACCTGAGCGTGACCTACCGTGCGGACCAGGGTGCGGTGACCATCCAGTGGCCGTTGATCACGGACACGGTGACCGGCAAAGTCCCCATCCTGCACGACAGCCATGTGGACACCATCCTGCCGGACAAGCAGCGCGACCCCTTCCTGTTCCGCCAGGAGCGCCGCCTGACCATCACCTCCTGGGACTCGGGCTACTGGGCCATCCCGCCGTTCTCGTTCGTGATCAACGGCGACACGGTGGATACCGACCCCTTGCTGCTCACCGTGAACACCGTGCCGGTGGACACCACGCAGGCCATCCGCGACATCAAGGACATCTATACCGTGCCCTTCAGCCTGGCCGATTGGCTGAAGGACCATTGGCAGGCCATCGCCGGCGGGCTGGCGGCCATCCTGGCCATCGTGGCCCTGTTCCTCTACTTGCGGCGCCGCTCCCGCAGGCCGCCCCCTCCCCCGCCGGCGGCACCGCCCGTGCCGTTGCACGCCCGCACGCTGCTGGCGCTGGAGGCCCTCGGGCAGAAGAAGCTCTGGCAACAGGACAAGGCCAAGCAATACCACACTGAGCTCACCGAGATCGTGCGCGGCTACCTGCAGGAACGCTACGGCGTGCCGGCCATGGAACAGACCACCGACGAGCTGCTCGCCGCCCTGCGCCTGAGCTCCATGCCGAATGCCCAGCAGGAGCGCCTGGCCCGCATGCTCCGCCTGGCGGACATGGTGAAGTTCGCCAAGTGGAACGCACTGCCCGCGGAGAACGAACAAGTGCTGGACCATGCCGTGCGCCTGGTGCAGGAAACCGCCGATACCCGTCCCGATGCGCCGCTCGCGTGACATGATCATCCTGATCGTGCTGCTGGTGCTGGCGCACGCGGCGGTGGCGGTAACGGCCTGGTGGCTGGCGCAGCACTATGAACTGGCCTCGCCGCGCCTGCTTTGGGGCCTGGCGCTGCTGCCGTTGGCCAGCCTCTGGTACACCGTGCGCCGGAACCGGAGGCGGCCCTTGGCCACGCTGAGCACCCTTTCCGCCCTGCAGCGCGGGCCCACCGGACTGATGGCCCGCCTGCGGCACCTCCCCTTCGCCCTGGCCCTGCTCGGCCTGGGCCTGATGCTGCTTGCCATGACCCGGCCCCAAAGCAAGGACAGCTGGCAGGACGTCACCCATGAAGGCATCGACATCGTGATCGCCATGGACTACAGCGCCAGCATGCTGGCCAAGGACTTCCAGCCGGACCGCCTGGATGCCGCACGTGACGTGGCCCTGAAGTTCATCGACGACCGCCCCAATGACCGCATCGGCCTCGTGGTGTACGAGGGGGAAGCCTTCACCCAATGCCCGCTCACCACGGACCATGCCGTGCTCAAGGAACTCTTTCTGAAGGCCCGCTCCGGCATGATCACCGGCGGCACCGCCATCGGGCTGGGCCTGGCCACCGCCATCAACCGCCTGCGCGAAAGCCCGGGCAAGAGCAAGGTGGTGATCCTGCTCACCGACGGCATGAACAATGCCGGCAGCATCCAACCCGTGGACGCCGCCCAGATCGCACAAGGCCTCGGCATACGCGTGTACACCATCGGCGTGGGAAGCCGCGGCCGTGCGCTCTCGCCCGTGGCCATCTACCCCAACGGGCAGTACAAGTTCGACTGGGTGGATGTGGACATCGACGACGCCATGTTGCAACGCATGGCCGAAATGACCGGCGGGCGATACTTCCGCGCCACCGATGAGAAAAAGCTCCATGCCGTGTACCAGGAGATCGACCGCCTGGAAAAGACACGCATGAAAGTGACCGAGCACAGCAGCCGCACCGACGAATACTTCAGCCCCCTGCTCGCCGGCTGCTCCCTGCTCTTCCTCTCCCTCCTGCTGGGCAACACCGTGCTGCGCACCACACCATGAGCACCCCGGGCACATACCGCATCGGCGCCATCGCCGCCGTGGTGCTGGCCACGGAGGCCATCGCCTGGGGTGTGGGGCTCGCCTTCTGGTTCTCCGCCGCCCACTACCTGCCGCAGTTCCGCGTGCAGCGACCCGATGTCCTGTGGGCCTTGCTGGCCGGGCCCGTGCTGGTGGCACTCTTCCTGGGGGCGCTGGCCCTGAAGAACAGGTCGCTTCACCGGTTCAGCGCCGCGCCCATGATCGGCCGCATGGTGCCCGGCATCTCCTCCTGGCGCTCCACTGCCAAGTTCCTGTTCCTCCGCCACGGCTTCTCCTTCGCCCTCTTCGCCCTGGCCGGCCCGCAGATGGGCACGCGCCTGGAGGAAGTGACCGCACAGGGCGTGGACGTGATGGTGGCCCTGGACGTGAGCAACAGCATGCTGGCCGAGGACATCAAGCCGGACCGCATGGAAGCCGCCAAGCGCGCCCTCTCCCAGCTGGTGGACCGCCTGGGTGGCGACCGCCTGGGCATCGTGGTCTTCGCCGGGGAGGCCTACATGCAGATGCCCATCACCGCGGACCGCAGCGCGGCGAAGATCTTCCTCTCCACCCTGGGGCCCGGGCTCGTACGCGCCCAAGGCACCGCCATCGGCGCCGCCATCGACCAGGCACGCCGGAGCTTCGGGCCCGATGCCGCCAAGGGCAAGGCCATCATCGTGATCAGCGACGGGGAAAGCTTCGACGACGACGCCGTGGGTGCCGCTGCCCGTGCCGCCGAGGACGGCATCGTGGTGCACGCCATCGGCATGGGCACCCCGCAGGGAGCGCCCATCCCCGTGCGCGTGGGCGGCCGCATGGTCGGCTTCAAGAAGGACAAGGACGGGCAGACCGTGATCACCAAGCTCGACCCCGCCATCCTCGCACGCGTGGCCGACGCCGGGCACGGCGAGTACATCCAGGCCACGCCCAGCGACCCCGGCGTGAGCGCGGTGATCACCAAATTGCGCGGCATGGACCAGAGCAACCTGGGCACCTTCACCTTCGCCGGCCACGAGGACCGCTACCAGTACTTCCTGGCCGTGGCCTGCGCCTTGGTCCTGTTCGGCCTGCTGATCGGTGAACGCGGGCTGCGGCTAACTTGGAACTCATTCCTGCCATGGAACGCCTGATCCCCTTCCTACTGGTGATGTTGCCGCTGGCCCCGCTGCATGCGCAGGACGCGGACCGCGCGCTGCGCAAAGGCAACGCCGAATACCGCGCCGGCCGCATGCAGGCCGCCGAACAGGCCTACTCCCTCGCGGAACAGGATGAGCGCGGCATGTTCAACCTGGGCAACGCCCTTTTCCGCCAGGACAGCATTGCCGACGCCGCCCGTTCCTATGAGAATGCCGCCTCCATGGCCAAGACCCCGGAGGCCCAGGCACGCGCCTACCACAACCTGGGCAACACCTGGATGAAGCAGAGGAATTACGCGGAGGCCGTGAATGCGTACAAGGAAGCCCTCAAGCGTACGCCGAGCGATGGGGACACGCGCTACAACCTGGCCTATGCCCAGAAGATGCTGGCCCGGGAACAACAGCAGCAACAACAGCAGAACGGGGACAAGAACAAGGACCAGAACAAGGATCAGGACGGCCAGCAGAACAAGGATCAGGATAAGGAGCAGGACAAGGATGGCCAGCAGAAGCAGGATGGCCAACAGGACCAACAGCCCCCGAAGCAGGACCAGGGCGACAAGGGCAAGGGGCAGGAACAGCGCATCGACCCGCAGGACGCGAAGCGCATGCTCGATGCCGCACAGCAGCAGGAAAAGGACGTGCAGGAAAAGGTGCGCCAACTGATGCTGCCCAAACCCAAGCAACCCGCGGAGAAGGATTGGTAAAATGAACTTCCGCACCCTCATCACGGCGCTCTTCCTCCTGCCCGCCCTCCTGGTGCAGGCCCAGGAGATTTCCTTCCAGGCCCTCGTGGACCGCAACGAGATCGCCACCGGCGAGGCCTTGAAGCTCACCATCGAGCTGACCAACGCCAGCTCTGCCGGCAACATCAACGCACCGGACCTGGGCGGCCTGGCCGTGCTGCAAGGCCCCATGCAAAGCAGCAACTTCTCGAGCATCAACGGCCGGATCAGCCGATCATCCTCCATCTCCTGGTACCTCACCGCCACCCGGCCCGGCACCTACACCATCGGCGCCGCCACGGTGCGCGTGGGCGGTGGCGTGCTGCAGACCGAGCCGCTCACCATCAAGGTGACCCAGGGTGCTTCCTCCAGCGGCACCAGCGCCGCCGCGGAGCAGGCCCAGAAGCGCGACCCGAACCTCTTCTGCACCATCACCCTCAACAAGAACAAGGCGTACGTAGGCGAACAGATCATCGCCACCTACACCCTCTACTCCCGCTACAATTCCTTGCGCTCCTTGGAAAGCGAGATGCCCAAGCTCAACGGCTTCTGGGCCGAGGACGTGGAACTGGAAGGCAACTGGGAACCCGAGCTGCGCACGGTGAACGGCTTGCGGTACCGGGTGGCCACGCTCAAACGCCAAGTGCTGATCCCCCTCCACAGCGGCACGCTCACCCTGGCCCCCATGACCTTGAGCTACCTGGTGAACGCGAGCATCTTCAACAGCGGCACCACCGTGACCATCCAGAGCGGGGCCACCGAGGTGAACGTGAAGGAGCTGCCCCCCGGCAAGCCGGCCGATTTCATCGGTGCCGTAGGCGACCTGCAGTTGGAAGTAAAGACCGCCAACACCGAGGTGAAGGCCAACGAGGCCATCGACCTCAACATCCGCTTCTCCGGCCGCGCCAACCTCAAGCTGGTGGATGCCCCCACGCTCAACCTGCCGCCCGGCTTCGACAGCTACGACCCCAAGATCGACGACCAGATCACCGTGAACTCCTCCGGCATGAGCGGCAGGCGCGAGTTCCAGTACCTGTTGATCCCCCGGCACGAGGGCACGTACGATCTCGGCGCACTCTCCTTCAGCTACTTCGACCCCTCCTCCGGGACCTACAAACAATTGCGTTCAGGCGAGATCACCTTCCACGTGAAGCCCGGCGATGGCGGAACCGCTACCAATGGCGCTCCCGCCAAGGTGGACGTGCAACGCCTGGGGTCCGACATCCGCTATATCCGCACCGGCGACCTGGACCTGCAGCCCAAGGGCAAGCACCTCTTCGGATCGCTGGCCTATGTGTTGGGCATGATCGCCCCGCCGCTGCTGCTGTTGCTGTTCTTCCTGTGGAAGCGCAAGCGCGATGCGTGGGCCGGAGATGCCGACCTGCAACGGCGCCACGGCGCGGACCGGGCCGCAAGGCAACGCCTGGCGTTGGCCGCCAAGGCCCTGGAGAAGGATGATCGCGAGGCCTTCCATGATGCGCTGGGCAAGGCCCTGGAAGGCTACTTCGCCGATAAGTTCAACCTGGGCGTGGCCGAGGTGAACGCCGCCATGATCCACCAACACCTGGACGCCATGGACGAGGGCCGCACCGCCAACGAGCTCATCGCCATGATCGCCGATGCCCAGATGGCTCGCTTCGCCCCGGTGGAAGGCAAGCCCCGCAAACAGGCCTATGAGGAGGCCCGCGCCATCATCCACCGCATCGAAACCCGGCACGGAAAATGAGACGCCCCACGCTACTTGCACTCCTGCTCGCCGCCCTGCCGGTGTTCGCCTCCGGCGATGCCCGACAGTTGGTCCAACAGGCGGAGCAGGCCTATGCCAACGGCGACCACAAGCTGGCGTTGGCCTTGTACGATTCCGCCCATGCAACCAGCACCTCGGCAGGCCTGCTGTACAACATCGGCAACTGCTACAGCAAGCTGGGCGACGTGCCCCACGCCATCCTCTACTACGAACGCGCACTGCGCCTTTCGCCGGGAGCGGAGGACGTGCAGGCCAACCTGGACCTGGAACGAACCCGCCTCGTGGACCGCGTGAGCCAATTGCCAGGCTTCACCCTGGGCTCCGCCTGGGACAGGCTTCGCGGCGGGAAGGATGTGGACCAATGGGCCCGGCGCTCCTTGTGGGCCTGCGCCATCATGGCCTTGGCCGCGGCGGGCGGGCTTGCCACCCGGAAACCGGGTCTTCGGCGTGCCTTGTACGGCGTGGCGGCCGCAGCCGCAGTGGCCACCGTGACCTCCACGGCCCTGGCAGCCTACCGCGTGCAGGAAGCCACCACCTCCTCGGAGGCCATCATCATGGCCCCTTCGGCGGAGATACTGGGCGAACCGCGGAAAGGAGCTACGCGCCTTTTCATCCTCCACCAGGGCACCAAAGTGGGCCTGATGGGGACTGAAGGGGATTGGCGGGAAGTGCGACTGGCGAACGGATCGGTGGGGTGGATGCCCGCCGCCCAGATCGAGGAGATCTGAGGCGGAACCTGTCAGGGCATCGCCTCGTACCGCACCGCCGTGCTGTTACCACCGCCGGTGTTGAGCAGCACCGGCTCGCGGTCATTGTCCGGGCCGGTGTAGGACACCCGGCCGTTCAAGTTCACATCGGCCAGCCTGTAGCCCGTGACCTGCTCGGTAGGTGCGGCGCCGCCGATGACCACCAGCACCGCATCCCGGTCGTTGCCATTGCCCGTGTACTTCAATACGCCGTCATTGTTGGCATCGCCCGGCCACAGCGCCATGCGGCTGCCATCCAGGGTGCGGGCCTCCGTGCCGAAGGTGGGCAGGTCGCTGCGGGTGAAGTCCACCAGTTCCGAATTGCCGGTTGCCGGCGTGGTGCACAGCACACTGAGGTGGTTGCGGTGGCCCACCGAGATGTACCGGCCGGCGGCGGTGGTCCCGAAGGAGATCACCTCGTTCCCGTCGGGCATCACCACCTTTCCGTTCCGCAGCACCAGTGCCGCACGCCTGGCGGCCACGGTGTATCCGGCATTGTTCTCGTGCAATTGCACCACCACCCAATCCACCACGGCATTGGCACCGGTCGTCTGCATCAGTGCCGCGCTGACCGATACCCCGGCGTTGCCCACCGAGTAGCCCAGTGCCGTGTACGGCTCCGTGGCGGGGAGCAGGCCTTGCGTGCGCAGGTCATCCCGCATCAGCGCATCACCGGGGACCACCGCCCCCCCCAGCACCATCTTCACCTTCACACCGCCGGTGGGCACTAGCACGCAATCCGGACCGTCCACTTGGTAGGCCACCTTGGATGAGTACGGCTGCACGGTGATCGGACCCTCCAGGAAATTGCCGTCCACATCCTTCCAGCAACCCTCGGGGAGGGCGAAGCTTTGCGCGCCCGGTTGGTCGTTCACGAAGATCTTGTGCCGCACCACGGGATCCAAAGCGGTCACGTTCACCTTGGTGACCTCCACGTTGTCCAGGTAGTACATCGGGTCGGTCCAAGCGTTGATCAGCTGCACCTGGGCCTGGTCCGTGCGGTCGCTTTGGAAGTACATCTCCAGGTCGCGGCGCTCAGGGCTGAAGGGCACCTTCCGCTCCCAGATGGTGTAGGGGTTCGATATCTGTGACTGGCCCTTGATGCCCACGACCACCTCCCCTTGCGCATTGCTCTGCAGGCTGACACGCACACGGTACCAGGCCTGGGACTGCAGCGGGAACAGGTCCGGGTTGCGCAGGCTGAATGAAGGATAGACGCTATTGTCCGGCAGGTAGGCCTTGAGGGCCCCATTGTCAAGGTGGGTGGTCACGCGGCTCACCTGCGCGTTGGTGGGCCAGCCGGTCCAGCCGTTCACGTTGTTGGTGAAGGTCCCGTTCTGGACCAGGTTCCCGCTGTTCTCCTGCAAGGTGGCGAAGGCCACCAGGCGGAGCGGGCTGCGCGTGCTTCCGGCATCCTCACCGCGCTCCTGCTGCCACCGCTCCAGGGAGTACACCTTGGCCCAACCGGCGAAGAGGTTGCGCACCCGGATGCTCAGCTCATTGTAGGGGTTGAAGTAGTAGTTGTTCGTGAACGTACCGAAATCCACCGGCGTGGCGCCGTAGAGGTTCAACTGCTGCATGCACAGCTGGTCCTTGGTCAGGCAGTACATCACGTTCCCGCTGTACACGTCATTGTAGTTGGCAACGTAGTAGGGTGGCACCGCACCGGACCCCGTGTTGTTCGAGTAGTCCGACATGGTGATCTGGCACCCGTTGTTGAACAGGATATTGTCCTTCACCTGGATCCCGCTGGTGACCATGGTGTGGTCCACGTGGATACCGGCCTGCGGACAGTTGTACACCGTGTTGCGCAGCACGGAGGTGTTCGTGATGTCCGTGTTGCCGAAGTAGATGCCGATGCTGATCGCCTCATTGTAGGGCAGGGTGTCCGGTGATCCATTGGTGATCGTGCCCAGCACATCGCTCACGATATTGTCCTGGATGATCATTCCGTTGGCATGGTCAAAGGCGATGCCGCCCCCGTCGTTCAACGTGGCCAACGTGTGCCGCACCACGTTCTTCTCCACCAACGCGTTGTTCTCCGCGCTGATGCCGATGTAGCCGATGCTGTCCAGCACGTTTCCGCGGATCACGTTGTTCTGGCCAAGCGAGCGGATGCCGAAGTAGCCCCAGGTGCTTTCGCCCGCACCGTCGATCATGGCTATGCTACGGAGTGTGTTGTCGGTGATGGTGGTGTTTCCCTGGATCGCCAGGATGCCCGTGGCGTAGGTGTTGCGGAACTGGTTGCCGCTGTATGTGTCATACGGGCCGCTGCTGCGGATGCCGTGATGGAGCCATTGGAAGTCGCAGCCCGTGACGGTGACGTGGTTGGCCCCGTCGTTGAGCACGCCCGCGATGCGCTGGTGGCGGAACGCGATGTTCTCCACCTTCAGGTAGGCGCGCTGCCAGTAGCAGTTGATGCCGTTCTTGTACACTGCGGCCTCCACGGTCAAGTTGTTGGGGTTGCCGCTGTTCGGCGCCCAGAGGTAGAGCACCTGCGTCTGCGGATCCCAATACCACTCGCCGGGGCTGTCCAACTCGGACAGCTTGCCCTGCATGAAGAAGCCCCACCGGTTGGTGCCGAGGTTCAGCGTCTGGGTGGCCAGGTTGAGCGTGCCGTTGGCGTAGGTGGTGATGTTGATCGTGTCGAAGGAATGCGGGGTGGTGCGGAAGATCATCTTGGCCCCGTTCCAATAGCCGTTCCCTTGGGTAAGGTCGGCACTGTGCACCTGCCAGCCGTTGCATTGGTCATTGAACAGCCAGCCCGTGTTGGGGTAGCGCGCCGGGGTGAGCCGGCTTCCACCGATGTACACCTGGTCCACGCGCCCGGTGGTCACGCTGGCCTTCCAGATCTGGCCTTGGTGGTTGGTCCACCCGGTGACCTGCGTGCTGCCCTTGATCACCGGAAGAGCACCGGATCCGTAGGCCCCCACCGTAATGGGCTGCGCTGCCGTGCCGGAGCTGCCCAGGATGAGCTCTCCGCGCCAGGTACCTCCCCGCTCGAAGAGCACCTTGTCCCCCGGTTGGAAGGAATAGGTCGCCTGGTTCACCCGGGCAATGGTCTTCCACGCCGTGGAGGGCGAGGTGCCGTTCTGGCTGTCATTGCCGTTGGGGGAAACGTAGTAGTTGGCCGGCCGGGCGTGCAGGGCCGCCATCAACACGGCCAGCAGGAGGGAAATGCGCAAGGACATGGAAAAAGATCGTTCCGGAAAAAGCGGCGCAAAGGTCCGGTGCAACCAATTGTGTCACACGGATTTTACGCGAAAAAGATCAACAATTCGACAGGTCCCCCCATACGCCCGACCAGCCTCCCTTCAGGCCGACGAGCGGCAGATCTGCATATGATCAGTCAAGCGGCCGATCACTCCCCGGCACGCTCCCAGTCGATTTTCCGGCTCACCGCCATCACAATGGCCAGCACGATGAAGAGGCCGATGCTGCCGATCAGCAGGGCATAGTCCTCCTGGTTGATCACGGTGAACATGAAGCCGAACACCAGCAGCATCACCAGCCCCAGGAGTTGCGTGGCCTTCACCTGCCGGAACACGCTGCGGGCGTAGAACACCACCAGGCCGATCACGGCCACGGCCGAGGTGATGTACGCGGCACTGAAGCCGATGTGCTCGCTGAGCGCGATGAGCAGGGTGTAGAAGATGCACAGTGCAAAGCCCACCAGCAGGTACTGGATGGGATGGATCCGCAGCTTTTGCAGCACCTCCACGAAGAAGAACACCAGGAAGACCAGCACGATCAGCATCACGCCATACTTGGCCGCCCGGTTGCTCTTCTGGTATTCGTCCATGGGCAGGATCAGGTCCGGTCCGAAGGCGCTTTCCTCCAGTTGCGAGTTGCGGCTGCCGCTGAACTGCTGCGGATAGGGCCGGTTGAGGTGCAATACGCGCCAATGGGCGGTGAAGCCGGTCTTGGTGACGTCCGATTTATCCGGCAGGAAGGCTCCCTGGAAGCTCGGGTCAGGCCAGGCGGAGGAGATGGTGGCCGTGGTGGTGCGGCCCATGGGTACCATACGGAAGCTGTTGCTGCCGTTGAGGTCCAAGACAAAGTCCAGGTTGAACGGCCGGGCCAGCGACCCGCTGTCCAGCGGCAGCGGCACGCTGATCCCGGAGGCCATCAGGTCGTCGCTTGGCAGGCCGGGCTCGAAGGCCAGTTTGGTCCCGTTCCATTGGGCTTCCACCTGCTGCTTGATGCTGCGCAGGTCCGAGATGCCCAGGCACAAGGTGGCCTCCTTCCAGCGCAGCGTGGCCGTGGTGACAGGCGACAAAGCCTTCATGGCAGGGAACTCGGCCTGGATGCGCAGATGTCCCTTGTACACCACCACATCATAGATGCCGCGGTGCCGCTTCTCGGGATCGAGCTGCCCGGTGAAGTCCAGTTTTTCCGGCAGGAAATGGGCGTACTGCGTCACATTGCGCATCTCGCTCTTTCCATCGCCGAGGTCCACCCGCACGGTGGCTGCGTACGGCACGCTGATCACCGGCCCGGTGATGGTCTGGCTTCCGCCCCAGGTGCTGCCCACCTCCTGCACGGCCTCCTCCTTGCGCCATTCCCGCTCACGCACCAAGCTCTCCACCATCGCCAGTGGGATCAGCAGCAACAGCACCAGCACGGCCACCACCACGGCCCGGAAGGTCATGGACCGGCGGAACCAGCTCATCTTCTCCGGGGCCTTGGCCAATGGTGCGGATGCGGACTGTTCGATGGGCTGCTGCATGGTGGATGGCGGAATTGGATGGAAACGGATGAACGCGAAGATCGTGAGCCGCAGTATCCACACCGGGCAAGGCGATGACTTTTTTCCATGAGCATGATGGAAAGCCCTTTCTTTGCAGCCCGATCTCGGGGGGGTAGCGCCGTCCGGCTAGCGTTTCCCGCCTCCCTTCGGCTCCGCTCAGGGTGGCGGGATGGTGGCAGGTCGGGATTGCAGTTCTGGTGGCAGGGAAGGTTCTTTGGAAATACAGTTCGGGGTGTAGCGCAGTCCGGTTAGCGTACCTGCTTTGGGAGCAGGGGGTCGCAGGTTCGAATCCTGCCACCCCGACAAATGAAGGGGTCATGGATAGGCATGGCCCCTTTTGCGTTCAATGAACAGGCCGGTCAACGGCAACCAGGTGTAGCGCAGTCCGGTCAACATATCCCGCCTCCCTTCGGCTCCGCTCAGGGTGGCGGGAGGGTCGCAGGTCGGGATTGCAGTTCTGGTGGCAAGGAAGGTTCTTTGGAAATACAGTTCGGGGTGTAGCGCAGTCCGGTTAGCGTATCCCGCCTCCCTTCGGCTCCGCTCAGGGTGGCGGGAGGGTCGCAGGTTCAAGCATACCCGTACAGCCCAGGCTGGTCTTGATCGTGCGGACAGCCCTACTTTCGCCCGCAGCAATGATCCCGTAGCTCAGCTGGATAGAGCACCTGCCTTCTAAGCTGGTGGTCGTTGGTTCGAATCCAACCGGGATCGCAGAATTGGATCGGGCGGCTATATTTGCCGCCCGAATTGGAGAGGTGGGTGAGTGGCTTAAACCAGTAGTTTGCTAAACTGCCGTACGGGTTAAACTGTACCGGGGGTTCGAATCCCCCCCTCTCCGCCAAAGCGAACGCCTCACGAAAGTGGGGCGTTCTTGCATGCGGCCATCCGCCGAAGCTTGCTTCGAGGCGGGTGGCCGCATGCAAGAACAGGGCTGCGTGGCGGCCGTTCGCTTTGAAGCCTCCCCCAATAGGGATAGCGCGAATCCGCCGCCAGGCGGAGAGCGCAATCCCCTCCGAAGCTTGCTTAAAGGCGAATGTCCCGAATGCAGAACCCGGCCGTGAAGCGGCCGTTCGCTTTGAAGCCTCCCCCAATAGGGATAGCGCGCCTCGCGCAATCCCCTCCGAAGCTTGCTTCGAGACGGGTGGCCGCACGCAAGAACAGGGCCGCGTGAAGCGGCCGTTCGCTTTGATGCCTCCCCCAATAGGGATAGCGCGCCTCGCGCAATCCCCTCCGAAGCTTGCTTCGAGACGGGTGGCCGCACGCAAGAACAGGGCCGCGTGAAGCGGCCGTTCGCTTTGATGCCTCTTCGCCTCGCCGTGGCCATGCGGAGGCGTGCCCCCCAATAGGGATAGCGCGCCTTGCGCAATCCCCTCTGCTTTTTCAAATGGACATTCATGGATGTTGGTGGACGCTTGGGCGCGTCCACCAACATCCATCCAACCCCTCACCGCGCATTCGTACCTTTGCGGCCCAATTGGAAAACACCGTTGATCATGGCCCGTGAAGTCGTTATCGTTTCCGCAGTACGCACCCCCATCGGCTCCTTCGGGGGCAGCCTTTCCACCGTGCCCGCCACCGAACTGGGTGCCACGGCCATCAAGGCCGCCCTGGAGAAGGGCGGCGTGAAGCCCGAGGCGGTGAACGACGTGATCATGGGCAGCGTGCTGCAGGCCAACCTCGGCCAGGCCCCCGCCCGCCAGGCCGCCAAGTTCGCCGGGCTGCCCGACGCCACCCCCGCCACCACGGTGAACAAGGTGTGCGCCAGCGGCATGAAGGCCATCATCTACGCCACCCAGGAGATCCTGCTCGGCGATGCCGACGTGGTGGTGGCCGGCGGCATGGAGAGCATGAGCCGCACCCCGTACTACGTGGAGAACGGCCGCTACGGCTACCGCTTCGGCGACGGCAAACTGATCGACGGCATCGGCAAGGACGGCCTCACCAACGTGTACGACCAGAAGGCCATGGGCGTGTGCGCGGACCTCTGTGCCACGGAGAACAAGATCAGCCGCGAGGAGCAGGACGCCTTTGCCATCGAGAGCTACACCCGCAGCGCCAATGCCTGGAAGGAGGGCCGCTTCAAGGAGGAGGTGGTGCCCGTGACCGTGAAGGGCCGCAAGGGCGACACGGTGGTAAGCGAGGACGAGGAGTACAAGAACGTGGATTTCGCCAAGCTGAAGGCGCTGAAGCCCGTGTTCACCAAGGAAGGCAGTGTGACCGCCGGCAACGCCAGCACCATCAACGACGGCGCGGCCGCCCTGGTGCTGATGAGCGCCGACAAGGCCAAGGCCCTCGGCCTGAAACCGCTGGCCAAGGTGATCGGCTACGCCGATGCCGAGCAGGCCCCGGAATGGTTCACCACCAGCCCCGCCAAGGCCGTGCCCATCGCCGTGAAGAAGGCCGGGCTGAAGATGGAGGACATCGACCTGGTGGAATTGAACGAAGCCTTCTCCGTGGTGGGCATCGCCAATACGAAGATGCTGGGCCTGGACCCTGCGAAGGTGAACGTGAACGGCGGTGCTGTGTCACTTGGCCACCCGCTGGGCTGCAGTGGCGCCCGCATCATCGTCACCCTGGTGCACGCCCTGAAGCAGCGCGGCAAGAAATACGGCGCGGCCGGCATCTGCAACGGCGGCGGTGGTGCCAGCGCGATGGTGATCGAGGCGCTGTGAGGCACGGGGCCACAGGAGCCCTTGCATTTCGCAAAGCAGGAATGGCGTGACCCTGCCGGGGGAAACCGCAGGGTCCGCTGTTGTTCGCAGATCCAGCTAGGCGAGACCCTGCGGGAGCTTGTGAATCCGCAGGGTCCGCTGATGTTCGCAGATCCAGTTAGACGAGACCCTGCGGGAGCATGAGGAGCCCTTGCATTTCGCAAAGCAGGAATGGCGTGACCCTGCCGGGGAAACCGCAGGGTCCGCTGTTGTTCGCAGATCCAGTTAAGCAAGATTCTGCGGGAGCTTGGGGATGGTTCAATGCCCCATCAAAAGCGTAGGGTGTATTGCACCACCGGCAGGATGGCCAGTTGCGGCACGTCCTTGATGGTCTCCGTGCGACGATCGTAGTAGCGCAGCACGGTGGTTTGCGCATTCAGTACGTTCTGCACGTCCAGCTTGAATTCGTGGCTGGCCTTGGGGCGGCCCAGGCGGTAGCTCACCACCACGTCGGCCTTGTGCACAGCGCTGCCCTTTTCGTTCCACGCGTCCGCGATCTCCTTCTGCTCACCCGCAGCGATGCTGGCCTGCAGGTCGATGGGTGTGGCGTAGCGGCCGCCCATCACGCTGTAACGCACGCCGGTTGTGAGCACGCGATCCTTGCCTTCGGGCCCCAGCTTCCATTCCTTACCGGCCAGCACGTTGGCCACGGGGCCCATGTTGAAGCGCGAGTTGCGCCACACGCCGTCCAGCGCCTTGTAGCGCGCATCCACGTACGAGGCCGTCGCCAGGAAGTGCCAGCCGCGCGTGAAGTATTTCTCCAAGGAGACCTCCGCGCCCAGGTTCCGGCCCACGCCTTCGTTCACCAGCGGCCGGTCGGTGAACCATTCGCTCTGGTTGGAGAGGCTGAAGGCACTGTGCGGGTCGTTCTCCACCGGCACGTCGTAGAGGTGCTGCCAGTAGGCTTCCGCCGTGAGGCGCAGGTCTTCCTTCAGCCTGCGGTCGTAGCCCAGCACCAGGTGCGCGGCCTTGGTCATGCGCAGGCCGGTGTTGGGCTGGATGGTCCGTCCCTCTTCGTCGGTACGCTGCGTCAGGTAGGTCATCAGGGCTTCCTCGCGGGAGTGCAACCCCGCGCCGAAGGTGAAGGCCTGGTCCGGCCGCTGCTGGAAACGCAGGCCCATACGGGGCTCCACGCTGGTCTCACCATTGAGGCCGAAGTGCAGCACGTGCAGCCCCGAGGTCATGCTCCAGCGTTCGTTCCAGCGCCATTTCCAACTGGCGAAGGCCTGTACCGTGGCGGCATCGCCACGCGCGGCCAACTGCGTCTCCATGCGCTGCTGGGCGATGACCCAACTGCTGGAGCCAAGCCGGAAGTTGTCCAGCGAGATGATCACGCCCGTGCGCAGTTTGTTCTTCGCGTCCAGCTTGGTGTTGAGCGTGGTGGCCAGGCGCGTGGCCCAGTGCCGCAGTTCGTCGTTGTGGCGGTCCACCAGCGCCGTGGATGTCAATTCGGGCAGTTCATCGTAGTCCGTGGCGCTGCCATTGCCGCTGAGCGAAATGCTGCTGTGCACGTAGCTGTTGGTGCCGAGGGTGCGCGTGTGCTCCAGGCCCAGCACGCCCATGCGCGAGCCGAAGTCCGCACGGCTGAACACCGTGTCGCCCCCTACGCCCTTGTCTTCATCGATGATGTGGCTGATACCGCCCAGCCCGAAGAGCGTGAAGGTGCCGGCATTCCCAGTGGGCACCTTCACCTTGAAGGCCCCGTCGGTGTAGGTGGGCACGCCGCCGTAATCCACGATGCCCGCCTGGTCCAGCAGGGAGAGCGTGGAGTAGCGGAAGTTGGCCAGGTAGGATCCGCCCTTCACGCCGGGCAATGGGCCTTCGGCGGTGAGGTCGGTGCCGAGCACGCCCACCTTCAAGGTGTACTCGCGTTTGCTGTCGTTCCCGTCGCGCAGGTGCATGTCGTACACGGCGCTCAATGCGTTGCCGTATTCCGGCGCGAAGGCCCCGGTGTAGAACTCGGAGTTGTCCAGCATGTCGCTGTTGAGCACGTTGATGGGGCCGCCGGTGCTGCCCTCGTCGCTGAAGTGGTTGGGGTTGGGGATCTCGATACCTTCCAGCCTCCAGAGCACGCCGGTGGGCGAGTTGCCGCGCACCACGATGCTGTTGTCGCCCATGGGGTCGCCCGCCACGCCGGGGAAGGCGCTGACCATGCGGGCCGGGTCATTGATGCTGCCGGCGATGCGCGAGGTCTCTTCCACACCGATGGTGCGCGCGCTGAGCGTGGCCATGTCGTTGCGCACCTCGCCGCGCGGACGGTCAGCGGTGACGGTGACGGCGGTCATCTCCGTGACGGAGCCGGAGAGCATGATGTTCAGCACGAGCTCCTTGGCGGAGGTGAGCAACAGGTTCTCCAAGGCGGCCTCCTCGTAGCCGATGGCGCGCACCCGTAGGGAGATGCGGCCCACGGGTACGCCGCTGATGGCGAAGCGTCCCTCTTCGTCCGCCACGGTGCCGAGGGGCGGGTCGGTGGCCAGCACGGCGATGGCCGCGCCAGGCACGGGCTGGCGGGTGTCCGCGTCCAGCACGGTACCACGCACGGTCTGGCGGTTGCCCACGGGATCGCCGGTGCGGGCCTGGACGGCGGTGATGGCCAGGAAGTGGAAAAGCAGAACAAGGGTGGAAAGCAGCTTGCGGTTCATCATCGGGTTTGCGTTGCCCTGTTGACAGCGCGGTGCCCCTTCACCCCTATCCGACCCGGAAAAAAATCAGAAACGCACCCCGATGCCGGCGGTGTAGCCCAACCAGCCCGCCAGCAGCACGTTGCCCTCGGTGCCCCGCACCCAGGGATCGCGCGGGGGCAGCGCACTGCGCCATTCACCGGTCTCCCGGTTGCGCCAATCGCTGACCAACAGGTTGAACGCTGGACCTGCGGAGAGCACGATATGCTTGCCGAAGGTGTGGGCATAGGCCAGCGTGAAGCGGCCCAGCAGGTTCACCGCACCGATCCATTCCTCCTGTTCGTTGATGTGGTCCGCGGTGAGCTCGATGTTCACCACATCCTGCTTACCCGCCTTCCGTTCGCTGCCGAAGCCATAGCCGTAGGCCCAGGCGCCGGAGGCCTGCACCGGCGGTGATGCCGAGAGCACGTTGTAGATGTGGCGCGTGCCCGTTCGGAACTCCACGGAGAGCGGCATCACGTCGCGATGGACGGCATCGAGGCGGTGATAGCCGCGCCAGGCGAAGCTGAAGAGGCCAAAGCTGGCTCCCGCGATGGTATCGCTGATGTTCACGATGCCCACTTGGCCGCCCAGCACCACGCGGGCGATGTTCACCACGCCCACCTGCCCGCCGCGCACGGTGTCCACGGCCAGGTTCAGGCCGCCCGCCACCTGCCCGCCGGTGACCTGCCGCGCCAGGTTGAGCGCACCGGCCACCTGCCCGCCACCCACTTCACCCAGCACCACGTTCACCCCGCCAGCTGCCTGTGCGCCGTACACGTTCCGGCCGTAGTTGAAGGCCCCGGCCACTTGCGTCTTCCGCACGTCCTTCACCGAAACATTGAAGCCGCCCGCCACCTGTGCACCGTCGCAATCCTGCGTGGTGAGGTTGGCCAGGCCGGCGATCTGGGTGCCGAGCATGCCTCCCTTCACCACGTTCACCGCACCGGCCACTTGCACGCCGGTGAGCGTGTCCCACACGGTATTGCCCAAACCGGCCAATTGCAGGCCCTCCGCGGAGCGCAACGTGTGGTTGAAGGCCCCGGCGATCTGCACGCCCCGGGTGTCGCGCCCCACGAGGTTGGCGAGCCCGGCGACCTGCGCGCCCTTTACATCCCGACGCTCCAGATTGGCCACACCGGCCAGCTCAAATCCGTCCAACCCGCGGGAGTAGCCGGCCAGCACGTTGAAGGACCAGCGGTTCACCACCGCCCCGGAGATCGGTCCGTTGGTGCCCACGGAAGGCAGCAGCGACACCTGCCAGTTGCGGCGCTCGCCCAGGCCCAGGTTGTCCGCCTGCCCCATTTGCTCCGACGACACGAGCAAGCGAGCCAAGCCCAGCTCGTCCAGGGTGACGCATCGGTCGTTCAGGCAGATCGGCTCCAAGCGGTCCACGCGCTCCAATGGCCGCAGCGTGAAGGTGCCGGACGGCGCATCGCGCGGCACGTACACCACGGTATCGCGGAAATCCTTGCAGGCCAGGAGCAGCGGTACGGGATCACGCTTGCCGCTGGCCTCCAGCGTGAACGCACCGCCGACATCCGTGCGCGTGGCGGCCTTTTCGCGCAGCTCGTACACCGTGGCATGCACCACCGGAGCGCCGGTCACGGCGTTGATGATGCTGCCACGCAGCTGCACCGGGTTCCTGGCGCCAGCATCATCCAGCAGGATCACGTGTTCGCCGCTTTCCTTCAGCACTACGCGGTGGCCCACCAGCTGCCGAAGGGCCTGCTTCGCCGTGGCCTTCACCTGTATGGACACCACGCTGTCGTCGTTCAACAAGGCGGCGTTGTAGCTGAGCTTGAAACGGCCATCGCGTGCCACCAAGGCCAGCGCCTCGGAGAGCCGCACATGATCGGCATGCACTTCCACTGGCCGCTGCAAGATGGACTGTGCCCGCGCCCCAATGCCGAAGGCCACCAGGAACAGCAAGATGGCCCAGTGCCGTTCAGCAACCATCACCCTTCAGGATGTATTGCCCGCGCCCCGGCTGTTCCAGCGTGAGGCCGAAGGTCTCGGCCACCACGCCAAGCACACGGCCGATGTCCTCGTTGTCGAAATCCGCGGTGAGCCTGCACCTGCCGATGGCCGCCGTGCCGAGCTCGATCCGCACCCGGTACATGTCCTCCAAGCGCTGCACCACTTCATCCATCGGCGCATCCTTGAACTGCACGATGCGGTCGCCCCACACCGCCGACGAAGGCAAGGCCATGCGCCGCAAGCGGCCGGTGCCGCGCTCGAAGCCGGCCACTTCCCCCGAGAGCAATTCCAATGTATCGCCGGGTGCTGCCACGCGGACGTGGCCGTGACGCACCGCCACGCGCACCACCTTCGACGTGTCGTAGGCGCTCACCTCGAAACCCGTGCCCAGCACGGTGACCAGCACGGGGCCGGCCTCCACGGTGAACGGCCGCGCTACATCCCGCCTCACCTCGAAGTAGGCCTCACCCCGGAGCGTGATCGCCCGGCGGCCGTCCATGGCAGCCTCCAGGCGGCTGTGCGGGGAGAGCACCACGGTGGAGCTGTCTGCCAGGGTGGACGCGAGGAAATCGCCGGAAGAGCTGAACTCCTGGCCCTGGGACATGAAGAGCAGACGGGCCGCCAGCACCAGTCCCGCAGCCACGGCGGCCGCGGCCAACCAGCGCACCGGTCGGCGCATGGGCAGCACACGGCCCTTGGCCGGAAGGGCCTCGGCCTTGCGCAGCACCCGCTGCCACGCGGCATCCACATCCACCTCCGGCAACGACGGCTCCTGCCCGGCCCATTGCCAGGCGCGTTGCAGCGCCTCCAGCTCCTTGGCATGGGCCGGATCGGCCTGGGCCCAACGCTCCACGGCGGCGCGCAGCGCGGCATCCGCCTCGCCCGAGACGTAAGCGGCCAACGCCCCGCTGTCCATGTCCGTGGTACCGTTCATCGCTTCCTATGGCATGACAATGATCCCATCCGTTACCCCCATCCGCCCCTGACAATTTCCCAGAGCCCCCAACCCAGCAAGGCCAACGGCAACAGGTCGGCCAATTCCTGCCGCAAGGTCTTCAGCGCGTGCCCCATCTGGTTCTCCACCGTCTTCACCGAGAGCCCGAGGCGTTCGGCGATCTGTTGGTACTTCAGCCCCTCGTTGCGGCTCATGCGGAAGATCCTTCGGCGCTCGGGCGGCAGCCCCTCGATGGCCGCCAGCACCCGCGCCGACCGCTCGGCGTGCTCCTCCTCCCCCTTCACGTCCTCCTCCGGCAGGCGGTCCAGCTCTTCGTTCAGCGGGCGCATCCGCTTCCCGGCGGCCAGCGCGTTCAGGCAGCGGTTGCGCACGGCGGCGAAGAGGTAGGCCTTGGGCGAAACCTTGAATTCCAAAGTGTCCCGCTCCTGCCACAGCTTGGCGAAGAGCTCCTGCACCAGGTCCTCGGCCTGGGCTGCATCCTTCAGGTAGCCGAAGGCCGCGCCGCACAGCGCCCGGTAGTGCAGGCGGAACAGCCCTTCGAGGTCGAGGGGGCCGCTGCTCTCAGCCATGGGCGGTGCGGTGCATGAGGGATGCAAAGAAAGCGCCGGGCTCCATCAACCTTGCCCCGCGCATAACTCGTGGCAACCGCTGTTCCCACCGGAAGGCCGCCGGGCCACCTTCGCCCCATGAGCCCCATGGATCAAGCCATCTGCCCACTGAGCATCGTGCCCGTGCGCAAGGAACCCGACGACCGCGCCGAGCAGGTGACGCAATGGCTGCTGGGCGAGACCGCCGATGTGCTGGAACGCACCGCGAAGTGGACAAGGCTCCGCTTCCACCACGATGGTTACGAAGGGTGGGCGGACAACAAGCAGGTCGCGGTGCCGGAAGGCGCACCGGAAGCGAAGCCGGTGCGGTCGGTGGAGCAGTTCGTCCATGTGAACTCATCGACCGGCGCGATGCTCGTGCCCTTCGGCGCCGTGCTTCCCGGCTATGACCAAGGCCGCTTCCACATCGGCCCGGAGGAGCTCACCTTCCCCGGCCGCACCACGGCCAATGCCAACGGCACCGCCGTGATGCGGATCATGGCCCTGAAGGACCAATGGATGAACACGCCCTACCTCTGGGGCGGCCGATCACCCTTCGGCGTGGATTGTTCCGGCCTCACGCAGATGCTCTTTCTCGCCGGTGGCATCCGCCTGCCGCGCGATGCCTGGCAGCAGGCGGAGCTGGGCACGGAGGTGGAACACATCGGGCTGGCCACCACCGGCGACCTCGCCTTCTTCCACAATGATGCGGGCCGGGTCATCCATGTGGGCATCGTGCTGGAGGGCCGGCGCATCCTGCACGCCAGCGGCCGCGTGCGCGTGGACACCCTGGACAGCACCGGCATCTACAACCGGGAGGAAGGACGCCATTCGCACAAGCTGGGACCGATCAGGAGGATCATGCAACTTCGCCCGTGAACAGTACCTTCACGGCCCACCAAATCCATTTTGAAATGATCCGGAAACTCCTTCTCTTCTGCCTTGCGCTCGCCGCCACCATGGACCTGGCCGCCCAACAGTACAAGGTGATCACCATCGTGGAAAGCATCGTGCCCATGGGCATCGGCCGCTCGCGCATGATCGAAAGCACATCCACGGTGAACGTGGATGAGGCCACCACTGAGCGCACCGACGGCAAGAAGAGCGACCAAGACGATGTAAAGCGCGGCGACCTGAAGATCGACAACTTCAAGGAGACCAAACTGCTCAACTTCTACAGCGGCGTGGGCATCAATTTCCAGAACATCGCCAGCAACGATGCGATGATCGCGGACAAGATCAACAAGCTTTCCGCGGAAGGCTGGAACCTGACGTTCGTGACCAGCGGCG
Source organism: Flavobacteriales bacterium (assembly GCA_023382455.1). GTDB lineage: Bacteria > Bacteroidota > Bacteroidia > Flavobacteriales_F > PHOS-HE28 > PHOS-HE28. Next base: position 29,046 of record JAHDVX010000024.1, read on the forward strand.
TGGAAAGCGACGGCGGTAAGGACGACGGCAACGGGATCTTCATCACCCGGCTGTACTTCAACAAGAAGTGACCCCTGACCCCATTCGAGGGCGGGCGGAGGCAGCTGCTTCCGCCCGCTTCATTTTATGTGGTCCTGACGTAATCGTGGCCATGAATGGATCGGCCTAGGTGCCAGCAACCCCACGAAAGCCCCTACACTTGTTCCCGGCCACGGTGCCCGACCGATGGAGGAATACAAGGTCTACACCCTCAAGCAGGTTGCAGCGGCGATCAAGCAGCGGATCGACGAGGCCACGGGCCATGCCGCTTTCTGGATCAGGGCCGAGATCGCCACGATCAACCAGAACCGGCATGCCTACCTGGAACTGGTGGAACATCAGGGTGGTATCCGGGTGGCGGTGATGCGCGGGGTGATCTGGGAGTCGTCCTTGCAGGCGATCCAGCAGCAGCTCGGCACCGAAGGCCCCAACATCCTGAAAAGCGGGGTGGAGATCTTGTTCCGGGCCCGCGCCAACTTCCATTTGGTCCACGGGCTCAGCTTGTCGATCGAAGCCATCGACCCGGGCTTCAACCTCGGCGCCATGGAGCGCCGCAAGCAGGAGGCCATCGTCGCGCTGAAGAAGGAGGGCCTCTTCCACCTGCAACGCTTCGTGCACATGCCACCCGTGGTGCAACGCATCGCCTTGGTGGCCTCGCCCGGCACGGCCGCGTATGCCGACTTCATGAAGCATTTGGAGGAGAACGAGCACGGCTACCGCTTCCATGTCCGCCTCTTCCGCTCCTCCGTGCAGGGCGATGGCGCCGCCGCCAACCTGCGCATGGCCCTCTCGGCGATCAACCCTGCGCGCTTCGATGCCGTGGTGGTGGTCCGCGGTGGCGGATCCAAGCTGGACCTGGAGCCCTTCAACGACCTGGAGCTGGCGCGCATCGCGGCCCGGCTGCCCATACCGTTGCTCACCGGCATCGGGCACGACGTGGACATCTCCGTACTGGACCTGGTGGCCCACACCCCCCACAAGACCCCCACCGCCGTGGCCGACTTCCTCGTGGACCGGAGCCTCTACTTCGAGACCGCCCTCGGCGGAATGCTCGTGCAGGCACACAACCACCTACTTACCGTGTTCTCCGCCCAGCATGAGCTGTTGGGATCCCATGCCGAAACCATCCAGCTGCGGCCGGTGATACGCTACCAGGCCGAACGCGGCAACCTGAACAACATGGCCCACCAGCTCAATCGGCAGGTGGCCGGGCAGCTCACCGCGAAGCGCAAGGAGCTTGACGCGCATGCGCAGCTCCTCGCCACGGCCCCCGTGCAGAAACTGACACTGGTGGAGGCCGCCAGGATCCGGGAGCACAAGACGACCTTGGCCGCTGCGGCAAGGCGCGGATCCCAGGAGCTGCTCGCGCGCCTGGAAACCATGCGGCAGGCCGTGCACCTGCTCCATCCCGACCGGCTGCTGGAGCGCGGGTTCAGCATCACCCGGAAGGACGGACATGCCCTGCTGAACCTCGACGGCGTGAAGCCGGGCGACGAGATCGAGACCAGCCATCACGGTGGGCGCACATGGTCCACCATCAACAGGATCGAACGACATGGGAACTGAAAAAACCACCTACACCAAGGCCTACGCCGAGCTGGAACAGATCATGAAGGACCTCCAGGAGGACAAGATCTCCGTGGACGACCTGTCCAAAAAAGTGAAACGCGCCGTGGAGCTGATCACGTTCTGCAACGACATGCTGCGTTCCACCGAGGAGGAGGTGAGCAAGCTGGTGAAGCAACTGGGCCTCGCCTGAACCGAACGCCATGCCGGGACCGAACGCACCTTCCGTGGCCTTCATGCGCCCGATCAACCGCCTGCTTGAGCGGTGGATCCCCTCATCGCTCACCTTCGCCATCGTGCTCACCGTGGTGGTGGCGCTGCTGGCCCTGCTGCTCACCGATGCGGGCCCCCTGGACGTGATCCACGGCTGGGGCGACGGCCTTTCGGGCCTGCTGGCCTTCATGACCCAGATGTGCCTGATCCTGCTGTTGGGCCACATCCTGGCCAACACGGTACCGGTGCGGCGCTTGCTCACCACCTTGGCCAAAGTGCCCTCCACGGCGGCCGGAGCCTACGTGTTCGTGTTCGTGGTGGCGGCGTTGACGAGCCTGCTGAACTGGGGCCTCGGCCTGGTGACCGGCGCGCTGCTCGCGCGCGAGGCCGCGGTGCAGGCCCGCCGGAAAGGCCTCAAGGTGCACTTCCCGCTGATCGTGGCGGCGGGCTATTCCGGCTTCGTGGTGTGGCACATGGGCTATTCCGGTTCCGGGCCGCTTACAGCCGCCACCCCGGGCTCCTTCCTGGCTGATGCGCTGGGCGGAAGGACGGTCCCCGTATCGGAGACCATGTTCGCGCCGTGGAACATCCTGGCTGCACTGGGCGTGATCGCGGCCTGCGCCCTGCTCTTCCGCCTGATCGCCCCCAAAGGCGATGCCGCGGTACACGAGCTGCCCGCCGATGTGAACTCGGGATCCCTTGCCGATGAGCCGGACGAGGTGGCGACGCCGGCGGACCGGATCGATGCCTCGCGCCTGCCCACGCTGGTGGTGGGGCTGGCGCTCACGATATACCTGGTGATGCATTTCCGTGCGGGGGGCAGCCTCACCCTGGACGTGGTGAACTGGACCTTCCTCTCGCTGATCCTCCTGCTGGTGCGCAGCCCCTTCGAACTGATCCGCCTCACCCAGCACGCGGCATCGCATGTGGGCGAGATCCTCCTGCAATTCCCGCTCTACGCCGGCATCATGGGGATGATGGCCTCCACGGGCCTGATCGCCGTGTTCTCCAACGCCTTCGTGGCCATCGCCGGGCCGCATTCCTTCGGCGTGCTCGCGCTTCTGTCGGCCGGGCTGGTGAACTTCTTCGTGCCATCGGGCGGCGGGCAGTTCGCGGTGCAAGGGCCCATCATGCTGGATGCGGCCGCCAAGCTGGGCGTGGACCCCAGCATCGCCATCATGGCCGTGGCCTACGGCGACCAGTGGACCAACATGCTGCAACCCTTCTGGGCCCTGCCGGTGCTGGCCATCGCGAAGATGAAGATGCGCGACATCCTGGGCTACACCTTCCTGACCACGGCGGTTTCCGGCGCGGTGATGGCGTTGGCCCTGTGGCTGGCTTCGTGGTGAGTTTACCGCGGAAGCCGCTCGCAGGCTCGCTCATAGGGAGCCACGGATGCACACCAATGAATACGGATAAGCCGTCGTCCATCCGTATCCATCGGTGTCCATGGGAAGAAGCACCGGGCAGGCCCACGCACCAAAGGGACCCGCAGCCCCGCCCGGGATAGCAGCGGCAGCCCGCCGCAGGGGAAGGCCAGCCACGCACGCAGCATGCCGACGCCGAAGGCTAAGGCATGCGATGCGAGGAGGCGACCACTTCGCGTCGCCGTAGCCCAGCGAAGGCGCGGGAAGCCACCGGAGCGCGATGCGGGGCGGCCTGGACCCAGGCGGCCATTACCAATTGGACATTCAAGATCATCCGATTTGCTTGCCCTTTTTCCGCATTGCTTCTCCGTGGATAACGTTCCGTAGGCACCCGCTACGCAACGCCATCCTCGGATCGCCCTGCGAAAAAATCGCGGCGCAACTTTGGCCGCCTTTGAATATCCAATTGGTAAAGCGGATAGCCCGATAGGCGGCCAAAACGTCGGGAAGACCTTGGTGCCGTTGGACTTTTTGGCATTTATGAACCCCATCATGCTGCCACTTGTTCCGTTATACCTTCACGGTGCGGGGCTTGCGTGGCCGTTGCCGGTTGACGGTTGTTAGTTGCCAGGGCACGCGAGCGAGGTAAGCATACTGAACCCGATCTACACACCCGAGCAACGGACAACCGACAACGAACAACCGATAACCCGGAACAGACAACACCACATGGACCTCAACAAATTCACCATCCGCAGCCAACAGGCCATCCAGCAGGCGCAGACCATTGCCGCCGGGCTGGGCCAGCAACAGATCGAGACCGGCCATTTGCTGAAAGGCTTGGTGGAGGTGGACCAGGACGTGACGCCCTTCCTACTGAAGAAGCTGGACGTGAACACGGCCAACCTGCAACAGGCGTTGGACCGGATCGTGAACAGCTATCCGAAGGTGCAGGGCGGCGATCTGGTGCTGAGCCGCCAGAGCGCGCAGGTGCTCACCAAGGCCCTGGCCTCGCTGAAGGAGCTTGGCGATGAGTTCGCCAGCGTGGAGCACCTGCTGATCGGCCTGGAGGCCGGCAGCGACAACGTGGCCCAACTGCTGAAGGACGGCGGCGTGACGCACAAGGACCTGATCACGGCCATCAAGGAATTGCGCAAGGGCGGCAAGGTGACCAGCCAAAGCCAAGAGGAGACCTACAACGCGTTGAACAAATACGCCAAGAACCTCAACCAGCTCGCCAAGGAGAACAAGCTGGACCCCGTGATCGGCCGCGATGAGGAGATCCGCCGCGTGCTGCAGATCCTGAGCCGCCGCACCAAGAACAACCCCGTCCTGATCGGCGAGCCCGGCGTGGGCAAGACCGCCATCGCCGAAGGCATCGCGCAGCGCATCGTGAGCGGCGACGTGCCGGACGACCTGAAGAACAAGCAGGTGTTCAGCCTGGACATGGGTGCGCTGGTGGCCGGGGCCAAGTACAAGGGCGAGTTCGAGGAACGCCTGAAGGCCGTGGTGAAGGAAGTGACCGGCGCCGAGGGCACCGTGATCCTCTTCATCGACGAGATCCACACCTTGGTGGGCGCCGGCGGCGGCGAGGGCGCCATGGATGCCGCCAACATCCTGAAGCCCGCCCTGGCCCGCGGCGAGCTGCGCGCCATCGGCGCCACCACACTGAACGAGTACCAGAAGTACTTCGAGAAGGACAAGGCCCTGGAGCGCCGCTTCCAGAAGGTGATGGTGGACGAGCCCAGCCGCGAGGACGCCATCAGCATCCTGCGCGGCCTGAAGGAGAAGTACGAAAGCCACCACAAGGTGCTGATCAAGGATGCCGCCATCATCGCCGCCGTGGAGCTGAGCACGCGCTACATCAGCGACCGCTTCCTGCCGGACAAGGCCATCGACCTGATCGACGAGGCCGCCAGCAAACTGCGCATGGAGATCAACTCCAAGCCCGAGGAGCTGGATGAAGTGGACCGGCGCGTGATGCAGTTGGAGATCGAGCGCGAGGCCATCAAGCGCGAAGGCGACGCCCCAAAACTGGACGAGCTGAACAAGGGACTCGCCGAGCTGGGCACCAAGCGCGATGCCCTGAAGGCCCGCTGGGAGCACGAGCGCGGCCTGGTGGAAAAGATCCAGGAGGCCAAGGACCGCCTGGAGCAACTGAAGTTCGACGCCGCCCAGGCCGAGCGCGAGGGCGACTACGCGAAAGTGGCCGAGATCCGCTACGGGCGCACCAAGGAGACCGAGGACCAACTGGCCAAGGCCAAGGATGAACTCGCCACCCTGCAAGCCTCCTCGAAGATGATCAAGGAGGAGGTGGACGTGGAGGAGATCGCCGAGGTGGTAAGCCGCTGGACCGGCATCCCCGTTACGCGCATGCTGGAGACCGAGCGCATGAAACTGCTCAAGCTGGAGGACGAGCTGCACAAACGCGTGGTGGGCCAGGACGAGGCCGTGCGCGCCGTGGCCGACGCCGTGCGACGCAGCCGCGCCGGCATGGGCGACGAGAAGCGGCCCATCGGCAGCTTCATCTTCCTGGGCACTACCGGCGTGGGCAAGACTGAACTGGCCAAGGCCCTCAGCGAGGTACTCTTCAACGACGAGCACGCCATGACGCGCATCGACATGAGCGAGTACCAGGAGCGCCACAGCACCAGTCGGCTGGTGGGCGCGCCCCCCGGCTACGTGGGCTACGACGAGGGCGGCCAGCTCACCGAGGCCGTGCGCCGCAAGCCCTACAGCGTGGTGCTGCTGGACGAGATCGAGAAGGCGCACCCCGATGTGTGGAATGTGCTGCTGCAAGTGCTGGACGACGGCCGCCTCACCGACAACAAAGGCCGCGTGGTGAACTTCAAGAACACCATCATCATCATGACCAGCAACATCGGCTCGGAGATCATCCAGGAGAACTACGAGAAGATCAACGACAAGAACCACGACGAGGTGCTGGAGCGGACGCGCGACCAGGTGATGGACCTGCTGAAGAAGAGCGTGCGCCCCGAGTTCCTGAACCGCGTGGACGAGGTGATCATGTTCGAGCCGCTGGACCGCGCCGCCGTGCGCGAGATCGTGGTGCTGCAGCTGAACGCCCTGATGGAGAAGCTCAAGGAACGCGACATGCTGCTCACCCCCAGCGAGGAACTGGTGGAGCACATCGCCCGCGTGGGCTACGACCCGCAGTTCGGCGCGCGCCCCATCAAGCGCATGATCCAGAAGGAACTGCTCAACGAACTGAGCCGCTGGATCATCGAAGGCAAGGTGGAGGCCGGCACCCCCATGGTGATCGACATCTTCGATGGGAAGATCGTCTTCCGCAAGCCGCTGGCCGATGAAGAGCAGGTGAACGGTGTGGAGGAGCGCAAGCGGAAGAAGGAGAAGGTGTGAGGAGCTGCCCGTTCCAAGGGCGCTGGATTAAGGGGGAACTGAAATGCACAGGGCCATCGAAAGGTGGCCTTGTGTGGTTCTGGGGGTATCCTCCATCATCGAGAAGCAATTCCACTTCCTTCATCCAAGTTGGGAGAGCCCGCTGATCCCCGATCTTCGTCCCATGGCCCCTATCGCCCACGTTCCGCTTGGTGCCTCGCGACAGGTCATTCCATCTGAATGGTGGTCTGTCTTATCCAGATGAGCAACAAGATCTCCATCCGTTTCTTCGACGACCGCGAGGTGCGGGCCTTATGGGACGAGGTGAACACCAAGTGGTGGTTCAGCGTGGTTGACATCGTGGGCATCCTGAACGAGGAGAATGACCATATTAAGGCGGGCAACTACTGGCGTTGGCTCAAACGCAAGCTGCTGAAGGAAAAGGTCCAGTTCGTGAGTGGCACTCACAAACTGAAATTGACCGCAGCGGACGGGAAAAAGTACCTGACCGATACGCTGGACAGCGATGGCATCATCGCGCTGGCCAAGCACTTCCCCAACAACAGGGCAACCCGGTTCCTCGACTGGTTCCTGTACAGCGAGAACAGCCTGGACGGGCAAAGCCGGAAAAAGGCGTACACCCTGTTTGAAAGCGGCCTCATCGACAGCATCGAGGTGGGCACCGCCAAGGGCCTGCAGCAGATCCATGCCTACCTGTTCGGTGGCCTGTACCCTTTCGCGGGCCAGATCAGACAGAAGAACATCTCGAAGGGCGGCTTCCAATTCGCGACATCGCACTTCCTAGGTGCCACGCTGAAGAAGATCGATCAAATGCCCGAAGACACGTTCGACGCGATCGTGGACAAGTACGTGGAGGTGAACGTGGCCCACCCGTTCATGGAAGGCAACGGCCGCAGCACACGGATCTGGCTTGACCTGATTTTCAAGAAGTGCCTGCAGAAGTGCGTGGACTGGAGCCGGATCGGCAAGAAAGAGGACATGAGCGCGATGATGCAAAGCGCCGTGGATACCCGTCCATTGAAAAGGTTGTTGAAGGCCGCCTTGACCGACGATATCCACAGTCGCGAAATGTTCATGAAGGGGATCGATCACTCCTACTACTACGAAGAGGAGTGACCGGAACCTAAGCCGTTCCCTGCGCATCAACCGTGGAGACGCGGAGGGCGCTGAGACCTTCTTTGCGCCCTCCGTGCCTCCACGGTTTCTCATCTCCAAGCCCCCGGATCGTGGGATCGATCGTGCATAACCCGATCCGGGGTGGTGCGTTCCGCATGGAGAGGACAGGTAGTTTGCGTGCCATCAGAGTCGACGTGAACATGACCTTTACTTCCCAATTGGACGAAATGCTGGTGGCCCTGCGCCAGACCCAATCCCGGTTGCTGGCCCCCATGGACCACCAGCAGTTGCTGCTGCCGGAGGACCCGGAGATCTTCGTGGAGGACGTGCTCGGCTACGTGATGGACGAATGGCGGCAAGACCTGCTCAAGGAAGGCCATGTGCTGGAAGAGGTGACCTCCTGGAAGGATCCCGTGAGCCACTATCCGCGGTTCGAATTGCGCCTGCGCGGCGGCGCCATGGTGGACCTGCTCTTTGCCGGGGTCTACCCTGAAAGTCTTCACCTGCACATCAGCCGCTCCATGGCGAGCAAGATGCAGTTCAGCGACGCCCATGCCGTGGAAGTGCCGCTGCTGGTGAGCAACGACCCCAATGCGCTGCTCTACTCCATCGTGGGCGGCCTGCGCGATTTCGTGAGGCGCTGAACAGGGACCGACGCGTCGTTGTTTCAAGAACCAAAGGGCTCGTGCGGCGAAGGAGACGACCCGTTCATCCATGCGCACCTTCTACATCACACGCCACGCCAACACCCTGCCGGCCACCGGCCGCATGCGTGACTTCGACCGCCAACTAAGCGAACGAGGCTTGGCCGATGCACCGATGATGGCGCAACGCTTTGCGGCACGGAAGGAACCGTTGGACTTCCTGATCGCCAGCACGGCGGTGCGAACGCAGGCTACGGCCCGTGTCTTTGCCCAAGCGATGGGCCACATGAAGTTTGAATCCGCACCGAGCCTCTACGCGGCAAGCCTGGATACGCTCATGGGCATCATCGCCGGATTCAAGGATGAGTTGCGGAGCGCCATGATCGTGGGCCACAACCCCGGTGTGAGCCAATTGGTGGACCATCTCAGCGGAGGCGTCGGCACGCACCTGATCCCGTGCACCACCGTACGCATCGACCTGCATGTGGAGCGTTGGAGGGAAGTGGCCGGCGGGATCGGTACGGAGGTGTGGCGGGATGCGCCGCCCTCCCGCTGATCGATCAAATCCGCTCGCGGTAGATCGTCCGCTTCTGCAAGGAGCCGCGCGGACGCCAGATGTAGAAAGCCCATCCTCCCTGCACCTGGACGCGCTCCGGGAATTCGTGCTGCAAGCGGTGCCGTGGCCCGAGCAGTCCGGTCACCGGATCGATGGCACGCAACCAAGTGTTGCCGCCCTTCCTGAAGTGGGCATAGACCTGTCCCGTTGAACGATCCTGTGAAAGGCGGTCCGCCCACAGCCGCTCCTCCCCTTCCGCCTGGTAGATGATCGGCACGGAACCGTTCTCATGGAAATCGCGATCGAACTTGCGGATCCGCTTGCGGGGATGGTCGAAGACCAGCAGTGTATCACCCACCACGAACAACGGCGCATACAAGGGCTTGAACCAGACGTTCCGGCTGAAGCCGCGCATGTAGGCCGCCACCACTTCCTTGTCCACGCCCAGCTGCGCGGCCAGGTTCATCGCCGTCACTTTCTCATCCCCCTTCATGTACTTGTATTCGCTGCGCAGCAGGTCCATCAGGAAGGTGTCCGTCACGGTGCAGATGCGTGCCAAGCTGTCGGCCAGCGGATCCAGCGCCAAATGGTCCAAGGCCGGATAGGTATCCTCTACGTTCGAGCCCACCACCCAGCCGGGGATGGAATCGGTCCATGGCAACACCGAGCGCCGCAACTCCTCCGATCCGAAGGGAAACAGCACTAGCTCCTCGCCCTTCCGGCCCACGCCAAAGGCCCGCGTGGTGCCCTCGATCACCACATCGTTGCGCAGGTCGTGCCGAAGGCCGAACACATCCTCGGGCACCGGGCATGAGACCACTTCGTTGAACAGGGTATCCAACAGCACCAAACGCACATCCCGCAGGATCTCCTTGCTTGCATCGGCTTCGGCGCGCACATGACGCGGCCGTTCGTATGCCAGCACCCACAAGCCGGCATCGTTCACCAGCAGGTCGGCCGCATGCAGGTCCTCCCGCCGGAACACTTCCTCCGGCTTGGCCCACCCGACCGCAACCGGGTCCAGTATCCGATCACGTGAGACCAGATGCATCGTCCATGTTCCGCTGACCGGCGCCATACGGGCCGGGACCGTACGCGTTTCATAGCCCAAGTGCTCAACCCGAAGCATCGACCCGGCATTCCATGCCACGCGCAGGCGGCCATCATCATCGGTCACACCGGCCATGCGGCCATCCACCTTCACCACCACTTCCGGGATCGGCCGCCGGTCCGTGCTGTCCAGCACCTGTACCAATCGCAAATCCTGCGCACCGGCTGTCAGGGTACACAGCAACAGCATGCCCCAAGCCCAGAAGCGCATCATCATCCCGGCGGCCTTCATTCCCTTTGACAAGATGCAACAACGAGGCCAACTGCACAATCCAGCTGCATAAAAAGAGAAAGGCCGTGATGGGTTCCCACCACGGCCTTCTTCTTCGATCATCCTGTCCTTACGCCACACGCACCACCCAGCCGTGCTTGTCTTCCACGCGGCCCCGGCGGATATCGTCCAGCATCTTGCCGATCAGGTTCACCTCGCTGTCCGCGCCGAGGTCCGGCAGCTCGTGGTCGGTACCGTCATGCCCGATCACCTTGATGGGTGCTATGGTGGCCGCGGTGCCCGCACCGAACGCCGCAGTGACCTTGCCGTTGTGCAGGCCGGCCACCACTTCCTCCACGCTCACCTTGCGCTCCTCCACGGGCAGGCCCCGCTCACGCGCCAAGGTGAGGATGCTGTCCCTGGTGATGCCCGGCAGAATGGTGCCGTCCAGGCTGGGGGTGGTGAGCACGCCATTGATGATGAAGAAGACGTTCATGGTGCCGCTCTCCTCGATGTACTTGTGTTCCATCGCATCGGTCCACACCTGTTGATGGTAGCCTTGGTCCTGCCGCAGCTTGGTGGGGTACAGGCCGGCAGCGTAGTTCCCGCCGCACTTCACCTCACCCGTTCCGCCGGGGAAGGCGCGGCTGTATTTCATTTCGAGGTACACCCGCAACGGCTCCTGGTAGTAGCCGCGGACCGGGCACATGAAGATCATGAACCGGTAGTCACCACTGGGCTTCACCCCGATGTACTCATCCGAGGCATACATGAACGGACGGATGTACAGGGCGGCATCGGGTCCATCCGGCAGCCAGTTGGCATCCAGCCGAGCCAGCTCCTTCAGCCCCTGGAGGAAAAGGTCTTCCGGGATATGCGGCATGCACATGCGCTTGGCGCTGCGGTTCATGCGTGCGATGTTCGCTTGCGGCCGGAAGAGGGACACGCCGCCGTCGCCGTTGCGATAGGCCTTCATGCCCTCGAAGATGGTCTGCGCATAGTGCAGCACCATCGTGGCCGGGCTCAACTCCAGATCGGCATACGGCATGATGCGCGGCCGCTGCCAGGCACCGTCCGTGTGATCCATCACGAACATGTGGTCCGTGAACACGCGGCCGAACTTCAGGTGCTCCAGGTCGGTCTCCTGAAGACGTGAACGTTCGACGCGTTGGATATCGATCCCGGGAGCGGTACTGATCATGGCCCTGGTGTTTGCCCCAAAGGTAACCCTTGTGGCACGGACGCGCCCGCGCAAAGTTCAAGCCGCCCTTCGCGCAACGCCGGGCCACCTGCGATCGCCCGCCTGTCAACACCAACGAATCCATGAACTTGAACGGGTTGGAGGGGACCGACCGTGGCACCGGGAAGACACCAAGGACCAAACAATGACAAGGATCATGTTTCCCCGGCCCCCGGGATGGCGGGTGCAACAACAGAGGAACACCTCCCCCACCCCATGGACCGGCAACGGTGAACCCGGTGCTCCCCTGGCAGCATCCGTTCGGACCGCACGACCGGGGCATGGCCAACGCAGGATCGCCATGGCACGGAACTGGGCCGTATCCTTGTGGCACCATGGCGCGCGACATCCATGAAGTGCTCCGCTCGGTGTGGGGCTTTCCCACCTTCCGGCCCATGCAGGAGGAGGTAGTGCGCACCGTACTGGGCGGTGAGGACATCCTGGCATTGATGCCCACTGGCGGGGGCAAAAGCCTTTGCTTCCAAGTGCCCGCGCTGGCCATGGGCAAGCTGTGCATCGTGGTTTCACCGCTGATCGCGCTGATGAAGGACCAGGTGGAGCGCCTCAAACGCCTCGGCGTGCGCGCCAAGGCCATCGCCAGCGGCATGGCGCCCGTGGAGATCGACAACGCCCTGGAGAGCGCCGCCGTGGGCAAGGTGGACTTTCTCTATGTGTCACCCGAACGGCTCGGGTCCGACCTCTTCAAGGCACGCCTGCCACGCATGCCCGTGGGGCTCATCGCCGTGGACGAGGCGCACTGCATCAGCCAATGGGGCTTCGATTTCCGCCCGGCCTACCGGCTGATCGGCGGCTTGCGCGAAGTGCATCCGCAGGTGCCCGTGCTTGCGCTCACCGCCTCGGCCACGCCGGAAGTGGCGGCCGACATCATGGAGCGCCTCGCCTTCCGCAAACCCCGCATCCTGCGCGGCTCCTTCCTCCGGCCCGAGCTCACCTACTGGGTGAACCATGCCGAGGACAGGCTCGGCCTGCTGCTGCGCATCGCCCAAAGGCTCCCCGGCAGCGGCATCGTCTACCTGCGCGAACGCCGCGGCACCGTCCGCATCGCACAGTTCCTGCAACACCACGGCATCAGCGCCGAAGCATACCACGCCGGCCTGGAGATCGCCGAACGCGACCGCGTGCAACGCCAATGGACCGAGGGCTCCGTGCGCTTCGTGGCCGCCACCAACGCCTTCGGCATGGGCATCGACAAGCCCGACGTGCGGTGCGTGGTGCACCTGGAGCCGCCGCCCGATCTGGAGAGCTACTATCAGGAGGCCGGACGCGCCGGGCGCGACGGCAATAAGGCCTATGCTTTCCTGATCACCCACCACACGGACGGGGACCGGTTGCGCGAGCGCCTCGAATCCACCTACCCTTCCCTGGCCGAGGTGCGCCGCGTGTACCAGGCCTTCGCGGACCAGCACGCCATCGCTTTGGGGTCCGGCGAATTCGAGCCCTACCCGCTCGACCTGCAGCAACTCGCCCGGCGCACCGCGCTGCCACAAGGCACCGTGAACAATGCCTTGAAGGCACTGGAGCTGGGCGGCTGCCTCGCGCTTTCCGAAAGCGCCCGCACCCCGTCGCGGCTCATGGTCCGCGCTTCGGGCACCGACGTGCACCACCTCCGCACCAGCGACCCGGTGAACGGGCCGCTCCTGGAGGCCTTGCTGCGCCAGTACGGCGGCCTCTTCGAGGAGCCGTCCATCATCGACGAGGAGCAGCTTGCCCACACCACCGGCCGTTCCGTGGTCTCGGTGCGCAAGCTGCTTGCCGGGCTGGACCGCAACGGCGTGGTGTTCTACCGGCCCCGGAGCAATGAACCCATGGCCACCTTGCTCACACCACGGCAGGACGCGGCCCGCCTCACCTTGGACCCCATGGCGCTGAAGGAGCGCAAGCAACGGTCGTCCGTGCGACTGGAGGCCATGCTGGATTTCTGCCGGGACACTTCCGATTGCCGCGAGTCCATGCTGCTGCGGTATTTCGGCGAGCCGGCCCGGGAACGTTGCGGCCGCTGCGACCGCTGCGTTGCCATGGCCAAGGCCAACACCGTGGCCGGGCCGCCCGCGCGATGGCTGAAGGATGAGGTGCCGATGATCAACGCACCCGACCGACCATGAGAAAGCTGCCCCGTGAATTCTACGGTCGGCCCGATGTGCTGGCCGTGGCCCGCGAACTGCTGGGCAAGGTGCTCGTCACGCGAATCAAGGGTGTCATCACCGCCGGTGTGATCACCGAGACGGAAGCATACATGGGCGCGGTGGACAAGGCGTCGCACGCCTATGGCGGAAAGGTGACGCCGCGCAACCGCGTGATGTACGGCAAGGCGGGCGTGGCCTACGTCTACCTCTGCTATGGCATCCACCACTTGTTCAACGTGGTGACCAATGCGGAGGGCACCGCACACGCCGTGCTGGTGCGCGCCATCCATCCTGTGCAGGGCCAGGATGTGATGATGGCCCGGCGCAAGACCAAGGTGCTCACCACTGCAGGGCCCGGAACGCTGACGCAAGCGCTGGGGATCCGCACCGAGCACAATGGCACCGACCTGCTGGGCAACCTGATCCATATCGAGGACCGCGGCATCCTGATCCCCGACGGGGTAGTGTCCACCGGGCCACGCATCGGCGTGGACTATGCCGGGGAGGACGCCCTACTGCCCTACCGGTTCCTCTTCAACCCCCGCATCCTTGCATGACACCGAACAAGCGCATCCTCTTCATGGGCACACCGGCCTTCGCGGTGGCCTCGCTCAACGCCCTGATCGACGCCCACCTCGACGTTGCCGCCGTGGTGACCGCGCCCGACAGGCCGGCGGGGCGCGGAAGGCAACTGCGCATGAGCCCCGTGAAGGAACGCGCCATCCAGCTCGGCCTCCCCGTGCTGCAGCCGGTCAACCTGAAGGATCCCGCATTCCATGCAGCGCTGGATGAGATCAATGCCGCGCTCTTCGTCGTCGTCGCTTTCCGCATGCTGCCCGCCGCTGTTTGGCAAAGGCCCGGGCTCGGCACGGTGAACCTGCACGCTTCCCTGCTTCCGGATTACCGCGGGGCCGCACCCATCAACTGGGCGCTGATCAACGGGGAGACCCGCACCGGCCTCACCACATTCCTGATCAATGGCAACATCGACACCGGCGACATCCTCCTGCGCGAGCACATCAAGATCATGCCGGAGGACAACTTCGGCACACTGCATGACCGCATGATGAACGAAGGGGCCGTATTGCTGGCGCGCACCGTGAAGGACATCCTGGACGGCACGACTTCCCCGATACCCCAGGCCCGGTTCGAGGGCGAGCGCCTGCACGATGCACCGAAGCTCACCCCGGCGAACTGCAAGATCGATTGGGCCAAGGATGCCACGCACATCAACGACCAGGTCCGCGGCCTCGCCCCGGCCCCCGGTGCCTGGGCATGGTGGCAAGAGGAAGGACAGGAACGCAAGCAGGTGAAAGTGTTGCGCTCTCGGCCAAGTGCGGCACATCACCACCATGCGCCCGGCACGGTCACCATTACAGGCGATCGACTTACCGTGCAGTGCGGCACCGGATCGCTCGAGGTGACCGAGCTGCAGATGCCAGGCAAGAAGGCGATGGATGCCGGTGCTTTCCTGCGTGGATTGCATCGCCGCACGGGGATCATCCTCGGGTGAGCCTGGATCGATAGGCCAACGCCCTCAAGCTTGGTGATCCGGGCGGGGCAGGTTTTCTGAAACCCTTGCTACCAGTACATATCCGGCGGACTTATGAACAAACACCCCCATTTTTCAACATTTCCCGGGCATCCCTCCGGAAACCCTTGACAGCAGGGCCTTTCCGGATACATTTGCGTCGAGTCCCTAACAAACACTCTAAACCAACAAACGAACATGGGCCTGAACAAAGCAGAACTGATCGAGTCGATCGCCGCCGAGGCGAAGATCTCCAAGGCTGACGCCAAGCGTGCCTTGGACGCCTTCGTGAACAACACCACGAAGGCCCTGAAGAAAGGTGACCGCGTTGCCCTCGTCGGCTTCGGTACCTTCAGCATCAGCAAGCGTGCCGCCCGCAAGGGCCGCAACCCCCAAACCGGCAAGGAGATCAAGATCGCTGCCAAGAAGGTGGTGAAGTTCAAGGCCGGTGCCGACCTCGCCAAGAAGGTGAAGTAAGCCGAACAACCTGCTGGAAAGGTCCTCCGCTGAGCGGGGGACCTTTTCTTTTGTACCCCAATCGTATGCCATGGCCTCCGACGCAGAACGCTACACACAGCTTGCCGCCTTCATCTCCGACAACAAACGGAGCCTCTTTGACCGCATCGCCCCCGAGCGCACACGCCATGTCACCGTGGTATTGGAGGACATCTACCAGCCCCACAACGCCAGCGCCGTGGTGCGCACAGCCGAGCTCCTCGGCGTGCAGGACATCCACATCATCGAGAACCGGAACAAGTACACGCTCAACCCGGATGTCACACTCGGCTCCTCCAAATGGACCGACATGCACCGGTACCGGGACCGTACCAAGGACAACGCCCAGGCGTGCATCGATGCGTTGAAACAAAAGGGCTATCGGATCGTGGCCACCTCGCCTCGCGCCGATGCCTTCACCCCGGCGACCATTCCCCTCGACCGGCCGATGGCCTTCTGCTTCGGCACCGAGCTCACCGGCCTCAGCGATACGTTCATGGGCCAGGCCGATACGTTCCTGCGCATCCCGATGTACGGATTCACCGAGAGTTACAACATCTCGGTGTCCGCGGCCATCGTGCTCTATACCGTGATGGAGCGCTTGCGCGCGAGCGGTGTGGAGTGGAGGTTGCCTCCTGCCGAACTCGATGCGCTCAAGCTTTCCTGGGCACGCAAGACCGTGCACTCCGCACAACACCTCGAAGCCCGGTTCGATGCCGAGGCGGACCAAGGTGCGGAAGCAGATCCCCTGCCGTGATCCACGGCCGATCATTCCATCACCTCCGAACTTCAGGGGTGAGACCGGCGCAAGCGGTTCGGGACACCGCGCTGCCGGATGATGTGGCCGGCATGATCCACTCCAGATCCATCATGCTCCATCGGACGGAACCCGTTCACATCAGGCGAGCCGGCCATCGCCGTGTGCTCCTTCCTGCTTCGCGCGACCATTCACTTCCATGCCGCAATCCCTGAACAACCCGTACCGGGATCCACATGCGGATCCATTGCACCAAGCGGATGTAAACTGCACTTCCACATGCTGATCGGATCGGCTTCATGAAGAACGAACAACACCACTGCACATCGGTCCCAAGTCACGTTCCTCCACCCGATGCATGCACTTGTTCCGATCATGTTCATCATGGCAGGGTGCTGTTGCAACCACGGATCGATCGCGCATTGACCGAACGGCATTGAGCATCCACCGCTGTGCTCAACGGATCCATGCACTTCAATTTACCCAGTATTGACGGCACCTTCAGAACACATGCATCAGTTCTGCATGAACTGCCGATCGATCACAAGTGTTGCGACGCGCCCTGGTTCTTAACATGGACACGTGGAGAAATGAAACACATGCAACGATGTCTGCGTTACAGTGCGCGGATAGATTTGGATCAAATCCTAAACACTCCAAACAATGGGTAAAGGTGACATGAAAACGAAGAAAGGGAAGCGCACCGCCGGCAGCAAAGGCAAGAGCCGCCCCGCAAAGCGCACGGTAGCCGCCGCCAAGAAGGCCGCTGCCAAGAAGGCCGCCCCGAAGAAGAAGGCCGCCCCGAAGAAGAAGGCCGCCGCCAAGAAGGCTGCCCCGAAGAAGAAGGCCGCCGCCAAGAAGGCTGCCCCGAAGAAGAAGGCCGCTGCCAAGAAGAAGTAAGCAACAAGCCTACAGAAGCAAAGACCCCCGATCACTCGGGGGTCTTCTGCTTTTGTACCCTGCCAAGTGCATCAAGGCTGCAACCGCATCCGTTGCCAGCTTCCGTCGCTGTACCGCTCGTATGCCAAGCGGTCGTGCATGCGGCTTGCGCGGCCTTGCCAGAACTCGATGCGCACCGGGCGCACCAGGATGCCGCCCCAATGCTCCGGCCGTGGCACCTCCTGTCCCTCGAAGCGCTCACTCCATCGCGCGTATCGTTCCTCCATGGCCTGGCGATCCTCCACCACACGGCTCTGGTCACTGCTCCAGGCGCCGATGCGGCTCTCCCGCGGCCTGCTCGCGAAGTAGGCATCGCTCTCGGCCGCATCCAACCGCTCCGCCCTGCCCTCCACGCGCACTTGCCGTTCGAGCGCAGGCCAGTAAAAGTTGAGCGCCGCACGCGGGTCACGCTCCAGGTCCATGGCCTTCCGGCTGTTGTAGTTGGTATAGAACGTGAAGCCACGAGGCCCCACATCGCGCAGCAACACCACGCGTGCACTGATGCTCGCACTGCCCGCGGTGGAAAGCAGCATGGCGTTGTGGTCCGGAAGGCCGGCATGCTCCGCATCATCCAACCATTGCATGAACAACCGGATCGGGTCCATGCCCGCCTGCTCCTCCATGAGGTGCCCTTTCACATAATCGTTGCGTTCCTGTGGTTTGCGCTCGTCGCCCATGGTTCCTGCCATTTTCCGGCCGGGGCGAAGTTACCCGTTGCCACGTCCAACACGGAAGGCCTACCTTTAGTCCAGTATCCCATGGCATCCGACCCGCTCGAACTCGATCCGCCCAACCCGATGCCGCCGCGCAGTGGTGCATTGCTGGTCAGCGGACCTTACTTGGCCGATCCCTATTTCAGGAGATCGGTGGTGTTGCTTTGCATGCACGACAGGGACGGCTCCTTCGGCCTGGTGCTGAACCGGCCCATTGAAATGGGTGTGGCCGACCTGATGGACGGCATGCCCCAATTGGATTCGCCCGTGGGCATCGGCGGGCCCGTGCAAAGCAGCAACCTGTTCTTCCTCCACACCCTCGGCGATCGCGTGGAGGGAAGCCTGCATGTGGTGGACGACATCCACATGGGCGGTGATTACGAGCAACTGCGGTCCATCCTGGTTGCCGCACCGGAACTGTCCCGGCATGTCCGGTTCTTCGTGGGGTACAGCGGCTGGGCCGAGGCCCAACTCGATGCGGAGATCGAGCAACGCTCCTGGCTGATCCACCCCGCGAACAAAAAACTGGTGATGGGCCATGACATGGAGACCCTGTGGGCCCGCACCCTGCGCATGATGGGGCCGGCGTACGCTCCGCTGGCCAACTTCCCGGAAGATCCCTCGCTGAACTGACTTGCGGAAAGGCCCGACTGAACGGCCTGCGAGCCTTGCTTGCACGTGATGGGTACGTGTGCGCTCACCGCTAGCACGCCATCATCCGTCTTTTCACCGTGCAAGCGCCGAACGGGACCGGAACACCGACGTAGTGGTCACGGCTTCAACCGGATACTTTCTTCACCAGCAGGTCTTGCAGCCGCAAAGCCATGCGGTGGCCATAGCGTTTGGTCCGGTAGGTCGCAACCCACTGCACACCCAAGGCTGCGTTGGTGAAGAAGAGCTCATCGGCCACCAGCAGGTTCTGCGGGTTCAACGAACTCTCGTACACCTTGATCCCGTTCTCCAACGCGATGTTGATCACCTGCATGCGCATGATACCGGCCAGGCAGCCATCCGTAAGTGGTGGCGTGTACAACACCCCGTTGCTCACAATGAACATGTTGCCGGTATTGCCCTCGATGATGTTGCCGCGATCATTCTGCAGCAGGCAATTGTCCAAGTGGCGATCGATGCACCACAGGCTCGCCATCACGAACAACTGCGCACCCAAGGTCTTGTGCACCGATAGCAGGTTCACCGGCTTGCGCATTTCGGGATAGATGTCCACGGTGAAGCCCCGGTCATTCAGGATGTACGTGGCATGGTCCATCGGGTGGAGCTCAAGCGTGAAGGCGCCGGCATTCCCTTCGGGCCGGTACAGGCCGGGGGCATCCCTGTACACGGTGAGGCGGCAACGCCCTTGGGGCATGGCGTTGCGCTCGGCCAACTCGGCAATGGCCTTCTCCAGGGCCTCCCGCCCCAGGCCGGAAGGCATGGCGATGCGCAGCACGCGCAGTCCTTCCATCAAACGCGCCCAGTGGGCATCGAGGAAACAGCCCCGGCCTTGCGCCACGCGGATGGTCTCGAACACCCCGTCCCCATAGTGGAACGCCCGGTTGGCCATGGTCAGCACCGGCGCGTCCGAGGGATGAAGTTGGCCATTGATGTTCACAACATTTCCCATCAGATCACTCCTTCGGTTACAAGTATCGGCAGAAGAGGTTCGTTGGCGGGAACCAGAACGCCGCGCACGCCCACCGCCTCCGCTGCGTCCACATCGCGTTGACGGTCACCGACCATCAGTGAACGCGCGGGATCGACCCGGAAGCGGGCCATGGCCCGCTCCAGCAACAGGCTCCCCGGTTTTCGGCACAGGCAGCGGCCCTGCTGCGGATGGTGCGGGCAGTAATACACGGCATCCAGCCACGCTCCTTCCCGCCCAAGCCCTTCGCGGAGCTGCGCATGCAGCCGTTCCACGTCGGCATGTCCGTACAGGCCGAGGGCGATCCCGCTCTGGTTGGTCACCACGATCACCCGCAGCCCCTTGGCATGGGCGGCGTTGACGGCTTCCGCAACGCCCGGCAGTATCTCAAAATCCTGTGGATGCCACGTGTGCTCGCCACGTTCGCGGTTCACCACCCCGTCGCGGTCCAGGAAAAGGGCGCCCGTGGATCCTTCCATGTCACATGCCCGTCACCTGGATGAAGTGCGCCACGGCCCTTGGCTCGATCATGGCCGTGAACGCGATACCGTACAGCGCGCCGAAGTAGTGTGCATCATGCGCCACACCGTCGCCCCCGCGCTTGCTCATGTACCATTCATAGGCCAGGTACAGGCCGCCGAAGATCCATGCGGCCATGGGGATGGGCAGGAAGATCAGCATCAGCTTGGTGTCCGGGTGGAGCAGGATGAAGGAGAACACCACGGCCGAAGTGGCCCCGGAAGCACCAACCGCACGGTACGCGGGATCGTAGCGGTGCTTGAAATAGCCCGGCACCGAGCTGAGGACCACCCCGCCGATATAAAGGATGAGATAAGGAAGCAGTGCACTTCCCCCGTTGACCTCCACAAAAGCCTCTTCCACCGCGGTGCCGAACATCCAGAGCACGTACATGTTCACCAGCAGGTGCATTACGCTTCCATGCAGCAAGGCATGGGTAAGGAAGCGGTACCAATCCTTCCGCTCGTGCATCACGAAGGGTTGGAAGAGCAGGTTCTCAAACAGGGCGCGGTTGTTCAGCGCAGCCATGGATACCAGGACCGTTACCGCGATGATGGCCAAGGTGATGGACATGGGCGCAAGTTAGGCCGGGGCCGTCCTGCGAAAGGCTGACGCTAG
>JAHDVX010000025.1 GCA_023382455.1 Flavobacteriales bacterium
GATGATGGAAGTGCCGCAGGATCATTGGTCAAGTTCGCGACATTGACAGAAGCATTGGAACCACGTTCACCGCGCCCCTCACCTTTTCCCATGCGCCTACTCGCCCCGCTCTTCTTCCTCCTCTGCATCACCGCCCACGCCCAGCTCCACCACTACCCTGTGGACATCGCCACGCTGCCCGACTGGATGGGCACCTTGGTGACCGGCAGCAAGCCGAAGAAGTCCGCCAAAGCTGAAGGGAAGCCGCTGCACACCAACGCCTTCATTGGCACCTGGACGGTGGAGACCAACAGGGGAAGGCGGATCGAATACTGGGGCGATGCGCACCGCATGGTGCTGCGCGAGTTCACCGCGGCCCGCGACTTGCAAAAGGCCACGTTGCTAGACTTGCAGCACAACGTGAAGATCGTCACCTCGCACTGGGGCGGCGGACAGTCCAGCGCCAAGGTGGAGGACTTGTACATCCCGCAGGCCGGCTACTTCCACGACATCTGGAACGACAGCATCACCGCCACCGGCCGCTCGGAAAACATTCTCGGTCACCTGTGCCACGAGTATTGGGGCACCAGCAACGGCCGCGACAGTTCGTGGTACTGGACCACCACGGCCTATCCACAGCTCTTCAGCGACATGAATGTGTGGGCCAGCTGGCTCACCCAAGGCGAACTGGAACACCTGCTGGCCTTCGCCGACCGGAATGCCAAGGCTGCGCTGCGCGTGCGCTGGGGCAAGCACCTATACGGAGCGCCATCGGGCGGCATGGAGTTCATCGCCATCACGCCCGGCAAAGTGCCCATGCCCGAACTGCCGAACATGGCCGGTGCCCAACTCACCGAGGAGCGCCTCGCTTGGATCAACAACATCAGCACCGGACGCCTGCCCGCTTGGATGCGCGCCTTCCTCGGCAGCCTTCCGCCGCATAGCCTGCCATTGGACTACACCCCGCCTGCCGTGGACCGCAGCTTGCCGGACAACCGGTTCATCGGCACGCTCACCGCCGAAACACCCACCATGCATATCGGTGCCTCTGGCAGGGACGGCGCACGGGACACCACCCACAGCGTGGCCACGTACAGCTACTGGGCCGATGCCCGCCGCGCGGTGCTGATCCTCAATGACCCCGACGACGAGGGCTACCTCCTCTACGCCGTGGACCTGGACCATGACGTGGTGATGGCCACGCACAATGAAGGGCACAGCTTCGTGATCCCGAAAGTGGAGATCACCACGCTGGAAGAAGTGGGCCTGAAGGAATTCGGGCGCGGGCTGGAGCTGGACTTCACGCCGCAGGGGCAATACCGCACCATCCTCGGCCGCAAGTGTGAGCTGTACACCACTAGTGAACGCTTCCTCTCGCACTTCATGATCCCGAAGGACAGTGTGACGAATCCCGTGTTCGACATGCGGAACTGGATGGTGCAGCGCATGGGCCAGAAATTCAAGGACCTGATGTTCTTCGGCCTGGCCGACAAGCCCATGCCCATGGCCGTGATGGGCACACACCTCACCAGCTACAAGCCCGGCAAAGCCAAGCCGCCCGTGGTGGACCTGAGCAAATACATCGTGCGCGACCACCGGCTGCTTGACCAGCGGCGGCGCGATCCCGTGTATGAGCCGGTGGAGGAGATCACCAGCTTCGACGACATGCACATTGCCGTGGAACCTGCGGTGGGGCCAGATGAAGAGCGCGTGTGGCGCGGGAACCGGAACATGGTGGAAGCATCACCGGATGTGATGCTGACCGACGATCCCGATGGCGCGACCATGCCACCGCCACAACGGGATGCGGCCAAGCCGATGGTGGAGATGCCAGCGCTTGAAGGTCCGAGGGTGGGCAGCGGCACAGGCGGCTCTTCCGGACGCGCGGAACTGAACCCTTTCATGGAAGGCGTGATGATGCGCCAGACCAACCGCTTCGTTGGAACGGCCGTGCTGCTCTACTCCCTTCGCAGGAACGACGGCAGCACCAGCAAGTGGACCGTTCATTACGCCAGCGACAGCACCCGCATGGTGATGGTGAGCCGTGCGGAAGAAGCACTGCCCAACGAGCACACCCGTGCCTATCTGCTAGACCGCAAAGCGGCCCGGGAAACCATGTACGGCTTGGGCGCTGACAGCACCATTACCCCGCGCAACGCCGAATTGAAGCGCTACTTCCTATCCACCCTGGCCCCCGCCTGGCCCGACACCGTGCTTGCCGGCACCCGCAAACTGCTGGACCGCAATTGCGAAAAGCGCCTGTATGAGACCGCCACCACACACCGCACCAGTTGGGTGGATTCGCACACCCCCTCCCTCTTCCATGATGTGGTCGGTGCCCGCAAGTACTGGGGCGGCATCGAGATCATCCTGCTTGGCGGCATGGTCACCGGCACCGCGCCGGGCATGCCCATGGAAGTGGACTACACGTACCAAGGCGGCGACCACCTGTTCATGAAGGTGATCGAGTTGAAGCCCGGCCCGGTGGACCCGAAGGTGTTTGAGATCGACAAAAACAGTTGGCGACAGATTCGCTAGCTTTGAAGGCATGTCCGCACGCCTCATCCTTCTACTCGCTATCAGCAGCTGGGCAACATCCGTTTTCGGCAAAGGCGCGGATACGGCGTCGTTCAGCCGGGATTCCGCCGAGGCGGTGCAGGCCATCCACGCCTTGAGGCCCTGGCTGGGCCAGCAGCTTGTTGATCTGGAGCATGCCACCACGCCCGAGCAGTCCCGACGCCTCGCCATCAGGATCGCAGAACGGACGGACTCCGTGGCAAGTCGCTTCCGTGCGGTATTTCCCGATGACGACGACGGCATGATGCTGTACAGCGTGTACACCGGGCTGGCGGCGGCTGTGGCTGGAAGCGACCCGGGCATGTCCAGCGTGTACCAGGCGGTGGGCAATGCGGCGCTGTTCAGCGGCGACAGCCCATACCGGCCCACGAGCTACCGCGCCTTGTCCACGCTCTCTGAAAAGGCTCGGGAAATGGCCCGCGCAACCCGGCCGGCACGAAAACATCGCCTGCTGGGCCAGCTGCAGGGCACCTATGCGGAGCTGGTTGCGGCGCCATGACCAGCGGACTCCCCGGATTATCTTGGCGGCCCACCACATAACCATCCATAGCACGAGTTCCATGCGCACATATCTCATCCTCTCGTTGAGCTTGTTGTGGGCCACCGTTGCCCAAGGTCAATCCAACACCGACATGATGAAGGCCATCATGGGCGGCCAGGGGCAAGTTGAGCAGGACAACAGCCCGTTCAAGCCGCTGGGCTTCACCGGCAGCTACACCTGGGTGATCAACAGCTACAAGGGCGGCACCTTGGACAAGGACAGCCCGATGCTCCTGCGCATGGCCTTTGATGATGAGCACATGGCCTGGGAACCGCAAGCGCGCCCGAATGAAGGTGCGATGCGGATGATCTTCGACCTGAAGAACAAGGTGAACTACACTTTGATGACCGATGAAAAGGGCAAGCGCACGGGGGTGAAGATGAAAGCGATGCGCATCACCATGAACGATGCGGACCACGCCTCCGACGAGGCCACCCAAGTGGTGCGCACCCAGGAGACCAAGGTGATCGACGGGCATACCTGCCGGAAGTACACGTACAAGGACGAAGAAGGCAGCGGTGTAGCCTGGATCGCGGAAGATGTGAAGTTCAATGCGTTCGAGGCCTTGGGCAGCATGGTGGGCGCCCGTGCCGACCGTTGGCAGATGGCACCGTACCAAGGCATGGTCATGGAGAACGCGTGGACCTCCGCTGACGGTGGGGAGCGCGTGGAGATGTCCACCCGCGACCTGGTGATCGGCAAAGTGGACAAAGCCCTGTTCAGCACGGACGGCTATGAGCTGCAGGACATGACCAACCTGCCCGTGTTCGGGCGGTAGGCGTCGCGCTTTCCTTCAATCGCCCACGGCCTGTCCGATGGAATGTGGAACGGCAAGGCGACCAAATGGGGCGAGATCACGTCATCCCCGTGAAACCGCGGAGTTGTGCGCGGCCATTCGAACTTTGCCAGCAATATTGACGACATGCACCGACCTGTGATGCCATGGTGGCGCGCCCTGCCGGCCGCCGTACTCACGTGCCTCGCTCCGCTGCTTCTGCACGCCCAGCAATTCAGCATTTCCACCCCCTCGATCACCACCTGTGCCGGTGTATTGGAGGATACTGGCGGCCCCACGGGCAATTACGGCAACAACGAGGACTTCACCACCACGATCTGTGCGGACGTGCCGGGTGACGCCATTTCGCTGAACTGGATCGTCTTCGACCTCAGCCAGCAGCTGCCCCAGCCCTTGGACCGCATCCGGATCTGGGATGGGAACAGCGTTGCCGCGCCTTTCCTGGGTGAATACACCGGCACCCAGCTTCAGGGGTTGATCAGCTCGGCCACCATCTACAACTTCAGCGGCTGCCTCACGGTGCAGTTCACCTCCAACGGCGGGGGCATGGGCAACTTCGCGGCCGGCATCACCTGCTACACGCCCTGCGAACGGCCCACCGCGGTGGCCACCATGAGCGAGCCCCTGGTGCCCGCCATGGTCTGCGTGGGCGAGGAGATCACCTTCGACGGCTCTGCCTCCTACGCCGCCACCGGCTTCAACATCGTGGAATACAACTGGGATTTCGGCGACGGCACCGTGGTGGACACCCCCGCCATTGCACACTCCTTCAGCGAGCCGGGGCAATACATGGTGCAGCTCAACCTGGTTGACGACAACGGGTGCGTGAATTCCAACATGGTGGACCTGGAGGTATTGGTGAGCACCACGCCTTCCTTCGCCGGTACGGTGGAAAGCGTGGAGACCTGCCTGGGTGCGACCGTGGACCTGACCGCCGTGGTGACCCCCACCACTTGGACCGGCATGCCCGAGGCCACATACGGCAACGGCGTGTTCCTGCCGGACGACCTGGGCATCCCCTTCACCAGTGAGCTCACCTTCACCCAGTTCGAGCCCGGGCAAACGGTGAACGTCACCAGCGACATCGTCTCCGTCTGCGCCAACATGGAGCACAGTTTCATGGGCGATCTGGTGGTGCAGGTCTCCTGCCCCAATGGACAGACCATGATCATGCACCAGCAGGGAGGCGGCGGCACCTACCTGGGCGGGGCCAATGACAACGACGGCACCACGCCCACCCCGGGCGACTGCTGGCAATATTGCTGGAGCCCCACAGCCACCTTGGGCACCTGGGCCAATTGTGCCAGCTTCGGCCCCACCCCGAACGTGACGCCCGCAGGCACACCGAGCAGCAATGCGCTGATCGCCGGCACCTACACACCGGTTCAGCCCTTCACCAACCTGATCGGCTGCCCGCTCAACGGGACATGGACATTCACGGTAACCGACCTGTGGGGGGCCGACAACGGCTTCCTGTGCGACTGGTCGATGAACTTCAATCCGGTGCTGATCCCGGACACCGCCCAGTTCACCCCGGTACTGGGCAGCTCCATCGATTCCGCCGGATGGTCCGGTCCGTTCCTGACCATCGACCCGGCCAACCCCTTGGTGGCCCAGGCCATGCCGACCGGGCCGGGCGTGTACAATTACAACTTCCAGGTGACGGACAACTTCGGTTGCAGCTACGACACCACCATCACGATCACCATCGACCCACAAGTCGCCGTGGATGCCGGTCCTGCAGTGAGCCTTTGCAACGACTCCCTGCCCATGGCCGGTGCCATCACGGCCAACGGACCGCCCAACAACTGCACCTGGACCATCCAGATGAACGACCAGTTTGGCGACACGTGGAACGGCGCCTCCCTGACGGTGATCGTGGACGGGGTGAGCAGCAACTACACCAACACCGGCGGCACCCAGCAAACCGCCTCCATCAACGTTACGGGCGGCTCCACCATGACCATCAACTTCAACTCCGGGTCATGGAACAACGAGTGCTCCTACACGGTTTTCAATGACCAAGGAGGGGTGGTCTACGCCTCGCCCATGGGCCCTACACCCGGCTTCAACTGGTCCGGCACCATCACCTGCGGCGGGGCACCTCCCGTGACCTATTCCTGGAGCCCGACCACCGGCCTGGCCGACCCCTCCGACCCGGAAACCATGGTCTGGGTCACCGATCCCACTTGGTACTACCTCTCCGTGTACCCAACTGGCAACCCGGAATGCGCGGTGATGGACAGCGTGCTGGTGAGCCCCCCTGCCCTGCTGGATCCCGGAGAGGATGCAGCGGTCACCACCTGCGAGTCCTACCCGGCTTTCGCCATGACCGATTCGCTGGGCGGCACACCGAACATGGGCGGCGCCTGGACTTCGGGCCAAGCTCCCGTGGGAAACACGTTCAACCCATCTGACTTCACACCCGGCACCTACGACTACACCTACACGGTGACCACCCCGAACGGGTGCACGGCCACATCCTCGCTCCAGGTAACGGTGATCCCCAACACCGACCCCACCTGCTGCGGCGTTCCCGATGCCGGGCCGGACGATTACTCCTGCAACCTGAGCATTGCGCTCAACGCCACCCCGGGCAACACCGGTGTGGGCGTATGGACCGGCCCTGCGGGCGCGGTCTTCGCCAATGCCTTGGCACCGCAGACCACGGTCACCATGCCGGCCGGGCAAGGGGGGGCGTATTGGTTCTATTGGCGGGAGAATGACGGGGCTTTCTGCAACACGGTGGACAGCGTGCAGATGACCTTCACGGACACCATCATGATCACCTTGAGCACCACGGATGCCATTTGCTTCTCCTACTGCGACGGTACCGCCGCTGCGGCCGTCACCGGGGGCAATGCGCCGAATGGCTTCACCTTCCAGTGGTCCGGTGGGGCAGCCACCGCCAACCCCGATTCCGTAACGGGCCTGTGCCGCGGCACCTATCTGCTGACGGTGACCGATGACAACGGCTGCTCCGCCACGCACAGCCTGGTGATCAACGAACCCGTGCTGTTGGAGATCGACTCCACGGTGACCGTGCCGGTGACCTGCTCCGGGGATTGTGACGGCACGGTGGTGATCCACGATGCGGAGGCCGTGGAATACAGCTTCAACGGCGGTGCCTCCTGGGGTACGGGCAATTCCATCATCGATGCCTGCGAGGGCGTGCAACACCTGGTGATCCGGGATTCAAGTGGCTGCATCGGCACCACGTCGGTGGCCATCACAGGGCCGCCGCCGGTGGTGGCCGATTTCGTGTGGGGACCCGTTCCGGCCACGGTGGAGAACCCGACCATCTATTTCCACCCCACGGGAAGCGGCGCACAGACCTATTACTGGGACATCGCGGGCCTGATGTACAGCACGGCCATGGACACGGCGTACACCTTCACCAATGAGGTGCCCGGTGTATACCCGGTGTGCATGGTGGCCTACAATTACAACCAGTGCGCGGACACCATCTGCCATGACGTGACCATCGAGGATGTGCTGGAGCCGTATGTGCCGAACTCCTTCACCCCGAACGGGGACGACCGCAACGACGGGTTCCTGATGTCGGTGAACGTGCCCAACATCACGAACTTCGAAATGCTGATCTACGACCGTTGGGGCCAACTGGTGTTCAGCACCACGGACCCGTACGAACCGTGGTTGGGCAGCCGCAACAACAGCGGGGCCGTTCTAGCCACGGGGGTGTACGTGTACCGGATCCGCTACGAGGTGGCCCGGCTCCAGACCAAGCGGGAGCTCTTCGGGCACGTGACGCTCCTGAAGTAACGCCCTGCGTAACCGGCGCGGCCCGGACCAATCCACTGGTCCGGGCCGCGCCGTTCCTTGAAGATCCACAGGCCCATCCGGGCCCGTTCAAACGCTTACGAAAGGCTCAAGAGGTGATCCCGGAAGACCACCCCGAAAAGCATGTGCCGCTCAGGCCTGCTTGGCCTTCTTCCCTGCCTTGGCCTTACCCGTGGCCTTGCCTGCATTCGCCTCCTTCCACTTGGCGAGTTTCTCGGCGGCCTTGCGGCGGCGGTTGGCTTGAGTCCTTGAATCCTGCGGCATCGTTATTCGAATTTGGGTGGCGAAGATAGCCATATGCCCATGCTCCGCACCGTGGAATACGGATCAATGGCTCCTGCACGTTGCAGACGAAAGCCCACTCCATGCAACGGAACCGCGTGCTCTTTCCCCTGTGCCTGCTTCTCGCTGCCGTCCATGTATTCCTCTTCCACGATTCCGGCATAGGCCTCAACCTCCTGCTGTTCGAGTTGGCCGCTGCCGGTGTGCTATGGTTCATACGGCCGACAGCGCTCCCGCAAACAGCTCGTTGGACCTTGGGCGGCACCATGCTGAGCGCATTGATGGTGGCCTGGCACGGCTCCCTGCTGGCCGTGGTCCTCAACCTGGTCTCCGCCGCGCTCACCGTGGGCATCCTGCTGGCGCCGGAGCTGCGTGCCCTCCACCAGTCCGCCCTGCTTGCGGCCGCCCATTTGCCGGCGGTGCCGGGTGCCTTGCTGCGTGCCATCCCGGCGCGTGGCCTGGCGGACCGGGCAAGCATCACCCCGCGCCATGTCTTGTCCCTGGCCGCCGTTCCACTGTTCCTCGTGCTTTTCGGGAGCATGTACCGCGCCTCCAATCCCTTCTTCGACGGATTCACGGAAAAGGCCCTTGCTGCCTTCGATGTGGACATGGCCCTGGTCGGAAGCATCGTCCTCGGGCTCCTGGTCAGCGGTTTCATCCTCCTGCCCAGTCACCATGAACGCCTGATGCGCTGGGCCGCGGGCACCGGGGACCAGCTTCAACCTAACGGGGAAGCAACGGGGCCTGACGTGCGGCGGGAGATCTTCATCGCCATGCTGCTGCTCGGCGGGCTGAATGTGCTGCTGCTCATCGTCAATGCCCTGGACATCCGCCACGTGTGGACGGGCTTCCAGTTCGATGGCCAGTACCTGAAGCAGTTCGTCCGCGAGGGGACGTACATGCTGATGCTCTCCATCGTGCTCGGGGCCGCCATTGTGCTGTACTTCTTCCGCGGCGACCTGAACTTCGCCTGCGGGGCGCGGCCGGTGCGGTGGCTGGCCTATGCGTGGCTGGGGCAGAACATCGTACTTGCGTTGTCCGTGGGCATGCGCAATTTCTGGTACATCCACTACTACGCCTTGGCCTACAAGCGGATCGGGGTGGGGTTCTTCCTGCTGGCCCTGTGCATCGTCCTGGCCTTGGTGGTGATCAAGGTCCAGCGGGGCCGTTCCGCCCACTTCCTTTTGCGCACCGGCTCGGTGGCCGTGTATGCCGTCGCCCTGGTGATGGCCTTGTTCAACTGGGACGGCATCATGGCACGGTACAACCTGGCGCAGCAGGGCAAGGCATTCGTCCACCTGGATTTCCTGGCCACGCTGTCGGACAAGGCCCTTCCCCGGCTGGTCCGATCACCGGAGGACCTGGCCTTGATCGACTCCTACAACGCCTCGCTGATCGGCGGGGAGGAACACTACTCACGGGACCTGTACATGACGCCCGAAGCCTTCCGCATGCACATCGATCAACGCGTGCAGGACTTCCTGGCCGAATACCCGAAGCGGTCGTGGAAGGAATGGAACCGGGCCGACGAACAGGCCTACCGTGCGCTGCAAGACGCCCCCGGGGACTAGTCGGCTACGGGCTCAGCCCCGCACCAGCTTCCTGTACTTCAGCCGGTGGGGCACGATGTCGCCCACCCGCTTCTTGTAGTTCTCCTCGTACTCGCTGAAGCTGCCTTCGAACCAGTACACCTTGCTGTCGCCCTCGAAGGCGAGGATGTGGGTGCACACGCGGTCCAGGAACCAGCGGTCGTGGCTGATGATCACCGCGCAGCCGCTGTAATCCTGGATCCCCTCTTCCAGGGCGCGGAGCGTGTTCACGTCGAGGTCGTTGGTGGGTTCGTCCAAGAGCAGCACGTTGCTGCCGTTCTTCAGCGTCATGGCCAGGTGCAGGCGGTTGCGCTCGCCGCCGGAGAGCACGCCCACCTTCTTGTTCTGGTCGGGGCCGGTGAAGTTGAAGCGCGCGAGGTAGGCGCGGCTGTTCACCAAGGTGCCGCCGATGGACATGTTCTCCTGGGCGTTGCTGAGCACTTCCCACACTGTCTTCTCGGGGTGGAGGTCCTTGTGGCTCTGGTCCACGTAGGCGATCTGCACGGTATCCCCCAAGGTGATGCTGCCGCTGTCCGGCTTTTCCTCGCCCATGATCATGCGGAAGAGCGTGGTCTTGCCGGCGCCGTTGGGGCCGATGATGCCCACGATGCCCGCCGGGGGCAAGGTGAAGTTCACGTCCTCGAAGAGCACGCGATCGCCGAAGGCCTTGGAGACGCCCTTGAACTCGATCACCTTGTCGCCCAGGCGCTGGCCGTTGGGGATGAAGATCTCGAGCTTGGCCTCCTTCTCCTTCACGGTCTCGCTCTGCATCTTCTCGTAGTTCTCCAAGCGGGCCTTGCTCTTGGTGCGGCGGGCCTTGGCGTTGCTGCGCACCCACTCCAGTTCCTGCTTCAGTACGCGCTGGCGCTTGCTTTCCTGCTTCTCCTCCTGTGCCAGGCGGGCGGTTTTCTGCTCCAGCCAGCTGGTGTAGTTGCCCTTGTAGGGGATGCCTTCGCCGCGGTCCAGCTCCAGGATCCAGCCGGCCACGTTGTCCAGGAAATAGCGGTCGTGGGTGATGGCGATCACCGTGCCCTTGTAGTCGGACAGGTGGTGCTCCAGCCAGGCCACGCTCTCGGCATCCAAGTGGTTGGTGGGTTCGTCCAGCAGCAGGATGTCCGGGGCTTGCAGCAACAGGCGGCAGAGGGCCACGCGGCGGCGCTCACCACCGGATAGCACTTTGATGGGCTGGTCCGGCTCGGGGCAGCGCAGGGCGTCCATGGCCACCTCCAGCTTCTGGTCGATCTCCCACGCCCCCTGCGACTCGATCTGGTCCTGCAGCACGCCTTGGCGCGCGATGAGCTTATCCATCTTGTCCGGGTCCTCCAGCACCTCCGGATCGGCGAACTTGTTGTTCACCTCCTCGTACTCCTTCAGCAGGTCCATGATGGGCTGCACGCCCTCGCGCACGATCTCGATCACGGTCTTGTTCTCGTCCAGCACGGGCTCCTGCTCCAGGTGGCCGATGCTGTAGCCCGGCGTGATGTGCACGTCGCCCTGGAAATCCTTCTCCTTGCCGGCAATGATGCGCATGAGCGTGGATTTCCCCGAACCGTTGAGGCCGAGGATGCCGATCTTGGCCCCGTAGTAGAAGCCGAGGTAGATGTCCTTGAGGATGGTCTTGCCGGTGGAGAGCGTCTTGCCCACCTTCACCATATTGTAAATGACCTGACGTCCTTCTTCTGCCATTTTTCCGCGTTTTTCCGGGGTGCACCAACCTGCGCACACCCCGATTTGGGGCGGCAAAGGTCCGGGATCTTTTTGGATCGGGCTACATGGCCAACCTGGTCATCCCAGGCGTGGCCTATTCCACACCGAAGATCTCCAGGCGGCCCCAGCCGGCCACCTGCTTGAAACGGTCCATTCCCACCGGTGCGGCCCTGAAGTTCTTGGCCACACCGGCCGGAGTTTGACCATGGCCGGGCACCACCACCAGGAAGGAATGGCCACTTGGTGCTCCCTCGCCGTTCAAGATCCGTCCGTTCACCTTGTCGCATGCCAGGTAAAAGCCGATCGGGGCATCCCATGGGGATGAAACGGCCAAACGGTCGCCTGGCCGTGTGTTGGCCGCGATCCACGCGGCGGCTTGCCTGGCTTCCGGGAAACGCTCCACCACATCCTGCTCGCCCCGGAGGCCGGTCCAACCGAACACGAGCAGCAAGGCCAGCCCGGCAGCCAGCGAGCGTTGCGACTTGGTGAACCCGGGAGCCAGCTTGTCCCGCACCAGCTTCAGGAGGTAGAAGCATCCAATGGCGGTACCCAGGTGGAACACGAGAAGGGTATAGGTCCATGCTGCGGGGAACGCCACGAACTGCAGGACCATCACCAAGGGAACCGCCCCGAATGCCATGGCCAGGAGCAGGATCCGGTACTTGGCACTGACAATGGCCGCATAGGTCACCGCCACGATGCCGGCGAAAGCCAGGACCGGGTGGGCCGTGGCGGTGAAATAGGCCCAGAGGTCGAATGCACGGTCCTGTTGCGTGTTCACGAAGTGCTGCCACGTGTTCTCCTCCAGTGTCGGGTGGTTGACCAGGTGGTCCATGCTGTGCACCGCCACCACCGGAGCATAGCACGCCGCGGTGAACGCCAAGGCCAGGAAGAATGCCCCGGCCAGCTTGACCGAGCGGCGGCGCACGGTGCTTTCATAGCTGTGGAAGAGCATCCCCGCGGACCAGAGGAAGACCATCAGCACCGGAAAGGCCATGTATGGGGTGGCCCACATGCCCAATGCGCAGAAAAGCGCCATCAGCACGGCGCCCGACATGTTCTCGGTCTTCACGAAATGGCGGCCGGCCAGCAAGGCGGCCATGGTGAACAGCCAGACGAGCGAGAAGCCCCGGGCCTTCGCGGAATACTCCACCAGCGGGCCGCTGACGGCGAGCAGGCACAGGAACAGGACGGCGATGTGGCGGTTGAACACTTGGCGTGCGAAGGCATAGCCCAGCGGCATCACCAGCAGGCCGGCCAGCAGGGCAGGCAGTCGCAGCGACCAGGGATGTACGCCGAACACCAGCACGGACAGGCGGGCCAGGGCGGAATAGAGGATGTGGTTGCCGGGGTACGTATAGTCGCTGAACAGGAAACCGAAACCCCGGCCGGCATATTGGGTGTAGGTCAAGGCCTCGTCGAACGTAACGGGGCCGTCCATGCGAAGTACGCGCAGCAATGCGCCCAATGCGAACACGGCCAACGCGAACCGCTTGTGGTTGGTGCTGGTGCGGCCCGTGAACCTGGACCATGCCGAGGCCCAGTCATCCCGCAGGCCGGCCCATCCGGGGCGGTGTTCCCGCTTGCGATGGTGCTTGCTTCTTTCCGCCATGGGCCGGGCGCACAAGGCGCTGTCGGTCAAATGTAGGGGAACGCGGGGTGCGGGTGCCGTGCGCGTCGCAACTTCGCGGCAACATTCCGCGCACCATGGCCCGCATCACCGAATCCCCTTCACATTACGACCACCTGGAAGAGATGGGCACGGGGGAATTGTTGCGGGGCATCAACGCCGAGGACCGCACGGTGGCGGAAAGCGTTCGGCAGGTGATCCCCGTGCTGGAGCCGTTCGTGGACGCCATCGCGGAGCGGATGCGGCGCGGCGGCCGCCTGTTCTACATCGGTGCGGGCACCAGCGGGCGGCTGGGCATCGTGGACGCCAGCGAGTGCCCGCCCACCTTCGGGGTGCCGCACGGCATGGTGGTGGGCTTGATCGCCGGGGGCGATGGTGCCATCCGCAAGGCGGTGGAATTCGCCGAGGACGACCGCGAACAAGGCTGGAACGACCTGCAGGAACATGCCGTGGGCGCGGACGACACGGTGGTGGGCATCGCGGCCAGTGGCGGCACGCCATACGTGGTGGGAGCGTTGGAGCAGGCACGGAAATCGGGCATCCTCACGGGCTGCATCACCTGCAACCCGGACAGCCCCGTGACCCGCGTGTGCGACCATCCCATCGTGGCCGTGGTGGGCCCGGAGTTCGTCACGGGCAGCACGCGCATGAAGAGCGGCACGGCGCAAAAGCTCATCCTGAACATGATCAGCACCAGCGTGATGATCAAGCTGGGCCGCGTGAAGGGCAACCGCATGGTGGACATGCAGCTGAGCAACAACAAGCTGGTGGACCGCGGCACCCGGATGGTGATGGAGGCGCTGGGCGTGGACTACCACCAGGCCAACACCCTGCTGAAGCGGCACGGCAGCGTGCGCAGGGCCGTGGAGGAAGGCGGCAAGTGACCGGCCCGGCATCCGGTGCTCACCGGCATGGCGGTCCTTGCCCTATTTTGCGTGCAAACCACCCCCATGCGGATCATTACCCTGCTGCCTGCGCTGCTCCTGCTCTGCGGCACCGCCCAAGCCCAATGCCCCGATTGCACACCGGATACGGGCTGCTCGATCAGCCCGGCCTTCCCCACCCTGTGCCCGTTGACGCCGCCGGATGCCACCGTGGGCATTCCCTATTCCACCGTGATCACCTTCTGGATGCCACCCTCCTTCACCGACCCCGGCACCGGGGCAACGGTGGATTTCCAGCAAATGACCATCACCAACGTGGAAGGCCTGCCGTTCGGGCTGGACATCACCTACAGCCATGCCGACGGCGTGTACCACCCGCAGCTGGAACAGCACGGCTGCGCGCACATCTGCGGCACCCCGTTGACGGCGGGCACCTACCCCATCACGATCAGCGTGCTTGCCGGGGTCAGTTTCAGCGGCATCAACCTCAACGTGCCGCAGTCGTTCACCCTGTACCTGAACGTGTTGCCGGGAAGCGGAGGCAACGCAGGCTTCACCTTCACGCCCTCCAGCGGCTGCGGCAGCACCTCGGTCGGGTTCCAGGCCTTGATCGACGGCAGCCCCTCGCCCACCAGCTATGCCTGGGACCTTGGTGACGGGTCCACCAGCACGGATGCCGCGCCGGTCCACGTGTACGACCAGCCCGGCGAGTATGTCATCACCCTGCAGACATCCATCGGCGGCTTCGTACTGGACCAGGTGGAGTTGACCGGGGTGAATGGCAACTGGTGCGGCGACGTGGAGGAGCCGAACTTGCCCTTTGTGGGCTGCCAAGGCGCTCCGGACCCCTACTTCGTGCTCACCGACGGACAGGGCGGCACCTACACCTCCTCCACGGTGGACAATGCCACCACAGGCACCTGGACCGGGCTGGGCGTGGCGATGAATGAACCGCCCTACTCCATCTCGTTCTACGACGAGGACGCCATTAGCGCGAACGACCTGCTGGGCACCTTCAACCTGCCCTCCATCGGCGCAGGTGCCGTGCCGTTCAACGTGGCCGGCGGCACCACGGGCCAACTGTCCATTTCCGCACAGGTCCAGCAGACCTTCACGCACACGGACACGGTGCGTATCCATCCGGTGCCGGACGCCGTGCTTGCCGAAGGGCCGGCACCGGGCCAGCTCTGCCTGGGCGACAGCACCCTGGCGGCGTACATCTGGTTGCTCGATGGCGATACGGTGCCCGGATTGAACAGCCCCTGCATCACCGCGACGGGCCCCGGCGAATGGCAGGCCACCGTGGTGAACGCGTTCGGCTGCTCCGCCACCAGCAACACGGCGATTGTATGCCCGGAGATCGCGATCACCCAGAACGGCCCTGTGCTGCAGGTTCCTTCAGGGCTCGGCACCTACGCCTGGACCTATGAGGGGAATCCCGTGGGCGGCAACGATCCTTTCCTGGTCATCCTCGGCGATGGCCTTTACGGCGTGACGGTAACGGGTGCGGACGGCTGCATCATGACCGCCACCTTCCTGCTTTCCACCACGGGGATCGCGGGCAACGGCCCGGCTGCATTGGCGCCCGTGATCTTCCCCGTGCCCAACCGGGGTGAATTCACCGTGGTGGCCCAGGGCCTACGCTCCTCGTTGGCCGGCGTGGAAGTGCTGGACCCGATGGGCCGCTGCGTGCACCGCACCCAGGCGGCCGTGGTGCGTGGCGTGCTGCACACCGGCATCAGCGCGGACCTGGCACCGGGCCATTACCTGCTGCGCCTGGAGGACGGGAGCCGTTGGGGCATGGCGCGGTTCGTGGTGCATTGACCGCCGTTCCGTTCCCACGTCACTCGTTCCGTGTTTGCCCGCACCCCCGTGGATCCTGACCTTTGGGCCGTGCATGCATACGATCGAGCCCTTCTTCAACTGGCGCCACCTGTACACGGCCGAGGACGACCCGCAATCCCCCTTCCACGGCACCGCGCACAGCGAGCTCGAGTTCACCCATGCGGTATATGACCATGTGATCCACCCGCAGTGGGACGACTTCGGCAGCAGCACCCTTTACCTGAAGGCGCTGTACGCCGATTATGAGGAGCAGTTCGCGGTGATCGAGTTCATCGGCGAATGGAACGACCTGCTGCACAACGACATCATGTACCTGAAGCGGGACGTGCTGGAACCCATGATGGCCGAGGGGATCAGCAAGTTCATCCTGATCGGCGGGAACGTGCTCAACTTCCACGCGGGTGAAGAGGACTACTATGCCGAATGGTTCGATGAGGTGATGGATGCGGGCGGGTGGATCGCCCTCGTGAACTTCCTGCCGCATGTGCTGGAGGACCTGCAGGCCGCCGGGCTGGACCAGTACATGGCCTTGGGCGGAAAGCTGGACCACTTGGAGTGGCGCCGTCTGCACCCCGACGACCTGTTGGCCCGCGTGGATGACCTGGTGACGAAGTGGCTGGGCTGAACGGCCCGGCATGCCACGCTCACCCCATCAACCCGTCCAGCACCATGCGCATCACCACGCGGTCGATCGGCAGATCGACATCCTCTACGCGGGCCATGCCCAGGGGCAGCCACCGGAACACCTGGCCCGGTTCGGCGCCGGTGCCCGGTGCGGGCAAGCCGTTGCCCAGCAGGTCCGGGCGCGGCAGGCTGAAGCTGTAGTAGATGCTGATGATCTGGTCCTCCGGCCGGAAGGCACTGCGCTGGAAGAAATCGGTGGTGTAGAAGTGCCGCAGGTCGCCGGCCTCCTGGCCGATCTCCTCGCGGATCTCGCGGCGCAGGCAATCCAGCGTTCCCTCGCCGGGCATCATGCCTCCACCGGGAAACTTGGTGATCCGCCGCCCTTGCACCATCTCATCCGATACGAGCACGCTGCCCCCGTGGAACAACAGGCCGTACACCCGGATATTGAACCGATCAACTTCCTTCATCGGCGGTAGGCAACCAACATCTGGCGCTTCCCCGGTGGGCCGGGTATTCGCTCCGTGACCATTCCGGCGGCTTCCATGGCCCGCCTGGCCTCACCTTGGGCGCAATAGGTGGCCAGCACCGCCCCGGGGCGCATGGCCTTATGGATGCGGGTAAACACGTCCACGGTCCACATGGCCGGCTGTACCGAGGGTGCAAAGGCATCAAAGTAGACCACATCCACCGCTTCCTCGAGGTCCAGTTCCTGCACCGGGGTGCGTATCCACCGGAAAGTGAACCCATCGGGATGGGACCATGTTCGGTCTTCGGGTGCGGCCATCATGGCCTCGAAATCCTCGCGAAGTTCCGGCCGGCCAACGGCACGGGCATGGTCCACCGCAGCCAACAGGCTTGGTGCCACAGGGAAAGGCTCCAAGCCCAGGTACTCCACCTCCAGTACGCCGGTCCGGCAGGCCATCCAGGTCAGCAGGGCGTTGAGCCCCGTGCCGAGACCCACCTCCAGTACCTTCACGTTTCGCCCGCCTGATCGGTGAAGTCCGTTGGTGATGTACACATGGCGGCTTTCCGTGGCTGCACCGAAAACACTGTGGTAGTGCTCCTGGAGCTGCGCATTGTCCAAAGTGAAGGAACCATCACCCGTTAGCACCGGGATCCATTCGCCGGGGAACGGGGAAGCCGCCGCATGGATGCTTACCGGGCCCATGGGCGGCCAAGGTAACAGCAGGTGCAGGCCCGTGCTACAGCACCATGATCTCCGTGCGGCGGTTCAGGGCCTTGTTGCTGTCGGAGTCATTGGGGGCAATCGGCTTGCTGTCCCCGAAGCCCTTTGCCTCCAGGCGGTCGGCCGCAATACCGTGCTTCACCAGCCAGTTCACCACCTCGCGCGCACGAGATTCGCTGAGCTCCTTGTTGGAGATGGGGCCCACATCACTGTCGGCGTGCCCACCGATCTGCAGGCGCAGGTCCGGGTGGGTCTTCAGGAAGTCGCAAAGCGCGCTGAGCTCCTTGGTGGAACTGGAATCCAGCTCAAAGCGCTGCGGCTTGTAGAAGATGTTGCGCAGCACCTCGGCATTGCCCGGCGCGATCTTGGTCAAGGCCATGTCCATGCGCAGGTCGCCGCTCTTCCCCTCCAGGCGCTCGGAGTGCGGGAGGTAGCCTTTGGCAGTGACATGCACCGCGTACTCCTTCCCGGGCGGCACCTCCACGGCATAGTGTCCCGTGGAGGGATCGGTGATCATGCGGGTGTTGATCTCGGGTTCATCCAGGCTCATCAGGGTGATGACGGCTTCCACGGGCTCCATCATCCTGAGCCCCTTGATGAAGCCAATGAGCCGGAGCCTTTCCTCCTCATCCCCGGCCATGGGCACGCCGGCCCCCATCGTGGCCAGCAGGGCCGTGGCCTCCACATTTCCCACCGGGGTGAGATCAACGCGGTAGATGTCATCTTCGCCCATGCCGCCCGGCCGCACACTGCTGAAGTACCCGCTTTTGCCATCGGGCATAAGCACCAGGAACTGGTCGTCGCCGGGCGAGTTGATGGGCCAACCCAGGTTCTCCGGGCGGGACCACTGCCCATCCACGAAACTGGCCTTGAAAAGGTCATAGCCCCCCATGGAATTGTGCCCTTGGCTGGCGAAATAGATGGTGCTGCCGTCACCCGGTGCGTACACGCCTTCCTCGTCGTACATGGTGTTCACGTCAGGTCCAAGGTTTTCCGCTGCCCCCCAACTGGCGAGTTTCCAATCCCAGGGGCAACGGTAGATGTCGCTGCCACCGAAGCCTCCTTCCCTGCTGCTCACAAAATAGAGCCAGTTGCCATCGGCCGAGCGCCATGCACTGCTCTCCTGTGCGGGGCTGTTCACCACGAGGGGCATGGGGACGGGCTGTGACCAGGCGGAACCTTCCATGTCGGTGGTGAAAAGATCTCCGCCGTTCCGCTCGTCGCGGTAGACCACCATGCGGCGGCCATCGGGTGAAAGGGAGACCGTGGCGTCATTGCGGGGCCCGTTCACCAGGCCGGCCAACGGCTGCGGCGTGCTCCATCCTTGGGCACCCCAGCTGCTGTGGAAGACATCCTCGAACCAGGAGTTGTTCACCTTGTTGAGCTTGCCGCCCGTGGTTTGCGGCCTTCGGCTGGTGAAGTAGAGGTTGCCCTTGCCGTCGAGCAAGGCACCGTACTCGGCCGCCGGTGAATTCACCGGGCCGCCGATATTGGACACCATGGCCTTGGCCGGTGCGTTCATGAGCTCCAATCCCGACCTGCACTCAAGCACCCGTTTTTCCACCATGTTGTAGGTACGGTCGGGATCGGGGGTGCGGCGGATGATCTCGGCATGGCGCTGGTATGCTGCGATGGCCTCGGCCCACCGGGCGTTGAGCTGCAAGGCATAGCCCAGCAGGTAATGCACGCGGGGCAAGGCCGGGTCCAACACGGCGGCGCGTTGCAAGAGCGGCAGGGCGCTGGCCGGCATGGGCCCGTTCAGGAGGCACACCCCGACCTTGCAATTGAGCTCGGCATTGTTCGGATTGATGTCCATGGCCTGCTGGTAGGCGGCGATCGCTGCGGTGTGGTCTATACCGCCCTTGGAAGCCAGTTCGTCACCCTTCCGGATGGCTGCCAAGGCCGCCTTCAGCTGCGCCTCATCGGCCACATGGGCTTGATCAAAGGGCACATTGACCGAACGGGCGGACGATTGTGCCATTCCCTTTCCACCCAAGGCAAGCAGGGCCAGCATAAGCAATACGCGGTAGAGCATGTGCCGTATCGGTTTATTGAATTGCGGCTGTTCATACGCAGCCCCACAGCCAAGGTTCGGCGGAGGCCCGGCGGGTACTTTTGGCCCCGCCACATCCTGAACCAACCCGCCCATGGCCAAGAAACCCTCCAAAGGACCCGCCCGCAAGGCGTCCGCCAAGCCCGCCTCCGCCGAAGCCCGTAAGAACAAGAGCATCCTCGGGCAGCACGCGCTGGAATTCATGGAACGCTACCTGAACAATGCGAGCCCCACCGGTTTCGAGAGCAGCGGCCAGCGCCTCTGGCTGGATTACATCAAACCCTGGACGGACACACAGTTCACCGACCCCTATGGAACGGCGGTGGCGGTGGTGAACCCGGACGCCAAGTACAAGGTGGTGATCGAGGCCCATGCGGACGAGATCAGCTGGTTCGTGCACTACATCACCAGCGACGGCTTCATCTACGTGCGGCGCAATGGTGGCAGCGACCACATGATCGCGCCCAGCAAGCGGGTGAACATCCACACGGACAAGGGCATCGTGAAGGCCATCTTCGGCTGGCCGGCCATCCATGTGCGCAACGGCAAGAACGACCCCACGCCCTCGCAGGACAACATCTTCCTGGACTGCGGCTGCTCCAGCAAGAAAGAGGTGGAGGCGCTCGGCATCCACGTGGGCTGCGTGGCCACCTACGAGGACGAGTTCATGGTGCTGAACGGAAAAACCTTCGTGGGCCGTGCGCTGGATAACCGGATGGGCGGTTTCATGATCGCCGAGGTGGCGCGCCTGCTGAAGGAACAGCGTGTGAAGCTGCCCTTCGGGCTGTACGTGGTGAACAGCGTACAGGAGGAGGTGGGCCTGCGCGGAGCGGAGATGATCGTGGAACGGATCCGGCCCGACCTTGCCCTGGTCACCGATGTGACGCACGACACGCAGTCGCCCATGATGAACAAGGTGCAAAGCGGTGACGTTGCCTGCGGCAAGGGGCCGGTGCTGTCCTACGGTCCGGCGGTGCACAACAACCTGCTGCGCAAGGTGGTGGCCGCCGCAGAGAAGGCGAAGATCCCCTTCCAGCGCGCGGCAGTGAGCCGGGCCACGGGCACCGACACGGATGCCTTCGCCTACGGCGCGGCCGGCGTGCCCAGCGCGCTCATCAGCCTGCCGCTGCGCTACATGCACACCACGGTGGAAAGCGTGAACCGCGGCGACGTGGAGAACGTGATCAAGCTGATCGTGGCCTCCTTGCGCAGCCTGAAGGCGAACGAGGACC
This sequence comes from Flavobacteriales bacterium, assembly GCA_023382455.1. Taxonomy (GTDB): domain Bacteria; phylum Bacteroidota; class Bacteroidia; order Flavobacteriales_F; family PHOS-HE28; genus PHOS-HE28. The sequence continues at coordinate 20,730 of JAHDVX010000025.1, forward strand.
TGCGCTACATCAAGTAAGGCCCGGCACATGCGTAGGCTGGAGGACCACGAGCGGGGCGCCTTCCACTACCTGGCCGGCGGGTTGGCGGCGGTGCTGCTGCTGCAGGCCGCAGCGTACCTGAGCAGTCTGCGGGGTACCGCCCTGGACGCCGACCATGCCTTGCTGGTGCCCTTCCAACAGGGCTATTCGCTGCTGCGCGGGCAATGGGCCTGTGTGGCCACCGCCTCCACCCTGGTGCAGCGGCTGGTGACCGCCCTGGTGGCCGGTGTGGGCTCGGCGTTCCTGTTGGCACTGGCCTTGTTGCTGTGGAGTTCCTGGCGGAAACGGCCGGGGAGCCGTCCCCAGGTGATGGCCATCCGCTGCACGCTGGCCATCGTCTTCCTTTGGTCCGCCTATGCGGCCTACTTCGTGCCTTTGCGTGAAACGCGGGTGGAACGCGGCGCGGTGGTGATCCGCGAGCGGAAGGCACTGATGGGTGACATCCCGGTTCCCTTCACCACGGTGGAACGGCGGCTGCCTGCGGCGGAGGTGCTTCGCATCGAGGGCGGGCATGTGCCGGCCGGGCCCGGGCGGCAAGGCGAAGCATGGCTGGACCTGGCGACCGCCGGGGGAAAGGTCCGGATCGGCCGCATGCCCGGCATCCCGGCCGACCAGGAGCTGGTGTCCCTGTGGCGGGCCAGCTCTGCATCGGCGGTGCTGGAGCGCGAGCTGCGCTGATGGCAGGGACCGGCATTCGGGGCGGGACCGCCTATCTTGGCTGTACCGGTATTCCTTGGCCAACATGCCCATCCGGCTGCTCCGCCCCGAAGAGACCCATGCCTTGCGCCTGGCCGTTTTGCGCCCCGGCCAAGCCGTGGAAGCCGTGGACTGGCCCATGGACCGGGCCGATGGCACCTTCCATGTGGGCGTGGAGGAGCATGGGCGGCTCCTTGCCGTGGCCACCTTCCAGCCGGAGGGCCATCCCCGGTTGGGCGCCCAGGCACCGTTCCGGTTGCGGGGCATGGCTACGGACCCCGGGCATCGCGGGCAGGGGCACGGCACACGGTTGCTGGCCTTCGGCGTGGGGCATGCCCGCGCGGCCGGCTCGGACCTGATCTGGTGCCATGCCCGGATGGCCGCCGTTCCGTTCTATGGCCGCAACGGGTTCCTTTGTGCGGGTGAACCCTTCCCCATCGCGGGCATCGGCCTGCACCATTTGATGTACCTCCGGCCGGCATGAGCTCCCTGGACCTGCGATCCCGCTGGCTGCTTGCCGCGTTGCTGGCGCTCAACCTGGCCCTGAAGCTCGCATGGACCGGCGTGAATGAACTTGCCGGCGATGAGCCCTTCACCCTGTACTGGTCGCTTCGCCCGTTGCAGGAACTGTTCGGCATGCTCCGCACGGAGAACAACCCGCCGCTGTACTTCCTGCTCCTGCACGGGTGGCTGAAATGGGTGCCGCTGGACCCCGCTTGGCTACGCGTTCCATCGGTGCTCTTCAGCTCGCTCACCGTGTGGCCCTTGTTCCTGCTGGGGCGCAAGCTGGGCGGAACAGGTGCAGCGGCCACGGCGGCGCTCCTGTTCACCTGCAGCAACCACAGCTATTCCTTCGCGCATGAAGCCCGGGCATACCCCTTGTTGGTGCTGGCCTGTACTTGGGCCGTGTGGCAATTGGTCCGTTTGGCGGACGATGCGGAGCGGCACCCGTCCCGGCGGGCGGCGTCCATCATTTGGCTGGTGGCGGCAAACGTGCTGGCCACCTGGTCGCATTACTTCGGCTGGCTGATGGTGGGCCTGGAGCTGCTGTTGGTATTTGTGGTCCCGCGGCTGCGGCCTGTGCGTGTGAAGATGATGGCCGCAGCCTTGCTCACCGGCGTGTGCAGCTTGCCGCTGCTGGGCACGTTGCGGTCGCGCGCGGCCACCAGCCTGGGGCAGGGTACCTGGGTGCCGGTGCCCGGCTGGGACGAGCCCTACAACATGCTCCTGCGCTGGAGCAATGCCCCCGTGGTGGCGGTGCTCTTCATCGCCTTGGTGACCATGGTGCTGATGCTCCGGCGCGGAAAACCGGGGGAGCTCGCCATTCCGTTGTGGTGGGCACTGGTGCCCTTGGTCGGCATGTTCCTCATCTCCCTGCTCTTTCCCGTCTACATCGACCGGTACCTGTTATTCGCTTCCCCGGGCTTCTACTTGCTGGTCGGCATATCGGCCGCTTCGATGAGCCTTGGCCGCCTGCCCCGGTTCCTGGTGCCTGCCGCCTGTGTGGCGGCCATGGCCGTGGACTTCGCCCCTTGGAAGGACAACGGAGCCCATCCCTCGCGCGTGGCCGCACAGGTGGAAGCGTGGCGGACCGGGGCAACCACGGTGTTGATCCAACCACCTTGGTATGACCTCACCTACGCCTGGGCCGTGGACCCCAAGCTTTTCACCGGCGCCGCCCCGATGGAGATGGCCCTGCGCGAGCGGAATATCCTGCCCGTGCGCAGCTCCGGGCCGCCTGCGCTGGACAGCACCGTGGCCACGGTGGTGCACATCGATGCCTGGGCCACCCTGACCGACCCCGATGGGAATGTGCTGAAGCAACTGCATCACTCCTTTGTACAGACCGATTCCGTGGAAGCGGACAAGAAGGTGATCCTGCGCCGCTTCACCAGGAGGTGATCCTGCCGCAGAAACCAGGCCCCCGCCGGCGGTTGGGGCAACCTGGAATTGGGATGAACGGTAAGCGGCCCGTGATCCGGCACCCTAGCTTCGTAGCATGAAAACCTCCAGCACCTCCCTCCTTTTGCTTTCAGGCATCGTCCTGGCCAGCGCATGTGGCACGGCGGAGAAGCCGCCAACAACGGCAGCCGTGCAGGCCCCGCCGAGGATCCCGGTAGCGGAATTCTTCAAGAACCCGGAAAAGGCCGGCTTCCGCATCAGTCCGGACGGCAACTATTTCAGCTACCGTGCCCCATGGCACGACCGGATGAACATCTTCGTGCAACCCGCGGCAGGCGGAGAACCTGTGCAGGTGACACAAGACACCGTGCGCGACATCGGCGGCTACTTCTGGAAAGGCAACCGCCTGCTCTACGCCCGCGACATCAACGGCGATGAGAACTACATCGTCTTCAGCGCCAGTATGGACGGAAAGGATGTGAAGGCCCTGACACCCCAGCAAGGCGTGCGTGCCGGCGTGCTGGACGACCTGCACAACATTCCCGGGATGGAGGAAAGCGTGATCGTGCAGATGAACCAGCGCAATCCCCAGGTGTTCGACCCTTACTTGGTGAACATCAGCACCGGCGCCATCAAGCCGCTGTATGACAACAAGGAGAACTTCGAAGGCTGGATCACCGACCACAGCGGTACCATTCGCATGGCCACCAAGACGGATGGCACGGACCAAGTGCTCTACTACCGGGCCTCAGAAAAGGAACCGTTCAAGGAGTACATGCGCACGGGCTTCAAGGACAGCTTCAACCCGTTGTTCTTCACCTTCGACAACAAGAACATTTATGCCAGCAGCAACCTCAATGGCCGGGACAAGGCGGCCATCGTGGAATGGGACATAGCGGGCAAGAAGGAAGTGCGGGAGCTCTACGCCAACCCCGATTACGATGTGTACGGCCTGGATTTCAGCCGCAAGCGGCAAGTGCTCACCATGGTCAACTGGACCGGGGAAAAGAGCGAGCGCAAGATCCTGGACAGCACCACACAAGCCTTGTATGACAAACTGGGCGCCGAACTGAAGGGCTATGACTACTGGGTGTACGGCGAGAACGACAACGAGGATAAGTTCATGGTATGGGCCGGCAACGACCGCATGCCCGGCAAATACTGGTACTATGATGCCACCACCGGGGAGAAGAAGGAAATGGCCGTGCTCTACCCCGGCCTGAAGGAAGAGGACCTGGCCGAAATGAAGCCCATCAGCTACCAAAGCCGAGACGGGCTCACCATCCACGGCTACCTCACCTTGCCCAAAGGGCGCGAAGCGAAGAACCTGCCGGTGGTGATCAACCCGCACGGCGGGCCGTGGGCCCGCGATGAGTGGGGCTACAATGCAGAGGCGCAGCTCCTGGCCAACCGCGGCTATGCCGTGCTGCAGATGAACTTTCGTGGCAGCACCGGCTACGGCCGAAAATTCTGGGAGGCCAGCTTCAAGCAATGGGGCAAGACCATGCAGAACGACGTGACCGACGGCGTGGAATGGCTGGTGAAGCAGGGTATTGCGGACCCCAAGCGCGTGGCCATCTACGGCGGCAGCTATGGCGGCTACGCCACCTTGGCCGGCATCACCTTCACGCCGGACCTCTATGCCTGCGCGGTGGACTACGTGGGCGTCAGCAACCTCTTCACCTTCATGAACACCGTGCCGCCCTACTGGGAGCCCTTCAAGAAGATGATGTACGAAATGGTAGGCGACCCCAAGCAGGACAGCCTATTGATGCGGGAGGCTTCACCCGTTTTCCATGCGGATAAGATCAAGTGCCCACTCTTCATCGCACAGGGAGCCAACGACCCTCGGGTGAACAAGGACGAGAGCGACCAGATGGTGGCCGCCCTCAAGGCCCGTGGGGTGGCCGTGGAATACATGGTGAAGGATGACGAGGGCCACGGCTTCCACAACGAGGAGAACCGCATGGACTTCTACAACGCCATGGACAAATTCCTGGATGCCCACATTGGCAGCGGCTACCAGGCCACAGCGGTGAAACTGTAGCAACCCGCTCGCTCCTTCCACGGCAACGCGGCCTCCCCCACCAGGGAGGCCGCGTTCGTCTCCCCCGACGTGAGGCCCAGGCCTGGGGCACTCGGGCAACAGGGGCCGGAAAGGTCCGGGCAACCGTTGAGTGCCCGATCCCAGGCACCGGATCGGGCCAGCCCTGCGTCTTGCAGGCACCTGCAAGCGAACCGACAACCTCCTATCTTTTGCGCCCCAACCTGCCCATGCGCCCCTTGATCTTCCTCCTGGTCCTGTTGGCCTCGCTTTCCTCATCCGCCCAAGTGGTGATCAACGAGGTCAGCGCCTCCAACCAGAATACCATAACGGACAACTACGGAGAGAACGAGGATTGGGTGGAACTGTACAACACCACGGCGGCCCCGGTGGACCTCAGCGGCTGGTACCTGAGCAACAAGGTGAACAACCCGTTGAAATGGCCTTTCCCGGCCGGCGCCAGCATCCCCGCCAACGGCCACCTGGTGGTCTATTGCAGCAAGCGCAACACCGGTACTGGCGGCGTGTTCCATACCAACTTCAAACTGAACCAGTCGGACGATGACCATGTGGTGCTGTCCACCCCCGGCGGTACCCTGACGGATGATGTGGTGCTGGACCCGCCCACCAAGCTGGACCACAGCCGCGGCCGCACCACCGATGGGGCCTCCACATGGTCCTTGTTCCTGACCCCCACCCCGAATGCGGCGAACACCGGGGCCTCACCCGAATATGCACCGAGGCCCTTCATCAGCCCGGCTGCGGGCTACTATGGCGGTGCCACCACGGTCACCCTCGGGGGCAACGACGCATCCAGCACCATCCGCTACACCTTGGACGGCAGCGAGCCCACCATGGCATCGCCCGCCTATACCGCCCCCCTCACCATCAACACCACCACCGTAGTGCGCGCGGGCTGCTTCAGCTCCACGGCCGGGGTGCCACCGAGCTTCCTGGAGACGAACACCTACTTCATCGGGCAAACGCACACCACGGCCATCCTGAGCATTGCCGGCGATGAACTGGATGACCTGCTGAACGGGAACGGCGGCATCGAACCATACGGGTCGCTCGAATACTTCGGGGCCGACGGCACGCTGCGCGACGAGGCCACGGGCGAATTCAACGAGCACGGCAACGATTCCTGGGCTTACGGGCAGCGCGGTTTCGATTACATCACCCGCGATCAGGCCGGCTACAACGACGGCATCCACTACCCCGTGTTCCACGGCAGTGAGCGGGACAAGTACCAGCGCCTGATCATCAAGGGCGCCGCCAATGACAATTACCCGTTCGAGACCGGCGGGGCCCACATCCGGGATGCTTACGTGCAGAGCCTCGCCCAAGCGGGCGGGTTGGAACTGGATGCACGCACCTATGAACCCTGCGTGCTGTACGTGAACGGCCAGTATTGGGGCGTTTATGAGATCCGGGAGAAGTGCGACGACCACGACTACACCAAGGAATACTACGACCAGGACGAGTACGACCTGCAATACCTGAAGACCTGGGGAGGCACCTGGAGCGAATACGGCGGGCCCCAGGCGCAAACCGATTGGGACGCGTTGCGGGCCTATATCATGGGCAACAACATGGGCGACCCCACGGCCTTCGCATACGTGGACGGCCAATTCAACTGGAGGAGCCTGGTGGACTACGCCGTGCTGAACAGCTACACCGTCTGCACCGACTGGCTCAACTGGAACACGGCCTGGTGGCGGGGATCCAACCCGAACGGGGAGCACCGGAAATGGGGCTACGTGCTGTGGGACAATGATGCCGTTTTCGGCCACTACATCAACTATACCGGCGTGCCCGAGACCACACCCGATGCCGACCCCTGCAATGCCGAGGCCCTGCCCGACCCGGGCGGTCAAGGCCACATCCCCATCCTCCAGAAACTGATGGATGAGAACCCCATGGTGCACGACTACTACGTGAACCGATACATCGACCTGGGCAACTCCGTCTTCAGCTGCCAATACATGATTCCCTACTTGGACAGCCTGATCAACCTGATCACCCCGGAAATGCCTGCACAGATCGCCCGCTGGGGCGGCACCATGGCCGAATGGGAGGCCAATGTGCAGGCCATGCGGGACTTTATAACGGCCCGATGCACGGACATCCAAGGCGGACTGGTGGATTGCTATGACCTGGCCGGCCCCTACAACGTGGTCTTCCGGGTGGAACCGCCGCTCAGCGGCAACATCCAGGTGAACTCGCTCCTTCCAGCGGCCTACCCCTACACGGGCATCTACTACGACAGCATCGCCACCACCCTGCAAGCCCTGCCCGCAACAGGCTGGGTGTTCGACCATTGGGAAACCCTGCACAACACCCCCACCAGCACCACCGACTCCCTCACCACCATCATGTTCAGCAGCACCGACACGGTGGTGGCCCATTTCGCGCCGCCGATCAAATACCCCGTGGTGCTGCTCACCGACCCTCCTGGTACGGCCTCCATCCGGTACAATGCGGACCTCTACACGGACTTCCCGGCCACGGTGCTGCGGATCCCGGAATCGGTGGATACCCTCACTGTAATACCGGAACGCTACTGGACGTTCAAACACTGGGAGTTCAAGTACAACACGCCCAACCAGAACGACACCACCCTGACCACGATACCGGTCACCATCTTCTTCCCGGACACCATCATCGCCCATCTGGAGCCCCAGGAATACGTGTTCTACGGCGCCAATGCGTTCTCCCCGAACAACGATGGCATCAACGACACCTGGCGCCCCTTCAACAACGTGGTGGACCTGGAGCACTTTGAGCTGGAGGTGTACGACCGCTGGGGCGGCGTAGTGTTCACCAGCACCGACCCCTTCGCGGAATGGGACGGCAAGGCGCAGGGAGCCCGGGTGCCATTGGGCATCTACCCGTACCGTGCAAAACTCCGGGAAGCCATAACCCAGGAAAGGCACGAGATCAGTGGCTTCGTGGCCGTGATCCCGTGATTGGCCCATCGAGGTGCCGTACCTTCAGCCCTGATGCGGCCGCGGTCGGTTTCCCATAGCCCGAGGACGGGCAGTACGGGAGGGCCTGCTTCCGGCAAGGCCCGCACCCTCGGCTTCCTGCTGCCCTGCATCCTGCTGCTGGCAGCCTGCGGCGGCAACGCCAGCCAACAGCAGGTGAAGGACCGCTACGGGCGGATACGCGCAGTGGTGGACCGCATGGATGGCATGAAGGATGGTGCGGTGCGTTTCTATGCGCCCGATGGCCGGATCACCACCACAGGCAGGTACACCCAGGACAGCCGCGACGGTGCGTGGGTCACCACGGGGCCCGAAGGCGACACGCTTTCCATCGTGACCTTCCGCAAAGGGATCAAGCAAGGGTGGCAAGCCTACTGGGCCCCCGGCGGACAGTTGCTGCGCGTGGAGCAGTTCGAGGATGGCAAGCCGCACGGGCCGCTCTACCGGTTCTTCGCGGATGGGTCCCCGCGCCAGGTCACCTGGTATAAGCACGGCGTGCCCAACGGCACGTACATGGAATGGTACAAGGTGGAGCCCACCTCCATTGCACTCACATGGGGCCAGTTCCGCAACGGGGAGCGCACGGGCAAGTGGTCGTGGTACTACGGCAACGGACGCCTGAAACGCCAGGGAACCTACACCGCAGGCAAGCAGACGGGGCTATGGCGTTCCTGGACGGCCCAAGGCACCTTGGAGCACGCCGTGGACCATGGCTCCGAGTGATCCCGTTACGGCAACACCTTGCCCGGGTTCATGATGCCCTGCGGGTCGAACACCTGCTTGATGCCGCGCATCAGCCTCAGCTGGGAATGCCCGAAGGCGATGTCCATGTAGGGGCGCTGGACCAGGCCGATGCCATGCTCACCGCTGAGCGTGCCGCCCAGCGCAACGGTGTACGTGAAGATCTCCCGGATGGCCTTCGGCAACTCTTCCTTCCATGCACCATCGGCCATATCGCCCTTGATGATGTTCACGTGCAGGTTGCCGTCACCGGCATGGCCGTAACACACGCTCTTGAAGCCGTAGCGTGCACCCACCTCCTTCACCTTGGCCAACAGGGCGGGCAGATGATAGCGCGGCACCACGGTATCCTCCTCCTTGTACACGCTGTTGCTCTTCACCGCCTCGCCCACGCGGCGGCGCATCATCCACAGCTTGTCCTTCTCCGTGCTGGACTCGGCGAAGAGCACCTCGCCGCAGTCGTACTGCTCCATCACGCCCAGGATGGTCTCGCAATCGCGCATCAATTCCTCGGCATGGTTGCCATCCACCTCGATCAGCAGGTGGGCCATGGTATCCTCGGCGATGTCGATGTTCACGCCCTCCACGTAACGGAGGGTCCAGTCGATGGCATCGCGCTCCATGAACTCCAAGGCGCTTGGCGTGATGCCCGCCCGGAACACGGCGCTCACCGCTTCGCAGGCCTTCTGCGGATCGCGGAACGGCACCAGCATCAGGCGCGTTTTCTTGGGCAGCGGCACCAGCCGCAACACCGCCTTGGTGATGATGCCCAACGTGCCCTCGCTGCCCACGATCAGCCGCGTGAGGTCGTAGCCGGTGGCGTTCTTCAGCGTATTGGCGCCGGTCCAGATCACTTCACCATTGGGCAGCACCACTTCCAGATTGAGCACGAAATCGCGGGTCACCCCGTACTTCACCGCCCTAGGCCCGCCTGCATTCTCGGCCAGGTTGCCGCCGATGGTGCAACTGCCGCGGCTGCCGGGGTCGGGCGGGTAGTACAGGCCCTTTTCCGCAACGGCTTCCTGCAGCACTTGCGTGATCACCCCCGGCTCCACGGTCACTTGCAGGTTCTGTTCATCGATGGCCACGATGGCGTTCATCCGGACCAACGACAACCCCAGCCCACCGTTCACCGCCAGGGCACCACCGCTCAAGCCCGTTCGGGCACCCATGGGTGTAATAGGCACATGGTGCCCGGCGCAGAGCTTCACTACCGCCGCGACCTCCTCCGTGGTGCGCGGCAAGGCCACCAATTGGGGCGGAAAGCGCAGGTCCTCCGTTTCATCATGGCCGTAGCGGTCCATGTCCTCCTGTCCGGCCAACACCTGCTGCCCGGGCAGGATGGCCTCCAAGCGGTGCCGGAAGTCCTCCGGCAGGTCCCTGTTCGCATGCATGGATGGGGTGCTCATGGTCGCGAAGTTCGGTCCCGCCCGTCACATGCATCCTGTTGCATCCACTACCCTGCCGAATCCGCCACTTTCCGCACGGCCTCTACGGTGAATGCCGTAAAATTCTAAAGCAGGGTCCGCCACGGGGCGCGAATTTGTCAACTCCATCCGGCCAATACTGGCATTTCTCGATGAAATGTTTAAAATTTACCACACCCCAACCCCATTCCCATGCGCCTCCGTACCCTCCTTTTGGTTGGTGGCTTCACGACGGCCACTTTGACCCAAGCCCAGAACATCGCCATCAACACCACGGGTGCGGCGCCCGCGGCAAGTGCGATGCTGGACATTACGAGCACCGACCGTGGCGTGCTGATCCCCAGGATGACCGCGGCCCAGCGCACGGCCATTGCCAGCCCGGCCACGGGCCTGCTGGTGTTCCAGACCGATGCCAGCACCCCTATTCCGGCCAACCAGTTCTGGTACTATGACGGGACGCTGTGGACGCCCTTGTTCTCCAGCAGGATCGGATGGAGCATTTGGGGTAATGCCGGAACCACTGCCGGCACCAACTTCATCGGCACCACCGATGCCCAGGACTTCGTGGTGAAGACCGGGGGCAGTGCGGCGGCGAATGAGCGTATACGGGTGCTTTCCACAGGCCCGGTGATCCTGAACAGGGCCACTGGGGCAACGGGCGATGTGTTCAGCGTGTATGCCAACGGCACGGGCGGCCTGTCCAGCCCAGGGGATTATGCCATCAATGGCTATACGAATACCGGGGCCGGTCTGTACGGGGAAGCGGGCAATGCAGGCGGCCTCGCCGTGGTATCCGTGAATGCCGCCACCACCGGCACTTCAAATTCGCTGTGGAGCGAGGCCGCCTCCCCAAATGGGAGAGCCGTGGTCGGGATCTCCAATACCTCCAACGCAGTCATCCCGAATGGTACCAACGCGATCGGTGTCCAGGGCCAAGTGAATGGAACATTGGCCGCTACCGGCCAGTCCATAGGGGTGTTGGGGATCACAAACGCCACGATGACCACCGGCGATGCCATTGGCGTATGGGGGGAGACCGGATCCAGCGCCGGAACCGGTATTGTGGGCCTGACCACGAACAGCACGGCCGCCGGCACCACCGATGGGGTGTACGGCGAAGCACGCGGGGGCCTCGGGAACGGCGTGTACGGCAACGCGACCTATACGGGCACCGGCAGCGTGCAACCCCAGGGCGTACTGGGCAGGGCCAATCATGCCAACGGGTTCGGGTTGGTGGCCCGGAACCAGAATACGGGCGGAACCGGATCCATCAGTGTGGGCAACAATGAGGCCGGGAATTACTTGGTGGCCGGAAGCGGCTCTGCCGCCACGGGCACCGGCACCGGCGGCTTTTTCTACTACACCACGGCGGGGGCCGGGCAAGGAATAATAATACAAGACATTGTCGGTGCCCAGTGGAATGTAGGCTATTGGACCGGTACGCAATATCGTAAGATCGTGGGAAACGGCACTGTGAATACGGTTGTTAATGATACGGAGGGGAACAGGGTGGTTTTAACATGCCCGGAAGCACCGGAAGCGCTCTTCCAGGACTATGGTACCGGCCAATTGGTGAACGGCACTGCCCGGGTCGACCTGGACCCCAACTTGGTGAAGAACATCCTCGTGGACAAGGAACATCCGCTGAAGGTGTTCATCCAACCGGAAGGGGACTGCAAGGGAACGTACGTCACCAACAAGAGCGCCACAGGCTTTGATGTCCATGAACTCGGAGGAGGCACCTCGGATATTCCCTTCTCCTGGTCCATCGTGGCCACCCGCGGGGACGAGACTATTACGAGTGATGAGGGCCAGGTGCGCCATGCAAGCTACCGGCAACGCTGGGGCGCCGCCCCCCCGATCATGGATCGGCGCAGCATGCTGGTCCCCCAGGAGGATGGCACCCCGCGGATGCCGGCCACACCGATCCAAGGTGCACGGGGCAAATAGGCGGGACTTGCGGTTTCCTTTCGCTCATCGCGGGAAGGGCCTTCGCACGGCATAGGGTATCCGGCGAGACTCCTCCGAAGGTCTTTCGCCCAGCGCCATGGCGTGTACCTTGGCGGCCCACAACCATTCCATGAAGAAGTTCCTCCTCCTTGTCCTGGCGTTCAGTGCCGACGCTGCTTCGGCGGTGGCCCAGAAACCCCTCACCAACGAGCTCATCTGGTACAGCAACACCTTCAGCGGTGACTGGTTCAGCGGCCTGCGCAGCATGAACGATGGCGAGCACTACACCGCCATGGAGCAGGCCGGGGGCGGCCTCGAAGTGGGCATCTACGCATACCGCACAGGTGAACGGACAGGCACCGTGCTGGACGCCGCAAGCCTGGTGCCGTCCGGGGCCTCGGGGCCGATCGACATGGAGGACTACACCTTCAGCGGCGACGAGCGCAAAGTGATGGTGCAGACCGCCACCGAGCCCTTGTACCGCTACAGTTCCTTCGCCAGGAATTACGTGTACGACCGGGACCGGAAAGCGCTGCTTCCGTTGGCGGACACCGCCCGGAGCAAGCAGCGGCTGGCCACCTTCAGCCCGGACGGCTCACATGCCGCCTTTGTACGCGACAACAACCTCTTCATCGTGGACCTCGTCTCCATGAAGGAAACCGCCATCACCACGGACGGTGCCTGGAACAAGGTGATCAACGGCGCACCGGACTGGGTGTACGAGGAGGAATTCCAGTTCAGCCAGGCCTACCACTGGAGCCCCGACGGCAAGAAGCTCCTCTACCTGCGCAGTGATGAGAGCGCCGTGCGGGAATTCGACATGACGCTCTACCACCAATCGCTCTACCCCGGCGAATACCGGTTCAAGTACCCAAAGGCCGGCGAGGCCAACAGCCTGGTGAGCCTGCACGTGTACGACCTGGCCAAGGGCAGCACCGCCGCCATTCCCTTGGGCACCGCGGAAACGGACATCTACCTGCCGCGCTTCGGCTTCACGGGCAACAACACGGTGTGGTTCATGCGCCTGAACCGCCTGCAAAATGAAAAACTGCTCTACACCCTGGACCTTTCAAAACCCGCCACGGACGCGAACCTGAAGCTGATCTACAAAGAGACCAGCCCCACCTACATCGAAGTGACCGATGACCTGCACTTCCTCAAGGACGGCAGCTTCATCCTTACCAACGAGCAGGACGGGTGGAACCACATCGTTTGGAACAGTGCGGACGGCAAGGTGCAGCGGGTGCTCACCTCCGGCAACTACGATGTGCTGGCCGTTTCCGGCGTGGATGAACCGGGCAAGCGCGTGCTCTTCACGGCCAGTAAGCTGGCACCCACCGGGCAGGAGGTGTGGAGCGTGGGCCTGAACGGCAAGGGGCTGCACCAGTTGAGCCCGGCCGGCGGCACCAATGATGCCGACTTCAGCACAGGCTTCAAATACTTCATCAACACGCGCAGCACCGCCAATGAACCTTCCGTGACCACGCTGCACGACGGGAAAGGGAAACTCCTGAAGACGTTGAAGGATAACGCCAAGCTGAGGGCCACCCTGAAGGAATATGACCTGCAGCCGAAGGAATTCATCACGGTGGCCGCGGACTCGGGCCTGATGCTAAACGCCTGGATGATCAAGCCGCCCGGTTTCGATGCCACGAAGAAGTACCCCGTGTTCATGACCCAGTACAGCGGCCCGAACAGCAACAGCGTGGTGGACCGCTGGGGCGGCCGCGACTTCCTCTGGCACCAGTTGCTGGCGCAAAAAGGCTACATCGTGGTGTGCGTGGACGGCCGCGGCACGGGCCACCGGGGCCGCGATTTCCGCCACATCACCTACGGCCAACTGGGCAAATACGAGACCATGGACCAGATGTCTGCGGCCAAGTGGTTGGGCAAACAGCCGTACGTGGATGCATCGCGCATCGGCATCCAAGGCTGGAGCTATGGCGGGTACATGAGCAGCCTGTGCATCACCAAGGGGGCCGACGTGTTCAAGGCCGCCATCGCCGTGGCCCCGGTGACCAACTGGCGGTACTACGACAGCATCTACACCGAACGGTACATGGGCCTGCCGAAGGACAATGCCGCGGGCTATGACGACAACAGCCCGATCAACCACGTGGACAAGCTCAAGGGCAACTACCTGCTGGTGCATGGCCTGGCCGACGACAACGTACACTTCCAGAACAGCGCGGAAATGATCAGCGAACTGGTGAAGGCCGACAAACAGTTCGAGCTGATGGTCTACCCGGACAAGAACCATGGCATCTACGGCGGCACCACACGCCTGCAGCTCTTCACCCTCATGACCGACTTCCTGCTGGAGAAGCTTTGAGTGGGGGACTGTCCTATGCGGACTGTCTTATATCCCATGCAGCTCAGGCATAGGACATAAAACATAGGACAGTCCGAATCAGACAACCCGCCTCACCGACAAACCCACTTTCTCCTACCTTGCCGCGCCTTCCATTCAACCTCCACCTCCATGAGTTCAACCTCCACCGGGCACCCGAAGGGACTGTACCTGCTCTTCTTCACCGAGATGTGGGAGCGGTTCAGCTACTACGGCATGCGGGCCATCTTCATGCTGTTCATGACGCAGGCTCTGTTCATGACCGACCAGGATGCCTCCACCGTATACGGCAGCTACACGGGCCTGGTCTATCTGACCCCGTTGCTGGGCGGTTACATCAGTGACCGGTTCTGGGGCAACCGGCGCAGCATCCTGGTAGGTGGTGTGTTGATGGCCATCGGCCAGTTCATGCTCTTCTTCAGCGCCAGCCAGATCACGGAGGGCAGCCAGAGCGCCGCCGCGCTGTCGGCCATGTGGGCTGGCCTCACCTTCCTCATCATCGGCAACGGCTTTTTCAAGCCCAACATCAGCACCATGGTGGGCCAACTGTACCCGCCCAACGACCGCCGGATCGACGGTGCCTTCACCATCTTCTACATGGGCATCAACTTGGGCGCGCTCTTCTCGCCGCTGGTCTGCGGCGGCCTGGGCGACACGGGCAACATCTTCGACTTCAAGTGGGGCTTCCTGGCCGCCGGCCTGGGCATGGTGATGGGAACGCTCACCTTCGAACTGCTGAAGAACAAGTACCTGGTGCACCACGACGGCACCCCGGTGGGCATGCCCAAGCAGAAGATGGACATGAAGACCATCCTCACCATCCTGGGATCGGTGGCCTTGATCTTCGTGCTGCTCAACTTCAAGACCTGGTTCCATTCCGAAATGGACCTGATCGGCTACCTGATCTACGGGGCCATGGTGGCCATGCCCGTGATCATCTTCAGCGACAAATCACTGGTGCCGTCGGAAAAGCAGCAGATCAGCGTGATCTTCATCCTGGCCTTCTTCGTGATCTTCTTCTGGGCCTGCTTCGAGCAGGCGGGCGCCTCGCTCACCCTCTTCGCCGACCGGCAGACCGACCGGCATATCGGGGGATGGGAAATGCCCGCCTCCTACTTCCAGAGCGTGAACCCGATCTTCATCATCGCCCTGGCCCCCTTGTTCAGCATGCTGTGGGGCTGGCTGGGCAAGCGCGGCATGGAGCCTTCATCCCCACTGAAGATGGCTTTGGGCCTTGGCTTGCTGGCCCTGGGCTATGCGGTGATCGCCTTCGGTGTGCACGGCGTGGCTCCTTCGGCCAAGATCAGCATGTGGTGGCTCATCACCCTGTACGGCCTCCACACCATGGGCGAACTGTGCCTCTCCCCCATCGGCCTGAGCATGGTGAGCAAGCTGGCCCCGCTGCGTCTATCCTCCCTGCTGATGGGCACGTGGTTCCTGGCCAATGCGGCGGCCAACAAGTTCGCCGGCACGCTCAGCACCTTGATCCCTCCAAGCGCCGGTGAATCCCCGGTGGAGACGGTGGTGAAGATGCCTTCCTTCCTGGGCTATACCATCGACAACCTGTTCAGCTTCTTCCTGGTGTTCATCGCCCTGAGCGGCAGTGCCGCGGTGCTGCTGCTGGTGATCCACCGCTGGCTGCAGAAGCGCATGCATGGAGTGCACTGAACGCCCAGGCGACCGGGTGAAAGGTGATGGGTGAACCCTTCGGGAACCGAACGGCAACCACCAGCCACCCACCGCCACAGACCGACCCAGGAGCCCGAAATACAAGAAACCCGGCACCGGCCCTTAACCACCTGACCATGACCGACAGCGCCAAGGCCAAGCATCCCAAGGGCCTCTACGTACTCTTCTTCACCGAGATGTGGGAACGCTTCGGCTACTACCTCATGCTCGGCATCTTCAGCCTGTACATGTTGGACAGCTGGGACAACGGGGGCATGGGCTTCAGCGCACTGAAGAAGAGCGACATCTACGGCACCTATCTCGGCCTGGTGTACCTCACACCCTTCATCGGTGGCCTGCTGGCGGACCGTATGCTGGGCTTCCGCAAGAGCATCCTCATCGGCGGCCTGCTGATGGCCTCGGGCTACCTCACGCTGGCGATACACGACGATACGGCATTCTACATCGGCCTGCTGCTGATCATCCTGGGCAACGGCATGTTCAAGCCCAACATCAGCACCTTGGTAGGCAACCTGTACAACGACGACCGCTACCGGGACAACAAGGACGCGGGCTTCAACATCTTCTACATGGGCATCAACATCGGTGCCTTCGTCTGCAACTTCGTGGCGGCCTACATGCAGATCAACTACGGCTGGGGCCACGCGTTCGCCGCGGCGGGCATCGGCATGCTGATCGGGGTGGCCATCTTCCTCAGCGGGCAGAAACACGTGAAGGAGGCGGACGTGATCAAGCCTATGCAGCCCGGCGACATGGGCACGGGCAAGATCCTGCTGAGCACGCTGGTGCCCATGTTCGCCTTCGGCATCCTGGGCTACCTGCTCCCGGGCAACGTGCTGGGCACGGACACCAACGATGCGTTCATCTTCGGCTGCATCCCGGTGGTGGCCTTTTTCATTTACCTGTACGTGAAGGCCAACGCCGAGGATAAGCGGCCCATCGGCGCCCTGCTGGCGGTGTTCGGCTGCCTGGTGATCTTCTGGGCCGTGTTCCACCAGAACGGCGATGCCCTCACCGTGTGGGCCAAGGACTACACCGACCGCGAAATGCCGCAGGCATTGGGCCAAGCGGCGGACGACCTGGGCATGGCCCAGACCGTGACCAACGCCGGTGCCGCCACCGATGAGAAGAGTGCGGCCTATTTCGCCACCATAGCACCGGACCGCATGCCCGCTGAAGGCCAGAGCCTGAAGCTTTACTCCACGCAGCTGTACCAGAGCATCAACCCCTTTTGGGTGGTGCTGCTCACGCCCATCGTGGTGGGCTTCTGGGGCTGGATGCGCAGCCGCAAGCGCGAGCCGGCCACGCCCACCAAGATCGCCATCGGCCTGGTGATCACCGCACTGAGCGCCCTGGTGATGGTAGGCGCGGTTTGGGCCACCAACAACCTGGAGACCAAGGCCAGCAGCTGGTGGCTGATCGCCAGCTACGGCGTGATCACCGTGGGCGAGCTCTGCCTGAGCCCCATGGGCCTGTCGCTGGTGAGCAAGCTGAGCCCGCCGCGCATCACGGCCCTGATGATGGGCGGCTTCTTCCTCAGCACCTCGGTGGGCAACAAGCTCAGCGGCATGCTCAGCGGCCTGTGGGAGGGCTTCGAGGACAAGTCGCACTTCTTCCTGATGAACTTCGGCCTGGCCCTGGCAGCCGCCCTCATGCTCTTCTTCCTGCTCCGCTGGCTGAAAGCGGTTATGCGGGAGAAGAACATCCATTGACGGACGGTTGACCGGTGTTGGGCGCCAGTCCGTAGACTTGTCGTCGGCAGGGTCCATGGCCACCCTGCTACCCGCTGAGATCAGCGGCCCTTGGGCCTTGGCGACAAACCGCAAGCCAACCATGCAGACACCCACGCTGGAGGAAATCCGTGACTTCAAGGGGAAATACCCCAAACAGCTCTGGCACCTGGCCGGGAGCGAAATGTGGGAGCGCTTCTGCTTCTACGGCATGCGGGGCATGCTGGTGGTGTTCATGGTGAGCGAACTGGGGCTTACCGACAAGGTGGCCAACCTGCAGTACGGCGCCATCCAGGCCTTCGTGTATGCCTTCACCTTCATTGGCGGCCTGTTCGCCGACAAGATCCTGGGCTTCCAGAAATCCTTGTTCTGGGGCGCCGCCATGATGATCCTGGGAGGCTTGGTGATCGCCTTCTCCCCGCACGACCTGTTCTACATCGGCATCTGCTTTTCCATCATCGGCACCGGCTTTTTCAAGCCCAACATCAGCACCATGGTGGGCCAGCTGTACCACGACGGCGATGCCCGGCGCGATGCCGGCTTCAGCCTGTTCTATTCGGGCATCAACGCCGGTGCGCTGCTGGGCGGATCGCTGATGATCTATGTGGGCAAGCACCACAGCTGGCGGCTGGCCTTCCTGCTGGTGAGCATCGTGATGACCATCAGCCTGCTGAATTTCTGGTTCTACCGCAAGCAGATGGGCCCCATCGGCCTGTCGCCCCTGCGGGAGACCAACACGCCCAAGCAACAACGGATCAAGGAGGTGGCCGTGTACCTCGGCACCCTGTTGAGCATCCCCCTGATCCTGATGCTGGTGACCAACACGGACTACACCGATCTCTTCATGTATGTGATCGGGCCGGTGGCCCTGGCCTATTTGTTCTGGATCATGCGGAAGTTCACCGGGCCGGACGGTAAGGAAGGGAACTCCCTGTGGCTCACCATTGCGGCCGGGATGGTGCTGCTTTCGGGGGCCACCTTGGTGCTGGAGACCCTGGGGCACGGCCTGGGCAGCGTGGTGGACCGCAGCGTATGGATCGCCACGGCCGCGGCGTTGGTGGCCGCGATGATCACCGGCAACGGTGTCCAGAAGCGGCTGCATGCGGCCCTGATCTTCATCCTCTTCTCCATTGTGTTCTGGGCGCTGTACGAACAGGCGGGCGGCTCGCTGAGCATCTTCGCCCTCAATCACCTGCACCCCGTGCTGTTCGGCTTCATCCCCATGGACCCGAACGTGCTGAACAACGGGGCCAACGCCTTGTTCATCATCCTGTTCGCCCCATTGGTGGGCCTGCTCTGGCTCTGGTTGAGCAAGCGCAAGGTGGAGCCCAACTCCGTGGTGAAGTTCGGCCTGGGCTTCCTGCTGCTGGGCATCGCCTTCTATGTGTTCTACTCCACCGTCTTCTTCGCCACCACCGATGGCCTCACCTCCATGAACGTCTTCACCCTGGCCTACCTGGTGATCACCTTCGGCGAACTGTGCCTCTCCCCCATCGGCCTGAGCCTGATGACCAAGCTCAGCCCGCAATCCATCCAGGGCCTGATGATGGGCATGTGGTTCCTGGCCAGTGCCTACGGCCAGTATGTGGCGGGCCTGCTCGGGGCCAGCATCAGCGTGGACAAGGAAACGCCCAACTTCGAAAAGCTGATCGCCTACACCGACGGCTATCGGGAATTCGCCCTGTACGGCGTGGTGCTCGGGGTGGCGCTGGTGGCCATTTCACCCTTGGTGCGCAAGCTGATGCGCGGCGTACACTGAACCGGCACACCCTACTGAATTGCGGCACGGTCTTGGCAACACTCCCTTGAACAACCCTATTTGATGCGCAACCTGCTCTTCGCCCTCTGCCTGGCCCCCTTGGCCCTTTCCGCCCAGGAACACGCCGACGCCTTGGTGAAATGGACCGACCTGGAGACCGCCCAGAAGGCGGCCAAACAGGACGGGAAACCCCTGCTCATCGACGTGTACACCTCGTGGTGCGGCCCTTGCCGCATGCTGGACAAGAACACCTTCCACGACCCGCAGACCGCGGCCTATATCAACGAGCATTTCCACCCTGTGAAGTTCAATGCCGAGGGCGGCGACCCGGTGGTGTACAACGGGAAGACCTACACCAACCCGGCGTACAACCCGGCCATGAAGAACATGCGCAACGGCACGCACGAACTCACCATGGCCATCGCCCCGGTGAATGGCCGGGTGGCCTACCCCACGCTCGTGTACATGGACGCCAGCGGTCAGGTGCTCACCCCCGTGCAAGGCTACATGACCCCGGAACAGATCGAGCCGATCCTGACCTACTTCGGCGACGGCATTTACAAGAAGCAGGAGTTCCCCGAATTCCAGAAGGCATTCACCAGCCGCCGCAAGTAGGCTCAGGGCCGGGCCAACCGCCACACCCGTGACCTTCCCGCTTCGGTCAGCCGCAACAGGAAAAGACCATGGGCATCGTGCGGCAGGCGGACCTGCTGCACGTCCCCGGCCGTTGATCGCCTGCCAGGGATCATCCGCCCGTCGAGGCCCAGGACCTGCAGCTCCGCTGCCGGGGAACTGCCGGCGATACCGGCGATACCGGCCAACGGATCCCAATCCAAGGCTACTTGCTCCGTATCCCTGGCGCCCGTCACCGTGGGCAGGCAATCCGGCGCGTTGCCCGCCTGGGTGGTGAACAGGCCGGCCACGGCACTCCAGTCCTCCCAGGCCCCGCCGGACCCGGACTCGTGGTCGTTCAGGTTGAACCAATGGTCGCCGCCGGGAACGCCGGGCACCTTGTACACCTTCACGGCCTCGCCCCCCCGGTCCCAGGTCAGCGGCTGGCCGGGTGCGCAGGTCTCGGGGGAAACGGGCGGCATGCAGTTCACCCGCAGGAAATACGCGAACTCCTGGTAATCGGGGTATTCGCCGTACACGTGTGCGATACCGTCCGGGGCCACGCACACGGCCACATACTCATTGCAGGCTATGCCGTAGGCCATGCTGTCGCCCATTTGCGCCATGCGGGCCAGGAAGGTGAAATGCCGTCCGCGCCGGTCCGGGTTGTCGTAGTGGGTATCGGTGATGGTGGCGGCCATGAACGGCACGTTCAGGAACGGTGTGCAATCCACGGCCACCGCCTGGTCCATGGGGTTGGTCAGCGCGAAGGAGGACGTGATGCTGCCGAACTGGGCGCTGAAGTAGCACCCGCCCAGGATGGCCATGCCGGCGCTGGTGCCGCCAATGGCGATGTTTCTTTGGGTGATAGCCTCATTGATCAGGGTTTGGACCGGAGTGTTCCGCCAATAGCTGGCGTAGTTCCACTGGTCGCCCCCGGCGAACCAGATGGCCTCGGCCTTCTGGATCCGCTCGGCCACGTAGGGATCGTTGGCCGCGCCGGCCGCATCGAAGCGGATGGTCTCCACGGAATTGATGCCGCCGAGGTCGCTGTACATGTAGTCGTTGTAGCCGTCGGCCCCCGAGGCGCGCAACACCAGCACATCGCCCCCGTTGGCACGGTCCAGGAACCATTGCATCGCGGGATCGAACTCGCTGGCCCCGCCCATCATGCACACGCCGCCCAAGGGCTGCGGCGCGGCGTCCTGCGTGTTGCCGGTGAACCAGCTGGCATAGGCTTGGGCGCTGGCCCCACCGGCCAGCAGGAGCGTGAAGGAAAGGGTGGCAAGGCGGCTCATGGCCCCGAATATCGGTGATCTACATTTGGCGGCATGCGTTGGCCGATCGCCCTTTTGCTGCTGGTGCACCTTCCCTTGGCGGCCCAGGTCCAGAACTGGGATCCCACGCCCATCCGGTCCTCGGGCGGGGTCCGCTTCCATGACGACCTGGACTTTTTCCTGAACGGCTATTCCAAGGACGACATCAAGGCCATGCGCAAGCAGGTGAGCACCTGGCGCATGAGCTTCGACAAGATGATGCGCGCCACCATCAAGGATATCCAGGCGTACAGCGAGGGCGGCAACATGAAGCCCGGCATGCACGACTTCACCCTGGACGAGGTGCGCACCGGGGAACCGTACCATCTGGCGGCGCACCAAGGGAAGCTGCGCGCCTTCATGTTCGGCAGCCTCACCAATCCGCCCGCGCGCGCCCAGCTGCCCTACTGGGAAAAACTGCGTGCACGGTACGACACCGCGCAGGTGGAGCTCTTCGTGGTGTACGGCCGGGAACTCCATCCCGGCGACCGGAAGAAATTCGGCGCCTATCCGCCGCCGGCGACCCTGGAGCAGAAACGCAGCTACGCCGCTGAATTCGCCAAGCTCACCACCCTGCCCGTGCTGTTGGACGGCATGGATGACAAGGTCTTCACGGCCTATGGGCGCGTGCCCAACGGGGCCTATGTGATCAATGCGAAAGGGCAGCTCATCTTCCGCGGCACCTGGGCGGACAACCGGAAGATCGAGCACATCCTGGACACCGTGCTGGGCATGGCCCCCGGCGACCCGGGCGTGATGGAGGACCGTTGAGCGGCGAGCCACGCACACCTCACACCTTCATGGCCTTCCAGCGCCCGCTGCGGAACGCCAAGGCGCAACACACCGCGAGCAGGCTTTCGCTGATGGCGATGGCCGTGAACACCCCTTCGGCCCCTTGCATGCGCTGCGCCAGCCACCACGCCAAGGGGATCTCCACCACCCAGAAGCAGAGCAGGTTCAGCCACACGGGCGTCATGGCGTCGCCGGCACCGTTGAGGGCTTGCGAGAGCACCATGCCGTAGGCGTAGAAGAAGTAGCCCAGGCTCACGATCCGCAAGGCCAGCACACCGGTGCCCACCACCTCCGGACCGGTGGAAAACAGGGAGACCACCGCCGGGGCCAGGGCGAAGAACAGTACGGCCATGGAGGTCATGTAGATCATGTTGTAGTGCCCGCACAGCCACGCGCTGCGCTCGGCCCGGTCGGCGCGGCCAGCCCCCAGGTTCTGCCCCACCAGCGTGGAGGCCGCGTTGGCCACGCCCCAGGCTGGCAGCAACACGAACACGATGATGCGCACCGCGATGGTGTAGCCGGCCACGGCATCACTGCCGAAGCCTGCCACGATGCGCACCAGGAAGAGCCAGCTGGCGGAGGCGATCAGGAACTGGGCGGTGGCCGCGGCCGAGAGCCGCAGCGTGGACAACATCTCCGCGCGCACCACGCGCAAGTGCCGGGCGGCCAGGGCCACCTTGCCCCTGCCATCGAAGAGGTGCCAGCATTGGTACGCCACCCCGCACGAGCGGCCGACCACCGTGGCCACGGCTGCGCCGGTGACGCCCATGGCCGGCACGGGGCCGAAGCCGAAGATCAGGAGCGGGTCCAGCACCATGTTGATGATGTTGGCGATCCACAACGCCCGCATGGCCATGGCCGCATCGCCCGCCCCGCGGAACACGGCATTGATGGCGAAGAGCAGCAGGACCACCGCATGGGTACCCACCATCCAGCGCATGAAGGGCGTGCCGAGCTGCACCACTTCGGGTGCAGCCCCCATCAGGTGCAGCAGTTGCGGCGCGTACCACAGCCCGGGCACCGCCAGGCCGAGCCCCAGCAACAGGGCGAGCAGGAGCCCCTGCACCGCAGCGGTATCCGCACCCTCGCGGTCCTTGGCACCCGTGCGCCGGGCCACCAGCGCCGTGATGCCCGCACCCAGCCCCCAGGCCAGGCTGTACACCACCATCATCACCCCCTCGGTGAGGCCCACCACGGCCACGGCCTCCGTGCCCAAGCGGCTCACGAAGAACACGTCCACCAGGGCGAACAGCGATTCCATCGCCATCTCCAGCACCATGGGTATGCTCAGCAGCACCACGGCGCGCCGCAGGTCCATGGCCGTATAGTCACGGTCCCCCACCTGCAACGCCTCCCGCACGATACGTACCGCGGCTGCCCATCCGGCCATGGCACCAAAGTTGCGGTTGATGGCGGGAAAAAAGTTCCGCGGCCACGTGCTGTTAATCTTTGGTTAATCCATTTCACCACCCCGCGGATCGGCCTCATCTTTGAACGCACGCTTGAAAAACACCAAGAAACCGAACATGAAGAAGCTCATTGCAACGCTCAGCCTCAGCGCCCTCGCCCTCGCCGGCTTCGCCCAGGAGAACACCAAGGCCGTGGGCGGCAGCGGCCCTATGATCTCCCTGGACAAGGAAGTGCATGACTACGGCACCATCGACCAAGGCGCGAACGGCACCTGCGAGTTCAAGGTGACCAACACCGGCGACCAGCCGCTGATCATCAGCAACTGCAAAGGCTCCTGCGGCTGCACGGTGCCCAAGTGCGACACCGCCCCCGTGGCGCCCGGCGCCTCCACCACCATCACGGTGAAGTATGACAGCAGCCGCGTAGGCCCCATCAACAAGTCCGTCACCATCACCAGCAACGCGGTGAACGCCCCGACCAAGATCATCCGGATCAAAGGCGAGGTGAAGGCTTCGGCCAGCACCACTCCCACCTCCCCGGTGCGCACCACCAGCCCGATGGCCCCCGCCGCGAACTGAGCATCGCCAACCACGAATCCGAAAGGCCTCCTTCCAAGGGGCCTTTCGCTGTTCATGGGCCCGGCCCCACGCATCCATTGGCCGTCGGGCACCTTGGACAGCCAAGGCGTGCCATGCAGTTCCCCAAAATCCTCAACAAGCGGGAAAAAGAACCTCCGGGAGCGTTAAATTCGCGGCCGTTTAGCAAGGCCGACCTTATACCGCACAGCAACCCATGAGCGAGACCGCGAAGATCATCTTGGAGGGTAAGACCTACGAACTCCCCGTCATTACCGGGAGCGAGGGCGAGAAAGCGATCGACATCAGCAAGTTGCGGGCGGAAAGCGGCTATATCACGCTGGACCTGGGCTACAAGAACACCGGGGCCACCACCAGCGCGATCACGTTCCTCGACGGAGAAAAGGGCATCCTGCGGTACCGGGGCTATCCCATCGAGCAGTTGGCCGAGAACGGCAGCTTCCTGGAAGTGGCCTTCCTGCTGCTGAACGGCGAGCTTCCCAACGCCAAGGAACTGGAGGATTTCGAACGGAACATCCGCTACCATTCGCTGGTGCACGAAGGGCTGAAGAACTTCTTCCAGTTCTACCCCAGCAATGCGCACCCCATGGGGATCCTCTCGGCGATGATCAGCTCGCTGAGCACCTTCTACCCCAAGAGCCAAACGCCGAACCGGCCGAGCAAGGACGTGGAGCGCACCATCTTCCGCCTGATTGCCAAGATGCCCACGCTGGCCGCCATCAGCTACAAGAACAACCTGGGCCACCCCTCCATGTACCCGGACAACAAGCTGGGCTACGTGGAGAACTTCCTGCACATGATGTACGGGCTGCCCACGGAAGAGTACGTGGCGGACCCGGTAGTGGTGGATGCCCTGAACAAGCTGCTGATCCTGCACGCGGACCACGAGCAAAACTGCAGCGCCAGCACCGTGCGCATGGTGGGCAGCTCCCATGCCAACCTGTACAGCGCGGTTTCCGCCGGCATCGCCGCCTTGTGGGGACCGCTGCACGGCGGGGCCAACCAGCAGGTGATCGAGATGCTGGAGAACATCCGCAACGATGGCGGCGACATCCAGAAGTGGGTGAACAAGGCCAAGGACAAGAACGACCCCTTCCGCCTGTTCGGCTTCGGGCACCGCGTGTACAAGAACTTCGACCCGCGCGCACAGATCATCAAGCGCAGCTGCGATGAGCTGTTGAAGAAACTGGGCGTGAACGACCCGGTGCTGGATATCGCCAAGAAGCTGGAGGAGGTGGCCCTCAAGGATGAATTCTTCATCGAGCGCAAGCTGTACCCCAACGTGGATTTCTACAGCGGCATCATCTACCGCGCCATCGGCATCCCCACCCGCATGTTCACCGTGATGTTCGCCATGGGCCGCCTGCCAGGTTGGATCGCCCAGTGGAAGGAGATGATGGAGAACAAGGAGCCCATCAGCCGCCCGCGCCAGATCTACACCGGTGCCACCATTCGCGAGTACGTGCCCATGGCCAAGCGCAAGTGATCTTTGCTGTCCATTCAGGCAACCTGATTATCTTACCGCCGCATAACCCGGAACATGAACACCCGCAAGCTCATTGGTTTCGCCTGTTGGCTGTTGGCCCTCCTGATCCCCTTCCAGCACGCGCTGTTGAGCACCGAAGACGTGAGCAACTCGGTGGGCCTGATCAGCTTCGTCGCCTTGGTGGCCCTGGTTTTCCTGGGCTACTTCCTGGTGGATGGGGCCAGCACCGCAGAGGAAGGCCACGGTCATTGAGCCTCCGGGGGCACCCGGATCGGACGTCCAAGCGTTCAATTGCCTTGATGCCTGGCCTTCGGGCCATGCAGGGTGAACACCCGTGAGATATTGAACCCGAAATGGATGTCACCGTCGAAGAAGTCGCCGGTGCTCTCGGTGATGAAGTCCCTTTCGGACATGCCGGTGCTGTTGGTGAACTGCAGCTGGAAGACATGGCCGCCGGTCTCGATGTCCACCCCGAAGGCAAGTGAATTCAAGTAGGGCTGACGCGGACCTTGGTCCGGGAACACATAGTAGTACTCCCCGGTGATCGCCACCCGTTTGGTCACCTTGGCGCGCCCGGCCACACCGGCGTTCAGCAGGTCATTGCGCTCGGCAGCAGTGGTCACCAGGTTGCGGTGCACCACGCCCGGCATCACCTGCAGGCTGATCCCCTCGGAGATCTTGCGGCCCAACACCGCCTGAAAGCTGTACGCCAAGCGGTTGGAGAACAGGTCCTCGCGACCCGGAGCGTACCAGGGCAACTGATCGGCAACCGTGGTGATGGCGGAGGCGCTGGCCACCAGGTCCAGTGTTACGGGCATGGAACATCCTGCCTGGCATTGCCGCAGCAGCTTGTACTTCAGGAATCCGTCCACGGTCTTCCGGAAACTGCCCCGGCCGATACCCACCATCAACCGGTCCGTCAATCCATAATCCAGCCCCAGGCGAATGCTGGCCTGGTCCAAGCCGAAGAACTCGGATATGCCTCCGCTGACAAAACCCATCCGGTGGCTGATCCGGAAGTCCAGCACGCCATGTGGCAGCACTTCCAGGCTGTGCCCGTTGATGACGCGGGTGGACTTGAAGCTGGCTCCGGCATGGGTACGGACCGTGCTGTCCGGGCCCAAGGCGGCAAGCAGGCCTTCCTGGGCGAGCAATGGGGCAGCGGATAGCAGGAAGACCGCCGGAGCGAGAAAGGAAATGGGGCGAAAAAGCATTCACAACTTCCGGTAGGTGATGTCCACGGTGACCTGGATGGACTTGGCGATCTTGTCCCGCACCACACCCGGAATGGCGATGGCATGGTCCTCGGGCTTCACCTCGAAGGTGCAGCCGGCCTTGATCCGGCCATCCGGCCCGGAGATCAATTGGGCCGTTGTGTGCAATGGTCGTTCAACCCCATGGATGTTCAGTGTTCCATCCACCTCCGCGGAATGGACGCCCTGCTTGGTAAGGTCGTCACCGGCATTGGGCACAATGCGGCCTTTGAATGTGGCCTTGGGCCATTTGGCACTCTCCATGTAGTTCTCGTTGAAGTGCTCTTGCATCAGGGCTTTCTCAAACTCGAACGCCCGGATGAGCACGGAGAACTCAATGGCCCCGGTGGACGGGATAAGCACACTGGCGGCATTCCGGTTCACGGCGGTGATATCCTCCAACGGGGCGCTGGAGAAGAACGTGATGGTGCCGTTGCGCGAGCCGTACTTGTCCTGCGCGGCAACCACGGCAGGCCACAACATCAAGGTGAGAAGCAGGGGTCTAGCGGATGGCATGGGGCATGGGTTTATCGGTGCTCCGGAACGAAGGCACATCGTTGGAGCAGCACATCAAAGTTGTACCCTGCACAATATCCCTTGATGGTGACCGACGTGCCGGCACCCGGGACTTTTGCGCCGATGGGAAATTCACAAAGCACCGCTCCCATCGCATCGCCGGTCTCCAGAAGGACGATCAAGCGGCCATCCTCCTCCGTCCTCGCTTCGCGCACAGCACCCTGCACCTGGATCAACTTGCCATTGTAAGATCGGCCAGCTGCTGCTTCATCTTGCTGGAAAGCCAGGAACAGCTCACCGGCCGGCAAGGCCATTTCCGGCTTGTGGTCGGCGGCTTCCGGCACCGTCTCGTTCCAGGCCCGGTATCCGAGGAAAGCGGCCACCAAGGCTGCCAATAGGCCAATGACCAGGAAGGACCTCCTTTTCATGGGGTTCAGTTCTGCGGTGCCCCTTGCTGCACCCATTCGGTGATCTTGGCGATATCACATTCGGACAACATGCCATAGGGCGGCATGGCCACCGCGTCCGGGCTTTGATTGATGGAGGGCAGCAACGAGCCATCGTCCACCCTTTCCTTCACACCGGTATAGCTGGTGTAATCACCGGGTGCATCGCCTCCGGGCACATGGCAACCGGCAACCGCGCAATTCAACTCAATGATCGGCCGGACCGAGCCGGAGTAGGTCACGGATGCCGTGTCGCAATAGTTGATCGGGTACAGGTCCTCCTCGTTGATGTATGTGCATCCGCAGAGACCCGCAAGCAAGCACCCGACTCCCAGAAAGCGTAATCCCATGGACATTGGATGCAGCAGGATGGATCCCGTTACAGCCCTTCCATGGCTAGACGCACCTTGGTGCTTCACGGTGGCCTTGCATGAACAAATGCGGTGACCACCGGCCCACGGCCAGGATCGGACCGGTGCATGCGTCAAGGTTCCTCGCCCTTGCGCGGCTATATTTGCCGCCCCTTGGACCAGGGGGCCTTGGAGAGGTGCCGGAGTGGTCGATCGGGTCTGTCTCGAAAACAGAAGTGCCCGCAAGGGTACCGGGGGTTCGAATCCCTCCCTCTCCGCCAAGCCGCCCCGCGAAAGCGGGGCGTGTTCGTCCAGGGAGGCGAGGCGAGCTTGCTCAGCCGAGCATACCTGGACGAACACGCAAACCCGCGAAGCGGGTGGCGGCCCGAAGCCTCCCCCCTCAGGGAAAGCGCCCAACGGGCGCAATCCCTTCCATAAGGAAGAATAAGCCGAGCTTGCTCGAAGCCATCCGATGGACGGCTGGTCCCAAGGCCGCGAAGCGGACTTCGTGTTGAAGCCTCTTTGCGTAGCCGTAGCCATGCGAAGGCTCGCCCCCCTCAGGGATAGCACCCAGCGGGCGCAACCCCTTTCTGCAACATGGCGACCTGAGCTTGCCCGTCTGCGCAAGCCATGGCGGACACGACGACTCGTAAAACAGGGAACACGGGAGGGCTCCAACGCAAAAGCCCCCGCGTTTCCGCGGGGGCTTTTGCTTGTCGGTTCCCGAAGGCCGG
>JAHDVX010000026.1 GCA_023382455.1 Flavobacteriales bacterium
AAGGGTTCGGCTGTTCGCCGATTAAAGTGGCACGTGAACTGGGTTCAGAACGTCGTGAGACAGTTCGGTCCCTATCTGTTGCGGGCGTTAGAAGTTTGAGGGGTGCTACCATTAGTACGAGAGGACCGTGGTGGACGAACCGCTAGTGTACCAGTTGTCCCGCCAGGGGCACCGCTGGGTAGCTATGTTCGGATGGGATAAGCGCTGAAAGCATCTAAGCACGAAGCCCACCTCAAGATGAGACTTCTTTTAAGGGTCGTGGAAGACTACCACGTTGATAGGCTACAGGTGTAAAGCCAGCAATGGCAAAGCCGAGTAGTACTAATTACCCGTAAACTTTGACCTGAACAGGTCTTTTCGGTGGATCGTCGATCGTCTGTTTTGGTCCAGTCTAACAGTATTTCACTAATCGTACCCACGATTTCAGGTGACTATTGCGGTGAGGTCCACCTCTTCCCATTCCGAACAGAGAAGTTAAGCTCACCAGCGCAGATGGTACTGGGGCAATAGTCCCGGGAGAGTATGTCGTCGCCGATCTGAACCCCGCCCCTCAAAAGGCGGGGTTCTTTTTTTTCCGCCATCGCCAGACCGGCCGCCGTTGCCGGGCCACCTGGATGTGCGTTCCTTTGTGCATCCATGAACCGGTTCCCGGTAGTTGCCTGCATCGTGGTTGCCTCCCTTGGGGCCAAGGGGATCGAGGCTCAGACCCTGAGCGGCCGCTTCGGTGATCCTTCCTCACAGGGGCAGATCCTCCAACTTGCCCAGGCCAGGGGCACCGAGATGTTCCCGGTTGATTCAATCACCGTGGCGCCCGACGGCAGTTTCCGGTTCCCCCGCACCTTCAACGCCACCGGGTTCTACCAGTTGGCCTTGAACGATTCAGACCAGGTCAAGCTCATTTTGGACAGGCGCGAGCCCGCGGTGGAGCTCCGTTTTGACAGCCTGCCCATGAGGCGGCATGTGCGCGTGGAAGCCTCCAATGAGAACAGGCTTTTGCAGGATTTCGACCATGTGGCCACGGAAACGGCCGCGGTACTGGCCGCCGTGAGCATGCAGCGGTCCGCCTTGTCCTACACGGACACTTTCCAGTTGGAGCGCCTGAAGGAGGTGGAGGAGCGCGCCCTCAAAACCCAGGTGGATTTTCTGGAGCAGGTGCAGGAACGGGAGCCGGACAGCTATTTCGCCAAGGTGCTGCGGGCGGACAAGGCCGTGCGCAATGCAGAGCGGAAGTCTCCCATGGACGTGGCGACCGCGTTTGACTTCAGCGATCCCGACCTGATGCGATCGGCCGTATATGACCGGGCGGTGATGGCCTTTTTGCAGAACCTGCGCGCAGTGCATGAGAGCCAGTTCGTCAACGCGGCCGATACACTGATGCTACTGGCCGGAAGGGATCCCTTGTGCAAGGCTTTCATGCTGGAGCACCTGGTGGATCTTTTCTCCACCTATGGACCTGAGGTCGCCCTGCAGCATGTGATTGATCGGTACGTCGCTGCTGGGGATGGTGCCGTGGCCCTTTCCCCCACGCTCAAGGAGAAGGTCGCACACCTGTTGCGGATCTCCCTCGGGCGCACGGCCCCTGATGTTGTCTTGAATGACCACGGTAGATCGCTCCTCCTGTCGGAGCTGGTCCAGGCAGATCGCTATACCGTGCTCTTCTTCTACTCGAGCACCTGCGAGCATTGCCACGCCCAGATGCCCCAGCTCAAGGAGGATCGGATGCGCTATGTGGACCGCGGCTTGGACGTGATCGGTATCGCATTGGACACGGACAGTGCCGATTTCCAGCGCAGTATCCGGGAGAATGCCATTCCTTGGAGGTGCTTCAGTGAGTTCAATGGGTGGGGTTCCACCGTGGCCAAGGCGTTCCTGGTCAAGGCCACGCCCTCGTTTTTCCTGCTGGACCGGCAAATGAAGATCGTGGCCAAACCCGTGGATGCGGTGGACCTCGCCAACATCCTGGGCCGCCTGTACCAGTGATTCCTCCAAGAAGGGGGAAACATCGAGCGCCGCCACCGGGTTCCCGGGGCGGCGCTCGATGTTGGTGGGGTGATGCACTTACTTCTTCTCGTCCTTCACCTCCTCGAAGTCCACATCCGTCACTTCCTGGTCGGGGGCATTGCCACCGGTGGATTGGCCGCTGTCGGATGAGCCGTTGGCCTGGGCCTGTTGAGCGGCCTTGTACATATCCTCGCTCGCGCTGGCGAAGATGCTGTTGAGCTCGCTCATGGCCGTATCGATGGCGGCGATGTCCTGGGCCTCGTGCGCCTTCTTCAGCTTGGCGACAGCCTCCTCGATCGGGGCTTTCTTGTCAGCCGGCAACTTGTCGCCGAATTCGGCCAGCTGCTTTTCGGTCTGGAAGATCAGGCTGTCCGCCTGGTTGAGCTTGTCGGCCTTTTCGCGTGCCGCCTTGTCCGCGCTGGCATTGGCCTCGGCCTCCTTCTTCATCTTCTCGATCTCCTCCTTGCTCAGGCCGCTGCTGGCCTCGATGCGGATGCTCTGCTCCTTGCCGGTGGCCTTGTCCTTGGCGCCCACGTGCAGGATGCCGTTGGCATCGATGTCGAAGGTGACCTCGATCTGCGGGGTGCCCCGGCGCGCCGGCGGGATACCGTCCAGGTGGAAGCGGCCGATGGTGCGGTTACCGCTGGCCATGGGGCGTTCGCCTTGCAGCACATGGATCTCCACGCTGGGCTGGTTGTCGCTGGCGGTGCTGAAGGTTTCGCTCTTCTTGGTGGGAATGGTGGTGTTGGCCTCGATCAGCTTGGTCATCACACCGCCCATGGTCTCGATGCCGAGGCTCAGCGGCGTTACGTCCAGCAGCAGTACGTCCTTCACCTCACCGGTGAGCACCCCGCCTTGGATGGCGGCACCGATGGCCACCACTTCGTCCGGGTTCACGCCCTTGCTCGGCTCCTTGCCGAAGAACTTCTTTACGGCCTCCTGGATGGCGGGGATGCGGGTGCTGCCACCCACCAGGATCACCTCGTCGATGTCGCTGGCCTTGTAGCCGGCGTTCTTCAGGGCGCTTTCGCACGGGGCGATGGTGCGCTTCACCAGGTGGTCCACCAGTTGCTCGAACTTGGCGCGGCTGAGGGTGCGCACCAGGTGCTTGGGGATGCCGTCCACCGGCATGATGTACGGCAGGTTGATCTCCGTGCTGGTGGTGCTGCTCAGCTCGATCTTGGCCTTCTCGGCCGCGTCCTTCAGGCGTTGCAGCGCCATGGGGTCCTTGCGCAGGTCGATGTTCTCGTCCTTCTTGAACTCCTCGGCCAGCCAATCGATCAGTACTTGGTCGAAATCGTCGCCGCCCAAGTGGGTGTCGCCGTCGGTGCTTTTCACCTCGAACACGCCGTCGCCCAGCTCGAGCACGCTCACGTCATGGGTGCCGCCACCGCAGTCGAACACGACGACCTTCTGGTCCTTGTGCTTTTTGTCGAGGCCGTAGGCCAAGGCCGCGGCGGTGGGTTCGTTGATGATGCGGCGCACCTTCAGGCCGGCGATCTCACCGGCTTCCTTGGTGGCCTGGCGTTGCGCGTCGTTGAAGTAGGCGGGCACCGTGATAACGGCCTCGCTCACCGTGGTACCGAGGTAATCCTCGGCGGTCTTCTTCATCTTCTGCAGGATCATGGCGCTGATCTCCTGCGGCGTGTATTGCCGATCGCCGACCTTCACCCGGGGCATACCGCCGTCGCCACGCACCACCTCGAATGGCACGCGGGCGATCTCCTTCGCATCTTCTTCATAGGTGTTGCCCATGAAGCGCTTGATGGAGTAAATGGTGTTGCGTGGATTGGTGATGGACTGGCGCTTGGCCGGGTCGCCCACCTTGCGCTCCCCATTTTCCACGAAGGCCACCACGCTGGGGGTGGTGCGCTTCCCCTCGCTGTTCGTGATCACCACCGGCTCGCTGCCTTCCATAACGGCGACGCAGCTGTTGGTGGTGCCCAGGTCAATCCCGATGATCTTGCTCATTGTTCGTTCGTTGGTTGGCCGCTGATGAGGCGTGCCCATGAATTTCGATATGCACGCGCCCTGTCCAACCACTATGCCATAGCCATCCCCACTACCCGGTTTGGCAGCGTCCGGCGCATTTGTGGCGCGAACCACTCTGACAAAAGGACAGGCGGTCTAGTTGCAGTCGAAGTCGCTGCCGGGAATGCAGAAGTTCAGTGAGGCCGTGTATTGGCCTTGCACCAGCTCCGGGATGGTGTAGAGGTCCAGCGTGGGCTTTACCACCACCATGAACCTTCGGGAACTGAGAAGCCCCAAGCCATTGGTGATGTTGGTATATGTAGGGCGCTCTTCCACCAATCCGGAGATCGGGCTTGACAACCGGAGGTAGTTGTACAGGTCTTGCCCGGCCACCGCCCAGAGGATGTCCACCCCGCGGAAGATGCGCCGGGTGGCGTTGGGGTTATCGCCCGCCCGCAAGCCAACGGTCTGGAAGAAGGCTTCTCCCTCCATGGTGACGTTCATCGATTCACCCCCCCCGGTCCCGGTTGACAGCACGGTGCCAATGAACTGAGTAAAACTGCGCGGGATGGTGTCACCGCCCACGACGTCGTCCCAGCGGAACCGGTACGAAATGTCATAGCGCTTACCGTTCACGGCGCTTTGCCAGCGGATCACCTTGGCCGTGTAATCCCCGATGGATTGGGTCAGGCGCAAAGGCGGGTTCAGGATGGTGGGGTGCGCGGCGATCCAGCCCACGGGGGAGGCCACGGCGCTCACCGCATTGCCCTTGGCGGTGGCCACCAGGCGGTAGGTCGCACTGGAATCGAGGGTCGCGTTGAAGTAGTAAAGCTTGTGCAGCGGGCCGGCGAAGATGCCCGGGTCATGTGGCAGCAGCGTATCCTGCAACGTGTAGGTGTTCATCACCACACCGTTCTTCACCTCCTGCACCTCGGCTTGCAACTGCCCTTCCTGGTATTCGCTCGAATCCGGTACCTGGGCGTAGACCAAGGCATTGTCCGGCCCCAGGAATGCCTTGTTGATCCGCAGGTATTGCGTGGTGCTATCCTTGTCCAACAGCCCGTAAACGATGGTGTTTTCCTGGTAGGGCGCGGTCACATCCAGGTCTGTGTTGCAGGCGGGAAGAAGCGCGGCGGCCAGGCCGGCCAGAAGAAACTTGCGTGCGGACATCGAACGGGTAGGCATAAGGAGGGCGAAGATAGCGACCGGGGGGCTGGGCATGCCACGTCCGTTTCCGGCAACGTGCGGACCGGCACGGGGAAAGGTGCAACGGGGACAAGCTGCGTGCCTTGGCCGGATCGTTCACCAGTGCCTTGGGTCGGCCAGGTAGGGGGTGGACGGTGGTGGATCCATCTTGCACCGGGCAAGAATCCGGCTCGCCAAGGCCTTGGTGCGCATAGCTTTGCCTTTCCAACCCCACGCAGATGAGCAGCGCGATAAAGGACATCAAGCGGGTGACCACGCACACCCTGCAGGAGATGAAGCAGAAAGGCGTGCCCATCGCCATGATCACGGCGTATGATTACTCCATGGCCCGCCTCCTGGACGGCGCCGGGGTGGACGTGATCCTGGTGGGCGATAGCGCGAGCAACGTGATGGCCGGCCATGAAACCACCCTGCCGATCACCCTGGACCAGATGATCTACCATGCGGGCAGCGTGGTGCGTGGCTGTAGCCGGGCCTTGGTGGTGGTGGACATGCCCTTCGGTACCTACCAGGGCAATTCCAAGGGCGCGCTCAACTCGGCCATTCGCATCATGAAGGAGAGCGGTGGCCACGCGGTGAAGCTCGAGGGGGGCTCCGAAGTGCTGGACAGCGTGGGGCGCATCCTCACCGCTGGCATCCCCGTGATGGGACACTTGGGCCTGACGCCTCAGAGCATATACAAGTTCGGCACCTATGTGGTGCGGGCCAAGGAGGAGGCCGAGGCCGAACGGCTGCGGCGCGATGCCAAACTGCTGGAGGAGGCCGGCTGCTTCGCCCTGGTGCTGGAGAAGATCCCTGCCAAGCTGGCCGAGGAGGTGGCCAAGAGCGTCTCCATCCCGGTGATCGGTATCGGTGCCGGCGGCGGCGTGGACGGCCAAGTGCTGGTGATGCATGACATGCTGGGGATCAACAAGGAGTTCAATCCCCGCTTCCTGCGCCGCTATGCCGACCTCTACACAGTGATCACCGGGGCCGTTGAGCAATACGTAAAGGACGTGCGCTCCTCGGATTTCCCCAACAAGGATGAGCAGTATTGAGCACGGGTTGCCGCCTGTGATCTTCCGGGACGCCCACCTCCTCGCCCTGGACAAGCCCCCGGGGATGCCGGTGCAGCCGGACCGGACGGGCGACCGGAGCTTGTTGGAACTGGTGCACGCCGCATTCCCGGCCGTGGAGGTCGGCTCGCCGCACCGGCTGGACCGACCGGTGAGCGGGGTCACGCTATTCACCCTGGATGCCGGCACCTTGCGGCACATGGATGCCTGCTTCCGGGAGCGCACCGTGGTCAAGAACTATCTGGCGATCGTGGAAGGCCGCACCTCCGGTGAAGGAGAGCTGCGCCACGCCTTGGGCCATGCCGGTGGTACACGGAAGGCGCGGGTGGGCGAGGGCACGCCCAATGCGGCGCTGAGCTATCGCACCATGGCCGCTGGGGACCGCTATTCGCTCCTGGAGGTGACCCCGCAGGGAGGTGCATTCCACCAGATCCGGGCGCAACTGGCGGCCTGGGGGCATGCCATCAAGGGCGATGTGAAGTACGGTGCACGGCGCAAGGAGCCGGACCGGAGCATCGCCCTGCATGCGTGGCGGATGCGCTTTCCCCATCCGGCCACGGGGGCCGTGCTGGAGATCGAGGCCAAGGTGCCTGAGCGCTCCATTTGGCCGGTGCTGTGGGCCATGCGGTCAGTTACAGGGTGATTCGAGGAACCTCGAACGGATGGCGGGGGCCGCTTTCATTCGTCCGGACGAGGCGATCCGAAGAGGGGATACTGGAACGAAGAACCCTACCGGGGAGCAACGATGCCTGGGCGAATGAGAGCAAGCGACGGCCGCTTTGCGCTTTTGCCAAGAACACCGCGTGCCGTCGCTGACTTCGCCTTTGCGTAGCCGCTTCGGCGGAGCAAGGAGCTATGGCGCAAGAGACCGGAGTGAGGTTCTTCGAGGCGCCCTACATGGGGTCCACATCCACCTGCACCTGCACGGCGCGGTGCTCGTCCTGCACGAAAATGCGGTCGATGGCCTGCTGCAGGAAGTCTTTTTCAGCGTGGTACTGGCCGCGGCGAAGCTTCAACAACAACGTTCGCAAGTGCTTGTCGCGCACTCGGGCCACCGGCGGTGGCTCCGGGCCCAGCACGCGTTCGCCGAGGCGATCGCGCATCAGTGCGGCCAATGCCTGGCCGGCCGCCTCCACGCGGGCTTCGTCCCGGTGCTTCAGCAACAGGCGCACCATCCGGCTGAAGGGTGGATAGCCGTGGGCCTGCCGCAGGGGCAGCTCCCGGGCATACATGCCTTCCACGTCGTGTGCGGCCACCAGGTCGATCACCGGGTGGTGTATCTCCTTGGCCTGGATGTAGACCGTGCCCGGGTCGCGCTTGCGGCCACTGCGCCCCGCCACTTGCGCCATGAGCTGGAAGGCGCGCTCATGGGAGCGGAAGTCGGGGAAGCGCAGCAAGTTGTCCGCATTGAGGATGCCCACCACGGTGACCTGCTGGAAGTCGAGGCCCTTGGTGACCATCTGGGTGCCCACCAAGATGTCGATGCTGCCTTCGCCGAAGCGCTCCAGCAGGCGCTCCAGGCCATGCTTGCCCCGGGTGGTGTCCTGGTCCATGCGGGCCACGCGCGCTTCCGGCAGCAGCAGGGCCAATTCCTCCTCCACCTTCTCGGTGCCCAGCCCTACCATGCGCAGCCGGTTGCTGCCGCAGGAGGCACAGCTTACGGGCGGTGGGTAGCTGCGGCCGCAGTAATGGCAGCGCAGCGTGTGGTCGCGCTTGTGGTAGGTGAGGCTTACATCACAATGCTCACACTCGGGCACCCAACCGCAGGTATCGCACTGCCAGGCGGGCACGTAGCCACGCCGGTTCTGGAAAATGATGACCTGCTCCTTGCGGGCCAGCGCGCCGGTGATGGCCTGGATCAGGGGCTCGGAGAAATGGCCGCGCATGAGCTTGCGCCGTTGCATGTCCCGCAAGTCCACTTTCGCTATGGCGGGCAGGGCCGCTTCGCCGTACCGGACGTTCAAGGCCACGAAACCGTACTTGCCTTGCCGGGCGTTGTACAGACTCTCCATGCTGGGCGTGGCGGAGCCCAGGAGCACCTTGGCCCCATGGAGGCCGCCCAGCACCAAGGCCATGTCCCGGGCGTGGTAGCGCGGGGCCGGGTCGTGCTGCTTGTAGCTCGGGTCGTGTTCCTCGTCCACGATCACCAGGCCCAAGCGGCGGAAGGGGAGGAAGAGCGCCGAGCGGGCACCCACCACCACCGGGCATGCATCGGGATCCTGGAGCATGCGCATCCACAGGTCGGTGCGCTCGCGCTGGGACAAGCGGGAGTGGAACACGCCCACCCGGTCGCCGAACCGGGCACGAAGCCGGGCGATGATCTGCGTGGTGAGCGCGATCTCCGGAAGCAGGTAGAGCACATGTTCCCCCTTTGAGAGCCGCTCGGCGATCAGCTCCATGTAGAGCTCGGTCTTGCCCGAGGCTGTTACCCCGTGCAGCAGTACCGTCTGTCTCTCCCTGAAGGTCGACCGTACCTCAGCGAGGGCCTTGGCCTGGGCTTCGGACAGGGCCGGGGCCGCCTTGTTCACCGCCTCGGTGGACGGGACTCCGGCCGGGCGCTCCACCACCTCGAACAGGCCCTTTGCGCACAGCCGGTTCAAGGTGGCCGCATCGCTGCCGCTGCGTTGCAGCAGCTCCTGCCGGCGCACCTCGCGCGGGGCATCGCCAAAGCAACGGCTGAGGTCGACATAGCGCATCAGCAGATGCAATTGCTTGGGTGCCTTTTCCAGTTCATCGAACCAGCGGTGAAGCGCCTCCTCGCCCGTGGCGGCCTGGCCCAGGTGCACAAATTGCTCCATGCGCGGCTTCCAGGTGTCCTTCATCTCCTCAGCCAGCCGCAATGCGCCGCTGTTCAACAGGCGCTTGACCGCGGGCATCGGGTCCTTCACACCCAGGAGCTTGCCGGCCTCCTCCAGGCTCATCTCGTGGCGCTCCTCCAAGGCGGACAGCAGGAGGTCCGCCCGGGCGTTGCCGGTCCAGTTTTCGGGGGTGGCTGCCGCCACCAAGCGGGTGGTGCTGCTGAGCACAAGGGCACCGGGCAGGGCGGCCACCATCACTTCCCCCGGTGTGCACATGTAGTGCCCGCTGATGGCCTGCCAAAGCGCGAGTTGTTCGGGCAGCGCCACGGGAGAATCGTCCAGCACGGCACTGATGGCCCTCACGGCATGGCCTTCCGGCGCCTGCCCGTGCGTGCGCACCACCATGCCACTGTACGATTTGCGGCCCTTGCCGAAGGCGGCCACCACGCGGATGCCCGGGGCTACCTTCCCTTGAAGGTCTTCGGGCACCTCGTAGGTGTAAATGCCGGGGACGGCCAGGGGCAGGAGGATATCGGCGAAGAACGGCACCAGCGGGGAATGGAACCGCAAGTTTACCCCACCGGACCGGGGATCGCCGTTAGGCTGCTGCGGCTGTTGAAAACTGTAGGCCCCTTGAAAACGTAGGCATGCCCGGCGGGCTAATTTCGTCCCCCGTGAACTTTTCCACGAACTGAGTTCTCCACGATGATGTTGTGCAACAGATACAATTGGGCGGCCGCCGCCTTGATACTCCTGGCCATGACCGGATGCGGTGGGCCTGGGACGGACCAGGCGACCACCACCGCCGATACCCTGACGGTGACCCAGGATGCCGACGCATTGGTGAAGGTGGGCAACAAGCTCTTCAGCATTCCCTCGCCCGTACAGTCCGTCCTGTTGATCCGGGACCTCAAGGCTCCCTACACGCCGGAACTCGCCTTGCCCACGGACAGCATGGCACGTTTCACCACCAAGGAGAAACAGGCCATGGCCTTGGGCATCTACGGGGCCGACCTGGCCTATGCGGCCGTGCACAAGGATGCCCAGCGGGCATTGAAGACCATGAAGGCCGTGGAGCAACTGAGCGGGCAGCTCAATCTGGCCAACGCCTTGAGCAAGGGCCTGCTGGAGGGCTTCAAGAAGAACATCAACAACGAGGACAGCCTCCTGCGGATGACCGGTACTGCTTTCCGCAACCTGGACATGTACCTGAAGGAGGACGAGCGCAACGACGTTTCCGTGGCCGTGCTCACCGGCGGTTGGGTGGAAGGCCTTTATCTGGCCCTGGGTGCCACGGGCAACACGCTGGATGACCGGCTGGCCAAGCGGATCGCCGAGCAGCAGCACACCCTGAACAACCTGATCGAGCTGCAGCAGCAGAATGGTGGATCCCCTGAGGTCATCGCCCTTTTCCAGGACCTCGCCTCTTCCTACAAGGACATATCCCTGGAGTACACCTTCGTGCAGCCCACGCTGGATGCCGAGCACAAGATCACCTATATCAACAGTGAGACCAAGGCCCAAGTATCGCCGCAGGCCCTGGAAGGCATCGTCCGCAAGATCCGCTCCATCCGCTCCGCCATTATCGCATGACCATGAGAAGCATCCTCCTTTCCATCGCCATTGGAACCGGCCTGCTCCTGGCCGGGGATATGAAGGCCCAATGCGATACCATCGCCTCGATCTGCGAGAAGAACATCACGGCCGAGTATATCCCGGACGGCCAGTTCTACCGGGCACTCCTGCGTGAGGACGAGGTGGCGGAGTTCAACCTCACCCTGTTCGGCGGGGCCACCTACCGCGTGGCTGCATGCAGCGGCACCACGGATGGCAACCTCATCTTCAGCGTGTACGACAAGGAGCGCAACCTGCTCTTCTCGAACAAGGAGTTCAACAACGACCCGTACTGGGACCTGGTGGTGGCCAACACGCTGGACGTGGTGATCAACGCGGAGCTGGACCCCACCAAGGCCAACAGCGGCTGTGCGGTGCTGCTGATCGGCTTCAAGAAGTAGGCGCAAGCACTTTCCCGCCACCGGAACATTGGACCGGCCCTCCCGTAGAAGAGGGCCGTTTCCATTTCCGGCCGCCCCGTGCGCCGGGGGCAGGTGATGACCGAGAACATCCTCAAGGCCTTGTTGCAGCTCTTCGCGATCATCGCGAAGACCGAGCGCGATGGGGAAACCCCGTCCGGCCTTGAGGTGGTGCGGCGCTTCCTGGCCAGGCAATTCACCGGCCCGGTGGTGGAGGAGCATTTCCGCCTGTTCGAGGCCTACGTGGCCGCCTTCCACAGCAGCGGGGGGCAGAGCGAGCGCAGCCGCAAGCGTACGAGCGTCAATTCCGTGAAGGTGCTGAAGATCTGCACCGAGGTGAACGAGGAGCTGAACAAGCGGCAGAAGTTCGTGGTCCTCGTGCACCTGCTGGAACTGGTGCACAGCCGGGGAAGCCTCCTGGAGCAGGAGCGGGACTTCGTGCAGACCGTGGCGGATACCTTCCACATTGAACAGGCCTTGTTCGAGCGGTGCAGCGCCTTCGTGAGCGCCGATGCCGGGACGCGCGAGGATGCCCAGGACCTCCTCTACATCAACAAGGCGACCGAGGCCGGCACCCGCCACGCCAAACACCTGCATTCGCACGGGCTGGACGGCGAGGTGCGCGTGTTGCACCTGCCGGGCGTGTCCCTGTACCTGATGCGCTATCTCGGCAACGCGGACCTGCGGCTGAACGGCAGGCAGGTGGGCGCGGGCCAGGTCCAGGTGCTGGACAACGGCATGTCCCTGCGCACCACGCACGGCCAACCGATCTACTACAGCGAGATCCTTTCCCGTTTCTTCCGGGACAGCGACGCGGAGCGGATCGTCTTCCGGGCGGAGGCCATCGAGTACCACTTCCCCAACGGACGGCCGGGCCTGCATGAGCTCAGCCTGGCCGAGACCGGGGGCAAGTTGATCGGCATCATGGGCGGCAGCGGCAGCGGCAAGAGCACCCTGCTGAACGTGCTGAACGGCAACCTCAGGCCGGACAAGGGCAAGGTCACCATCAACGGGGTGGACGTGCACACCGGTGCCGACCATATCCGCGGGGTGATCGGATACATCAGCCAGGACGACCTGCTGCTTGAGGAGCTTACCGTATACCAGAACCTGTACTACAACGCCAAGCTCTGCTTCGGCACCTTGTCCGAGGCGGAGATCGGTAAGCGGGTGCTGCGCATGCTCCAGACCTTGGGGCTTTACGAGATCAGGGACCTCAAGGTGGGCAGTGCCCTGGACAAGACCATCAGCGGGGGGCAACGCAAGCGACTGAACATCGCCCTGGAGCTGATCCGCGAACCCAGCGTGCTCTTCGTGGACGAGCCCACAAGCGGCCTCAGCTCGCGCGATTCGGAGAACATCATGGACCTGTTGAAGGAGCTCGCCCTCAAAGGGCGCATCATCTTCACGGTGATCCACCAGCCCTCATCGGACATCTTCAAGCTGTTCGACCGGCTGCTGCTGATGGACCAGGAGGGCAACCCGGTGTATTACGGGGATCCCGTGGATGCCGTGGTCTACTTCAAGAAGGTTTCCGGGCATGCCGACAGCGACCTGGGCCAGTGTGCCGCCTGCGGGAACGTGAACCCCGAGCAGATCTTCAACATCCTGGAGGCCAAGATCGTGGACGAGTATGGGCGCGAGACCGACCAGCGCCGCATCGGGCCCGAGGCTTGGAACGAGGTGTTCCGGGCGCAGATGGAGGTGCGGGTGGCCCGGGTGCCCGATGAGACCCGCATCCCCATGAGCACCTTCCGGGCACCCCGAAAGCTGGCGCAAATGGCCATCTACTTCGCCCGGGATGTCCGCTCCAAGCTGGCCAACCGCCAATATGTGCTGATTAACCTCCTGGAGGCGCCCGTGCTGGCCTTCATCATGGCGTTCTTCCTGCGGCACAGCGCCAATGCGGACGATCCCCTGGCGCACTACGTGTACCGTACCAACATCAATATCCCGCAGTACCTCTTCATCGCGGTGATCGTGTCGCTGTTCCTGGGGCTGTCCGTGGCCGCCGAGGAGATCCTGCGCGACCGGAAGATGCTCCAGCGCGAGAAGTTCCTCTCCCTGAGCAGGGCCAGCTACCTGTTGAGCAAGATCGGGCTCATGTTCGTGATCTCCGCCATCCAGACCCTGTTCCTGGTGCTGGTGGGCGATGCGGTGCTGGGCATGGGCGCCATGGGCCTGCAGCACTATCTGGTGCTCTTCTCCACGGCATGCTTCGCCAACGTGCTCGGCCTGAACGTCAGCGCCAGCTTCAACAGCGCCAAGGTGATCTACATGATGATCCCGCTGCTGATCATCCCGCAGCTGATGTTCAGCGGCGTGATCGTGCGTTTCGACAAGCTGCACCGCTGGTTCGCCTCGGAGAAAAGCGTGCCCTGGATCGGCAACGTGATGGCCAGCCGGTGGGCCTATGAGGCGCT
Source organism: Flavobacteriales bacterium (assembly GCA_023382455.1). Lineage (GTDB taxonomy): Bacteria > Bacteroidota > Bacteroidia > Flavobacteriales_F > PHOS-HE28 > PHOS-HE28. Next base: position 13,488 of record JAHDVX010000026.1, read on the forward strand.
GGCCGTTTCCCAGTACATGGACAACGCGTACGAGCGGGGATTCTACGGGATGAAGCGCCGGATGCGGACAGCCAACTGGAAGAAGGACCTCTGGGTGCGTGAGCTCTCCGAGCGGAGCAACGCCATGCGGCGCGCCTTGGAAAACGGGCAAACGGACACTCCGGAGTTCATTGCGGACAGGCAACTAGTGCACCGGGAGATGGCCAAGGAAGCCCGAAGCCTGAAGGGCCTGCACATGGGCCGGATGGAACAGCTCGCCACCGGCCAGGTGGACCATGCCGTGCTCGATGAACTGGACAGCGTATTGAACGTACTGACCATCCACTACCGGCAGGTATACCGCGATGCGGAGCAGGAGAAGGAGGCCCGTGTGGCGGCCATGACCGCCACGCCGGAGCTGAAGCAGGCCTACTTCGAGCTGATGGACGCCAACCGCAACGAGAGCCTGGCGGACGAGGTGACCAACCGGCGCGAGGTGACCCTGATCACGGAATACCAGGGAGAACTGGTGCAAAAGAGCGATCCCATCTTTCTCAGGCCCAGCGAGGGCGGCTTCTTCGATGCGCAGTTCTACGCGCCGGTGAAGCTCATCTTCGGCCGCCAAGTGCCCACCCTGTGGGCCAACGTGTTTCTGCTTTGGGGCATGACCTTGGTGTTCATGGCCGCCCTGAAGGTCAACTTCTTCCCGTGGCTGATCGCCCTCCTGGACCGGCGGGTACGCGCCGCCTGACCCTTACTTGTCGTCCACTTCTTCCACCTGCACCATCTTGAAGGGCAGGTTGATGATGGCCTGGTAGTCCTCGCCGGCCTCCAGCATGTCCTCGTCGTCGGGTTCGTAGTGCCACAACACCAGCACCTCATTCCCGGCATTGCGCACCGCCTCCAGCTTCTTGAACAGGTCCAGGATGCACTTGCTGGAACTGGTGTTGAAGTATTCCAATTGAACACGCAGCCGCGTGGAGGGCTTGGGGTTGCGGCCGTACTGGTCCACCCAGTCGATCAGCGGCTTGTAGAACTCGATGGAGTTTTCGGGAATGGAACGCCCCCGCAGGTCCAGCAGCCCGGTGCTGGCGTCGAAATTGACCGTGGGCGTCTTCGCGGTCCCATCCAGGACGATGTTGGTCATGGTCGTGCAGATCAAGTGGTCACGTTCACGTTAAGGCTGAAAAAGGCATTGTTGTTGTCCAAGGGGACGAAGCCGTACTCCAACTTCTGGCCGCTCCGGCGGGCGATGTCGATCAAGCCCAAGCCGCCCCCGCCGGTACGGGTGAACTTGCCGTCCGACAGGCGGCTCTGGTACAGCTCGCGCAACTGTTCGGGCTTGCAACCGTTCACTTGGTCCAGGCGGGCCTTCAGTTCCTCCACTTCGCTTTGGGCCATGAAATTACCGGTGAGCACCGAATACCCCGAAACATCATGGGCGATCATCACCACGCCTTGGCGCTCATCGGGTGGAAGCGGTGCACCGTTGGGGTCCGAAATCCGGTTGTTGTGGTGATAGAGATTCTGCAGGCATTCCATCACCACGTTGAAGACACGCTTGCGCACCCGGTGGTCCGGCTCGGAGGCGTTCATCCGGTGCTCCACCAGGTTAAGGATGGCCCCGATCAGTTCCGGTGACAGCACTCCCTTGAACGACAGCATGATCCGATGCTTCTCCAAGTCGTCGTACAGGTCGTAGATGCGGTTCACCATGATCGGAATTGGGCCAAGGAGCAGGCTCAATGCAAAGAAACCGGGGCCTGTTGATGGTTGTAGGTCGACCTGCGGGAGTTATCCACCAAATTGTGAACCTGTGCGACGGCCTGCCCCCGAAGAGCCGCGCCTGGAAGCTACTTTCGCCCAGCCCTACAAGCATTATGGGTTGGTTCTACAGGTGGTTCGGTTCCCCATGGTACGCCATGCTGTACAAGCATCGCGATGAGGAGGATGCGGCCGGACTGGTGGCGAGTGTGATTGCCAAGGGTGGTTTGCGCCCCGGGGATAAGCTCCTGGACCTGGCTTGCGGGCGGGGGCGGCATGCGGCCGTGTTCGCAAAGGCCGGCCTGGATGTCACCGGTGTGGATATCTCCGTGCAGAGCATCAAGGATGCCAAAGCCCAGGTGCCCGGCGTACACTTTGAGGTACATGACATGCGTGAGCCCTTTGCCCGGGACCAGTTCGATGCCGTGGTCTGCCTGTTCACCAGCTTGGGCTACACCGGCGACCGGAATGATGACCGGCGGGCCGTTTCCGCTGCGGCACAAGCCCTGAAGCCGGGTGGCCTTTTCGTGCTGGACCTCATGAACGGCGATGTGGTGACGCGGGACCTGGTGCCTGAGGAGGTAAGGCACATCGAGGGCATGCGCTTCGTGGTGAACCGTACGGTGGAGAACGGGGAAGTGGTGAAACGGATCCTGGTGGAGCACCCTGAAGGTGAGCACCGGTTCGAGGAGCGCGTGCATGCCTGGCGCCTGCCCGAGGTGGAAGCACTGATCGAAGGCGCCGGGCTCAGGTTGAAAGAGGTGACGGACAGCACCTGCGCCAATACATTCCATCCCGAGCATTCGAACCGCATAGTGGCCTGGGCCAGAAAGCAAGCATGAGCCTTCCGTTGTTGATCATCCTCTTCCTGGCCTTGCCCTTGGCGGCTGGTGCCTGGGTGCGTTTCAGGACTGCCGATCCCGGGCATGTGAAGCTGCTGCTCGCCTTCAGTGGCGCCTTCCTGCTCAGCGTCACCGTGCTGCACATGCTGCCCGAACTGTTCTCCCGGGGAGGGCATGAGGTGGGGCTTTGGGTGCTCGCCGGCTTCATGCTTCAGGTGGCCTTGGAGTTTTTCAGCCATGGTATCGAGCATGGGCACGCCCATGTACATGCACACGCCTCGGGCAGCCGCACGTTGCCATTGATCACCTTGGTCAGCCTGTTCGTGCATTCCTTCACTGAGGGCATGCCTTTCGCCGACCCGCGTGTGGGTGGCGACCTGCCGTTCGTGGTGGGCGTTCTGCTCCACAAACTACCCATGGCCATTGCCTTGGCCACTGTGCTTCAGCGATCGGCCGTGGGAGTGGGGCGTTCTTGGGCCACGTTGGCCATTTTCGCGGTGGCCGCACCGCTCGGCATCCTCTTCGGCCATCTTTCGGGGGAACGGCTTGGCGAAGCCTTCCTGACGGCCGCCTTGGCCTTGGCCATCGGTATGCTGCTCCACATCAGTACCACCATCATCTTCGAGGCCACACCGGACCATCGGTTCAATGCCAAGCGCTTTGCCGCCGTCCTGTTCGGGGTGTTGCTGGCCGTGGCCACCAGCCACTGAACCATGGAGGAGCGCGGTGGAAAGGGCTTCCGGAGCGGAATGCCCCAAGCGTTGGCCTTGGTGATCCTTGGGGTACTGCTCGCCTTCGGGGGCGATCCGTTCCCGCTGCTCAACGCGCGCGCCTTCCTGCTGCCCATTACAGCGGTCCTGCTGCCCGTGACAGTTTGGTGGTGGTGGAAAGGAAGGAAAGCGCTCGCAGTCGGGGCATTCGTGGCAGCCCTGCTGACTGCGCTACCAACGGCCCGCTTCCTCGTCGATCGGCCGGGGAAGCCTTCCGGAACGGAGTTCTTGCGCGTGGCGCTATTGAATGTCCATGAGGATAACGATGCCTACGCCGAGGTGGTGGCCGTGGCCCGGAGTACCGGGGCTGATGTATTGGCCGTGCTCGAAACCGACGACAGGTGGTACCAAGACCTGGTGGCAGCGCTGGGTGACCAATACCCCTGGCATGTGCATGGAGGGGGCGAGCGCTTCTACGGCATCGCACTGTTCAGCAGGGTACCGGTCAGGAATGCCGATGTGGTCTCATTGGACGGGTTACCGTCCATTCGCGCCGCGATAACCACCCCTTCCGGGCCGTTGATCCTGTTCGCCGTCCACCTGCGGGCGCCGGAATCCGCTGCAAAGACCGCGCAACGCAACCGGCAGTGGCGCATGCTGGAAACCTGGGTCAGCGAGGAAGCCGGGCCTGTTTGCGTGGTGGGTGACCTCAATACGGTGCCTTGGGACCGATCATTCAGGAATTTTATAGGAGCCACGGGAGTTGATGGCGGGCGTGACATCCTTCGGCCTACATGGCCCACATACGCCGGTGCCTGTCTTGTGCCATTGGACCACCTGCTTGCAGGGCATGGCGCGCAAGTGGGGGCAACACACCTGTTGGACATTCCCGGGTCGGACCACTTGGGCAAGACGGTTACCCTACGTACGGCCGGACAACAGGCACCCGGATGAAGAGGATAAGCCTGTTGAAAACACGCCATGCCGAGGGGTTTGGTTTCGAGGGTGGCCTTGTGCAAATTTGCGAGGCCATGAACGAAATCATCAGCTCCAACCCGCAGGATCGGGAATCCCGGCAACCCCGACCGCTAGCCTGCGTTTGAACCTCCATGGCGAGGTTCCTTCATCAAATCTCTCAAGCAGGTTCGTTCCGCTTTGGGCTGACCCTCCGGCCTGTCGATGCCCGGTACGACCATGCCCAACCCCACAGTTGAAGAGTTCCGTACCAATCACCCTAAAAACCGAGTAGTCATGATCGCACAAACCCGCACTTTCATCCGATTGGGCCTGATCTCCATCGTCGGGCTCGCGTTCTACTATGCCCACTTGTTCCTTGGAATGGTGGGGAATGCATGGATGTTCAAGGCATTGGCGGTTTGCTTCCTGGTGGCCACCGTGCCGCTCCCGATCATTGCCGTGGGCAACCGCAAGCTGTTCCCCGCCTTGGAGACACGCACGAAGCACCTCTTGGCCATGGGCGCCTTGTTACTGCTGGTGCACCACTTCCTGATGACCTTCATCTTCGTGATGTTCCTGCCCGAGGGGCGAATCCTTTGAGGGAGAAGGGCATACGCCACGGAAAGTCGGGCGGGTCATTGGTAACCTATTCATTTGGGGTGCCGTTGCAATGGTCATGTCGGTCTTGCACGGACCGGAAAGTATGGGATTCCCTGGTCGCCGGAAGCGGGTACGCTTTCAACGCCGGAGCCTGTAAGCAACGGGACCAGGACATTCGGAACGCGCCCTGTAAGGCGCGTTCCGTGTTTTCCCCTATTGATCGATCACGATCGACTCCGCGCTTGCCCCCAAGCTGGTGAGCAGGCCGCTGAGGTCCTGGACAAAACTCCGGGGGCCACAGATGTAGAAGTGCTGGTTGAAGTTCTGCACCAGGGTGATCAGGATGTTCCGGTCGATGCGCCGCTCGAGGAATCCGATCACGTGCTGCCTCGTGAAGATGTTGAGGAAGTTCTTGCCGAGCATCTTGCTGAGCTCCTCGTCCAGGATGATGTCGTCGGCGGTCTGGTTGGAACAGACCAAGGTGTTGCCCTCGATCTTCTTTTCCTTGTACAGGTCGCGCAGGATGGCGATGAACGGCGTCACACCGGTGCCCCCCGCAAAGAAGAAGCCCGGCCCCTTGTAGGTGATGGTGCCGAATGGGGCGCCGATCAACAGTCCGTCACCTCGCTGTGCCAAGCCCAGTTGCTGTGTAAGTCCCTTTCGCTCATCGTAGATCTTGATGATGAGTTCGAGGGTGCGGGAATTGTTCAGCGAGGTGAAGGTGAACTGGCCAGGCCGTTCATGCCAACCCGCGCGGTCCAATGCCACCCAGGCCGCTTGGCCCGGTGTATAATGGTACCCCTTCGGCTTTTCCAAGGTGAAGCGCTTCACATTGTGGGTGATGAACGCCGAGTCCAGGATCTTCACGGGAAACCGCGGGCGCAATGATTCTTCCATGTATCGGCGTGAAATGGGCTGGAATGCGGTGATCTGGATGAATGGGGCCGCTCAACTCTTCATGTTGTCGAACTGCAGCGGCAATTCGAAATCCTCGCCCCTCACGCTGTTCATCACGGCTTGGAGGTCATCGATCTTCTTGCCGGTCACTCGCACGGTGTCGTCCATGATCTGGGCCTGCACCTTCAGGCCGGTGCCCTTGATGAACTTCACCACCTTCTTGGCTGTTTCCCGGTCGATCCCTTGTTTCACCTTCACGGTGCGGTAGAGCAGCTTGCCGCTGGGCACAGGTTCCTCGGACAGGTCAAAGCTCTTTACATCCACCTTCTGCTTGGTGCTGCGCTCCAGCAGGATGTTCAAGATGGCATCGAGCTTCAGGTGGTCTTCCGTGGAAAGCTTGATGGTGAGCGCCTTTCGGTCCAGTTCCACATTGCTGCTGGTTCCCCTCAGGTCGTACCGGTTCTCGATCTCCCGCTTGGCTGAATTCACGGCATTGTCCAGCAATTGCGGGTCCACTTTCGATAGGATGTCAAAACTTGCCATGGCGCGTCAGGTTCTTGGGCAAGTTTACCCATCAGCGGTTGAAAACGCCCCATGGGGCTTCTGGCCTTGATCCCAGGCCGGGAGCCGGCAGGTGCGCTTCAGCCGATCACTTCGGCCTGCGGATAGCGTGCTTTCCAGAACGCCAGTTTCTTCAGGTCGTTCAGCGTGATCACGGTGCGCTTGTCCAAACGGACCTTGATGGCGGTGATCCCTTGCTTCACGGGCTGGCTCAGGATAATGGCCTTCTTCTTACGTGACATGGCAATCGGTATTTTTCAACTACTCAGGCAAAAACGTGCCAAAACCGGCTCGCCCTGGGGGAACCTTGCCAATAACCAATAACGGCAGCCGCAAGTAAAAATCCGCGGTCGATCTGTCAGGTTTTTTTGGATTGAACAGGTCGGAGCATGTCGATAAAGCCTTGTTCTCGACTAAGTTCCGGTTGGCCTTAACCGGCCCAGCCGCTGTCGCATCGGTGTCGGGCCAATGAGGAAACCGCTTGTGGCAATGACCCAATGAAAAAGGTCCCGTAGCGGGCGCTACGGGACCTTTTTACAAGGCTTGTTGGTCCTTCCTTACTTGGCCAGAGAAACCCGGAAGCTGGAGCGGGCCCCGCTTTCGAAGGTCACATGGAAGGTGTAAAGGCCGGACTTGAGGTTGCCGAGGTCCATGGAGAGGATGTTGTTGCCACCCACGCTCACTTGACGGTCCAGCACCTTGGCGCCCTTGGTATCCATCACCTGCACGGTGGCCTTGCCGGTCTGGCCAGCCATCGGGATGCTGATCATGGAATTGGTGGGGTTGGGGTACGGGGTGAGTTCAACCACATTGTTCTCGTTGATGCCCACGCTGGCACTGCTCATCTTCACGCCCAAGGCAGGCACTTCGCCGGTGTTCCAGCCGGAGCTCCACGTGTCATCCAAGTGGAGGAAGGTGGATACCTGGTCGGTTTGGATGCCGGTTTCATCGTAGTTGAGCGAGTTGGTGTGGCCCAGGTACACGGTGGCGTCCGAAGAAGCCACGCAGAACAGGTAGTTCTTGTTGTCCTCCAGCACGGTCTCTTCAAAGAAGGGGATGTAGACCACCTCGCCGGCCTGCAGGGAGTCCGTGTAGGCGAATTCGCCGGTCATGATCTCGGAAGCCGCAGTGATGTCGATGCCGCTTTGGGTGAAGGTGCCTTCAGCCTCGAAGATGCCTGCGTTGAGCACTTGGCCTGCGATGTTCGCCGAAGAACCCCGGAGGGCCGCGGCGTAAATACCGTCGGCACGAAGGCGGCTGGCATGCGGGGAGGAGAAATAGGCGCAGATGCCGTAGGACTGGAAGGGGTCCGACGGACGGAAGAATGCGATCTGCTCCGGCAGGCCCGTACCATCCAAGGGGGAGTAGGACAGCAGGGAGTCAAAGGATGCGGAGGTGGTGTAAGTGTTGTCATCGGGGAACTGGTCAGCAGCACCGAGGTCGGCGGTGTAGGCCAGCTCATAGCGACCCGAGTAGCCGCTGGATTGGTTGAAGTCCGGCAGGGCGATGAAAACACTGTCCCCGGGGTTGATGGTGTTCGGGCTGGAGGTCTCGTTATACACCGGATTGCCGCCCGAGGTGATCGTGGCGTTGAGGGTGACGTTGCTCTGGGCGGCGCTGCCGAAGTTGTACACCCAAGCGCCGAGTTGCACCATATAGTTGTCGTCCGCCGTGGAAACCAAGGCCGGGCGTGCCGCCATGGTGGGCACCAAGGTGCGGGCATTCTTCATCGACAGGTTGTCCGGGAACATGTCCTGCACCGAGCCGATCAGCATTTCCACGTTGCCGGCCACCACTTCGTCATGGATCAAGGCGCCACCGGCTTGGGAGATCATCACCACGGGAACCGAAACGTTGGGGCCGTCGTCCCCCGCAGCCATCCCAACCGGGGCACCCGGCGCATTGTTCACGATCACCACGCCCACGGCACCGGCTTGTTGAGCATTGTACGCCTTGGTTCCGAACTGGCAAGATCCGCGGTACACGATGGCGATCTTGCCAGCGACATCAACACCGTTCACCAACGGGTTGCAGCCAAGCGTATCAGCGGCTGTTCCGTCATCTACGATGACCGCCATCGCTTGTACCCGGTTGGCGGGGATGCTCATGTCCGGGAGCATCCCCCAGTCGTCGGCCATATTGAATTCCAAGGGGCCGGCTACGCTGGCCGGTTGAAGCACGTAAGTGGCAATCTGGCCATAGGAGGCCATGCCGACCAGCGCGATTGCACAGGTGAGTAGGGTTTTCTTCATGGTGTTTGGGGTTTTGATTTAATGGTCGGACCCCCAAGGGCGGGGTCGGCTTGTGCCAAAATTAGCCACAATCCTTCAGGCTTCCAAACCGGCAAGCAAGCACCGGCCTATAGCCACCCGTTCAGGCGGTAATAGGCCAATGCCGTGTACTCACGCAGGCAGGTGATCTCCAGGATGAGCCGGTTCCAGAGATCATAGCGCAGTGCGGTACTTGCGGAGATGTCCGGAACGTAGGGCCGCCCACCAAGCCGTTCATGGTCGTAGCGGAGGTCGTCAAACAGGGCATGGTCGAAGGCGGGTGCCCCGGCAATGTGGGTGAAGCCCACCTTGCGGAACGTGAGCAGTGCCCTGTAGGTGTGTTCCGGCGAGGTGACCAGCGCGATGGAGCGGTCCAGGCTCTCCGCCAGTGCTTGTGCCGCATCCAAGGCCTGTTCCCGCGTGTTGCGCCCGTGCATCAGCAAGGTGATCCGTGCCGATGCCACGCCCTTCGTGGCCAGTTCAGCCACCATGGCATCGGCCAAACCGGTGTCGGCAGGCAGCAGGAGCACCACCTCCGCGGCGGGTGACCGGGCCGCCCAGCGGGCGGCCACATCGCAGCGCATCAGCTCCGGACCGGAGGGCATCCCGCTGCCGGAAAGGACCAGGATCAGCTCAGGTGTTCCTTCGGCCAGGCCGCCCGCCGTGCCCAGCCATCGGTGGGCGTGGAAGGGCACGCTGGTGAAGGCCAGCATGATCATCACCAGGGCGATGGTGCCGGTGGCCAGAAGGAAGCGGCGGAACCAGCGCAAGGAACCCTTGCGTGCGGCATGGAAGTCCATTCGTGTGCACGTTACCTGCTGCCATAAGCCGTTCATCGGTGTTGGCCGACGCCGTTGCGTGGAGTCGGCGACCAGGCGGATATAGAGGAGTGTTGCTCAAGGCAAGGGGCTGCCCACGGGAACCGCGCAATCATGTCCCGGTTCGCCGTGCGGCGGGTTGATCTTGCCGCTGTTGCCGCTCTTCGGATTGGCCGGTGGAATAGTGGGCCCGGCCGCAGGTGCATCCAGCGTGATCGGTGTGGTGGCCGATGCAGCCGGTGCACTGCCGTCCAAGGGAGCTCCAACCGGAATGTCACAGCGGTGACCGGGCTCGCCATGCGGTGGATTGAGCTGCGCCACGGCATTGGCCGGAGCCGTGGGGGCGGAAGGTGCTTGGGACGAGGTCGACGGGGCCGTGGATTCCGCATCGACCACCGATGGTGCCGTCCCTGTCGGCACGGGCGGGGCTGCTGGGCCTTCAGAGGAGGTGCAGGCTACGAACAGTAGCGCCATGGCCAAAGTCGAAAAGTGCAAGGGGTGAATTTTCATGAGGAGCCGACGTTCATCGTGGTATTGGGTTGGGCAAACTTATCCCTCAAATGCTCCCCGGGGCAGGAAACGGTTTTCCATGGCTCAGTGGCGGAACCGTACGAATAGGCGCCCATGGTTGTCACGGTCCTTGTCGATGCGGTGGTAGGTGCGTTTCACCTCAGGCTGTTGCAGAAAGCGGAGCACCTTCTTCTTCAGCTGCCCGCTGCCCTTGCCGGGGATGATCTCCAGCAGGTCGATGCGGCGTTCGGTGCAGAAATCCATGGCTTCCCGCAGCGCATGGTCGATCTCCTCACCGCGGTTGAAGATGTCGTGCAGGTCCAGCTTGTGCTTGCTCATGGCCGGGCGAAATACTCCTGATACCACTCCTTTTCCCAGTGATCGCGCTCTTCCTCGAGCAGTTGTGTGCCGTCGATCAAGTCCCGTAGCATCCGCAAGGAGCGGTCGTCGCGTTGGGAGATCACCGGGATGCCCGCACGGATCAACGCGGCCGCCGCCACACCCGGTCCCTGCTGGTACACCTTGTCCGCCGCGAAGCGCGAGCCGAGGTAGGTGACCGTGCTGCCGCAGGCGCCGCTGATGTCCATGAGGATCGCGAGGTCCACTTTCTCACGCAGTGCACGGTCGCGCATCTCGTACGCGGCCTTCACCATGCCGGCGGTCCAATCGGTGCCGTCTTCGGCCAAGGAGCGCGCCTTGCCGTCCAGCACGTCGAAGCCGTTGCCGCCGTGGTTGTCCGGCGTCAGGCGCGGGGTGCCGAAGGAGAAGTGCTCCGGACAGAATTTGACGATCCGCACCTCGGGCCGAACAAGCCATGATCGCAGACCGGTGTGGTCGCCGTTGGTGCTGCCATCCACACCGCATCCCACGCCGCCCAGGCAGGCGCTCATCATCACCACCAACGGCTGCTCGGCCGTGGGGCGCGGGCGTTGGAAGAAGGCAGCACTGGGCAGGTGGGCGGGGCGAGCCGTGGTCATGCCCTGTAAAGTTCGTTCACTTCACCCGCTTGCCCTCCATTTCCTTGCCTTGCCGGAAGGTCAACCGGTCAACGACGCCTTGTGCGTCGGGGTGGAAGGTGATGGTGGCATCCACCACGGTGAGGAAGAACTCGTTCGGCGCGGAACCGAACACCTCAAGCTCCTGCTGGCCGGTGGGGCGCAGGAAGAAGCGATCACCCTCAGCGCGGAAAGTGAGGGTGAATCCGGGGGCCAGCTCGTATTCGCCCACGTAGGGCAACAGGTCGGCGTTGTGCAGGGCAATGGCCGTGCGCGTCGGGAGCGGTTCATCGGTCAGGGTCATGGGGTCATCGCCCTGGCGGGTCTGCAACCGGGCGCCAGTCACTTTGCCATCGCTACGCTGAAAGGTGATGTTGATCACATCGCCGACATAGCGGAACCGATCGTTGCCCAGGTATTGCAAGCGGAAACGTTTGCCACCCTCGCGCTGCGCGTGCAGGCCGTCGCCATCGCTGGTGATGTAGCGCGTCACGCCCTGTTCGCTCCGGTACACACCGGCATAGGCCCGTGCTTGTTCCGCCGTGAGCGGCACCTCCTGCCCACCGTACGGCTTGCCCAAGGCGATCGCCGCCAACTCGGGCGCCAAGCTGTGGGCATCGGCCGATTCACGGTTCACCAGCACCACCACGAGAATATCCTCCTTGGGCAGGTAGATCATATTGCTGGTAGCCCCGTTGATGCCACCGCTGTGCTCCCGCGTGGGGCTGCCCTGCACGTTCTGGAACATCCAGCCGTAGCCATAGCCGCAGGCCGTGTCATTGGCCAGGACGAACGACGTGAAGGCCTGATCACGGAATTGTGCCGGTAACAGGTCGCCTTTTTGCACGGCCGTGTTCCATTTCCACAGGTCCTCCACGGTGCTGCGGATCGACCCCGCGCCGCGCGGCCAGGTGAGGCTCACCGGCAATGCCGGCACCCAGCTTTCACCTTCGGGTTGGTAGCCCAGGCCGGGTTCATGGGCCAGGAAGTTGTCATCCAGTGCCGCACTGGAGGAGGCCATGCCCGCCGGCCGCAGCAAATGCTCCGCCACGTGGTCCGACCAGGATCGGCCCGAGACTTTCTCCATGATCGCCGTGAGCAGGATGTAGCCGCTGTTGCTGTAGTTCCACTTCGTGCCGGGCTTGAACTCCAGCGGCAGGTCCCTGAACATCTTGATCTCGGCCTCCAGGCTCACCGGTTCCGCAAAAGCCTCGGGGCTGTACGTGGGCAGGTCCGTGAAATTGGGGATGCCGGAGGTGTGGGTGAGCAGGTGCTCGATCGTGATGGGATGGTCCTTCCGGGGGAAGTCCACGTAGCGCTGGATCTCGTCGGTGAGCTTCAGCTTCCCTTGGTCGGCCAGTTGCAGGATGGCCACCGCGGTGAACTGTTTCGTGATGCTGCCGATGCGGAATTGGCTGGCGGTGGTCAACGGCTTGTTCGCCGCCACATCGGCCATGCCCAGCGCGCGTTCGTACAGGATGCGGTCGCCTTGTGCCACCAGCACCACGCCACCGGGCGCATCGGCGGTGAAGTGTTCGGCCAGCACCGCATCCATGCGGGCGGTGAGCGCGGTGTCGGCTTGCGCGGTTGCTGCAGGGGTCCATGAAAGGGCCAGGAACAGGGCTGCTCCCGTGCCAAAGCGGGTGAGATCGATCTGCATGCACCTATGACGCCTTTTGCGGATGCACCGGTTACAACAGCGCTTGGGATAGGCCGGTTGCGGGGTCGTACGGTCGGGCCGATCGCCGTGCCATGCGCGCCTGTGGGCCGCACCCGGGTTCAGAACCTCGTCAAGTGCAGCTTCCCGATCGCCTCCACCTGCCTTGCGGGCACTTCGGCCTGCTTCGCAAAGTTCTTCCACTTCTTCAAGCCGGCCACCACCTCGTCCACGATCGCGGCGGCCTTCTTGATGTTCATCGCCTTGGCCACGGCCAGCAGGTCGTCGCGGGTGATGCCGCTGCGCTTGCCGTTCACGCTCATCTGGTGCTGTTTCACCCTGAGGCTGTCGGGGTTGTAGGCGAAGGACATGTCGTAGGCCGGTGCCAGGTGCCATTCGCCCTGCGGGTCCATCAGGAAGCTGATGTTCTTCGTGTGGTCGTCGCAGTTCACGGCCACCACGTTGAAGCACATGCGGCGGAAGAGCTCCACGGCGGCGGGGTAGGGCAGGCCCAGCACGCGCATCACCTGGAAGGCCTGCTCATAGCTGTGCACCAGCGGCTGGTTGTAGTCCATGTGCGCGATGCCGCAGAGCGTGGCCATGTGCAGCTTGTGCACCGTGCCTTCCGCATCGCGCACGCGGTCGAAGCGCTGGGTCAGGAAGTGCGCGCGGCCGTGCTCCTCCAGTAGCCGACAGGGCATCATTGCCACGCCGCAGGCCCGTGCCATCAGGTGGTAGGCGTACTCGATACGCCCGTAGCCACGTGATGTCGCCGTCACCCCGGCCTTTGAGTCGGGGTCGTTGGTCACCCCATCGAACTTGATCAGGCAGTAGGTGAAGCCTGGCAGCCCGTCGACTTGGCCGCTGCGCACTTCGCCGGTATCGGCGTTGAAGGCCACGATCGCCTTGGCGCGCGCGCCGCCGGCCGAGGTGCCCACCTGCAGGATGTCCATCAAGGCTTCCTCGCGACCCTTGTTCTTGTGGTTCGTTCGGAATGCCGCGCGCTCGTACAGCACGCTGTTCGCCACGCGCACCAGGTCCTCCACCTGCAGGGCCTCGCTGCTGGCCTCCCAGTCGTTGTGGCTCGGCTCGAACTCCAGCGCGCCCATGCCGCGGCGGCCGGTGTAGCACAGGCGCTCCACGGGGTTGGCGCTGCCGGGCGTGCGTTGCTGGGTGGCCAGCCACGCGTTCAGGATCTGCTCCCCGAAACGGTCGGGCAGACTGTCGGCCAGCAGGCCCGGCAGTCCGCGGAAGGTCTCGTCGCGTACATCACCGAAGCTGAAGACCTCGTCACCGCCCCGCGCCTTCGCCAACGGCATCATGATCGGCGCCACGTCAAGCCCGCTGCGTGTAAAGGCACGGTCGTACTGGAAGGTGGCCCGTTGCTGTTGATCGTCCCACACCACCAGGCCCACCACCTGGCCCCAGAGGAGAACCCGTGCGTGGGTTACCATGTGCTCTTCGGTTTGGGCGGCCCCACCTCGGGCTTCTTGCGGCTGGCGCGTTTGCGCTGCTTTTTCAGGTACTTCTCCTGGGCCTCCACCAGCATGTAGGGCGTGGGCTGCGGCTCCTGGTGGAAGGCATCGAGCAGCTCCAGCCGCCCGATGGCGCGCAGCACCTGCACCACGGTGAGCAGCGTGGCGACCCTGCCGGCCTCCAACTTCACCACGGTGGTGCGGTCCAGACCGGCGCGCGTGGCCACCTCGGCCTGGCTCAGGTTGCGCTCCAGCCGCATGCGCCGCAGCTCCGCGCCCAGCCGTTCCACCACCTGGGTGTCGCTCAGAGCCTGCCAGTTGATGTTGCTCGTAGCCATCGTAAAAGTGGGTTGAGTTCACTAACGCTGCTTACCCGCCACAAGTATACGCATTCCCTTCGGCACTGTTGCTTCCAAAAGATGCCCGGGAGCATCATATAGGCAAGAATATGCTAACAGTGATGCCTTAAAGCAACACATTGGATCAGATGATTGGGCTATCAGAAGATCAGAAGATGGAATACCGGAGCGGGGGTATTGTCTGACCATCTGATCCGCTCATTGTCTGATCGGTACGCGTCACCCTGAGCCTGTCGAAGGGTGGGCGTTCCGGCTCGTCCCTTCGCTTCGCAGAGCCTTCGCTCGGGATGTCACCGTCGGGCCATTCGCTGCAAGTCCTCGCTCGTTCCTCGCTGTGGGCTTTCCGCTGCTGTCCCTAACGCGAAATGCAAGAGCTTGCTCGACGGTGAGCTTGGCCATGGACGAAACTCACTTGGGAAGATTGGAAGCTTTGGCTGGAAGAATGTAGATGCCCATAAGCAAGTGTTCAACTACATCGAAAGCAGTTGAAAGATCATCGTTTGAATGGGCCTTCACTTCATGCGCCGCATCGTTACCCATTGTTCGGATGCTGTGCAAGATCGTTGCGCCGGCCGCATTGAGGTCTCCCTTTTCAACTAGACCATCGATGCGCTGTTGTAAATCCTTTCCCGGAGCGTTTCTCTCTTTACAAACAACCTCCACAAGTGCGCGTATGCCAATTCCAGAAAGAACATTCATGTCATTGCAAAGGGCATTGCGGGTTTCGAAGTAGATTCTCTGGACCTGTGGGGGTAGGAGATTGCTGTGCTGTATCGGTTGCCTTCCAACGATACGCCTTGGATATTGAATGAAATCGGTCGTTTCTGTGGTCTCCCAACCATCTTCCGAGACGAGGTATGAATGCTTATGGAGAAAGCTGTATGACTTACAGCCTTCGCATTGGAGAACGCAGTATCCGTTCTCTGGATCGATATAGACTTCGCCATCATCGGATGGTCCACCATCATCTACTTCAAATAGTACAAGATGGCTTGTCTTCTGACTGCATGAATCGCATCCTACCCAAATGGTTTGCATTGCAGTAGTGTAGTTGCTAACGCCAGTTCGCCGGGTTCTCCGCAATTTATTGCGCAATGCGCCCGTATTCACCACCATGGCGCCGGATCACCCGTTCGTAGTAGCCGCGTTGCCAAATGGTGCCGCCCGATCGGCCCAATGCGGTGTTGATCCGTTTGGTCGCCACCGATTTGAATGCGCCGATGATGGCGCCCAATGATCCGCGTTGGGGGCCATTCGGCCTGGCACGGGAGGCATCCGGGGCACCTGTAGGGTCGACCCATTGGGTCGACGGTACAGGTGCAGATTGTGCATGCGGTGCCAGAATGATGATCGCATGCAAATGATCGGGCATGATCTGCGTTTGATCCAGCCGCGCATGCGCGAAATGGTCCGGGATCGCACGCCAGCATTTATCTACAATGCAGCCTGCGTCGTTCAGATCCATCCGAGCATCCGTTCCAGTTCCTACAATACGCCCGAACGATTCCTGCCGCTGCACGGTACACAACGTCACGAAAAACGCACCCTGGGTGTAGTCACGGCCCGCCAGGCGAATGTGTTTGTGGAAATGTGGGGGCATTGGGAATCATGAGTGTCGACCCAATGGGTCGACGGTACAGGTCGCCGGACAGGTGTCCAGGTACTGTAATCAAGCGTCCGTGATATGCCGATTAGGATCCATGTTCCATCAGCCTCTCCATGATCCCCACCGCCGCCTTGGGGATCTTCGTGCCCGGCCCGAACACATCGAAGCAGCCCGCCTTCTTCAAAAAGTCGAAGTCGTTCGGCGGGATCACGCCACCGGCCACCACGAGGATGTCGGGGCGTTTGTAGGTCTCGCGCAGTTCCTTGATCACCTCGGGCACCAGGGTCTTGTGGCCGCCAGCGAGGCTGCTGATCCCCAGCACGTGCACATCGTTCTCGATGGCCTGCTTCGCCACTTCTTGCGGGGTCTGGAACAGGGGACCGATGTCCACGTCGAAGCCGATGTCGGCGAAGCTGGTGGCGATCACCTTGGCGCCGCGGTCGTGACCGTCCTGGCCCATCTTGGCCACGAGGATGCGCGGGCGGCGGCCTTCGTGCTTGGCGAATTCATCGGCGAGGCGCATGGCCTGCTGCATGTCGGTATCGTTCATGGCTTCCGCGGAATAGATGCCGCTGATGGTGCGTGGCACGGCAGCGTAACGGCCGAATACCTTCTCCAGGGCGTCGCTGATCTCTCCCAGGGTGGCGCGGGCGCGGGCGGCGTTGACGGCGAGTTCGAGGAGGTTGCCACGCGCGGGGCCGCCGCGCTTGCCCGATGTCTCATGTCCTATGCTCAGAGCAGCGTCTGGTATAGGCCGTGAGACATCGGACATTCCTTCTTTCGCCGCCCTCGTCAGCGCCTCCAGCGCCTCCTTCACTTTCTTCCCATCCCGCGCCGCCTTCATCTGCTTCAAACGCGCCACCTGCTGTTCCCGCACCTTGGTGTTGTCCACCTCCAGCAATTCCATCTTCGTCTCGTCCTCGGTCACGAATGCATTCACGCCGATGATGCGGTCCTTGCCGGTGTCGATGCGGGCCTGGCGTTTCGCGGCGGCTTCCTCGATGCGCATCTTGGGCAGGCCGCTTTCGATGGCCTTGGCCATGCCACCCAATTCCTCCACCTCCTTGATGCGCGCCCAGGCCTTGTGTGCCAGTTCGTGCGTGAGGCTTTCCACATAATAGCTGCCGCCGAGCGGGTCGATCCACTTGGTGATGCCGCTGTTCTTCTGCAGGTAGAGCTGCGTATCGCGGGCGATCTTGGCGCTGAAGTCGGTGGGCAGCGCGATGGCCTCGTCGAGCGAGTTGGTGTGCAGGCTTTGTGTTCCGCCCAGTACGGCGGCCAGTGCTTCCACCGTGGTGCGCGCGATGTTGTTGAAGGGGTCTTGCGCGGTGAGGCTCCAGCCGCTGGTCTGGCAGTGGGTGCGCAGGGCCAGGCTCTTTTTGTCCTTCGCGCCGATCTCGTGCAGCAGCTTGGCCCAGAGCAGGCGGCCCGCGCGCATCTTGGCCACTTCCATGAAGAGGTCCATGCCGATGCCCCAGAAGAAGCTGAGACGCCCGGCGAACTCATCCACCTGCATGCCCGCCGCCATGCCCGTGCGCACGTATTCGATGCCGTCGGCCAGGGTGTAGGCCAGCTCCAGGTCAGCGGGCGCGCCGGCCTCGTGCATGTGGTAGCCGCTGATGCTGATGCTGTTGAACTTGGGCATCTTCCTGGCGCAGTAGCTGAAGATGTCGCCCACGATGCGCATGCTGGGCCCCGGCGGGTAGATGTAGGTGTTGCGCACCATGAACTCCTTGAGGATGTCGTTCTGGATGGTGCCCTGCAACTGCTCCGGTGGAATACCCTGCTCTTCCGCAGCCACGATGAAGAAGGCCATGATGGGCAGCACGGCGCCGTTCATGGTCATGCTCACGCTCATCTTGTCCAGCGGGATGCCGTCGAAGAGGATCTTCATGTCCTCCACGCTGCTGATGGCCACGCCGGCCTTGCCCACATCGCCCTTCACACGCGGATGGTCGCTGTCGTAGCCGCGGTGCGTGGCGAGGTCGAAGGCCACGCTAAGGCCCATCTGCCCGGCGGCGAGGTTGCGGCGGTAGAAGGCGTTGCTTTCCTCAGCGGTACTGAAACCCGCGTACTGGCGGATGGTCCACGGCCGCACGGTATACATGCTGGCGTAGGGGCCGCGCAGGTAGGGTGGTGCGCCCGCGCCGAACTTCAAATGCTCAATGTCCTTGTTGTCGAGTGCCGTGTAATAGGACTTCAGCGGAATTTCCTCGCGATTCGGGATGCCAGCCTCAAGCTGCAAGCCGCCAGCCACAAGCTGGGAAGCGGTCGAGCTTGCGGCTTGTGGCTTGTGGCTTGAG
The DNA here is from genome assembly GCA_023382455.1 of Flavobacteriales bacterium. Taxonomy (GTDB): domain Bacteria; phylum Bacteroidota; class Bacteroidia; order Flavobacteriales_F; family PHOS-HE28; genus PHOS-HE28. The sequence continues at coordinate 31,791 of JAHDVX010000026.1, forward strand.
GCGAATTTGCTCGCCAATACTGATGTGAGTTCCTCCACGATGTAAGCTCCAACCACTGGATCGGCCACGCGGGCCAGGAAGCTTTCGTCCTTGAGCAGGTGATGGATATTGCGCACGATGCGGCGGGCGAGCTTTTCTCCTTCGGGCAACGTCGGCGGCGGAATGGTGAGCCCGTCGCATCCGCCGACGACGGCGCTGACTGCCTGCAGCGTGGCGCGGATGATGTCCGTATGGCCTGCATTTTCCTTCGGATAGGTCACTTCGGCCTGCACCCAGGTGTTCACCGAGCAGGCGTGTTCGGGTGCGTACGTCTTCACCACCGCAGCCCAGGTCTCACGGAAGGCCCGCAGGCGGGCCAAGTCCGCAAAGAGGTCGTCGCTCAAGGGCATGGTGAATTGCAGCCGCGCCGCTGCGTTGTCGATGGTCCAGCCTTCGGCCAGCAGATGGTCGAGGATGCGCTTGCCTCGCTGAATGGCCAGCCTCGCGGCCTCCGGGCTGCTGTCTTCGGCGCGCACGTTGTACAAGCGCAGCAGCGGCATGCCTTCCACCTCGTGAGCCAGTTGTCCGGCGCGGTCATCCGGACCCAGGCCGAGGCAGGCGGAGAGTTCCGCAGGCTCCAGTTGTTGCCGATCACACTCCTGCAGCAGCCAATGCAGCAGGTCCGCGGCACCTTGCTCGAATTGCAGGTCCACGCCGGCCAGGAGCACATCGCGGAGCAGGCCCGGGATGCGGGCTGTGGGGGCATTGATCACCGCGCCGTCCGCACCGCCCAGCAGGTCCTCGAGCAGAAGCTGGTTGGCATCCGCCTCCACCCCGCGCAGGTCCGCGGTGATGCGCCACGGATTGCCGGAGCGCTTCACGCTGCGGCGCCCTCCGCCCGCTGCGGCGGATCCCTCCGTTGCGAACGGGCGCAGGGTGATGCCTTCCGCCACCTGGACCGAAAGGCTGGCAGGGTCCTTCTCCTTCAGCTCCTTTTGGATCAGGGCTTCCCAAGCCTCGGCCGACAGGGAGCCGAAGGCGGTGAAGAGTTTTTCGTTGGCCATGTCGGCAAAGGTCGGCGGAATCGGCCTTTCCCGCTGGGTGCTGCCTACTGGACGATCGTGGCCCGCCCGAATTGAAGATAAATTTGTCCGAAATACGATTGCTGCTACATTTGGCCCATCGTGTTCTCCAAGACCTGTGAATATGCGTTCCGGGCCGTGGCGGCAGTTGCCCAAGCCTCGGCCAACGGTGTGCGCCTTACGCTACCGGTGATCGCGGAGATGACAGGCACCCCGCAGGCCTTCATGGGCAAGATCATGCAGGACCTGGTGAAGGCCCGCATCATACGCTCCTACCGTGGGCCGAGCGGCGGGTTCGACCTGCCTATGGCCAACGCGGCCAAAGTGAATCTGCGCATGGTGATGGATGCGTTGGGCGGCGGCATGGACAACACGTTGTGCGTGATGGGCATCGGTGAATGCAACAGCGGGAAGCCCTGCCCGATGCACAACGATTTCGTGGAGGTCAGGAAGGATATTTCCCGGATCCTGGCCAACACGTATGTGGACCGTTTGGCCAAGGAACTGAATACGGGAGCAACGGACTTGAAGAAATGAGCATGATGTGTACCCCAAGGATGACCGGGACGATGGCCGGTGCGGCCAAGGCCGTGTTGGTGGCATTTGCAACAGTCACGGCCCACGGGGCCATGGCGCAAGGCACCGCCCCACCAGGGTGGTGGAGCAGCCCGGGCATCATCGGTACCATGGTGCTGCTGGGTATCGTGCTGTTCGTGGCGGCCCTGATCATCACGGCGCGGGTGAGCTCCATGATCAAATCGATGAATGGCCTGAACAGTGCCCAGCCGGAAGCCGGGCCGGATCCGGACGGCGGACACCAGCCCGAGTACCGGCTCAAGGGTGACGAACTCGGCGGATCAGCACCGGCGCAGGATGCCAAGCAGCTGGTGATGAGGGCCACCAGCGAGCCCGGCAATCCGCTGGTGGACGAGAAGATCTATTCGCGCACCCGGCTGGACGTGCCCCAGGATCTGCGGAAACTGGTGATCTGGTTCCTCGGTGCCTCGGCGTTCTGGCTGGTGTTCGGCACCCTCGTGGGTGAATACCTGGGGCTGAAGTTCGTGTGGCCGGACATGGACCATGTGAGCTGGCTCTCTTTCGGCCGCTTGCGGCCGGTGCACACCAACACCGTTTTCTGGGGCTGGTCATCCATGGCGATGATCGGCCTGGGCTACTTCGTGGTGGCGCGCACGTCCGCCACACGGATCTACAGTTACCGGTGGGCCTGGTGGAGCTTCTGGCTGATCAATGCGGCGATCACCCTCGGCAATATCTGCCTGATGGCCGGGATCAATAACGGAGGCGGCGAATACCGTGAGTACATCTGGCCGGTGATGCTGCTCTTCGCCTTGGGCCTGATCCTCACCTTCCGGAATTTCTACGCCACCGTGAAGCGGCGCAAGATCGCGGAGATCTACGTGAGCAACTGGTATCTCTTGGCATCCCTGCTCTGGACCCTGGTGGTGGCCACCATCGGCTATCTGCCGTGGTACCAGGAAGGATTGGGTGAAACGGTGATCCAAGGCTACTATATGCACATGGGTGTGGGCATCTGGTTCATGACCTTCACCCTGGGCCTGATCTACTACTACCTGCCCTCCGCGCTCAACAAGCCCATCTATTCCTACTCCCTGGGCGTGCTCGCCTTCTGGACCCAGGTGCTCTTCTACACCCTGATCGGCACCCACCACTTCATCTTCGCACCGCTGCCGTGGTGGCTGCAGACCGTGGCCATCGTATTCAGCGTGGGCATGTTCATCCCGGTCTTCGCCGGTACCGCCAACTTCCTGATGACCATGCGCGGCAGCTGGAGCGCCATCGGCAAAAGCTATGTCCTGCCGTTCTTCCTGGTGGGGGTGGTGTACTACTGCGTGGGCAGCTCGCAAGGCAGTTTCCAGGCCATGCGCTTCACCAACCATATCTGGCATTTCACCGATTTCAACGTGGCCCACTCGCACATGACGATGTACGGCATCGTGGCCTTCATCCTCTGGGCCTGCATCTATGCGATCGTGCCCAAGATCACCGGCCGGGAACCCGCCCAGCTGCTCGTGGGTGCCCATTTCTGGCTTGCGTTCATCGGGGTGTTCGCCTACACCGTGTCCCTTATGGCGGGCGGCACGGTGAAAGGGTGGGCCTGGATCCAGGGCGTACCCTTCATCGAGACCGTGATCGAGACGCGCGGCTACTGGACCTGGAGGGCCATCGGCGGCTCGCTGATGTTCATCTCGCACCTGATCTTCGTCTGGAATTTCGCCACCATGGTGCGAAGCCCGCGTGCCGCCGCCCGGGAAGTGTTGGCCGTTGAACCCGTAGCTGCTTGAGCGATGATCAATTTCCACAAAGACCACGCGAACCTGGTGAATGTCGCATTCGTGGTGTTCGCCCTGCTGAGCACCGGCATCGCCGTGGCGCCGGCCCTTACCTTGACCGAGACCAACGCACCCTTGCCGGATATGCCGGTGATGACCGCCCAGGAGCGTAGGGGGCTCGAGGTGTACGTGAACGAGGGATGCATGGGCTGCCATACCCAGCAGGTGCGCAACATCGAGATGGACAAGACCTGGGGCTCCAGGCCTTCCATCCCGGCGGACTACTACTACAGCAAGCAACGCCTGAATGTCTGGCAACAATCCCCGTCGGTGCTCGGCAGCGAGCGCACCGGACCGGACCTGACCAACGTGGGGGTGCGGCAGGCCAGTTCACAGTGGCAATACCTGCACCTGTACAATCCGCGCCTGGTGGTCAAGGGCTCCATCATGCCCCGCTACGGCTGGTTGTTCCATGAGGTGGATTCAGCGGACGTGAAACCCGGCGACGTGGTGTTGCCCATCCCGGCGGACAAGCTGCCGGATCCCGGCCGCAAAGTGGTGGCCTCCGCCAAGGCCCAGGACCTGGTGGCCTACCTGCTCTCCTTGAAGCAGGCGCCGCTGCCGTCCGGTGTACAGGCGGATGCATTCCTGCGTACGCCGGGTGCGGGCGGGGAGAAAGTTGCCGCGGCCGCAGGCGAGGCCCCTGCCGTGGACGGCGCCGCCGTGTTCTCGCAGGTCTGTGCGGCTTGCCACCAGCAGGATGCGAAAGGCCTGCCCGGGGCTTTCCCGGCGTTGGCCGGCAGTTCCGTGGTGAACCAGGAGGATCCCACCCAGATGATCGATATCGTGCTCGGCGGGTACAACGCCCGGGCCAGCGAGGGCTATGGCCCCATGCCGCCACAGGCCGAGGTGCTTACCGATGAACAGATCGTGGCGGTGGTGAACCATGTGCGCTCCAACTTCGGAAACAACGCACCGCCCGCCAAGATTGAGACCGTGAAGGCTGAACGCGCGGAGATCGCGCCACAAACCATGCTGCCCTGATGAGAAAGCTACTTTTCCTGCTCCTGGTCTTGGTGGCCGTGCTCCCGGCTTGGGCATGCCCGGCCTGCCAGAAACAGCAGCCCGCCATCCTGAAGGGGATCACCCACGGTACAGGCCCCCAAAGTGCCTGGGATATGCCGATCATCATCGCCTCGGCGCTGATCGTGCTGGTGACACTGGTCTACGCGGTCAAGTTCCTGTTCTGGCCCAAGGAGGCCGGCGAGCAGCATATCAAACGGTCCATCCTGGACAATACATTCTGAGGTCATGGCCACCGAACGCTCAGTAAAGCTTTTCCTTGACGATGAGGAGGTGCCGTTCGCGGAATACGCGCCGCCGGTGAAGTTCCTCTTTGACACCACCAAGCTGCCCGACGGACCGCATACCCTGAGGATCGTGGCGCGGAGCACCAGCGGCGTGGAAGGCGTGCGCACCATCCCGTTCGAGGTGCGCAACGGCCCCGCCATCACCGTGCTGGGCCTGAAGCCCAACGAAGTGCTGCAGGACCATGTGCCCATCACGGTGAATGCATACGGCAGCGAGCGCAGCGACCGGTTCATGATCACCGGCTCGGAAACACCCAAGGCCATCCCCGCCTGGGTTTGGGCCCTACTGATCGCCTTCGTGGGGTTTGCCGCGTTCTACTTCACGCTGTATTGGGAGCCCGTTCAACTCTGACCTGGAAAGCGGACGGGCCGCACCCTTCTCCGGGCGTAGCTTTGCGCACACCCCGACGGGGCAAATACCAAACCCATGAACATCGCACGCAACTCCGTGGTCTCCTTCCACTACACGCTCACCAACGACGAGGGTGAGGTGCTCGACAGCTCCAAGGGCCACGAGGCCTTCACCTACCTGCAAGGCAGCCAGATGATCGTGCCGGGGCTGGAGGCGCAGATGGAAGGCAAGGCCAAGGGCGACAAGTTCAAGGCCATGGTGGCCCCGGGCGATGCCTACGGCGAGTTCAACAAGGAGCTGCTGCAACGCGTGCCGCTGGACCGCTTCGGCGGCCAACAGGTGGAAGTGGGCATGCAGTTCCAGGCCGGGGAGCACAGCGTGGTGACCGTGGAGGAAGTGACGGACAAGGACGTGCTGGTGAACGGCAATCATCCCTTGGCGGGCGTGCGGCTCACCTTCGATGTGGAGGTGACCGATGTGCGCCCGGCCACGGCCGATGAGGTGGCCCATGGCCACGTGCACGGCCCGGGCGGGCATCACCACTGAGCAGTCCGCCCGGCGGTGGTGCTACTCGCGGATCACCGTGGTCCGTGCGGTATGCCCGTTGCCGGAAACACGCAGCAGGTAAGCCCCGGCGGGCAGGTCGCTGAGGTCCATGGCGGCTTCCTTGGACGCGACACCTTCCCAATTCCTCACGCGGCAGCCTTGCAAGGTGAAGAGTTCAGCTTGGCGGAACGGCTGTTCGGCACGGATGGAAATGAGCGACACGGCCGGGGAGGGAAACACTCGGAGCGGTTGGTCCGCCTGCATGCCGGGTGCCGAGGTGGTGACGTCGGTCACGATGTACTGGAGCATCATCATGTTGTCCTCGTGCATCAGGTTGTGGCAGTGGTACATGAAGGGCCAGCCGTTGGTGGGTTCATCGAAGCGCATGATCACGCGCGCGCTGGAGCCGGCATCCAGCAGCACCACGTCCTTGGCGCCGCGCTCCCAGGCGGGGGGTGATTGTCCGTCGCGGTCCAGGATGAAGAACGATCCGCCGTGGATGTGCATCGGGTGCGCCATGTTGGAGAAGTTCTGGATGTTCCAGATCTCGGTGCTGCCCAGGAGTACCGTGTCGTTCACCACGTCCATGTCGAACTGCACGCCGTTGATGAAGAACATGCCCATGCTGCCCACCATGCCTGTGCCGGTGAGCAGCTTGGTGCGCGTGCGCACGGCGCTGCCTTCGTCATAGGGGATCACCGGGACCAGCGCGTTGGGGATGGCGGTCACCGGATCGGCCGTGGGGGCGCCCACACGGATGCGCAGCACCGGGAAGTCGACACCGTTCAGGATGCTGGACTCCATCATCATGTTGTTCGATCCGGGCACGGTAACCGGCAGTTCGCTGCCGTAGCTCATCAGCAGCAGGCTGTCGCCCTCCATGCCGGTGAGGTCCAGCAGCACCTCGGCGCGCTCGCCGTTTCCCAGCCAGAGCCGTTGCATGGCCACGGGCGCGGAAAGCAGGCCGCCATCCCCGGCGATCATCCGGAATTGGCGGCCGTCCTCGAAGCCCAAGGCGTAGATGCGCGAGTTGGAGCCGTTGAGCAGCCGCAGCCGCACCACCTGCGCGGGGCATTCCAGGAAGGGCCTCGGTGTACCGTTCACCAGCACGGAATCCCCGTAGGGCCCCAGGAAGAAATTGCCGCCGGGCAGGAACCTGCGGTCCTGCACCACCACCGGGAAATCATCGATGCCGTAAGTGCGCGGCAGGTCGATGGCCGCCTCGGCGGCATCCTTCACCAGCAGCATGCCTGCCACTCCCTGGGTGGCCTGGAACGCGGTGAGCATGTGCGGGTGCGGGTGGTACCAGTAGGTGCCCGCCGGGTTCTTCACCTTGTACTTCACCTCCCAGGTTTCGCCCGGCTCCACCTCGCGCGGCGGGCCGCCGTCCATTTCGCCGGGCACGGCCAGGCCGTGCCAGTGCATGCTGGTCACCTGGGCCAGTTCGTTGTGGATGCGGAAGTGTGCAGTGTCCCCTTGGTGCAGGATGAGCGTGGGCCCCAGGTATGGGCCGTTCACCCCGTACGTGTTGGTGTTGATGCCGGGGTAGAACTGGTGGACATGCTCATCCACCGTCAGGTCGAAGGTGTCCAGGTCCAGCGCCGGGGGGATGGCCATGGGGTTCAGGGCCTGGGCCGCGGCAAAGGACGGTGCCACGATCAGGGCGATGACAAGGAAGCGGTGCATGGGGCTCAGGGATGCGGTGAATGTGGATGGCGAAGCAAGGAAGGATGCTCGGGAGCGGCAATGACGATGCTCACCGGCGCCGGTCGGGCAGGTCGTGCGGCAATGGGGAGGCCCGGGTTCACGGTGCGGGGACGATCACGAAGATGTCCTCGTTGTCCCGCTTCATCAGGTATTTCTCCCGGGCGAACTTCTCCAGGCGGTCCTGGTCGCTGTTCAGTTCCTGAAGGCGCTGCCGGGTGATGGCCACCTGTTCCTCGTAGCGGTCGCGCTGCTGCCGCATCTGCCCCAGCTGGTGGCGCAGCTTCACCATGGTGTACAGGTCGTAGTCAGCGAAGAGCCCGATCCACAGCAGCATGGCCAGCAGGCCCGCACCATAGCGGTTGCGCAGCCGTGCGGGCACGAATCGCAGCACCTTGTTCATCACGCCACGAAGTTCAGTCCGGTTGCAACGTGCCGCTCCGGCCGATCCTTGCATCCGGTCCACGATCCGATGTGGAAAGCGGCTCAGCCCAGGAAGGGATACCGGTGGTCCGTGGGCGGGACGAAGGTCTCCTTGATGGTGCGCGGGCTGGTCCAGCGCAGCAGGTTGAGGTGGCTGCCGGCCTTGTCGTTGGTGCCGCTGCCGCGCGCGCCGCCGAAGGGTTGCTGGCCTACCACGGCCCCGGTGGGCTTGTCGTTGATGTAGAAGTTGCCGGCGCTGTGGCGCAGCGCGTCGGTGGCCTGCACGATCACCTCGCGTTCACGGGCGAAGATGGAGCCCGTCAAGGCGTACTCACCGGTGGAGTCCACCAGTTTCAGGGTGTCGTTCCACTTGGCATCGGGGTATACGTACACGGTGAGCACCGGCCCGAAGATCTCCTCGCACATGGTGGTGCTGCGCGGGTCCGTGGTGACGGCCACCGTGGGGGCGATGAACCAGCCCTTGCTCTTGTCGTAGGTGCCGCCCGCGATGATCTTCACGTTCTTCTTGTCCTTCTTCAGCCCGTCGATGTAGCCGGCGATCTTGTCGAAGCTCTTTTCGTCGATCACGGCCCCGATGAAGTTGCGGAAGTCCCCCGGCTCGCCCATGCGCATGTCCGCCAGGTCGGCCAGCAATTCCTTCTTCACGGCGGGCCAGAGGCTTTCGGGGATGTATGCCCGGCTGGCCGCGCTGCACTTCTGCCCTTGGAACTCGAAGGCGCCGCGGCTCAATGCCGTGGCCACCTCTACGGGGTTCGCGCTGGGGTGGGCCAGAACGAAGTCCTTGCCGCCCGTTTCGCCCACGATGCGCGGGTAGCTGCGGTACAGGGACAGGTTCTCGCCGATGGTGCGCCAGATGGTGCGGAACACGGCCGTGCTGCCGGTGAAGTGGATGCCGGCGAAATCACGGTGCTTGAAGATCACATCCCCGGCCACCGGTCCGCTGACGTGCATGAGGTTGATCACCCCGTCCGGCAGGCCCGCCAGGCGGAACACTTCCATGATCACCTGGGCCGAATAGATCTGGCTGTCGGCGCATTTCCACACCACGGTGTTGCCCATCAGGGCCGCGCTGCTGGGCAGGTTGCCCGCGATGGCCGTGAAGTTGAACGGGGTGAGGGCGTAGACGAAGCCTTCAAGCGCCCGGTATTCCAGGCGGTTCCATACGCCCGGCGAGCTCGCGGGCTGGTTGCTCAGGATCTGCTGGGCATAGTGCACGTTGAACCGCAGGAAGTCGATCAGCTCGCAGGCCGAGTCGATCTCCGCCTGGAAGCAGTTCTTGCCTTGGGCCAGCATGGTGGCCGCATTGATGGAGGCCCGGTAGGGACCGGCCAGCAGGTCGGCCGCCTTGAGGAAGATGGCGGCGCGGTCCTCGAACGCCATGGTCTCCCAGGCCTTCTTCGCCTTCAACGCCGCATCGATCGCGGCCTTCACGTGCTTGGCATCGCCGTGGTGGCTCATGCCCAGCACGTGCCGGTGCCGGTGGGGCGGGCTCATCTTGCGCCGGTCCTTGGTCTCCACGGGCTTCCCGCCGATCCACATCGGGGCGTCGATGGCGGTCTTCATCCGCCGCTCGTACTCCGCTTGCAATGCCTTGCGCTCAGGGCTGCCGGGGGCGTAGTTCAACACGGGTTCGTTGCGGGGTGCAGGTGGCGTGAATACGGCGTTGCCCATGGCGGTTCGGCTTGGTTGGATTTGCGCCCAAAGATACCGCCCCCCGGAAAGGCGGGAACTGACCGGCGACAGGCGCAAAGACCAGGGCCGTCCGCGGTATCGCACCGCGGACGGCATTGCTGGTCCAGCAACGGTGGGCCGGGATCAACGAGTGATCAACACGCCCACGGCTTCCGCGTAACGGGTGCGCGTCACCTCCAGGTCCGTGATCAGGCCGTTGGTGAGGCTGTACACCCAGCCATGGATGTGCACCGGCCGCCCGGCTTCCCACGCATCGCGGATGATGGAGGTGCGGCTGAGGTCATAGACTTGTTCCGCCACATTGATCTCCACCAGGCGGTCAAACCGTGCCTGCTCATCCGGCAAGGCCTGCAGTTCCCTGTGGTGCCAACGTGCCACATCGCGGATGCGGCGCACCCAATCGGCAGCCGGGCCGTCGAACTCAGGGCCCATGGCGGCCTTCACGCCACCGCAGTTGTAGTGCCCGCACACGATCACATGGTCGATGCCCAGCACGTTCACACCATAGTCCAGCACGCTCATGAGGTTCTGGTCCGTGTGCACCACCAGGTTGGCGATGTTGCGGTGGATGAACATGTCGCCCGGCATGGTGCCGGTGATCTGGTTGGGCGGCACGCGGCTGTCGCTGCATCCGATCCACAGGAAGAACGGATGCTGGTGCTTGGCCAGTTCGGTGAAGAGGCCCGGGTTCTCCTTCTTCATGCGCCGGCTCCACTCCCGGTTGCGGTGCAGCAGTTGGTGGTGCAGGTCGGGTTGGCCACGCAGTGTCCCGCCCTTTGGTTCCGATCGGTTGTTCATGTTCCCTGGGCTTTAGTGGGTGGCGGGTGAAATGGAACGGGCGGCCGTGAGGATCACTTGGCGGAACAGGATGCGGGTGTGCTGCGGGCGGGGTGCCACCGTGCCGCTCCATTCCACCTCTATGCCGCGCTTGGGCGCTTCCCGGCGGAATTCGGCGATGATCTCCTCCACGTCCGGGTCCAACGCCACGGTGCGGCTGGTGTCGAACACCACGCGGGCACCGTCGGGCAGTTTCGTCAAGGTGCGCTTGATGCTGGCCTTGTTCAGGAAGGTCACGTCCTCGCTGAGCACGATACGGATGGGTTCGCCGGTGCGGTGGCTGGCCCGGTCGAAGTGGAAGGGCACCTGGTAGTTTTTCCAAAGGATGTGCACCACGGCCACGGCCATGCCCAGGCCCACGCCGGTGAGCAGGTCCATGAAGGCCACGCCGACCACGGTGATGGCGAAGGGGGCGAAGCGCATGGCCCCCTGCTTCCAGAGCGCCACGAACTGTGCGGGCTTGATCAGTTTCCAGCCCACCATGAAAAGGATGGCGGCCAAGCTGGCCAAGGGCACCATGCGCAACAGGTCGGCGAAGGCCAGTACGGCCGCAAGGATGAATGCCCCGTGCAACATGGTGGAGAGCTTGCTTTGCCCGCCGGATTGGATGTTGGCCGAGCTGCGCACGATCACCTGGGTCACCGGCAGGCCGCCGAGGAATCCGCTCACCATGTTCCCGATGCCTTGGGCATGCAGCTCCCGGTTGGCCGGGGTGAGCCGCCGTTGCGGGTCCAGTTTGTCGGTGGCCTCCACGCAAAGCAGGGTTTCCAGGCTGGCCACGATGGCGATCACCAACGCCGTGCGCCACACGATGGGGTTCCACACTCCCTCCAAGGCCGGGCGGGGAAGGGCACCCAAGCTGCCCAGGTCAGGCAGTTCCACGAAGAGCGAGGGATGGATGGCCAGGGCGGGGATCCGGTTGAACAGCGCCGCCAGGCCGATGCCCATCACCACGGCAAGCATGGAGCCCGGGATGGCGCCCAACCATTTGTGCTGCTTGATGAACGGCCTTTCCCAAAGCACGAGCATTGCCAGGGAGAGCAACGTGATCAACACGGCCCCCGGCGTCATCAGGCCGGGCAGGGCGGTTGCGGTGACCGGGCCGTCGATGGCGGCCCGCAACCCGAGTGCATGGGGCAGTTGGGTGAGGATGATGAGCACCCCGATCCCGGCCAACATCCCGTGGATCACCGTGTTGGGGAAGTAGTAGGCGATCACCCCGGCCCTCAGGAAGCCCAGGAGCACCTGGATGGCCCCGGCGAGGATCACGGCCGTGAGCAGCAGGTTGAAGCCGCCCAGCTCCTGGGTGGCTACCAGGATGATGGCGGTGAGGCCGGCCGCCGGGCCGCTGACGCCCAGGGGTGAGCCGCTGAGCAGGCCGACCACGAGGCCGCCCACCACGCCGGCGATGATGCCGGAGATCAGCGGGGCGCCGGAGGCCAAGGCGATGCCCAGGCAGAGGGGCATGGCCACAAGGAAGACGACGATCGAAGCTGGCAGGTCTTGCCGCCAGTTGGCGAAGAACGTTGATGGTTTCATGAAAGGTTCCTGATGAATGATGGGACGGATGCGCAGCAAGGCGCAGGGCGGGCGCACGGGGCGCCCGGCGCATACCCGCCACGGGCATGCACGGACCCATGGGTCCGGTGGCCGATCAGGAACGGGGCGGCTGGTGCGGCACCTCGCGCAGCGGGTGGTCCAGCATCATCTCCTCATACTGGTGGAACTGGGCCACCAGGTCGCGGTCCGGGGCAGCGGAGTACACCTGGTCCCGGAAGCTGACCGCATGTTTCAAGACCTCTTCCTCCGAAAGCGGGGGAGGCTGTGCCCCGCGCTCCTCCACCACCGTGATCGCCATTTGGGTATTGATCAACTGCGGAAGCAGGAACATCTGGAAGGCCATCACCAAGCTCACCAAGCGCATCACCAAGGACCAGCGCGGAGTGGTGGTCCTGGAAGGAGTGCTGGTGCGGCCCATCGTGAGGCAAAAATAGGCGGAACCCTTCCGAACCGTAAGCGGGGATTGCAAGTCTTAACGACTTGTTCACATGCCCCGGGGTCAATTGGCGGCGAAAGGCAGCTGCAGTTCAAACGCCGGGATGGTCACCTCGAACGCACTTCCGTCGTCGGTGTGCTGCATGGTGTAATGGCCGTGCATGCGGCCCAGCCCGCTGCGGAGCACGCAGTGGCTCGTGTAGGTGAATTGCTCGCCCGGTTCAAGCACCGGCACCGCACCCACCACCCCCGGCCCCTCCACCTCCGAAGGTGGCGCCAAACTGTCCGCTATGTACCAGTGCCTGCGCAGCAGCTGCACCGTGCGGCGGCTGCGGTTGGCAATGGTGATGTGGTAGCTGAACAGGTAATGGCCTTCGGACGGCTTGCTGGACTCCGCCTCGTAGCGCGCCTGTACACTCACGCGGATGCCGTGTGAAACTGCCGTTGCCATCGTTCCCGGATGTCCGCAAGTCTAATGCCTTTTATCCCGGTTTGATCCAGCCGCGATGAATGCACGGGCTGCCCGGCACCGATCAGCTGCCACGGCTGTTCAGGAAGCGAAGCCCCAGCAGGCGGTCGCAGCGCAACTGGTAATCGCGGACATAGACCAGCACCAGGTAGTCGTTCTCCGTCTGGAAGTGCGATCCCTCCAGCAGGGTGAGGTCCGGCACGGAGGAGCCGTCCGGCAGGAAGGCGTACACGTAGTCGAAGTAGCCTTGCTTGAGCAGGATGCGGGCCGTGTAGGCCTTCCGGGTTCCGTCCCAGGTGCAGCGGAATGGCTTCTCGCAGCGGAGACCGCTGATGGCGCCGTAGATGTACACCGCACCGTTCATCTCCTCGTGGCTGCGCGGCAGGCTGAAGTCCACGTACACGTAGTCTGCGCTCAGCGGGTCGTCGGGCACCTGGTCGTTCTTCACCAGGTACTTGCCGTTGATGTCGGGCTGGTCCAGGTACACGCGGAATTCGCGCTTGTCATCGGGCAGGAGCACGGCCTCCTCCAGGCCCTCGGGCGAGTTGGCGTAGTGCGACACGCGCAAGGTGGCGTAGCGCTGGTTCTTCAGGTCCGCGCCGCGCCATTCGTTGCCCCCGGTGAAGAGCCCTTCCTTCGGCTGGTCGTACACCAGTTCCGATCCTCGGATGAACTTTGGGCGGAACCCGGTGCGCGCATCATCCCAGCGGTTGTTCTGCAGCACCACCACGTGCAGGTCGTTGAACGGGTCGGGCACGTCGATGCCGGGGTGGCGCAAGGTGAGGTCCAGCTGCTGGTCGGCATCTCGGCGTTCCACATTGCGCGTGGGCACGATGCGTGCATCCACCTGCACACGGTCCTCGAAGACCAGCAGGCGGCGCGTGAGCACCAGGTCTTCCTGGTCGGTGCCGCGGAACACCTTCAGCAGGTAGTTGCCCGCCACCAGCGGGCGCATCATGGTGCTCGGGAATTCCACTTCGTATTCCAGGAAGGGCTGCAGGGTGTTGAAGCTCTGCCGGGGCGTGGGCACCAGGTCCGTGGGCAGGCCTTCGATATACTGGTTCGGGGAGAGGTCGCTGGGGCTCCAGTCCGCATTGCAGTGAACCACCGTGTAGCCCAGGTCCTCCGCTTCCGGAGCGAGGTCGTCGAAGCGCAGCACCAGCACGTCCGGCCCGCCCAGTTGCAGAATGGGCGGGGACAGCTCGAAGCCTTTTTTGAAGAGCTGGACCGTGCGGACCGTAGGGCTGTATATGTGGTCCTCGTACCGGAGCGTCTGTGCCGTGTAGTATTCCTCGCCACCGCCCGCAGCGGGTTGGGTGGCGCTGCAGGAAACCAGTGCCAGGATCAAGGGCAGCAAGGTTCCGGACGGGCGCATGGATCGGATCATGGTCTTGCAAAGGAAAGGGGAGAAGCGGCGATGCATTGACCTGTCGCTGGATGTTGCACAGGGACATGTCATGCCCGTGGTTCGCGGTGATGGGAAGACCTGCTGTCAGGAGCGTTCCATCAGATAGGGATGAACATCCGAGGGCGCTCCCATCCCCCTGCCCGATGCCGTGGCAAAGAGTCCGTCTCTTGGGATAGTAGGGGGGAGGAAGTCCGGAAAACTTGTCTTATAGCGCGCGCTAACGGTAAGGTGGGTTATGGGTTGCCTGTTGTTTGAAAAAATTTTTCCCTTGCTTTTGTTTTTTGGATCTTTTTGATTAGCGGCGCTCTTGGGGATCGACCCACTCCCCAAAATAAACGCTCCAACCCTCCCTCGCTCCTTTTCAGTCTCCTCTTTCCCTGCTTCTGGAACCCCCGCCCGTGTGCCGGCCGAAACCCGGCACAGCAGCGCCCAGCATAACAGCCCACCCATGAACCGATCCCGAACCCAAACACCCCCACCGATGATCCCATCCCCCTCCCCACAGTATGGTACCTCATTACGAACGTGGTGGCAACGCTCATTGTTGCTCCTGGTGCTGGCCGTGTTCGGGCTGGCACCGGCCGTAAAGGCGCAAACCATTACGGTTGGTTCCGGATCAACAACTGTATCCACAACACCAATCTACGGTTTATACGGATACTCATACAGCCAGAATCTGTACCTGGGTTCCGAGCTGACCACGGCGGGTTGGGGAGGAGGTGCTGGGCTTATCAGCAAGATCCGCTTCAACCTGAGTTCGGTTCCAAGCTCACCTGCCAGTAGCAATAGTTGGACGATCTATCTGGGCAACACCTCGGCTACCACGCTTACTGCCGGGGCGGCGAACTACACGCCGACGAGTGCCATGACCATGGTGTTTTCCGGAACAGTGGACCTGACCACAACGGGATGGAAGGAGATCACATTCTCCACGCCGTTCAACTACGACGGCACAAACCTGATCGTGGCGGTTGATGAGAATGCTTCCGGCTGGTCCGGTTGTTCATGGTATGGTACTACGGCCACCGGCAAGGTCCGCTACCTGTACAGCGATACCTACAACCCCGACCCCAATGCATTGCCGGGCAGTTATTCGGGGACTTCGAGCTCAAGCACTACACGGCCCAATGTTCAATTTGAAATGCTCCCGCCCTGCACCGGCACGCCGGTTGCCGGTACGCTTCCGGCCACGGTACCGGCTTGTGTGGGTTCAACGGCAACCTTGAATGCAACGGGTGGCTCGGTGGCAGCCGGTTTGGCCTACCAATGGGAGGAGTCCGCTGACGGCTCCACGGGTTGGGTGAATGCCGCAGGGATATCCACCAATGCCAGCTATATCACGCAGCCGTTCGCCTCGGCCATGTACTACCGCTTGGTCGTGACCTGCACGCCTTCGTCGCAATCCGATACAAGCAACGTGGCAGCGGTGGTGGATGGCTCCACCCCGCCCTATCTCGTCTTCGACGGGTTGTCCCATGTGCAAAGCTTTGAAAGCTGGGTGAACGGCTGCGCCACGGCCGATAAACCCACCTGGAACTGGAAAAACACCCCCAGCACCGGCTCCAACAGCTGGCGTCGCAACGATCAGGGCAGCACCGCAAGCTGGC
>JAHDVX010000027.1:0-9675 GCA_023382455.1 Flavobacteriales bacterium
GCGCTGGTGCACGGCATCACCGAGTTCATCGATGCCGATACGGAAGAGGGACGGGTGAAGTACGTGGATCCCGTGGCCGTGATCGAAGGGCCGCTGATGGCGGGCATGACCGTGGTGGGCGACCTCTTCGGCAGCGGCAAGATGTTCCTGCCCCAGGTGGTGAAGAGCGCCCGTGTGATGAAGCGCGCCGTGGCATACTTGGAGCCGTTCATGGAGGAGAAGAAGAGCGCCCTGGTGATGGGCTCCACCAAGTCCGATGCGAAGAAGGTGCTGCTCGCCACGGTGAAGGGCGATGTGCACGACATCGGCAAGAACATCGTGGGCGTGATCCTGGCATGCAACGGCTGGCAGGTGATCGACCTCGGCGTAATGGTGCCAAGCGCCACCATCCTGAAGAGCGCCCGGGAGATGAAGGTGGACATCATCGGCGTCAGCGGGCTGATCACGCCCTCGCTGGACGAGATGGTGCACGTGGCCAAGGAGATGGAGCGCGAGGGCTTCGAGCTGCCGCTGCTCATCGGCGGGGCCACCACCAGCCGCGTTCACACCGCCGTGAAGATCGCCCCGCACTACCACGCCCCGGTGGTGCACGTGCTCGATGCCAGCCGCAGCGTGCCCGCCGTGAGCAAGCTGTTCAGCACTGCCGAACGCGAAGGCTTCCTGGCTGAAGTGCGCGAGGACCAGGCCAAGGTGCGCGTGCAGTTCGAGGAGCACCAGGGCGCGAAGGAATACGTGGCCCTGGCCGAGGCGCGGGCCAACAAGATCTGGATCGATTGGCAGGCCGAGCCGCCCGTGGCGCCCAAGAGCACCGGCGTGTTCACCTACCGCAACTTCCCGCTCACTGAGCTGCTGCCTTACATCGACTGGACGCCCTTCTTCCAAAGCTGGGAACTGGCGGGCAAGTTCCCGAAGATCCTGGAGGATCCCGTGGTGGGCGCACAGGCCACGCAGCTCTATGGCGATGCCCGCGCCATCCTGGACCGCATGGTGAAGGAGCAATGGGTGCATGCCCACGGCGTGGCCGCCATCTGGCCGGCCAACACGGTGGATGACGATGATATCGAGGTGTATGGCGATGCGGCGCGCTCCCAGGTGATCGGCCGCTTCCACACCATGCGCCAGCAGCGCAAGAAGGCGGCGGGTCAGCCCAACAACGCCTTGGCCGACTTCCTGGCCCCGAAGGGCATCCCGGACTTCGTCGGTGGCTTTGCCGTGACAGCCGGGCACGGAACCGATGAGAAGGTGAAGGAGTTCGAGGCGGCGGGCGACGATTACAGCGCCATCCTGGTGAAGGCCTTGAGCGACCGCTTGGCCGAGGCCTTTGCGGAGAAGATGCACGAGATCGTCCGGCAGGAGTTGTGGGGCTTCGAGAAGGAACGCCTCAGCAACGAGGACCTGATCAAGGAGAAGTACCAGGGAATCCGTCCGGCGCCGGGCTATCCCGCTTGTCCGGACCATACCGAGAAGCCCGAGCTCTTCCGCCTGCTGGATGCCACTAAGCATACCGGCATCACGCTGAGCGAAGGCCTGGCCATGTGGCCCGCGGCGGCGGTGAGCGGCCTCTACTTCGCCCATCCGCAGGGCAAGTATTTCGGCATCGGCCGGGTGGGCAAGGACCAGATCGAGGACTTGGCCCGGCGCAAAGGGCAGACCACGGCCTGGATGGAGCGGTGGCTGGGGAGCAACCTTACCTACGAACCTGCGTAGGAGGGGGCAATTCGGTCCCCGTGAGAAACCGCTCCAACACCCTGGCCGCACTCCTGCTGGGCCTGCCGTTGATGGCCTTGGCGCAGGGCGAAGTGCGCACCGCCGATCCAGCGGATTGCGCGGGTGCCATCTACGTCAAGGACTCCATCGTCACCTGCGACAACCCTGGTCGGGGGTTTGGCAACGTTCTGGAGATCAAGGAGAACATTTCCACCGACCTCAAATGGTTCGAGCGGGAGCACCACACCACCTGGTACCTCTTCCGGGCACCGGTGAAGACCTCGCTCACCTTCGACATTATTCCGCACGACCCGCAGGATGACATCGACTTCCTGCTGTTCCAAGGCAACATCCCTGATTTCTGCGGGAAGGTCCTGAGCAAGCAGGTGGCGCCCGTGCGCAGCAACATCTCCCGGAACGATCCCGGGATCAACTCCATGTGCGGCCTCCGCAAGGATGCCACGGAGGATTTCGTGCGTTCGGGAGTGGGCAGCTCGTACAGCCGGGCCATCGATGTGGAGGAGGGAGACCTATATTATCTGGTCGTGGACTTCCCGGACCGCCCCCGGGGTGGATTCACCATCCGGTTCCATTATGATCCCCCGCCGCCGCCGCCCGTGGAGGAGGTGCTCCCGCAGCGCCTGGTGGTCACCATTGCAGACAGCCTGTCGGGTGAATCCCTCGAGGCTTCCATCTCCATCGAAGGGATGATGTTCGATTCCATCGTGGAGGCCAGGGGCCGGAGCCGGTATGAGTTCCGGATGGACACGTACAGGAAGTTGCGCGTGAACTGCCTGCGGAAAGGCTACATGTTCCGGTCCATGCGGGTGAAGGCCAGTGGCGACAGCCTGGTGCAGGTGGACCTCAAGCTGCAGCCCATTCAGCCCGGCGCCAAGGTGGTGCTGGACGATATCCACTTCGTGGGCAACGACAGCAAGGTGCTGCGCAGCTCCCAGGGATCGCTGTACATGCTCCTGCATTTCATGGAGCAGAACCCTGCCGCGACCATTGAGATCCAAGGCCACGTGAACGGGCCCATGATCAAGAAGAACAATCCCGAACTGGTGGAGCTGAGCACCGAACGCGCACAGACCGTGTTCAATTTCCTGCTGGTGAATGATGTTGATCCCTCGCGGCTCGCCTACGTGGGCATGGGGAACAGCCAGATGCTATTCCCGGACCCGAAGAACAGGCAGGAGAGCGAGGCCAACCGCCGGGTGGAAGTGCGGATCACCGGTTACGGAGAGCTGGCCACACCATCCGCAACCCCGGCGCGCCGTTCATCCCATTGAACCGGGGACGCATGGCGGTGCGGTTACTTTTGTTTCCGCCCGTCGCAGCGGGCAGCCATTCGGATGCGGCCCATATCCTTCCTCTGCTTGCTGCTCGGCTCCTTGGCCGTCCTCGCGCAGCAGCCCATGACCTTGGAGCAGTGCATGCAGCTTGCACAGGAACGTAACCTGGACCTGCGCAACGCCGGTCTGGATGCGGACCTGGCCGATAAGGCGCATGAAACCGCCTACTGGTCCTTCCTTCCCAACCTGAACGGTGCCGCCACGCACGGCTACAATTGGGGCAAGACCATCGACCAGTACACCAACACCTTCGCCACGGACCGCGTGCGCACGAACAATTTCTACCTCAGCAGCGACGTCACGTTGTTCCAAGCGGGGCGAAAGCACAAGGAACTGAAGCAGGCCGCCTTGGATGAGCAGGCCTCCGTGAAGGCGCTGGAAGCTCTTCGCAACGACATCAGCACCGCGGTGGTCCGGGCCTACCTGGACTTCCTGGGCATGCGCGAGCAGGTCTCGGCTGCAGCGGCCCAAAGCGCCGCCACCCGGGGGCAGACTTCCATCACCCAGGACCTGCTGGACGCCGGGCGCGTGGCGCGGGCGGACCTGTTGGACATCCAGGCCCAGTTGGCCCAGGAGGAGTACACCGAGGAGAACCTGCGGATCCAAGCGGAGCAGGCCAAGCTCACCTTGGCGCAGCTGATGCAGCTCACACCGGAGGAGTATGCTGCTTTTGATGTGGCGGCACCGCCGATCAGCGACCTGACCCTCTCGGAGCCCACGGCCACGGAGGCAGCGGTGCTGGAGCAGGTGATTTCATCCAATCCCGCCTATGCCCAAGCGGCCCTGTCCGAGCAGAGCGCCGGACTCGGCATGGGCATCGCAAAGGCCAACGCACTCCCCTCGCTCTCCTTCAACGCCTCGCTCGGGAGCGGTTATTCCGGGCGCAACATCGAGGGGGTGGGCCTTCCGGTGCAGGACGGGGAGTACCTGATCGGCACCACCGGCGACGGCGTGCCGGTGTATGCACCGAATTTCACCCAGGCCACCCGGGTGAAATCCTTCGGCCAGCAGTTGGACGACAACCTGAACGAATCCGTCGGCTTCACGCTGAGCATCCCCCTGTTCAACAACATGCGCAACCGCCATGCGGTGGCCCAGGCGCGTGTGCAGCATGAAAAGGCCAAGAACGCGGTGCTCAAGGCGCGCAATACCCTTCAGGTGGACGTGCAGAACGCCCTCACGGCCCAGCGCGGTGCCTATCGCCAGTACGTGAGCGCAAAGCTGGCGCGGGACGCCGCGGCGGAATCGGTGCGGATGGCTGATGAGCGCTATGCCGCCCAGGCCATCACGGCCACGGACCTCAACCTGGCCAAGGCCCGCCTGCAGCAGGCCACGGCCCAGTTGATCAGCGCCAAGTACTCCTACCTGATGGCGGCCAAGGCCTTGGACATCCTCCAGGGGCTGCCCGTAACCCTTTGACCGTGCCTCTGCTGCTGGCCTTCGATACCGCCACGCCCCACCTTGCCGTGGTGCTGTCGGAAGGTTCGCACCCGGTGGCCTGGCGGGAAGATCCCGGCGCGGGCCGATCACATGCCGAGCAGTTGAACGTCCGCATCGCGGAGGTGATGGAAGAGGCCGGTGTCCCGTTGGAAAAGCTGGATGCCGTGGCCGTGGGCACGGGGCCGGGCTCGTATACGGGGCTGCGCATCGGTCTTTCCGCCGCCAAGGGCCTGTGTTTCGCCATGGGCAAGCCGTTGATCGGCATGGGCACCTTGGATGTACTGCTCGCCCAGTACCTGGAGGCTGGAGGACTGGTGCCCCCGGGTGACATCCTGATGCCCATGGTGGATGCACGGCGGATGGAGGTCTATACACGGGCCTTTGACCGCGGGGGCCGGCCGCTGGGCGAAACGGCACCACTTATCCTGGATGGGGATTGGTGCGGTTCGCGGGACCGGACGGTGCGCACCCACGTGTTCGGCGACGGGGCGGACAAGGCGGCCGGGCTTTGGGCCGGGCACCCGGCCATTGTCCACGCCGCGGGCATACGTCCCGGGGTCGCCGGGTTGGCGCGGTGTGCCGCGGACTGTTTCGCCCGGGGCCGCTTCAGCGACCTGGCCCACCTGGTTCCGGAGTATGGCAAACCGGCCAATGTGGCCGGAAAGCGCGGCCGGGAGTGACGCCGGACC
Source organism: Flavobacteriales bacterium (assembly GCA_023382455.1). Taxonomy (GTDB): domain Bacteria; phylum Bacteroidota; class Bacteroidia; order Flavobacteriales_F; family PHOS-HE28; genus PHOS-HE28. The sequence continues at coordinate 5,192 of JAHDVX010000027.1, forward strand.
TTGGGGAAAGTGGCCTGCGCACCCCCATTCAACAACGGGTTGTTGGTTTTCAGCCGGAAGCCATTACATTTGCACCCCCTTAGCAGGGAACAGTCCCATCAATACCCCCATCACCGTGGCATCCACGACGCACACCACCTCCATGGCCAATGCGGCCACCACCCAGAAGGAATGGCTTCTGGTGGACGCTGAGAACGAGGTCATCGGCCGCATCGCCAGCAAGATCGCCATGCTTGTGCGCGGCAAGCACAAGCCCTCCTTCACTTCCCATGTGGACACCGGCGACCACGTGATCGTGATCAACGCCGAGAAGGTGCGCCTCACGGGCAACAAGATGGCCGAGAAGGAATACCAGCGCTACAGCATGTATCCGGGCGGGCAGACCACGGAGACGGCGGGCAAACTGCTGGCCCGCAAGCCCCAGGCCCTGTTGGAGCACGCCGTGCGCGGCATGCTGCCCAAGACCCGCCTGGGCCGCGCCCAGTTCAAGAACCTCCACGTGGTGGTGGGCACCGAGCACAAGCACAGCGCCCAGAAACCCCGTGTGATCGACCTTAACACCATCAAGTGAGCATGGAGCCCATCAACAGCCTTGGCCGCCGGAAGACCTCCGTGGCACGCGTGATCCTCAGCGAGGGCAACGGTACCATTACCGTGAACGGGGTGGACGGCAAGGAGTACTTCCCGATCACCACGCAGCAATTCAAGCTGGACCAGCCCTTCAAGCTGACCGGCACCGAGGGCAAGTTCGACGTCACCGCCAATGTCAACGGCGGCGGCATCACCGGCCAGGTGGAAGCCGTGCGCCTGGGTATCGCCCGTGCGCTGGTGGCCATGGACGAGACCCTGAAGCCGGCCCTGAAGGCCGAGGACCTGATGACCCGGAACCCCGCCGAGGTGGAGCGCAAGAAATTCGGACGCAAGAAGGCGCGCAAGCGCTACCAGTTCAGCAAGCGTTGATATCCCACGCTTGTTGAGGCCCGCCGGAGCCGATGTGAAGGCGGGTTCAGCATCCAATTCGGTCAGACCCGGGAAACCGGCTACCGTGCCGAATGCCTGCAAAACGGGAAAAAGGAAAGTGAACCCAAACAACCAAAGCTTACATGGCCCGCATTGATTTCAACACGCTGCTCGACGCCGGCGTGCACTTCGGACACCTGCGCCGCAAGTGGAACCCCAACATGGCGCCCTACATCTTCGGCGAGAAGAAGGGCATCCACATCATCGACCTCAACAAGACCGCCGTCAAGTTGGAGGAGGCCTCCAACGCCCTGCGCCAGATCGCGCGCAGCGGCAAGAAGGTGCTCTTCGTGGCCACCAAGAAGCAGGCCAAGGACATCGTGACCGAGAAGGTGAAGGCCACCGGCATGCCTTACGTCACCGAGCGTTGGAGCGGTGGCATGCTCACCAACTTCGGCACTATCCGCCGGGCCATCAAGAAGATGTCCAACATCGACCGCATGAAGGTCGACGGCACCTTCGACAACATGAGCAAGCGCGAGCGCCTGCAGGTGACCCGCCAGCGGGAGAAGATGGAGAAGAACCTCGGCAGCATCGCCGACCTCACCCGTCTTCCCAGCGCCCTGTTCATCGTGGACATCGTGAAGGAGCACATCGCCTTGGCCGAGGCCCGCAAGCTGGGCATCCCCACCTTTGCCATGGTGGACACCAACAGCAATCCCTCCCTGGTGGATTTCCCCATCCCGGCCAACGACGATGCCACCAAGAGCATCGAGCTGATCGTGGACGCCATGGTGGCCGCCGTGCAGGAAGGCCTCGAGGACCGCAAGCGCGACAAGGACAGCGGCACCGCGATTCCCGATGAGGAGGGCGATGAGGAAGGCGAACAGGCCGAGGAGGCCCGTGGCGAGCGCAAGCACCGCAAGGGCGGCCGCAAGCAGGCCGGCCAGGAAGTGGAGGAACTGGCTGCCGCGGACGACGACAAGGACCAGGACGCCGACGCGGAATAATGGGCCCCACGGGGCGTCCCCGTCCGGGAGACCCCGTTCATTTCAACACAACACAATAGCATGAGCACGACCATGGCCATTACCGCCACCGATGTGAACAAGCTGCGCCAGATGACCGGCGCCGGCATGATGGATTGCAAAAAGGCCCTCACCGAAGCCAACGGCGACTTTGATGCGGCCATCGACCTGCTGCGCAAGAAGGGCCAGAAAGTGGCCGCCAAGCGCGCCGATCGCGAGGCCACCGAAGGCCTGGTGCTGGCCAAGGTGGATGCCACGGGCCACAAGGGTGTGCTGGTGAGCGTGAACTGCGAGACCGATTTCGTGGCCAAGAACGCCGACTTCGGCGCCATGGCCGAGACCATCCTGGGCGTGGCCCTGGCGAACCTGAGCACGGATCCCTCCGCACTGAAGGACCTGCCCTACGGCAACGGCCTCACCATCGGGGAGAAGCTCACAGAGCAGACCGGTGTGATCGGCGAGAAGATCGACGTGAACTACTGCCAGGCGATCGAGGCGGAATACGTGTACGCCTACAACCACCCGGGCAACCGCGTGGCCAGCCTGGTGGGCCTGAACAAGGCCGGCCATGAGCAGGTGGCCAAGGACGTGGCCATGCAGGCTGCCGCCATGGCCCCCATCGCCTTGGACAAGGCCAGCGTGACCGAGGAGGTGATCGCCAAGGAACTGGAGATTGGCAAGGAGCTGGCCATCCAGGAGGGCAAACCCGCCGAGATGGCCGAGAAGATCGCCCAGGGCCGCCTGAACAAGTTCTTCAAGGAGAGCACCCTGCTGGCCCAGGAGTTCATCAAGGACAGCAAGCTCAGCGTGGAGCAATACGTCCAGAAGGCCGACAAGGACCTCAAGGTGGTCGCCTTCAAGCGCTACGGACTGTAAAACACGGGCCCTCGGGCCGTGGAATGGACAAGGGGAGGCTGCGGCCTCCCCTTGGTTTTTGGCGGCACCCCTATTTTCGCGCCCCGATGAGCCAAGCCAACCCCACGCGGAAATTCAAGCGCATCCTGTTGAAGCTCTCCGGTGAGAGCCTGATGGGCGAGCAGTCCTACGGCATCAGCAGCGCCAGGCTGAAGCAGTATGCCGAGGAGATCGTGGCCGTTTCAAGGGCCGGGGTGGAGGTGGCCATCGTGGTGGGCGGCGGCAACATCTACCGGGGCATCCAGGCCGCGGCCAACGGCATCGACCGTGTGCAAGGCGACCACATGGGCATGCTGGCCACCATGATCAACAGCCTGGCGTTGCAGAGCGCGCTGGAGTCGGCCGGCCAGAAGACGCGCTTGCTCAGCGCCATCAAGATGGAGCAGATCGCCGAGCCCTTCATCCGCCGCCGCGCCCTGCGCCACCTGGAGAAAGGGCGCATCGTGATCTTCGGCGCCGGCACCGGCAATCCTTACTTCACCACGGACAGCGCGGCGAGCCTGCGCGCCATCGAGATCGAGGCCGACGTGATCCTCAAGGGCACCCGCGTGGACGGCATCTACACCGCCGACCCGGAGAAGGACCCCAAGGCCACGCGCTACGACCACATCTCCTTCGACGAGGTGTATGCCAAGGGTCTGGCGGTGATGGACATGACCGCCTTCACACTCTGCCGCGAGAACAACCTGCCCATCATCGTGTTCGACATGAACAAGCCCGGCAACCTGGCCAAACTGATCAGCGGCGAGCCTTTGGGCACGCTGGTTGAACGCTGATGTTGCACGGTACCTTCGCGCCTCCTTCCAACCGACCATGAGTGACGTAGCCTCCCTGATCGCACAATGCGAAACCCTCGACCGCAAGGCCGTGGAACACTTGGAACATGAACTGCTGAAAGTGCGTGCCGGCCGCGCCAACCCGGCCATGCTGGACGGTGTGCGGGTGGAGTACTACGGCAGCGAGATGCCCCTGAACCAGGTCAGCAACATCAACACGCCGGATGCGCGCACCATCATGGTGCAGCCGTGGGAGAAGAAGATGATCGACCCGATCGAGAAGGCGATCATGGCGGCCAACCTGGGCTTCAACCCCAGCAACAACGGCGAGCAGATCATCATTGCCGTACCCATGCTCACCGAGGAGCGGCGCAAGGAGCTGGTGAAGATGGCCAACCGGGAAGGGGAGAACGCCAAGGTGAGCATCCGCGGCGCGCGCCAGAAGGCCATGGAGGCCATTAAGAAGGCCCAGAAGGACGGGCTGCCGGAAGACGCCGCCAAGAGCGCCGAAGGTGAAGTGGAGAAGGTGACGGGCATCTGGAACAAGAAGGTGGACGCCCTGATCGCCGAGAAGGAGAAGGAGATCATGACCGTTTGACCCTTCGGCTCCGCTCGGAGTGACACGGTCATAATTCCACCATGGCCCCTGGCTCCCCGGATGGGATGCATCCAGCGGAACGCTTTTCGGTCTGACACGATCCTGGATCGTTGGGGAGACTTGCCATTGCTGGCGGCGGAAGGAAATCCCAGCTGTCAGTCCGAGCGCAGCCGGGTGTTTTGCAAGCCTGTCAGTCCGAGCGCAGCC
>JAHDVX010000027.1:9775-46886 GCA_023382455.1 Flavobacteriales bacterium
TGTCAGTCCGAGCGCAGCCGGGTGTTTTGCAAGCCTGTCAGTCCGAGCGCAGCCGAGTGTTTTGCAAGCCTGTCAGTCCGAGCGCAGCCGAGGACACAGGCTTGCACACCTTAATCCTCTCTTTCCGAACGGTCGTGCCGAGATGAGTTCCTGCACTTGGCCAATTCATGCAGCACTGCTTCATCGTTCATGATGAGCGCACGCTTTTCGCAGGTGACCAACCCTTCAATTGCTTTTCGCGCCGGATGGCATGCTGGATCCACTGATAGGATTCCACATACACCAGCTTCAATGGGCGTCGCTTGGCAGTATAGGAAGTTGGCTGGAGACCATCACAGTGCTCTTGAAACCGGCGACCTACATCGTTGGTGACACCGGTATAGTACGTGCCGTCACTGCACAGGATCATGTACGTGTAGTAGACATGCATAGCGGGAAGGTACCGTTGGGCGATCACATGCGAACAAGTTTGGTCCTCGGCTTCGCTCGGACTGACAACTTGTTCGCATGTGATCGCGCCATGGGCCTGTCAGTCCGAGCATTAGCGTAGCGGTGCTCCGCAGGATGCGCAGCATCCGAGGAGCCGCGGCCTCAGGCCCACACCGGGCAGCCTTCGCTGCAATTCCGGCACATGTCGATGCTTCCGCGGTCGTGCAGCACACGGCTGCGGAAGGCGTTGTAGCGCGGCCCGTGCCAGATCTCCCGGAAGCTTTGCCGCGTAAGGTCGCCCATCACCCACTTGGCATCCTTGTCGAAACAGCAGGGCACCACCTTGCCATCCCATGTCACCACGCAGCTGTGCCACATCTTCCAGCAGTGGTTGCCCATCTTGCCCTTGAACTCCCACACGCCGTCCTTGTTGCGGCGGTAGCGTGCGTATTTGTCCTGCGTGGGGATCAGCGGATGGTCGTCGTGCGGGTCGTAGATCTGGGCCGTCTTCAGCCACAGGTCGTCCACGCCGATTTTCTTGGCCAGTTTCCGCGCTTCGGGGATCTGGTGTTCGTTGGGCTTCACCACCAGGAACTGGAAGACGATGTGGGGTGTAAGGCTCTTCAGCTTCTTCTTCCAGGCCACCACGCGTTCGGCGCCTTCGATCACGGTGCTCAGCGTGCCTTCACGCCGGTAGGCGGAATACGTTTCCTGGTCCGTGCCGTCGATGCTGATGATCAGCCGCGACAGCCCGCTGCGCACGGTCTCCTCCGCCTTGGCCTCGGTGAGGAAGTGCCCGTTGGTGCTGGTGTTAGTATAGATGCCCTTTTCGTGCGCATAGTTCACCATCTCCAAGAACTTCGGGTTGATGAACGGCTCCCCCTGGAAGTAGAAGGTGAGCGCCCACAGATCATCGGCCAGCTCGTCGATCACCTGCCGGAACAGGTCTTGCTTCAGGTTGCCCGTGGGGCGGGTGAAGGCGCGCAGGCCGCTGGGGCATTCGGGGCAGCGCAGGTTGCACGCCGTGGTGGGCTCCATGCTGATGCTGAAGGGCATGCCCTCGATCACCGGCTTCCTGGTGTGCTTCGCCTGGCGGAAGCTGCGCCAGATGCGGTAGGCGTTGCGTGCCCGGCGCGCCGTCAGCGGGCCGGCCCAGATCCGGGCATCGCGAAGCGCGGCAAGCATGGGCGCAAGGTACCGGTGAACGGTTTCAACCCATCCTGTTACTTTTCTGCACCTTCACCGTCCCACGGATAAGACGCATGCGCGACCTGTTGGCCTGGCTGGCTATGGCCCTCACCTTCCCGTCCATGGCCCAGCAGGCCATTACGGGCCGTGTGCTGGATGCCGCCACCAAGGAACCCTTGGCCTTCGTGCCGTTTGTGATCGAGGGCACACGCACCGGCACCACGTCGGACATCGACGGGCGCTTCACCCTGCACGTGCCGCAGTTGCCGGTGACGCTGAAGGCCAGCTACGTGGGCTACGAGCCGCTGTTGATCACCGTGTCGGATGCACGGCCGTTGTCGGTGCTGCTCACCGCCAGCAACACCGAGCTGCAGCCCGTGGTGATCGGCCACACGGAGAACCCGGCGCACCGCATCATCCGCCGCGCCTACGCCAACCGGAAGGAGAACGACGGCCTGCGACGGCACAGCTACCGCTACACCAGCTACAGCAAGACCGTATTCGACCTGGAGGCGGACAGCACCGCCCGGAAGGACGCCTCCGCTGCGGAACCGGATACCACCGTGCAGGCCGCCGCCGATACCGGCCGCGTGGACAGCGCCGAGGCGGAGTTTCGGAAGTTCCTTGAAACGCAGCACCTCTTCCTGATCGAAAGCGCCACGAAGAAGAGCTTCATCCCACCGGCGGCGGAGAAGGAGGAGGTGCTGGCCATGCGCGTCAGCGGGCTGAAGGACCCGGGCTTCATGACGCTGGTGGCCCAGACCAAGACCTTCAGCATCTACGCCCCGCAGATCGACATCGGCGACAAGAGCTACCTCGGCCCCATCGGCCCCGCCAGCACCTCCAAGTACCTCTTCGTGCTGGAGGACACGCTCTACCAGGGCCGCGACAGCGTGTATGTGATCAGCTACCGGCCGCGCCGCAGCACCAAGTTCGACGGGCTGGAGGGCCTGCTCTACATCAACACGGACGGCTATGCGGTGCAGAACGTCACCGCAGAGCCGGTGCAGCGCAGCGGCATGAGCATCCGCTTCCAACAGCAGCACCGCCTGCTGCCCACGGCCACCGGCGACAGCGCCTGGTTCCCGGTGCAGCTCAATTCGTTCATCTACCTCAACAGCGTCAGCATCAACGGCCTGTCCGTGTACGGCGAGGGCAAGACCTACTTGAAGCACATCGAACTGGACCCCGACATCCCGCGCAAGGAGGTGCGCGGCCCCGAGCTGGTGGTGGCCAAGCAGGGCCTGCAGCGCGATGATGCGTACTGGGCCGGGCTGCGCGAGGATACCCTGGGCGCCAAGGACCTGCGTACCTACGAAATGATGGACAGCCTGGGCCAGGCGGAGCACTTCGACCGCAAGCTGAAGTTCCTTGCCGCCCTCACCACCGGCCGGCTCCCCGTGGGCCCGGTGGACCTGCGGCTGGACCAGGTCATGGCCTACAACGATTACGAGGGCTTCCGCCTCGGTGCCGGCCTGGTGACCAACGACAAGGTGAGCCGCCATGCCTCCCTGGGCGGCTACTTCGCCTACGGCTTCGGCGACAAGCACTGGAAGTACGGCGGCGACCTCACCATCAAGCCGCTGTACGGCCGCGACCTGCACCTGAAGCTGGCCTACGCCAACGACGTGGCGGAGATCGGCGGCGTGGCCTTCGAGGGCCGGCACGGGCCCCTGCTCAGCCAGGAGAGCTACCGCATGCTCTACGTGGACCGCATGGACCGGATCGAGCGCTTCTCCGCACAGGTGATGCTGCGTGCGGGCAGTTCGCTGAAGCTCTGGCTCGGCACCGAGCGGGCGTTGCGCGTGAACGACATCGGCCATGCCTATGTGGAACCGGTAAGTGACGGGGTCACGCTCCAGCGGAGCGACTTTCTCACCGGTGCCTACACCCTCGACCTGCGCTGGGCCTTCCGCGAGCAGCTGGCCCGGCTGCCCGGCCAGGAGCTCTCGCTGGGCACCAAGTTCCCCATCGTGTACGTGCATGCCATGAAGGCCCGGAAGGGTTTGTGGGAAGGGGAGTGGGACACCTGGCGCGTGGATGCGATGGTGGAGAAGACCTTCAAAGTGCGGCTGCTCGGCGACCTCTCGCTGCGCCTGATGGGCGGCGTGGCCGATACCGATGCGCCGATGGCCTTTCTCTACAACCTGCGGGGCACACTCAGCCGTCGCTTCCCCGTGGCCGGCACCAACGTGTTCGAGACCATGCGGCCCAACGAATTCTTGGCGGACCGCTACGCCGCCTTCCACCTGAAGCACAGCTTCGGCAAGCTGTTGATCGACACCAAGCACTTCAAGCCGCGGCCGGCCATCGTGACCAGCGTGGCCTTCGGTGGGCTGTCCCGGCCGGAAAACCACCAGGGGCTCGCCTTCAACGCGCTGGGGAACGGTTACTATGAAAGCGGCCTGCTGATCGAGAACCTGCTGCGCTCCGGGTTTTCCAGCCTGGGCGTGGGCGGCTTCTACCGCTACGGCCCGTACGCCCTTCCGGACCAAGGGGACAACTTCGCCGTGAAGGTCACCGCCGGTTACGCCTTCTGACACGCCCCCCGGAACGGCGCATTTTTCCGGCAGCCGCTCACCTGCTTTTTCGCACCTTTGCGCGCCTTTGCCGCCCTGGAAACCTGCGGTCGGGCAAATGGAATGTGGGCTTGGCTGGCCGGACGCGTGCTGCGCAATCGCATCGGGATCCTGATCGTGATCGGGATCATCACGGCCTTCATGGCCGTGGAGGCCACCCAGGTGCGCATGAACTACAACCACGGCGGCCTGCTTCCCAAGAGCGACCCCGCCTTTGCGGAGTATGAATCCTTCCTGAAGACCTTCGGCTCCGACGGGAACGTGATCGTGGTGGGCACCTTGGGCAAGGAGCTGTACACCCCGGCGAACTTCAAGGCGTGGTACCACCTGGGCCGGCAGGCGCGGGCCATCGACGGCATCGACAGCGTGTTCAGCGAGGCCGACCTCTTCACCCTGGTGCGCAACGACAGCCTGCAGAAGTTCGAGTTGGCGAAGCTGATGGGCGCACCGCCCACCACGCAGCCCGAAATGGACTCGCTCAAGGCGCGGATCCGGGCGCTGCCGTTCTACAGCGGCCTGCTTTACAACGACAGCACCGGCGCCAGCCTGATGATGGTCTTCGTGAACGCGAAGCTCTTCAACACCGATGCCCGCGACCAGGTGATCGATTCTCTGGAGGCACGCATCCAGGCGTTCTCCGCCGCCACGGGCCTGGAGGTCCACGCGAGCGGCCTGCCCTGGGTGCGGGTGAAGAACACCCGGCTGGTGAAGGGGGAGATGCCGCTGTTCATGGCCTTGAGCGTGGGCATCTGCGCCTTGCTGCTGCTGCTCTTCTTCCGGTCCGTGCGCGTGATGCTGATCTGTCTGGGCGTGGTGGCCATCAGCGTGGTGTGGGCCTTTGGCAGCATGGCCCTGCTGGGCTACGGCATCACCATCCTGCAATCGGTGATCGCGCCCCTGTTGGTGGTGGTGGGCGTGCCCAACTGCGTCTTCCTGGTCAATGCCTACCACCACGACTACGTGCACCACGGCAACAAGATCAAGGCGCTGCAGCGCATGATCAGCCGGGTGGGGTCGGCCAGCTTCATCACCAACGCCACCAAGGCTGCCGGCTTCGCCGCGTTCTGCATCACGTACAGCGACATGCTCAAGCAGTTCGGCCTGATCGCCACCATCGGCATCATGGTCACCTTCGCCTTGGGCCTCACCCTGGTGCCCATCATCCTCAGCTGGATGCCGGAGCCCCGGGCCCGCCACCTGAGCCACCTGGAGCGCGGATGGCTGGACCGCGCGCTGGAACTGATCGTCAATTCCTCACGCAACAGGCGGCCCGCCATTTACCTCATCACGGTGGTGGTCACGTTGGTGGCCTGTGCGGGCCTGCTGCGGCTGAAGGATGAAAGCCGTATCGTGGACGACCTGCCCTCGGACAACCCCGTGATCACCGACCTGCGCTTCTTCGAGCGCAACTTCAGCGGCGTGATGCCCCTGGAGGTGATCGTGGGCACCGGGAAGAAGGGCGGGGTGCTGAAGGATGCCACCCTGAAGCGCATCGACCGCTTTTCGGACACCTTGGCGGCCTACCCGGAGCTGAGCCGCCCGCTGAGCGTGGTGGATGCCGTGAAGTTCATGCGCCAGGGATTCTACGGCGGCGATCCCGGGCGGTACGGCCTGCTCACCGGCACCGACAAGCGCTTCATGCTGCCCTATCTGCAGCACCTGGACGGCGGTTCGGGCGGGGCGGGAATGGGCAAGGCATTCATCGACAGCACGCGGGCCACCACGCGCATCACCGTGCAGATGGCCGACGTGGGCACCACGCGCATGGACGCCCTGCTGCAGAAGTTGCGGGCCCAGGCCGACAGCATCTTCCCGGCGGACCGCTATGACGTGCTTTTCACCGGCACCAGCGTGGTCTTCCTCAAGGGCAGCAGCTACTTGGTGAGCAACCTCATCTCCAGCCTCTTTTGGGCCATCGTCATCATCGTGGTGCTCATGGCACTGCTGTTCAACTCCGTCCGCATCCTGGTGGTGGCGCTCATCCCCAACGTGGTGCCGCTGATCCTTACGGCGGGCATCATGGGCTTCGTGCACATCCCCATCAAGCCCAGCACCATGCTGGTCTTCGGCATCGCCCTGGGCATCGCCGTGGACAACGCCATCTTCTTCCTGGCCCGCTACCGGTTGGAGCTCAAGCTTACCGGCGGCGACCTCTCGCGCAGCGTGGACAATGCCGTGCGCCAGGTGAGCGTGGGCATCATTTACACCAGTGCGGTGCTGGTGGCCGGCTTCAGCATGTTCGCCTTCTCGCGTTTCGGCGGTATCCAGGCGCTGGGGCTGCTCACCACCATCACCCTGCTCATCGCCATGCTCACCAACCTGCTGGTGCTGCCCGCCATGGTGCTCTCCCTGAACAAGCGGATCATGTCCAAGGCGTTCAATGAACCCATGCTGGAGATCTACGACGAGGAGGAGGACATCGAGCTGGAGGCGTTGACCGTGGAAACGCAGAAGGCACCCAAACCAGACGGAGCATGAAAGGCATCATTCTCGCCGGCGGCAGCGGCACCCGCCTGCACCCGCTCACCCTCGCCGTGAGCAAACAGCTGATGCCGGTGTACGACAAGCCGATGATCTACTACCCGCTGAGCACGCTCATGGCGGCGGGCATCCGCGAGGTGCTCATCATCAGCACCCCGCACGACATGCCGCAGTTCCAGAAGCTGCTGGGCGATGGGAAGAACCTCGGCTGCTCCTTCCGCTACGCCGTGCAGGAAGTGCCCAACGGCCTGGCGCAGGCTTTCGTCATCGGGCGGGAGTTCATCGGCAACGACAGCGTGGCGCTGATCCTGGGCGACAACATCTTCTACGGCGCCGGCCTGGGCCGCAAGCTGGGCGCGCACACCGAGGTGGACGGAGGCCTGGTCTTCGCCTACCACGTCAGCGACCCCGAGCGCTACGGTGTGGTGGAATTCGATGCGGACAACCGCGTGGTAAGCATCGAGGAAAAGCCCGCCAAGCCCAAGAGCAACTTCGCCGTGCCCGGCCTCTATTTCTATGACAACAGCGTGGTGGAGGTGGCGGCAGCCCTGAAGCCCAGTGCGCGCGGCGAGTACGAGATCACCGACGTGAACAAGGAATACCTGCGGCGCGGCAAGTTGAGGGTGGAAGTGCTGGACCGCGGCACCGCGTGGCTGGATACCGGCACCTTCGGCTCGTTGATGCAGGCCGGTCAGTTCGTGCAGGTCATCGAGGCGCGGCAGGGGCTGCGCATCGGCTGTATCGAGGAAGTGGCCTTCAAGCGCGGATTCATTGATGCGGTGCAGTTGAGGAAACTGGCGGAGCCGCTGGTGAAGAGCGGGTATGGGGAGTACTTGATGAAATTGGTGGGGGAGGAGTAGGGCGACGCAGTACGTGAGGCATAGGCCTTAGGATACAGGACGTCGTTGTCGGTTGTTAGTTGTTAGTTGCCAGTTGTCAGTTGTCAGTTGTCCGGGGTGCTGCGATTAGATCATGGGCTTCTTGGCGAATTGGTAAATTGAAGATCCTTCCATGCCCGACCACCGCAGCTTGATCGATCAGCGCATTGCAGCTTGGGCCAAGGCCTTGCCTTCGGATGGCCTCTACGCGCCGATGGCCTATCTGATGGGCTTGCCCGCAAAGCGCATCCGGCCGTTGCTGGTGCTGATGGCCTGTGAACTTTTTGGCGGAAAGCCGGAGGACGCCCTGGACGAGGCCCTGGGCATCGAGCTCTTTCACAACTTCACCTTGATGCACGACGACATCATGGATGCCGCGCCCCTGCGCCGCGGGCAGCCTACTGTGCATGCGAAGTGGAACGTGAACACGGCCATCCTCAGCGGCGACGCCATGCTGGTGAAGGCCTACCAGCTGATGGCCCGGCGACCGGCCGTGGCGGCCATCTTCAGCGAACATGCCTTGGGTGTGTGCGAGGGCCAGCAGCTGGACATGGACTTCGAGCAGCGCGAACATGTGTCCGTGGCGGACTACCGGGAGATGATTCGCCTGAAGACCGCCGTGCTGGTGAGCGGCGCCCTGCGCATCGGTGCCACCATCGCAGGTGCGGCTACGGACGACGTGCGGCTCATCGGCGCCTTCGGCGAGCACCTCGGCCTGGCCTTCCAGCTGCGCGACGACCTGCTGGACGCCTTCGGCGACCCCACCAAGACCGGCAAGCAGCAGGGCGGCGACCTCCTGGCCGGCAAGAAGACCTTCCTGCTGATCCGCGGCCTGGAGTTGAGCGCCGAGCAAGGGCGCGATGCCTTGCCGGCGGAACTGGCCAAGCCCTCCGCTCGGCGCGATGTGCCGCGCATGCTGGCCGAACTGGAAACCTTGGGCGTGCGCCACGAAGCCGAGCGCGCCGTGCAAAGGGAGGAACAACAGGCCGCAGCATCCTTGGACGCCATTGCCGTGGACGAAGCCCGCAAGGCCTCGCTCCGCACGCTTTCGGCGCAGCTGATGGGGAGGAGCTACTGAGGAAAGGGTTGCTGTTGCCGGATTGAAGTGCGACCTTCACCGGGGAGGTGCTCAAGCACACGAGCGGGCTGTCGCAAAGCCCCCACGTGACGCGCGCGCGATCCAGGGGAATGGACTCAAGACAACAGATCCTTCAACGCTCCCTCCAACCTCGCATACCGGAACGCAAATCCACTGCCCACCAGCTTGGCGTTGGATGCCCGTGCGCCTTCCAGCAGCAGGCTGCTCATTTCGCCCAAGGCGGCGCGGAGCAGGAACCTCGGTAAGGCGGGTAGAAAGGCGGGCCGGTGCAGGGCCATGGCCAGTACGCGGGTGAAGGCTCGGTTGTCGGGTTGCTCCGGGGCCGCCACGTTGTAGGCGCCGTGCAGGTCGGCATGGCGGAGGGCGTGCAGGTAGGCTTGGGTGATGTCCGCGATGTGGACCCAGGGCATCCATTGGGTGCCGTTACCGAGCGGGGCGGCGAGGCCCCAGCGGGCGGGCAGGGCCAGCTTCGGCAATGCGCCGCCATCGCGGGCCAGCACGATGGGCGTGCGCAGCTTCACCACGCGGCAGTGCGGCGCCCACGCATCGGCGGCGGCTTCCCAGGCTTGGGTCAGGCGGCCGATGGCATCGCTCCCGGGCCCATCACTTTCGGTGAAGACATGCTGCGTGGTCACCGCGCCATAGTAGTTGATCCCGCTGGCGCTGATGAAGCTCTTGGGAAAGGTGCCCGTCTGCTCCGCGGCTTTTCGCAACAGGTCGGCTGCGCCGCTGCGGCTGGCATGGAGCTCGCGCATGCGTCCGGCGGTCCAGCGTTTTTGCGCGATGCTGGCCCCGCTGAGGTGGATCACATGGTCCACGCCCTGCAACGCGGCGGGGTCCACGGTGCCTCGGGCGATGTCCCAGGCAAACCGGGGCACGGGTGCTCCAAGCCGGGGCGTGCGGCTGAGGTGCCGCACCTGGAAGCCCTCGGCCAGCAAGAGTTGCGTGAGGTGCGTGCCGATCAAGCCGCTGCCACCGGTAATCAGCACCGTGGCCATGATCGGCTCAGCGCGATTGCTCCAGCACGCGGAAGTCGTCCTGGATGAAGCCCATCTTTTTGTCGTAGAGGGCGGCCTCATCGCGCTGGTACATCAGCTCGCCGGTGCTGGCGTTGAACACGCGGCGGAAGCACCACTTCGTCTTGTATTCGCCGGTGATCACCACGTCGGCCACGCACACGCCGGGCTGGCCCTTGCTGGCGGCGGCCATCAGTTGCGAGAGGTCCATGAGCTTCACCTCGTGGGTGTAGGTGGCCTTGATTGCGGCCAGGTCCGGCAGGCTCTTGTCCAACTGGTCCTTGGCCACCCACAGCTCCATGTCCTTGATCAGGCGGTTGCGGCCGGCGTAGAGGCGGTCGGCTGTGGCCTTGTCGGTGATCTTCCCGGTCTCCACCTGCTTCAGGTAGTCCTGCAGGTTCTTCACGTACACGTTGAGCATGGCGCTGCCACCGTTGTCCAGCAGCTTGGCGTCTATCATGATGGAGGCGAGCTCCTGTTCGGGCGGCAGGTTGGTGAGGGCGTTGTCCTCCACGGTGAGCTGCTCGCCCTTCTTCATCTTCCAGCCTTGCACCAGGGCCAGGAAGGTGGCGGCATGCTTCTCCGCATCGGTCTTGCGTACCTTCACCAGGTAGGTCTTCGTGGGGTCCAGGGGCGCGGTCACCAGGTCGGTGATGCTGCCGAAGTCCGTGCTGGAGGTGAATTTCCAGTTGGCCTTCACGGCGTTCATCAGTTCGCTGTTGAAGGGGCTGTCGCCGGCATCGCGGAGCACGATGGTGGAGGATCCCTTGGCGGCGGCGATGGCCTTTTTGTCGAAGGTGCCGTATTGGGCATTGGCGGCGATGGCCACGGAGAGGGCGGAGAGAACAAGGAACTTGCGCATCAGGTCTGTTGGCGGGTTGAAGGATGGGGCCGGGGCCGGATGCGGGCATCCGTTGCCGGGCGTTCGGCTGTCGCCTGCGAAAATAGTGCCGCACCTGTCCCACCTTTGGCAGCCGGGGGCATGCGATGAACGGTGAACTGTCGAAAACGGATGACGGCGCAGGCCTGCGGAAGCGGCTGGACGAGGCCGTGGTGCTGGCCCGCACGGTGGAGCAGCTGCGCAAGGACCTGCGCGAGGATGGCCTGCAATTGCCCGTGGTGGGCGAGGGGGCCTTTGAGGAATTGCGTGCCCAGGTGTCGGCCGTGGTGGCGGAGCGCGAGCGGGAAGGTGCACATGCCTTCGGCCTGGTGGTGAACCGCGTGGACCTCACCGAGGCCCAGGTGCAAGGGGCCATGGCCGCCGAAGGGCTTCACGGCCTGGCCGGCGCCATCGTGCTGCGCTGCCTGCAGAAGGTGCTGAGCCGGATGCGCTATGCCGGGCTGGCCTAGCGGGGCGATCCGCCGGAAGGTGCGGTAACGGCTTGAAGGGCAAGGTGCAACAGCGGACGTGGAGCTGACAAGGATCAGCTTGTGGATGGGGAACACCACAGGGGTTTCGTCCGTAGCAAAGCCGGGATCGGTGGCTACCTTTGTGCCCCGGTTTCCCACGCCCGGCCATGGACCAGAACAAGTTCCTAAGCAACCTCGATCCCGGCGCGCTAGACGGGATCTACCAGCAGTATCAATCCGACCCCTCCTCGGTTTCCCCGGACTGGGCCCGTTTTTTTGAGGGGTTCGACCTGGCCCGCACGCACTATCCCGAGCTGCCGGGTCGGCCGTTGGCGGGGGGCGGAGCGGGCAGCGAGCAGTTGGCCAAGGAGTTCAAGGTGATCGCCTTGATCAACGGCTACCGGGAGCGCGGGCACCTGTTCACCCAGACCAACCCGGTGCGCAACCGCCGCACCTATGAGCCCACGCTGGACCTGGAGAACTTCGGCCTTTCGGCCGCGGACCTGGGGACGGAGTTCGATGCGGGGGCCGAGATCGGCATCGGGCGGGCCACCTTGGCGGCCATCGTGGACCATTTGAAGACCACGTACTGCCGCAGCATCGGTGCGGAATACCGCTTCATCCGCGATGTGGAGCGCACCCAATGGCTGCAGCAACGCATGGAGCGGGACCGCAACATGCCGTCCTTCACACTGGAGGAGAAAAAGGGCATCCTGCGGAAACTGGGGCAGGCCGTGGCCTTTGAGCGCTTCCTGGGCAAGAAGTTCATCGGCCAGAAACGCTTCAGCCTGGAAGGCGGCGAAACGCTGATCCCCGCATTGGACACCGTGATCGAGCACGGGGCCGGCGAGCACGGCGTCACGGACATCGTGATCGGCATGGCGCACCGCGGCCGCCTGAACGTGCTGGCCAACACCTTCAACAAGACGTACGAGTCCATCTTCGCCGACTTCGAGGGCCGGGACTACGAGGATGCC
The DNA here is from genome assembly GCA_023382455.1 of Flavobacteriales bacterium. Lineage (GTDB taxonomy): Bacteria > Bacteroidota > Bacteroidia > Flavobacteriales_F > PHOS-HE28 > PHOS-HE28. The sequence goes on from JAHDVX010000027.1 coordinate 21,773, forward strand.
TTCGTGGAGGGCGACGTGAAGTACCACATGGGCTTCAACAGCTGTGTGATCACGCGCAAGGGCAAGGGGGTGAACTTGATCCTGTGCCCTAACCCCAGCCACCTGGAAAGCGTGGGTCCGGTGATGCAGGGCATTTCCCGTGCCTTGATCGAGCAGGACAAGGGCTTCGACCCCAAGGGCCTGTGCCCAGTGATCATCCACGGCGACGCGGCCATCGCAGGCCAGGGCGTGGTGTACGAACTGGTGCAGATGGCGCGCCTGAAGCCCTATTCCACCGGCGGCACGCTGCACGTGGTGGTAAACAACCAGGTGGGCTTCACCACCAACTACATCGACGGGCGCAGCAGCACCTATTGCACGGACGTGGCCAAGGTGACGCAGTGCCCGGTGTTCCATGTGAACGGGGACGACGCCGAGGCCGTGTGCCACGTGATGAAGCTGGCGCTCGACTTCCGCCAACGCTTCCAAAGCGATGTCTTCATCGACCTGCTGGGCTACCGCAAGCACGGCCACAACGAGGGCGACGAGCCCAAGTTCACCCAGCCCCTGCTTTACAAGGCCATCGCCACGCACAAGGACCCCCGGGCCATCTACAGCGAGAAACTGCTGGCCAGCGGGGCCATCGAAGCCAGCCTGGCCGAGGAGATGGAGGAGCGCTTCAACCAGCTGCTGCAGGACCGCCTGGCGGAATCCAAGGAGCTGCCCAAGGCCGTGATCACGTCCTTCCTGGCCGACCGTTGGATGGGCATGAAGCGGGCTTCCGACGAAGACCTGCTGCGCAGCCCCGCCACCGGGGTGAAGAGGGAATTGCTGCTGAAGATCGCCGCCAAGCTGGCCGAGGTGCCTGCGGGGAAGAAGTTCTTCAACAAGCTGGAACGCATCCTGCACGAACGTGCCACGATGGTGGCGGAGGACCGCCTGGACTGGGGCATGGGCGAACTGCTCGCATACGGAACCCTGCTCTGCGAGGGCCATCCGGTGCGCCTCACCGGCCAGGACGTGGAGCGCGGCACCTTCAGCCACCGCCACGCCGTGGTGAAGGTGGAGGACAGCGAGGAGGAATACATCCACCTCAAGCACCTGCAACCAGGCCAGGCCTTGATGCAGATCTACAACTCACCGCTGAACGAGTATGCGGTGCTCGGCTTTGAATACGGCTATGCCTTCGCCACGCCCCGCGGGCTCACCCTCTGGGAGGCTCAGTTCGGCGACTTCGCCAACGGTGCGCAGATCATCATGGACCAGTACCTCAGCGCGGCCGAGGAGAAGTGGAACACGATGAACGGCCTTGTGCTCCTGCTGCCGCACGGCTACGAAGGGCAGGGGGCCGAGCACAGCAGCGCACGCCTGGAGCGCTTCCTGCAGCAATGCGCGGAAGGCAACATGGTGGTGGCCAACGCCACCACGCCCGCCAACTTCTTCCACCTGCTTCGCCGGCAGGTGGCGTGGCCGTTCCGCAAGCCCCTGGTGGTGTTCAGCCCCAAGAGCCTGCTGCGGCACCCGCGCTGCATCAGCCGATTGGACGAACTGGCCCAGGGATGCTTCCAGGAGCTGCTGGACGACCCGACGGCCGATCCGGCCAAGGTGGGCACGCTGATCCTGTGCCAGGGCAAGGTGTATTACGAGCTGCTGGAGCGCAAGGAGGAGCTGGGTGCGGAGGACGTGGCCTTGGTCCGCATCGAGCAGCTGCATCCGTTGCCGTTGCCGCAATTGGAGGCGCTCTTCAAGCGCTATGCCGGCGCGGAAGTGCGTTGGGTCCAGGAGGAGCCGGAGAACATGGGCGCGGCCGCCTACATGCAGCTGCACCTGTCCACCGTGCCGGGCGCACCCGCCCCGGGGACCCTGCGCGTGGTGGCCCGCTATGCCAGCGGCGCCCCGGCCACGGGCAGTGGCATCCGCAGCGCCGCGCAGCAGCAACGGGTCATGGAGGAGGCCTTCGCGGACCGCAAGGTGCCCGCCGCCGCCACCAAGCGTACCAAAACCAAGGTGCGGGCCTGATGACGGCCCATGGTGGCGCAGGAAGTGCCGCCCGGGAGCCACGGAACCTTATGCCGACAAGCAAATACAACTCATTTCCACATGGCCGAGCTTGAAGTGAAAGTGCCCAGTCCCGGGGAAAGCATCAGTGAAGTGCGCATTGCGCAATGGCTGGTGGCCGACGGCGACGTAGTGAAGCGGGACCAGGTGATCGCGGAGGTGGACAGCGACAAGGCCACCTTGGAGATCAGTGCGGAGGAAGGTGGGAAGATCACCCTCCTGGCCAAGGCCGACGACACGGTGAACGTGGGCGACGTAGTGGCCAAGATCGATACGAGCGTCAAGCCGGCGAAGGACGCCCCGCGTAGCGTCGAGCCAACGGATCGGCCCGCTGCCGCAGCAGCCAAACCTGCGCCCACCCCGGCGCCTGTACCCGCACCATCGCCTGCACCTGCATCCAAGGCCCCGGCCCCTGCCCCTGCGGCCCACGCCACCCCGGTGGCCAAGGCCGTGATGGCGGACAAGGGCATCGCCGGCGACCAGGTGAAGGGCACCGGGCCCAACGGCCGCATCACCCGCAGCGACGTGGAGGCGTACATCGCGGGCGGCATGGCCGTTCCCGTGCAGATGAACGGATGGGGCGGCACGCGCAATTCCACCAGCACCAAGATGAGCACCTTGCGCAAGAAGGTGGCCGAGCGGCTGGTGAGCGTGAAGAACGAGACCGCCATGCTCACCACCTTCAACGAGGTGGACATGAGCGCGGTGATGGCCGTGCGCGACAAGTACAAGGACAAGTTCAAGGAGAAGTACGGCGTGAGCCTGGGCTTCATGTCCTTCTTCACCAAGGCCGTCACCGAGGCGCTGCGGCTGTACCCCAACATCAACGCGCAACTGGACGGTGAGAACATCGTCACCTTCGACTACGCCGACATCGGCATCGCCGTGAGCTCACCCAAGGGCCTGATGGTACCGGTGGTGCGCAATGCGGAACGCATGGGCCTGGCGGAGATCGAGAAGGCGATCAAGGACCTGGCCATCAAGGCACGCGACGGAAAGCTCAGCCTGGCCGAGATGAGCGGGGGCACCTTCACCATCACCAACGGCGGCGTGTTCGGCAGCATGCTCAGCACGCCGATCATCAACCCGCCGCAAAGCGCAATCCTGGGCATGCACAACATTGTGGAGCGGCCCGTGGCCGTGAACGGCCAGGTGGTGGTGCGCCCGGTGATGTACGTGGCCTTGAGCTACGACCACCGCATCGTGGACGGTAAGGAAAGCGTGGGCTTCCTGTACAAGGTGAAGGAGATGCTGGAGGACCCCGCGAAGCTGGTGCTCGGCGGCAAGGACCCCGGCGCCGTGCTGGCGGGGCTGTAGGCGAGGTGGGCCGTCTTGGATCGAATGGAGGAAGCACCGCCGGTGATGTACCGGCCGGTGCCTCTTCACATGTACCGGTCGCTACACTGATCGGAGCGCGACCTGTTTGCGCTTTTTAGCGGTTCCCCGTGCCAGGATCCGTGAAGAATGGAAATCCTGCGGGGTGGATTTCAAGAGGACATCGCGTGGCAGGCCAACATGATCCTGTTGACAAGTGCCAGCCCACGCGGGAAGGGCGGGGGAAGCCACGCGGCTATGTTTGGCGTGGCGGTTTACATCCTCGGAATGCAACGGCAGCCCGGCACGGGCGGATCGGGGATGATCGGTCCCGCGCCGGGCAAGGGCTACAGCCTTGGATCAAGGCAGTCCTGCCGTTCAAGACCCGGGATGCAAGCTTCCGAATACATAGCAGCTACATGGTTGAGCAACGCTACCCGCACCCTGTTTCCGGCCAAACGAACCGGCAATCCCTGCCGAAGGCACTGGCCCTTGTCCGCAACTTGGTACTGGCCGTGTTCGCCGTGCTCTTCTGGCAGGGGCAGGCGTTCGCCACCCATGCCATGGGCGGCGAGCTCACCTACACTTGCCTGGGCAACAACCAATGGCTGGTGACCCTGAACTTCTACCGGGATTGCAACGGTGTGGCCGCACCCACCAATTGCAACAACGGCCTCGAGTTCCGGGTGCGTTCCTCCTCATGCGGCGCCAATTTCACCCAGTGCTTCAACAACAACCCCACGGTGCAGGTGATCACCCCCATCTGCCCCTCGGAGACCGACCGTTGCGTGAGCGCCTCGGGCACCTATGGCGTGGAGAAGTACACCTACACGAAGATCGTGGACCTCAGCGGCTATTCGGGCTGCAACACGAATGACTGGTTCTTCAGCTGGTCGCTCTGCTGCCGGAACAACGCCATCACCTCGCTGAACAACCCCGGCAACCGGGAGCTGTACCTGGATGCGCGGCTGAACAAGACCGCCGGCCTGTGCAACAGCTCACCGGTGTTCACCAATTCCCCGGCAGCGTTCTACTGCCTGGGCCAGTCCATCAGCTACAACCCGGGTGCCGTGGATGCCGATGGCGATTCGCTGGCCTACTCCCTGATCCCGGCCCGGGGGGCCAACGGCGCGAACATCCCGTACAACGCGAACTACAGTGCCACGCAGCCGATCCGCAACACGGGCGGTGCCAATGCCGTGGTGCTGGACCCGCAGACCGGCACGATGACCGTGACCCCCAGCGTGCTGCAGGTGGCCGTGGTCTCCTACCAGGTCAGTGAGTATCGCAACGGCGTACTGGTGGGCACCATCACGCGCGATGTGCAGTTCGTCATCCGCGCCTGCTCGGGCAATTCGGCCCCCGCGGTGAGCGGCATCAACGGCACGTCCAACTACACCATGCAGGTGTGCGCCGGCACGCCGGTCTCCTTCACGGTGAACTCCAGTGATCCCGATGCCGGCCAGACGTTGACCATGAGCTGGAACGGCGGTATCCCCGGGGCCACCTTCACCACCAGCGGTTCGCCCTTCCCCACGGGCACATTCACCTGGACCCCCACGGTGGCGAACATCGGCAACAACACCTTCACCGTGCATGTGGAGGACAACGGCTGCCCACTGAAGGCCGTGAACGACTACGGCTTCACCGTACAGGTGACCCCGCCGGCCACGGACATCAGCGCCGGCAGCGATTTCTCCGTTTGCGGCACCTCGGCCACCATGGCCGCGCCGCCGTTGCCCTATCCGGGGGTGCAGGGTACATGGACCGTGGTGAGCGGCAGCGGCAGCTTCGCCAATGCCAATTCGCCCACCACCAACGTCACCGGCCTTTCACCCGGCGCGAACGTGTTCCAGTGGACCGCGGACTACCTGACCTGCGGCACCCGATCGGACCAGGTGACCGTGACCAGTTACAGCGCCGCACAAGCCGCCGCCGCGGCAGGACCCGACCAGCAGATCTGTGCACCGCCCAACTCGGTGACCCTGTCCGGCAATGCGGCCACCGCACCGGCCACCGGCACCTGGACGTTGGTGAGCGGCACCGGCACCATCACCAGCCCCGGTTCACCGAACACCACGGTCACGGGCCTGGGCATCGGCGTGAACCGGTTCCGCTGGACCATCAACAACGGGCCTTGCGGGACCACGCAGGATGAAGTGGACATCACCGTATTCAATAGTGCGCAACCGGCGGCCAATGCCGGGCCGGACATCACCGTGTGCACCCCCACCAGTTCGGTGAACATGAACGCGAACGCCGCAACGGCACCGGCCACGGGTCTGTGGACCTTGGTGAGCGGAAGCGGCACCATTACCAACCCGGCCTCGCGCACCACCTCCATCACCGGCCTCACCGTGGGTGTGCACGTGTTCCGCTGGACCATCTCCAACGGCCCTTGCACACCGGGCAGCACATCCGATGATGTGACGGTGACCGTCTACTCGGGAAGCAGCCCCAATGCGGACGCCGGGGCGGACCAGTCCGTTTGCACCCCGAGCGGCGCCACCTTGACGGGCAGCATGCCCATCTTCCCGGCCACCGGTACCTGGACGCTGGTGAGCGGCAGCGGCACCATCGCCTCGCCGAACAGCCCGTCCACGGCGGTGTCCGGCCTGGGCATCGGGCCCAACGTATTCCAATGGACGGTGCACAACGGGCCTTGCGCCAACGACCTCACCAGCGACCAGGTGACCGTGACCGCCTACGACCAATCGGTGAGCGGCTCCGATGCGGGCCCCGATCAATCGCTCTGCCTGCCCACGAGCACGGCCACCATGGCCGCCAATGCACCCGCTTCACCGGCACAGGGCACCTGGACCTTGGTGAGCGGAACGGGCAGCATCACCAACATACACAGCGCCACCACCACCATCACGGGGCTTTCCGTGGGTGAGAACGTGTTCCGCTGGTCCATTGCCAACGGCCCCTGCCCGGTGAACCCGCCGAATGACCTGGTCTCCATCTTCGTGTACGACCCCAACGCAGCGGTGGCCAATGCCGGCCCCGACCAACAGCTCTGCACGCCATCCACCTCCACCACCATGGCCGGAAGCACGCCGCTCTTCCCGGCCACCGGCCAGTGGATGCTCGTTTCGGGATCGGGCACCTTGGCCGACCCCACCGACCCGGCCACCGCGGTGAGCGGCCTGGCCCAGGGCGTAAACACCTTCCGCTGGACGGTGACCAACGGCCCCTGCGCCAACCCGGTGACCCAGGATGTGGTCTCCATCACGGTGTACAGTTCAGCCAACGCCGTGGCGAACGCCGGCCCGGACCAGGACCTGTGCACGCCTACCAACAGCACCACCCTGGCCGGCAGCAGTGTGATCGCACCGGCCACCGGCACTTGGACGCTGGTGAGCGGCGCCGGCACCATCGTATCGCCCAACAGCCCCAACACGCAGGTGACGGGCCTGGGCGTGGGCGACAACATCTTCCGCTGGACGGTGCTCAACGGCCCCTGCGCCAACCCGGTGACCAGCGATGACGTGCGGATCCGCGTGTACGACAGCGCCAACCCGGTGGCCAATGCGGGGCCGGACCAAGAGTTGTGCTCCAATGCCAACTCCACGGTGCTCACCGGCAGCAACATCATCGTTCCGGCCTCGGGCACCTGGACCGTGATCAGCGGCGGTGGCACCATCGTGACACCCAACAGCCCCACCACGGCGGTGAACAACCTACCGGTGGGCGTGAACGTGTTCCGCTGGACGGTGCTCAACGGCACCTGCGCCAACGGCCTGACCTTCGATGATGTGACCGTGACGGTGTATTCCAGCGCCCACCCCGCCGTGACCGCGGGACCGGACCAGGACATCTGCGTGCCCACCTCACCCAATGAGGTGACGGTGACCGGAAGCACGCCGGTGGCGCCTGCCACGGGCCAGTGGACCCTGATCAGCGGCAGCGGCACCATCACTTCGCCGGGCAGCCCCACCACCACCATCACCGGTATGGGCTACGGGGTCAATGTATTCCAATGGACGGTGAGCAACGGCCCGTGCACCTTCCCGGGGAACAGCGCCCAGGTGACGATCTCGGTGTACAACGCGGCGATGCTCACCGCCAATGCGGGTCCGGACCAGAGCCTGTGCACGCCGATCACGGGCACCACCTTGGCGGGCAGTCCATTGATCGCCCCAGGCACCGGCCAGTGGACGCTGGTGAGCGGCACAGGCGTGTTCGCCGACCCGGCCGATCCGGCCACCACGGTTTCCGGGCTTTCGCTCGGCGCCAACGTCTTCCGCTGGAGCGTGCAGAACGGCCCGTGTGCCGCGGTGAGCTCGGACCTGGTCACCGTTTCGGTGTTCAACGGCAATGCGCAGCAGGCGAATGCCGGTCCTGACCAGGAGCTGTGCGACAATGCGGCCACCACGGTGATGGCGGCCAACGCGGCGATCGCCCCGGCCGTCGGCTCCTGGAGCGTGCAGCAGGGTACGGCCGTGTTAGGTAACGCTTCCTCGGCCACCACCACCGTGTCCGGCCTCTCGCTGGGCGTGAACATCCTGGTATGGTCGCTGGACAACGGCGCCTGTGGCACCAGCACGGATGCGGTTTCCATCACCGTGTACGACGATGCGAACCCCGTGGCCGACGCGGGCCCGGACCAGCAACTGTGCACGCCTTCCACCGCCACCACATTGGCCGGCAGCAGCCTGATCGCCCCGGCCACCGGCACGTGGACCCTGGTGAGCGGCACCGGCAACATCGTTTCACCCAACAGCCCGAACAGCCAGGTGAACGGCCTCGGACTGGGCAACAATGTGTTCCGCTGGACGGTGTACAACGGCACCTGCGCCTCCGGCACCACCACCGATGAGGTGACCATCAGCGTCTTCAGCGGCACCGCGCAAGCGGCCAATGCCGGCCCCGACCAGGAGCTGTGCACGCCCGCCTCCAGCACCGCGCTCGCAGCCAACATCGCCGTGCCTCCCGGCCAAGGGACATGGACGGCCGGAGCAGGCATCACCTTCTCCGACATCCACGCGGCCAACGCCACGGTGAGCGGGCTGCAGGTGGGCGACAACATTCTAACCTGGACCATTGCCAACGGTCCGTGCGGCACCACCTCGGACCAGGTGATCATCCGCGTGTACGATGCCTCCAATCCGGTAGCCTCCGCCGGCGGGGACCAGCAGCTCTGCAGCCCGACGGACAACACGCAGATGGCGGGCAGCAGTCTGATCTATCCGGCCACCGGGCAATGGATCCTGGTGAGCGGCACGGGCACGATCACCGATCCGGCCTCGCCCACCACCACCATCACGGGGTTGGCCATCGGGCCGAACGTGTTCCGCTGGACGGTGAACAACGGACCCTGCGGGACCAGCACGAGCGATGAAGTCACCATCACCATCTACGACAACACCGTGAGCGGCTCCGATGCGGGCCCGGACCAGCAGATCTGCACACCTTCCAGCTCGGTGACCATGGCGGCCAGTGCGGCGCCCATGCCCGCGATCGGCACTTGGACCCTGGTATCGGGCGGCGGCACCATCACCTCGGTGAACGACCCCAACACCACCATCACGAACCTGCCGGTGGGCGAGAACATCTTCCGCTGGTCGGTGAGCAACGGGGCCTGCCCGGTGAACCCGCCGAACGACCTGGTCTCCATCTTCGTGTTCGATGCGAACAACCCCGTGGCCAACGCAGGTCCGGACCAGCAGCTGTGCACGCCTTCCTCCGCCACGGTGTTCGCCGGCAGCAGCGTGACCTTCCCGGCGCAGGGTACATGGACACTGGTGAGCGGCAGCGGCACGATCGCGGACATCCACGATCCCGCCTCGGCGGTGAGCGGCCTGGCCGTGGGCGAGAACATCTTCGAATGGACCGTGGTGAACGGGCCGTGTGCGGCTCCCGTGACCACGGACCGGGTGAGCATCTTCGTGTATGACCAGGCCAATGCCGATGCCGATGCGGGCGCGGACCAGCAACTGTGCACACCGGCTGAAAGCACCACCTTGGCGGGCAATGCGCCGACCTTCCCCGCCACGGGAACATGGACGCTGGTGAGCGGCACGGGCACCATCACCGACCCGGGCAACCCGGCCACCACCGTCACGGGCCTGGCCGTGGGCGAGAACATCTTCCGCTGGACGGTGGACAATGGCCCCTGCGCGAACGGCATCACCACGGACGAGGTGAGCATCTTCGTCTTCGACACCAGCACGCCAAATGCGGATGCGGGCCCCGACCAGAACCTCTGCCTGCCCGCCACCTCCACCAACCTGGCCGGCAGCGCGGCCATCTTCCCGGCCACCGGCACCTGGACCGTGGTGGCCGGCACGGGTACGTTCGCCGATGCGAGCTCGCCGACCACTTCCGTGACGGGGCTTTCCGTGGGCGAGAACATCTTCCGCTGGATCGTGAGCAACGGCCTGTGCAGCAGCACCGGCGATGAAGTGAGCATCTTCCTCTTCAGCGACCAGAACCCCGATGCCGATGCCGGTCCGGACTTGCAGATCTGCACCCCGGCCAGCACGGTCACCATGGCCGGCAGCGCCGTCACCTTCCCGGCGCAAGGAACCTGGACCTTGGTGAGCGGAACAGGCGTCATCAGCAACCCGAACGCGCCCAACACGGGCATCATCGACCTGGCGGTGGGTACCAGCGTTTTCGCCTGGACCGTGGACAACGGCCCTTGCGCCAACGGGATTACTTCGGACACCGTGGTGGTGGAGGTGTTCGACATGAACCAGCCGTCCGCCAATGCAGGACCGGACCAGCAGTTGTGCACGCCGGGCACCACGGCCGTACTGGCCGGTAACGCGGTGATCGCACCCGCCACCGGGCAATGGACCGTGGTGCAAGGTGCGGGCACCTTCACCGACCCGGACCAGCCGGGCACCACCGTCACCGGCCTGGCCGTGGGCGTGAACATCTTCCGCTGGACGATCTCCAACGGGCCATGCGAGGGCAGCCTCAGCTTCGATGAGGTGTCCATCGCCCTCTACGATGGGAACAATCCCGTGGCGAATGCCGGCCCCGACCAGCAGCTCTGCACCCCGAACACGGCCACGACCATGGCCGGCAGCGCGCTGGTCTTCCCGGCCACAGGGATGTGGACGCTGGTGAGCGGCACCGGCACCATCGCCGATCCCGCCTCGCCCACCACGGCCATCACCGGCTTGTCCATCGGGGAGAACATCTTCGAATGGACCGTGGAGAACGGTCCTTGCGGAAGCCCCACCACGGACCAAGTGAGCATCATCGTCTTCGACGCGAACGTGCCGGTGGCCAATGCCGGTGCGGACCAGCAGGTGTGCACACCGGTCACCGGGGCCACGCTGTCGGGCAGCCCGGTCTCCTTCCCGGCCACGGGCACGTGGGTGCTGGTCAGCGGGCAGGGCACCTTTGCCGACCCCTCCGACCCGGGCACGGCCGTCAGCGGCCTTGGCGTGGGTGTCAACGTATTTGAATGGCAGGTGAACAATGGCCCCTGCGGTGCCGGGATCACCACGGACCAGGTCACCATCACCCTGTTCGACCTGAACGCCCCGCCAGCGGCGGCCGGTCCTGACCAGAGCTTCTGCACCCCCACGGACAATGCGGTGCTGGCCGCCAACATCCCCACGCCGCCGGCCGTGGGCGCGTGGTCCCTGACGCAGGGCACAGCGGTGTTCGCCGACCCGAACGACCCGGCCACCACCGTGAGCGGGCTTTCCGTGGGCGAGAACATCCTCACCTGGAGCTTCAACAACGGTGTCTGCGGATTCACCACGGACAACGTGAGCATCTTCATCTTCGATGCGAGCAATCCGCCCGCCGATGCCGGTCCCGACCAAGCTTACTGCACCCCGCAGGACAGCACCTGGCTGCAAGGCAACACGCCCATCTTCCCGGCTTCCGGCACGTGGACGGTGATCAATGGCGCAGGCCTGTTCGAGGATGCCGCCAACCCGGCCACCAAGGTGGTGGGCATGGCCATTGGTGCCAACACCTTCGTATGGACCACCAACAACGGCCCATGTCCCGGGGCGATCACCTCGGACACGGTGACCGTTACCGTGTACAGCGACAGCACGGCGGCGGCCTTTGCGGGGGATGACTTCGAGCTGTGCCTGCCCTTCAACTCGGCGCAACTGCAAGCTTCCGTGCCCCAGCCGCCCGCCACCGGCACCTGGTCCATCCTCAGCGGACCGGGCACCTTGGTGGACCCGACCGACCCGCACACCACCATCAACAACCTCGGCCTGGGCATCACCCAGCTGCTGTGGAGCCTGGACAATGGACCCTGCCCGAACAACGGTATCCTGACCGACACGCTGACCATCACCGTCTATGATCCCTTCGGCCCCGTGGCCGATGCCGGACCGGACATCAGCATGTGCACCCCGCAGGACAGCACGGTGATGGCTGCCGTTGAACCGCTCTTCCCCGCCGCAGGCACGTGGCACCTGGTGAGCGGCACCGGCACCCTGGCAGATACCACGTACCATGCCACCGCGGTCAGCGGCCTGGCCGTGGGCATCAACGTGTTCACCTGGACGGTGTACAACGGCAACTGCGGTTTCGGCCCGCCCACCGTGGACACGGTGGCCGTGCTGGTGTACGACCACACCGCACCGGCGGCCGATGCCGGCCCGGACCGCGACCTGTGCGGAACCGATACCGTGCCCACCATGCTGGCCAACGCGGCGGTCTTCCCCGGCACGGGTGCCTGGACGGTGCTTTCCGGCGGGGCCTCCTTGGATGACCCCTCCAACCCGCAATCAGCTGTCAACGGGCTCACCGTCGGGGACAACCTCTTCGTGTGGACCATCGATAACGGGCCTTGCCAGGTCACCGCGGACACCGTGCTGATCCGGATCTTCGATGCCAACCTGCCTGCGCCCGATGCCGGTGCGGACCAGGACCTCTGCACCCCGGCCAGCTCCACCACCATGTCCGCCACCGCAGCACCCTATCCGGCCGGGGGCCAATGGACCGTGGTGAGCGGCAGCGGAACCTTCGCGGATGCCACCGACCCCATGACCCAGGTGAGCAACATCGGGCCCGGGGCCAACGTGTATGCGTGGACCGTGGACAACGGCCCCTGCGGCATGGCAGCCGATGAAGTGACGGTGACACTGTTCGACGGCAGCATCACCGCCGCGAACGCGGGCCCCGACCAGGACCTCTGCGGACCGGTGGCCAGCACCGACCTGGCCGCCACCGCCGTGGCTGCACCGGCCACCGGGGCATGGACCGTGGTCAGCGGGGCAGGTACGGTCACCGACCCGGCCAACCCGGTTTCCCAACTCACGAACCTCGCGCCCGGTGTTACCGTGCTTGCCTGGACCATCAGCAACGGGCCATGCACCACGGGCATCCTGAGCGACACCGTGGTGGTCACCGTGTATGACGGTGCCCAGGCCAATGCCAGCGCCGGCCCTGACCAGCAGCTGTGCGAGGCCGGGCCGGCCACGGTGGACATGTTCGCCAACAGCGCGGTGTTCCCCGCCACCGGGTTCTGGAGCATCGCGGGCAGCGGTACTATCACCGATCCGGCGAACCCCTCCACCCAGGTGACGGGCGTAGGCTTCGGCAGCACCACCCTCACGTGGACCATCGACAACGGGGCGTGCGGCAGCAGCAGCGATGACATGGTGGTCAGCGTGTTCGACCTGAACGCGGCCTTGGCCCAGGGCGGCCCCGATCAGCGCCTCTGCCACGACACCACGTGGACCGCCATGGCCGCAGTACCCGCCAACAGCACGGCCAGCGGCCACTGGGAACTGCTGGAGGGACATGGCCAGATCGCGCAACCGGGTGAGCCCGATGCCGGCATCACCGGCCTGCAGCTGGGCACCAACGTGTTCCAGTGGGTGGTGGAGAACGGTGCCTGCGGCAGCTCCTCGGACACAGTGCTGATCACCCTGCGTGATTGCAGCATCCTGGTGGTGCCCGACGCCTTCTCGCCCAACGGCGACGGGGTGAATGACAACTATGTGGTGCAGGGCCTGGAGTACTATCCGGGCAACAAGTTCCAAGTGTTCAACCGCTGGGGTTCCAAGGTGTATGAGCGCAATCCCTACCGCAACGACTGGGACGGCAAGGGTGAAGGGAAGCCCAACATGGGCACCGACCTGCCGGAAAGCACCTACTACTTCATCCTTGACCCGGGCAACGGCAAGGAAGTCATCACGGGTTACATCTATCTGCGCCGCTGAACATGAAAGCCATCACGAAAACGATCCTGCCCATGGCATCCGGAGCCTCCCGATGGAAATCAGCCCTGCTGGCGCTGCTGCTGGCCCCTGCCGTGTTGCTGCCCGAACGGGCCGCCGCCCAGCAGGACCCGCAGTACACGCAGTACATGTTCAACCTGCTTGCGCTGAACCCGGCCTATGCCGGAAGTGCCGAGCGGCTCAGCCTGAAGGCGCTCAGCCGCCACCAGTGGGTGGGCTTCGAAGGTGCACCAACCACGCAGACGCTCACGGCCCACAGCCCCTTCCTGGTGGAAAGCCTGGGCTTGGGCGGCACGGTATCGCGCGACCAGCACGGCCCGGTGACGCAGTACGGCATCATCCTCGACGTGGCCTACCGCATGTTCCTGGGCAATGACCAGAAGCTCGCCTTCGGGATCAAGGGCGGCCTCAACCTGTTCCAAGGCGAGTTCGCGTCGCTGCATCCCTTGGAGGCCAACGACCAGGTGTTCCAACAGGATGTCAGCACCAAGTCCGACCCGCAGTTCGGCTTCGGCATGATGTGGTACAGCGACCGCTTCTACCTGGGTCTGAGCTCGCCAAAGGTGTTGCGCACGGACTTCTTCGAGACCGACTCCCTGGCGTTGGTCAGCGATCCGGGCCAGCGGCCGCACTACTTCCTCACCGGCGGCTACGTGTTCGACCTGGGCACCTACACCAAGTTCAAGCCCACTTTCATGGTGAAGGCCGTGGAGGGCGCACCGCTCAGCTTCGACCTCGGCGCCAACTTCCTGCTCTACGAGAAATTGTGGCTGGGCGCCATGTACCGCCACACCGATGCCGTGGGCGCCCTGGTGCAGTACAACCTGACGGACGGCCTTTCCGTGGGCTACGCCTACGACTACCCGCTTTCGCCTTTGCGCAACTACAGCGGCGGCTCGCATGAGTTCATGCTCGGCCTCGACCTGGGCAAGGCACCGGCCGGCATCCGCTCACCCCGTTACTTCTGATCCCCAAGCCCCGATCCACGACCATGCATATCCGGCACACCCTTCCCGCCATCGCCTCGCTGTTGCTGGCCTCCACGGCGGTGCAGGCGCAGCAGCTCAAGCACCGGATGGCCGAGCGCTACGCCGCGGTATTCGATTACCGCAACATGGCCAAGGTGTATGAGGACATCGTTGCCGGCGGAAAGGCCGTGCCGGCCGACTACCGCCAGCTGGCTTTCGCCTACAAGAAGCTCGGCAGCCCGGCACAGGCGGCGGACACCTACAAGCGCCTGATCGACCTCGGAAACCCGGCCCCGGACGACCTGTTGGCCTATGCCGACCAATTGCGCACCCAGGGCAAGTACGAGGATGCCTTGGCCTGGTACCGCACGTATTCCGAAAAAGCCCCCGACGATGAGCGGGTGAAGGCCTACCTGAAGAGCGGTGATTTCTTCGAAAGACTCGAGCGGGACAGCACCCGCGATGCCGTGCGCCCCCTCGACATCAATTCAGCCCAGGCGGACATGGCACCGGCCGTGATGGAGGACCTGCTGCTTTTCAGCAGCGCCCGGGGCGAAGGTGCCGGTGGCCGAGCGAAGTACAAATGGGACCGCGAACCTTTCCTCAACCTGTACTCCGCCCTGCTCAAGGGAGAGACGGCCACGGAACCCATGGTGATGCGCCGGGAGATCAACAGCCGCATGCATGATGCCACGGCCACCTTTGATTCCACGCGGCAACGGCTCTACTTCACGCGGGACAACCTCTACTACGGCAAGCTGCTCAAGGCCTCAAACGGCGAGGTGAAGCTGGGCATCTACTACTCGAACATCATCAAAGGGGAGTTCGGCCAGCCGGAATGGGGGCCTCTGGTTCCCTTTGAGCACAACGACCCGGAATTCAACGTGGGCCAGCCCAGCCTTTCGCCGGACGGGAAGCGCCTCTACTTCGTGAGCGACAGACCTGGCGGGAGCGGCGGCACCGACATCTGGTATTGCGAGGGTGCCGACGGAGAATGGGGGGTGCCGATCAATCTCGGTTCCAAGGTCAATACCCCGGGCAGCGAGATGTACCCGTTCCAATCCACGGACGGTACGCTCTACTTCAGCAGCACCGGCCATGCCGGCCTGGGGGGGTACGACATCTTCTCCGTGCGCCTCACGCCGAACGGGCCCGGGCGCGTGTTCAACCTCGGCTACCCGATGAACACCAGCTATAATGACCAAAGCCTGATCCTGTTAGCGGACGACAGCACGGGCTTCTTCGCCAGCGACCGGCCCGGCGGCAAGGGAAGCCTGGATATTTACGGATGCACGGTCCATCCCCCGCGCATCCGGATCTCCGGCGTGGTGCTGGACAAACTGGCGCAAACGCCCGTGGACGGTGCCTTGCTGGACGTCAAGGATGCCGGCGGAGCCTTCATCAACGGGGCCAAGGTGGAACAACTCGAAGGAGGCCGCTTCATCATGGAGCTGCCGTACAGCGAGAAGTACGCCATATCTGCCACCCGTGCGGGCTACAGGCAAGGAAACGTGGCGCTGGACAGCGAGGCGGATGACCTGGACCATGTGGTGGTGTTGCTGGAGAAGTACGACTACGGTGCCGAAGGCATCGTCCGGCACGGGGAGACCAAGGCTCCGGTGGACAGCGCCATCGTGCGGCTGGTCCGTCCGGATGGCAGCCTGGTGGAGCAGCTGGTCACCGGCCCGGATGGCCACTACCAATTCGCACTTCAGGGAGAGACTGACTACAAGGTGGAGGTGGATCGCGACGGTTTCTTCAAGCAGAGCCAACGCATCAGCACCAAAGGCAAGACCAATACCGTGATCCACACCGACTTCAACCTCTTCCCCTTGCAGGTGGACCAGGTGGTGCGCCTGGACAACATCTATTACGACCTGGCCAAGTGGAACATCCGCCCGGATGCCGCCGTGGAGCTGGACAAGCTGGTGCAGACCTTGCAGGACAACCCCTCGGTGAAGATCGAGCTCAGCTCGCATACCGATTGCCGCGGCAAGGATGCGTACAACCTCAGCCTCTCGGAGAAGCGGGCCAAGAGCGCCGTGGAGTACCTGATCAAGCAAGGCATCGCCAAGGACCGGCTGACGGCCAAGGGCTATGGGGAGACCAAGCCGGTGGAGGCCTGCGAATGCACCAAGTGCACCGACGAGCAGCACCAGGCCAACCGCCGGACGGAGTTCAAAGTATTGTCCAAGTAGGGGTTAGGATGGGTAGAGGGGGCGCGCCCCGGCATGTTGCCGGGGTGCGTCATTTATGGGCCAACCTGACGCCGATCAGTTGTGCACCTGTCTTGGGGCAGTACTCTTGTTTGGAATTATTCCAAATAAGGCAATGCGAGAACAGGAACTCATTGAGCGCGAAGCGGTGGCGCATAAAGCCCCGGCCCCGCGCCATTCCACGGCGAACGAAAAGCTGAACACCGAACAAGGCCATTGGCTGCTGGCCAAGATGGGCAAGAAAGTGCTCCGGCCCGGCGGCAAGGAGCTTACCCTGCAGTTGATGGGGAAGCTGGCCATCAATCCCCAGGATGACGTGGTGGAATTCGCTCCCGGCCTGGGTTACACGGCGGGCATCACTTTGGCCAAGAAGCCGCGAAGCTACACGGGGGTGGAGCTGAATGAAGAAGCAGCGGGCATCCTCCGACGGAAGATCAACGGCCCGAAGCAACGGATCGTGATCGGCAATGCCTGCTGTGCGCCGTTGGAGACCGCTACGGCCGACAAACTCTATGCGGAGGCCATGCTCACCATGCAGGCGGACCACCGCAAGGCGGAGATCATGGGCGAGGCCCACCGCATTTTGAGGCCGGGCGGGCTGTATGGCATCCACGAGATCGCCCTGGTGCCGGATGACATGCCCGATGAGGGCAAGAAGAAGATCCAGGGTGAGCTGGCCCGGACCATCAAGGTGAATGCCCGGCCGCTGACGCGCAGTGAGTGGACGCACATGCTGGAGGCCGCCGGCTTCGAGGTGCAAAGCGTGATGACCAACCCCATGCACTTGCTGGAGACCAGGCGCCTGATCGATGATGAGGGCTTCTTCCGCTTCCTGAAGATCGGCTTCAACATCCTCACACACCCCAAGGCCTGCCGCCGCATCCTGGAAATGCGCAAGGTGTTCCGCCGCTACGACAAGTCCATGGAGGCCATCGCCATCGTGGCGAGGAAGAAGTAGGCACAGTCTGCCACGCGCGGCAAGCAAAAAAAGAAGGGCCACCGGTCGGTGGCCCTTCCTCTTGTGTACGATCGGTTCAGCGCACCACCTGCACGGCGAAGGTCTTGGTGCCCTCGGGGGTACGGAGGGTGAGGTGGTACAGGCCGGCCGGCATGCTGGTCACATCGATCCGGTTGGTGGCGGCGGCCATCTGCCCGTTCAGCACGGTGCGGCCTTGCAAGTCGGTGATCTGGAAGTTCACCGGTTGGCCGGCCACATCGCCCAATTGGATGGTCAGCAGTTCGTTGGCAGGGTTGGGACCCACGGCCACCGTGGCCAGTTTCCCGGCCTCGGCCACTGCGGTGCTGGTCTCCACATCGGAGGCCATGCGGGGCTGGATGTTGTACTCGCCGAAGTCGTAGAAATTGATGCCCGTGATGTTGAACACTTGGCCAAGCTGGGGGTCGGGCGTGGTGGTGTAGATGGCTTTGCCGATCACGCACTCACCCGTGCCGTCATCCACGTTGTACTTGCCGAAGGTGGCGCCGCTGGGCACCACGGTGCAGGCCGCGTTCACCACGCGCACCAGCACGCTTTCCAGGGGCTCCAGGGATACATCGCCGGTGGCCACATCGAACGGGGTCACGGTGTTGCCGCTGGACACCACGGTAAAGTTGGACACGCCGGACAGCTCGGTGATCCCGAAGTATTCGCTCACGGCGGCGGTGAAGGTCACGCTGTCACCGATGGCCGGGGCGTGGTCCGAGTCATAGACATAGATGCCGGTCCAAGGTCCGGTGCCGCTCTGGATGAAGTAGCCGTCACCCGTATCGGGAAGGTCACCGGTCACGATGCCGCCGGTGGACACGGTCTGCCCGGCCAAGGGGGAGTTGCCGCTGCCGTCCGTGGTGTACTGGATGGCGTAGATGCTCACCTGGTCGGGGGCGCCGGCCTCGGAGATGGTCACATCGTCCACCACCAGGTTGTCCGGAGCCGCGGTGTTGCGCACGGAGAGGATGAATTCGGCATCGGTGGTGTCGTTGCCGGCCACCACGGTCTGGGTGACCTGCACCCAGTCGGAAGTGGCGGTGGTGTATGCGGAATACGTGGCATAGCCGGAGCTTCCGCCCGGCCGGCCATCATAAAGGCCCACGCGGATCTCGCCGGCCCCGCGCACCCAGAAGCTCACTTCATAGCTCTGGCCATCCACCACGGTCATGGGCTGGGTGGTGAAACGCTTGTGGCTGGAGGTGGCATTGGTCAGGCTCACCGCATAGGTGCCGCCATGCACGTTGGTGGACACTTGGGCAACGGCGCTGGCATCGATGCTGGATTTGGAACCCATCCAACCATCAGGGGTGGGGCCGCTCCAGTCCTCGAAGCCGCTTTGGAAGATCTGTGCGCTGGCCATGCCGGCAAGGGCAAGGGAGCTGAGCAGTAGTGCTGTTCTCATCGGGTCTGTTGATTATTGGTTCAAAGGTCGTGGGGTCAGTTTACCTGGATGTTATCCACGCGGAAAGTGGTGGCGTTAGCGGCGTCGCCCTGGTACTTGAAGGCGATCACGAAGTTACCGCTATATCCCGGAGGGAGGAAGTTGGCCAAGGCGATGGAGCCGGAGGCGATCCAGGCATCATCGGCATCGGCCTGGCCCGCAATGGTGGCGCCGGTGACCTGGGTCCAGGTGGCGGTGGCGGCATCACCGGTGAAATCGGTGCTCACCCATACGGTGAGGCCGTCGTGGACCCAGTTCACCTTGGCCGAGGAGAAGGAGAGATGCTGGGCACCGTTGGAGGCGATTTCCGGGGTGACCAGCCACATGGTGCTGGCCTGGCCCAGGGAGATCCTGGCCTCTGCGCTGCGGTCGGCACCGGCCACCTTTCCGCGCCACGCCACGCTGCCCTCGGTGAAGGTGTTGTCCCAGCATTCCAGCGTCACGGTGCTGTTGTTGGTCACCGTGGAGAAGTCCTCGCTCAGGGTGGCCATGGGGTCGCACGTGTTCTGCCCGCAGCGGGGACCGTTCAGCTGCACCTCGTTGATGTTGCGGATGTACAGCTGTGCCGCGCTGCCGAACCAGCTGGCGATGCCGGTGAAATCACCCTTCCCATTGGGGAGGTTCTGCCCGGCGAAGTTGGCGTAGCCGCTGTTGCGCACGATGGTGGTGTTGCCGTTGCAGTCCTCCAGGGTGCGGTTCAGGGTCTGCTGCGTCACCGGGTCGGCGTAGGTAAGCCCGGTGTCCGAGGCGGCGAACTGCACGCCGCTGATCTTCACCAGCATGCTCTGATAGGGGCCGAGCAGGCCGAAGTTGGCGGCGGTGAGCTCGCTGATGAGCGTGGGCCTGGGGGTGATGGTGACGCCAGTGGCCTGCTTCACCACGTTGTTGTCCACGTCCACGCTGTCGATCTGCATCAGGCCGTTGTAGGGGCTGAGCACCGTGCCGGGCAGGTGGATACGGATGGAATCGCCTTGGTAGAGGCCGCCGGAGTTCAGCAGGCGGATGGCGATGGCCCCGGTGTGGTCCTGGATGTAGAGGTTCTTGTACAGGTTGCCGTTCTGCTCGTCGGCGGTCACCACGCCGTACACGGTGTTCACCGCGCCAGCGGTGTCGCTGAAGTGCACGGGGGTGCCTTGGTAGAGGGCCTTCAGCTGGGCGATGGTGACCACGCTTCCACTGGCGATGGTGCGCTCCGGGGGCGTGTCGAATTCCTTTTTGCAGCCGGTGGCGAGGGCCAGCAGCAGGGGCAGGGCCAACAGTGCTCTGCGGGGGGGGAAGGGGATGCGTTGCATGTGCGAGTTGTCAGAAACTGAGGGTGACCATGGCGTAATAGGTGCGGCCGTACATGTAGCTGAGCTTGGGCGGGAACTTGTCGATCTCCATGGGCACGTAGCGCAGTTGCTCGTATCCGCCCGTCACCAGGTCCGTATTGTCCAGCACATTGCTCACCGAGAGGTTGAGGCCGATGCGGTACTTGTGCTTCAGGCGCCAGCTCTTGGTGAAGAACAGGTCCACGGTGAAGCCGTCATCCAGCTTGGTCTGCTCCAGCAGGGCGTTCCACTGGGGGTCTTCCACCACCAGGTTGCCCAGGGCCTCGGCGGTGCGCCGGTCGGGGTTGGGGTCCAGGTAGATGTTGCCGAAGTAGTTGGCGTTCGCACCGATGGACCAGTACTTGGGGGCGTTGTAACGCAGGCCCGCGGAGGCGGCACGCTGGGGCATGCCGCCCACGCGGTAGTTCTTCCAGTACACCGTGCGGCCGATGGCCAAGGCGGTATCGCTGTTGTCGCGGGTCACCGTGGCGGTGGAACGCGAGCTGTAGACGTACTGGCCTTCGGCGTAGGCCACGGTGGCCTCCAGGGTGGGGGAGACCTTGATCTGTGCCCCGAGCTCCAGGCCGAGATGGTCCTCCGATACGCCGGTCATGGAGTAGTTGACGAAGGTGCGGTAAACGTCGTGGTAGAAGCTGCGTGACCAGATGCCGTCGCTGGTGTGCACATAGTAGAGTGTGGCACGGCCTTTCACGCGGCGCATGCGGGCCTCGTAGCTGATGTCGCCGCTGAGCGCCTTTTCGGTGGTGAGGCCGTCCACCACGGCATCGCGGGTGCGCGGGCTCAGGTAGGCGGTGCGAGCGGTGGGGGCGTTGGAAAGGAAGGCGGCATTGGCCGTGATGTACTCGCGTCCGGAGATCTTGTACACCGCGCCGGCCTTCACCCCGCCGTGCAGGAAGGACTGCTTCTCGCTCTTGCCGAATGAATTGTCCGGGAAGAGGGCTTTTTGGAAATGGCCGTCGCGCCAGAAGGCGGTGCTGGTGACGGTGGCTCCGAAATAGCCTTCCACCTTTCTCCATTTCCGCTCCACTTGGCCGAAGAGGTTGGCTTGGTTGGTGCGGATGTCGTAGTCGTAGCCAAACTCGTCACCGACCCGCACGATGTGGTTCGGGGTGTTCAGGTCGTTCTGGGCGGCGTTCGGGTCATCGCTGTCCCGCGCGGCGAACTGGTCCAGGTCCACCCAGAATTCACCGCCCAGCAGGTCGTCGATCACCTTGAAGTAACGCGTCTTCTGGCTGTTGTAGCTGCCGCCCACGGTGATGGCCAACTCGTCGGTGATGTTACGGCTCCAAACGCTGTTGGCCGCGATGCGCGTGGGATCGGCGCGGCGGTCCTCCACGATGTACTTGCTGCGCATGCCGGTCACATCATTTCCCGCGATGCCCTCCGCATCCTTCACCGTATAGAGGTTCTTGCGGTTGGCGAAGTAGAGGTGTTCCCAGTTGATCTGGCTGGTGTTGGGGTCGTTCTGCCAGGCCTGGGTGAGGTCCGCCGCCACCGACGGGGCCGTCTCCTGGTAGTAGCTGGGCAGGTACCGGTAGTAGTCCGGCCGGGGGTCGGGGGCGTCGTACCAGTTGAGCGCGGTATAGCCGTCGCGGCCGAAGGTGTACAGTACACTCGTGTTCCACATGGTGCGTTCATCCGGCTTGAAATAGTGGCTGAGGATGAACACGGGCTTGTGGTCGTTGCTCACGTTGGCATTGCGCTTCTTGCCTTCCTGCCAGCCCCAGTTCGGGTTATAGTAGTGGTCGTCGGTGAGGGCCTGGGCCTCGGCCACGGCCAGGCCTTGGCGGCCGGAGACGATGGGTGAACCAAAGCCGATGAAGCCGATGCTGTGCTTGTCGTTGATCTTCTTTTCGGCGGAGAGGAAATAGGCGCCTGCATTGTAGAAGGTGCCCGGCACGTAGCCCTCGTCGCTCCAGCGCAGCGAACCGCTCAGGCTGAAGGCCCAGCCATTGGCCATCAGCCCCGTGTTGTACGTGGCCATGGCCCGGTTGCGGTAGGTTCGGTTGGTGGCGGCATAGGAGAGGCGCGTTCCCTTGCGCAGGCTCGAGGCACGCAGGTTGATATTGGACCACCCGCCGATGCTGCCGAAGCCATAGGGCGATGCACTTACGCCGGTGCGGCTTTCCGCCCAGCGGGTCACATCGTTCAGTCCGCCCCAGAGGGACCAGGAGGCATAGCCGTTCTCCAGGTCGTTCATCACGATCCCGTTGATGCTCACCGGGCTGTAGTCCCCGCCGAGCCCGCGCACCCGGAAACGTGCCGCACCGAAGTTGTACCCGGCGGTGGCATCGAACACATCGCGTGAGGAGCGCAGGATGCCGGAAACATCCTGGCCGGTGATCTCCGCGTCCAGGTCACTGGCACTCACGGTAAAGGAACCCGCACGGATGTCCTGGTTCACGGTGGACGTGTCAGGTGTGACCTTCAGCAAGGAACTGTCCCGGTGCAAGGCTCCTGTGGTGTCGGTTTGGGCCAGTGAGCAAAGCGGCAATGCGGAAAGCAGGGTAAAGGCAGGGAGAAGTATGGTTGCCCGGACGAACGGGCGGTCATGGGGATTAATAAGTCTCCGCATATGCCTTGGTCGTTGATGGTCGGCCGGACCGAACACGTGGAAAGGTGCCAAAAGTAAGTGCCGGAGCTGTTCGCGTTCCAGGATCGGGGTTTGGGCCTCCGACCCGGGGGCGTGGGGCGGCTTGCGGAGGAGGGGATGCGTTGGAAAATTGAATTGCCAGATGAGGGGCGTGTTATCATACCTTTGAAGGTTACATCCCATAGTGGGTCACCCAAATCCGGACAACGTGGATCGACTTCGCTTTTCTCCCGGGTGGCCGCCATGGCGGGTGGTGCTTTTCGTGCTGTTGGGCCTTGCATGCGCTCGGGTGAATGCGGCACACGTCCTCGGGGGGGACATCACCTACCAATGCCTTGGGGGGAACAATTACCAGGTGACCCTGGATCTGTTCTATGACTGCACGGGAGTGGCGGCGCTGCCCCAGGATATTACCTATGCCAGTGCATGTGGTTCGGGCACGGTCACGGTGGCCCCCCCCGTCCCGGCGGAGGTGAGCCAGATCTGTGCGAGCCAGATCGCGAACAGTACGTGCAATGGTGGGGGGCTGCAGGGTGTGCACCATTATAGTTTCCAGACCATTCTCAATCTGCCACCCTGCCCGGGCGGGTGGACATTGAGCTGGGTGACCTGTTGCAGGGCCGCTACCCTCAATCTCGTCGGTTCTCCGGGTACCTACTTGGAGGCCACCTTGCGCAACGACCTGGTCCCTTGCGGGGATTCGCCCCAATTCTCGGACTTCTCAGTCCCATACGTGTGTGTGGGCCAGCAGTTTGACATGAACTTCGGTGTGTCCGTGCCTACAGGCCAATACACCACCTGCACGTTGGTCGGCGCCTTGGGGTTCATGAACGGCCCCAACCCGATAGCCTACAAGCCCGGGTTCAGCCCCGCCCAACCGGTACCGGGAACCATGCTCAACGCCACCACCGGCCAATTGACCTTCACGCCACCGGCGATCGGCAAGTATGTGTTCGTGGTGCAAGTTGACCAGTATGACGCCAATGGCGTGCTCATCGGTTCGGTCATGCGGGACATCATGTTGGTTTCCATGGCGTGTACCGGTTCCGCTCCCGCACCACAAGGACCTGCACAGCTTACGGGACCAGCCGGCCCGGGTGACCCGCCGGGGCCCAACGTCCTGCTTACAGGCGTCAATGCCATAGAGGTGTGTGACGGTATGCCGGTCTGTTTCAGCATCGGCTTCGAGGACCAGGACGCGGCGGATGTGCTTGCCATTTCTTCCCAAGCTGCCACCCTGATGCCGGGGTCCACCGTCAGCATCACGGGTACAAACCCGTCCATGGTCACCGTTTGTTGGACCGGCGACATCAACTACAGTCCGGTGAATCTGCTGTTCCAGGTGAACGATGGTGCTTGCCCGATCATGAACACGGCATCGGTCGGTATCAACATCACCTCGGTGTCGCCGCTGCCGGGCATTCCCGATCCCGGGACCAACTCAAGTGCACAGATCTGCCCGACTGCTGCCCCGTTCGACTTGATTGATTACTTGGGCGGCAATCCGAACACCACCGGATCCTGGACCGGACCAGGTGGGAATCCGCATGGGCCCCAGTTCGACCCGGCCTTGGACCCGGTAGGTACATACACCTACACCGTCGGGAATGCCTGTGCCAGCGCAAGCGCCACCTTGACCATCAGTTTCACTTCCGGTACGCCCGATGCGGGAACGGAT
Source organism: Flavobacteriales bacterium (assembly GCA_023382455.1). Lineage (GTDB taxonomy): Bacteria > Bacteroidota > Bacteroidia > Flavobacteriales_F > PHOS-HE28 > PHOS-HE28. The sequence continues at coordinate 46,514 of JAHDVX010000027.1, forward strand.
GGCACACTGAACGTATGTGGCAATGGGTCGGCTGTTGCGTTGATCTCGGGTCTGGGCGGCACACCGGACCTGACCGGCACTTGGAGCGGCCCCAGTGTAGTGGTTGGTGGCCTGTTTGATCCGGTCACAATGGATCCGGGGGCGTACAGTTACACGGTGCCGGCCGGAGGGGGGTGTGCTGCTGCCTCCGCCACGGTGACGGTCACCGAGCAGGCCGCGCCCGACGCGGGCGTTGACGGCACGCTGGACCTCTGCGGGAATGGGGCCTCGGCCTCGCTGTTCGCCGCGCTAGGCGGCACGCCCGACGCGGGCGGCACGTGGAGCGGCCCGAGCGTGGTTGCGGGCGGCATGTACGATCCCGCCGCGATGGATC
>JAHDVX010000028.1 GCA_023382455.1 Flavobacteriales bacterium
AGGTGATGGAGAGCATGGCCTTGTGCTTGAGGTTATCGTGGGCCTTCAGGATGGCGGCAACCTCGGCCCTGCTGAGCACCGGCGGCAACTCCCGTTCGCGCAGGGCCCGCTATTTGGCTGAGATACGGGTCGGTATGACCCTGTGTGAACGGAAAATCCAGGGCAGCATGCTTGGGGTTGGGCAGGGTTCGCCTGCGCATGCAGCGCGAGGCGTGCGAGGTCTGCGCCTGTGGCGCAATGAGCTATGGCGCTAAAAGCGCAGGCCTCCTGCTCCCGTCCATTTCCATCTATGCCTCATCGCGCTCAAACCTCGGAATGGCACGAGCGGAGCAAGTGTAGAGTCGCGCCAGAGAAAGAACCAAGTGTTGGAATGGCCAAGTGGCAATCAGGAAATCGTTCGGGCGGCGGGGCATCCTGCTGATCGGGAATGCCCCTATCCTTACCCTCGCACGAACGGATTCTCCCTCCGCTCCTCACCGATGGTCGTTTCCGGTCCGTGGCCGCAGTACACCACCACGTCATCGCCCAGCGGGTAGAACTGCTCGCGGATGCTGCGCTGCAGCATATCGAAGTCGCCGCCGGGCAGGTCGGTACGGCCGATGCTGCGGTGGAAGAGCACATCGCCGCCGATGAGGAAGCGCTGCCGGGGGTTGAAGAAGGCCACATGGCCGGGGGCATGGCCGGGCACGAAGAGCACATCGAGGTGCTCCGCGCCCAAGGGGATCACCTGGTCTTCCTCCAGGAAAGCGGCCGGTGCTGGCGGCGGATCGCAGCGCACGCCGAACATGGATCCCTGCAATTCAGCGGCCTCCAGCACGGGCAGGTCCTTGGGGTGCAGTTCCGGCAAGAGGCCGAAGCGTTCGTGCACCCAGGCACAGCCCATCACATGGTCGATGTGGGCATGGGTGAGCAGCAGGCGCACGGGAGTGACGGCGTTCTCCTCCAGCCATTGTTCCAGTTGCCGTTGCTCGTTCCGGTCGCTGCAACCGGGGTCGATCAGGATACCTTCACCCGCAGCGTGCAGCACATAGGTGTTCTCCTGGAAGGGGTTGAAGGTGAATTTTTGGATGTGCATGCCTGAGGAAAAAGCGTGAACTTCGCGATCCCCCGCAAAAGTACCCGCCCCAGCCGTGAACCGCCTGCCCCGCCTCCTCCTGCTGCCGATCGCGGTGCTGCTAGCCGCCGGGTCTGCTGCGCAGTTCTACAACGGCAGCCAGCAGCGTTTCGGCAAGAACCGCGTGCAATACAAGGATTTCCTCTGGCAGAGCTACCGGTTCCCGGACATGGAGACCTACTTCTACAAGGAGGGGCGCGACGTGGCGAAGTACGTCTCCATCAGCGCCACGCGGAACCGCAAGGAGCTGGAGAAGTTCTTCGACTACGCCATCGGCGAGCGGCTGCAGTTCGTGGTGTACAACACCTTGGGTGATTTCCGGCAGAGCAACATCGGCCTCACCGATGACGAGCAGTACAACATCGGCGGCGTCACGCGCATCGTGGGCACCAAGGTGTTCGTGTACAATGAAGGCGACCGCGCACTGCTGGACCGGCAGGTGCGTTCGGGCATCGCCCAGGTGATCCTGGACCAGATGATGTTCGGGGGCAACTGGCGGGAGGTGCTGAAGAACAGTGCACTGATGAACCTGCCCGCCTGGTACACCAAGGGATTGGTGAGCTACGTGGCGGGCCCTTGGGGGGCGGACGGCGAAGGCCGCGTGCGCGATGGCGTGCTGGGCGGGCGCTACGCGAAGTTCAACCGGCTGGAGGGCCGGGATGCCGAGCTGGCCGGGCAGGCCCTGTGGAGCTACGTGGCCGACGTTTACGGCCCTGCGGTGATCCCCAACATCCTGTACATGACGCGGGTGAGCCGAAACCCGGACAGCGGCTTCATGTACGTGCTGGGTGTGCCCTTGAACCAGCTCATGGAGGAGTGCTTCAACCATTACCGCGAGCGCTTCACCGAACTCGACCGCCAGCGCTCGCCGGACACCTTGGCGGAGCTGCCCGTGAAGACGAAGAAGACGCGCACCTACACGCAGTTCAAGTTGAGCCCGGACGGACGCCGCGCGGCGTGGGTGAGCAACGAGCTGGGCCAGTACAAGGTGTGGCTGTACGACTTCGGTACCCGCAAGGTGAAGAAGATCGCCAAGGGCGAAAAGAAGATCGACCGCATCATCGACAACAGTTTCCCCGTGCTGGCGTGGCACCCCACGGGCGGCGCACTCACCTGGACCAGCGAGCGCAAGGGTGAACTCTTCCTGAACACCTGGACGGCGGACGACCGCAAGACGGTGCGCAAGCCGGTGTTCATGCTGGACAAGGTGCTCAGCATGGCCTACAGCCCGGACGGGCGCAACATGGTGTTCAGCGGCGTGCGCGAGGGGCGCACCGACCTCTACCTGTACTACGTGATCGGCAATCGCCAGGAGCAGCTCACCGATGACCAATTCGATGACCTCGATCCCGCCTTCGCCGACGGCGGCCGCACCATCCTCTTCAGCAGCAACCGCCCGGACGATACGCTGCGCACCAACACGCCACCGGCCTGGGTGCCCACGGACAAGGACATCTTCCGGTTCGACCTAGAGACGCGCGGCCGGGTGCTCACCCGCCTCACCAACACCCCGGGCGTGGACGAGCGGCAGCCCGCGATGTACGACAGCACCGACTACACCTGGCTGAGCGATGCCCATGCCGTACGGGACCGCTGGCTGGCGCATTACGACAGCGCCGTGGTGGCCGTGGACACCGTGGTGCATTACCGCTACTTCACCGTGGCCGAGCGGGTGACCAACACGCGCCGCGGCATCCTGGAGCAGGACGTGGCCCGCACCGGCGGCCGGTTTTCGGAGCTGGTGTTCCGCGACGGCCGCTTCCATTTCCACCACGGTGATGCTTCGCGGCAAGCCCATGCGGCACTGCAGCCCGAGCATCTACCGGACGGGGCGGACCATGTGCAGGTACCGGGATCGGTCACCGATGACATGAGCGCCGTGGTGAAGGTGGACCTGCAGGCACCGCCCGATACCGGGGACGATGTAGTGGACATCCGCAACTACCGCTTCAGTGACGAGCCTGCGGCACCGGCCCGTGAACCGGAGGTGAAGCCTGTGGGCGAGGTGCCCGTGGTGGGCTTGCCCGGGCAACCTGAGGCGGACACCGCGCTGGTCTCCACCATCGCCTTCCCGGAGCAGCGCAACTACACCGTCAACTTCGCCACCGACGAGGTGCTGACCCAACTGGACAACAGCTACGATGCCGAGTTCTACCAGCCCCTGACCGGTCCGGATGCGCTGAACCCCGGGCTCAGCGGCCTGATGCGAATGGCCATCAGCGACCTGTTCGAGGATTACAAGATCGTCGGTGGCTTCCGCCTGGCGCTGGACCTGAACAACAATGCCTATATGCTCCAGTTCGCCAATCTGCGGCGGCGGCTGGACAAGGAGATCATCGTGCAGCGGCAGGCCACCCAGGGCCTCAGCAACCTGGGCGTGGTGAAGCTGCACACCCACTCGGCCACTTGGCGCGTCTCCTGGCCGTTCGATGAGCTCACCTCTCTGCGCGGTTCCCTTTCCTACCGGCACGATCGGTACGTCACCCAGAGCATCGACCAGTTCTCGCTCGCCGCCCCCAACGTGAGCGACCAGACTGTGAGCGCCAAGCTGGAATACGTGTTCGACAGCAGTCGGCCCCGGGGCCTCAACCTCTACACCGGCTGGAAGGCCAAGGTCTTCGGCGAGTACTACAAGCAGCCGGACGCGGAGCAGACGGACATGCAGGTGCTGGGCTTCGACCTGCGCAACGGGTTGAGCATACACCGCGAGCTCACCTGGGTGAACCGGCTGGCCGGCTCGGCGTCCATGGGCAGCCGCAAGGTGCTTTTCTTCATGGGCGGGGTGGACAATTGGCTCTTCGCCAAGACGGACAACAGCATGCCCATCGACCCGTCGCAGAACTACTTCTACCAAAGCCTGGCCGTGCCCATGCGCGGCTTCTATTACAACGCGCGCAACGGCAGTGCATTCGCCGTGCTCAACTCCGAACTGCGGCTGCCGCTGTTCCGCTACCTCTTCGACCGGCCGTTGCGCAGCGATTTCCTCCAAAGCTTCCAGCTGGTGGCCTTCGGCGATGCGGGCACGGCCTGGACGGGGAACGATCCCTACTCGGAGGACAACTTCTTCAACCGCCAGGTGATCCAGCGCAATCCGCTCACCATCACCATCCGCAACCAGCGCGAGCCCATCATCTGGGGCTACGGCTTCGGGGTGCGTGCACGCCTGCTGGGCTATTTCATGCGCGGCGACTGGGCATGGGGCGTGGATGACGGCGTGATCCAGAAAGGCTTGTTCCAGTTCTCGCTCAGCCTGGATATTTGAGGCATGGCGGAGACGGTCACCGTGGAACAGGTCCGGGCACTGGTGCAGGCACAGCATTTGGACACCATCGCCATCCGGCGCCATTTGCACGCGCGGCCCGAGCTGAGCTTCCAGGAGCATGAAACAGCGGCCTACATCGCGGACCGGCTGCGGTCCTGGGGTGTGGAGGTGCGCACGGGCATCGCCGGTACGGGCGTGGTCGGCGTGCTGCGCGGGAGCGGCGATGGTCCTTGCGTGTGCCTGCGGGCGGACATTGATGCGTTGCCGATCCAGGAGCTGGCGGACGTCCCCTTCCGGTCACAGGTGCCGGGCGTGATGCATGCCTGCGGCCATGACGTGCACACGGCGATGGTGCTTGCTGCGGGCCGGATCCTTCACGGGCTGCGCGGGGCCTGGCCGGGCACCGTGCTGCTGCTGTTCCAACCGGGGGAGGAGAAGATCCCGGGCGGCGCCTCGCTGGTGCTGAAGGAGGGCGCCCTGGCCGATCCGGCCCCGGCCGCGATCCTCGGCCAGCATGTGACGCCGGAGCTGGAAGTGGGGAAGGTGGGATTCCATGCCGGCCCGTTCATGGCCAGCAGCGATGAACTCTATCTGACCGTGAAGGGCAGGGGGGGGCATGCGGCCCAGCCGGACAAGCTGGTGGACCCGATCCTGATCGCCGCACGGCTCCTGCTGGCGCTGAAGGAGGAGTTCGAGGCCTGGCGCGGGGATCGGCCGCTGGTGTTGGCCTTCGGGCGCTTGGTCGCGGACGGTGCCACCAACGTGGTGCCCGATGAAGTGCATATCGCCGGCACCCTGCGCACCTTCGATGAGCGCTTGCGGGCCGAGGTGCATGCATGGCTACCGCAAAGGGCGGGGGAGTTCTGTGTGGCCTTGGGCGGCGCTTGCCACACCGAGGTGCGGCACGGCTACCCGGTACTGGTGAACCACGATGACCTCACCAACCGCATACGCATGGCCGCAGTGGAATTCCTGGGTGCGGACAACGTGGTGGACATGCCGCGACGCATGGGCAGCGAGGACTTCGCCTTCTACAGCCAGGTGATGCCGGCCAGCTTCCACCGCCTGGGCACCGGCAACCCCAGGAAGGGGCCGGCCCCCGGCCTGCATACCCCGCATCTGGTGATCCCCGAAGAGGCCATGGCCATCGGAGCGGGCCTGATGGTCTGGGGGGCGCTGAAGGAGTTGCGCGGATGAAGTGGCCCGCAGCGTGGTTCCCGAACGCTCGCAAACGACCACATCCACACTATCCGCCCGTGGTTGCAACGCGGACGCACACACACTTGTCCTTGTCTGTGATCCGCACACGGGCCACCTTCAGCCTTCACCACCCCGGGAGCGGATCCACCCGCAGTGAATTGAGTACCTTTGCACTCCTTTTCAGAAAAGAACACCCATGGCCCAGACCCAGGAACAACTCAAGTACAAAGTGAAGGACCTCGCACTTGCCGAATGGGGGCGCAAGGAGATTGAACTGGCCGAGGCCGAGATGCCCGGCCTGATGGCCCTTCGCAAGCAGTACGGAAAGGACAAGCCGTTGCGCGGCGCACGCATCGCGGGCTGCCTGCACATGACCATCCAGACCGCCGTGCTGATCGAGACCCTGAAGGAACTCGGTGCCGACGTCAGCTGGAGCAGCTGCAACATCTTCAGCACGCAGGACCATGCCGCTGCGGCCATCGCAAAGGCCGGCATCCCGGTCTTCGCTTGGAAGGGCATGAATGAGCAGGAGTTCGACTGGTGCATCGAGCAGACCCTCCACGCCTTCCCGGACGGGCAGCCGCTGAACATGATCCTCGATGACGGCGGCGACCTCACCAACATGGTGTTCGACCGCTTCCCGGAGCTGGTGCCCGGCATCAAGGGCCTGAGCGAGGAGACCACAACCGGGGTGCACCGCCTGATGGAGCGCGAGAAGAACGGCACCTTGGTGATGCCGGCGATCAACGTGAACGACAGCGTCACCAAGAGCAAGTTCGACAACAAGTACGGCTGCAAGGAAAGTGCCGTGGATGCCATCCGCCGTGCCACCGACATCATGATGGCGGGCAAGGTGGCCGTGGTGTGCGGCTACGGCGACGTGGGCAAGGGCACGGCGGCCAGCTTGCGCGGGGCCGGCGCCCGCGTGGTGGTCACCGAGATCGACCCCATCTGCGCCCTGCAGGCCGCCATGGACGGTTACGAAGTGAAGAAGCTCAGTACGGTGGTGGGCCGCGCGGACATCGTGATCACCACCACGGGCAACTGCGACATCGTGCGCGGCGAGCACTTCGAGGCCATGAAGGACAAGACCATCGTGTGTAACATCGGCCACTTCGACAACGAGATCGACATGGCCTGGCTGAACAAGAACCACGGCCACAACAAGGTGGAGATCAAGCCGCAGGTGGACAAGTACACGATCAATGGCAAGGACATCATCATCCTGGCCGAGGGCCGGCTGGTGAACCTGGGCTGCGCCACCGGCCACCCCAGCTTCGTGATGAGCAACAGCTTCACCAACCAGACCTTGGCGCAGCTGGAGCTCTGGCAGCACAGCGACAAGTACGAGAACAAGGTGTACGTGCTGCCCAAGCACCTCGACGAGATGGTGGCCAAGCTGCACCTTGCCAAGATCGGCGTGGAGCTCGAGCAGCTGAACGACAAGCAGGCCAAGTACATCGGCGTGCCCAAGAACGGACCGTTCAAGAGCGACGCCTACCGTTACTGAGTGCGGTCATCGCACCAGGCGAGGGAAGCCTTCCGCAAGGAGGGCTTTCCCGGTTTACTGAGCCGGTGAGGAAGATCCGTTCTCCTTTTCCATACGGTGGAAGAACGATGTGATGCAAAGGTTCAAGCGTGCGAGAGTGCGAGGGTCGCTCCTCTCGCACCCTTGAACCGTCCGTTTCATTCACGCCGCCTCAGTAGCACATGTCCGTGAAATGGGCGTTGACCCCCTACTGAAGCAGTTGATCGGGAATCCGGTGAGCTGCACGCTGCCCACTGCTCCTGCCCACTGCTCCTGCCCACTGCGAACTTCCCTCAATTGAAGATCCGCAACGTAGTCCCGTTGAACGTGGTGTTGTAGCGCTTCAGCCCGAGCGCTGCGGGGCCTTGGGTCACGCTTCCGTCCTGCAACAGGAAAGCGCTGTGGCAGCACATGGTATCCCGTGCTATCACCTGGCTGTCGTCCACGGTTACGCGGCATTGGTCGGCGCCTTGGTAGGTGCAGTGCCGGTCCAGCGCGCTGAATTGATCCGGGCTCACGCGGTACACGATCAAGCCTTCCGAGCCACCGATCACGTAGGCCCACCCTCCGGTCACCTGCAGTGCATTGTACTCCGGCAGGTTCAGGTTGATGGTGATGTCCACGGGCACGAGCGGCACGGCCACGTCGCGCTCCTTCTTGCATCCGCCCAGAAAGGTGATGCCGATGAATGCGGCGAGCAACCACGGGCCGGGTGTGTTCAACAGGGTGCGGTGCATTGTCTGGCTTGGACACAAAGATACCGACCTTTGACCGGGTTGATCTTTGCCCGCGCATGACCGCACTCCGCATCCTCCTTCGCTTCCTAGCCGTGTTGCTGCTGGCCCTGTTCGCGCTTTCGCCTGCCCGTGCGCAGGAGGGCATCGGTAAAAAGCAGCAGGAGAAGATCCAGCGCAAGAAGGAGAAGGACGACAAGAAGGAAGTGGAAAAGGAGGAAAAGCGATTGTACAAGCGGCATTTGGAGAACCAGGACAAGGCCACGCGCAAGCGCATGAAGCGCAACCAGCGGCGCGCGGTAAAGCAAGGCCAGGCGGGCCACCGCGACCCCTTCCTGCGGCGGCTGTTCGGCACCAGGCACTAGCGGCTTACCGGCTTCGGACGTGTATATCCGGGCTGTGATCGGGCAGGGCCTGGCATGTGCATCTGCCGGTTGTTGGCCTACTTTGGTCGTGCATCAGCACTGGACCGGACGCAATGACCCGCGGAAAAGAGAACGCCCCAATTGCCGCGAAAGCGACAATCGCACGTCCCGCAAGGGTTTCCGGCGATTTGCCCAATTCGGGACTTTTCTATCTTTACGCCCCCTCGTCGCCTATCACTAAAGAACGTAACAACCTCCCGTTGATGCTGAGAAAACTATGCTCAGCCGCTGTGGCCTTTGTTTGCAGCGCGCTCAGCCTGAATGCACAAGTCGGTTCAGGCACCCTTCAAGGCACCATCAAGGACAAGACCTCCAACGAGCCGCTTCCCTTTGTCTCCATCGTGGTGGAGAACAGGGGAACCCGGGTGGCTGCGGGCCAGTCCGATTTCGACGGCAACTACAAGATCAACCCCATTGAGCCGGGCACCTATGATGTGACCGCGAGCTTCGTGGGCTACCAGCCGTTGAAGATCACCGGGATGATTGTCAACAGCAACAAGATCACCTTCCAGGACTTCGCCCTGAACAGCGGGGTGCAACTGGGTGATGTGGAAGTGGTCCGTTACAAGGTGCCTTTGATCGACAAGGATGGCGGTGCCACCGGTGCCACCGTCACACGCGACCAGATCGCCAAGATGCCCACCCGTTCGGCCACGGCCATCGCCACCACCGTGGCAGGTGCCAGTACGGCGGGCACGGGCGGTGGCATCAGCATCCGCGGTGCGCGCTCGGACAATACCTATTACTATATTGATGGAGTGAAGGTGCCGGCCGGCGCGGGAACGGGTCTGCCCAAGAGCGCCATCGAGGAAGTGCAGGTGCTCACCGGCGGTCTGCCGGCCAGCTATGGCGACGTCACCGGTGGTGTGGTGAACATCACCACCCGCGGACCCAGCAGGTCCTTCTTCGGCGGGGTGGAATACTTGACCTCGGGCTACAAGGTCGGGTCGGACATCACCGATATCGTCGGCTTGGACAAGTTCGCCTTCAACCAGTTGGAACTCAGCCTATCCGGGCCGCTCTTCTTCAAGAAGGACAGCTTGGGCAACAAGGACAAGCCCTTGCTGGGCTTCTTCCTCAGCGGCCAGTTGACGGACGTGGTGGACGGGTCCCCGCTGTACAACGGTGATATTCGTGTGAAGACCGATGTGCGCGACCGCCTGCTTGCCGAACCCTACCGCGTGGTGACCGTGGCCGGGCAACCGGTGGTACGCTACAATTCGGACTACCTGCGTGACAGCGATATCGAGCACCTCAAAACGCGCCAGAATGCACGCAGCCAAGGTGCACTGGCCTCCTTGAAGATCGACATCACCACCACGCCCACCATCAACCTGTCCGTGGGCGGTTCCATGGACCTGAGCAACAACTTGTCCTTCAACCGCAACAACTCCCTGCTGAACGCGGGCAACAACACCGAATTCCGGAACAATACGTGGCGTACCTTCCTGCGCTTCACGCAGCGCTTCAACAGCCGTGAGGAGGAAGCAGGGGCCGAAGGGGAGAAGGGAGGTATCAAGAACGCGTATTACAGTGTGCAGTTGGACTACTCCCGCTTCACGCAGAAAAGCGCTGCCGAGGCCCATGGCGACAACCTGTTTGATTACGGCTACCTCGGCAAGTACACCATCGACCGGATACCGACCTATTCCCTCGCGGGTCGGCAAACGGGCTTCATGGACACCCAGGTGCACTTCACCCCGTCGGACCTGAACCCTGATGCCGCCGCCTTCCCCACACAGTATTTCTCCCTGTTCGGCGATGGGTCGCCATTTTACCTGGACCTTCTGGCCGTTCAGCAGAACAACGGCCTGCGCAATGGCGACCTCCCCAATTCCGTGTACAGCCTTTGGAACAACGTTGGCGTGCTCAGCAACCAATGGTCCAGCTACCAAAGCGACCAGGCCCGGGTCTCCGCCACGGGGGCCGCGGATATCGGCAAGCACAGCGTGAGCGTGGGGGTGGAATATGAGCAGCTCACCCAGCGTTCCTATGCCTTGGCCCCGGTGGGCCTGTGGGGGGTGGCGCGCCAATTGACCAACTTCCACCTGCGCGAGTTGAACTACAACGACTCCACCCTGGTCCAAGGGCCAGGTGGGCTGATCCTCACCAACTTCAACCGGTTGGTGGGTGATGACCAGACCGTGTTCGATTACAACCTCCGCCAAGCCTTGGGCCTTGATCCCCGGGGAACCGACTTCATCGACGTGGATGCCCTGGACCCCTCGGTGTTCTCCTTGGACATGTTCTCGCCTGATGAGCTGATTCAGAACGGCCAAGGCGGGCTGATCAACAGCTACTACGGATACGACTACACCGGGGAGAAGCTGACCAAGCGCCCCAGCTTCTCCGATTTCTTCAACGATTTCAAGATGATCGGGAACGACACGGCCTACACGCGCCTGCAGGCCCCCTTCCAACCGATCTATGTGGCGGGCTATGTGATGGACAAGTTCGCCTTCGACGACATCATCTTCAACGTGGGTGTGCGTGTGGACCGATATGACGCGAACCAGTACGTGCTGAAGGATCCCTACCTCTGGCGCCCGGCCTACACGGCCGGGGATGCCGCGGTGCAGGACCTGTACAATACGGGAGTGCCGCGCCCCGGGAACATCGGGGATGATTTCGTGGTGTACGTGAACAACAGCGCTGAGCCCACGGCCATCGTGGGTTACCGTGACGGTGATACCTGGTACAACGCCCAAGGTGAGGTACTGGCCGACCCCAAGGTGCTTCGCCAGTCGGAAGGCATTCAACCGTATTTGGTGGACTACAAGAACGACCCGGCGGGCAGCTTGGTCGGCTCCAAGCTCCGCCAGGAGGCCTTCGAGGTATACAAGCCGCAAGTGAACGTGATGCCCCGCATCGCTTTCTCCTTCCCGATCAGCGACGAGGCCGTGTTCTTCGCGCACTACGACATCCTCACCCAGCGTCCCACGGGCTACGGCCGCCTGGACCTGCTGGGCTATGCCTACATCGAGAACACGGGGGCCATCATGAACAACCCCAACCTGAAGCCCACCAAGACCATCGACTACGAGCTGGGCTTCCAGCAGGTGCTCAGCAAGGCCTCCTCCTTGAAGCTTTCGGCCTACTACCGTGAGCTGCGCGACCAGATCCAGGTGCGCAACGTGGCCCAGGCCTGGCCGGTGACCTACCGCACCTACGACAACATCGACTTCGGCAACGTGATCGGGTTCACGGCCACCTACGACCTGCGCCGCACCAAGAACGTGTGGTTGCGCGGCAGCTACACCCTGCAGTTTGCCAAGGGCACGGGTTCGGACCCCAACACCACCCTCTCCCTGATCAACGCCAACCTGCCCAACCTGCGCACGGTCTTCCCGCTGAGCTTCGACCAGCGCCACCGCTTCCAGGCCACCGTGGACTTCCGCTACGGGGAGGGAACCGACTACAATGGCCCGATGCTTTTCGGCAAGAAGATCTTCGAGCGTACCGGTATCAACATCGTGGCCGACCTCGGCAGCGGAACGCCTTACAGCCGTTCGTCGCGGATCGTGAACACCGGCGAGGGCCAGGGCGGCTACCAGCTGGACGGGACCCTCAACGGTGCGGGCCTGCCTTGGCAGTTCAACACCAGCCTGGTGCTGGACCGCGACATTCCCTTGGTTTTCGGCAAGGACAAGGGTGAGCAGGCCAAGCGTTCGAACCTGAACATCTTCCTGCTGGTGAACAACGTGCTGAACACCGAGATGGTGACCGGCGTGTATCGTGCCACCGGGTCGCCGGACGATGACGGCTTCCTGGCCTCGGCCGACTTCCAGACCTATATCGACGGGAAGAACGACCCGCAGAGCTACCGCGACCTCTACGCGCTCAAGGTGAACACACCATACAACTACGGAGCCCCGCGTACCATCCGTCTGGGTGCACGCCTCGACTTCTGATCCCCATTTGAAAAGGCCACATGACCATGAACAACTTCCGCCTTTCCACCCTGACGATCGCCCTGTCGACCGCCTCGCTGCTGTGCGCACGCGAGGTGCCGGGTGAGGGGCCCAGGGATAATGGTGCAAATGCCGGCGGCAGGGCTGCTGCCTGCGCACCCGCAACGGCCTTCGCCGAATTGGACCTCAACAACGTGCGTGCCCGCATCGAGAACGGCGGTACCCTTTGGGAAGACCGCGCCAGCGGTACGGCGGCCTACGAGGTGCCCAAGACCGATGGGCGCAATGGCCCCAAGGGCCTCTTTGCCGGCGCACTGTGGATGGGGGGGCTCTCGCCGGACAACGTGCTCAAGTTGGCCGCCGTGCGCTTCCGCCAAGTGGGCAATGACTACTGGCCGGGCCCGCTGACCGCTTTTGACACGATCACCCAAACCGGTGACGCCTCGGTGGACGGCACCGTGTGCACCCAGTATGACCGCCTGTGGAAGACCATGCGGATGGACGCACAGCGCCAAGATGCCTACTTCAACTGCTTGGCAGACCCGGAATGCGACCCGAGCGATGAATTCCAAGGTTATTCCGTGCCCAGCTACTTCTTCGATTGGCCGGCCCACGGCGACGTATCCAAGGGACAGGACTACAACCTTGCGCCTTACCATGATTTCAACGACAACGGGGAGTATGACCCGGAGGGCGGGGATTATCCCGGCTATGACCTCAAAGGCGTGATCGACTGCAAGGCCAAGCGCCGTGAAGACGCGATTCCCCTGTTCGGCGACCAGAATATCTGGTGGGTGTTCAACGACAAGGGCAACACGCACACCGAATCCGGTGGACAGCCCATCGGCATGGAAGTGCGTGCCCAGGCTTTCGCCTTCGCCACCAATGATGAGGTCAACAACATGACCTTCTACAACTACGTGCTGATCAACCAGGGCAGCCAAACACTGGGGCAAACCTATTTCGGCCAATGGGTGGACGTGGAGATCGGTGGGCCTTATGACGACTATGTGGGCTGCGACGTGCAGCGTGGTCTCGGATATGGGTACAACGGTGATGCCGTGGACGAGGATTACTCCGGTGCCCCAGGTTACGGTGGCCCGAACCCCCCGCCGCCGGCCATGGGCGTGGACTTCTTCGAAGGGCCCTATCAGGACTATGATGCCATGGACAATCCGCTGACCACCAACTGCCAGGATGCCCGGGACTCCTTGGGTATCCCGTACGCAGGTATCGGTATCGGCTATGGCGATGGCGTTGCGGACAACGAGCGTTACGGCATGCGTGCATTCGTGTACCACAACAATGCCGGCGGCGCCACCGGCGACCCGAGCAGTGCAGGGCAGTACTACAACTACCTGCGGGCCATGTGGGGTGATGGCACCCCGATGACGTACAGCGGGAATGGCTACAGCACCTCCGGTGGAGGCGTACGGGCTTACTACATGTTCCCCGGCACCTCGGACACGCATGGCTGGGGCACGGATTGCGTACCCCAGGCGAATTGGGATGAGGTCAGCTCCGGCAACGCACCCTATGACCGCCGCTTCATCCAGAGCGCAGGTCCTTTCACCCTGGACCCGGGCGCCTACAACAACATCACCGTCGGGGTGGTGTATGCCCGTGCGGCAGGCGGTGGTGCACAGGCCAGCGTGGAGTTGATGCGCATCGCGGATGACAAGGCACAATCCCTGTTCGACAACTGCTTCCGTATCCTCGACGGTCCGGATGCCCCTGAAATGACGATCCAGGAGCTGGACCGTGAGCTGATCATCAGCCTGTCCAACCCGAAATCAAGTAACAACTTCAACGAACAGTACGTGGAGCTGGATGCCACCATCCCGCCGACCTCGGTTCAAACCCTGTATGAGACCCAGTCGCTGTACGACAGCCTGGGCAACTACATGGGCGAGTTTGAGGTGGAAGTGGGTACTACCACCACGAACAACGACCGCTTCTACCGCTTCCAAGGGTACCAGATTTACCAGTTGAAGGACGAGCAGGTATCACCGGACGAGCTGACCAACACGGAGAAAGCCCGCTTGGTGGCCCAGGTGGACATCCAGGATGGCGTGAAGCAGCTGATCAACTATGTGAACGATCCGTCGATGGGCGTACCGGTCCCCGTTGAGCGGGTGAACGGGAACGACACCGGGATTGTGCACACGTTCCGGATCCTGGAGGACAAGTTCGCCACCGGCGACCCCCGCCTGACGAACTTCAAGACCTACCATTTCATGGCGGTGGCGTACGGATTCAATGAGTACCAACCGTACAACCCCGAACAACTCACCGGGCAGGCCTTCCCCTACTTGGCCGGACGCAAATCTCCCACGGGCTCCATTCGCAGCTACGCGGGTATTCCGCACAAGCCTTCCGTGGAAAATGGCGGCACGGTGATGAACGCGCAGTACGGTGACGGGTTCGAGATCACCCGCCTGGAGGGTCAAGGCAATGGCGGCAACAAGGTGGCCATCTCCAAGGAGACCATCGACGCCATCATGGCATCGCCGGATGGGCGCGTGGACCAGATCAAGTACAGGAAGGGCCTGGGGCCGGTGAACATCAAGGTGGTCGACCCCTTGAAGGTACCGGTGGGCAATTTCGAGCTGTGGATCACGGATTCCACTACCATTCCCAACCCCACGGCTCCCATTACCTACAAGAGGCTCCAGGATGCGAGCTGGATGCTGGTACACCTGACGAACAACCCCACGAGCAGCGATACCATCCGTTCTGCGCGCACCATCCAGATGCAGAATGAGCAGTTGGTGCCCGAATGGGGCATCTCCATCACGATCACGCAAACACTGTTCTCCGGGGCCAATGAGCGCTTCACGCCGTTCCTTGGAGGGTTCCGTGAAGCCGTGGGAACCGACTGGCTCACCGGCATACCCGATGAGGAGGGCGAGCAGACGCTGAACTGGATCAGGTCGGGTTCCGCGGTTGATGATGCGCTGCTCTTCCCGGACTATGTGGGAACGGATCCCGAGCAGAAGTACGAAAAGGTGTTTGACGGTACATGGGCACCATGGGCACTGGTGGGCCGCGCCGAGAACCAACCGGGTGCCAATGTGTTCAAGACCACGCAAGTGAATGCTGCGATCAAGGACATGTCCAGCGTGGAGGTGGTGTTCACCCCGGACAAGAGCAAATGGAGCCGATGCGTGGTGGTGGAGACCAACACGGATTCCTCCTTCTCCTTCCCGGCCAACACGCGCAAACTCTTCATGCGGCCGGTACCCAGCGTGGACAAGAACGGCCTGTCGGCCGGTATGCCGGGTGCCAACGTGGATGAAGCCAATAGCGTGAATGCCACGGGCATGGGCTGGTTCCCCGGCTATGCCATCGACCTGGAGACCGGGGAGCGCCTGAACATCTTCTTCGGGGAGAACAGCTTCACCGGTGGCGGCATCGGACGGGACATGCTGTGGAACCCGAACGACCTGTTCGTGAACAGTTCGGGCCAACCGGTGCTCGGTGGCGGGCATTGGATCTATGTCACACGCAACGTGCGGCGCACCTTCGGCTCGGCCTTGGCCGGCAATAAGATGCCCCAGTACGATGGCTGTGCCTTCATCCGCTCCAAGATGGAAGGCAACGTGGCCACGAGCATGAACAACGTGTACGAAGGCGTGGCCTGGGTGGGCTCATCCCTGATGATGCCCGGCATGCAGATGAAGAGCCCGCAGGAAGGGTTGGTTCCCAACGAGCTTCGCCTGCGCCTTGATATCAGCAAGCCTTACAACATCTATTCGGAGCCCTACGCCGGATACACGCCCACGATCACGAACACCAGCCGGAACCAGGGACTGCCGCTCTACACCTTCAGCACGGCATCTGGCATGACCGAGACCAATGTCACCGCCGTGGGTGAGGAGGGCCTGGACCTGATCGGCGTAGTGCCCAACCCGTACTATGCCTACAGCGGGTATGAAACCTCACGGCTGGACAACCGGGTGAAGTTCATCAACCTGCCGAAGACCTGCACCATCACCATCTACACCGTGAGCGGCACCTTGGTGCGCAAGTACCGCAAGGACAATGACCTCACCTACCTGGATTGGGACCTGAAGAACAACTACAACGTTCCGATCTCCAGCGGCACCTACATCTGCCACATCGATGCGCCCGGCCTGGGTGAGCGGGTGATCAAATGGTTCGGCGTAATGCGCCCGGTGGACCTGCAGAATTTCTAAGCCATCATGACCGGAACAATGCGGAATAGCAAGAGCATGAAGAATTCAATTGCCCGTATGATGGCCGCCGCTTCGCTGGCCTTGATCGCCGGAGGTGCCTGGGCGGGAAACCCCGACCGGGCCGGCTCTGCCGGTGCCACGCAGTTGCTGATCAATCCTTGGGCCCGCAGCAATGGCTGGTCCTTGGCGAACTCGGCCACTTTGAGGGGGGCCGAGGGCATGTTCGGCAACGTGGCCGGCCTGGCCCATGTGCGCAAGACCGAACTGCTGTTCACCACCACGCGTTGGCTGGAAGGAAGCGGGGTGAAGATCAACGCAGTCGGCTTCGGCCAGAAGCTCGGGGAAAGCGGCGTGCTCGGCATTACGGCCACCACGCTCTCCTTCGGTGAGATCCCGGTGACCACCGTGGACCAGCCGGAAGGCGGCCTTGGTACGTTCAGCCCCACACAGGCCAACATCGGGCTGGCCTATTCCAAGGCGTTCTCCAACAGCATCTTCGGAGGTCTGTTGGTGCGGGTGGTGTCCGAGTCCATCTCCAATGTCCGCACGTCGGGGGTCTGCTTCGATGCAGGTATCCAGTACGTCACCGGTCCCACGGACAACATCCACTTCGGCATCGCCTTGAAGAACGTCGGCCCGGCCATGCGGTTCGAAGGTGACGGCTTCGCCGTGCAAGGGCTCTTGCTCGCGTCGGATGATATCCTCACCTTGGAGCAGCGTTCCGCAGAGTTCGAATTGCCCTCGATGATGAATATCGGTGCGGCCTACGACATCAACATCAGCGAATTGCACCGGGTGACGGTGGCGGGCAACTTCACCTCCAACTCCTTCACCCGCGACCAATTCATCCTCGGGGCCGAGTACGCCTTCAAGAAGATGATCCACGTGCGCGGCGGCTACCTGTACGAGAAGAACGTGGGCGACAAGGACCTGCGGGAAACCGTGTTCACCGGCCCGAGCGCCGGCCTCAGCATCGATTTCCCCTTCGGCGAGGAGAAACAGAGCGCCATTGCACTGGATTACGCCTACCGGGCCACCAATCCCTTCAGCGGTGTCCACAGCATCGGTGTGCGGTTGAGCCTGTAATCCGCAATTCCATATCTTTGGAAAAGGACCCGCCGGGTCCTTTTCCATGTTCCACCCCTCAAGGGACCGTTAACAAGCCGCCGGACAAGGCGGAGGAGAGATGAGCACGCCAGCCTATTACACGGAGGAAGGTCTCCGTAAACTGCAGGAGGAACTGCACCATTTGCGCACCGTGGAGCGCCCCCACATCAGCCAACAGATCGCTGAGGCGCGGGACAAGGGTGACCTGAGCGAGAATGCCGAGTACCACGCCGCCAAGGAGGAACAAGGCCTACTGGAGGCACGCATCGCCAAGATGGAGGAGGTGCTGGCCAGCGCCCGCGTGGTGGACCCGGACCTGTTGGCCACCGACAAGGTGTACATCCATTGCACCGTGAAGGTGAAGCAAGTGGCCAACGGCATGGAGCGCTCCTTCACGCTGGTGGCCGAGAGCGAGGCCGACATCAAGAGCGGGAAGATCAGTGTGAGTTCGCCCATCGGGCAAGGCCTGTTGGGCCGCATGGCCGGTGATGTGGCCGACATCAAGACCCCGAACGGCACCATGCAGTTCGAGGTGATCGAGATCTCCCGCTGATGGCCTCCATTTTCACCCGCATCATCCGGGGCGAGATCCCCTGCCACCGCATCGGCGAGGACGACCGGTTCCTGGCCTTCCTGGACATCAATCCGGTGCGCAAGGGCCACACCCTGGTGATCCCGAAGGTGGAAGTGGACCGCTTCTTCGACCTGCCCGCCGATGTGCTGTCAGGCATTCTGCCGTTCGCCCAAGGGGTGGCCCGGCGGATTGAGGCGGTGGTGCCCTGCGACCGCATCGGCATGAGCGTGGTGGGGCTGGAGGTACCCCATGCGCACATGCACCTGATCCCCATCGATTCCCTCAATGACATGGACTTCACCCGGCCCAAGGTGAAGATGTCCAACGAGGAGATGGCGGCCTTGGCGGAGCAGATCCGCAACGCCTGAGCACCGATCCCTGCCTTTGCGTAGGCGACTTTACTTCACCACGCGGTCCGGGTTGTTGCGGATAAAGCTTCCCCAGCCGCCCTTGGAACCACTGCGGGAGGATGGGCGTGGCATGTTGCCCCCGGCAAAGTGGTGGCAAACGGCCACGGCCAAGGCATCGGTGGCGTCGGTCCTGGCCGGCAGTTCCTTTACGCCCAGGATGGTGTGCAGCATGGCCGCCACCTGTTCCTTGGTGGCGTTGCCATTGCCGGTGATGCTCTGCTTCACCCGCTTGGGCGCATACTCCACCACGGCCAGTCCGCGCTGCAACGCCGCCGCGATGGCCACGCCCTGGGCCCGGCCCAGCTTGAGCATGCTTTGCACGTTCTTGCCGAAGAACTGCGCCTCGATGGCCAGTTCGTCCGGGTGGTGCCGGTCAATGACCTGAAGGACATGGTCGAAGATGGCCCGAAGGCGCAAGGTGTGGTCGTCCTCGCCGGAGAACCGCACGGCATCGGCCTCCAGCAGGCTCACCCGGTTGCCTTGCACGAGGATCACGCCGTAGCCCATCACCAGCGTTCCGGGGTCGATCCCCAGAATGATGCACTCCGAGGGGCGCCCCCCGCGGCTACTTTTGGCGGACCCTGTTTCCGGGGTGGTCATTGCATGTCTCGCCGCACGCTGCTGGTTCTCCGCTGGGCCGTTTTCCTGGCCGCCTGTGCGTTCCTGTACCTGCGCTTGGCGGAGGGCCAAGGTAACCACGCCGGTTGGGGCGGTGGCTTGTCCGTGTTGTCCGATAGGCCGTTGGGGCTGTTGGGCCTGGTGGCCGCCATGGTCCTGCTCAACTGGGGCATCGAAGCGGCGAAGTGGCGCTGGCTGGTGGCACCCGTGGAGCAGGTGGGCTTCGCACGGGCGTTCACCGCCACCATAGCGGGCACGGCGCTGGGCTTGGTAACGCCCAATCGCACGGGCGAATTCGCCGGTCGCGTGCTTTTCCTCGCACCGGAGAACCGCGGACCGGGCAGCTTTGCCACCCTGCTGGGCAGCATGGCGCAGTTCGTGATCACCTTGGCGTTGGGCGGCATCGCCTTCCTGTTGCTATGGCGCGGCCCGTGGGGGTATCCGGGGCTGGAGGGCTGGTGGGGCTGGCCCTTGGCGGCGGTGGTGGCGCTGGCCGTTGCGGGATCATTGGCCCTCTACTTCCATCCTGGCCTGATGTGGCGTGCCCTCCGCAGATTGCCCTGGCTGGGTCGCCTGGAGCGCGGCGCCTTGGTGCTGGAAAGCTACCGCCGCCGCGACCTGGCGGTGGTGGCGGGCATGAGCGCGGCACGCTATGCGGTGTTCTGTGCGCAGTACATCATCCTGCTCCGTGTGTTCGCCGAGATCCCGTGGCATCAGGCCCTGATGACCGTCCCGGTGGTGTACCTGGTCTCCACCCTGATTCCCACGATGCTGCTCTCGGAACTGGGCGTGCGGGGTTCGGTGGCCGTGGCCATGTTCGCCCCCCTGGGCGGCCCGGCGGCCATGGTGCTGTTGGCCTCCTTCGGGCTCTGGCTGGTAAACCTGGCCTTGCCGGCGCTGGCCGGGGCATTGATCCTGCTGGTGGCACGAATCCGCACCCGATGAGCCCCTTGCTGTTATTGGCCTTGGCGGCGTTCGTGGCATCGGCCGTGTTCGCCCTGGTGGTCATGGGCTGGCGCGATGCCGTGGATGGAGCTTGGCGGACGGGGAGTGCCCCGGCCACCGCGGCGGCCACGGAGATGGTGAGCCTGGTGGTGCCGGCACGCGATGCGGCAACGACCTTGGTGGCCCTGTTGCAGGACTTGCATACCCAGCAGTGGCCGCGGGAGCAGCTGGAAGTGCTGGTGGTGGACGACGGCAGCAGCGATGGAACGGCGGACCTGGTGCGCGGCATGATGCGCACATGGCCTGCCTTGCGGCTGGTGACCGCAACGGGTGAAGGCAAGAAAGCGGCCATTGCACAGGGAGTGGAGGAAGCGCGTGGGTCGTGGGTCATCCTCACCGATGCGGATGCGCGATGCGGTCCGGGCCGGGTGCGCGGCATCATGGCGGCGCAGGCGGAGCACGGTTGGGATTTGATCTTGGGGCCGGTGGAAACGCGGGCCGGCCGCGGTTTCCTGCAAAGTGTACAGGCCGATGAGCAGGCGGCATTGCTGGGCGTGGCGGCAGGCACGGCCCTGCAAGGCCATGCGGTGCTGGCCAATGGCGCAAACCTGGCCTTTCGCAAGGCGGCCTTCCTGGAGGTAGGCGGCTATGCGGGCGACGGCTGGGCGGGTGGCGACGACCTCTTCCTGCTCAAGCGCATGCGCAAGGCCGGGCTGCGGATTGGCTACCTGCTGGACAAGGCGGTGCTGGTTGCCGTGGACGCGGAGCCATCCATCCGCGGGTTTGGGCAGCAACGCCTGCGATGGGCGGGCAAGATGCGCGGCGTGAGCGGCCCGGGCGCGTGGCTCGGCGCGGCGGGCATGGCCTTGCCGTGGTTCATACTGGCCGTTTCCTGCTCGGTCACCTTGGATGGGCTGATGGCATATCGTCCCATGGCGGTGGTGCTGCTGTTGTCCGCGGCCTGGCTGCTCTGGCTGCTGCCGGTGGTGTCCTTGGCCGGTGCGGTGCGCCGCTTCCTGCACGCGGCCGGGTCGGGCGTGCGCATGCGGCTGGCCGGTCCGTCAACCGCCGTGTCGCTGGTGTTGTTCAGCGTGTATGCACCGGTGATCGCCGTGCTTTCGCTGTTCGTCAGGCCGAGGTGGAAGGGCAGAAGGATCTGATCGGTCCTGTTGCCGTAAAAGGGGTTCACCACAAGGACCTGATGCCCCAGCGGGCACCGCCGCAAGCTGGTCCTCAGAAGGGCAGGTCGTCCTCGCCGGCCGGAGGGATTTCCGACAGGCCCGGGGGCGGCACAGATGCCGCTTCGGGTGCCTGCCGGTATCCGGCAGGAGCCCCGGCTGCGGCACCGGCCTTCTCGATGCGGTCGCCGCGCAGGCTGAGGAAATACTTGGTCACGCCGTCGCGGCCGGTCCACTCGCGGCCATTCACGTAGCAGGTCACGGACACCTCGTCGCCAGGGGCGAAGGCGTCCAGCAGGTTGGTCTTCTCCTGGGCGAATTCCACGGGGAGGAACTGCGGGTACTGGCTTCCGCCGGCCTCCTGGATCACGATCTCCCGTTTGCTGAAGCGCTCGCTCACCTGCTGGGTCTTGCCCACCAGTTTCACGGTGCCGTTGATGGTTACTGATGCCATGTGCTTGCGCCCAAGGGCGCTGGTTTGGTTGTTATCGGTCGTTGAAGGCGAGCAGGGTCTTCCAGGCCTCCTCGCGGCGGCCCTCCCGGAGCAGTTCGCGGGCCTTGGTGTGCAGGGCCAGTTCCAGCCCGGCGGGGTCGTCCTCCAGGCTGATGAAAAGCTCGGCCAGCTCGGTGAGCTTGTATTCGTTCACGGCGGTCTCGTCGGGCACGGTGCGCAGGCTGGCAAGCCTGCCCAGGTCATTGCCGGTGAGGATGCTGCTGTTGCGCACGGCGGGCGGCAGGGCGTCCACCCCGACCCCGAAATCCTTGTTGGGCTGCACCAGTTCGAAGAGTGCATCGCCGTGGGCGCGCACATAGAAGGACCCGCCCATGCGGCCCACGAGGTCGATCCGGCGCTGGTCGATCTTGCCGTCCGGCCCCAGCACGGCGGGGTCCACATGGATCAGCACCACCTCGCACACCACCAGGTTGGCGGCGGCCCCTCCGGTGCCGGTCTCGATCACCTCCTTCACCCGGCATTCGAACTGCACCGGGCTTTCCATTACGCGGAAGGGGCGCACTTTCTCCGCAGGGACCGGGGTGAGGCCCGATTTCCCGAATTCGTTCACCCCTTCGGCGAATTCGCCGCTGGCCACCGACACCTGCTCCACCATGGCGTGGGTCACCACGTTGATCACCACCTCTGGCACGGCCTTCACGTTGTGGTAGGTGTGCTTGGTGGTGTTGTCGCGCCCGCGGCGGGCAGGGCTGAAGATCACGATGGGCGGGTTGGCGCCGAACGCGTTGAAGAAGCTGAACGGGCTCAGGTTCGGCCGGCCGTCCGGGTCGATGGTGCTGGCCAGGGCAATGGGCCTGGGCCCGATGGCCCCGGTGAGGTAGTGGTGCACCTCGGCCACGGGGATCTCGGAAGGGTCGAAACGCTTCATGGGGCGGGTCCGCGAAGGTAATCCGGCCGCAGGAACGGTTTATCTTTGCCGCCTTGCCGTGGCTACCGCGTACGGCTGGAATGAACGGACGTGGCGGAATTGGTAGACGCGCTGGTCTTAGGAGCCAGTACCGCAAGGTGTGGGGGTTCGACTCCCCCCGTCCGTACCACCCGGCCCGCCTATGAGAACCGGCACCGCAGCCCAGAAAACCCTGAGAACAACACTTCCCTTAGCGGCCGGCCAGATCCGGCCCGCGCAACAACGAAGCCATGAACATTGAACGCCAAGAGACCGGAGCGCTGACCGCCACGCTGAAATTGAAACTGGAACCGGCGGACTACCTGCCTTCCGTGGACAAGGAACTCAAGGAGCAGCGCCGCAAGGCGGCCTTGCCGGGGTTCCGCCCCGGGCAGGTGCCCATGGCCATCATCCGCAAGCGCGTGGGCAAGAGCGTGCTGGTGAACGAGGTGGAGCGCCTGATCGACAGCAACCTGCGCGGATACATCGAGGAGAACAAGTTGCGCCTGCTGGGCCAGCCTTTGCCCGGCAGCGGGGAAGACACCAACAACTGGGATGAGCCGGGCGAACTGAACTTCAGCTATGACGTGGGCTTCGCACCTGCCGTGGAGGTGGAGATGGACCCGAAACTTGGCGTGGAACTACCCCTGGTGAACGTGGATGATGCCATGGTGGACCAGGAGGTAGAGGCCATGCGCCGCCGCCATGGGAAGCTGGTGGATGCCGACATCGCCGGGGCCAAGGACATGGTGATCGGCGACCTGATCGAACTGGAGGAGGACGGCACCATCAAGGCGGGCGGCCTGATGAACCGGACCACCGTGACAGTGGAGGACCTGAAGGATGAGGAGACGCGCAACTTGTTCATCGGCCGCGCGGCAGGTGATTCCGTCACGGTCGATCCGCACCGCATCAGCCGGGACCACGACGACCTGGCCAAGATGCTGAACACCGACCATGACGCCGTGCATGACCTGAACGGCAACATGCTTTTCCGGATCGCCGAGATCAAGCACATGGAACCCATCGAGGTGGGAGCGGCCCTGTTCGAGCGCGTTTTCGGCGAGGGGGCCGTGGCCGATGAAGCCGAATTCCGCACCAAGGTGAAGGAGGGCCTGGAGGGCATGTTCCGCAACGACGGTGAGCGCATCTTCAAGCGTGAAGTGATCAAGGCCTTGGCGGCCAAGGCACGGCTGGAGCTGCCCGATGCGTTCCTCAAGCGCTGGATCAGCATGACCTCCGAGCAGCCCATCGAAGAGGACCGCTTGGAGGGTGAATACCCGGACTATGCAGAGAGCCTGCGCCGCCAATTGGTGGAGGACCGCATCGTGGAGAAGTACGGCCTGGAGGCCAAGGGAGAGGAGATCGGCGAGTTCGCGGCGCGCCACATTGCCGGCCAGTTCGCACAGTACGGCCTGCCCGCCCCGGAAGAGGACCGCTTGCGCGAGATGGCCGGCCGCATGCTCGCCGACCGCAAGCAGGTGACGGACATGCGCAACACCATCGTGGAGCGCAAGCTCATCACCCACTTCAAGGCCATGCTCAGCCCCAAGGAAAAGCGCATGTCCATGGATGAATTCATAAACTTGGCCCGCACCGCGTGAAGTAAACCGGGCATCCGTTCGTCCTCAATTCCAAATACCACATTGCATGTTCCCGAAGGATGAGTTCCGCAAATACGCGGTGAACCACCGCCGCATCGCCAGCACCACGCTGGACAGCTACATCAGTGCCTCCATCACACCGTACATCATCGAGGAGCGCCAGCTCAACGTGGCCCAGATGGACGTGTTCAGCCGCCTGATGATGGACCGCATCATCTTCCTGGGCACGGGCATCAACGACCAGGTGGCCAACATCATCCAGGCCCAGCTGCTCTTCCTGGAAAGCGTCGACCCCAAGAAGGACATCCAGATCTACCTCAACAGCCCCGGCGGCGGGGTGTATGCCGGCCTGGGCATCTACGACACCATGCAGTACATCGTGCCCGACGTGGCCACCATCTGCACCGGCATGGCCGCCTCCATGGGCGCCGTGCTGCTGTGCGCCGGGGCCAAGGGTAAGCGCAGTGCCCTGAAGCACGCCCGCGTCATGATCCACCAGCCCATGGGCGGTGCCGAGGGCCAAGCCAGCGACATGGAGATCACGGTGAACGAGATCAAGAAGCTCAAGAAGGAGCTCTACGACATCATCAGCCTCCACAGCGGGCAGCCCTTCGACAAGGTGTCCAAGGACGGTGACCGCGATTACTGGATGATCGCCGAGGAGGCCAAGGAGTACGGCATGATCGACGAACTGCTGGTCCGCAACTCCAAGTAAGTGAACTTCAAAGAGGAACGGTGGCCGGGGCCTTCCCGGCCACCGTTCTTTTTCCGGCCGCCGCCCCGCGTTCCGTATCTTCGTGCGGCCGTTGCCGTTGAACTGCGGCAAGTCATCGCCAACCATGGAAAGAAAGGATGTCAAATGCTCATTCTGTGGGCGCGACAAGCAGGACACCAACGTGCTGATCGCCGGCATCACCGGCCACATCTGCGACAGCTGCATCACCCAGGCCCAGGCCATCATCGCTGAGGAGCTCAGCCAGCGTGAGCGCACCGAGCTCGAGGGCAACCTCGCCCTGCAGAAGCCGACGGAGATCAAGCGCTACCTGGACGAATACATCATCGGCCAGGACGAGGCCAAGAAGGTGCTGAGCGTGGCGGTGTACAACCACTACAAGCGGTTGATGCAGAAGGTGGTCTCCGCCGATGATGTGGAGATCGAGAAGAGCAACATCATCCTCGTGGGCGAGACGGGCACGGGCAAGACCTTGCTGGCCAAGACCATCGCCCGCATGCTCAACGTGCCCTTCGCCATCGCCGACGCCACGGTGCTCACCGAGGCGGGCTATGTGGGCGAAGATGTGGAGAGCATCCTCAGCCGCCTGCTGCAAGCCGCGGACTACGACGTGGCCAAGGCGGAGCGTGGCATCGTCTTCATTGACGAGATCGACAAGATCAGCCGCAAGAGCGACAGCCCGAGCATCACGCGCGACGTCAGCGGTGAAGGCGTGCAGCAGGCCCTGCTGAAGCTGCTGGAAGGCGCGGTGGTGAACGTGCCGCCCCAAGGCGGGCGCAAGCACCCCGAGCAGAAACTGATCCAGGTGGACACCCGCAAGATCCTCTTCATCTGCGGCGGTGCCTTCGACGGCATCCAGAAGATCATCGCGCGCCGCGTGCGCAGCAGCGCAGTGGGCTACAGCGCCAGCAAGGCCGCCCGCGTCAGCGACGAGAACCTGCTGCAGTACGTGGGGCCCACCGACCTGCGCACCTTCGGCCTCATCCCGGAGCTCATCGGCCGCTTCCCCGTGCTCACCTACCTCGACCCGCTGGACCGCGACAGCCTGCGCCGCATCCTCACCGAGCCCAAGAACGCCTTGGTGAAGCAGTACGTCAAGCTCTTCGAAATGGACCGCGTGAAGCTCACCTTCGACAAGAAGGTGCTCGATTTCATCGTGGACCGCGCCGTGGACTACAAGCTCGGCGCCAGGGGCCTGCGCAGCATCTGCGAGGCCATCATGACCGATGCCATGTACGAGCTGCCCAGCGACGACCAGCGGCCTTCCGAACTGCGCATCACCCTGAGCTATGCCCGCGAGAAGTTCGAGCACTCGCGCATGAGCCAGCTGAAGGTGGCCTGAGAGGCCGATCGGCCGGGCTACCGCAGGGATGGCGTAACTTCGCGCCCATCGCAAAACCCTGCAACATGAAGCACTATTTCCTGCCTGTGGCCGCCATGGCCATGTGCCTTTCCGCGGCGGCACAGGACCTGCCGCAAGCAAGCCCCTACGGGGAGGTGGAACAGATCGTCGGCCTCACCAAGGTGGAAGTGGACTACTCGCGCCCCAGCGCCCGCGGCCGCCGCATCTTCGGCGACCTGCTGGCCTATGGCGAACCCTGGAGGCTGGGCGCCAACTCGGCCACCACCATCGAGTTTGATGGACCGGTGGTGATCGAAGGGACCAAGATGGCCGCCGGTGCCTATTCCATGTTCGCCATCCCCCACCAGGAATCATGGGAGATCATCCTCAACAAGAACACCAAGCTGTGGGGCAACAGCCGCGACGAGAAGGAGGATGCGCTCCGGATCAAGGTCAAGGCGGAGCCTTCCGAGTTCACCGAGACGTTGACGATCACCTTCGATGACGTGAAGGATGACAAGGCCCTCATGAGCATCCGCTGGGAGAAGACCCGCGTCAGCGTCCAGCTGTATGCCGATGCCACCGCGCAGGGCATGGAGAACATCAAGAAGGCCATGGCCGGGAAGGAGATCAAGGCCGGAACCTATGCCAGCAGCGCCCGCTTCGCCCTGGAGCGCGGCGTAATGACCAAGGAAGCCCTGGATTGGGCCCAGCGGGCGGTGGACATGGATCCGCGCTACTACTGGATGCACACGCTGGCTTTGGCACAAGCCGCCAACGGCATGAAGAAGGAGGCCATCGCAACGGCGGAGAAGAGCATGCAGGTGGCCGAAAAGGAAGGGGACAAGGCTTACATCCGTAAGAACCAGGACGTGATCGCCGAGTGGTCCAAGTGATCCCTCCGATCGTTCCGACGCTCAGGCAGCCCCCGCCTCCGGAAAGAGGCGGGGGCTTTTTTTTTGGCTGGGCCACAATTCCAGGGGAACGGCTCCTCTACCAGGCGGATCGGATGGGGCAAGCGGGTCGGTCACGGTCGTGGCCGGGCAAGGCCCAAAAGAAAACGCCCCCGCAGGCCGTCCTGCGGGGGCGTTCCGGAAGCGGATGCTGCGGTCACTTCAATGTGATCCGCTGCACATGGAAGCGCTCGCCGTTGCTTATGCGCACGGTGTAGATGCCCGGCGCATTGCCGCCCAGGTCAATGGTGGTGGCCGTTCCGTTGAAGTGGGCGGACTGGACCAGTGAGCCCAGCACGTTGAACACCTCCACGGTCATGGAGCCGGGCTCTTTCGCGTGGATCTCAACGGGGCCGGTGGTCGGGCTGGGGTACATGCGGATACCGGCCAGGCTGGACACTTCCTGGATGCCGATCGTGGGATCGCTGGTCAGGCGGATCGCCCAGGCATTGCCATTGCCGTAGAGGTTCACGCCCTGGTCATCCACCGGCAGCCAGAGCATGCTGGCCGCGCCCGGCTGGGGCACGGTCAGGTCGTCGATGACGTAAATGTTCTTGCCGTTTTCCTGGTACAGGTTCGCCGATACGTAGTAGCCGCCGGGCTGGAGCGTGATCGGCTCATAGAACTGGGCCATGGGCCGGCGCTGGGACACATCGGTGCCGGTGAGCACGCGCACATCCGTCTCCACCAGGGGAGAGGAAAGGTTCGGCGGGCTGGAGAACACATCGGCTGTGTCGTACACGGCCGCGATGAAGTAGCTGCCGGCCTGGCTTTGGGTGGCCAGGCGGACCTCCACCCCGGTGAAGGTGGCCGGTTGGGCGATCTCGAAGTAGTTCAGCAGCCGCACATCCTGGGTGTTGTTCGTGAATGTGGTCGTTCCGGCACGGCTCGATACCAGTTGGGCGGAGGGCACCGCATCGATGGCATCCAGCGCGTACAGGTGCTCCGTGACCCGGAAATAGCGGGTCTTGCTGTTGTTGTTGGGGTCCGTATCGTTCGCGATGTCGTCGCTGCTGATGGTGAACTCAGCCTTGTAGGTGCCGATAGGCAACGGCGTGGGCAGGGTGAGGTCGGCATCGGCCACCATGGTATCGCCCATGGCCATGGAGCCCACGTTGATGGTGGTGTTCGCCACCTCGTTGTTGGCAGCGTCCTTCACGGATACGTTCACGGAGACATTGTTCTGGGTGGCACCGCCGAAGTTGATGATGCCGGCGCCCACGTTGATCGAGCCGGGCATTTGGACCTGTGGCATGCTGCCGTATTCCGTCCCTTCCCCGAACTGGGAGGTGTAGCCATAATCCATCACCAGTTCGTGGTCGGGCAGGGTGTTGATCTCCACGTCGTCGATCTGCCAGTGGTAGTGCGTTACGGTCTCATGCGTGAACCGGAAGCGCACGTTGGAAGGGGCAGCCGCGATGACGGTGCCGATGGAGAAGGCCACCTCGCGCGTGTCGGAATCGATGTTCATGGCGACATCCTGACCCACGGAAATGCGGGTGGGCCAGGTAGTGCCACCGTCCGTGCTCACCTCCAGGTAATAGCCGGGGGCGGAGGTGCAGCAAAAGCGGAAGCGCTCATGGAAGCGGATCTCCACGGCGGGCGTGGCGCTCAGGTCCAGGACCGGGGACACCAGCGAACCCACGAATACGGCCGGGGAGGCCACCATGGCGGGCGGCGTGCTGGTCCAGTCGGTGTTCGCCGAATCGGAGGCGAAGATCATGAAGCCGTTGGCGGCGGTGGGGGAATCAATGTTCTCTGTGGCATTGCTCCAAGCCCCGGTCACACCGGTGGTGGTATGGCGCCAAATATTGCCGTTGGGCCCTGCTGTGGTCCAGGCACCTACGCCGTTGTTGCCGGCCAGGCCGTTGGCGAAGTCCTCATGGAAGACCTGGTCGCGCTGGGCACCGGCCATCGGAGATGCTGTCGGGTGTGCCGGGGAGGCGGCCTGCGAGGTTTCCCATTGGCCCTTGTAGGGCTGGGGTGCGGAGACCTGTAATTGGGCATGGGCGCCGCTTCCGATCAGGGAGAGGGCCAATGCCGAAGCGTGGAACCTGTTTATCATGTGTTTGGTGTTGTGCTCAAAAGTAGCCGGGCGAAGTTGAGGATTTCCCTTCATCCGGGCTACGGTGCCGGAAGGCTGGGGAGCGGTTTGCGGAGCAAGGCCTTCGGGATGCAGGGAAGGCTATTGTGACGGCACACATGTTCCGGGCGCTGAACTTTCGAGGCAAACACCTCCGCCATGTGTGCTCGGGCTACAAGTCACCATCGGGAAATCCAAGCTTGTTTGGTCCTCGGCTACGCTCGGACTGACAACAAGCTTGGCTTTCCCTTCCCAATCAGGGGCGTTGTGCGAGACCCTATCGGAAATTCCAATCACCTATCGCTCATCCCCGCATCGGCAGCAGACCCTCCATGGCCGTCCATTACAAAGATGCCGGAGCAATAAGACCGGACATGGGGAAGCTCCTCCCGAAAAAGGAACACCCCCCTGGCCGCACGGGCCAAGGGGGTGTGCCGAATAAGGAAGGAAGCTTACTTCACGGCGATACGCTGCACGTTGAAGCGGGCACCGTCGCTGATGCGCACGCTATAGATGCCGGGCGCATTGCCCTCCAGGTTGATGGAGGAGGTCGTTCCGTTGAAGTGTGCGGTCTTCACCAGTGCACCCAGTGCGTTGAACACTTCCACGGTCATCTTTCCGGCATCCTGCACGCGGATCTCCACCTGTCCGTTGGTGGGGTTCGGGTACATGGATACACCGGTGAGGCTGGGGTTTTCCTGCACGCCCACGGAGGGGTCGGTGGTCAGGCGGATGCCCATGGCGTTACCGTTGCTGTAGATGAACTGGCCTTGGTCGTCGTTGGGGATCCACAGCATGGTCGCATCGAACGGCTGCTCCACGGTGATGTCATCCAGGATGTACAGGTCGTTACCTCCTTCCTGGAACAGGCGAACGGCCACGTAGTAGGCGTTGGGGTCCAAGGTGAGGGGATCCATGAAGGCCACTTGGGCCACACCGGCGGCCAGGTCGGCTTCCGTGATCACGCGGGGTTCGCTCTCCACCAAGGGTGAGGAAAGGGGCGTGCCGACGTACATCTCGGAGGTGTCGTACACGGCGGCGATGAAGTAGCTGCCGGCCATGGAGTTGTTCACGTCCAGTACCACTTCCACGCCGGTGAAGGTGGACTGGTCAATGACGTTGTAGTAGTTCAGGAAGCGCACGTCCTGGTTGTTGTCGGTGAAGGAGCCGGTACCCAGGGTGGTCAGGCGCAGTACGGAGTCCGGCACCAGGTTGATGCCGTCCAAGGAGTACCAATCGTCGGTCACCTCGAAATAGCGGTAGGCCGTGTTGTCGGCGGGGTTCTCATCCGAGCCGATCTGGTCGCTGGAGATGGTGAAGGTCGCGGTGTACAGGCCCACCGGGAGTGGGGAGGGCAGGGTGATGGTTTCATCCGACAGCACCGTATCGCCATTGTTCATGGTGGCAAACGTGCTCGTGGCCGTCCCCACCGTGGCGGAAGAGGCATCGGTAATGGTGGTTGTCACCGTTACGTTGGTCTGAGGTTGGCCGCCGAAGTTCACCACCTGCGCGCCGGCATTGATGGTGGAGGGCATCTGGTTCTGGGGGATACGGGCGTATTCCATGCCGTTGCCGAACTGGGAGGTGTACCCCCAAGTGGTGATCATTTCATAGTCCGGCAGGGTGATGATGGCCACATCGTCGATCATCCAGGCATAGTCGCAGCCACCCTCATAGCGGAAACGCACCCAAGCACTGCTTGCTCCGGCAATGTCCGCGGATACGTTCAGGGAGAACACCTGGGGGTTGGATGCGACGAAATTGTTCACGCCCACATCGTTGATCTGGTGGGTGGTCCAGTTCACGTTGTCGGTGCTGGTCTCCACATAGCAAAAACCTTGGAACGCACGGTAGTACTGCTCGAATTGCACCACCACGCCCGAATAGGCGCTGAGGTTCACCGGGTTCGCCATGGCAATCCAAGCGTTCTGGGAGCCGCCGCAGAGCAGGTCGGAGTCGAACAGGGCGAAGCCATTGTCCGCCGTGGTGGAGGCAATGGGGTTGATGGCATAGGCGCCGGAGGGAACATCGGTGCCGATCACCCAGTTGTCGTTGTTCGGGTCGTTGATGTTACCGATGGTCCAGTTGGCCGGGTTGGAAAAGTCGTCGGACCAGATCACGGCGCGCTCACCGCCTTGGGCGGTAACGGTCGGGGTGGTCCGGTTGGGAACGTCCAACGCACGCTGCTTCAGGTAGCGCTGGGTTCCGACACCCTGGGCCGATACCCCGAACGATGCCACGGCGACTGCCATAGCGGTCAAGTAGAGTCTGTTCATCTGTCGGTTGAGGTTGGGTTTTTTTTGAGGTTGAGGGGGCCAAGTTAACAAACACCATCGGCCCCTTGGACTTGGATGACGTGCGGTTATTGGAAAACGCTGCCTGTCGCCCTGGTGTTCACACTTTTTAGGGGAATCATTGGAGCCCGGTCTCCAATCCTGCTACTGCCGGGTCTTCGGGATGAAGAATTGCAGCACCACGGCCAGGCCCACCGTGATGGCCGGTGCGATCAGGTTGTACCACAGAAAGGCCACCTGAATGCCGGAGAAATGGATGGCCAGGATCACCCCTTGGGCCACCAAAGCCGCAAGGAACACCGCCGTGCCCTGCACCTGCTTCAGGAAGAAGGCCACCAGGAAGATGCCCAGGATGGTGCCGTAGAAAAGCGAGCCCAGGATGTTCACCGCCTGGATGAGGTTCTCGAACAGGGAGAACATCGCCGCGAAGACCAACGCCAACAGGCCGAAGGCCACGGTGGCCCACTTCCCCAGGCGGACCTGGTGCCCGTCGGTGGTGCGCTTGGGCAGCACGTCCACCACGGCGGTGGTGGCCAGCGCGCTCAGCTCGGCGCTGGTGCTGCTCATGCCGGCGCTGAAGATCATGGCCAGCAACAGGCCGATCACCCCGATGGGCAGGTGGTCCATGATGAAGCTGATGAAGATGTAGTCCTTGTCGTTGGGCTCGCGCTCCGGCAAGGCTTGTTGCAGCAAGGCGGTGGCCTCACCGCGCAGGGCCTGGTCCGTGGCGAGGCCTTGCACCAGGGCGTCATGGGCGGCGGCCTCGGCGGCGGGCTCCGCGGCCCTGCGGGCCTGCACCCAGGCCAGGGCTTGGGTGCGCAGCCGGGCATTGTTCGCCTCATGCTCCGCCTCCAAGGCCCGCAGTCGGGGTGCGGCGGAGGTTTCCTCCAAGGCGGCCATGTTGGCGGCGTTCCAGTGGACCGGTGCGTTGTTCATCAGGTAGAACACGAACACCAGCACGCCGGTGAGCAGGATGAAGAACTGCATGGGGATCTTCAGCACGGCGTTCATCCACAGGCCCATGCGTGCCTCCCGCGGGTCGCGGCCGCCCAGGTAGCGCTGCACCTGGCTCTGGTCCGTGCCGAAGTAGGAGAGTTGCAGGAAGAAGCCCCCGATGAGGCCGCTCCACAGGGTGTACTTGTCGGCGGGGTCGAAGCTGAGGTCCACCACCTGCATTTTCCCCAGGCTGCCCGCCAGTTGCAGGCTTTCGCCGAAGCCCATGGAGCGGCCCAGGTAGTGCACCACCAGGCCGAAGGCCACGAAGAGGCCGCCGAACATCACGGCCATCTGTTGTTTGTGGGTGACGCCCACGGCCCGCGCGCCGCCGGTGGCGGTGTACACGATCACCAGCACCCCGATGAAGCCGCAGGTCCAGGCCAGGGGCCAGTGCAGCACCTTGCTGAGGATGATGCTGGGCGCGTAGATGGTGATGCCAGCGGCCATGCTGCGCTGCAGCAGGAAGAGCCCGGCGGTGAGCAGGCGTGCCCGCTCATCGAAGCGCTTGCCGATGAACTCGTACGCGGTGAAGACCTTCCACTTGTAGTAGAGCGGGATGAACACGAGATTGATCACCACCATGGCCAGCGGCAGGCCGAAGTAGAACTGCACGAAGCCCAGGCCGTCCAGAAAACCCTGCCCCGGCGTGCTCAGGAAGGTGATGGCGCTGGCCTGGGTGGCCATCACGCTTAGGCCCACGCCCCACCAGCGGGCGTCGCCGCCGCCGCGCAGGTAGCCCTCGGAGGTGTTCGTGCTGCGCGTTTTCCAGACGCCGTAGGCCACGATGAAGCCCAGCGTGCCCAGCAGGATGGTCCAGTCAAGCCAGTGCATTCCGGTGCGTGCTGGCCTTCGTCCGATACACCCGGAGCGCCGCCCCCGTGGATCGACCGTACAGGTGCATGCACGGGACCTTGGTGCGTTTCATCCGGTCACCGTAGCGCATCAATGGCTTTGCGTATCCTGTCGATCACGTCGGGGATCATGTCCATGCGGGTGGTGCCCACCGAGATGCGGAACCAATCGCTGTCGCGGCCGGTGCCGAAGGCGAAGAAGGGCACCATGCCCACACCGGCCTTTTGGATCAGGTACCAGGTGGCGTCGAAGGCATCTTTCAGCACATGGCCCTCCGGCGCGGTGCGGCCGATGATGCCGATGCGCACGGAGAGGTAGATGGCGCCTTGGGCGGGGATGGAGTCCACCGGGAGGCCGTCCGTCTTCATGGCCTGGAAGCCGTTGTGGTACGCCGCCACGCGTTCTTCCACCATGCGCCGGTGTTCGTTCACGGCGGCATTGTACG
The DNA here is from genome assembly GCA_023382455.1 of Flavobacteriales bacterium. GTDB lineage: Bacteria > Bacteroidota > Bacteroidia > Flavobacteriales_F > PHOS-HE28 > PHOS-HE28. The sequence goes on from JAHDVX010000028.1 coordinate 33,908, forward strand.
CCGGTTCGACCAGGAAGCGGGCCGTGGCCACCTGTTCGGGTTTCGGGGCCCAGGCCCCCACGTGGCCGAGGATGGCGGCCATCTTGCACATCACCGCCGACGGGCCGAAGCCCCAGCCTACGCGCACCCCGGTGGCGGCGAGCGACTTGGAGATGCCGTCCACGTAGATGGTGTACGGGCGCATCTCCGGCCGGATGGACACCGGGTCCACATGCGCGCTGCCGCCAAGGACCAGCTCATGGTAGATCTGGTCGTACATCACGTACAGCGGCTTGGTGCCGTTGCGCCGGGCGTTCTCTTGCAGCACCAGGTCGCAGATGGCGGCCAGTTGCTCCCGGGTGAAGGAGGTGCCCGTGGGGTTGAGCGGGGAGCAGAGCGCGAGCAGGGCGGCCCCTTGCAGGTGCGGGCGCAGGTCGTCGGCCGTGGGCAGGAAGCGGTTCTCCGGCGTGGTCTGTACTTCCACTTTCTCCGCTTGGTGCAGGTAGCTGTAGTGGTTGTTGTTCCAGCTCGGCACGGGATAGACCACGCGTTCCCCGGGATCCACCACGGCCTTGTACGCGGCGTAGATCACGGGCCGCGCCCCGGCGGCGATCAGGATGTCATCGGCGGCGTACGCCGATCCGAGGTTGTGTTGCACCAACCCGGCCACCGCCTTGCGAAGCTCGGCCACGCCGTTCGCTGCGGGGTAGTTGCTCAGGCCTTCGGTGTACGCCTGTTGGATCAGTTCGCGGTAGCGGGCGGGCAACGGGAACACGCCCGGGTCGAAATCACCGATGGTGAGGTTGTGGATGCGCTCGCCCTTGGCGATGCGCCCGTTGATCTCGCCCGCGATGCGGATGATCTCCGACCCGATCAGATGCTCCGCAAGCTGGGATACCAGGGGCGTGGAAAGTGTGGTGGGTTCCATGGCAGGTGGGCTGAGGTTCGGGGCGAATGTCCGGATGGCGGGCCCGATGTGGCAAATTTGCGGGGCTTGGAGGTTCGTTGTGTCTGGTGGTGCATTCAAATTGCCGTTGATGCTCAGGTTCCTTTCCGGGCGGAGATCAGGTTGGCCAGCAGCCGGTATGCACCCGGCACGCCCGCAGGCAGTTGCCGGAAGAAACTGATGCCCGTGTACACATACCGCCCCTTCCCGTAGTCGCACGTGACCAGGGCGCCATCCATCGGTTTTTCGCCGGGGTCGCTCCAGGCGATCAACGGGGTGTACTGGGGGGCCAGGTTGCCGAGGAAGTAGAGGCCGCGCTCCTGCACCCAGTCCGCGAAGTCGGCCCCGGTGATCTTGTTCGGGGTGTTCAGCAACGGGTGCCCGGGGTAGAGGAAGGTGGGCGGGGCCTCTTCCACGGTGACCCGGTCACGCGTGATGCGGAAAGGGTACGGGCCGATGAGCGAATCGGGCAGCACCATGTCGCGGCTATGGGTGTTGTACTGCACCACCAGTGTGCCGCCCTGCTTCACGTAGTCCATCAAGGCAGGGTTGAAGGCTGCGAGCGCTGCGTTGGTGTTGTAGGCGCGAATGCCGGTCACGATGGCGTCGTACCGTTCCAGTTCCTGCGGGGTGGCTTTCCCCGGATCGATCATTTCCACGGCTACGCCCAGTTGCTCCAGCGCCCGGGGCACGTCATCCCCGGCACCCATGATGTAGCCCACGCGCTTGGCATCCACTTCCACGTGCACGGGCACGGCCTTGAAGGCGGCCTGGGTGTACCAGGAGCGCTCCGGCACATGGTCGTAGGCGATTACGCGCCGGGTGAGGTTGGTGGGGCCGCTGCGGCCAACCCCCATGCGCATGTAGGGAATGGTGCTCTTGGCGTCGGCTTGCGGGATCACCAGCAGTTGAGCGCCTCTGCGGTCACCCTGCACCATCGGACCCAGGTCCTGGTCATGCGGGCTGAATTCCCATCCGTAGACATGTTCGCAGATCACCTCGGCCTTGGGCAGGTCCGTGAACGCCTCCACGCCGATGTGCTCCACGGCGCTGCTGTCCTTTACCATCAGCACACCGGGCGATGCGAAGACCGAAACGGGCGGCACCACTTCGCAATAGCGTTCCAGTTCACCCTTCACGCGGTCCACCTCGCGGTGTATCACCGGCACGGTACCATCCACCACGGCACCGCCAGGAAAGCGCAACGCATAGGGCACTTGCAGTTGCATAGGGGCCACGGGCATGCCGATCATGCGCGGGTCGTCCACTTGGAACAGGTTGCCGTGCGGATGTTTCAGCCAGTACGGCTGGTCGGGGCTTTCCGGCGCCTGAACGGTCATCTTCTCCGTCCAGGGAATGTTGTGCCCAAGGCTGACCTCACCCTGGTCCTTGGTGAGTACCGTCACCGTGGCCGGGCTGCGGGTGAGGATGTTCAGCGAGAGGTCCACCACCTCGCCGGTCACCACCTGGCTTTGCGGCGCCAAGGCTTCCACCACGGTGCCGGTCACATCCATCAGCAGCTGGTTCAAGCGAAGGCGCGTGAACTCCTTCCATGACGATGCCGGAAGCGCATCCACGGCGGCCACAAGCCGGGACAAGGCCTCCACGCTCTGCTGGGGAGCACGCATGTTGTAGTTGGCCAGCAGGGCGGTCACCTCCTTGGCCACGGTTTCGCCGCCCTTCACGCGGCTCCATGTCATGTCGATGCCGCTGAGGAAATCCGGGCCCTTGGGGCGGTCTCCCATTTCGAGGTGCAAGTATTCCCATTGCTGGCCGCGTGTTTCCGCCGCGCCGAAGCCCTGGCTCTTGTGCATGCTGCGGCTTCGCCCGGCGATCTCCGTGTAGCTCTGGCCGAGCAGCGGGTCGTAGCCGCCCACGTCCACCGCCAACCAATCGGGGTCGTTCGCTGCGATGTCCGCCAGGTCCTTTTTCCACCACGTGCTGCCGTTGAAGAATAACCGGCGCGGCTGCCAGGTCTCCAAACCTTCCTTCAATTGCTCGGGGAATGCCGTGGGGTCGGCGGCGAGTTCGAACGCCTCCCGGGCCAGGATGGCGCTGGCCTCGTGATGGCCATGCCCGGCCTCGCGCGTGGGCGGGAAGCGGGTGATGATGACATCCGGGCGGAATTCCCGGACCACGCGGACCACATCACCCAGCACGGCATCATGCCCCCATTTGTCAAAGCTTTCCGCGGCACTCCTGCTGTAGCCGAAGTCCACCGCACGGGTGAAGAATTGCTCGCCCCCATCGATGCGGCGCGCGGCCAACAGCTCCTCCGTGCGGATGATGCCCAGCGCATCGCCCAGCTCGGGGCCGATCAGGTTCTGCCCGCCGTCCCCGCGGGTGATGCTGAGGTAGCCCGTGCGCACCTTCCGGCCATTGGCCAGCCACGCAATGAGCCTGGTGTTCTCGTCATCCGGATGGGCCGCCACGTAGAGCACGGAACCCACCACCGGGAGCTGTTCCATGCGGTGCATGATGCGGGCGGCATCGGCCTTGGTTGGTTGGGCGGATGCCGGCGCAGTGCCGACTGTGGAAAGGAATACAAGCGCCAGAAGAGGCCGCCGGATACCGGAAAGAACAGGATGGAACATGCGCCGAAGGTAGGGGAGGGCCGGAAGCTGTTCAGGAGAGATGAAGGCAAGGATGGCTAAATCGCGTTATTGATCCGGCGTCATTGTCTTGGACGATCATCCAGGATTCGCTGGGCATGGGAGGAGAAGGTGCAAGAGTGCGGGGGTGCAAGAGAGAATGCGTGCTGGTCCAGGGGAGTGCCATGATCACGTCAGGGGGCCTCAAGTCCCGCCTTTCACGGAGCAAGCTGCATGCGGTGATCCATGAAGGAAGAATGGCACATGCAGGGACGAGCAAAAGGGGCCGTCCCTTTCGGAACGGCCCCTTCTCATGGGATGGAAGTATACCCTACTTGCTCACCACTACCCGCTGGGTAAAGGTGTGCTCGCCGGCCACCACCTGCAGCAGGTAGGTGCCATTGGCGGCGTCATGCAGGTCCATCACGGTATTGATGCGTCCTTCGGCCACCAGCAGGGTGGTGCTCAGGGTCGTACGGCCGGTGAGGTCCACCAAGCGTGCCTCCACGGTGGTGAGGCTGACGTCAAGCCCATCCATCGCCACGTTGAGGCGGTCGCCATTGTTGGGGTTCGGCCAGATGTTGAAGCCGGCCTGCTCGTCCAAGGACAACAGTCCTGCAGGACGCCCGGCCCCGCCGCCATTGTCGATGGTGATGGTGCAGGTGCTCGGGCAGAAGTCGCCCCACATGCCGCTCACCATGGCCCGCACTTCCACATTGTAGGTGGCGCCGTTCATCAGGGGCGGAGCCACATTGCTGTTCCACTTCAGCTGCAGGATGTACGTGTTGCGCACGAAGGTCTGGTCGTAGCCCTCGCCCGCATTGAAGATGCGGAACTCATACTGGCTGGCAGCCTCCACCGGGGTGGCGTAGATGAAGCTGTTGTTGGTGTTGAAGCTCCGCGTCTCGTTGCAGCTGTGGCCGTAGGCCGGGGCCTGGACCAGCTGCGGGCAGCCGGTGACCGAGGTGCTGATGGCCATTTCGCAGCCCGCGCCCCAGTGGGCATCGGCCAAGGGGCCGAACTTGTCGGTGCGCACGCGGGCGAAGTAGGTCACGCCCGGGGTGAGCGGGTTCACCGAGGCCATGTCCCAGAAGATCACGTAGTTGGTGGTCTTGGCGATGCGGCGGATGAAGCCGGCATCGGGGTCGCTGAACTCGAACTGGTACTTCAGGGCTTGGCCTTGGTAGTTGGTACCGGTCTGCTTCACGGCGTACACCTTGTTGCCCATGAGGTTGTTCATGATGCCGCACTCATTGGCCGCGATGTTGACCGGGCCCAAGGGCAGGCAGAAGCTGTGGCTGCTGCCGTAGCTGGGGCTTTGTGCCGGGTTGGCGGGCGAAGCGCTTCCACCGTTGAAGCTGTCGCGCAGGATCACCTTGCCGTTCGTGGTGCGCAGTTCCCATCCGCCGTTCACGATGCCGTCACCGAAGCTGTCCATCAACTGGAAGCCGTAGCAGCTTCCGGCCAGGAACACCGTTTCATTCACCGTGGTGTTGGCTTGGGCTGCGGCAGGTCCACCGGAGGCCACCACCAAGCTGGTCTCATTGGTGATCTGCCAAGTGATCTGGTCGGGGTTGCCATCGGTGGTGATGCTGATCACCGCCATGTTTCCGCCCACACACTCGCAGTCGCTGCTGATGCGGCCCGTGGCGAACCCGGGGCCGGCATCGCACACATCACCCACCACGCCAGGCATGAAGGGGCAGTTGTCCGCGCAGTCCGGCAGGCCGTCCTCGTCGCTGTCCGGCGAGTTGGAGATCTCGTTGTACCCCACGGTGAAGTTGTAGCCGTAGTTGTACCCGTCGGCGATCACGTAGTAGGTCTCGCCGATGTCCACCTTGATCTTGGGCGTTTCATTTACCCAGTTCCAGACCTCGGGATCATCGTTGAACCACTCGTACTGGAAACAGGCTCCGCTGGCTACATAAGCGTAATAGCCGGGGTCATCGGCCGGTGGGAAGACCACGGCGTTGTCCGAAGCCCGGATGATCTGCAGGGCCACGTAGTTGGCGGGCTCGTTGGCAGGCAGGCAAAGGTTCACCACGGCGCTGTCGGCACAATCCGATGCGGTGAATGAGGACCAGCTGTCATTGCCCCAGAAGGAGCCGTTCAAACTGCTGTACCCGTTCGTTGCGGAGGTGTTGCCGGCAACGGCGATGCCATCGGTCAGCGGAATGGCGTTGGAGGCTCCGTTGCCACCAATGCTGAAGGTCCAGGTCGTGGGGCAGGAGGCCGTGCCGAAGCTGTTCGTGGGTACCACGTGCCAGCTCAAGGTTGAGCCCAGGTCCACGCCGGGCCAATTGAGCATGTTGGCCGTGTTGTAGTCGCCGTCGGTGATGCTGGTGCCGGGGTAATTGGCCACCACCAAGGTGCCGTTGAAGTACACGTCATAACCGGTTGCACCGAAGGCGGCCGGCCAGCTGAAGGCGATGGGCGTGGTGTTCACCGCCAGGGTGGTGCCGTTGGCCGGGAAGGTGGGGGCGGGCACGCACGGCGGGATACCGGGGCACAGCAGGGTGAAGGGCCGCTTGTGCACCCCGTAGTTCGCATCGCTCATGATGTAGTAGTCACCCGGCGTGGATACGGTGAAGTTCAACAAGCCACCGGCGTTGGCCGCCGGCTTGCCGATGCAGGTGAATGCGCTGGCGGCGCAACCATCCTCCACGGGTGCCATCACGAACTTGATGGTGCTGGCTCCGCCCATGTCGGAGGTTCCGGCTTGAATGGCGTAGGTGCCTGCCTGTGTGGCGGTGAAGCGGTAAAGGCGCTCGGGTCCGTTACCCTCTACGGCGGAGCCGCTGAAGCAGCTGACGGCGCTGGTGTATTTGTCCCCGTTGTAGGCCGCTGCACCGTAGGCGTATGCTGCGGGGGCGTTGGCATCATCCACGTATTCACCGCAGGCAAGCACTTGGGCGGTGCTGCAATCCATGCTGGTGGTGAAGCGTGCGAAGAAGCTGTTGGCCGAGTAGCTGGGCCCGGAACACACTTGGCGGATCCTCACCTCATAGGTGGTGGTGGGGTTCAGGCCGGTGATGGTGTAGGGCGAGGTGGCGCTGGTGCTGGCCACGGTGCCGGCGCCGGCGGTGGCACCGGTGCCCGGGATGAATCCGGCGGGGCCGTATTCGATCACGCAGGGCTCCGAGGTGTTGCCCCAGCTCACGGTGGCACTGCTGCTGCCCACGGCGGAGAAGCTCACCGCATCAGGCGTGCTGCAGGCCGGGGCCGGTGCACACGAGATCATGGACTTCATGCCCTGGTCGTAGGTGCTGGAGGAATAGGCCACGAAGCGCAGGGTGAGGCAGCCGTTGGCCGCCGTGCTGGTAAAGGGACCGGGCAAAGTGCCGGAACCGGGTACACGGTAGGTATCTCCCCAATAGGCACCAGCGGCCACGGTGTTGGCACCCGATGTCTTGGCAGGCAGGCCCGAATTGAAGATGGGCGCCGCGGTGCTGTTGCCGTTGTGAACGAACAGCCCCAAGGTGCCGTTGGCTCCGGAGTTGAAGGAGAACTGGCTCATGGTCAGCGTCACCACATCACCTGCGTTGTCCGGGCAGATCACCGCCACGCTGTCGATGCCCCCTGTGGGGATCGGGGTGTAGGCGGCATAAGCTGTTGAAGGATACAGGTCGTACGGACCGCCGCAACCGACCTTGGTGCGGAAGTTCAGGCCCGGCGAGCTCCATGCGCTGGGGTCGTCACCCGTGCCTTGGTCGTCGCAGAGGCCGCGGAAGTATGCGGTATACTGCGTGTTGGCGGTCAGCGTGGCGGCCGTGGTGGCGCTGCCGGCGCTGCTGGTGCCCGAGAGGACTGCCGTGGCGGATGCGGGCTGGCCGAAGGCAACCACCTTGTACTCCACGTTGGGCGATGCGCCGGCATTCCAGCTGAAGCTGGCATCATGCACGGTGGTGCCGGTAACGGTGCGTGCAGTGGGGGCGAAGCAGGTGGGGCGGGGGGCGCAGGTGAAGTCGGCGCTCCAGCCCATGCCGCCGGTCCACGAGCCATAGGACATCACCTTGATGGTGAGGCATCCGCTGGCGGCGTTGGACGTGATGATGGGAGGCTTGGTGACCCAGCCTCCTGCGGGCACCACCCATGCACCACTGGTGTACCCGGTGCCGGTGCCGGTGATCATCGGGGCGTTGGTGTCATCCCCGTCGTAGATGAAGATGGCCGATCCCTGGGGCAGGTTCCAGTTCAGCCCGTTCCATACGGTGAAGTCGATGGTCACCACATCACCCGCATTTTCCGGGCAAACGGTGAAGACCTTGGTGTACTGCACATCCGTCAGGTTGTTCACGCCACCGGGGCTGATCCAGGTGTCGCCGCAGCCCAGCGGGGTGGTGAAGGTGCCGGACATCCAAACGCTCAGGTCCCCGCCACCGCAATCACTGCGCACGTAGAAGGTATAGGCCGTGTTGCTGGCCAGGCCGGTCGCGGTGGCGGTGGTGCCTGCCGCCGTGCCGCTGGCGGCAAGGCCGGTGGCGCCCGATCCGGGTGTGCCGCTGGTGCGTACCTCCCAATCGTAGCCCGTGGAGTTGTTGCTGGCGGTCCAGCTCAGGTCCGCACTATGGATGGCCACGTTGCTGGCCGCCAGGTTGGTGGGCGGCGGGCAGGTCAGTATGCCCACGTTCAAGGTGTAGTCCTCCACTTGGCCGTAGTACATGCCTTCGCCGCAGGCCACGGGATAGGCCCAGTCGTTGGCCCAGACCACGCGCATGCGCGAGTTGCCCGGCAGCGCCGTCGCGGGCACATCAATGGTTCCGGTAATGGATCCGGTGTTGGTGGTATTGCCGCCGTTCAAGGGGAAGGAAGCTTCGAACACGCCATCCTGGTCCCAGTCGATGAAGACGGTGGCGTACATATTGCCGCCATTGTAACCGGTTACGGTGATCGGGAAGCTCAGGGTGGGGAACACGCTGCCCACCACGCTGGTGAAGTCCTGGTATTTGGCCGGGTCCGTACCGTCGTTGATCGGGTCTGCGGAACTGGTGTTGTCAATGTCGGAGATCTGAACCCGTGAAATGGGGTAGATGCCGTAGTAGAAGGAAGAAACCGGGCAGGGCAGGGTGTTGAACGCCACGGCCCCGGACCACAGGCTGACGTTGCCGCCGCCGCAGTTGGTGCGTACCCATGCCTTGTAATTGGTGCTTCCGGCCAGGCCGCTCAGGGCTGCGCTGTTGCCGGTAACGGTACCGGTGAAGGTGGCCGTGGCCGGATTGGAGCCCGTGCCCACGGCGTAGTCAAAGGTACCCGAGCCGCTCCAGCTCAGCGTGGCTGAGGCCAGGCCGATGCTGCCCACGGCCAGGCCGGAGGCGGCTTGCACGCAGGTGGGCGGCGTCCACACAAAGCTCATCATGTCCGGTGTATAGGCCGCAGTGCCGCTGATGACGCGTGTGGCATCATCCTTGGGGCTGCCTGCCTTCGAACCCGTTTGGGTGAAGATGGCGCTGTAATAATCCTGCGCCGATCCGGAGCCGTAGCTGTTGTACGGGGAATAGCCTTGCGTTCCGGTCCAAGGGATGCGCTGGCTGAAGGCGGTGGAGCCGGGGTAGCCGTTGTGGTTGGCTTGGGCCGTGAAGGCATAGGGCCATCCCTGCCAACTGTTGCCGGCCTGGTTGTAGAACCCGAAGGAGTTGAAGGAGCCGGAAGTGCCGTTGCCGCCTGTCTTGCCGCCCAGGCCGGTTTGGAAGTAGGAGGTGGTATTGCTCCGCCAGGCCTTGCCGAAACGAACCTCCACCTTGTTGGTGGTTTCGTAGAGGCGGATCTGGAAATCCATGCGCCGGTAATACTGGTGGTCCAGGCTGTTAATGGTGAAGCCGTAGTTGCGCCATTGCACCACGAACACCCGGTTGGGCGCGGTGCCAATGGTCTCATAGCGCAATTCCGCACCGGGATAGGACCCGTAGGTGGGATTGTACACGATGGGCATGATGTTGGTGCCCACGTTAAATGCCCCCCCGCTCACGCCGGTGGCCACCACGCGGTTCCGCCGGCTGTCGTTGGCCAGCAGGCTGGTATTGCTCAGCGGCAGGTTGGTGGTGGCAGACGTTGGTGCGGTGTATACCGCCACGGCGTTGGTGCCGTTGCTGCTGTTTCCGAAGCCGATCCATCCCTGTCCGGAGATGCCCACACGGTCGAAGGTTTCACCGTTGTAGGTGAAGTTGAAGCCGATGGGATAGCCGGGGCCGGTCTTCAGGGCAGGAGATCCGCTTAACTGGTATTCCGCTTGGCTGGGCATGCCGTTTTCATCCGCTTGGGCGTTACCCACAAAGGAGGCATTGCCAGCCCAGTTTTTGGGCCGGGTCGTGGTGCCGAAGAATCCCCCTACGGTTTCATACTCCTTGTACCCCATGCCGAATGTTGTTCCGGCAACCACGGCCGCTTGGCCGCCGTCGGCGAGCACGGTGCCACCGGTGATGGGTTCGAAGGCGGCATCCTCATCGGCTTGGAGGATGCTGGAGGTTTGGAGCAGCTTGTCATACGTCAAGCTGTAATCCGCCACCTGCGCTTGCAAGGCGTTGGTGGTACACAGGGCCAAGGTGGCGGCTGCCACAGGCAGTGCCCACGGCCTGCGACGCGTTCGCACCAGGTCCGTGCAGCGTACTGTACTTCGTTGCATGTGTTGAGAGTTTTGGTGAGTGGAGTTGAACGAGTTGCGCACACAGCCCATAGGGGCCATACGCCTTGGAGCAGGTGCCGACCCGTACAGGGCCGGAATCGGTCGGGCAAACTGCGTGAATGCCTTGACGGCTCGGGACGCAGTTTCAACAAGATGAATGGGATCGAGGGGGAGAGTAGGGGCTTGCTTCGGCTTTGGAGAGTGGTTTGGAGAGGTTGAATGGAGAGTTAGCCGGTGCCAATGTTAACGGATATGAATGAGCAGTGCAAGTGAAAAATGTTATTCACATTAGGCAACCCTTTGGTCATTCGTACGACAGCGCGAGAAGGATCCTGTTGGCGATCGCCCTACCGTCACTGCGAGCGATCGTGCGCCTAGCGATCGCCCCTTGACGTCACTGCGAGCGATCGTGC
>JAHDVX010000029.1 GCA_023382455.1 Flavobacteriales bacterium
TTCCCGAACGTGGACAAGAGCTTGGGGCCGGAGATGAAGAGCACCGGCGAGGCCATTTACTTCATCCGGGATCTGAGGGATCCGTTCTTCAGGCAGGTGTATGGGGAGCGGTCGATGTACCTAAGCCGGTGAACGGTTTCCTGCCTGTCACTCCGAGCGGAGCCGAGGAGTCAGGCAGGTGTATGGGGAGCGGAGTATGTACTTGAGTCGATGAAGAATCTGGATCCGTTCTGTCACTGCGAGGCCCGGCCCTGCGGGCCGTGGCAGAGGCAGGTTTACGAGGAGCGGAGCATGTACTTGAGCAGGTAGGGTAGCGCCAGTTGTCCAACAAGCTGTTGGACAATTGATCGACGGGCAGCTGTTGCACAATTGGGCTGTTGCCTGTGCGCGGCTATCTTGGTCACATGCCTGTGAAGAAGAGGTCGTCCTCGTTGCGCGCCCTCGTTGCCGCAAGTGTTCCAGCCTGCCAAAGCTTTGCATTCCTGCCGGGCTGGGTCACTTGTGGCAACGGGTCCATCAGGTCTTTTCGGTGATCATCGGTGAAGTCTTCAAGCTTCGAACCCATGGAACGAACACAGGCCCATAGGATGCAGCGGTCAAACGTTCTTCCTCTTCACCTTCTTCTTCGGGTCTTGGCTGGTATGGAATACGCGCAGCACGGCGATGTGGTCTTTCATCGGCCGGTACAGGATCACGAAAGGGAAGCGGGACAAGGGCAACTGCCGCACGAGCCCGTGTACCCTGACAGCGCCATTAGGGAATTGCCCGATCCGCTGGTAGCAGGAATACACTTCATCGATGAAAGCGTCAGCCACACACAGGCTGCGCGCGGCATACCACCGTGCGGCACCGTTCACGTCCTCTACAGCCTCATCGGTGACCAGCACCGGCCTTGTCATCCGCGTGCAGCTTTGCGTGCACGGGCCTTTGCTTGTTCAGGGGTGTGCGTTTTTGCCTCACCGCGCAGGTATCGTTCCAAGCTGGCATCCAATTGGCGCCGCTGTTCCCTGGTCAAGGCGTAGTGGGCATTCCCCGCCAACGTTTCTTCCACGGCGGCTACCACATGCTCATCATTCGTGGCCTCCAGTTGCGCGATCACGTGGGCCTTGCGTTGTTCCAAGCGGCTCATGGTGGGTGGTTCTTGACCAAAGATAAGGAAGGGGCGCAGGGGTCCAGGCGCGAGCCTTCTTGTCGCAAGCGTTCCGCGCAGGAGGATTTGGCGCGTGGGCAGGAGGACCACTTGTAACATCCCAAGATCACTACCGTGGTCACAAGTGATCCCGCCTGTTCAGTGGGATCAGCGGCAGGGCGGGAACACTTGCAACAATGAGGGCGGATTCAGCCGTGCAGAGGTTCATCTTGCGTCTCCCGTCGGGCTTTCGGTTACCTTGCAAGCATGCACGTCCTGGAGCGGTTCTATGGCGCGTTTTCAAAGCGGGATCCCCTTGTCATGGGGGCATGCTATCATCGCGATGCCCATTTCAGCGACCCGGTGTTTCCCGACCTGAACCGGGCTGGTGTCCAGGCGATGTGGGCCATGCTGCTGAAAGGAGGCGGGGACCTGCGCATCGCGTACCGGGTGGTGGAGGCCGGCGAGGATCGTGGCCGGGTGCAATGGGAGGCCTGGTATACGTTCAGCACTACGGGCCGGAAGGTGCACAACATCGTGGCCTCTGAGTTCACGTTGAAGGAAGGGCTGATCCTGGTCCAACAGGACCGCTTTGACCTTTGGCGCTGGTCACGGCAAGCGCTGGGCCTGTCGGGCGTGCTCCTTGGATGGACGCCCTTGGTGCGGAACAAGGTGCGGGCCATGGCCGCCAAGCGATTGGAACGGGCCATGCAACCGGGGCCGTGACCGCTCCGGCCTCAAGCCACTTACGGAAGGGTGTCCTTGAGCACATCCGGCATGCGCTCCCTGAAGCGCTCGAACCGGGGCTTGGAGACGCTGCGCACATACCCATGGTCCGGGTTGCGGTCAACGAAATCCTGGTGATGGTCCTCTGCCCGCCAAAACTTGATGAAGGGCGACACCTCGGTCACGATGGGTGCATCGTATTGGCCGGAAGCGTCCAACTGTTTGATGTAGCCATCGATGAAGGCCTTTTGTTCCGGCGTGTCATAGAAGGCGATGGAGCGGTACTGAGGCCCTGCGTCGGGTCCTTGGCGGCTGGGCGTGGTGGGGTCCTGGCTGGCGAAGAACACTTTCACCAAGGTCTCGAAGCTCACCACGGTGGGGTCGTAATAAACCTCCACGGTCTCGGCATGGCCCGTGGTGCCGGTGCATACCTGCTCGTAGGAGGGATTGTCCACATGGCCACCTGCGTAGCCGTTGATCACGGCCTTCACGCCGCGCACGTGCTGGAAGATCTCTTCGGAGCACCAGAAGCAACCTTCGGCGAAATGGGCCACGCTCGTGCCGGAGAGGTCGGGCTGCTGGCCGGTGGATGGCAGTTGGGTGGGCATGGGGGCGGGCGCGGAATTGCTGCAGGCCGCAAGCATGAACAGGGGAAGACACAGGCGCATGAAGGGTTCCATGGTATCCGCCTTCAGGTGCAAAGATACCGCTGGCCGATGATGGGCCTTACCGGGCCGGTCACTGTCGCCGCGCCTTGTTGAAGCGCTTCTTGTCGGCCCTGAAGTCGCGCGCACCGGTGTTGCCGCCACCCTCGCCCTCATCCACCCGGATGCGCCGGCCCTTGTAGTTGGCCGCCTTGAATTGGCCCATCACCTGGTCGAACACGCTGCTTTCGATATCGATGAAGCTGAAAGCCTCCTTGAGCAGGATGCGGCCGAAGTGCGAACCGTCGAGCCCGGAGATCCCGCAGAGGTAGCCAAGCATGCGGCCCTTGTCAAAGCCGTCCTTGGTGCCCAGGTTGATGAACATGGAACGCATGGTGCCGGCAGGGCGGGGGATGGGGTCACGGCGTTCGCCTTCCACGCGCGCGGGTGCGGCGGTCTTGCCCTTTCTGTCCTTGCTGGCGAGGTCCACGTTGAGGTCCCTGGCGTTCCTGTATTGCTTCAGGAAGCGGTTGAACTCGAGGGAGACCACGCGTTTGATGAGCTCCTCGCGGGAGAGGTCGGCCAGGTCCAGGTTCACGGCATCCATGAACCGTTCGATGGCTTCGTGGTCCACTTCCACCTGTTTGATCTTGCCGATGAGCGTAAGGAGCTGGCGCTCGCAGATCTCGGCGGCATCGGGCACGCGCACATAGGCGAAGTGGACCTTGAGCTGGCGCTCGAGGCTGCGCACCTTGAACACGTCGCGCACGCCGATGATGGAGAGCGAGATGCCGGTCTTGCCGGCGCGGCCGGTGCGGCCGCTGCGGTGGGTGTAGCTCTCCACCTCCCCGGGGAGGTCGAAGTGGATCACGTGGCTCACGTTGCTCACGTCGATGCCGCGGGCGGCCACATCGGTGGCCACCAGCAGTTGGAGGTTTTTGCCGCGGTAGCGCGCCATCACCCTGTCGCGCTGCTGTTGGCTGAGGTCGCCGTGAATGGCATCGGCGTTGTATCCGTCCCGGGTAAGGGCTTCGGCGAGTTCCTGCGTCTCCTGCTTGGTGCGGCAGAAGACGATGGCGAACATGCCCGGCTCCGCATCCACGAAGCGCTTCAGGGCCAGGAAGCGGTCGCGGGCCATCACCACGGCATAGCGGTGCTGGATGGCCTCATTGGCCTTGTTGCCTCCGCCCAGGCTCACCTCCTCGGCCTCGTTCATGTAGCCCTTGGCGATGCGCCTCACCTCGGGGCTCATGGTGGCGCTGAACAGCCAGGTGCGCTTGGTCGGGGGGGTACGCTCGAGGATGGTGGTGAGGTCCTCCTGGAAGCCCATGTTGAGCATTTCGTCGGCCTCGTCCAGCACGGCGGTATGCACCTGGCCCAGGTCCACAGCGCCGCGCTCCAGCAGGTCGATGAGCCGGCCCGGGGTGGCCACCACCACGTTGGCACCCCGTTGGATACCCCGGACCTGGTCGCGAATGCTGGCGCCACCGTAAACGGCGACCACCTTGATGCCGGGCAGGTGCGCGGCGAAGTTCTCCAGGTCCTTGCTGATCTGCACGCACAATTCCCGCGTGGGGGCGAGCACCAAGGCCTGCACCTGGTGTACGGCGGTATCGATGCGCTCCAGCAGGGGAATACCGAAAGCGGCGGTCTTGCCGGTGCCGGTCTGCGCCAGCGCAGCCATGTCGCCCTTCCCGGTGAGCAGGGTGGGGATCGTGCGTTCCTGCACGGGGGTTGGCTTCTCGAAGCCGAGGTCGGAAAGTGCGCGGAGGATCTCGGCGCGGATGCCGAGCGATTCGAAGGAGGACATCGTGGAAACCCTGAACGGGTTTGCCGAAAAGGGGTGCAAAGGTAATCTTTTGGGAATGAACGGGGTTGTGATGGAAGCCAAGAGTACATGGGGTGAAGTAGGGGTGAGCCATGGCTCGCCCCTACTTTCGCGCCGATGTACCTGCTTTCGGCCAACGGCACCCTGCGCACCATCCTCATCCTGCTGATCATCTGGCAGCTGCTGCGCCTGTGGATGAGAATGCGGCAGGCGAACAGACCGGGCGCCGGTGAACGATGGAGCGACGAGCCTCCGCGCCCCAAGGGAGACATACGGATCGAGCGGGTGGACGGGCTGCACGGACCTTCGCGGCCGACACAGGCGGAGGATGCCGATTTTGAAGTGATCAAGGACGAACCGAAGAACTGATGAACCAACCTGCCTGGAAGACGTGGCTGCCCGTGCTGGCGGCCATTGCCGCGTTCTACATCGCCACCCTGGGCTACTTCAGCCCCGTACTGGAAGGCAAGCACCTGAAGCAGCACGACATCATGCAGTACAAAGGCATGGCGCAGGAGATGGTGGAGCACCGCGAAGCCTACGACGGGGATGAACCCCTGTGGACCGGCAGCATGTTCGGCGGCATGCCGGCCTACCAGATCGGGGTGGTGTGGCCTGCCAATGCGATGAACTGGGTGGATAGCGTGCTGCACGGTTTCCTGCCGCGGCCGGCCTCCTTCCTGTTCCTGTACATGGCCGGCATGTTCATCCTGCTGCTCTGTTTGCGGGTGGATGCGTGGTTGGCGCTGGTGGGTGCATTGGCGTACGCCTTCAGTTCCTACTTCCTCATCATCATCGAGGCCGGGCACAACAGCAAGGCCACGGCGGTGGGCTACATGCCCATGGTGCTGGGCGGCCTGTACGTGCTGCTGCGCGGCCGCAAGTTCCTCGGGGCCGCGCTCTTCGCCCTGTTCCTGGCCATGCAGGTCCATGCCAACCACCTGCAGGTGACCTACTACCTGGCGATGATGCTGGCCCTGTTCGGGTTGGCCGAGCTGTGGCGGGCCATCCAGGGCAAGCAGCTGGCCAACTTTGCCGGGCGGGCGGCGTTGGGCGTGGCGGGCATCGCGGTGGCGCTGCTGTGCAACCTGGGCCTGCTGTGGAGCACGTGGGAGTATGGTGCGCACACCACGCGCGGCAAGAGCGAGCTCACCATCGACCCGCAAGGCAATCCCGACCTGGCCAATAAGACCGACGGCCTGGACCGCGACTATGTGACGCATTGGAGCTACGGCAAGCAGGAGAGCCTTTCCCTGCTCGTGCCCGATGTGAAGGGAGGTGCCTCGGGCTCGCTGGTCCAGTCCCAGGAAGACCTGGCGGCCATCCAGGACCCCGCCTTCCGCAAGGCTGTGCTGGACATCTACCAAGGTGGCGGCTACGTGAACAACTACTGGGGCGACCAGGACTTCACCAGCGGCCCGGTGTACGTGGGGGCCATCGTCTTGTTGTTGATGCTGCTGATGCTGGCCGGCGCTGAGGGGCGGGCGGGCTGGTGGATGCTTTCAGCCGTTCCGCTCGCCATCGTACTGGGCGGCATCGGCAGCCCGGTGCTGGCGGGCCTGTTGCTGATCGCCTACCTGCTGGCGGGCCTGTTCCTCTGGAAGGACACCCTGGGCTATGCGCTGTTCGCCTCCTTGGTGCTCACCCTGCTGCTCAGCTGGGGCCACCACCTGATGCCGCTCACCGATTTCTTCCTGGACCATGTGCCGGGCTACAACAAGTTCCGCGCGGTCACCATCATCCTGGTGATCGTGGAGCTGGCGGTGCCCGTGCTGGGCGTGCTGTACCTGCAACGCATCACGCGTGAGGGCGGCTGGGATGCCGCGGTGCGCAAGCGCTTCCTGATCACCTCGGGCATACTGGCCGGCGTGCTGCTGCTGCTGGCCGTGATGCCGGGCAGCTTCCTCAGCTTCTTCAGCGGGAAGGAAATGGCCGAGCTGAACGGTCGCATGGCCACCGATGGTGCCGGCACGCAGCGCTACATCGACGGGCTGAAGGCGCTGCGCACGGGCGTGGTGAGCGCCGATGCATTGCGCAGCCTGCTCTTCATCCTGCTGGGCGGAGGCCTGCTCTTCGCCTATGGCCGCAAGTGGATCGGCAAGGGCCTGCTCTATGCGGGCATCGGGGTGCTGGTGCTGGTGGACCTGTGGGGCGTTGACCGCCGCTACGTGAACAACGAGAAGGACGCCAAGGGGCAGTACCTCAGCTGGGAGGATGAGGCGGCCAGCGAACACCCCTACAAGCCGCAACCCGTGGACATGGCCATCCTGCAGGCGGAAAGCAACGCCGCCACGGAGGCCGACCTCGAGCAGGGCCTGCTCAGACTGAAGGAGCGCAAGGCCAAGCTGGGCGGTACCGGCCGCCTGGTGAGCAAGGAGGATGAGCTGGAGGAACGCTTCGCCAGCCTGCGCCGGACCTCGGATTTCCGGGTGCTTGCCTTGCGCAATCCGTTCCAGAGCACACGCGAGAGCTACTTCCATCGCAGCCTCGGCGGCTACCACGGCGCGAAGCTCAAGCGCTACCAGGAATTGATCGAGTTCCACACCTCACCGGAGATCGGCCGCGTGATCGGTGCCTTCGGCGAGGGCGCCACCATGCAGCGGATCGACAGCGTCCTGGCCGGGCAACCCGTGTTGAACATGCTCAACACCCGCTACGTGATCTATGCGGATGACCAACCGCCGATCCGGAACTCGCATGCCTTGGGCTCGGCATGGTTCGTGGATGAGGTGCGGGAGGTGAAGAACGCCGACGAGGAGATCACCGGGCTGGGCAAGATCGACCCCAGGCACACGGCCTTGGTGGATGCACGCTTCTTCAAGGACGTGGCCGGTGCGGCCCATTCGGACAACACGGCCAGCGTGAAGTTGAACAGCTACCGCTCAAACGAGCTCGTCTACACGGTGAAGAGCGCCAACGGCGGCGTGGTGGTGTTCAGCGAGATCTGGTATGGCCCGGATTGGGTGGCGGAGATTGACGGCAAGCCCGCCCCGTACGTCCGCGCGGACTACGTGCTGCGGGCCATGAAGGTGCCGGCCGGCGAGCACACCGTGCGCTTCCACGTGGTGAGCAAGGCGTACAACGTCGGAGGCCGCCTTGCGGCGGTGAGTTCCTTCGTGCTGCTGGCATTGGTATTGCTGGCCTTGGGCCTGGAGTGGCGAGCAAGCCGCCAGCGGACGACCGGTGAACAAGGCAACGAAAGCTGAACCGGAGGCTCCGATGATCGAACCCTCATCTTCTGATCTTCTGATCATCTGATCGCCTGATCGTGAAACGCGTCCTCATCATCACCTACTACTGGCCGCCCAACGGCGGTGCAGGCGTGTACCGGTGGCTGAAGCTCAGCAAGCTGTTGCCGGAGCATGGATGGCAGCCGGTGATCTATACGCCGGAGAATCCGGAGGTGGTGGCCGATGATCCGGGATTGCTCAAGGACATCCGCGCGGACATCGAGGTGGTGAAGCGGCCGATCACCGAGCCGTTCAACCTGTATAAGCGCTTTACCGGCAGAAGCACCAAGGAAAAGGTGCAGGTGGGCTTTCTCAATGAGCAAAAGCAAGGCGGCTGGAAGGAGGATTTCGCGCTATGGGTTCGCAGCAACTTCTTCATTCCGGATGCCCGGGTGTGGTGGGTGCGTCCTTCGGTGAAGTTCCTGAAGCAATGGTTGCGGAAGAATCCTGTGGACGCCATCATCAGCACGGGGCCGCCACACAGCATGCACCTGATAGCCCTGGGGCTGAAGCGTGCGCTTGGCGTGAAGTGGGTGGCCGACTTCCGCGACCCCTGGACGGACATTGATTTCTATGCCCAACTGAAGCTCACCGCGTGGGCCGATGCCAAGCACAAGCGTTTGGAGGGGGCGGTATTGCGTGAGGCGGACCGGGTGGTGACGGTGAGCTGGCATTGGGCGCAGGACCTGCAGAAGCTGGGGGCGAAGGACGTCGCCGTGATCACCAACGGCTATGACCCCGATGATCTTCCAGCGGCGGCGGTGCCGGTTGACGAGGACTACAGCCTGGTGCACATCGGCTCGTTGTCGCCCACGCGCAATGCGCCGGAGCTGTGGAAGGCGTTGAGGGTGCTGTGCGACGAGGCCCCGGATTTCGCGGCGAAGTTCAAGCTCCGCTTCGTCGGTCCGGTGGACCATACGATCGCGGAAAGCGTGTCCGCCGCGGGGCTTGGCGCCCACCTGGAGCGCACGGGCCGCGTAACGCACGGCGAGGCCATGCGCCACATGCAGCGTGCGCGGGTGTTGCTCCTGCTGGTGAACGACACCCCGAACCTGTTGGGTATCCTGCCGGGCAAGCTCTTCGAGTATGTGGGTGCGGGCCGGCCCATTTTGGGAGTGGGCCCGGTGGCCGGTGATGCGGCCCGCGTCCTGGATCGTGCCCCGCATGCCGTGATCGACCGCGGCGGCCTGGTGGAGAACCGCGGGCGGATAAAGGCCATGTTCACCGCGCCCGCCGGGGCTCCCGACCCACGCTGGTCACGGGCGGCCACCTGTGTGCAAATGGCGGAGGTGCTGAACACCTTGGCGTGATGGACGCTGGAGCGGACCTCATCCGTGCAACCGCACTTCACCCGGCGATGTGCAACTTGCATGCGGCATGGGCATCGTAGCACGGCAAGCCAGCTGGAACACCCTGCTCACCGTGGTGGGCATGGGGATGGGCTTTGTGAACATGGCCCTGCTCTTTCCACGCTTCCTCAGCCCGGATGAATTCGGCCTCACGCGCCTGCTGGTGAGCATCGCGGTGGTGGCGGCGCAGATCGCGCACTTCGGCGGAGAGGCCACGGTGATCCGCTACTTCCCCTGGTTCCGCGACAAGGAATCGGGCCACCGCGGTTTGTTCGGCCTGGCACTCGCCGTGGCCACGGCCGGTGCCTTCGCCGCGTGCCTGGTGCTCTGGTCGGGGCATGGCCGCTTCACCGAATGGTTCAGCGACAGCAGCGGGCTCTACCGCCGCTACGGCCTGCTGGTGCTGCCCTTGGTGTTGGCCGAGACCTACTTGATGGTGTTGCGCGGCATCAGCCGGTCGGTGAACCGGAGCATCGCGCCGGTGTTCGTGCGCGAGTTCCTCATGCGGCTTTTGCAAACGCTGCTGATCGCCGCGTACGCCCTGTGGGGCCTGAATCTGGAGCTTTTCCTCGTGCTCTATGTCGGCACCTTCGTGCTCACCACGGTGGCCCTGCTGTGGGACCTCCGGCGTTCCGGCGAGCTGCGGCTGGGCCTGGGCCGGATCGGCAAGGGCCGGCGCATGCACCGGAGCATGATGCGCTATAGCCTGTTCACCCTGGGCAGTGGGCTGGCCTACATCGCTGTCGGCAACATCGACCAGGTGATGGTGGGGGCCATGCTGCATGACGGGCTGTCCTACGTGGCCTATTACGCCGTGGCCGTTTTCCTGGCCAGTGTGATCATGATCCCCGCGCGCGCCCTGCTGCAACCCGTGGTGCCCTTGCTGGCCGAGGCCTGGAAGCGGCGCGACCGTGGGCAGATCCAGGTGCTGTACCAGCGCACGGCCATCATCCAGCTGGTGGTCTGCGCCTTCATCCTGCTCGGCCTGTGGACCAATGTGGATGCCCTGTTCTCCCTGCTGGACCCGGCCTATGCCCTGGCCAAACCGGCCATGGTCATCCTGGGCATCACCAATGTGGTCAACCTTTCCACGGGCCTCAGCGGCGGCATCGTGAGCACCTCGCGCAGCTATTGGTTCGACGCCCTCAGCGGGGCGGTGCTGCTGGTGCTGAACGTGGTGCTGGATTATGTGTTCATCCTGCACTGGGGCATGGTGGGCGCGGCCTGGAGCTCCTTCGTTTCGGTGCTGCTCATCGTGGCCTGGCGCGTGGCCTTCCTGTACCGCAAGTACGGGTTCTGGCCCTTCGATGGCATGACGTTGCGCGCCTTGGCCATGATCGCGGCGGTGGCCGCGCTGTTCACCGTGATCCCGCACTACGGGCCGGCCTGGGCGGACATGCTCTGGCGTTCCGCGCTGCTGGCCGTGGTCTACGGTACGCTGGTCCACTTCTTGCGGCTGGCGCCCGAGCTGGGCGTGCAGGGGGCCAAGCTGATGCGGAATGTGGTGGGGAAGGCCTGAGGCCTGAATCACGCCCCGATCTCCCGGATAGCGAAGCTCAGGTGGCGGTCGGTCTCGTGGGTCAGCAATACCAGCTCCCAGCCGTACTTCACGCAGAACTCATGCACGGCCTCCACCACGCCGTAGCGCACGCCGCCGTCCCAATTGCCCGTCACGTAATCATGGCCGGCGATGATGCCGCCCTTTCTCACCTTGGTGCGCGCCAGCTCCAACTCGGCCGCGGTCACCGGGTAGCCATGGTCGGTGTCGATGTACAGCCAGTCGAAGAGCCCGTCGGCAAAGCGGGGCAGCACGTCCGTGGAGAGACCGAGGTCGATCACCACCTTGCCCGCCGCCAGTTCCTGCCGGAAGCGTTGCTCCACGCGGGCACGCCCCGGGGCATAGCGGTCGCTCCCCCAGAAGTCCACCAGGTGCAGCACATCCGGCCGGCTGACCTCCAGGATCATGGCCGTGAAATCACCGGAAGCCACGCCGATCTCCGCCACGGTGCCGCCCTTTGGCAGGTGTTGCAGGAAGGCGCGCCGGTCGGTCACCACCTTCAGGTGCGCCAGGTGCCGTTCCTGCAATTCCACCACGGGGATGGCCTTGCTCTGCCGTACGCGCGCCTTGCCCAGCAAGCCGTTCAGCAGGCGGTATGCCGGCTTGGCCAGTCCTTGGGGCAGCATGTTCATCCACGACATCGGGGAGGGGCGGGGCGGCGAAAGTAGTTTCCCGGGCGCAGTGTAACCTTGCAGCCCTCCCCGGGCGCGGCGATCCGCCGGCCTGCGGATGGGCAACACGGAAGAGATGGCTGCAAGTTTCGCCGGAAAAGTGGCAAGGACCCTGGGCAATTGGTTGTTGGATGCCAGCGGCACACGGGTGAAGGACCCCGCGTTGACCGGTGATCCGCGCTTCGTGGACCTGCGCACCCGGTGTGCGCCCTTCACCATGACCTCCACGGAACGCCTGTATGCGCTGTACGCGGCATGCAACCACGTGGTGGATGCCGGGCTGCCCGGCGCCTTCGTGGAATGCGGGGTGTGGAGGGGCGGCAGCGCCATGATGATGGCGTTGTGCCTGAAGGATCGCGGCATCATCGACCGCGACATCTTCCTTTTCGACACCTTCGAGGGCATGCCGGTCCCGGAGGGCGTGGACCGTAGCTTCGCCGGGGAGGACGCCCGGGGCACGTTCGAGGCCACGCGCACCGGCGATGATGCTTCCGACTGGTGCTATTCCCCGCTGGACGAGGTGAAGCGCAACATGCTGTCCACGGGCTATCCCGCGGATCGGATCCATCTGGTGAAGGGGAAGGTGGAGGACACGCTGCCCGGCGGATTCCCCGGAAGCACCATCGCACTGCTGCGGCTGGACACCGACTGGTACGCCTCCACGCGCCACGAATTGATCCACCTCTACCCGAAGCTGGTGGAGGGCGGGGTGCTCATCATCGATGACTTCGGGCACTGGGAAGGTGCCAAGAAAGCCGTGATCGAGTATTTCGACGAGCACCGGCCGGGCATCCTGCTGAACCGGATCGACTACACGGGCCGCATCGGGGTGAAGGTTGGCGCGGCGCGCTGATCAACCGGACGTGCCGAGGAATTGGAAGTCTGGCCCGGAAGGGTGCTTGGCTATTCGGTTCCGGAGGTGCCGCCGTAATACTTGCGAAGCACGTCCACCCATTGGTCGGGGCCGGGCCAAGGCAAGCCTGCATGGGCCGACCACGCCTGTTTGAACGCGGTGTTGTCCACGTGGTAGCAGGAGCCGGCCTCGATCTCCGTCGTTACCGCATGCCGGTCCAGCAGCTGCTCCATGGCCTTTACCAGTTGCGGCACGGGAACGGGCTTGTCCAGGCACGCGTCAATTGTCGTTCCCCGATATTCGGGCCGGGTCATCATCGGCGGGCAGGCGAGGGCCACGGTATCCACGTCCATCAGGTACCTGCAAGCCTTGGCCTGCACGTGGAACGGCTCGCCGGCCATGATCCGGTCCCGCAGGAAGTTGGTGAGCGTGTACGGGTTTGGCGTATGGCCCACCACGTTGGGCAGGCGGATGATGAGGTGGTCGGCGAACTGTTCGCGGATCAGGTCCTCCATCAACCGTTTGTGCCGGATGTAGCCCGCCGCATGCAGGGTGGGGTCGTGCAGGCTGCACGTGCTGAAATAGACCAACCGGGCCGATGTAC
The DNA here is from genome assembly GCA_023382455.1 of Flavobacteriales bacterium. Lineage (GTDB taxonomy): Bacteria > Bacteroidota > Bacteroidia > Flavobacteriales_F > PHOS-HE28 > PHOS-HE28. The sequence continues at coordinate 12,593 of JAHDVX010000029.1, forward strand.
CTTCCTGGGCGAGCAGCAGCTCCTTCTCCCGGGCGTAGTCCGCGGGCGTGGCGGAGGAGGAGTTGGATACGCCGGAGGCGAAGACCAGCACACGATCGTCGTGAAGAAAGGAGTTGAAGGCGCGTGCGATCAAGCCGGAGCCGAGGACCATGGGGCGCAAAGAAAGGGGTTGCGCATGAACCGCCGCCCGTAGTTTCGCCGCATGGTGAAGCCTGCCGGTGCCCGGCCCAAGCTGGTTTACTGCACACCCGTGCTGGTGTCCTTCGCAGCCAATGACATCAAACTGTTGGATGAAAGTTTTGATGTGAAGGTTTTTCACTTCAAACCCCGGCGGAAGTGGCATACCCCGTTCACCTTGCTGCACCAGTTGTTTTTCCTGCTGCGCCACCTGCCGTCCAGCTCGGTGGCCGTGTGCCAGTTTGCCGGCTACCACTCCTTGCTGCCGGCCTTGCTGGGCCGCCTGATGGGGAAGCCTGTGCTGCTGGTGCTCGGGGGAACGGACTGCGTGAAGTTCCCCTCCATCGGCTATGGCAATTTCACGCGCTGGCCGCTGGGGCCGATCACGAAGTGGTCGTTGCAGTTGGCGGCCCACCTGGCACCGGTGGATGAGGCCTTGGTGGAAAGCCGGCACACCTATACCTCGGACCCGCAGGACCCCCCGGCCCAGGGCTATCGCGGGTTGTTCCCGCAGATCCGTACGCCATACACGGTGATCGCCTACGGGTACGACCCTGCTCGGTTCCGTTGCGATGTGGACAAGCAGCCGATGAGCTTCATTACGGCGGCCCAGATGAACGCACCGAATTTCCACCGCAAGGGCATCGACCTGATCTTTGAAATGGCCGACCGGTTTCCGCAGTGTACGTTCACCATTTTAGGGAATACGCCGGCCATGAAGTATGACCGCGTTCCGCCGAACGTGGAGCTGCATGGGTTCATTCCGTACGGCGAGCTGCCCGCATTCTACGCGCGGCACCGGTTCTACCTGCAGCTCAGCATTTGGGAGGGCTTCCCCAGCGCCCCCTGCGAGGCCATGCTCTGCGAATGCGTCCCCATCGCCAGTTCGGTGGCCGCGCTGCCGCGTATCGTGGGTGATACGGGCTTCATCCTGCGGAAGAAGGACGAGGACGCGCTGGAAGCCTTGATCCACGAAGCCTTGGGCGCGGACCTTGATGCCTTGGGCCGGAAGGCCAGGCAACGGATCATGGAGCACTTCCCGCCGACCGAGCGTTTGAAATTCCTGCGCCTGGTGGAGCGCATGGCCGGCGTGGAAGGCGGTACGGCCGGCTGATGCCTGGCGCCAGCGCCCTGTGGGTGCGGGGAGGCTTCGCCGTCAATGATCCGTCCTCAACCACGTTTGTGTCCGGAAGAAGAAGGCGATGTAGCCGCGCACCTTCAGCTTGTCGCCCTCCACCCAGAGCTTGCAGTCGTACACCTTGCCGTTGTCCGGGTCCAGGATGGTGCCGTCGTTCCATTCCTCGCCGTCGCGTACCATGCCGCGGATGATCTCCATGCCCAGCACGGGTTTACCCTTGCGGTCATCGGTGCAGGCCTGGCAGGTCTTGCCCTCCTTGCTCTTGTCGAAAATCTCCCGGATATGCCCGGAAGCCACGCCGTTCTTCACGGTGATCTCCACCATGGAGCGTTGCTTGCCGGTGTTGTCGTCCACGGTGATCCACCGTCCCGCGATATCCTGTGCGCAGGCAGCGGTGGTCAGCGAGAGTGCGAGGATGGTGGCCGTGTATCGCATGTTGCAGTGGGGTGTTCAGAAGCTCCTTCCCACGCCCACCACCCAGCGGAAGGCGACGTGGTCGGTCTCCCCGGCCGGGAGGTTGGAGAGCACCAAGGGCATGTCAAAGCGGAAGGTGAGCGGCTTGATGTCGTCCAAGGGTCCGAATTTCTTGATGGTGAAGGCGGCGCCCACACCGGCATCGGCGCGGGGCGGCGCCAGCTTTATCTGCGGTGTGCCCAGGTCGGTCACCGTTCGGTAGCCCATGGTGCCTACGTCGCCGAAGAGGTACACATCGAGGTCCAGGTAGTCCGCGATCTTGCCGGGGGCGAAGCGTACCAGCCCGTCCAGGTCGAGCTCGCCGTTGAGTGCGGCGCCGGTGTTGCCCGCGTAGATGAGGATGAGGTGGCCGTCCGGCGTTCGTTCCGGGGCCAGGTAGCCCGCGTAGCCGCGCAGGCCGAGGCCGCCGCCGTGGTGCAAGTGGTTGGTCCCTGCGCCGTAGCCCATCCAATGGAGGGGCATGAAACCGATGCTGCGCACGTACTTGTCGTCCATCATGTCCTCGGGGGAAGCGCCGGCGAGGTAGAGGCGGCTTTCCCGCGGGGTATGGCCGGTGCCGTACTGGGCGAACGCACGCGTGCGCAGCTGCAAGGGGCCGAGCGGAATCCGGTTGATGGCCGTGGCCGCCACCTGGGCGAAGGCATGCACGGCGCCCACGCCGGCGTTGCGCACCTCCAGGCGGAGGCTGCCGTCGCCCTTTCCGAGGTCATAGGTATGCAGCACGCCGGTGGTCAAGGTGCTGTTGAGCGCACCGGGCTCCCATTGGTCGGGTTGGATCAGGTAGAGCAGGTCCGTGCTGTCCCGGCGGATCATGAACTTGGCGTTGGTGTACAGGCTGGTGCCGGAGAAAGGGATGTTCCAGTTGAAGCCGCCCTCGTACTGCTCGAGCCCGTCCAGGAGCTTCGCGGCCACCGTGACCGACGAGCCGTTCAGGAGCCGTCCGGTGCCGTTCCGGTAGCGGAAGTTGAAGCTGAACGGGTCGTAGGCGGTGTTCACCGCGCCTCCGGGCAGGCTTTGGCCGAAGCCGGTGTTCAGCCAGGCGGAGAAGTGGACCTGGTGTTTGTAGCGGAGGTAGCTGCCGTTGAAGTGCACGCCCACCTTGGCGCCGTCGAATCCGTTGTACCAGATGTCGGGCCGCACGAATCCTTCATAGGTGCGCCGGTCGGGCCAGTTGCGGATGTGGCTGTCGAAGGTGCTGGTGAAGGGGAAGCGCAGGCTGTTGTTCAGCCAGTTGGCATCGCCGAGGCGGTAGGTGGTGTCAAGCCTCACATCGGCAATTCCCGAGGGGATGTCCACTTGGGCGAAGTAGTCGCGTTGCACCTCATCGAAGCCGATCCAGCGGGGCAGCACGGTGGCATCGGTCCGTTTCACGTACCAGTTGTTGGGGATGTGGAAGTTGTACTGCCTGCCGTCGTTGGCGGTCACGGCCATGTCGATCGGCATCTGCATGTCGCCGATGCGGCGAAGGTGGATGCGTTGGCCCGCATCGGCATTGCGGCGCTTCACGCCCTTGATGGCATAATCGAGCTGCTTGCCGGTTTCGATCCACTGGTCGAAGAACCAGTTGAGGTCCACCTTGGTATAGTCCATGATGCTCTGGCGGAAATCCTCGGCATAGGGGTGCTTGAACTTCCACTGGTGGAAGTAGTGGCGCATGGCGTTGAGCATAAGGGAATCGCCCAGCACGTACTGCAGGTTGAAGAGCATGACGGCCGTCTTGTAGTACACCATGCGGTAGCCGGTGGGCAGGCGGGAGAATTCATCGCTGTGGGTGTTGATGGGCGGCAGTTCATCGCGCACGGCGGCGCTTTGGAAGCTGTTGTAGGCCAGCCTGTCCCGCGCCAATGAGGGCTGCGTGAACCGCCGCTCGTAGGCGGTGGCGGCGGGTTCCTGCACCAGGGTGTCGCCGTCCTCATCCTCGATGCCGATGGTTTCGATGAACTGGGTGAAGCCCTCGTCCAGGAATGCGCGGTAGGTCTCGTTGCTGCCCACCATGCCGTAGAACCAGTTGTGGGCGATCTCATGCATGAACAGCGACCGGTAGTTGGGCTCATTGCCGCTGTCGAGCGTGAGCATGGGGTATTCCATGCCGTCCCGCGCATCGGCCACCACCATTTTGGGATAGGCGTACATGCCGATGTTCAGGCTGTGGGCGCGGATGCATTGGGCCGCGTAGTCGGCGGCATTCTGCCATTTGGAGGCGTGCGGCTCCTGTGCCACGGCGATGCATTTCACGCCGTTCCATTCCGCCTCGCCGATGCGGTAGGTGGGGTCGGCCGTCCAGGCCACGTCATGCACGTTCTCGGCGTGGAAGCGCCACACCTTGCGCACGCCGGGCTCGTATGGCGTGATCACGGACGGGGCCTCGTTCCATGGCTTGTCCTTGAAGTTGGCGATATCCAGCTTCCGGCGCAGGTCCGGCGGCAGTACCTCCCCAGGGTTCTGCAGCCACCCGGTGGCCTCCACCACCATGTCGTTGGGCATGTCCAGGTTGAGGTCGAACGTGCCGAAATCGCCATAGAACTCATGGCCCAGGTGCTGCTGGGTGTCCCAGCCGAACTTGCGGTCGTACACACCGATGCGCGGGTACCATTGGGTGGCATCGAAGTGCTTATGGCCCCAGGCCTTGAAGAGCTTCATCCGGCCCATACCCCCCCAGTAGGTGGTGAAGGTGTAGTTGAACACGGTGCTGCCGCCGGGAGGGATCGGCTTGTGCAGTTGCACCCGCATCACGGTGTTGTCCGTTTCGCGCACGAGCTCCTGTCCGTCCACGGTCATGGAGGTCACCTCGGTGCCGCGCTTGGCGCCCTCCGGGGCTTCCCGGCCGTACAGGTCGGCCATGTAGCTGCCGCTCTTGGCGGCATTCGCGTACAGATGGAAAAAGGCCTCGCGCAGGGTGTCCGGTGAGTTGTTCCAGTAGGTGAGCCGCACGGTGCCGGTGGCCAGGTTGTCCACCTCGTCCAGCCGCACGTTCATCACGTAGTGCACATCCTGCTGCCAATAGCCCGGGTAGGGCGGGTCATTCTTCCAGTAATGGGGGTTGTCCGCCTGGCGGAAAGTGTTCGGTGGATGAAGGGGGTCGTGGGGTTGCGCCACTGCGCTCTGGGCCAACAGGAAGGCGAACGGCAATAAGGTTCTTCTCATGGTGCCACACCCGGGTGCGGTTCCGGGCGCGTGGGGTGCAAATTATCCCACACGGGGGATAGTGGCGCGGCGGCACCTATGCTTGGCGCAACTTGAGCTTCCGGCTGTGGTCGGTGCGGGCCTTGGCGATGCTGGTGTTCAGCTCGTAGCCGATCAGCAGTACCAGCATGTTGAAATAGAGCCAGAGCTGCACGGCGAGGATCACGCCGATGGACCCGTAAAGCGCGTTGTAATTGGTGATGTTGCCGAAGAAATAGCCCAGTGCACGGGAGAGCAGGAAGATGAGGAGGATGGCCAGCACGGCTCCGGGGGTCACCAGTTGGAAGCGCTTCTTGCCCGGGCTGCCGGCGTGGTAAAGCAGGGAAACGGCCACGAGGACCAACATTACGGAAGTGGCCCATCGCATGGTGCTGAAGCCGATCCCCTCCAGGAAGTGGAGATGGTCACCATGGTCGTGGATCAGCGAGCGCCCCCAGGAGGTGATGGTGAGCACGGCGATGGCGGCCACCAGCAGCACGGTGAGCAGCAGCATCAGCAGCAGGCTGATCAGGCGCTGCTTCCACGGGCGGTACCACTCGGTGACGAACGTACTGTGGCGGAATCCCTGCAGGATGGCATTGATGCTGTTGCTGGCCAGGTAGAGGCCGAAGACGAAGCTCAGGCTGAGCAGGGTGCTGTGCTTGCGCAGCACCAGGTCGTGCAGCATGCCCTCGATAAAGCGGTACACCTCGCCGGGAAGCATGCTGCGGAAGGTGCCCAGCAGCTTCACCTGGAAATCCTGGATGGGGATGAAGGGGATCAGGGTGAGCAGCACGATCAGCGCCGGGAAGAGCGCCAGGAAGAGCCGGAAGGCGATGGCTGCCGCGCGGTTCTCGAGGTTGCCCTTGAAGAGGGCATGGAAGAAAAACCGGGAGACGTGGTAGACGCTGAAGCCGCCGAAGCCGGGCAACACCACGCCTTGCGCAAAGCGGATGACCCTCCTCACCGGCCGGGAGTAAAGCAGCTTGCGGACCAGTCGGCCGGCCATTATCCCATGGCTTTCAGGCTGAGGTCCATGCTTCCGGCCGAGTGCGTCAAGGCACCCACGGAGATGAAGTCCACGCCGGTGTCGGCATACTCCCGTGCGGTGGCCAGGGTGATGCCGCCGCTGGCCTCGGTCTCGGTACGCCGCTTGATCAGGTGCACGGCGGCCCGCAGGTCGGCAGGCTTGAAATTGTCCAGCATGATGCGCTGCACGCCTCCCGTGGCGAGCACTTGCTCCACTTCGCGCAGGTTGCGGGTCTCCACCTCGATGGGGACCTTCAGGTTCCGATCTTTCAGGTAGGCTTGGGCGCGGAGGATGGCCTGGGGGATGCCGCCGGCGAAATCAGCATGGTTGTCCTTGATCATCACCATGTCGTACAGGCCCATGCGGTGGTTCACCCCGCCGCCGATGCGCACGGCCCATTTCTCGATGATGCGCAGGCCGGGCGTGGTTTTTCGGGTATCCAGTACCCGGCAACCGGTTCCTTCCACGGCATCCACGAAAGCGGTGGTGAGCGTGGCAATGGCGCTCATGCGCTGCATGAAATTCAGCAGCACGCGCTCCACCAGCAGGATGCTCCGCGAAGGGCCGTTCAGCGTGAAGGCCACGTCACCGGGGTCCACACGGGCGCCGTCGTGCAGCATGGGCCGCAGGTTCAGGGCGGGGTCCATGAAGGCGCAAACGGCCTGGGCCATCTCCACGCCGGCCAAGGTGCCCTTGCCCTTCACCAATAAATGGGCCGCCCCCTTGGCGCTGGCGGGAATGGTTGAAAGCGAAGTATGGTCCCCGTCGCCCACGTCCTCCTCGAATGCCCGGCGGATGATCTCCTCGGTTCCCAGTGGTACCATACTAACGATCCGTTCTGCCCGGCTCGATGCGCAATTGTTTGACTTGGAAGACCTGGCCCGCCTTTTTCAGGAAGAAGGTGACCCGGAAATCACCCTTGCCGGTGGGCATGTTGCCAATGTAGTAACTGTCGCCCGAACGGTTGGTGCCCTCATGCACGATGGTCAACCCCTTGGGCGGGTGCTCATCGAAGAACTTGCGCAGGATCTGCTCGGCCTGGGCCTTGCTGTAGTAATCGCTGGCCGAGGGCAGGGCCATGTCCACATTGGCCACCATGTGCCTGGCCACGGCGGTGGCGTCACCGGCCCCGAGGGCGGCGACCACCTGGTCCTTCACACCGCCTTGGGCGTGTAGCCCGATCCCGGCCAGGAGCAAAATCCCGGCCAGCACCGAACGGAAGAGATCGCGGAGTTGCATGTTGGCAATTTTGCAAAGAACGGGCCACATTTGCCCCAGTCAAGGCATGGAGTTACCAACAGCGGAAGGCGCATGGGCTTTCGACTGATCCTCGTGGGGCGCACCGAGCGCGGGCATGTGGCCGACGGGCTGGACTACTACCTCGCGCGTATCCGCCGCATGGAACCGGTGGACGAGATGGTGGTGGCCGAGGCCGGCCGCGGCGACCCGGCTTGGCAGCGGCGCACGGAATGTGAACGGATCCTGGCCGCGCTGAGGCCCGGCGAAAAGGTGGTGGCGCTGGACGAGCGCGGCAGCCTGCTCTCCAGCCCGGACTTCGCGGCGCAACTGGGCAAATGGCGCGACCAAGGCACGCGGCACACGGCCTTCATCATCGGCGGGGCCTACGGGCTCACCGATGAGGTGCGCCAACGCGCCGACCTCGTGCTATCGCTCTCGCCCATGGTGTTCCCCCACCAGCTGGTCCGCGTGCTGTTTGCGGAGCAGTTGTACCGGGCGCTCAGCATTTTGAAGGGGAGTGGGTATCACCATGGGTGAGGGCATCACCGGACACCCTTTCTGATCCGGTTGTGGAGGTAGTCCCAAAGGGTGGGGTGGAACCACCGGTGGCTGCCGGGCGGTCCGGCAAGAACACGCGTCTTCCCATCCATGCATTCCTGCACGGCTTCGCAAAGCGGTGACAGTGCAGCCGCCAGTTGCAGGTAAGGGTAGGTGGCGAAGTTGTCCTTGGGCCCGGGGTGGATCAACGCCTGCTTGAGGATGCCGCCGGTGTCCACGCCCTCATCCACCAGATGGACGGTGACGCCGCAGTTCTCACGGTCATTGTTCACCAGGGCCCAATAGGCGCCATGCACCCCGCGATACCTCGGTGTGATGCCCGCATGGACATTGATCACAGGCACCTTGATGGCGTCCAGGGTGTGCCGGGTCAGGATGCGGGTACCGTTGATCACCACCACGGCAGGGGACAAGGTCTTGATCCGGTCCAGGCAATCCTTGCTGTTCACTGAAGGCGTGGTGGCCGCCATAGTGGACGGGATTGATCCATGCGGTCCGTGCCAGGACAGGATTTCCCTCCTGCGGCGGGCTGATCCGCCCAGCAGGAACATCACCTCGAACAAGCGGAACAAGAACTGGCCGCCAACTGTGATGAAGCCGGATCGCCGGATGCGCCATTGGAGAAGTTTCCAAAGGGAAGGAGGCTGCTCAAAAATGACATGGACACGATACCGGGTTGCCAGGACGTGGTAGATCGAATCCGCCGACCAGCCCTTGCGTGCCACGAGCACCACCTCCTTAGCGGTCATCGGCATACACCATCCCGGCCAATTCACCCATGGTGTGGTTCTCCATGCCGTGCCGGTCGCGAAGCGAGTTGTAATGGTCCAGGACCCGGTCCAGGAAGGCCAGGTTCTTCCCGATGTTCAGCCCGAAATTGTGCGGGTGCCACCACAAATGGAAAATGGTGCCCGTGTGTGCCGCATGGTCCATGGCTTTGGTGATCCGATGCAGGCGCAAGCCGTCGAAGGCAGCCCAATGCTTGCTCCAGGGGCGCAGGAACCGGCTTGCCGGGATATCCACGGGTTGGCCCTCACGTGGAACGGGATAGGGATGGCAATGGTGGCCGCTGATGTTCACCCAGGCGTCCACCAGCCGCAGCCCCCGGCGCAGCAAAGTCTCCTTCACATAGGGCCGGGGTTCCTGTAGCCAGCTGTTGCCGGTGCCGCGGAAAGCCCGGATACCGTGTGCTCGGCAAATGGCCAGGTAGGCGGGGTTGCACTGGTTGGCGGGGAAAACAAAGCTCTGGAGCTGGATGCCCATGGCTGCCGCAGAGGCCTTTGCCGCCACCAGGTCCGCCTCGAACTGCTCCTTGGTCTGCCCTTCTTCCATGCAGTAATAATGGGAGAACGTATGGCACCCGATCTCGTGCTCAGGATGTGACTGGATCAACCGGACGAGCTTGCTCCCGAAATGGTATTTGTCCTGAAGCACGTCCTCGCCGATCGTTTCCAGATAACCATTGTACAAGGAGAAGCGCTGGTCGGAATAGGTCGGCTTGATCGTTGGCAGGCCGGCCAGAAGTTGGGCCTTGGTATCAAAGAAAAGTAGGCCCACCGTGGCGAAGGTGGCCCTTACCCCGTGGTTTCCGAAGCTGTCCAGCATCTTGGGCAGTGCTTCGTGCACGCCCTCGATTGCTGCTGCACATGCCTGCAGGCTGAATTTGTCCCGCATGCCCCACATCAGCTCGAAGTCCAAGGAGATCACGAATGTGCCGGGGCGAGGCGGCCGCTCATTCGATGGCCTACGGGCCGCAGGTGTCGACCGGAGGGTTTTACCCGACGCTGGTTGTCCGGTCCGTAGCGGTGCTTGTAGCATGGGCACTCAGATCAACAGGGGTCCAACCCGGAATGTCATGGGGCTATTCAAGCGAAGGAGCTGCCGTTGAAGGACAGGCGTAGGCATTGTTGGCCGCCGCATGGGTTGCGAAAGTAGGCATGATGGAGGCAGCTCCCGTTCGAAGGAGCTTCCCCGCCATGACAGTCCTGTCGTGGAATTGTACGGGATGACCGAAATTCGCGGCATGCCGTTGATCATAGTGCCATACTACGGGGAGCAAGGCCTTGCCGCCTGGGAATGGCTGCTCGGGTTCGTTTATTTCATTGGCTTGTACCTCTACTTCAGTAGGAAGAAACGGCTTGGGTTGAAGACCCGTCCGGAATATCGCCATCTGCTTTGGGGGTTGTTTGCCAAGGTGGTCGGAGGGGTTGCTTTTGCCTTGATCTACTTTTTCTACTATGGTGGGGGGGATACCATCGCATACTTCTACTCGGCACTCGCTTTAGGCGACCTTGCCTTGGCCGATCCCCTAGCGTATTTCCGGGTGCTTTTTGGCCCGAACGACCTCGCTCACATTAGTCTATTCAGTGGGTTGGATGTGAAGCCATTGGATTATATATATTATGATGATCGTTCGTTCATGGTTGTTAGGATCGTGTCTGTATTCATTCTTATTTCATTCAAGAGTTATTTGTTGACCACCATATTGTTGTCAAGTGTCTGTTATGCGGGGATATGGAAATGCTATCAAATGTTTTCGGAATACTTCCCATCCTTGATCGATCGATTTGCAGTGGGATTCCTTTATATGCCTTCCGTGTTCTTTTGGGGGTCCGGAATTTTGAAGGATACGGTCACGCTTAGTGCAGCCTGTTGGTGGGTTTATTGTTTCAATGGTATCTTTTTCAAGCATGACCATATATTGAAGAATGCCGTGGGTTTGGCCGTCTCAGCTGCGTTGATGGTCGCTTTGAAGCCTTATATCCTGATGGCGCTTCTGCCCATGACGGTGATCTGGCTGGCCTACTTCAGGGTTGCCGCCATGCGGAATACGTTGATGCGAATAGTGATCCTTCCCTTGGCATTGGGGGTGATGATGGCGGTGTCATACTTGATTTTGGTCCAGCTTGGGGATGAGCTGGGCAAATTCAGCCTGGATGAGGCCGTGGAGACCACCATGGTCATCCAGCAGGATATGACAAGGTCGGAGCAGTACGGTGGGAACTATTTCAATGTCGGGGAAATGGACGGTACGGTGATCGGCCTTCTGGAAAAAGCGCCGATAGCCATTAATGCCGCGCTGTTCCGGCCGTATCTCTGGGAGTCGGACAGTGCAGTGATGGTGATCAGCGGCCTGGAGAATACATTCCTGCTCGGATTGGCCCTGTTGATCCTTGCCCGTTCCGGCTTGTTGTTCTTCATCCGTTGCGTCACGGGAAACCCGATCGTGCTGCTGTGCATTGCATACTCCGTTTTGTTCGGTTTCATGATCGGCATCACAACACCGAATTTCGGCGCCTTGGTGCGATTCAAGATCCCGATGCTTCCATTTCTCGTCAGTGGATTGTTCATCATCGACTTTTTGCGCCAACAGAAGCACTTGTGCCGCACCAGGGGCTTCAAGTTCGACCTGGCGGTCTTCCGTAAAGGGGAGCCGAGGTATCCCGTGTCCGAACAAGTGGACAGGCACACAGCAGGCCGGAAGGCCCCGGGGATGGCTACGCCCGGACTAGCTCGAGCATGACGCACAAGGCGGGTGTTCAGATCCTGGTGGTGACCTATTGGGCACGGCGCGATCCGTTGGTGGTGAACTATGTATTGCCTTATGTGGAGCGGATGCGCAAGGTGGCACCTGCCGGTAGCCGGGTCCACCTGGTGACCCTGGAACCCGGATCGGCCACCACCCGGCACGGGGAAGGAGGGGGATTCATCCACCACCCCTTCGCGTACAAGGCCTTCGGTTTGTCGGGCTTCCTTATGTTGCTGAAGGTGGTGTGGCGGTTATCCCGGTTGGTCAGGCAGGAGCAGATCGATGTGATCCACGCTTGGTGCATGCCGGCTGGGATGATCGGCTATTTGCTCGCCAAATTGTCCGGCAAGAAGTTGATCCTGGACAGCTATGAGCCGCACGCGGAAGCCATGGTGGAGAATGGTACATGGCGGAAGGGCGGACTCGCGTTCCGGATCCTTTTTCACTTCGAGAAACGGCAGACGCGAAGAGCATGGGCTGTCGTTTCAGCGACGGAGGGCATGCGTACCTATGCGTTGCAACGCTATGGGATGGTACCAGCCCGGTTTGCCGTGAAGCCGGCATGCGTGGACCTCGAACGCTTTACGCTGGGCAGGGGCAAGAATGCCGAATTGCTGGCGGACTTGGGGTTACAGGACAAACTGGTCGCGGTCTATGCCGGGAAATTCGGAGGTATTTACCTGGCCCAGGAAGTGTTCGACCTGTTCCGGGCTGCGCGTGATCATTGGGGAGAGCGGTTGCATGTAGTCCTGCTTACAAGCCATGGGCAGGAGGAGTTGGGTCCCTATATCACGAAGGCAGGTCTTCCGCCTGGCATGTTCACCATCCGGCACGTACAGCCGGAGGAAGTTCCCGATTGGATGGGATTGGCGGATTGGGCGCTAACCCCCGTGAAGCCGGTACCGACCAAACGCTACTGCACCCCGATCAAGGATGGGGAGTACTGGGCCATGGGGCTGCCAGTTATGATCACGCGGGACATCTCGGATGATTCGGCGATCATCGAACAAGAGCAGATCGGTTGCGTCATCCCCTCGTTGGACCGGGCGGGTTACACGCAGGCCGTGTCGGCCATGGATGAACTCTTGCGCAGCCAGGACCGGGAAGGTCTGCGGACGAGGATCCGGCGGGTGGCGGAACGCTATCGCAATTTCAGCATTGCGGATGCGGTGTATCGTGATCTCTATGGCCAGGGCGCGGATCACACTTGATCCGGAGAGGAGGCACCGAACCTTTTGCGAAGGGGGCGCAAGACCACACCAGGCCAGGTGATGAATGCCCGAATGAGCCAGGGCAGGCCTCGCATGGGGCGTTGGGCCAGCAACCACCAACTGCCGCCGATGGCCCAATACACCCTGGCCATGCACCTGCGCCGGAACCGGTGGTCGGCCAAGTGCCCGTTCCTGCGGGCCTTACGGAACATGCGCAGGTGATCCCGCTCGAAGAGAGCGACGTTCGTGCTCATGCTACCGGGGGATGTCCGATACAGCACCAACGCTTCGGGCACGTGGCACCAAGGAAACCGGGCCGCCAATTGGATCGCCATGTCCTGGTCGGCGGCGTTGGAAAGTTCCTCGTCAAACCGCACGCCGTCTTCAAAGCATTGCCGGTGTACCAGGAAGTTGCTGCCGGTGACCGGTTGGTTGCCGAGCAGGATGGCGCGCAACACATCCTGGCCCGTGCACCGCAAAATAACCCCGGTAGCGGCCAGGGACGGATCACAGGCCGCCAGGTCGGAAAAGCTCCACAGCGCCCCCTGTTGCTTCATGCAGGCCAGCTTGGCCTCCAGGTTCCGGGGCAGCATGGCGTCATCCGCATCCAGAAAGGCGATAAAGGTGCCCTTGGCTTCAGCAATGCCCCGGTTCCGTGCGGCGCTCACACCGGCGTTGGCCTGGCTCACCGGTCGGATACGAGGGTCGTCCATGCCCATCACCAGGTCCAACGTCGCATCGGTGGAACCGTCATTCACCACGATGAGCTCGAGGTCGCGGTGGCTTTGGTGCAGCACGGAATCCACTGCCTCCCGTATCCAGGACGCTGCATTGTACGCCGGTATGACTACGGACACTTCAGGCTTGTTCATGGCCGGGATTTCATCGCATGCCCAAGAAGCGGTGCGGGTTGGTCGCCCTGCCCACCAAAGGCCGGATCCGCTCAAACAACTTCATCACGGTCACGCTGGAGTGCGAAAGGTATCTGTCGATAGCGGTAATAATCCCTACAAGGCCCCACCTTGCATGGACCTGCCTTTTCGAACCGGAGCATGTTCCTCATGCCTGGCCATGGGTGCTCGCATGGTTCAAGTGGACCACGATGTGCTGCATGCGGAATGCCACGGGGAGGGGAAATTGGGCTGCCACTTCATCTTGTGGGAGCGCAATGGGGGATCGTCTTCCTGAACCTGCCTGATGCATTTGGAGGGTTCAGTTGCCACGGGTGATTGCCAAGCGCTCCTGTGCAAGCTGCCGGAGCCGGGCAAAGTCGGACAGGTGCAGGATGAACATGTCATGCAGGGAGATCTTCAGCCTGTTGCGCACCACCGCTCCCTGCACCACCAGGTTGGTGAGATAGGCAAGCGAGCTGGCCACGGCCGCTCCCGTGATCCCCCACCGGGGCACCAGCAGGAAATCCAAGCCGATCGTGACGACGGCTGCCGCCGCGGCACCGTACAAGTTGAACCGGATCATGTTGCCCTGGATGACCAGCAGACCGAGCAACTTGGAGGCGCAAACGAAAATGATGCCCGGCAACAGCCACCACAAGGCGCTGATCGAATCACGGAAAACACTGCCGAAGAGCCCGGGCACCAGCCACGGGGCCGCCAATCCCAAGCAGGCGGCTAGGATGGCCACCGTGGTGCAGCTCAAACGCATGATGAACTTGAACTTGGCCAGCAGTGCCGGACTCATCTCCCCGAACAGGTAGGGCTGGATGACCTTGGCAAATGGATCGGGGATATAGAAGAACATTTGCCCCAAGCTGACGGCCACCGTGTACAATCCCAATTGGGCGGTGCCGGCGTAGCTCCCCACCACCCACACATCGAACCGGTAATTGATCAGGTGGATAAAGTTGCCCAAATAACTGATCATGACGAACGTGAACACCGGGCGGATCAATGTCATGTCCCAGGTCGGCACGGGGGGGATGCCCACCATGCGCACGTAGATCGCCACCCAAAGCAAGGCGATGATCAGGGTGATCCCCAAGAGGATCCCCAGGACCCAAGGCAGTACGCGTTCGGGGGCGATGTGGCCGCGGACCAGGTACAGCACGAGGAAGGCTACCGCGTTGAGGGCGGCGCCGGCAATGCTCATCTGGTTCAAGGCCCGGAACTTCTTCAGGCCAAGCAGGATACTGCTGATGAAGGAAGTGAGTTGGGTCAGGATCACCGTGAGCACCAGGTAGGCCAGGTAGGCCCAATGGGTGGCTTTGGCGGGAATGAACACGTTGCGCAAATGCGCATGGCCGAAGACCAACAGGAAGGTGGCGGGTACCAGGACCATGTTGATGAGCAGCAAGCTCGCACAGATCCGGACGATCCGCGTGGGATCACCATGGTCCTTGGCCGTGAAGTACGTGGAGCCGAACCCAAGCCCAAAGCCCATGACCAGTACCATGAAACTGACCTGATTCTGCAAAAGTGCGAACGCTCCCCTTCCCTCGTCGCCCAGGATGCGTGTCATCAGGGTGCTGGCAACGAAGTACAGCACCAAGGTGGGTGCCTGGGTGAGGAAGGTGTAAAGGGTGTCGCGCTTGAGGCTCACGGATTCCGGGGAAACAGAGTGGGTGAGAGGTTGGCAGGTGGAGCCGAGGCATGCCCGGGCCTCTTTTTACCCGGGCCTGTGAAGTGACAGGTGGCGGGGAGGGAGTGTACACCCGGGTGGTTGGAAGCCATGCCTGCCGGACCGTTGGTCGTTCTGAACCTTTGTGATGCCAATGCCCTCCTTGCCCGGTGCGCCATGTGGCCGGCTGGATCGGCTGACGGGGTTTTGGTGGTGCTCATCAGTGGCGTGCGAGGGCTTTGCGATACAGGTTCATGGTGCCGTCCCACATACGCTCGAAGGGGAACAAGGACAGGGCGGTCTTTCGCCCGGCTTCCCCGATCGCTCGCCGGTCCGAACGCAACATGCGCTCAATCCCCTCAGCCAAGGATCGCCCGTTCCGTTCATCGACCAGTATGCCATTGCTCCCATCCTCAATGGCGTCCTTTGCAGCACCCGTCTGGGTGCTGACCACGGGAATCCCATTGAGCAGGGCCTCCGCATAAACAAAGCCGAAAGGTTCCAGCGCGGCAGCGTGAAGGTAGATGTCCAGCATGCCGTAGAAGGACGGGATCTCGGCGCGATCCACCCATCCGGTGAGCTTTACATGGTCTTCTAGACCCGCTTCCTTCACCTGCCGGAGGATGGCCTGCTCCTGGTCTCCCTGTCCGCAGAACAGGAACAGGGCTTTAGGATGGTTGCGCACCACCTCACGGGCTGCGTCGACGATATGCCGGTGGCCCTTCCATTCGATCAGCCGGGCTACCGTGCCGATCACAGGGAACCTGTCGATCGCCCCAAAGCGCCGCCTCAGGGCTTCCGAGACCGACGGGTCCTGTGCGGTGATGTCGGCCACCTGGACACCATGGTGCACCACGGTGATCTTGGAAGACGGGGCCTTTTCCTTTTCCAGGAGGAACTGTCGGCATTCGCCGGAAACAGCGAGCAGGTCCGTTGCCATACGGTTGGTGAACCGGTCCACCCATACCCATCGCGGGGCATGCATCCAATGGAATCCCGTTACCTGCTTGGTCACCACTCGGGCCTTCACACCGGCGAGCCGAGCTGCCAGCATGCCGGCCATTGAATCGTCCATCAGGTGGCTATGGACCACGTCCGGGCGAAGCCTTGCCATGTGCCACCACATCAGAAACAGGGCTTTGAGCAATCCCCGCTTCCGGTGCTGGTCACTGAACTTGATCCAGATGCACTTGAACCCATACGCTTTCATTTCATCGATCATCCGTGGCCGCTCCGGGTGCATGAGGATGAATGTGAAGCGCGGTGCGCCCTCGCGGTGGGCCCGCTCGGCAAACCAGCTCAGGTAGGGCACGCTGGAGTTATTGGAGAACGTGTGCAGCACGTGCATGGCGGTCAAGGACGGGGCGCGATCCGGAAGGGGAGCGGCATGAATCGATGGTCGATCAAGGATGTCCGGGAACCAAGGATACTACAATTCCCTATTTATTTGGGGCAGTGACCGGTTCAGCGGCCGGCCCCGGCCGTAGGCCGGGGGATATGTTCGCCAGGAAATCGCCGATGCGCCCTAGGATGGAATCGTAGCTATGCTCGCGGGCGACGGCGATCCGCGCGGGTGGCAATGCAGCATCCTCCCCGGAGGAGAGGAAAGCGGACAGGTTGTTCACCAGGGTTGCCGGGTCGTTGTTCATGTACAGAAGGTCGGCGATGCCGGTGTATTCGGAGAATTCCGTGGAGAACACAGGTTTGCCCATGGCCAGGTACTGGAAGACCTTATGATGGGAGATGTCATTGCCCGGGTAGGAGATGTCCATGGGAGCCAGGCAGAACCTCGCGCCTGCGATGAACGATTTGAGTTGCTTGAAGGGTTTGGCCCCAAGGAAATGGACATTGGGGAAGGTTCCTGGGGAAAACAAGGCCTTCGCTTGGGGGTGGTCATGCAGTTTGAAATGGCCGATGAACACGAAAGGGACTTCCGGATGGGCCTCCACCATGCGGCGGACCAGGGGAATGTCCACCCGCTGGTCGATGGTGCCTACATACAGGCCATAGTCACGCACGTTCAATACCGTGGGCACGGCGCTGAATTCCTCCGAGGAAATACCATGCCCGATGGTCAGGATGGGCTTGTTGAAGGGGGCATGCAGTTGGTTGAAGGATCGGCTGATCGTTACAACGCCGTCCACATTGGCATACAGATGCCGCTCACCGGGCAGGGTCAGGCGGTACTTGTCAACGGCGATGAACAGGGAGGCTTTCGCGCCCAAAAGCCTTGGGGCGTATAGCCGGGCCGGGTCGAAGCTGATGAAGAGGTCTGTTGGTCGCCGCGACCTTTCCAGGAAATCGCCTATCGCCCGGGAGACGAGCGTGTTGTTTGCGTGGTAGTTGAACCCGGGCCTGGCAGGGAGCACGTTGTTGTAGTGGAGCACGGCAAGGTGGTTCGCAACGTATCCGCAGGACACGTTGCATCCCTTAAGGAATCGGGGCCTCCATCTTTCGGGGGGGCCTACGAAGGTGACGTGATTGTCCTTTGCCAGTTCATAGGCGTAGTTGTGCTTGGAATACCACACGTCCCCCCAAGGCTCGTTGGAGACCAGGAGAATGTTCAATCCCCTCAGCATCGTGGCGGTGAAGTTTCAGTCGGCATGGCCGGGAGGGCAGGTGTATGCATCGTGGCGTGTGCTCGCAGGATAAGGCCGGCTCATCCGTTGGTGTTCCGACGGGGACAGCGGCTGGCGCAGGTCAAAAGGGCAATTGCTCCCTGATCTTTTCCGCAGTAAAGTTGTTGGAGTTCTCCCGGGCTCTTTCCTTCCACTGCCGCAGGGTGTCGGGGTGGTCCAGCAGCTGTTGCAGGCGATCCCGGAGGTCGGATGCCGAGGTGTAGTTGAACACCGAACCGGCCAGGTTCCTGGGTACGTTGAGGTGTGCCGGCAACAGGCCCGGCAATTGAAAGGAGTTCATGTCCTGTATGGCACCTGTCGGCTTCGTGCTGCCGATGTGCTCCGTCGTCCCCAGGGCCCGGAAACGTGTTGTACTGGTGGAGAGCACCAGGTCGGAGGTTTCCATTTCGTGCAGGAACATCTCCGGGGTTGCCGGTTCATTCGGCGGGTAGAACCTGGCGATGCCTGGCCAGGTGTCATTGGCCTTATCCAGTTCACGCACCACATGGAGGCCATAATCGCCGATCGCTTTTCCGGCGAAGGAAAAGGTGATGGGTGCTTTCTGCCGGGCAAAGTACCGGATGACCTCGAGAACGGTTTCGTATCGGCGCCTTTCCCAGTGGATGGAGCCGGGCAACACCACCTGCAGCCGGGAATGGTCCTGGCGATGAAACCGGATCTCCCGGCCTGGCTTGAACAAGGTGAAGGGGATGTAGATGAACTTGAATTGGTTGCCCAGCTTTCTGTCGTGCCGTGTGACATGCTCATAGAGGAAGTCCTCCACCGCGATATAGTCGCATCGGCGCGCAATCGCCTGCTTCAGCTTCCGCTCCTTGTAATACTTCCATGTGCGGAACCTGGAGCGGAACCAGAAATTGATGTTGTGCGTGGTGAGCACCTTGGTGCACTCCAACTGGCTGACGACCTTGTACAGCCCCGTAAAATCCTTGAAGATGGGACTTATCAACAGGAGGTCCACGCCGTGTTGGCGGCAGGTCCGGGTGATCAGGTCTGCCGCCTCCTCCACGTCCGGGATGATGATGAACTCGCCAACACAGGATGAGGCGTCGTACGCGTGCATGCTGTCATGGATGTCCCGGGTGACGAAAAAGACCTTGTCCGCCTCCTTGAAAATGGCGGAAAGGGTCAAGCCGTACTGATAATGCACGGTCTCGATAATGGCGACTTTCATAAACAGACGAATGCGATGTTGGCGCCCATGGCAAAGCTATGGCCTGGCCCTGCACCGGCAGGAGCGGATCCTTACGGGTGGTTCGGTGAAGGATCAGGGAGACCGGTACTGGGCTCGCGGATCGGCGCGTGGTGCCCTGCGGATCCAGGGCCCGATCCGGAAGAGGAAGCCGCGGTGTCCGGTCGGTCGTCAGATACCGATGGCCTGGGCCACTTCAGGCATGCATACCAGGAAATTGTAATGGCCACTTCGGGAAAGACGGCCGGTCTTCACCGGGGGCCAGGTCACGTCATCGATGTTGTAGTACTCGTATCCCAGACCGTCCAAAAGGGGGGTTACCTCTGCTGCCACTTGGTCATTCAGGATTTCGATCAGCATGGAAGGCCGGTCGCGCACCAGGATATCCTTGAAGCCCCGCAGTACCGCTGGTTCATGGGTCTCCACATCGATCTTCAGAAGGTCGATACGTTCGCATCCCATCCGTTGCGCGAGGTCCTTGACCGTGATGCAGGGGACCTCCACGGGCCTCAGCCGGGTGCTTGCTTGGTTCCACTTCTGCTCCAAGGAGACCGAAAGCACATGGTCGCTGTCCGGCAGGTCGTAAAGCACGGCTGTCCCGGTGTGGTCGCTGACGGCGGCATGCACTGCCAGGATGCTGCCATCGTTCAGGTTGATGTTTTCCTGAAGTCTGCGATGGATACGTTCCACGGGCTCCACCGCCGCGATCTTGGCCTGGGGATTGACGGCATGGGCCACCAAGGCATAGACCCCCGTGTTGGCGCCGATGTCCATGATCACGTTCGACCTTCGGCACAGGCGGATCCAGAGCTCCATCGAAATGGGTTCCCAGCCAGTGATCCCCTTCCAGAACAGTTCATTCTCGATCATCTGGCCGAAATGTGTGATCCGAAAGCTTTCCTTCTTGGAGACGGGCACCTTGATCACACCCCTGAAATGCAGGTGTCGGTAGATCGGCTCGGGCACTTTGGCCATGGAGCGCACGACGGTATAAACAGGCTGTTTGAAAGGCAGCAGGTCATAGGCCTTCTTCAGCAGCTTCTTGGCACCACTCATGCCCCAAAGAACGGTAGCATGCTGGTGGATTGCCAACCAGTACGGCGAGGATGGCCGGGGAGACCTTCCGACAAGCCATGCGCCAAACCGCGATCCGCGACCGATGGTATGGGCTGGATGCGAGTTGCCCTAGGGGTACGGATGGCCGGTGTCCGGGTGTGTTGGCATGGCGTATCTTTGCATGGTGCCGATCAGGGTCTGCGGCCGGGTGGCAATGGAGACTTCAATGGATGTTGCCACCCTGTCGAAGATGCTGGGTCGAGTCTGTTCTGCTCATCCGATGAGGCAATCAATCACGCGGATTCCATGGATTCTGTGAAAGAAAAGGTCCAAAAGCTCTGTGAGATCTATTCACTCCCCTTCGTACTTGGATGGAAGAAGGATACGAGGACTGATTCCTACACGGCCTATCACTATTGGAAGGCCCTCGAACTGCTGAACGAAGATCAGGTCGAGGAGATATTCCGTGACGGGGTTGTACGCCCCAATCAATTGCTGATCCGCTTTTTCCGGAGCATGCAGGCCTTGTTCCCACCGGCGCAGTACCGGGGAGGGGAGGTTGCGGACGTTGGAAGCGGGTTCGGCTTCATGACCTTTTGGGCGGTCCTCAATGATGCGGCCAAGGTTCACACGATCGGTGATCCGGAACGGATCGGATTCATACGCAGATTGTACGATGCGGCGGTGGAGCGAAACATGCTTCCTTCGGGAAGGTTGGCGTATAGACCTGAATTTGTCGGGGTCGGGGACACTACACTTTCCCGCACGATCAAACCAGGTACGCTTAGCTTGGTGCTACTCACCGATACGCTTGAACATATCACGCCCCGGCGATTGCCTTCCTTGGCCTTGTCGGCTTACAATGACCTGCGTCCCGGGGGGATATTCAAATCCAAGCAGCAAAACACGGATTCGCTCAGCATGAGGAAGAAACTGTTTTCCGTTTGGGAGCATTGGGAGCGATCCACGGGATTGGCGCAGCGGGCCGCGATCTGCCGGGCCAAATGTCCAGGTACGGATGATCGGGCGGTGGAAGAATTTGCAACCCGAACAAGAGGTCTCGACCAAGTGGATTTTCACAACGCCTTGGAGCGTTTCGTGCAAGATGGGACCGTGCCGGACCATCGGCCGGATCTTCCGCCGATCGACGTGGAGACCGACGTGCCGGTGGAAGGAGATACGGGCATTGCACGCGTGTTGGCCGAGTTTGGGAAAGCAGGGTTTAAGAAAAGGGCCGCCTATCCTTATCTGTTGTACTCCAGGCGTTATGTTTTTTTTCAACCTTTGGCGCGCTGGGTTCCCAGCTTGTTTTTCAAGACCGGCACATGGGATGCAACCTCCGTGTTCTTGATGAAGAAGGTATAACGGAGTGGTTGAAAAGATTCGTGGATTCGAGCGTGTGCCGCAGAAAATTCCTTAGCCAATGCCCCCCATGCTTTACCTCCTCTGCACCGGCAACCCCGGCAAGGCCAAGGAACTCCGCGCGTTGCTTCCGCCGGGCATCGAGCTGGCCACCTTGGCCGACTTCAACTTGCCCAAGGACCTGCCCGAGACCGGGCGGACCTTCACTGAGAACGCCTTGCAGAAGGCGCGCTTGGGGCACTTGAAGAGCGGGCTGCCGGCCATTGCCGACGATTCCGGCCTGGAGGTGGAAGCGTTGGATGGTGCGCCTGGCGTGGATACGGCCTTTTATGCCGGTCCGGAAAAGGACGACAAGGCCAACGTGGCCAAGCTGCTTGGAGCACTGCGCGGGGAAGCCGATCGACGGGCGCGTTTCCGCACCGTGATCGCCCTGGTTGATGAAGATGGTGAGCACCTGTTCGAAGGGGAGGTGCAGGGCCGGATCGCCATGGAAGCGCGGGGCACCAACGGCTTCGGTTACGACCCGGTCTTCATGCCGGAGTCCAGTGAATTCACCTTCGGGGAGCTGCCGGCGGAGACGAAGAATGCCATCAGCCACCGCAGCCATGCGGTGTGGAAGCTGGCGCGGTTCCTAGCGGAGCGGGAATAGGATCGACCGGTTACTTCAGCAGCCCCGCCACCATGCCGTTCACCACTTGGCCGGGGCTGATGCCGGCCGCCTTGAGCATGCGCGGGTAGATGCTGGCTGCGGTAAAGCCGGGCACGGTATTGATCTCGATGGTCACCACCTGCTTGCCGTCGCCTTGGCCTTCCAGCCAAAAGTTGTCGATACGCACCATGCCGTTGCAGTTCATGGCGGTGTAGATGGCCTCGCAGCGGCGCTGGATGAGTTGGGCGATCTCGTCCGGAATGGGGGCGGGCACCAGTTCCTGCGTATCGGCCGCGTGGTACTTGGCCTGGTAGTCGAAGAACTCATGCGTGGTGCGGATCTCGCACACGGGCAGGGCCTGCACTTTTCCGGCCATGCGCAGCACCCCGCAGGTGAGTTCCCGGCCGTGGACGGCCTTCTCGCACATGATGATGGCATCCTCGGCGAAGGCTTTTTCCAGGGCGGCGGGCAGTTCCTCGGCGAGCTTCACCTTGCTCATGCCCAGGCTGCTGCCGCTGGTATCGGGCTTCACGAAGCAGGGGAAGCCGATCTCACGGGCCACCTGGCCGGCCGCATCGGGCATGCCCTTGTGCAGGCGCAAGGAGGGGGCCACGGGGAAACCCATTTGGCGCAGCAGGCTCACCGTGCTGAATTTGCTCATGGTGAGCGCCATGTTGAGCACGCCGCCAGTCTGGTAGGGCACGCCCAGCATGTCCAGGTAGCCCTGCAGCTTGCCGTCCTCGCCGGGGGTGCCGTGCACGGCGATCAGGGCTGCGGCGAAGCGCTCGTGGCCGCGGCCACGGTCGGCGGTGAAATGGCCGCGGTCAAACGGAAGCGCCGTGCCATCGGTGCGGGTGCAGGTCCAGGCATCGCGGCCCACCGTTAGGAACACGGCCTCGAAACGGTCCGTGTCGATGGCGGCCATCATATTGTCGGCGCTTTGCATGCTGATCACGGATTCGCCGGTGAATCCGCCGCGCAGGATGGCGATGAAGGGCAGGGGCATGGCGTGGTGCTGTGGTTCCCAAAGGTTGGGCGGCGGGTGTCCCCGGCCGGCGAGGTGGTGGTGGAAGTGCCAACGTGCCCCTGTTGATGCCTGCATGCCGACCTATATTCGCGCCTCGCCGGATACTGGTCCTTTGGCCCCGGCAGTCCGCCATGACGGCCAAGAAACGGCTCCTGCTGATCCTCGCCCCCGTGCTTATTGCAGCCACCTTGCTGGGGGGGGCATGGTGGTGGCTGGGGGCCTACACCCGGCACGATGAACAGGTGAAGGTGCCGGCCCTGGAGCGGATGAACTTCACCGAGGCGGCCAAGGCCTTGGAGGCGCTCGGCCTACGTGCCGAGGTGATCGATTCGGTGTACAGCGACGATGTGCCCAAAGGCACGGTGGTGGACCAGGACCCGGACAGCGGTCGCTTTGTGAAACCGGACCGCACGGTGTACGTGGTGATGAACGCCAGCCAGCCGAAGATGCTGAACATGCCGGACCTGGTGAACCTGAGCAAGCGCCAGGCCATCAGCGTGATGGAGATCATCGGCCTGAAGGTGGAGGCCTTGCAGTACCGGCCCGACCCCTGCCTGGACTGTGTGCTGGCCCAACTGTACAAGGGGCAGCCCATTGCGCCGGAAAGCCGCATCCGCAAAGGGGAATCCATCACCTTGGTGCTGGGCGAGGGCCAGAAGGGCGAGCAGGTGCCCGTGCCGGACCTGGTGGGCATGGGCTTCGCCGAGATGAAGGCCGTGCTGACCATGGCCTCGCTGAACCTCGGGCTGGTGGTGGAGGTGAAAGGCTGCGGCAATACCGGCTGCGATACCGCGTTGGCGAAGGTGGCCCGCCAATTCCCGGCGGCCGGTCCGGAGAACCTGATCAGCCCGGGCGGCCTGGTGGATGTATGGCTGACCATGGACACCACCGCCACCCCCGTGCCGTAACATGACGCATGCGATGAACGGAACCTTCGGCCTTCGTGCGCTGAGCCTGTTGACCCTCGGCCTGCTGGCCGGCGTTCTTTCGGCCCAGGAGATCATCACTCCCTTGGGGGCGGTGCCCAGGCCCGGCCGTACCGCGCCCCCCGCCAAGGCCGGAGGCCTCAACGAGGTCTTCCTGTACGACAACGCCACGCAGACGCTGCCCGTGGTGGATGATTTCTCGGTGGACCGTACCCGCTACCTGAACGCACAGGCCGGTGATGCCAATGTGAGCCTCACGGAAACGATCTTCCTGATCGAGGTGGGCGGCATCAGCACACCGGACATGGCCTTTCTCACCGACACGAGTTTCCACTACACCATCGACGGGGATGCGGACACCCTGGTCTCCAAGGTCGCGAACCCCGCGCAGGTGGCCATCGTCCGCGATTTCAGCGTGTATCCCGTCACCGAGCAGAGCCTCTTCGTGTGGCCGCCCTACACCGTGTTCGACACCACCGGCACCACCACCACCGATACCCTGGCCCTGGACCCCGACCTGGTGCAGGACTCGCTGCTGGTGTACACCGTGGCGGCCGATCCGCGCACCTACACCAATCCGGACAACACGCCCCGGCCGTGGATCCTCTGGGCCGATGATGACGCCTACGTGAACAACAGCTTCCCCATTGCGCCGCCCACCATCGGCGTGGCCACGCTGGATGGCATGGACCGCACGGGCTACCCGTATGATCCATTGAACCCCAACGTGAACGGCCTGGCGGACAAGCTGACCTCGGTGCCCATCAACCTGGCGTACCCGGCAAGCGACAGCATCTACCTCAGCTTCTTCTGCGAGCCCATCGGCCGCAGCGGCGACCAGCTGGCCCACCACGAGGACAGCCTGCGCCTGGAGCTCTACGCCCCGGACGAAGGGACCTGGTACCGCGCCTGGAGCAGCGCGGGCACGGCCGCCCCGGACGTGTTCCGGCAGGTGATGGTGCCCATCACCGACCCGAAGTTCCTGAAGAACGGCTTCAAGATGCGCTTCAGCAACGAGGCCACCCTCGGCGGCATGGTGGACCAGTGGCACATCGACTACGTGCGCCTGGACCGCAACCGCAACCACGCCGATACCGTGCTGCAGGACGTGGCCTTCGTCTATGAGCAGCCCGGCCTGCTCCAGGGCTTCACCGCCGTGCCCTATGCCAAGTTCGTGCAGAACCCGGCCAGCTACATGGCCCCGCAGGTGGACATCGAGCAGCGCAACAACGACCTGGTGGACAAATTCATCACCTGGGGCTACGGCGTCACCTCGGATTGCGGATGGGGCGCCACGCGCGACAGCTACGGCAACAACATCAGCAACAACGCCTACTCCAATTTCAACAGCACGCACCCGGTGAACAGCGGCGCCAACCCGCTGGTGTACGACGTTTCCGGATGCACCGGCGCCGCCTACCTCACCAGCAAGTTCTGGACCAACGCCACGCCCGACGTTTGCGCCTACAACGACACCATGCGGTGGGTGCAGGAACTCAGCAACTTCTACAGCCATGACGACGGCAGCGCCGAGGCGGGCTACAGCCTGAATGCCGCCGGGGCCATGCAGGCCTACCGGTTCGACACCCAGGGCACGGACTCGTTGCGCGCCCTGCGCATGTACTTCGCGCCCATCTTCACCTACGATCCGCCGCCGGTGAACAACCCGCCACAGGGCTCCTTCATCATCACCGTGTGGAGCAGCCTCGCGCCGGAGAACATCCTCTTCCAGAACATCTCCTTCAGCAGCCCCGAGTACCACACCTGGGGCCCGGACCATTTCGTGGAATACCCGCTGGACAGCACCATCGCCGTGAGCGGCACCTTCTACGTGGGCTGGGTGCAGACCAACGACACGCGCATGAACCTGGGGCTGGACAAGAACCGTAACAACCAGGACAAGATGTTCTACAAGGTGGGCCAAAGCTGGGCGGTGTCCAGCCAACAAGCCTCCTGGATGATCCGGCCGGTGATGGTCTCCGATGTGGATCCCTACGTCGGGGTGGAGGAGGTGGAAGCGCCGGCCCCCGTGCTCTATCCCAATCCCGCCGCAAATGCCTTCCACCTGCGGGGAAGCGACCGCCTGCCGCATGACGGCACCGTGCAGCTGCTGGATGCCATGGGCCGCTGCGTGCGCACCTGGGCCATGGCCGATGGCACCTTCTCCGTGCAAGGCATCGCGCCAGGCGCGTATATCGCGCGGATCACGGACCGTGCAGGCGTACCACTCGGCCAATGCCGCCTGATCGTACAGCAGTGATGGTCACCGGTCCGGACAAGGAGGAGCCAGGGGAGGACGCCGGCGACGAGCAGGAGCTGTATGAGCACCATCGCATAACGGCCGACCCGCGCCAAGGCCTGTTGCGCCTGGACAAGTTTCTCTTCGAGCGCATCGGCGGCGCATCACGTTCGCGCATCGCCGCCGCGGCGCGCAACGGCAATGTGCTGGTGAACGGCAAGCCCGAGAAGCCCAGTTACAAGGTGAAGCCCCGGGATGTGGTGAGCCTGGTGCTGCCACATCCCGTGCGCGAGGTGGAGCTGGCGCCGGAGGACATCCCGCTGAACGTGCTATACGAGGACAAGGAGATCCTGGTGCTGGACAAGCAGCCCGGCCTGGTGGTGCATCCCGGCCACGGCAATTGGACGGGCACGCTGGTGAACGCCCTGCTGTTCCATTTCGGGAAACTGCCCTCCGCGCCCAACCAGCCCGTGCCGCGCCCCGGGCTGGTGCACCGGCTGGACAAGGACACCAGCGGTGTGATGGTGATCGGCAAGACCGATGATGCCCTGGCCCACCTGGCGAACCAGTTCTTCACGCGCAGCAACGACCGCCGCTACCGCGCCTTGGTCTGGGGCGATTTCGCCGAGGACGAAGGCACCATCGACGCACCGCTGGCCCGCTCACCCAAGGACCGCACGGTGATGGCCGTGCCACTCGACCCCGCGCAGGGCAAAACGGCCGTCACGCACTGGAAGGTGATCGAGCGCTTCACCTACGTCACCCTGGTGGAGTGCAAGCTGGAGACGGGCCGCACGCACCAGATCCGTGCGCACATGAAGTACATCGGCCACCCGCTCTTCAACGACGCGCAGTACGGCGGCGACCGCGTGCT
>JAHDVX010000030.1:0-168 GCA_023382455.1 Flavobacteriales bacterium
TCGGAATGAATCCGACGGTAAAAGTAAATCACTCAACCTAACACAGAATCTGCGGCAGCAGTGGTGGGTCGGCCGGATATAATGACGAAGCCCCGCTGTGGCGGGGCTTCGTACTTTCCTGTTGGCCGACTAGGGCTCCCCTCGGCTCCGCACTGCTCCGCTCGGGGC
>JAHDVX010000030.1:268-15307 GCA_023382455.1 Flavobacteriales bacterium
CGCCCAACGAAAAACCCCGCTTCCGCGGGGCTTTCCTGTTGGCCGACTAGGGCTCCCCTCGGCTCCGCACTGCTCCGCTCGGGGCAGGCTTCTCGCCCAGACCGCCCAACGAAAAACCCCGCTTCCGCGGGGCTTTCCTGTTGGCCGACTAGGGCTCGAACCTAGACTCTTCTGAACCAAAATCAGACGTGTTGCCAGTTACACCATCGGCCAGTACCGCTTTCCGAGGGCCATGGGCCACTGGTAAAGCGCGGCAAATGTAGAAAGTTCCCCAATACGATCGACGATGATGGGCAGCCCATGCGACTTTGGGTACATTCGCCGCCTATTCGAAGCTTGGCACCCCATGAATTTCAAGAAGTTGAACAACCTCACGGGATGGGCGGTCTTCCTGGTGGCGGCATATACGTACATCTCCACGATCGAGCCCACGGCCAGCTTCTGGGATTGCGGGGAGTTCATCGCCACGGCCTATAAGCTGGAGGTGGGGCACCCGCCCGGTGCCCCGCTGTTCATGCTGCTGGCCCGCGTGGCCAGTGCGTTCGTTTCCCCGGAGCACGTGCCGCTGGCCGTGAACGTGCTGAGCGCCCTGGCGAGCGCTTTCACCATCCTGTTCCTGTTCTGGAGCATCACCCACATGGCCCTGTACCTGGCCGTGCGCAAGGGCGGCGAGGAGCTCACCACGGCCAAGGCCATCGCCGTGCTGGGCAGCGGCGTGGTGGGCGCATTGGCCTATACCTGGAGCGATTCCTTCTGGTTCAGCGCCGTGGAAGGTGAGGTGTACGCCCTTTCGTCCTTCTTCACCGCGGTGGTGTTCT
This sequence comes from Flavobacteriales bacterium, assembly GCA_023382455.1. Lineage (GTDB taxonomy): Bacteria > Bacteroidota > Bacteroidia > Flavobacteriales_F > PHOS-HE28 > PHOS-HE28. Next base: position 1,087 of record JAHDVX010000030.1, read on the forward strand.
GGGCCATCCTCAAGTGGGAGGCGGAGGCGGACAAGCCGCACAACACACGCTGGCTGATCCTGATCGCCTACCTCATGGGCCTGAGCATCGGCATCCACCTGCTGAACCTGTTGTGCATCCCGGCCATCGCCTTCGTTTACTACTTCAAGAAGTTCAAGGTGACGCGCAAGGGGATCCTGTACACCTTCATTGTTTCCGCACTGATCCTCGGGGCGGTGCAGGCGGTGATCATCCCGGGCCTGGTGAAGATGGCCGGCAAGTTCGAGTTGCTGTTCGTGAACGACTTCGGCCTTCCGTTCAATACGGGCAACCTGGTGTACGCCGCGCTGATCATCGGCCTGGTGGTGTGGGGCCTGCGCTGGACGCGCCAGCGGGGCAAGGTGATCCTGAACACGGTGATCCTCGGCGTCACCGTGATCCTGCTGGGCTACAGCAGCTACGCCATGATCGTGGTGCGCAGCAACGCCAACCCGCCGATCGACGAGAACAACCCGGAGAATGTGTTCAACCTGCTGAGCTACTTGAACCGCGAGCAGTACGGCGACCGCCCCTTGCTGCTGGGCCAGTTCTGGGGAAGCCAACTGGCCAACCAGCGCGAGGACGGAAACCCCGTGTACACCGCCACCTACAAGGTGATGAAGGGCAACCGCACGGAAAAGGTGTTCTACGACGGCTGGATGGCGGACCATTACGTGGCGGAGAACCCGGGCCTGACCATCAGGAACGAGTATGTGATCACCGATGCGCGCAAGGGCTCCGAGCCGGTGTACGACCCGGCGACCACCATGCTGTTCCCGCGGATGTACAGCTCGCAGGCCAACCACATCACGGCCTACAAGGAGTGGAGTGATTTCAGGGGCTTCCCCGTGCGCACCACCGACCGCGAGGGCAAGCCCACCCTGGTGCAGAAGCCCACGCAGATGGAGAACATGCGCTTCTTCGTGAACTACCAGGTGAACTGGATGTACTGGCGCTACTTCCTGTGGAACTTCGCCGGCCGGCAGAACGACATCCAGGGCCACGGGAACATCACCGATGGCAACTGGTACACGGGCATCAAGGCCATCGATGCCGAGCGGCTGGGCAACCAGGACCACCTGCCCCCGAGCATGACCAACAACAAGGGCCTGAACAAGCTGTTCCTGCTGCCCTTGATCCTGGGCCTGATCGGCCTGGTGTACCAGCTGACCCGCGATGTGCGCAACTGGAGCGTGGTGATGCTGCTGTTCTTCTTCACGGGCCTGGCCATCGTTATTTACCTGAACCAGTACCCGTACCAGCCGCGTGAGCGCGACTACGCCTACGTGGGCTCCTTCTACGCCTTCGCCTTCTGGATCGGCCTGGGGGTGTACGCCCTCTTCGATGCGGCCTGCAGCATCACGCGCAAGGAACTCCTGTACGCCGTGGGCGGCACACTGGGCGTGGGTGTGCTGAAGTTCCTGGTGGAACAGGTCTCGGGCGCCGACCACTCGGTCTCCTACTCGATCATCTGGATCGGCATCGCGGGCGGCGCCGCCTTGGGCGTGATGCACCTGCTGGGCAAGCTGCGCAACGACCGCGCCAGCGCCATCGCGGCCACGTTGATCGGCCTGATCGTTCCGGTGGTGATGGTGCGTGCCGAATGGGACGACCACGACCGCAGCAACCGTTATCCCGCACGTGACCTCGCGGCGGACTACCTCAACAGCTGCGCCCCGAACGCCATCCTGTTCACCAACGGCGACAACGACACCTTCCCGCTCTGGTACGCCCAGGAGGTGGAGGGCATCCGCACCGACGTGCGGGTGGTGAACCTCAGCCTGCTGAACACCGATTGGTACATCGACCAGATGCGGCGCAAGGCGTACGGCAGCGAGCCCGTGCCCTTCCACATGGACCCCGCGAAGTACCGCCAAGGCACCCGCGACGTGGTGGCGCTGATCCCCAACGAGCGGATCACCGGCTTCCTGGACCTGAAGCGGGCCATGGATTTCGCCACGGACGACCGCAACCTGCAGCAGATCTTCCAGCTCGGCATGAAGGATGCCTACATCCCCTCGCAGAAGTTCCGGATCCCGGCGGACAGCGCCTTCGTCTTCGGGCCGCAAGGCATGCTCACCGCCAAGGACACCGCCTTCTTCACCGGTGATGTGCGCTGGACCATCAGCAAGCAGTACGTGTTGAAGAACCACTTCCTGATGATGGACCTGCTGGCCAACAATGATTGGAAGCGCCCCATCTACTTCGCCGTCACCACCGGGCCGGACAGCTACCTCGGCCTGCAGGATTACTTCCGCCTGGAGGGCCTCACCTACCGCCTGGTGCCGGTGGCCGAGAAAACCTCCAACCCCAACACCTACGGCGGTGTGGCCACGGACATCATGTTCGACAACGTGGTCAACAAGTTCAAGTGGGGCGGCATGGACCATGCGGACGGCGTGTACCTGGACGAGAACGTGCTGCGCATGACCACCAACCTGCGCCTGCAGATAGCCACCTTGGCCACCGAGCTCGCCTCCGAGGGGCGCAAGGCCGAAGCCAAACAGGTGCTGGACCTGGCCCAGGAGAAAATGCCCGAGCACAACGTGCCGTACGACCGCATCATGCTGCCCATCGTGGAGGCCTACTACCAGGCCGGCGACAGCGCCTCGGCCAACCGCATCAACGAGCGCCTGTTCACCATCATGGACGAAAACATGGCCTGGTACCTGAGCCTTTCGCCGGAGTTCGCCGCCAAGGTGTCCGATGACATGGGCATGGCCATGATGGTGATGGAGCGCCTGGCACGGTCGGCGGCCAGCAACGGACAGCAGGAGCTGGCGGCCAAGCTCCGTGCCCGGTCGGCCGAGGTGGACACGCTGTACCAGATGAAGCTGGAGGACATCGCCACCCAGGGCATGCGAACGATCAAGGCCCGGTTCTGATGCCCGGTTTCCCGGCCCTCCGCTTGCTGGCGGGGCTGGACCGCCGCCTGCTTTGGCATGTGCCTGCCGCTGCGGACGAGGTGTTCCTCACCTTCGACGACGGCCCCGATCCCACGATCACGCCGTGGGTGCTGGACACCTTGGCCGCACACGGGGCCAAGGCCACCTTCTTCTGCCTGGGGCGCCATGCGGAGCGGCATTCGGAGCTGCTGGCCCGCATCCGTGCGGAAGGCCATGCCGTCGGCCACCACACCTGGGATCACGCCAACGGATGGCACACACCGCCGCGGGCCTGGCTGCGCAGCGTGCTGCGCGGTGCGGCCGGCGTGGGCGGCACCCTTTTCCGCCCGCCCTACGGGCGTCTCCGGCCGGCACACATCGGCCCGCTGCACCGGCGCTTCCGCGTGGTGATGTGGGATGTGATGCCCGGCGATTTCAAACCCGGACGAAGCGGTGAAGCCTGTGCCCGCCATGTGCTGCGCCGGAGCCGCCCGGGAAGCATCATCGTGCTGCACGACAATCCGAAGAGCGCCGCCTGCCTGCGGGAGGCCCTGGTGCCCATCCTGGAAGGTTTCGCACGGAAGGGATGGCGCTGCTCCGCGATCGCACCTGCGGGGGAGAGCCGGTGATGCGCCCGCGTCCCTCAGGACCCGGCCACTCCGGTGACCACGTATACCACACGCTCGTTCTCCGCATGCTGATGGTCCGTGCATTCCACGCCGGGCCCGCAGGGGTTCAGCGGCTTGGACGTGCCGTAGGCCTTCACGGTCACGCGGTCCTTGCGCAACCCCTTGGATAGGAGGTAGGCCTCAATGACCTTGGCGCGTGCCTGGCCCTGTGCCAGGCTGGCAGCGGGGTCAAGCTTCGTGCTGGCATGCACGCCCACCTCCACGATCACCGCCGGGTTCACCTGGAGGCGCTCCGCCAATTGGTCCAATTCCGCCTTGGCCGTGGGCGATAGTGCGGTCTCCTTGCCCTGCCACACCAGGTACTTCAGCGGGATCGCCTTGCCGATCTCCATGGGTTCCAGCGCCAGGTCCTTCACCTCCCCGAGGTCGATCACGCCGCGCTTGACACCAGAAGTGCTCACGGGCGCACTGATGCTGAAGAAGCCGGGGTGCTCCAGGATCACCTCGAACTGCTCGTTGGGTTGCAGGCGGAAGAGGAAATCGCCGCCCGCATCGGTGGCATGCACCTCGCTGAAGAAGCTGGTGAGGTTCACCACGCTCACCTTGACGTCCTCCATGAAGCCCATCCGGTCCTTGTAGCGCACCACGCCCCGCAGCCAGATGCCGGCATCCGGGATCAGGTGGATGTCGCGGGAGATGATCTGCTGTTGGCCGATGTCCTCCGTGCTCAAGTGGGCGATGCCCTCGTAATGGCCGGGCATGCTGGCGCGCACCGCATACTCGCGGTGCTGCTGCACGGGGAAGGAATACCGGCCGTCCGTACCGGTCCGTGCGCCCTGCACCACCTTGCCGTCGGCATCCAGCAGCTCCACCGCCACGTCCACGGCGGGTTGCGCATTGTCGTCATCGATCACCGTGCCCGTGCAGAGGAAGCGCTGCTCCAGGGGGTAGTGCATGGTGAACGCGTAGATGTCATCACCACCGGTGCCGCCGGGGCGGTTGCTGGTGAAATAGCCTTGCTTGCCGGCCTGGTCGATTACGAAGGCGAAATCATCCTTGGGGCCGTTCACCGGCGCACCCACGTTCACCGCGAAGTTGAAATTGCCGTCCTCCCCCCGCTTCGCGGCGAACACGTCCAGCCCGCCCAGGCCCGGCAGGCCCATGCTGGAGAAATAGAGCGTGCCGTCCTTACCGGCAAAGGGGAACAGCTCATTGCGCGGGGTGTTGATGCCCGGGCCCAGGTTGCGGGGTTCACCCCACTGGCCACCCCGGTCTTCGCAGACGTAGATGTCCGTTCCCCCGAAGCCTCCCGGCATGTCGCTCACGAAGAAGAACCAGCGGCCGTCGGCCGAGATGGCGGGATGGCCCACGGAACACTCAGGGTTGTTGTACAGAAAGGGGTCCGTACCCTTCCATCCTTCGCCATCGCGCCGTGCATGCAGGATGCTCAGCCGGTGGATGCCGTTCTTGCTCTTGGCGGCGTTGGTGCGTGTATACCAGAGCGAGCCGTCGGGGGCCACCACCACGGGTCCTTCGTGCAGCTTGCTGTTCACATTGCCGGTCAGGCGCTTGGCCCCCGTCAGGTCGCCGTCGGACTGGCGTTGGGCGACGTACAGGTCCAGGAAGGGCTCGTTGTTCCACGCGGCGCGCCATTGCATCCCCACGGCCGTGTCACGTGAGGAGGCGAAGATCACGCCGCCCTGGCCGTCCCACGTGGCGGCCATGTCGTTCACCGGCGAATTGTCCGTTACCGGCATGATGGTGAAGCGGTCCTGCTTGGCGAGGAACTCCTGCGAGAAGTCCACGATGTTGCTTCGCTCCGGCTGCCCTTCCAGCTTGCTGGTGGCCAGGTAGCGGTCCATCCATTCCTGCGCCTCGGCATACTTGCCGTTGCCCTTCAGGGCTTGTGCATACATATAGAGGTCCAGCGGCTCGCGGTTCAGGAACTTCACCACTTGGGCGTACCAGATCTCGCCGTCACGCGTATCGCCCAGCTTCATGGAGCATTCAGCCAGGCGCTTCACCACGTGCTCGTTCACGGCGCCCAGGTCGGCCGCCAACATGTACTCGGCCTTGGCCTGTGCATAGGCCATGCGCTGGTAGTAGCGGTCCGCGATGCGGGTGTGCGCCTCGGCGTTCTGTGCACGGCCGGCCAAGGGCCAAGCGATGCATGCCAGGAGCAGGGCGATATGGAAAGCGAGCTTGCCCATCAGAAGTAGCGCGGCGAAATGGTGCGCCCCTTGGTGAACCGGAAGTCATAGCTGAGCATCACCTCGTGCGTTCCGGCATTGTAGGCACCGAGCGTGGTGGTGGTCATATCGAAGGCGTACCCCAGATGCAGCTGTTCGTTCACGCGGTACTGCGCCATCAGGCCGAAGGCATTGCCCAAGCGGTACATGGCGCCGAACCACACGCGGTCGCGGAGCAGGAAGTTCGCGTTGATGTCCAGCGAAAGTGGCGCCCCCTGCACCACGCGGGCCATCAACGAGGGCTTGAACTTCAGGTCGCTGGTGAGGTCCATCACGTAGCCGGCCATCAGGAAATAGTGGCGCAGCTCCTGGTTGGTGGCCACCAGGCCGTCGCTGCCGATCACGTTCTCCAGCAACTTCGGCGCGCTGGCCCCCACATAGGCGCGGGGGGCATGCCAGAAAAGGCCGAAGCCGAAGTTCGGCAGGATCTTTCCGGAGATGTTGGCATTCTGGGGATCCGTCTCCACGGTGCGCAGGGCAGCGAGGTCCGCTTGGAAGAGGTTCACCCCGCCGCTGAGGCCGAAGGCCAACCGGGAATCCTTGCCGGTGCGGATGCGATAGGCCACGTCCAGGAATGCACTGTTCTGCTTTGTCGGTCCGGCCACATCATGGACCAGCAGGCCTCCCATGGCCAGCTTATTGCCCGGCAACGGGGAATGCACGGCCAGCGTTTGGGTGGTCGGGGCCCCCTCGAAGCCAAGCCACTGGTGCCGGCTGAGCAGCATGGCGGTGAACACGTCCGCACTGCCGGCATACGCCGGGTTGAATGCCAGCGTGTTGAACATGTACTGGCTGTACAGGGGGTCCTGCTGGGCGCGTGCCGCGGGCCCGGTCAGTGCAGCAGCCAGCAACGCAGCGGCCAGGGGGAGGGATAAGCGCGGCTTCCTCATCGGTTCAGGTAAAGGAAGCCCTTCAGCGGTTCCGTGCCGGTGCCCAGGTCGAGCACGTAGTAGTAGGTTCCTGTCGGGGCATCACCGGGCAGGATTGCATCGGGCGAGCTGCCGTCCCACACCACCCGGGTGTTGTCATAGCCGGAGGCCTTGTACACCTCGCCGCCCCAACGGTTGAAGATGGCGATACTGTTGCCGGGGTATCCCTCAATACCGGGGATGATGAACGCATCATTGGTGCCGTCGCCATTGGGCGTGAAGGATTCGGGAATGAACACGTCATCCTGGAATTCGCAGGGTGTGGTGCCCTCCACGGTCACCGGCTCGCAGTGGTTGGCATCGTCCACGGTGAGCTGGAAGGCTTGGCTGGTGAAGATGGGCTCGCTGGTGAACACATGGGGCGGCGCTGCTGAGATGCTGCCCGGGCCGCCGGTCACCACGTAGCTGGCGGGCGCCCCGCCGGTGATGGTGAAGGTGACCACGTAGGTGCGGTCCTGCTCGTTGCAGATGCGCTGCAGGTCGGTTATCTGCGGCGGGTCCACCACCATCAGGGCCACCTCGGAACTGTCCGAGGCACAGCCTTCCACCTCCACCAGGTATCGGAACCGGTACTGCCCCGCGCTGAGCTGTCCGGCATCCACCACGCCGTTGTTCAAGGCCCCGGAGGCATCGAGGTCGCTCCATGTTCCGCCCGGCTGTGCCCCGCCGGTCAGCAGTGGGAACAACTGCACGGATTCTTCATTGCACACTTGGCCCACGCTGTCATCGCCGGCATCGGCCGGCTGGTTCACGGCCAAGGTCACACGGGCCAGCGTGTCCGGGCAGAAGGCATTTCCCGCAAGCACGTAGCTGTATGTGCCGGCCGGATCGATGGCGGGGTTGAAGGTCCCGTCCGAAGGTGTGTTGTCCGGCGCGAGCCACGTACCGCCGGGCATGGCCCCGGGGATCAAGGATGCCAAGGCCAGGATGTCATCGGTGGCGCAAAGCGTAACGGACGTATCCGGTCCTGGATCCGGGTATGGGAAGATGAAAAGGTGGACCACGCTTTGGACCTCGCCGCAGGCCAGGTCGTTCAACGTATAGACCATCGGATAGGAGGATCCCGGCGTCAGCAGGGTGGCATCCAGGAAGTTTCCGCTGATGGCACCGGAGCCCAGCTGCTCGGACCACACCCCACCGGGGTCGGGGGAGCCGCCCAAAGAACCGAAGAGATCATAGGCCGTGAGTCCGCCGCAGATGGTGTCGGTGCCGCCCACGCCCGCATTCAGGCCAGCCCCTACATTCACGGTGATCGTTGCGGTGGCATTCGTGCAAGGGGCCGCACCCGTCACCGTATAGGTGAACAAGTAGGTGCCCACGGTAAACTGGGACGGGTTGAAGGATCCATTCGGCATGGGGTTGTTCGCCCCGTCGGTCCATGCACCTGTGGAGTCCGCATCCGGCCCCAGTGCGGCGAACAGGTCCACCAGGGTGTCCGTGGGGCAGGCGTTCAGCGTGGCGCTGCTTCCCGCGTTGGGGGCAGGAACCTCCACCACGGTGAGTTGCGCCGTATCGTTGGCACAGGGCCCGGTTCCGGACCGGATGTACAGGAAGACACCGCTGCTATCCACGGCGGGGTTATAGGTGGCACCGTGGGAAGTGGGCGGGGTGCCGTCCCTGCGCCAGGTGCCCCCGCTTTGCGGGTTCATGGCCAGCTTGTCGAACATGTTGAACGGCCCGTCACTGGAGCAGAAGGTGTAGGTGTTGTCCCCGCCTGCGAAAGGAGCGGTGGTGCGGGAGACCAGGACAACCGCACTGGCGTTGCCGCAAGCCCCTTGGCCGGCAACGGTGTAGGTGTATATACCGGGCGGATCGGTGGCCGGGTTATACACGGGGCCATGCAATACGGGGGGAACACCGGTGGTCCACGTGCCTGTGGGATCCGGCGTGCCACCCAGGCCCGCGTTGAGCGGCCCGGGTGCACCATTCGAACAGAAGCTCAGGGACCCGTTGGTGCCAGCATCAGGCGCGGTGGTGATGGTGACCGGAACGGATGCGCTGGTGGCCGGGCAATTGCCGATGGCGGGCACCAGGTACTGATAGGTGCCGGATGGTGCCGTAGCCGGATCGATCATCGAGGAAGGCATCGCATCCCCGTTCGGGAAGTGCCATACGCCGGTGGTGTCAAACGGCGGGCTCAGCTGATTGAACAGGTCGAAGGAGGACTGGTTGGAGCAGATGGAGGCGGGCACCCCGCTTCCGGCCTGCGGCCCGTTCATGATGGTGACGGTCAGTAAGGATGTGTCCGGTGCGCAGTTCGACGATCCGGTGAGCACGTAGCGGTAATGGCGCACGCCCACCCCGGCCTGTGAGCAGTTGAGCACACCGTTGATCAATCCGTCCTGGTTCTCCACCCCGCTCCAGGAGCCGCCAGGCTGGGGGTTCCCGGCCAGGAACGGCGTAAGGAAGTTCACCTCGTTGAGGCAGAACACCACCGAGGAATCCATGCCCGCATCCAGTTCCGGCGTTACCGTAACCTGCACCGAGGCGGTGTCACCGGGGCAAGGCCCCACGCCCGCCACGGAATAGCGGAACCGGTACAGGCCCGGCACCACCCCGGAGGCATTGAAGATCCCATTGGTCATCTGGCCGGTGGCATTCAGGTCCGTCCAGGTACCACCGGGTTGCCATGTTCCCTGAAGGCTGTTGAACAGGTTCACCGCGGTTTCGCTCACACAGGCGCTCACCGTGCCGAAGGAGCCCGCCTGCGGCTGGGGCACCAAGGTGATCTGCACCGTGGCGGAGCTGTTGGTGCACGGCGCATCGCCGGGAACGGTGTAGACATAGGTTCCGGCCAGGTCCAAGGCCGGGTCGAAGGTGGGATCATGCGGTACCGGGGAACCGCCGGACGGAACATAGGTCCAGGTTCCGTTGACATCAGGCTGCCCGCCCAGCAGGCTGAAGAGGGAGACCATGGGGCCTTCGGCACACAGCTGCGGCGCCGTGCTGATCCCCGCCTGCGGTTTCCTGTTCATGGTAATGGTCACCCGGGCCGTATCGTTCACGCACGGCGCATCACCGGCCACCACGAACCGGTAGACATGCACGCCCGGGGTATGCAATGCGGGATCGAACACGGCAGGTGCATAGGCCCCGGAACCGTTGATCCAGCTTCCGGCCGGGTCTGCCGACGGCCCCAGCAACGGGAACATGTTAAAGCTGCCGGCATCGGAGCAGATGGTCTGGCTGGCATCATTTCCGGCCACGGCATGGGCGTTCATGATGATGGTGGCCTGTGCGGTGGCCGCCTGGCACGGAGCCTGGCCTTGCACGGTATAGGTGAACGTATGCACGCCCGGCCCATAGTTGGATGGAATGAAGATCTCACTCGCCGGTTGGCCGTCCTGGTCCTTCCATGTGCCTCCCAGGTCGGGCGTGCCGTTCAGCACCAGACGGAGTACGATCGCGGCCAGCGTATCGTCGCAAATGGACAACACACCGTTGCTGCCGGCGTTGGGCTTCGGATAGAGCACCACGGATACCAAGGAGGTGTCGTTCAAACATCCACCCGAGCCTTGGACCACATAATGGTAGTTCCCCGGCTGGTCGATGGCCGGGTTGAAGCTGCTGCCATGGTTGGAACCATTGTACGCCCAGGTGCCCCCTGGTTGCGGCGACCCGGTCAAGTGCGGGAACAAGGGTGTGATGCCGCTGGTGGAGCACAAGGGGAGATTGCCGTCACCGCCCGCATTGGGGGCGCCGGTCACGTGGATGGTCAGCGTGGCTTGGGCCGGGGCGCAGGGGCTGATGCCTCCAGGCTGCACAGTATACCGGAAGCTATAGGTGCCCGGCGGCACGTTCGGGTTGAAGATCCCGTTGCTCGGGCCGGAAGGCAGTTGGATCCAGGTGCCGTTCAGGTCGGGGGTGCCGCCCAAGCTGTCCACCATGGCGATGAGGCCGGCATTGGAGCAGATGTTGATGCTTCGGCTCAGGCCCGCCGAAGGCGGTGCATGCACCGCCACGGAAACCGTGCTGCTGTCGCCGGGGCAGGGCGGGATCCCGTTCACATGGTACCTGTACGTGCCTGGTGCGTTGCTGCCCGGGACGAAATTGCCGCTGAAGTAGGCTTGGGAAGGTGCCGGGCCGGTCCAAGTGCCGGTGAGGTCATGCGGCCCGCCCAGCAGGTTCACCAAGGGAAGAGCGGCACTTCCCAGGCACACGGCCACGGTGGTGTCCCGCCCGGCCCGTGGCGCCTGCACCTCAAACACGGTGACGGTCCCCGTATCGGCCACACAGGGCGCAAGGCCCCCTACCACGTACGAATAAACGCCTTCCTCACTGGTGCCGGGGATATAGGTGCCCGAGGGGAAAGGCTGCATGTCCGGGTCATACCACGTACCTGTGAGCGCCGCCCCCGGGAGGTGGTTGATCAACAGGAAGCTCGCGGCATCGCTGCAAACGGTAACGGAACTTGCCCCGCCCGCCACGGCCAAGGGATTCACGTTCACGGTGAGTGAGCTCGACTTGTCCACGCACGGGAAGGTCCCTGCCACGGTGTAGATGTACACGCCCGGCGGATCTTGGCCCGGAACGAAGGTGTTGTTATGCACTTGCCCGAACGGATCCCGCCAGGTACCGTTGGGGGCCGGTGTTCCACCCAATGCCGCGGTCATGTCAAAGGGTGCATCATCGGCACATGTGGTCACCTGGGCTGGAAGGCCGGCGTCGGGGCCTGGCGTCTCGCTGACATGGAGCACGGCCACAGCGGCGCTGCACGGCCCTTGGCCGCTCACCGTGTAGGTGTAATCCCCGGGATTGAAGGTGGCCGGCACGTAGGTCCCGCTGAAGACTTGGTTACCCGGTGCGGGTTTGCGCCAAGCACCCCCGGCGTCGGCCGGGCTGATGTACGGAAGCAGGCTCACAGGCGGGCCCTCCGAGCAGAAGGTGGCCCAGCCTTCATGGCCGGCGTTGGGGCCTTGGGTCACGTTCACGGTGACCACGGCCGAATCCGAATTGCAGCCCAAGGCTCCCGTGAGCTTATAGCGGAACTGGAAGCTGCCCGGCCCCGCCCCGTTGGCATTGAAGTACTGGCCGGTGACTTGGCCGGTTCCGTCCAGGTCGATCCAGGCACCGCCCGGTTGCGGGGTGCCCCCAAGGATCCCGAAAAGGTCCACTTGGGTCTCGGTGTTGCACACCGACCCGGTGCCGTTTTGCCCGGCATCCAGCAAGGGAACGATGGTAACACGTACCGTGGAGGTGTCCGCTATGCACAGTCCGATGGCGGGCACCACGTAGCGGAAGTCATAGTCCCCCGGGGGCAGTTGCGTGGGCACGCCAGGATTGAAGAAATGGGTGCTCAAGCGGCCGGTCACGGTGATCTCGCTCCAGGTCCCGTTCAGGTCGGGCGTGCCGCCCAACCCATCGAACAGGTCCACCGTGGCTTGGCCCGAGCAGATCGTCAGTGTACCGCTGGTTCCGGCATTGGGGGCCTGGGTCACGGTCACCGTCACCGTGGCACTGTCCGGATCGCAGGGTGCCGTGCCGCTCACCTTGTACTTGTACACGAATGTTCCGGCCGCAACGGGGATGAACACCCCGTTGCTGGGGCTGCCTCCCGGCCCGGTCCAGGTGCCGCCCGCGTCCGGCGTACCTCCCAGATGGTCGAACAGGTTCACCGGTCCATCGGTGCTGCACAGGGGCAGCGTGGTGCTCGTTCCGGCAACAGGTCGCGTATGCTGGGTCACGGTGACCACGGAGGTGGCATCAGCGCACGGGCTGATGCCGGCCACCCGGTAGGTGTAGCCGCCTTGTACCGCACCCGGTCCAGGCACGAAGGAGCCGTTGTTCGGGTCGTTGTTGGGGTCTCTCCATGTGCCGCCCGCATCAGGGCTTCCTCCCAGCTGGAGGAACAGGTCCACGGGCGCATCATCGCTGCAAACCACCACGGCTCCATTGGTACCCGCCAAGGGCGCGGTGTTCACATTGACGGTGGCTTGGGTGGTATCGTTCTGGCAAGGTGCGGTCCCGGCCACCACATAGCGATAAATGCCCGGCGGCGTGGTGCCCGGTGTGAAGGTGGCTGGCACCGTGACGGTTCCCGCATTCAGCCATACGCCTCCCGGATCGGGGCTTCCACCAAGGATGGTGGCCAAATTGAAGGGCGGATTGGTGCTGCAGAACGTGGAGGTTCCGTTCACACCCGCATTCGGGGCCCGGTTCTCCACCACCTGCACCGTGGCGGAAACATTGGGGCATGGTGCCAGACCCGTGACCGTGTAGGTATATGTGCCAGCAGGATGTCCCGGGTTGGAAGGCTGGTAAATACCGCCCGCCAAAGTGCCGCCCGGCGGGGAAGGCAGGGTCCAGGTGCCGCCTGCATCGGGCGTACCGCCCAAGCGGTTGAAAAGGTTCTCATCGGCACCTGTGCTGCACAGGGTGACCGACCCATTGCTGCCCGCGTTGGCCGCGGCCACCACGGTAACGGTAAGCGTGGCGGTGGCATCCGCACAAGGCAGGACACCCGCGACCGTGTAGGTGTAGATACCGGCAGGGCTGGTGCCCGGCACGAAATTGCCCGAAGGCACGGGCACATTGCCCGGCCCGGTCCAAGTGCCCCCCACCCCCGGGGTGCCGCCCAAGTGGTCGATCAGGGCAAAGGTCCCATCACTGCTGCATACCGTATGTGCTCCATTGCTGCCGGCATTCGGTGCGGTCACCACGGAGACATTCACGGTTGAAGTGGCCGGCGAGCAAGGAGATGAACCACTGACCGTGTACGTGTACAAGCCCGGAGGCGTGGTGCCCGGGATGAACGTGCCCGAAGGGAAAGGAGCACCTCCAGGTCCTGTCCAACTGCCTCCTGCATCCGGAGTTCCCCCTAATTGGGAGATCAGCAAAAAGGATGCATCAGCCGAGCATTTCGCCACGTTGGCGTTGGTGCCGGCATCGGGTGCCTGGCTCACGTTCACCGTCACGGTGGCCGTGGCGGGAGCGCAAGGTGCCTGCCCGAGCACGGTGTAGACGTAATTCCCGGAAATATCCGTTCCCGGTTGGAACTGCCCCGAGTGTGCACCCGAGGGACCGTTCCACGTACCGCCCGCATCCGGCGTACCGCCCAAGGAATCCAGCAGGCTGAAGACGGCATCATCGCTGCACACGGTGATGGTGCGTCCTGTTCCGGCGTCCGGCGCATCACGCACGGTGATGGTGAGCGTAGCGGAGGCGTTGGCGCAAGGCGCCGTACCGTTCACCGTGTAGATGTACGCGCCCGGAGTGGAAGTTCCCGGGGTGAAGGTGCCCGAAGAGGCCGGTGTCCATGTTCCGCCCGGGTCCGGTGTACCAGCCAGTTCGGCAAGCATGGCGAACGGTGCATCGTCACTGCACACAGTGATGCTGCGGTCCGACCCGGCGTCGGGGGCCTGTACCACGCTCACCGTCACGGTGGCTGTGGCATTGGGGCACGGCGGCAGGCCGGTCACCGTGTAGGTGTATACGCCCGGTGTTGATGATCCCGGAGTGAACAGGCTGGTCACCGGATTGCCGCTTAGGGTCCAGGCGCCGCCGGCATCGGG
>JAHDVX010000030.1:15407-37826 GCA_023382455.1 Flavobacteriales bacterium
GGTCCAGGCGCCGCCGGCATCGGGCGTGCCACCGAGCAGGGTGAAGAGGTTCACCGCCGGGTCGCTGCTGCAATAGGTGGCCGTGCCGTTGATGCCCGCATCCGGGGCGTCCACCACCGTTACCGTAACCGTGGCACTGCCCGGTGGCGGGCCTGTTACCGAGTACGTGTACACGCCGGGCGGATCCGTTGCGGGGTCGAACTGGCCGGGATGGGCGGCAGGTCCGCTCCATGTACCGCCGGGATCCGGGCTTCCGCCCAAATAATCGAACAGGGAGACCAGCGCGCCATTGCTGCACAAGGTGGCCGTACTGTCGTTCCCCGGCCCGGCTGCAACCACCACCGCCGGTTTCCCGGACGGCCGTGCAAACCCATCAGCGGCCAAGGCGACCGGAAGGGAAAGCATCACGAACCCCACCATCACCGCCATAGAGGTCGATAACTTCCTGTTCACGGTCATGTACGTGCTGATTCCGCCCTATTGACGGGCCTTTCCGTGCCGCAAGATAGCGAAGTGCCCACCTTTGTTGCCGAAATTGGAGGGCCATCAGCTGCGAAGACGCGCCATTCGGGGCTTGTTTTTAGACGAAGCCCCGGAATCATCCGACGAAAAAGAATACGCTACGGTGTTGCCTGTAGGGTCGGAGCTGTGTCCGGGGCCGGTGCGGTTTTGCCGAAGGTCACCCCCAAGGTCACCTCATGTGTTCCTGTGGTGTAGCTCTGGAGACCGGTGGTGGTCAGGTCGTAGCTGTATCCGAACTGGAAGGTCTTCTTCAGCCAATAACCCACCATGAAGCTGAGCGCGTCCTCGGTACGGTAGGTAGCCCCCAGCCAGACCATGTCGCGGTAGCGAACCGTGGCCGTCAGGTCCACCTTGGGCGGCACAGGTGACACGTACTTGACCAGGAAGGAGGGTTCCAGTTTGATATCCTCATTGATCGCGATGCGGTAACCGCCCATGGCGTAATAGTGCGGGGCCAGCAGGCTGTTCGTGGGGTCGTTATGGTCATAGAAGGTGATGCGGTTGCGCAGGAGCTGCGGCGCCGCGGCCCCGAACCACCAGTTGTCGTGGTAGAGGTAGGCACCGAAGGTGGCGTCCGGCATCAGTGAGCCGCGAAGCTGTTCGTCCATCAGGGGCTCATCGGGATCGTGGAACTGGATCTTCGACCCGTCGATCAGGAACTGGAGCATCCCGAAGGATAGGCCCATGCCGAGCTTGATCCTTTCGTTGAGCTTGATGTGGTAGGCGTAACTGAGCTGCATGCCCGTGCGCCTCGACGGCCCGGTGTGGTCCGTGAAGATGTATCCGCCCAGGCCCATGTTGCGGCCCAATGGCGTGATGGCGCCCAGGGCGAAGGTGCGGGGGGCATCCTGGATGCCGACCCATTGGTTGCGGTGGGCGCTGCGGACCTCGAACCAGGGCCTGCTTCCCGCCACGGCGGGATTGTAGAGGTGGTCCAAGGTGTTGTACTGGCTGAGCTGCGGCAGTTGCTGGGCCTGCGCTGCCTGCAGGAGGAGCGCGGCGATCAAGGACGGAAGGAGGTGTCGCATGGTGCCCATGGATTATCGGATCACGGTCAGCGGGCCGGTGAGCGGCTCCGGGTGTCGTTCGTCGTGCAGCTCGATCACGTAGTAGTAGGTGCCCACAGGCACGGGCTTCCCGTCGTACCGGCCGTCCCATGGCGTGGCGTAGCCCACGCTGCGGAAGAGCGGTTCGCCCCACCGGCTGAACACCTGCACCTCGATCTCGGGAAAGAGCGTGGCGAAATCCAGGATCCACGTGTCGTTGTGCCCGTCCCCGTTCGGTGTGAAGCCGGTCGGCACGGTCAGTGTAGGCACCACGGTCACCAGCACCGAATCCTGGTCCACACATCCGTCCGGGCTCACCACGGTGAGGTGGAACCACATGGTGAACGGCGGCGTGGCGGTCGGGTTGGGCGCGAAGGGGTCGTTCAACAGGCTGTCCGGCTGCCAGAAGAAGCTGCTGCCCGGCGGCCCGGAAGGGGCACCGCCGATCACGGTGCTGTCCTGGGCCAGGATGCTGCGATCGTCACCGGCATCAGCGATGGGCAGCGGGTGGATCAGCACCTGCACCGTGTCGGATGCGCTGCAAGGCCCGTTGGCCACGGTGAGCACGAAGCTGTGCTGGCCATCGGGCAACACGCCCAGGTCCACCGTGGCATTGCTGCCCACTACGGTACCTGCGGCGTCCGTCCATTGGAAGGTGGTTGCCCCTTGGCTTGCGCTACCATCAAGGGTGATGGCCGTGCCGCCGCACTCCATGCGGTCCAGGCCCGCGTTGGCCACCAGGTTGTTCTGCACGCCCACGGTCACCGTGGTGGTCACCTGGCATCCGTTCAGGTCGGTCACGGTCAGGGTGTAGTTCCCGGGGAAGAGGGTACTGATGTCCTCATCCGCGGAACTGTACCCGTCGGGTCCGGTCCAGTTGATGCCGTAGCCCGGTGTGCCGCCGGAAAGGGTGACGCTGATGGCCCCGTCGTTGGCGCTGTTGCAGCTGGCTGCGGTGACGTTGTCGGTGGTCACCGTCAACGGAGCCGGCTCCGTGATGTCGAAGGTCATGGAGGTATCACATCCCGCCGCGTCGGTGATCGCCACGGTCCAGCTGCCGGCACAGAGGCCGGAAACCGATGCGGTGCCCTGGCCGGAACCCGGCTGCGGGCTCCACTGGAACGAAAGTGATCCGGTACCGCCCGAGGCGGCGAGGCTGATCACGCCGTCGCAGGCACCGGAGCAACTCACCTGCTGCACCGTTGCCGTGGCCGCTATCAGTTGGAACGGATCGATGGTGAAGGCATAGGTGGTGTCGCAACCGATGCCGTCCGTGATGGTCACGGTGTAGTTGTCCGGGCACAGGCCGGTGACCTGGTCGGTGCCTTGGCCGCTGGGTGTCCCGGGTTGCCAGAGGTAGGTATACCCGCTACCGCTTCCACCCACGGGGGCCACGGTGGCCGTGCCATCGCACGGCCCGTTGCAGCTCTCGCCCAGGAAGGTCAGGTTGGCCTCGATCGGTTCACCGGCACTCACCGTGAACGGCAGAAGGACCGCGCAACCGTTGGAATCGGTGACTGTGACCTGGAAATTCCCCGCGCAAAGGCCGAATACATCCTGCACGTCCTGGTCGATCACCGCACCGGTGGCATCTTCCCAAACGATGGCATAGGGTCCGGTGCCGCCGGTGATGTCCACGTGGGCCGTGGCCGCACATCCGTCAAAGCAGGCATTGTCCGTATGGCTGAGGTCAACGTTCAGTGCCGGGGGATCCGGGAGGTTGATGGTGAAGGTGGTATCGCAGCCATTGAGGTCGGCCACGGTAACGCTCCACGTTCCGGCGCATAGGCCGGTGGCGGTGTGCGTGCCTTGACCGCCGCCGGGTTCAGGCGACCATTGGAAGGTCAGCTGGCCCGTGCCGCCTTGTGCCGCGATGTGTATGCTGCCGTCACACGCCGCGGCGCACGTGATCGGGCTCGCCACGGCGGTGGCGGTGATGGGGTCCGGGGCCAGGATCAGCACGCCTTGCAACAGGGTGCATCCGGCCGCATCGGTGATGGCCACCGTGTAGTTCCCGGCGCACAGGCCGGTCACCTGGGCCGTGGTGGCGATGGTGTCCGCTCCCTGGGTCCACACGTAGGTGTACCCGCCCGTTCCGCCCGTGGGGGCCACGGTGGCGGTACCGTCACACATTCCGGCGCAGCTCTCCGGGGTGGTGCCCAGGTTGGCCTGGATGGCGGGAGGTGCCACCACCCGTGCGGTATCCAAGGTGATGCATCCGGCCCCGTTGGTGACTTGTGCGAAGTAGAAGCCAGCGCACAGGTTCGAGAGGGTGTCCGAGGAGACGCCGAGGTTGGTACCGTTCACCGCGAACCAGGCCACCGTGCAGGGCGGGAAGGCGCAGTTGTAATCCACATAGACCTGTCCGTCGCAACTGTTGGGGCAGTCCAGCAGGGTGTTGCTCGCGCTGATCACTTCCCCGCCAACATCATTGAGGGGCAGGATCGCCTGGGCCAGGCAGCCGTTGGCATCCTGCACCACCGCCCGGTAGAGGCCTGCGCACAGCCCGGTGATGGCGGTATCGGTCCCGAGGATGCTGGTGCCTTGCATCCACACGATCACGTACGGTGCGGTGCCGCCGCTCACCTGCGCGGTGCCTGTGCCGTTGCAAACCTGGCAATCGCTGTTGGTGGGCGTTGCCGTCACGGTCAAGGGTGCGGGTTCCTGCACGGTGAAGGTCAATGTGGTGTCGCACCCGTTCGCATCGGCCACGGTCACCATCCAGGAGCCGGGGCAGAGGTGGTCGGCCGTATCGGTGCCTTGGCCGTTGGGCGGCTCCGGCGACCAGAGGAAGGTGTACGGTCCCGATCCGCCCGCAGGAGTGACCACGATGCTGGCATCACAAGCTCCGGCGCAGGTCACCTGTTGCAGTTGCGCATTCACGGCCAAGGGCTGTGGTGCGGTGATCAACACGCTCACCACCGTGTCGCATCCGCTGTTGTCCGCAATGGTCACCTGCCAGGTGCCGGGGCACAGGCCCGTGGCTTGCGGCGTGGATTGCCCGCCGGGCGGCTCGGGTGCCCAGGTGTAGGTGTACGGCGGGATCCCACCCACCGGCCCCACGGTGGCGATGCCATCGCATGCGCCCGCACAGCTTGCAGGTGTGGTGCCCAGGTTCGGAACGATCAATTGCGAAGGAGTGACATGCGCCGTGTCGATGGCGGTGCATCCCGAGGCATTGGTCACCATCACCAGGTAGGAGCCGGTGCAGAGGTTGCCCAACGTATCCTGCACGCCGAGGACATTGCCCCCGAGGTCGGTCCAGGTCACCGTGCAGGGCGCATCGTTGCACATGTACGCCACGCTGACCAAGGCATCGCAGCTGTTCCCGCAAAGCGTTTGGCCGTCCGCCACGGTGATCGCCTCGGCCACGGCATCGGGCACCACCAGGTTCAGCGAGGCACCGCATCCGTTGGCATCGGTGACGGTGGCCACGTACACGCCGGCGCAAAGGCCGGTCAAGGCCGTCCCCGTCCCCACGGGGTTCCCGCCGCTGGACCACTGCACCGTCAGGGCACCCGATCCACCGGACACATTCACCGTTGCCGTTCCATCACATACCACGCAATGGCTCGGCGTGGTGGACCCGGTGATCACCAACGGCTGCGGCTGGACGAGGTTGAAGGTGAGCGTGGTGTCGCATCCGTTGGCATCGGTGATAGTGAGGTTGTAGTTGCCGGGGCACAGGCCGGTGGCGGTGGGGGTTCCCTGCCCGCTTGGCGGGGGAGGCGCCCATGTGTAGCTGAGCGTACCGGTGCCGCCCTGGGCATTCACACTGATCTGCCCGTCGCACAGGCTGTTGCAGCTCACACTGGTCACCGTGGCATCCACCGTGATGGGGTTCGGCGCCAGGATGAGCACATTGAACGTGCCCGGGCAGTCACCGAGGTCCTGTACCTGCACTTGGTAGGTGCCGGCACACAGGCCGGTGGCGTGCGGTGTGCCCTGCCCTCCGCCGGGCGCAGGGCTCCAATTGAAGGTGAACGGGCCCACGCCTCCTTGCAGGCCGATGGTGGCCGTACCGTCGCATGCACCGGTGCAGCTCACCGGCGTACTGGAGATGTTCCCCACCAGCGGCGCCGGCTCCGTGACGGATGCCGTATCCACCGTGGTGCAGCCCGACCCATTGGTCACGGCGACCAAGTAGTTGCCTTGGCACAGCGCGGCAAGCGTGTCGGTTCCCGCACCGAGGCTGTTCCCCGCCATATCGGTCCAGGCGATGGTGCAGGGTGCGTCGGTGCAATTGAAGCTCACGGTCACCATGCCGTCGCATACGCCGGGGCAGGAGGTGATGCCGTCGGTGGTGGTGATCGTCTCACCATCGCCGTCGGTGATGGCCACGGCCAGCACAGTGGAGCAGCCGGCCGCATCGGTCACCGTCACGGTATACACCCCGGCGCAAAGCCCGGTCATCAGGCTGTCCGTGGTGGTGGTGTTCAGCGGCGGCCCCCACTGGAACTGGTATGGGGCCGTTCCCCCGGAAGGGTGCAGCTGAGCCGTGCCCTCACAAACGCCGCAATGGCTTTCCCCTACTGTGGCTGACGCCGCCACCGGCACTGGTTCCGTGATGCTGAAGGTCATGGTGGTATCGCAGCCGTTGGCATCGGTGATTACCACGGTCCAATCGCCTGCGCACAACTGGCTCACGTGGGCCGTGCCTTGGCCGACGGCTGGCGCCGGGGTCCAGGTGTAGGAGAATCCGCCGCTTCCACCGGTGGGCGTCAGGTCGATGGCGCCGGTGCACTGGGCTCCGCAGGCAATAGGCGTCACCGTGGGCTGCGGGTCAATGGCTGCCGGGGCCTGGATGGTGAACGTGATGGTGGTATCGCACCCGGCCGCATCGGTGACCGTCACCGTGGCGGTCCCGGGGCACAGGCCCGTGGCGCTTTGGCCGCCTTGGCCGTTGGCCGGCACCGGGCTCCAGAAGTAGGTGAAGGGCGGTGTTCCCCCGGTGACGCTGACCACGGTGGCCGTCCCGTCACATCCATCCCAGCAGGAGGCATCGGTCACGGAGATCGATGGGGCAATGGGGATGAAGGCCGGCACGGTGAACACCACCACGGTATCACACCCGGCGGAATCGGTGACGGTCACGGAATAGTTCACCCCGCTGCACAGGCCCGTCACTTCATTCGTTCCCTGGCCGGTGCCGGGGTCGGGCTGCCAAGCATAGCTGTAGTTGCCCGCACCACCGGTGGGGTACACCCCCGCCTCGCCGGTGCAAGCCCCGGCGCAGGTTTCGGGGAACACCACCAGGTTGGGCTCAATGGGTGGGTTCTTGACGATGTTGAAGGCGATGGTGGTATCGCATCCCGCGGCATCGGTGATGGTCACCGTGCCCGGCCCTTGGCAGAGGCCCGTGACGGAATTGGTGCCCTGGCCCGCGCCGGGCTCGGGCGTCCATTGGAAGGTGAAACCGCCCGCACCGCCGGAAGCTGTGGCCGTGGCCTCGCCGGTGCATTCATCCCAGCACAGGCCGTCCACGGTGGACACGGTGGCCAGGATGGATTGCTCCGGCAGGATGGTGAAGCACCACGTGGTGTCGCAGCCCGCACCATCGGATACAGTGACGCACCAAGGCCCGGCACACAGGCCGCTCACCGTCGGGGTGCCTTGCCCCGAAGGCGGCATCGGTGACCAGTTGTAGGTATACGTGCCATTGCCGCCGGTGGGGGCCACCGTGGCGGTGCCGTCGCAAGGCCCGTTGCAACTTTCATGGGTGAACGTTCCGTGCGGATCGATGGGGTCCGGCGCCGTGATGTTGAAGGTGATGCTGGTATCGCAGCCCGCCTGGTCGCCGATGGCCACGGTCCAAGTGCCCGGGCAGAGGCCGCCAGCGGTGCTCGTGCCCTGACCGGTGCCCGGCTCCGGGCTCCAACTCCACGTGTAGGGCGGCGCTCCCCCGCCGGCCGTCACCTGGATCGCCCCATCGCAAAGGCCCGCGCAGCTGACCTGGGCGATGACGGAGGTGGCCGTGATCCCGGCCGGGCGCGTGATGGACACCTGCAACGTGGTATCGCAACCCGCCGCATCCGCGATGGTGACGGCATAGGTGCCCGGGCAAAGCCCGCCGGCCGTGGCCGTGCCCTGCCCCGTGCCGGGTTCCGGGCTCCAGCTGTAGGTGTACCCGGGTGTGCCGCCGCTGACCGTGAGCACCACCTGCCCGTCGCAGGCCGTGCCGCAGCTGGCATCGGTGATGGCCGTACCCACCACCAGCGGGTCGGGCACGGTGATGGTGAAGTTGATCACCGTGTCACAACCTGCGGCATTGGTCACTGTCACGGAAGCCGGGCCGGGGCAGAAGCCTGCGGCACTGGGCGTGCCCTGGCCGCTTCCCGGTGCGGGCGACCACGAGAAGGAAAGGCCAGCGAGCGTGCCGGTGACGGTGCCGGTGCCATCGCAAGCACCGGCGCAGGTGGCCGGTGTGAAGGCCAATTGCACATCGATGGGCGGAGGCTGCTGCAGGTTGAAGGTGAATGTGGAATCACAGCCGCCGCTGGAGATGGTGACGGACCAGGTGCCGGCGCACAGCCCGGTGGCTTGTGGTGTGCCATCGCCGTTGGGCGGAACAGGCGTCCATTGATAGGTGTAGGTACCGTTGCCGCCGGTTGGTGCCAGCACGATGGACCCGTCGCAGGCACCCGCGCACAGCGGATCGGCCACGGTGGCGTTGGCCTCCATGGCGGGCGGCGCCGTGATGCTGAACTGGATGGTGGTGTCGCAGCCCACCGCATCGGTGACCGTGAGCGTGCCCACCCCTTCACAAAGGCCCGTGGCATGCGGTGTTCCCTGGCCGCCACCTGGCGCGGGCGACCACTGATAGGTGTAGGGACCGGTCCCACCGGTCACGGTGCTCACCGCCTCCCCGTCGCAGCTGCCCGCGCAACTCGCCGGGGTCAGCTGCAGGTCCACATCCATGGGCACCGCCGGAAGGATGTCATACACCTGAATGCTCGTGCATCCGTTGGCATCCGTCACGGTCAGGGTCCAGGTTCCCGCGCAAAGGCCGCCCGCATTGGCGGTGCCTTGGCCTGCTGGCGGGGCCGGCGACCAGTTGTAGGTGTAGCCCGGCGTACCGCCGCTGACCGTGGCCGCCGCGGTACCGTCGCAGGTGCCGCCGCAGCTCACATCGGTCTGGCCGGCATCGATGCTCAACGGCAAGGGCTCTGCGATGGTGAACTGCAGCGTGGTGTCGCATCCGTTCGCGTCGGTGATGAGGACGGACCAGTTGCCGGCGCAAAGACCTGTGACGCTGGCCGTGCCGTCACCGGCAGGATTGCCTGGCTGCCAATCGTAGGTGAGCGTACCGCTGCCACCGGTGGCCGGGGCGCTGGCCGTGCCGTCGCAAGCCCCGGCGCAGGTCACATCGGATTGCGCAGGCACTGCGGTGATCGGCGGCGGTGCCTGGATGGTGAAGGTGACTGTGGTGTCGCAGCCGGCCGCATCACCGATGGTAACGTTCCAAATGCCCGGGCAGAGCTGCGAAGCGGTGGCCGTACCTTGGCCTGCTGGCGGGGCCGGCGACCAAGTGTAGGTGAAGGGCGGCGTGCCGCCGGTGGGGGCCACCGTGGCGGTACCGTCGCAGGTGGTGCTGCAGGTGGCATCCGTGCTGGACGGGCTCGGGACCAGCGTGGGCGGAGCATCGATCACCATGGCCACGACGGTATCGCAACCGGTACCCGTGTCGGTGATGGTCACCGAATATATGCCTTCGCACAGGCCCGTGGCCTGGGCTGTGCCTTGGCCGGCGCCGGGCTGCGGGACCCAGACGTAGGTGTAGGACCCGCTCCCTCCAGTAGGCGCCACGGTGGCCGTGCCGTCGCAGGTGCCGCCGCAGCTGGCATCCGTATGGCCCGGGTTGGGCAGGATGGGCGGCGGCTGGTTGATCTGGAAGTTGAGCGTGGTGTCGCAACCATTGGCATCGCTGATGGTCACGGTCCAGTTGCCGGCGCAAAGGCCGGTAACCGCATTGGTGCCATCACCGGCCGGGCTGCCGGGGCCCCAGTCGAAGGTGAAGCTGCCCGAGCCGCCCACCGGCGCCACGGCCGCCTCACCATCGCACCCGCCGGAGCATTGCACATCCACGGTGGTGAGGTTGGGCTGGATGGGCTGGATCGGGAAATTGAAGGTGGTGTCGAACGCACAACCGTTGGCATCGGACACATGCAGCGTGTTGGCCCCCGGGCAAAGCTGGTTGAAGCTGCCGCCCGTCCCCGCACCGTTGTTCCATGAATAGTTGTAGCCGGGCACGCCGCCCACGGCGAATGCTGAGGAGGAACCGTTGCACACGCCGGCACAGGTGGGCGCCGTGGTACCGAAGAAGATCACGCTCAGCAAAGCAGGGTCGGTCACCTGCACCGTGGTGGCACAGCTCACCCCTTGGCCTTGGTCGGTGACGATGACGATCTGGTTACCGGGGCACACGTTGTTCCACACGGCCGTGGCCGGCCCGCCGACCCAGCTGTAGGTGAACGGCCCCACACCGCCCGCCACCACCACGCGCACCGAGCCGTTGCACACGCCGTGGCAGCTCACGCCGAAGCCGTTGTAGTTGCTCATCAGCTGGGCATCGATGGTGAACATCGTCTGCCCCGGCCCGGTACCGCAAACATTGATGGCGCGCTCGTCCCGTTCCTGCTGCGGGTCATCGCCCCAGGGCACCAAGGCACCCGCCACGATCAAGCGCGAGGTGCCCGCTTCCACGGCACCGGCAACGGTGCGCGGTGCTTGGGCAAGGCTC
This sequence comes from Flavobacteriales bacterium, assembly GCA_023382455.1. GTDB lineage: Bacteria > Bacteroidota > Bacteroidia > Flavobacteriales_F > PHOS-HE28 > PHOS-HE28. The sequence continues at coordinate 25,716 of JAHDVX010000030.1, forward strand.
ACCACGGAGTTTCCGGCCATCAGCTTGGCACCGCGATCCGCGATGTGCAGCCCGGCGGCGCGAAGCATGCTGCCCTGTGTGGACAAGGTGCCTTCCAGCAGGTCGACGGAAGCCCCTTCGCCCAGCACCAGGTCGCTGCGCAAGGACCAGGTGCCGCCGCCGGTGAGGCGCAGGTCGCCGCCCAAGGGGATGCCGCGCAGGTCCAGGTAGGACACGGGTTTCCCGGGATACAGTTCCACCGTGCCCGCATGGTGCCAGGCCACGCTTCCGCGCAGCACCAGGTCGCCGCCCACGCGCAGCCCGCCCGTCACGCCTTCCAAGGCCACCTGCGCGCGGCTGCCGTCCATATGCAGGTCGCCAACGGCGACCTGCCTGCCCAGCGCGATGCTCACCGGACCGGCGGCGGGTGCGATGTACACGGCATCGCCGTTGCGGGGCAGGGAAGCGCCACCGGGACCATCGGCCACGGCCGCCCAATGCGAACGGTCATTCCAATCACCGCTTCCGCCCACCCAATGGCGCTGTTGCTGGGCCGTGGCAAGGGCGGGGACCAGCAGGCCGAGCAGCAGCACGGCCAGAATGCGCAGGTCTGGGACCCGGTGGGGGCTCATTCGAAGATGGGGCATCGTACGATCGCTTTGTCGGGATCCATCGGGATGCAGGGATAGATCCCGAGGATGATCTCATGGGTGTTGGCACCACCGACCCGCAGTTTGCTGGTGGTGATGTCGTAGCTGTATCCGAGGGAGAAGATCTTCAGGAAGGGCACCTTCAGCATGAAGGCTACGGCATCCTGGTTGCGGTAGGTGACGCCCAGGCCCAGCTTGCGCCGGTATTCCATCATCACATTGATGTCCAGGGCCGGTGGTGAGCCGGGCGAAAGCTTCAGCAGGCTGCTGGGCATCACGCTGAAGTTCTTGTTCATCCGGAAGCGGTGCCCCGCACTCAGCAGGTAGTGGCGCGTGAGGCGCGAATCGAGGCCGAAGCCCTCCACCTGGTTCCCCAGCAACTGTTGGATGGAAAAGCCCGCCCAGGTGGACTTGCCGTAGAGCCAGAGGCCCGGCGTCACGTCCGGGTAGATCAAGGCGTTGCCGTTGTTGACCAAGGCGGGGTCGGTGTTGTCCGTGGCATACACATCCCCCAGGGACAGCCGTGCTTGGCGGATGCCGCCGAAGAAGCCCATGGCCAGGAAGACGTCCTGCTTCATCTGCAGGTGGAAGGCATAGGCCAGCTGCAGGGAGGTGTAGCCCAGGGGCCCGGTGTTGTCGGCCTCCACGAAGGCGCCGATGCCGTGCCTGTTGGAGTTGAAACCGCGTCGCCGCTTGGGTTTGATCACGCTGTTGACCGTGGCCCAGCCGGTAACGGGCGCGCCGGGGAAGCCCACCCATTGCTGGCGGTAGCCCAGGCGCACATCAATGCAGTCCTTGCTGCCCGCCACCGCCGGGTTGATGGCGAACATGTTCATCACGTACTGCGTGTACTGCGCGGTCTGCTGCGCATGGAGCGCCGTGGCGCCGAGGAGGAGTATGAGGGCCAGGCTGCGCATCAGCGGACGATGGTGACGTAACCCGTATACGGATCCGTCCTTCCACGGATATCATTCACTTGGATGTACCAGTAATAGGTGGCCGTGGGCAGGCCGGCCCCGTCGAAGGGTGTGCGATAGCCGATGCTGTGGTACACGCGCTGGCCCCAGCGGTCGTACACGCTCACCTCGGCCTGCGGGAAGTCGCGCAGCTCGGGGATGTCCCACGTGTCGTTGATGCCGTCACCGTTGGGGGTGAAGGTGTTCACCGGGTGGACCAGGCTCACCACTTCCACGTTCACCGTGTCGATGAAGGTGCAACCGTTGATGGTGGTGGTCAATGTGTAGAAGATGCTTTCCGTGGGCTGCGCCACGGGGTCGGGCACGGTGTTCCCGCTGAGGCCCGCGGTGGGGCTCCAGTCGTAGGTGGTGCCCCCGGTGGCGTGCAGCTGGGTGCTGCCCCCGGCAGGGATGATCACGTCCGGCCCCGCGCTGAAGTCCACGCCCACCACGTCCACGCCCGGCCCTTCCACCGAGATGCCGAAGCCGCACTGGGCGGCGATAGTGGCATTGCCGTTGACCATGCCCGCCACCAGGACCCAGTACTGCGTGGACGGCAACAGGCCCTGGGTGGTGGTGGTGAAGGCGACCGAATCGAACGTGCACATCGATACCGGCTGGAAGCTGCCGGGCGTGCAGCTGCCGTCACCGGCGAAGACCACCACGCTGAGCTCATTGTCCATCCCGGCGATGTCCGGGCAGTTGATCCCGTCGACCTCCACGTTCACCGGGCCGCCCACGCTGTTGGTGGTGAAGGTGTACCACACCCCCGCCCCGCCGGGCGGGCAGTACACCGGCATGGCGTTGATGGCGGCATCGTTGGTGCCGGCCATGGGCTGCTGTGCACAGAGGGTCACCGCATCGGCACAGTCGTCGTTGGGCGGCTGTGGCCACAGGGACAGGGCAGTTGGCAGGCACAGGGAAAGGGCGGCGATCCGGGCGGAAAGCATGGACATTCGGCGGGTTGCGCCGAAGGTAGCAGCAGGGCCAAAGCCCCCTCCGCGGCGGCGCCCCAGTTCTGCACATGGCGGTGTTGAGGCATCGCCCCGCCCCGCGTGTCCCCGGCAATGGGCCGGGTGGTCGGGGGCCGCAAACAAGGGCGGCCGGCACCTGGACGGTACCGGCCGCGCACGGTTCGTAGCCCCACCAGGAATCGAACCTGGATCTAGAGTTTAGGAAACTCCTATTCTATCCGTTGAACTATGGGGCCGGAGGTGATGCCGAAGCACTGCGGCATGCCCGGAAATGCGGCGCAAAAGTAACCCTCCCTGTGCCAACACCCGCAGGTCCAAGCTCCTCCGGGGCCACTCCCGGCGTTACACGATACCATCCAGCGTTTAGATTTGCGTGGCATGCTGAACGCAGGGAAACCCGATCATGACACGCTGATCCGGGCCAGCTACGCAGCCTTCAACGCGGGCGACATGGAAGCGGCCGCTGCATGCCTGGCCCCGGACGTGGTGTGGCCCAACCAGCTCGATGGCGGCACGATCAACGGACGCGAGGCCGTGGTGGCCTACTGGAAGCGACTGGCCCAGGTGCACCGGCACCAGTACGAGGTCATCCAGTGCAAGGAAGATGCACCGGGCATCGTGAAGGTTTCCCTGGTCCGCACCGTGGAAGACCTGGCCGGCACCGTGCTCTCCAAGGGGCTGCTGCACCACTGCTATACCTTCCGGGACGGGCTGGTGGTGCACATGGAGTTCGTGATCTGACGATCGGCCGGGCGCGTAGCCGGTGGACCGGCCCCGCCACCCAACCATCATCCACAGTGATGGCCCTGGGGTAAAAACACCTCCTTCACGTGCGGAACCCGACCGGGGTCATGGCGTTTGCCAGCTACAGCGGATTGAACAACCCCACCGGGCAGGGCCGGCCATGCCGGGTTCTGGGGCATCAGGCCGGGAAGGCCCGCCAGGCAAGCTTCCGGATCCGAGGCATTGCACTGCTCATAATTGCGGGAAAAGAACTTGCCACAAGTGCCGGACATATTGTTGTTCACATCTACATTCGGCTGCTCGATTAGCCAAACACCCCCTTCCCAGGGGAACAAATCCATCCGTCGATGAAGAGGCCTTCTACGCCCCAGCATCTATCCCTGTTACTTACCGCCCTTGCCTTCATGGCCCTCCCTGCCGGTGAAGTGCATGCGCAAACGTCCGTGATGTTCTCCTCGGCCTCCAGCAGCGTTGGTGAACCTGGCGGAAGCACCAACCTCACCTTGGACATCCTGAACCCCAGTGCGGTCAATCCCACCTCGGTGGATGTGGTGCTTACCAGCGGTGATGCCGCCCGCATCGGCAACTATACCACCCAAACGGTCAGCTGGCCGGCCGGGGATGGCTCACCCAAGACCCTCTCCCTGTCCATCACCGACAATGCGGCGTGCGATGGTGACGCGAACCTGGTCCTTGACCTGCAGAATGTCTCCGGTGGCAATTCGGCCACTGCGGGCAGCCCGTCCAGCCATGCACTTACCGTGGCGGATGATGAAAGCACCATGGGCGTACCGGTCACCCTGGCGGCCACGGGCGTGGCCGAGGATGAGTTTACCGCCAACTGGAACGCGGTGCCCGGCGCGGCCGGATACTTCCTTGAGGTGAGCACTTCCCCAACGTTCGGAACACCGGCGGCACGCGTGGTGGGCTGGAATTTCAACGACCACAACAAGATCGCCGACAGTGGCGTGCCCGCAAATGCGACGCGTACGATCACCACCACTGCTAGTGGTTGGGAGGGATACAGTGCCGGGGTAACCGGTTATGCATTGCGGAAAAAGGGCTGGCAAAATGGAGTGCTCTCCAAGGCTTGGCACATTGAATTCTCCACCATGGGCCTGGCCACACTTACGGTCTCCTCAGCCCAGCGCAGCTGGAATGACGGCCCCCGGGATTTCAAGCTCCAATACCGGATCGGGAACAGCGGCGCTTGGACCGATGTTGCCGGCGCCAACATAACCGTGGCGGACAATTTCACCACCGGCGTGCTGAATAATGTGGCCCTTCCCACCATTTGCGACAAGCAACCCCTGGTCCAGCTGCGTTGGGTGATGCGGACGAACATCAATGTGAACGGGAGCGGGCCCGTGGCCAACGGAGGAAGCAGTGTGATCGATGATATCGTGGTGGATGCCGCTGAGACCCCGGATTACTTGCCCGGTTACCAGAGCTTGGACGTCGGCAACGTAACGAGCTACAACATCACCGGGCTCGATGCGGAAACAACCTATTACTACCGTGTCCGGGCATACAATGCCTGCGACACCAGCGTGAACAGCAACACCACCAGTGTCACCACCCTGCCCTTCACCACTTATTACAGCCGGGGGTCCGGTACCACGCTGGACCCGATCTGGAGCATGACCCGTACGGGAACGGCAACCATCGCCGCCTTCAGCTCCGCCTTCCATGTGGTGGTGCAAACCGGGGATACTGTTTCCAATACCTCCAGCATCCAAGTGAACAAGCTCACCGTTGAGGCCGGTGCTGCATTATCCTTGGCCGCTTCCTCCTCCCTGACGGTGAACGGCGATGAGGCCATCTTCGACGGCAGCCTCACGGCGGCCGACAACAGCACCTTGGCCCTGGCCGGTACCGATGCCACCATCCTGGAAAGCACCGGCGGGCCGCTGAACCTGTGGAACCTGACGGTGAACACGCCGCAAGGCACCCTCACCGATGCCACTATCGCCATCCGCGGGACCTTGCAACTGGACGGCGGTGAATTCGATGCCAGCACCGGGAACGTGACCTTGACCAGCAACGCCACGGGCACGGGCCGCCTGGGCGCGGTGGCCGGCGGCGCCAGCTATTCCGGCAACATCACCGTGCAGCGCCACATCCCCGCCGGTGCCACCAACTGGCGCATGCTGGGCAGCCCTGTGGCCGGGCAAACGGTGAACAACTGGAAGGACGACTTCTTCACCGCCGGGTTCCCGGGATCGCACTACCCCAACTTCTATAACCCCGTGGGCAGCGGCATCTTCTGGCCGAGCATCCGCTGGTACGATGAGACGGTGGCCTCGGCGAACGCCGACGAGGGCGTGGTGGGCGTCAGCTCGAACACGCAGGCGCTTGCCACGGGCCAAGGCTTCCTGGCCTGGAGCGGCGACAACTTCACCTCCACCACGGCCTTTACGGTGGACGTTACCGGGGCACCGACCATTGCGCAGTCGCCCATCACCCTGCCCATGAGCTTCACCTCCTCGGGCGATGTGAACGCCGACGGCTGGAACCTGGTGAGCAATCCGCTGCCCAGCCCGATCGACTTCACGCAGCTATCCCGTGGAACGGATGTGCAGAATGCCTACTGGATCTTCAACCCGGTGAGCGGCAACACACAGGCATGGATCAGCGGCTTCGGCCAAGGCGGCCTGAACGGGAAGATCCAGAGCAGCCAAGGCTTCTGGATGAAGGCGAACGGCACGGACCTGGCCACCACGGTGAGCGAATCCGCCAAGGTGGACCAGCACACGGGCGGCACCTTCGGAGGCTCCCAAAGCCCATTGCTGCCGGTGCTCAACCTGGACCTGGCGGGCAGCGCGAACAGCTACAGCGACATGGCCACCATCGTCTTTGCCGATGGCAGCCCGGCCTACACGGCCAGCGATGCGCTGAAGATGACCTTCAAGACCGAGGGTGCCCCGCAGGTGGGCGTGCTCAGCAGCGACGGTCAATTGTTGGCCATCGACTTCTTCGGCACGTATACCGAGGCGATCCAGATCCCGTTGATGGTGGATGTGGACGTGAGCGGCACATACACGTTCAACGTCTCCCTCACCGGGGTCAACACCCTGTCCTGCCTGAGCCTGACCGACCTGCAGACGGGCACGGTGACCCCGCTGACGGACGGCTCCTCTTACAGTTTCAGCATGAACGCCGATGACCCGGCCCAGGGCCGCTTCGTGATCAACGGCACGGCCCCGCTTGGCCTCTACGTGGACCATGCGCTTTGCCATGGCCAGAACGGCGCGGGCAGCGTGGTGGTGAATGATGTTGAAGGCCCGGTCACCACGCAATGGACGGATGCCTTCGGCAACATCCTGCTCACCATGACGGGGAACGATTCCTCCGTGTACGAGTTTGATGCACCGGCCGGCAACTATACCGTGCATGTTTCGCCCGTCGGGGCTTGCGGGGAAGTCTCCGCGGACTTCACCATCACCGCGCCTCCGGCCATCGAGACCACGGTGACGGCCACGGCCACCTCCTGCCCGAACAGCGATGACGGCAACACGGAGGTCGCGGCAACCGGCGGTACCGCTCCCTTCAGCTTCCTGTGGAACAACGGTGCCACCACGCCGGGCATCAGCGGCCCGGCAGGGGCCTATTCCGTCACGGTGACCGACGCCAACGGCTGCACCCAGGCCGCCAACACCACCATCGCGGCGGGTGAAGGCACCATCGCGGGCTTCCAGGCCAACGCCGCCGCCCTGGTGGACGAGCCGCTGGCCTTCACCAACACCTCGGTGCTCGCCGACAGCTACCTCTGGGATTTCGGTGACGGCAGCACCAGCACCGAAGCCGCGCCCACGCATGCATGGGCCTTGCCCGGCACCTACGCGGTGACGCTGACGGCCACCGGGGGCAACTGCACGGACACCTTCACGATGGAGGTCACCGTGGAAATGAGCACCGGCATCAGCGCCTCCGGCGCGGCCGCGGCCTTGGCCGTATGGGCCACGCCCGACCACCTGGTGATCACCCATACCTTCGGCAGCCAAGCCGTTGATGTGGATGTCTTCGACGCCACGGGCCGCGTCATCATGGGCCGGGAAGGCATCGTGATGCCCGGGCGGATCACCCTGGACGACCGCAAGCTGAACACCGGCGTGTGGTTCGTGCGCGTGAAGAGCGGCGACACCGTGCGCACCTTCCGCGTGCCGCTGGTGCGTTGAGCATCGGACCAGTAACGGAGTGAGCGAAGCCCCGCCGACCCGGCGGGGCTTCGTCTTTCTTGGCCGCCCGGGCTGGGAAAGGCACAGCGCATGGCCCGGCCGGAAATCGTCCCGGCTGCCTTCTCCGTGAAACCCAACGCCACCGGTGCCTTGTAACCTCCATCAAGAAAAAGAGTACAACTCAGTAAGCCAAAGCGATCCACCATCATGAACCATCGCTTCCCTCCCCTGTTCGCCCTTGGAACCGCCGCCTTGCTCTGCCTGCCCCAGGCGCAAGCCCAGGATTGGCATGCGGTGGGAACCGGCACCAACACCAACGGACCCAACGGGGTACCCTGCCCCTTCGGTGACATCTATGCCGGGCAACGCGCCCAGTACATCTACCTCGCCTCGGAACTCAGCGCCGCCGGTCTTCAGGCCGGGGACAACATCGTGAGCATCCGCTGGGTGGTCACCGCGCTGAACGGCACGGGCATGCACGAGAACTACACCATTCGCATCGGCCATACAGCGGCCAACACGCTCAGCGGTTTCCTGGGCACGCCGTCAGGGGCGGTCACCACCCCGGTGGACCATCAGCCGGTGCTGGGCAACAACGACTTCACGTTCAACAACCCCTTCACCTGGAACGGCACCAGCAACGTGCTGGTGGAGGTGGCGCACTACAGCGTCACCTACGGCACGGCCTCGGCCAACCCGTCGGTGGCCTTCACCAGCACCGCACCCGCCAAGCGCAGCTACTCCCTGCTGGACGACCTGATGTTCATGGACGACCAGACGGTGGCCTTCTCCGGCGAGACGCTGAACTCCACCGGCCTGCCGAACATCGTGTTCGGCGTGGCCACGGCCTGCCCGCCCTTGACGGTGAGCGGCATGGAATTGTGCGCCGGGGAAACGGTACCCGCCGGACAGGGCCTTTCCGCGGATGGCTGCACGGAGGCGCTGGGCGGCCGTTTCACCGCCACCTATACTTTCCAGGGCTCCAACCTGGAATGCACGGGAACGGACTACACGGTGCGCTCCACCATCACCCTGCCTGCACTGCCCGCCGGTGCTGAACTGGTCCGCGGCCGGCTGGTGCTCACCGGTGTGTCTGCGGAGGACCCGGTGTGGATGAGCGACCTGTACCTGAAGCTGGAAGGGGCCGTGGAAGGGGAGATCCAGCTGATGCCCGCTTTTGACAACTATTCCGGTACGGTCCCCAAGATGATCGTGTCCATGTCCGGCCCCTACGAGGCAGGCGTGGTGGACCTTTCCACGGCCAGCACCTTTGGCACCGGCCATATCGGCGGTGCGCGGCTCGAGTTCGACTACCTGCTTCCCACGCCGCTGTGGTGGGACGCGCCCACCGGAGGCAACCTGGTGGCCTACGGGGAATCCGTGATCGATCCCGTCGCCCTGGGCTTGGCGTCCACGGCATCACCCGGCACCACCACCCTACATGTGGACTGCGGTGTTTCCAGCACCTCCTGCATCGGTTCCCGCGCACCGGTGGACTTCACCGTGGTGGCCTCCCCCGTGCCGTCGTTTGAGGTGGATGACGCCACGGTGGTGGCCGGCATCCCGGCTTCGCTCACCTATACCGGGGACAGCGCGGTCGCCATCACGTGGGATTTCGGCGATGGCCAGACCGGCACCGGCGACCACCCCGTGCATACCTGGGAGCAGCCCGGCAGCTATACGGTGACGGTCACTGCGGACAACGGCAACTGCACGGCGGAAACCAGCATGTCCGTCACGGTGGAAGTGAACACGGGCATCGCGAATGCCGAACGCATGGCCAACGTACATGTCTTCGCCACACCGGAGGCGATCATCATCGAACAATTGCCGGGTGCGGTACACGTGGATGTGTTCGACGCGGTGGGCCGCGCGGTGATCACACGTGAAGGGACCGCGACCGGCGGCCGCATCACCTTGCCAGCCGATGGCCTGCACACCGGCGTGTGGTTCGTGCGCGTGAAGAACGGCGACATCGAACGCACCTTCCGCGTGCCGCTGGTTCGCTGAAGATCGATCCATATCGCGAAAGCCCTGCCGGAAATGGTGGGGCTTTTCTTTTGGTTCCAAAACCATCTCGCAATAAAGCTTGGCCCGATCTACTTGCTCTTTTTCCGCACTACTTCACCGAAGAGGTGGCTCCGTAGCTTAGGCTACGCAACCACCTCTTCGGCTCGTCCTGCGAAAAAATAGCTGCGCATCCCTGGACCAATCCTTAATGCGAAATGGTATAACGGGCTGGGAAGAACTGCTTGTGGTGCAGGTTGACTGGTTGCGAGTTGACGAGTTCCGGGTTGACGGGCAATGAGCCACAAGCCGCAGGCATAGAACCGCCAATTGCTTCTGTCTACCCGTCACGCCGAAGTCTTGGCGAAGGCGGACCTTCCCTTGCTCTGGCGCGCGTTTCAAACGCGCGCCAGAGCAAGAAAGCACGGACTGCCTCAGCGCCACACCTTCACGGCGCGCTTCACCACCACCTGGCCATCCAGCAGGTAAGTGCAGAAATAGGTGCCCGCCGCCAGCTTGGTGGTGTTCCACGGGTAGCTGTACGCGCCGGGTTCAGCTTGTTCCTCGCGCAACGTGCCCAAGGGTTTGCCATCGCTGGTGCTCACGGACAAGCTCACCCTGCCGGCCTGTGGCACGTAGTACTCCAGCGTGGTGATGTCCGCCACGGGGTTCGGAATGATGAGCAGACGCTGTTCCTGGAGGTCGCCAGCGGGATCATCCGGTTCCACCTTGTAGCCTTGCGGGGCCATGCCTTGGTCCGAGGCGCAGCATTGGGCGACCTGTTGCTGGAGTTGTGCAATGGTGGCCTGCTGCTGGTCCAGCATTTGTTGTTGGTACTGGAATCCGGCTATAAGCAATGGAATGAACCCTTGATAGTTCAGTGACTTGAAGTCTATCGCGGGGCTGGCCATCATGCCGGTCGAATCCAGCATGGCAGGCTGGTGGATCTCCGTCACCAGTTCGGGCAAGACTGCTTCCACTTCTTGGGCGATAAGCCCATACTGATGTTCGATGGGCAGCTGCATGAATCCGAACTGCTCCTGGTTGAACACATACGACTTGGGTGCCAACTGCTGTAGCAAAGTTGCGACCTCTCCAGGTTCCAGGTCCTCAATATTCTGCTTCAACTGGGCATCGCTTGGACCGAATGTGGTGCCACCAACATAAGTGTAACCCGGGAAGTATCCAGCCCACTTCGTATGCCCATTTGGACCTCCGGGGTCATCTGTACCAGTCGCCTGGCCGTAGACCCCGTAGCACACGGTTGTCGAGCTCGATGAAGTCGCCCTCCCCCTCACACCATAGGTGGCCGTGGCAACACCCCCAGCGTTATTGCCATAAAAATCCCCCCCAAGCATCTGGGTGATCGTTCCTGCCGTGTTGGTTGAATAACCCATAACACCAATACTGCCACGCACGTACAGCGCCTGGTCGGTTTTACTTCTGCCGTAAACACCGTAACCATCTGCCACCCCCGGTGCAGCCAAGCCCACATTGGCAATATCTCCTAGAACGGAAGCTCCGAAATCGAGGTTCGCACCCCCCACTTTGGGCTCCAAATAACTCTTTACCCCGTAGCGCCATCCGCTATGATCGGTCCGCAGGTCTACCCGGAGACCCCCATTGGTCGAGTTTGAACCAGCCTCGACATCGATCACCTCCAGTTTGAACTGTGGGGAAGAATTCCCGATACCGACCTTCCAGCTCTGGTCCGGGCACGAACCATTGGTACCGATGGGACGCCAGGCTGTGCTTAGGTAATTATTGGCCGTGTTCAACTCCCAGTCACAGGTGGTAGTGCTTGACGGAGGTAAATACCTCCATTTCACCACGCCCGCATTGTCCACCACCATGTACTTGTCCAGCGTATTGGCCTCCGGGTCCGTGGGTAACTGCCGGATGCGAACCCGGCCGTCCAGCACATCCACCCGTTCGGTGGGGTCACCCACTGCTGCCGGGGCAAAATTACCCACTCCCATGTTCACTTCCTGATTGTTCTTCGGCCAAAGCCGGATGGCTTCCAGACCCTCCATGCTGGTGGCTCCTTTAGTGGAGCTCGAACTGTACTCGGTGGTGAACAGGATCTTCAGCCGGTCCGTACCCCAGGGGCTGCTGTCCGGGTTGTCGCTCCATTGGATCACGAAATCCGTGTTGTCGTTCCCTGCATAACGGTGGCCTATGTAACTCTGGTCGCTATTGCCGGTGAAGGTGATGCCGTTGCGCTGCCAGGGCCGGAACCCATGCTCCTGCGCGTAGGTGAGGGGCGATACGCTGCCCACACCGTCGATCAGGTGCAGGCGTGTGAAGGGCGCACGGCTTCCCCCATTAGTGAAGGCATCAGGCTGGCCGCTCAGCAACAGGTAGCCATCCTTGTTCACATTGGGAAACTGGTTCGCCGGCCCCATACTGCTGGTCACGTTTGGGCTCAAGCGCATCCGCTGGATCGCATCCGTGTAAAACTCGATCGGCTGGTTCAGATCGTGCCGAACCCGCAGCGGAAAGTTGTTGGCTGGAAAGGTGTTATCCCAGCCTAGGAAATCGCCGACTCCCCCGGCCACATTACCTGGTGTGGTGGATTGCCCGACCATTTCACCACACGTCAACGACAGCGCACCCATGATCA
>JAHDVX010000031.1 GCA_023382455.1 Flavobacteriales bacterium
GCACCATCCTGTGCGCGGAGCAGGTACGTCCCCGGCGCCAGGCCCGAAAGGTCCAGGGTCCACGCGCCGTCCGTGTTCCGGCCCCATTCCACGGAAAGCGGTTTTCCCTACTTCCAGCGGGATGCCCATGCCCCATTCGCCTTCCCGGGCCGTAACCGTTCGTAATCGTATCTGTTCGCTCAACCAAGCGCTGGTGGGGTTTGAACTGGAAACCCGTGGCACTCGAAATGCCGCTCAGGACCCTGTGGTGCCCAACAATTCAAACAGGGGCTGATTGAGGTAGAAATTGGTGCGCCCCACTTTCACTTTGCCCAGTAGCTTCATGTCAACCAGGATGTTCAAGTAGCGCGTGGCGGTCAGGCGCGTCACCTGCATGTCGCGCATCATGAAGTCGATCTTGGTGTAGGGGTGGCGGAAGAGGTTGTTGAGCAACTCTTGGCTGTACAGGCGCGGCTGCTCCGTGCGGATACGTTGTTTGTAGCGCTGCATGAGCGAGCGTATGTCCTTCACCAGGGCGACGGTCTGCTGCGCAGTCCGCGCAATGGCCTCGAGCATGTAAAGGAGCCAGGGTTCCCAGTTGCCATCGTCGCGCACGGCTTGCAACAAGCGATAGTATTCCGCCTTGTGCCGTATGATGTAGCGGCTCATGTACAGGATTGGCAGGTCCAGCAGGCCGCAGCGCACCAGATAGAGGATGTTGAGGATGCGTCCGGTACGGCCGTTGCCATCGTAGAAAGGGTGGATGCTTTCGAACTGATGGTGGGCGATCGCCATCTTGATGAGCGGGTCCGCTTCCATCAGGCCGTCGCTGTTGAGGAAGGTCACCAGATTGTTCATCAGCGCCACGATCACGGTGTGGTCTTGGGGCGGCGTGTACACGACCGTTCCTGTGCGGTCGTTCTTCAGTACGGTGCCGGGCAACTTGCGTAAGCCGGCGCTGTTCGCCTCCAAGGCGGCCTGCACGCGCAGAATGGTGTTGAGCCCGATCCCACCGGATTGGCGCACTTCATCGAAGCCGAGTTTCAGCGCGTGGGCGTAGCGGTGCACTTCTTTTGCCCCCGGAGTAGCGAAGGTCTTGGCGAGGTAGTCGCTGCGGTACACTTCGTCATCCGTGGTGATAATGTTCTCGATGGCCGAACTGTCCTTCGCTTCCTGCAGGGAAAGTGTATCGACCAATATCTGTTCGTTGGGGATGGTGGCCGCAACTCCCTTTAATTCCGCCAAGTAGCGGTGGGCCTCGGCCAACCTCCTCAGCACGGCGATGGTCTCCACCTCCCCGCTTGGAGGCAGCGATGCGGGTGTATAGGAAGTAGCGGCCATCTATACAGGTTCATGCAAATATGTATAGAAAATGTTGATTATGTATACATATCACGGCAACGTACATAGAAATGGCCAGACCTGTGTCCGATGATCCGGCTGGTGTACGGCCCCGGACCGGCCCAACGGACAGCACCCCGACCGTGGTTTTGAGAACGAACCATCCTCCGCCACCGCTCCATGCCCCGGCCAAGGCGTTCAGGCGCAAGACCTTGTCGCCGGGGACTAAAGGCTTGCTTAACCCTCCCACAGGGTCTCACGCAGTGGACCCTGTGACCTCTTGATTATCGCGGGGCATACCTGGTACCGCAGGGTCTCGAGGTGAAGACCCTGCGAGAGGGCACATATCGGGCCGCTCACATGGCATCCTTCACGGCCAGCGCACCAGGCGGCCTGTCAGCAACTTCGCACCATCCTGCGCGCGGAGCAGGTAAACGCCCGGCACCAGGCCCGAAAGGTCCATGATCCAGCCGTTACTCGCGATCCGTGAGGTCAGCACATCCCGGACCGCTCTTCCAGTCGGGTCCGTGATCACCGGAAACACATCCGCCATTGTACCGGCAGGCATGCGCACCTCCACCTTGTCCCGCGCGGGATTCGGATAGATCGCCAACGCCCCGTTGCCCCGATCTTCCGGCATGCCTGCATCGATCACCGGAACGGCCATCACCGCCGCCGTGCCGATGGCCAGCTGCGCCAGTCCGCGCCAATAGGCCGTGTCCAAGTACTGCAGTTGGTCGCTGGGCGTGTGGTAGTGCGGGTTGGGGTCGTCGTCGAAGTCCTCGATCACCAGGATGGCCCCGTAGCCTTGGTTCCAAAAGGACGCGTGGTCGCTGTATGTCTCGCCGGGATTGTTGATGGCGATGGGCAGGCCCAACCCGTACGTGGTGTTCACCACCAGCGCCGAATCCTTGATGGCGATGCTGTTCGCCACGGGCCGTGTGTGGATCCGCATCAGGCCGTCCCCATCACCATCGTAGCCGATGGCGTCCATGTTGATCACCGCCGTGATCTCCTCATCGTTGCCCGCCGCGGCCGCCGCGTGGTAAGCGCTGCCGATCAGGCCCTGCTCCTCCTCGTCCCACAAGGCGAACACCAGCGTGTTCTCGAAGGTGGTGCCGGCCAACACCCGTGCGGCTTCCAGCACGGAGCACACGCCGCTGCCGTCATCATCCGCGCCGGGCGCGGTGGTGCCGCCGGGCATGGCATCGTAATGCGCACAGATCAGCACCTTTCGTTCCGGGTGCACCTGGCCTTCCTTCACTGCCAGCACGTTCTGCCCTGCCGCCCCGAACGGCTGCACCATCGGTGCAAAGCCCATGCGCGCGAATTCCTGCTGCAGCCATTGCGCCGCCAGCGCATTGCCGGGTTGGTACTTGTTCCGCGACAGGATGAGTTCGTCACCGTTGCCCACGTCCACCGGTACCTCGCCCGAAAGCCTTTCCAGGCGCCACACCAGGGAGTCGGCGTTCACGGCGTTGAGCGCTTGCTGGACGACCGGGACCTGCGCGTTCGTGCGAATCACCAAGCCCAAGGCCCACACTACCAAGAGCGCTTCCCGCATGGTACCAAGGTAGGGGATCGGGCATAAGTGGTCCCCGGGTACCCGGTCGATCCCGGCGGGATCCTTTGTGACGTGACCCCGGCACCGATCCTTCCGAAGGACAATACCTTCGTTCAACAAGGATCCATCCATTGCCCGCCCATACGGCTTGGCGAGAAACGACATGAGCAAGTACGCATGAACACCGCCGAACGCCCCGAGGACGTGCCCCGGCTCTTCGTTGAGTTCTGGAACCAGCGGCGCGTGGACCTGATGGCGGCGCTCTTCGACGAGGATGCCGACTTCGTGAACGTGGTGGGCCTGTGGTGGGAGAACCGCGCGGACATTTTCAAGGCGCACGACTACGGCCTGAAGGTGATCTTCAAGGATTCCACCCTGAAGGTGGGCCGTGTGAAGTTGAAGATGCTCGCGGAGGATGTGGCCGTGGTGCATGCGCGCATGACGCTATCCGGACAAACCGATCTGGGCGACAAGGCCCATACGCGGCGGACCATCTTCAGCTTCACGGTGCGACGCTCCGGTGATGCATGGTACTGCGCATCGGCCCAGAACACGGACATCGTGATCGGCGCGGAAACGCTCATCCGCACCGCCAGCGGCGAACTTCGGCCGGCGGATTACCGGAAGAAGTGAGCAGTGCTTTCACCCCGACCGCGGCGTGGGCGGGCATGGAGAGATCCCTTCTCCGCTGCACTACCTTCGTACCATGCTGCTCACCATCCGCAACATGGTCTGCGACCGCTGCAAGTCGGCCGTGTGGCGCGTGCTCACCGGCCACGGCCTGAGCGTGCGCCAGGTGGACCTGGGCGAGGTGGAGGTGGAGGGGCAACCTTCCTTGGCCGAATTGCACCGGGTGAACGACGCGTTGCGTGCCGAGGGCTTTGAACTGGTGGACGACCGCGATGCCGCATTGATCGCACGCGTGAAGGCCGTCATCGTGAAGCTGGTGCACCACAGCGGTGATGCGGACGGCCGGGTGAAGCTGGCCGAGCATCTCTCCGATGCCCTGCACAAGGACTACTCCACGCTCAGCGCGCTCTTCAGCCAAGTGGAAGGCATCACCATTGAGCACTACTTCCTGCTGCAACGCCTGGAGCGCGTGAAAGAGATGGTGCGCTACGGTGAGCTTACCCTCAGCGAGATCGCCGATCGCACCGGCTTCAGCAGTGTGGCCCACCTGAGCAACCAGTTCAAGAAGCTCACCGGCATGACGCCCACGGCCTTCAAGCAGATTGGCAATCGTAAGGAGTTGGACAAGGTGGGGTGAGGGCTGTTGGGTTCCCTACCTTTGAAGAGCGATGAATATCCAAGCACTGAAGCTTGAACTGGTCCGGGAGTTGGTGAACACCTCCGATGTGACCGTGCTGGCCAAAGTGAAGCGGCTGCTGGAACTCATCCGGACCAAGCAACCGGGCGATCACACCGATCATGACGAAGAGCTGATCGCTGCAGCGGCTGTTTTTGGCGGATCCGCATACAATGATGATGAACCGGACATCAGTGGGCTGGTACTGAAGGAACCGAATCCCAACTATGGGGATGAAGGCGGGTGATGTTGTGCGCTGGGCCTTTGTCCAGGGCGATGGGCAGCGCAAGTATCGACCCGCCATTCTGGTCGCATCAGTACCACCTTTCAACGACTGGCTGGTCTGTGCGGTAAGCACACAAGTCCAACGTGAAGTGGCTGGGCTGGATGTGCGGATCGACGAGCGTCATCCGGACTATGCACACATGGGACTGCGTTTCCCCAGTTTGATCCGGGTGGCCCAGCTTACAACGCTTCCTGAACGGGTCATCGAGGGAAGTATCGGTGAAGTATCCGGCACTACACTTGACACGATCAAGGCGCGCCTTTCCAGGTGGCTAAAAGAATAGCCCACGGCCTTCAAGCAAATGGGCAGCCGCAAGGATCTGGACAAGGTGGGGTGAACCACCTCACCGTCGCTTCAACGGCCGTCGGCTTGCATGGTAGATGTTGTACACGACAACCGTTTCTCCATCCAGTTCAAACACGATGCGATAGGGGAATTTTGGCACGGGGGCATACCTGAACCCATTCTCCCGCACCTGGTACTTCGCCGCGATCGTGGTCAAATGCTCCAGCGCGGCCAGCACGGCCTTGTCAAATCGTGAACCCAGACCTTGTTGTTCCAAGTCGTAGTGCAAAGAAGCATCCTGCCACTCCAGCCACGCTTCATCGCGCAGCTCCAAGGGCCGCTGCTTCATTTCCGTCCGTTCTTCAGCATCCGCTTCACCTCCGGCAACGAATAGCCCTTGCCTCTGCCTTGGCGGCGGCGGTCCCGACGTTCTTCGAGCATGGCCAGGTGTTCCGGCGTGAAGGTGAACTCGCCCTCCTTGCTTTCAAGCACCTTGCCCACTCGTTCCAGGATCTTTTCGTCCGTGGTGGCGATAATGCGCTCGATCAGGTCCAGCTTGGTGAACATGTTACGAAGATACGCCCAAAGCGCAACGGATTCTATTGGATGCAAACCTTCCCCATCAGGATGTAACGCGCACCGCCACCACCGGCCGGACCTTTGTGCCGTTGATCAAGCACATTCCCATGAACACTTCCGGCCAACCCACCGAGAAACTGCGCTTCACCACCACCGGCATCACCTGCGGCGGCTGCGCCAACAGCGTGCGCACCATCCTGGGCCGCATGGCCGGCGTGGTGCATGTGGCCGTAGATCTGGCCGGAAACACAGCCGAGGTGGAAGTGGAACGCGGCTCCGTGACCGCCGAGGAACTCGCCACCGCGCTGAAGCCCGCAGGCTACGGCCTGATCACTTCCAACCATTGAATCCGCCCATGGTGAACAACAAGACCACCGTGCTGCTGCCCGTGGAGAACATGGACAGCGAGCATTGCGCACTGATCGTGGACAAAGCCGTAGGCGCCGTGCCCGAAGTGCAGCAACACCACGTGGAGCTGAACAACCGCCAGGCCGTGATCGTGAGCGAACAGCCCGTGGAGGCCGTGCGCAATGCCGTGAAGGCCATCCGCGACAACGGATACGGCGTGCCCACGCTCAAGCGCACCTTCCCCTTAACCGGCATGACCTGCGCCAGCTGCGTGGCCAGCGTGGAAAGCATGCTGCAGGCCACGTTCGGCGTGCTCAGCGCTGCCGTGAACCTGGCCACCAACAGCGTGCTGGTGGAATACGTGCCGGGCGTAGTGGACGAAGCGCGCATGCAGGCCGTGATCCAAAGCATCGGCTACGACCTGGTGATCGGCAACGCGCAGGATGCCACCGCCGACCTGGAACTGATCGCGCGGGAACGCATGGCCTCATTGAAGAAACGCCTTTGGGCCTCCGTCGCGCTCAGCATCCCGTTGATGGTGGTGGGCATGGGCTTCATGCACGCGCCGTGGTCGCCGTGGGTGCAGTGGCTGCTGGCCACGCCCGTGCTGCTGTTCTTCGGCAGGCAATTCTTCGTCAACGCCTGGAAACAGGCCAAGCACCGCACGGCCAACATGGACACGCTGGTGGCCCTCAGCACCGGCGTGGCCTACGGCTTCAGCGTGTTCAACACGCTATGGCCGCAGTTCTGGACCAGCCGCGGGCTGGAGGCGCACGTGTACTTCGAGGCCGCCGCGGTGATCATCACCTTCATCCTGCTGGGCAGGTATTTGGAGGAGCGCGCCAAGGCCGGTACCGGCAGCGCCATCAAGAAGCTGATGGGCCTGCGCCCCAACACGGTGCTGCGCGAGGGCGCCGACGGTCGCACGCACGAAGCGCCCATCGCGGAGGTGAGCGTGGACGATATCCTGCTGGTGCGCCCCGGCGAAAGCATCGCCGTGGACGGCGAGGTGGTCGATGGCGAGAGCTACGTGGACGAGAGCATGATCAGCGGCGAGCCCGTGCCGGTGGCCAAGAGCGCCGGGGCCCCGCTGCTGGCGGGCACCATCAACCAAAAGGGCAGCCTGCGGATGCGCGCCCAGAAAGTGGGCTCCGCCACGCTGCTGGCGCAGATCGTCCGCACCGTGCAGGAAGCGCAGGGCAGCAAGGCGCCCGTGCAGAAGCTCGTGGACAAGGTCGCCGCCGTGTTCGTGCCGGCGGTGATGGGCATCGCCGTGCTCAGCGCCATCGCGTGGTGGATCCTCGGCGGCGAGCACGCCTTCACGCAAGGGCTGCTTGCGCTGGTGACTGTGCTGGTGATCGCCTGCCCCTGCGCGCTGGGCCTGGCCACGCCCACCGCCATCATGGCCGGCATGGGCAAGGGCGCCGCCAACGGCATCCTCATCAAGGACGCCGAGAGCCTGGAACGCGCCCGCAAGATCACCGCCATCGTGCTGGACAAGACCGGCACCATCACTGAGGGGAAGCCCGAGGTGGTGGACGCCATGGGATTGGACGACGCCGAGGCCGCCGCTGCCTTGCTCGCCATTGAATCGCGCTCGGAGCATCCGCTGGCGGAGGCGGTGGTGCGGCATTTGCGCACCAACGCCATAGCGTCGACCCACCGGGTCGACTCGCCTCAGGATAGCCATCAAAACGGCCACAGCGCCCCTGTACGGTCGACCCATTGGGTCGACGCGACAGGTGCAACGATCGACGCGACGGCTGCCAGCGGAACGATAGCAGCCCCCTCCGCCACCGCCTTCGAATCCCTCACCGGCAAGGGCGCCAAAGCCGACATCAACGGCACCACTTGGCATGTGGGCAACCAGCGGCTGCTGGAGGAGAACGGCATCCGCATCGCGCCCGAATGGCGGGTGAAGGAGCAGGAATGGGCTGAGGCGGCCCACACGGTGATCTGGCTGGCCGATGACAAACAGGTGCGTGCGGCGGTGGCCATCGCGGACCGCATCAAGCCTTCTGCCCAGGAAGCCATCGCCAAGCTGAAGGCCAACGGCATCAAGGTGTACATGCAAACCGGCGATGCGCGCCGCACGGCGCAGGCCGTGGCCAAGGCCGTGGGCATCGACGACTTCCGCAGCGAGGTGCTGCCCAAGGACAAGGCCGCCTTTGTCACCGGCCTGCAGCAGATGGGCCACGTGGTGGCCATGGTGGGCGATGGCATCAACGACAGCGAGGCGTTGGCCAAGGCCGACGTGAGCATCGCCATGGGCAAGGGCAGCGACATCGCCATGGACGTGGCCCGTATGACGCTCATCAGCACGGACCTCAACACCATCCCGCGCGCCATCACGCTCTCGCGCAAGACGGTGCGCCTGATCCGCCAGAACCTCTTCTGGGCCTTCATCTACAACATCATCGGCATCCCCATCGCCGCCGGGGTCCTTTACCCCGTCAACGGCTTCCTGCTGGACCCCATGATCGCCGGCGCCGCCATGGCCCTCAGCAGCGTGAGCGTGGTGAGCAACAGCCTGCGGTTGCGGTGGGTGGGGTTGGATTGAGGGGAGTGATCTGGGCGTGCCCCTTTCCCCACACGCACCCCCAGCACGGGTCGGGTGCTTCGCTGTAGCCGGACTTGTCGCGGCCAGCGGTTGCGGGGCTGCGGGGGCTTCCTGCGGTCGCCTCCTCGCTCCACGCGTCCGCAAGGCCGCGCCTGCGCCGGGCTGCCGCTGCGCCCCCTCACGCGGGCATCGCACACATTCCGCTAAGAACTGCTCTCTCCCCTCATACAAACCTTCCCCAAGATGATGTAACACCCGCCCTTCCGCACCATCGTTGCTTTGTGGCGTGAATCCACGGACCATGAAACCCATCCCCCTCCTCACTGCCCTGCTGCTCGCAGCTTGTGGCACCGGGGCGACCAACGAGCACGACCATGCGGCCGGCCATGCCACGCACACGCACAATGTTGTTGCGGACGCGCAGGCCAGCGCGGATCCCCTGGCGCCGGTGCTCGATGCCTACTTCCGGCTGAAGGATGCCTTGGTGACCGGGGACTCGGTGCAGGCGCCCCAGCTGGCCGTGAAGCTGGACGGCAGCATTCACAACATTGACAAGGACGCCTTGCCTGCCAGCCAACAAGCTGAGTGGGAGGAGGTGATGACCTCCCTGATGCCCACGCTGCATCCCTACGGCGTCACCAAGGGATTGGAGCAGCAACGCACCCTCTTCGCACAGCTGACGCCCGGCATGAAGCGGATCGCGGAGTTGGCCACCTCCGATGCGCCGGTGTACCTGCTGCACTGCCCCATGTACCACGGTGGCGCGGATTGGCTGAGCCGCGAGAAGGCGGTGAAGAACCCGTTCTACGGCTCGGCGATGCTCACCTGCGGGAGCGTGAAGGAGACCGTCGCACGATAGGTCGACTTGGCTGTCCGGCCAGGCTTCGTGCCGGATCGTGCACGGACATAGGGCCAGGACGCAGCCTCATCGGGCCGGCTTCAGGCATCTTCCCGGCCGCCTTCGTGCGTCATCCCTTCCAATCCGCATGCGCCTCCTCCTCCTGCTCGCCGCCATGGCCACCTACACGGCACATGCGCAATGGTTTCCGCTATGGCAACACCGTTTTCCGGCCCCCGACTTCCTCACCGGCTTCGGTGATGTGGGCACCGGCCTGGACCTGCGCAATGACAGCCTACTGGTAGGCCATAGCTGGATGAACGCTTCTTCCACCACATTGTTCGATGCGCCCACGGGACAGCTGAGCTGGTCGGAGAGCGCCGGCGATACGGTATTCCACCAAGGCGGAAGGGCATTTTTCGGCGGGGCCGTGCTGGGCAGCGAACGGGTGGCCGCCGCCAACGGCATCGATGTGCGCACCCGGCTGCAAATGCTGGACGGCACCTTGCTTTGGAGCCTGGGCGGCGGCCTAAGCGATGTGCAATTCATGGCCGGGCCGCTGGTGGATGCCGCTGCGGACACCGCCTGTGCGTTGGCCTACGCCGGGAATGTGCTGCACGGCTTCCGCTACGACCATTCGGGGGCTGCCGGTGCGTGGCAAAACCCGCAACCGCTGCCATGGACCGGCTTCAACGCCTGCCTGGCCAACGATGCCCTGCTGCTCACGGCCATGATGGACCATCCGAACAGTTTCAGCGATGTGCCCCGCCTGATGCGCCTGGACCCGGCTACCGGGGCGGTGCTTTGGGCTCATTGGCTGTGTGATACCATGGCCTTCCTGGTGAACGCGCCGGCCATCACCGTGCCCTGGCAGGGCGATACCGTGCTCACGGCCTTCACTACGTATACGGGCAATGTGGAACTGCGCCTGACCTCCGGAGCTGATGGCAGTGTGCCATGGTCCTTCACCGACCCCCTCGGCTTCACGCCCTACCTGGCCTCCGTGGCGGCAGTTCCTTCCGAAGGCCGCATCTACCTGGCGTTGGACAACGGCACGGTGATGGCCTACACCGCCGCCGGTGACCGCCTATGGATGGACACGCTTTACACCGCGGCACCATACAAGGCCGCCATGGTACTGGCCAACCAAAATCGGGTGGTGGGCATCTCCGCCCAGCACCAAGGCTTGCCGCAGGGGCAGGACTTCCACCTGCGGACGCTGGACCCGCAGAACGGGGCCGTGCTGGCCCAGGCCTGGGTGAACGACTCCGTGAACACCCACGACCTGCTGGAGGATGCCCTGCTTCATGAGGACAGGCTATACCTGCTCACCGCAGTCACCTTCGACACCCTGAGCATCCTCAACGAGAGCACCACGTTGATGCTGTCCGCCTTCGACCTGTCGGGTTCAACGGCCATCCAAGTCTCGGATGCCCCATCCATCCCCATCCGGGCGGTGATCACCGATGGCAGCATCCGGCCGTTGATGGACCCCGCCGTACGGCGCTGGATGCTGCGTGATGTCCAGGGGCGCTTGGTGGCCGATGGCAACAGCACGTTCGTGGATGCCGCTTATGCCAAGGCGGACGCAGGCCGGTACATCCTATTCGGGAGTGATGGCGGGAATCGGATGCTTGTGAAACCCTGATCAGCAACAGTTCTTTCCCGTCAAGCTGAATCCGTGGAAAAAGTCGGGGCAGCCGTATGTCCGACCGCCCCGGGTGCATTTGGGAACACTTCGCACCTACTGCTTCACCACACGGATGGCACTACGTCCTGAACCATCCTTTGCCACCAGCATGTAAGGGCCGGCGGCAACACTTCCGAGGTCAAGCTGCAATGGGCCACCCCGGTGGATCCCTCCGAGCAGCACACGGCCTTGCAGGTCCGCCAGCTGCCATTGGGCGCCACTGGCCAGGCCCGTCACCAACACGTTGTCTGTGGCGGGGTTCGGCATTGCGCTCAAAACAGGGGCATGGCCAAGGTCGGCAACACCCATCGTGGCATCACCATAGACAATCACCAGGCCATCACTATCGACATGGCCCAGGGGTTCAAGCGGGTTGCTGTGATAGAAGTCGATGTTGCCGCTTGAACTCGTCACCTTCACCACATTGGTGTACGTGCCGGTGGGAAGGATCACGGTACCGTAACCGGTATAGGCGCGTGTCACCGAGCTCGACGAACCGCCGGACATGTAACTGTCCACGTAGGAATCCTGGTAGGCCAGTGGGAATTGAAGTGGTGTCTTGGGAACAGTGTATACCTCGGGACTCGTGCCGCCCACGTCCTCCGCCAACATGTCCAAGCTGGAAGCGGTCAGCAGGAAATAGGTATAGCTCGTTCCCAGCGGTGTGCTGACCACCTGCGCAAGATTGGAGGTGGGGTAGGAGCTGGCGTAAGGGGTGGAGGCCGGATCCACGAAGGATGCCGTGCCGGCATTCATCTGCAGGGTGATGCTGCTGAAGTTCCAGGTGATGTTGGCGCCATCGGCGGTGGGATCCGCCGTGCCCGGCTCCGTCATGAGGTGCACCGGAAAGGTCTTGCCGATCAGGTCGAGGTTGCCGTATTCCAGCACGGGTTGTGCCGTGGCACCCATGGCGATGGCCGTGAGGAGGGAAGTAATGACAGGTTTCATGTGGTGTGATTGGTCCGGTAAAGGTGAGCGCTTCGCTTGCCCGAAACCAACCTGTGTGGGGATCACATCAACCGGTTCTTGTTCATCGCCCGGAATGGCCGGATAGCCTCTTGACCGGCAATCGGGCTTTCGCCCCTTCCTGGTCGGCCTGGTCAGAAGCGGCCTACCTTCAAGGTGACCGCGCCGCTGAAGCCGCGCAGTGCGTCCTTCGGTGTTGCCGGCAGGTCAATGTCCGAGGTGAAGCGGTAGGAGGCGCCAACAGCGAGGCGCACGATGCGGACCAGGCTCAATTCCACCTCCACGCCCGGTTCGAGCACAAAGAAGGCTTGGCCACGATCGAACCAATCCACTCGGTGGGTGGTGTCGGCCCCAGGTTGCCAAGGCGTGAAGGTCTGGTAGGCGCATACGCCAGCACCGATCAGCACCGGCAAGGTCACGTGCACCGGGCTGCGGTAGCCGATGACGGGTTCCAGCAACAGACCTCCGTAGCCCATGCGGAGTTGGCTGGTATGGCGCACGGTCTCGCCCTGTTCCACCAGGTAGGCATCGTACCCTTTGTTCGGTACATCCGTTACCAGCCCGTAGCCGGCGATGCCCAAGGTGAACCGGTGGTCCACCAGCCAACCGCCCTTGATGCCGGTCAGCAGCGATGGTTTGCCCATTACCTCGGTCAGGGCCACGGACGGCGCCCCCCAGCCACCATTATCATGTTCGCTGCCGGAACCGAACAGGGTCCTGGGTTCATTGGGGTCTTGCGCCAGTGTGATCGTGGCCGGCAGGATCAAGAGGAGAAGAAGGAGTGTACGCATGGGTCGTTCAGGTTTGTTGCCCTGATGACAATGCACAAGCTCGTTACCCCTATTCCAGGGGAATTTTTTGTATTTAACCAATAGGTTAACTACATTTGACCCAAGAACCCCGCCATGGACCGCCTCTCGCTCACCTTCTCCGCACTGGCCGACCCCACGCGCCGGGCCATCCTGGCGCGGCTTTCCAGCGGCCCGGCCTCGGTGAACGAGTTGGCCGCGCCCTTCCGCATGAGCCTGCCGGCGGTAAGCAAGCACTTGAAGGTGTTGGAGCGCGCGCAGCTGATCGCCCGGGGCAAGGAGGCCCAATGGCGGCCGTGCGCCATCAAGGCGGAACCGCTGAAAGAAGCCACCGATTGGATGGAGCAGTACCGCCAGTTCTGGGAGGCCCGCTTCGATCGGCTGGAGGAGTACCTGAAGGAATTGCAAATGCAAGAGAAACCAGCGGCCAAGAAGGTCGCATCCAAACGCAGGAAACATGGAAACAGCAAATAGTATCCACGAAGGCGCTGTCGGTGATCGTGAGATCGTGATCAGCCGCACCGTGAAGGCTGCCCGTTCATTGGTGTGGGCAGTGTACACCCAGGTGGACCACCTGGACCGCTGGTGGGGGCCGGACGGCTTCACCAACAAAACGTTGAGCCTGGATCTGCGCGTGGGCGGCCAGTGGAAGTACACCATGACCGCAGCTGACGGCACGGTGTTCCCCAACCTGATCACCTACACGGAGATCACACCCATCGATCGGTTGGGATACGAGCATGGCGACTGGGAGAATCCCCGCATGTTCTTCGGCACCATCACCTTCACCGACGCGGAAGGGGGAACGATGGTCACCATCCGCATGATCCTCCCGACGAAGGAGGAACGAGACCGCACCGTGGAGCAGTACGGCGCTATAGAAGGCGGCAAGCAGACCCTCGCGAAATTGGACAACTATCTCAGAACCCTTCAGAATCCCTGAGCAATGACCCAGCCCGCACCTTTCAACTTCATCGTCGCCAAGGACGCGAAGACCATCACCGTGGAACGCGTCTTTGCCGCCAAGCTCGATACCGTGTGGGCTGCATGGACCCAGCCCGACATCCTCTGCAAATGGTGGGCGCCCAAGCCCTATCAGTGCATCATCACCACGCTCGACTTCCGCGCCGGTGGACGCTGGTCCTACAGCATGCAAGGGCCCGAAGGCGACCGCCACTACTGCTTTTTCGACTACGAAGAAGTGAGGCCGAAGACCTATTACTCCGGCCGCGATGCCTTTTGCGACGAGCAGGGCAACCTGAACACCGCATTGCCGAGCATGTATTGGGAGCTGAACTTCAAGGACCAAGGGGAAAGCACATCGGTCCGCATCCTGATCCGCTTCAATTCGGAAGAAGACCTCGAGGCCATCGTGAAGATGGGCTTCAAGGAAGGTTTCGCCCAGGGCATGGATCAATTGGATGAATTGCTGGCCGACGAATCGTTGTGAGCATTCGTAGCCGCGAAACCAACGCGTAACTCGTAACACACTAACCCACAATACTTTCCCCATGATCACCACTCCCAACATCATTACCACCCAGGAAGTCGCCACCACCGTGATCCACCTCCTGATCCCCTGCCAGGACATGGGCAAGTACATGGACCCCGCGATCCAGGAGGTCATCAAGACCATCACCGGGCAAGGCATTCAGATCACCGGCCCGATGTTCTGCTACCACCACCGCCGCCCCGGTGACACCTTCGATTTCGAGATCGGCTTTCCGGTGAACAAGGCGATCAAGGAAGAAGGCCGCGTGAAGAACAGCAAGCTGCCAGCGGTGAAGGTGGTGCGCAGCGTGTATCAAGGCCCCTACGAAGGCTTGGCCCAGGCTTGGCCTGCGCTGCAGCAATGGGTGCGCGCAAACGGACACGGCGAAACGGGCCGGTTCTGGGAGAGCTACCTGAACAACCCCAATGAAGTGAAAGACCCGAAGGATTACCGCACGGAATTGAACTGGATCGTGGGCTGATCCCATGTACCGTCGACCCACCGGGTCGACCTACCATAACCCAATGAAGAAGGCAACCGAAAGAATGCCATTGAACCCCGGCCAAACCGCCGAGGCCGATCCGCGAGCCATTACGGACGGACGAACCCTCGTGCTCACGCGCATGCTCAATGCCCCGCGCGAGCTGGTGTTCCAAGCATGGACCGACCCCAAGCACCTGGTGCACTGGTGGGGTCCTTCGGACTTCACCCTGCCCCATTGCGAACAGGACTTCCGCTTGGGCGGCAACTACCGCTTCTGCATGAGATCTCCGGATGGCAGCGATCATTGGGTGCGCGGCGAGTACACCTACATCGACCCGCCATCCCGCTTGGTCTTCACCTGGCTGCGCGAGGACGCCGAAGGCGACATCTGGTGCGACACCGTGGTCTCCATCACGTTGGAAGAGCAAGGCGGTCGCACCAAGCTGATCCTGGAGCAGACCACCTTCGCCACCGTTGCGCATTGCGAGGAACATGCCTTCGGCTGGAACCAATGCCTGGACCGTTTGGTCCATTTCGTGGAACGCTCAACCAACAACCTTGAACGATGAAACTGCAGAAGATCCAATCCTGCCTCTGGGTGGACGGCAAGGCCGAGCAAGCCGTGAAATTCTACACGGGCATCTTCCCCAAGTCGCGCGTAGGCACCACGGTGCGGGTAACGCCAGAAGCGGGCAAGGCGCATGGCGCCAAGGCCGGCTCGGTGCTCACGGTGGAGATCGAGCTCCTGGGCCAACGTTTCCTGGTACTTGCGGGCCGTCCGCCCGCGATCGTGCCCAGCTATGCGTGCTCCTTCATCATCCTCTGCAAGGACCAGAAGGAAGTGGACCACTATTGGAAGAAGCTCGGATCTGGCGGGCCGAAGGAGATGCAGAACTGCGGCTGGCTCCAGGACAAGTTCGGCGTGATCTGGCAGGTGGTGCCGGAACGCTTCATGAAGATGGTCGCGGACAAGGACGCCCGCAAAGTGGACCGCGTGATGAAGGCGATGATGCCGATGAAGAAGCTGGACCTGGCCAAGCTGGAGAAGGCGTACAAGGGGTGAATCATTGAGATCGGTTCACCACAATGATGTGAAACGCATGAAGAAGACCAGCCCAAGTTCTATCGACCCGGAGATCCTCACCTTCGAAACCGCCGCCGATTGGCACGCCTGGCTCACCAAGCACCACGCCAGCTCCACAGGCATCTTCATCCGCATCGGCAAGAAGGGAAGCGGACTCCTCTCCATCACCGCGCCCGAAGCACTGGAAGTGGCGCTCTGCCACGGCTGGATCGACGCCATCCGCAAGGCGGGCGACGACAAGACCTTCCTGCAGCGCTACGTGCCCCGCGGCCCGCGCAGCATCTGGAGCGAGATCAACAAGAAGAAGGTGCAGGAGCTGATCAAGGCCAAGCTGATGCGCCCCGCCGGACTGGCCGCCGTGAAGCGCGCCAAGGAGAACGGACAATGGGACAACGCTTATGCTCCGGCCAGCACCATCACCGTGCCGCCCGACCTGGAGGCCGCATTGAAGAAGAACAAGAAAGCCCGCGAGTTCTTCGCCACCTTGAAGGGAAGCAACCGCTACGCCTTCTTGCACCGGCTCGTAACGGCCAAGAAACCCGAGACCCGCGCCAAACGCCTGGCCACCTTCATCGGCATGATGGAGCGAGGGGAGGTGTTCTATCCGTGAGAAGGTCCTTGAGAACGAACCCATGCAACGAACCGCCGATGAAAGCCGCCAGCACAAAAGCCTACCTGGAGCAACTGCCCGCCGACCAGCGAAAGGCCTTGGAGCGATTGCGCAAACAGATCCTGGCGGCAGCGCCCGGCACCGAGGAGCACTTCGGCTATGGTCTGCCGGGCTTCAAGTACAACGGCCATCCCATGCTGTACATCGGTGCGGCAAAGAACCATTGCGCCCTATACGGCTCCGTGCCCATCGGTTTCAAGGATGCGCTGAAGGATTTCAAGTCCAGCAAGGGCGCCATCCAGTTCACGCCGGAGGTCCCGCTGCCCGAAGCACTGGTGAACGAGATGGTGAAAGCGAAACGGGATGAGATCTTGGAGCGGTGGCCCATGAAGGATGTGGGGAAAGGGATAGGGGTGAGGAAGTCCAACAAGGAGGCGGCCAGGAAGGCTGCGAAGAAGCAATGAACACCATGGACATGGAGGGTCTTGAGGTGCACAGCACGCGGACCATCAAAGCGCCACGCGAGCGGGTCTTCGCCGCCTGGACCGACCCGGATCAGCTCGCCCGCTGGTGGGGCCCAAAGGGATTCACCAACACCATCCACCGCTTCGAGTTGAAGCCGGAAGGTATCTGGGACTTCACCATGCACGGTCCGAACGGCCAGGACTTCCACAATACCTGTGTCTTCAAGCGTATCGAAGCACCGGACTACCTGGAGTTCGACCACCTGAAGGAGATGCACTTCTACAAAGCCATGGTGCGCTTCATCGAAGTGAAGGGCGGCACCCGCATCGATTGGGCCATGCGCTTCGATACGGTGGAGGAACTCGCGCCGATCCGCAATTTCATCGCGCGGGCGAACGAGGAGAACATGGCCAAGCTTCAGGCATTGCTTGACGATCAACGCTGACCAACGCGATTCCGGGTCAAGCCCGGAATGACGACCATGAAAAAGCTCAACATCAGCTACTGGATCATCACCGCGCTCTTCAGCGCATTCATGCTCTGGTCCAGCTTCGGAGGGCTCAAGCTGGACGAACAGACCGTGGCCTTTCTCCATGACCACCTGGGCTATCCGCTCTATTTCATCCGGCTGATCTCCGTGGCCAAGATCATCGGGGCCATTGCCATCCTGCTGCCGTTCGTACCTGCCCGCGTGAAGGAATGGGCCTACTTCGGTTTCTTCATCGACCTCCTGACCGCCGCATATTCCTTCCGGGCCGTGGGCGATCCGGTGAGCGGCTGGGCGCCTATGTTCCTGTTCATTGCCATACTCATCGCCGCTTACCTTTTACACCACAAGCGTCTGGCCGCGCAGGCGTGATCCCCATTGCCACCAACACTTCACAACATGCTCTACATCCTCGTCATGCTCGGGCTCATCCTCGTGGGCCTGTTCATCGCGGCTTCCCAAAAGCCGGATACCGTTCACTACGAACGCAGCACCGTGATCAACGCACCGCCGGACCGCATCCTGCCGCACATCAGCGATTTCCGCAAGTGGGCCGCCTGGAGCCCTTGGGACAAAATGGATCCGGCCATGAAGCGTTCGTTCAGCGGTGCCGAAAGCGGTGTGGGTGCACGCTATGCCTGGGTGGGCAACAAGAAGGTGGGCGAAGGCAACATGTTGATCAACGAGGTCAGCACCCAGGGCGTGAAGCTCGACCTCAACTTCCTCAAGCCGTGGAAGGCGGAGTGCAAGGTGCAGCTCGCCTTCACGCCAAGCGGCAACGGCACGCAGGTGCGTTGGATCATGGACGGCCCCAATTCCTTCATGGGCAAGCTCTTCAGCCTGTTCGTGAACATGGACAAGATGATCGGCAAGGACTTCGAGACCGGCCTTTCGGGATTGAAGGCGGTGGTGGAGAAGGCGTAACGGGAACTCAGCGCCAGCACGTCAGTGGCGAGGGATCACCGTTTTCGCCGCACCGCGTACTTCAGCAGGAAGTCCTCCGGCGGAAGCACCTCCATTTTCGCGAAGTGCCAGTCCCGGCGATCGTAGGTGACGATGCTCGTACATCCGGCATCAACAGCCGAGAAATACTGGAAGCCGTCCTCGATATCGGCAATGGCCGGGTTGGCGAAGGTGGCTTCCACGGCCTTGGGGCCCATGGTGGTGACCTTCAATTTCTCCGATAGCAGCGTGATCTTCTTTCTTGCCAGTTTTCGGCCATTCTTCTTCTCGGCAAAGAAGGCCCCGATGGCCAAGCACAACGGCGAGGTGAACACGTCGAATCGCGGATCATCGGCCAGGCTGAGCACCCGGGCGCAGGCACCGAAACGTGGGTACTCATTGCAGAGCACCGTCACCAGCACGTTGGCGTCGAGGAAGATCTTTTGCGCAGGCATGCATATCTCCCCTCGCCATGGGTGAGGGGCCGGGGGTGAGGTGTATTACTTCCTTCCCCGGCTCGCCAGGTAATCCTTCTTCAGGTTCCTATTGGCCGCGTTCTTGCGCACGTAGGTCGCTTCGCCTTCCGCCACCTGGCTGATCCAATCGCTTACGGGCAGTTCATCCAGGCTGCGGTAGCGCTTGTCCGTCACCTTGGCCAACATGAACTCGATGAGCCGCGACAGGCTGATGTTGTTGGCTTCGGCGAAGGCCTTGGCCCGTTCGGCCACGCCTGCATCGAAGCTGAGGGTGAGCTTGGTGTCCATGGCATGATGAATTCTACGGCAAAGATATACATTCGTTACGTATTAACAGCCCTGGACCACCAAGATGCTCGTTCGGCGGTCTTGGAAGCGTGTGCGTTGTATACCGGTCCCGTACTTTCGGGGTGCCATGGAACCCCCCGCCGCCCAACGTGCTCGAAACAATGTCGCCACCCCGGCCCCGGACGAGATCCGCATAACCCGTGTCTTCTCCGCGCCCCGCAAGCTGGTGTGGCAGGCATGGACCACGCCCGGCATGCTGGTGCACTGGTTCGGCTGCGCGGCCTTCAGTACGATTGATGCGGAAGCCGATGTGCGCGAAGGCGGCACTTGGCGCGTGGTGATGCGCGCGCCGGATGGCGTGGGCTATCCGGCCTACGGTACCTACACGGCAGTGCGCCCCATCGATCACCTGGCCTTCACCCACCAGTGGGAAAAGCAAGTGGTGGAGGTGAACCCGGCGAACCACACCACACAGGTCACGGTGGACCTGTACGATGAGGGCGAGCGGACCCGCATGGAATTCCGCCAGACGGGCCTGGCCACGGAAGCCTCGCGTGAAAGCCACATCGGCGGCTGGTGCGACAGCATGGATGCGTTGGGGGAGACCATTGTGCAGCAGGTCCTCCGCTGAGCGCCGCTCACAGGTCGAGCATCACGCGTAATTGCATCTGCAGGATCTCGCCCATGGTGGTGCACCGCTTGAAGTCTGCGCAGCGGTGGTAAGAGGCCAGCTCCTTGCGGAGCAGGGCCACATGCTCCGTTAGGCTGATGCGCTCGCCGTGCATCACGTCCAGCAATTCCTCCACCTGCTCGGCGGCCACCTGGTAACGCTTGCGCAGCAGGGATCGTTCCTCCTGGGCATATTGTTCGGCCGTCTCCGGCCCGATGTGCTCCCGGGCCAAGGCCACGTACGCCAGGTTCTCCTTGTAGAACTGCGGCAAATAGATGCGGTGCCGACCCTCGAAGCTCTGCTGGTCGAAGTCGATGCTGCGCAGGCGGTACTGCACCTGGTCGAAGTCCTGCACCATGCCCACCACGAAGTTGTAGGCCCGCATGTCGCCCAGCAGACGCACGAAGCAGCGTTCATTGAACTTCACGAACTCCTTGCACAGCCGCACGGCGTTGAAGTCGCCCCCGTACCGCTCCGGCGCCTTGATGAAGTCGTCGCCCGGCACGCCGATGATGTGCTCCTCCACCAGGGTGCCGCCCGTGCAGATGTAGTTGATCTTGTTGGGGCTGAGCAAGTGCTCCAGCTCCAGGCCGTACACCCGGCTCGCGTCGGCCTTCTTGATGTAGTAGTAGTCGTGGTTGTCGTTCAGCTGGTTCAGGATCTTCACGCGGAAGGGCTGGCTGTTCCCGAATCCGCAGAAATCGATGCTGGCCACCTGTAAGTGGGGCAGGGGCTTGCCGCCGCCGGTGAGGATGCAGTAGAGCTCCACCAGCCGATGGCGGGTGTCCTCCATTTCCGAAGGGCGGAGCATCACGGTGGTCCATAGCGTCTCCCGCCCATCGACCCCCCGGTGTGCCATCAGCCCGTCGTGCCGCAGCAGGTCGTCGTAGGCAATGGGCAGCGGGCTGCGGCGCCCATGTTTGCCCAGGTAGTTCCCCAATCCTTCCCCGATCGCATAGTTCGGCTTGCGCCGGGCGATGTGGTTGGTGTGCCGGTGTTCGCTGCCCGGCGTACGGAGGGGATGTGCACTGCTGCGCATGGCCGATGGGGCGCGAAGCTCCGTTGTTACGGTCTTCACGCCCGCCGGTTGCGCGGGCTGACCGCGTTTTCGGCCTTTATTTTGCCTTTCGCCGCCGTGTGCCGAACGTTCAACCATAATTTTCCGTTTCACCCGGCTGCAAAACAAGTGTAACAACCCGATCTCCATGAACAACGCTCCTTACCTGAAATGGCTCCATGAGGTTGAACTGAGCGACATCCCCACCGTGGGTGGCAAGAATGCCAGCCTGGGAGAGATGATCCAGAACCTGGGCAAACTGGGCGTACAGGTGCCGGGCGGGTTCGTTGTCACCGTGGCCAGCTACGAGGCGTTCATCGCCCACAACGTGCTCGATCAGAAGATCAAGGACATTGTGGCCGGGCTTGACGTGGATGACGTGGAGAACATCCGCCGCACCGGCCTGGCCGTGCGCACCCTGATCAAGAACGGCAAGTTCCCCGAGGAGATCTGGAAGGGCATCATGGCCCGGTACGACGAGCTCTCGCAGCAATACGGCCAGGAGGCCACCGACGTGGCCGTGCGCAGCAGCGCCACCGCCGAGGACCTGCCCGACGCCAGCTTCGCCGGCCAGCAGGAAACCTTCCTCAACATCCGCGGGCACCAGGACCTGATCGCCGCCGTGCGCAACTGCTTCGCCAGCCTGTGGACCGACCGTGCCATCGTGTACCGCCAAAGCCGCGGCTACGACCACTTCCAAGTGGGCCTCAGCGTGGGCGTGCAGAAGATGGTGCGCTCCGACGTGGGCAGCAGCGGCGTGGCCTTCAGCCTGGATACCGAGAGCGGCTTCAAGGACGTGGTGGTGATCAACGGCAGCTACGGCCTGGGCGAAATGGTGGTGCAGGGCGCGGTGAGCCCCGACGAATGGATCGTCTTCAAGCCCACCCTGGCACAGGGCTTCACCAGCATCATCGAGAAAAAGCTGGGCAACAAGGACCGCAAGATGGTCTACGGCGTGGAGCCCGGCGAGCCCACGCTCACCATCCCCGTGGAGCGCGCCCAGCGCAACCGCTTCTGCCTGAACGATGAGCAAGCCCTGGAGATCGCGCGCAGCGTGGCGGCCATCGAGAAGTACTACAGCGACAAGAAGGGCCATTGGTGCCCCATGGACGTGGAGTGGGCCGTGGACGGCCTCAGCAAGAAGCTTTTCATCGTGCAGGCCCGGCCCGAGACCATCCACAGCCGCAAGGATGCCGACCGCGTGGTGGAATACAAGATCGACAAGCCCGAGGGCGTGAAGGAGATCACCCGCGGCATCGCCATCGGCGACCGCGTGGGCGCCGGCAAGGTGCGCATCCTCTTCAGCCTCGACGGCCGCGGCGGCGACGGCGATGGCAAGGACTTCCAGCAAGGCGACGTGCTCGTCACCGACATGACCGACCCCGACTGGGAGCCGATCATGAAGAAGGCCAGCGCCATCATCACCAACAAGGGCGGCCGCACCTGCCACGCCGCCATCGTGGCCCGTGAGATGGGCGTGCCCGCCATCGTGGGTTGCGGCAATGCCACCGACCTGCTGGACACCGGCATGGAGGTTACAGCCAGCTGCTGTGAAGGCGACACCGGCGTGATCTACCAGGGCATCATCCCCAGCACCGTGGAGGAAACGCTCCTGGCCGACCTGCCCGCCACGCGCACGCCCATCATGCTCAACGTGGCCAGCCCCGACCTGGCCTTCAAGTTCAGCGGCCTGCCCAACGCCGGCGTAGGCCTGGCCCGCGAGGAGTTCATCATCAACAACTACATCCAGGCACACCCGCTGGCGCTGCTGCAGCACAAGGAGCTCGGCGACACCAACCTCAGCGGAAAGATCAGCTACCTGATCAACGGCTACGAGGATGAGGAGACCTTCTTCATCAAGAAGCTCAGCTACGGCATCGCCAAGATCGCCGCGGCCTTCCACCCCAACAAGGTGATCGTGCGCTTCAGCGACTTCAAGAGCAACGAATACCGCAACCTGCTCGGGGGCGAGCACTTCGAGCCCGAGGAGGAGAACCCCATGATCGGCTGGCGCGGCGCCTCGCGCTACTACAGCGACGTATACAAGGAGGCCTTCGGGCTGGAGTGCAAGGCCATCAAGCGCGTGCGCGAGAAGATGGGCCTGAAGAACGTGGTGGTGATGGTGCCCTTCTGCCGCACGGTGGAGGAGCTGCAAAGCGTCATCAAGGTGATGAAGCAGTACGGCCTGGAGCGCGGCAAGGAGGGCCTGGAGCTCTTCCTGATGGCCGAGATCCCAAGCAACATCATGATGGCCGAGGAGTTCAGCGCCCATATCGACGGCTTCTCCATCGGCAGCAACGACCTCACGCAGCTCACCCTCGGCCTGGACCGTGACAGCGCGCTGGTGAGCCACATCTACAACGAGCGCAACCCCGCGGTGAAGCGCATGCTGAAGCTGCTGATCGAGACCGCCAAGCGCACCGGCACCAAGGTGGGCATCTGCGGCCAGGGCCCCAGCGATTTCCCCGACTTCGCGCAGTTCCTGGTGGAGCTCGGCATCGACACCATCAGCGTCACCCCGGACAGCCTGCTGAAGACCAAGCGCGCCATCGCCGAGGTGGAACAGCAGATCAAGGCGGGGAAGGCGAAGGTGACGCAAGGCTGATCCGCACCTTCAGCAGGGCGGATCGAACGCGGGGCAAGCGGAGTGCCCTTGACCAGTGGAAGACTACGCGTGCGCACGGGTGCGCCGATCCGCTTCCCGCGTATGGCACCTTTTGCCGAGGCACCCTACAGGCTGACCACCCGTTCCACGAAGACCCTTTCCGCCGTGTGCAACACCACCACGTAGGTGCCCTTGCCAGGGAGCAACAGGCTCCATTGCCTGCCGCTACCGCGGCGCTCGGCCACCTTGCGGCCGCCAGCATCGTACACCTCGATGCCCGTGATGCGGCCGTCCAGCCCGCTGATCTGCAGCACACCGTTCGTAACGGGGTTGGGGAAAACGTGCACGCCCAGTTCCCGCAGGTCGTCCACGCCCACCGTCATGTCCGTGTGCGTGGTGGTCTGCACCAGCACCGGCGCCTTGTCCGCCGCCAAGTACATGTCCTTGAAACTGTCTATCTCCGGGCTGGTTTGCGTGAACATGTCGGCCACGGAACGCGGCGGCACGCTCTGGTACCACACCGTGGCGGTGATGTTGATCAGCCCGATCTCCCCGCCCATGGGCACATGGTAGTGCACGATGTCCGAACCACTGCCCTCCACGCCCATTTCATCGTGGTTGAAGTCGGGGTCGGTGAGCGCGGTGCCCACGATCATGGTGGTGTCGTAGGTGCTGTGGTTCACGCTGAAGCCGGCGGGGGCCAAGCGGTTGTCCTTCAGCGGCGCCTTGGCGCGCTCCAGCACGGTGGTGAAGCCGTCGTTCACGTCGCCCATCACCATTTCGTAGATCTGCACCTGGTCCGCGGAGGTGATGGCGTCGTAGTGGGGTTCCCACAGCGGGTCGTGCCCCGCGATGTCACCGTCCGGGGTGGGGGCGCCGTTGTTGTAAAGGGTATCACCACCGGCATTGGTCACCACCAGTTGCACCCAGGCGCGGCGCGAGGGATAGCCGCTGGGGAACTTGTGGCCGGCCAGGTTGGTGAGCTTCACATCGATGAAGGCGGTGTCCTGGTCGCGGGCGGCCACGCTCACCTCGGTCATCAGCGTATGCTGCTGCAGCATGCGCAGAGTGCGCGCGATGGAGGAATCGAACTGCTCGGGATAGGCGGTGACGCGAAGGGCGTTGGCGTTGTCCTTCAGTATGTTCAGCATGAAGGTGTTGGCCCCGGCGAAGTGGTGCTCGCCGAAGGGCGTTTTCCGGGCCAGGAAGGCGTAGTTGGCCGAGAGCACCACGCCGAAACTGTCGTTCAGCAGCGGCACGTGGCAGCCTTGGCAGGTGATGCCGGTGGCCGGGTGTTCCTCATTGTTGAACTCCGAGTTGAGCCATTCGTGGTAGGTGGCCTGTTCCACAAACTGGTCGCCGGTGTGGTTGCCGTCGAAGTCCACGGTCTCGGTGATCAGGGTGTGGCACCCCGCGCAAAGGCCGGCATCCAGGATCTGGGCGCCGTACTTGGGCACGTAGTTCACGAAGGATTCCATGGGCGCCCCGAAAATGTCATCATCCGCATAGGGGCCGTAGATGGGCCGCCCCAGCGTGTCCAGCTGCAGCTGCCCGGAGAAGAAGTTGCCGATGCCCTCCTCCTTTTGCATGTGGCAGGGCACGCAGCTCACGCCGTCCAGGGCGATGTCGTCCTGCTCCATGTAGGCGATCGAGTACGGGCCTTGGCCGGTGAAATGATGCTCGAAGTTGCCCATCGGGGCATGGCAGGTGGTGCACTTGTCCTCCAGCAGTACCTGGTGGGCGGGGTTCACCAGCACTTCGTGGCTCACCTTGGCGCGCCAGAAGGGGTCGCGGGCGCTGTTGGCCATCATGCTGCTGCGCCAGGAATCGGATACGTTCACGTCACGGCCGTCCACCGTGGTCATGGCCATGCCCATGGGGTCATGGCCGTGGCAGCCGTTGCAATGGCCGCTGCCCACGAAGTAGGTGTTCTGGCTGGAGTCCAACGGCAGTGCGGCCCGGTAGTCGTCCAGCTCGGCCTGGGTGTGGAAGGTGGCGCGCGCCGTGGGCACATGGCCGTCGGTCCATGCCACGGACAGGGCGACGGAGCCCAGGATCACGGAGGATACGGCAGCTTTGACGGGCAGGGAGTAACGGTGCTTCATGGCTGGGCTCTTACGCGTACGCCGCAAGATAGGTGCCCGCCACGGGAAAAAACAACGGCAAGCGCGGCTCAGGAGCCCCGCTGTGCACCCTTGTGCATGGTCTGCGTCTTGGCTTTGCTGGCTCCGCTGGACTTGGGTGCCGCAGCCTTCACCGGACCGGCCTTGGCCTTGGCGGGCGCCTTGGCGGCCTTCACTTTCTTTTCCTCCTTGGCCTCTTCACCTTCCCCGGCCTTTTCGCCCTTCTTGGCCTCGTCCAGCACACCAGCGGCGGCCAGCATCTGGTACCATACGAAGAACTTGCGCACGTCGCTCGAATAGATCCGGTCCCGGTCGTAGTTCGGCAGCGCTTCCCCGAGTTTGTCGTAGAGGGCCTCAAGGTCACCCTTGGGGTCCACCGACAGATTGCCTTTCTCCTTGGCGTGCAGGTTTCCCAGCACGGTGGAGAGCGGCACGTCATCTCCCTTGGTGTACATGCTCACCTCGTCCAGCGAGCTCACGCGCACACTGGAATGGACCGGGATCCGCTTCTTGTCGGTGAGCGATTCCGCGATCAGGGCTTGGCGGCCTTGGGCCACTACCCGGAAGAGGCCTGAGCGGCCGGAGATGGAGATGATCTTGGACAGGTCCATTTCAGGGGATTGCAGCCACAAACATAGCCACGCGCGGCCGTCGTTGTTCAGGAAGCCCGGCTTTCCACGGGGATAGCCGCCTGGTGCCGGGCCTCAGGTCTTCTGCTTGCGTTTGCGCGCCGCAGGGAATAGGATGTTGTTGAGGATCAGCCGGTAACCCGGTGAGTTGGGGAACAGGCTGAGGTCTGTGGGGGGGTCACCCACCATGTGCTGATAGTCCTCGGGGTCGTGGCCGCCATAGAAGGTCCATTGGCCCAGGCCGAATTCGCCGTGGATGTATTTGGCCGTGCCTTGGGGCTTGTTCTCGCCCATGACGGTGACACCGGGCTTTACCAGGCTCGAACGGAAGGCGGTGGTCTGGCCCATGAAGCCGTGGATCACCTGCTCGTGGTCCTGGCAGAGCATGGTGGGCACCACGTCCCACTTGGCGCTGAAGTCGAAAAGGGTGAAGAAGTCGCGCGTCTCACCGATGCGTGAATGGATGTCGGTGGCGTCGATGTCGCTGAACTCGTAGATCATCGGGTCGATGATCAGCTTGAAGCCGGTGAAGGCGAAGCTCTTGGCATAGTCCAGCTTCTGTTGGGCCTGCGGGTCGGCGGGGTCCCCGTCGAAGGGCGTGTCGCAGATGTCCACGCCTTCCGCCGCCAGGGCGATGTCATAGCTGTCCGTGCCGCTGCACATGGTGAAGAGGTAGCCCCCGCCGGCCACGTAGTCGCGGATCTTGCCGGCCACGGCAGCTTTCATCTGGCTCACTTTGGCGAACCCGGTCTCGCGTGCCATGGCCTCGGCCTCGCGCACCTGCTCCTGATACCAGGGAGCATTGCGGAATTGGCGGTAGAACTTGCCGTACTGCCCGGTGAAGTCCTCGTGGTGCAGGTGGAGCCAATCGTATTTCGGCAATACGTCGCTGAGCACCTCCTTGTCGTAGATGCGCTCGTAGGGTATCTCGGCGTAGGTCATCACCAAGGCCACCGCATCATCCCACGGTTGGAAGCTTTCCGGGGCGTACACGGCGATCTTGGGGGCCTTTTCCAGCTTCACCACTTCCATGTTCACCTCCGGGTTGGCGATCTCGGCCAGAATGGCGTTGGCCTGGGCGTCGGCGATCACGTTGAAGCTGATGCCGCGCACGGTGCATTCCTTCTCGACCGCACCGATGCGCTCCAGCATGAAACTGCCGCCCCGGTAGTTCAGCAGCCAATCCACCGTCACGTCGCTTTCCAAGGCCCAGTACACGATGCCGTATGCCTTCAGGTGGTCCGCCTGCGACTTGTCCATCGGGATCAGGATCTTGGCGGCCGAGGCCGGCAGCACGAAGGTGGCCGCGAGGAGGGCCGCGAACAGGAACTTGAACACCGGGTGCAGCGGGTTGCCGTCAGAACGGCGCGTCGTTTCCATGGTCATCGTTCATCTTGCTGGGCATGGTGATGGTCTGCACGCCTTCGTGCCCAAATCCCATGCCCATTCCGCCGCCGAAGTGCATGTCACCGGTCTCCAGGTCGGTGAACTTCG
The DNA here is from genome assembly GCA_023382455.1 of Flavobacteriales bacterium. GTDB lineage: Bacteria > Bacteroidota > Bacteroidia > Flavobacteriales_F > PHOS-HE28 > PHOS-HE28. The sequence goes on from JAHDVX010000031.1 coordinate 27,457, forward strand.
CCAGTTCGGCTATGAAACGCAAGCGAACGTTGTCAATTGCCCCGTTGCGGTGCTTGGCCACGATCACCTCCCCGATGCCCGCCGTGGAGCCGTGGGCGTCCTCCTCGATCTTGTAGTACTCGGGGCGGTAAAGGAAGCAGACCAGGTCGGCATCCTGCTCGATGGCGCCGGATTCGCGAAGGTCGCTGAGCATGGGCCGCTTTTCGCCACCGCGGGTCTCCACCGCCCGGCTCAGCTGGCTCAGGGCGATGATGGGCACGTTGAGTTCCTTGGCGATGCTCTTGATGGAGCGTGAGATGCTGCTGATCTCCTGCTCGCGGTTGCCGCCTCGGGAGGCTTCCGCCCCGGCGGTCATCAATTGCAGGTAGTCGATGATGATGAGTTGCACGTCGTGCTGGCTCTTCAGGCGCCGGCACTTGGCGCGCAGCTCGAAGATGTTGAGTGCGGGCGTGTCGTCGATGTAGATCGGCGCATTGGTCAGCCGGGCGATCTGCTGGTGCAGCAGGGCGAACTCGCTCTCGTTGAGCTCGCCCTTGCGGAGCTTTTCGGAACTCAGCCCCGATTCGCTCGCGATCAGGCGGGTGACCAGCTGGGTGCTGCTCATTTCCAGGCTGAACACGGCCACGGCCTGGTTGTGCTCCACGGCGATGTTGCGGGCCATGCTGAGCACGAAGGCTGTTTTGCCCATGGCGGGGCGGGCGGCCACGATGATCATGTCGCTGGGCTGCCAGCCGCCCGTGAGCTTGTCCAGCTGGGTGAAGCCGGTGGGCACCCCGCTCATGCCGCCGCCCTTGTTCTTGGTGGCCTCGATCTGGGCGATGGCGCCCTGGATCAGGTCGCTCATCGGCTCGTAGTTGCGGCGCAGGTTGCCGCTGGTGACGGCGAACATCTCCTGCTCGCTGCGGTCCAGCAGTTCGAACACGTCGGTGCCCTCGTCGTACGCATCGCGGATGGTGTCCGCGCTGATGCGGATCAGCTCGCGCATGATGTGCTTCTGGCTGATGATGCGCGCGTGGAACTGGACGTTGGCGCTGCTGGCCACCTTGCCCGTGAGCTGGCTGATGTAGAACGCTCCGCCCACCACATCGAGCTCGGCGCGCTTCTTCAGCTCCTGCGTCACGGTGAGGATGTCGATCGGCTGGTCCGTGCGGAACAGGTGCTGGATGGCGTCGAAGATGCGCCGGTGCGCATCCACGTAAAAGCTCTCGGGGCTGAGGATGTCGATGGCCTCGTTCACCGCGTTCTTCTCCAGCATCATGGCCCCCAACACCGCCTGCTCGAGCTCGGGTGCCTGGGGCTGAAGCCGGCCGCCTTCCATGGCGGGGTCGAGCGCGGCGGGCGTGGTACGGCGCGGCCGGCCCATGGTGCGGGGGCCGGAAACGGTGGATGGGAATTCCTTCATGTCGGGTGGTCGGCACGGTGATGGAGAGGCCCACCGTGCAAGGTGGCAAAGGTAGCCGCGCCGCAGGGAGCGGTCCGGTCCCGGGCCAGCCTTCTTTGCCCACACTTTCAACAGCCCTTGATCGGTGGATCGTGGACGGAACGCCAAGGCCGCGCCTGCCGTTACTTTGTGGGGATGCGTTATCAACAAGCCCTGTTGCTGCCCGTGCTTGCGGGGGTGCTCTGCGCCGGATGCCGGAAGGAGCAGGCCAACGGCGCGCCCGGCATCACCATTTTGCAGCCGGCGGAGTTCGCCTCGGTCGCCCTTCCGGACACCCTGATGGTGACCGTTCAGGCACAGGACGACCACGGGTTGGTCCAAGTGGCCGTCACCTTGCTGGACGCCAACGGCATCCCGGTGGTGGCCACGGCCTCAGCCTCGGCATCGGGCACCTCCGCCACACGCACCATCGCCCTGCCCATCGTGTCCGAACAGTTGGAAAGCGGCCCCTACAAGTTGCTGGCCACCGCGTACGACGGTGAACTGGCCGGCAAGGATTACCGAAGCATCCATATTTCCGCCGTGCCGTTGCGCGTGCGCATGGTGTTCACCCTGGCCGCACCGCAGCCGGGCACGGTGGACCTGTACCGCACCGACAGCACGGGCCAGACCGTACTGGCAGCCAGCTTTTCCATGGACCTGGGCGGTGCCGCCGTGAGCAGCCTTGCGCAGCGACTGTATGTCGCCGGCGCCGCAACAGGCCCTATGTGGGCCCTGCTGCCGGACCAGCTCGGCACGGCCTGGCAGCTGCCCAACCTCAGCTCCATCGGCGCGCCCTGGTTCACCAGTGTGGACCTCTGCGCGGACGGCCGTGTGTACGTGGGGCAGGACGATGGAACCCTGCGCGGCTACACGGCGGCGAACGGCACCGGTGGTTCGGTGGCCCATCTTTCCCCGGGATTCCGTGCAACGAGATGCGCCACGGTGGGCGACCTGCTGGTGAGCACGCAGCGCCACTTCGTCAACCAGGAGAACCGCCTGGGCATCCACTTCCGCCTTTCCGGAAGCTTGGTGCAGGAGCAACCCTTGGACGTGGACCCCGTGGGGCTTTATGTGCGTGATGCGGAGCATGTGCTCGTGTTCGGCAATCGCAACGGCCAAGGCCGCCTGCTGGATCGCACGCTCGTGGGTGGAGGCACATGGGAAGTCTATGTGTGGCCGCAGCCCATCACGGCGGTGGCGGCGGTCGGCTCGCAAAGCTGGCTGGTGGCCTTGGCCGATGGCGGCTTGCAGCGCTTCACCTACGGGGGAAGCGGGGCCGTGCCCCTTGGAAGCACGCCGGTGCTGTCCACCTTGGCTTTCGACGCCGTGAACGGGTGGGTGTATGGCGGCACCGGGTTCCAGGTGCTGCGGATCGACCCCGGATCCGGGGCCACGGAGGCGGCATGGATGGTGAACGGCCCCGTGCTCCGCGTGCTGCCCTTGTTGAACCGTTAAGGCTTAGTGAGGCGGCATGAAAGAATCGGACGGTTCAAGGTGCGAGAGTGCGAGAGGAGCGGCCCTCGCACTCCTGAACCTTTGCACCACATCGTCCTTCCACCGGATGGAAAAGGAGAACGGATCTTCCGCACAGGTTCAGTAACTGGCGAGCCAATTCCGGATGATCGTTTCACCGGCCGGGGAGAGCACGCTCTCCGGATGGAACTGCACGGCCGTGGACGGAAAGCGCTTGTGGCGCACCGCCATGATCACACCTTCCGCACTGCGGGCGGTCACCGCCAGGTCGGCGGGCAGCTTCACCGGGTCGGCGGCCCAACTGTGGTAGAGACCCACGGGGAAGGAGGCCTCCAAGCCTACGAAGAGCGGATCCACCGGCTGCGCCGGAATACAAGGTACCGCCACGCCGTGCCGCACGGACGAAAGGTTGATCAAATTGCCGCCGCATGCCTCCACAAGGGCTTGAAGGCCCAGGCATACACCAAGGATGGGGTGCGAAGGGAGGAGCTGCCGCACCAGCTCTGGCATGATACCGGCCTCCGATGGCAAACCCGGACCCGGGGAAAGCACAATACGTTGGTAGCTGGCGGCCTCTTCCACGGTGAGGGCATCGTTGCGGCGCACATCCACTTGGGCAAAGCGCCCCAGCAGGTGCTCCAGGTTCCACGTGAAGCTGTCGTAGTTGTCCAGCAGGAGGATGCGCATGCTTTCAATGGCCGGCGGCCTTGCCGATCCAGCCCAAGTGGGTGTGCTGGAAATGGTCTCCGAATTTCAGCCCGAAGCCGAACAGGCGGTCCAGGCAGGAGTGCCCGTAGAGGATCACCCCGGCCACCAATGCGCCCGGCACCCAGCCGAAGGCCCCGAGGGTGGCCACCAGCAGGGCGATGCCTTTGTGGTGGAACAGGTTGTAGGTGAGTGCCCCCGTGCGCCGCCCGGCCAAGTAGCCCAACATGCCGATGTCGGGGCCAAGCGCCAGCAACAGATAGGCCCACCAAGGAACACCGTGCATGGCCAATGTGCCGATGCACACACCCAGCTGGGCGAGTTCCTCCAATTTCAACAAGGACTTCATGTCACGAAGAAAAGGAGCAGGGAGGCGCCGGGTACCGGAATTGGGATTGACGGTAAAGGGCAATGGTGCAGTGTGCGGCCGGAGTACATGGGGCAGATGATGAGGCGTTGCCCGTTGGCGACATTACCAGGTGATCCCCACCGGGCAATGGTCGCTGCCCATCACCTCGTTCAGGATGAAGGCGTCCTTCACCTTCTGCTCGAATCCTTTGCTCACCAGCACGTAGTCGATCCGCCAGCCCACGTTGCGCGCCCGGGCTTGCATGCGGAAGCTCCACCAACTGTACTTCACCGCCTCGGGGTGGAAATGGCGGAAGGTGTCCGTGAAGCCGGCATCGAGCAGCTTGGTCATGCCGTCGATCTCCACCTGCGTGTAGCCGGCCGTCTTGTTGTAGTTGTCCTTGGGCCGCGCGATGTCGATGGGCTGGTGCGCCACGTTCAGGTCGCCGGTGAAGATCACGGGCCGTTTGCCCGAGGCGAGCTTGGACAAGTAAGTACGCAGCGCATCGTCCCATTGCTGGCGGTAGTCCAGGCGGCGCAGGCCCTCGCCGCTGTTGGGCACGTAGGCGCACACCACGATGTGGTCCTTGAAGGTGGCGGTGATCACGCGCCCCTCGGTGTCGTGCTCCGCGATGCCTATGCCCATGTCCACCCGCACAGGTTCCTCCTTGCTCAGGATGGCGGTGCCGGAGTAGCCTGCGCGATCAGCGCTGTTGGCATGGACGTGGTAGCCCTTCAACTCCGCCAGTGCCTCGGCCACCTGGGCTTCCGTGGCCTTGGTCTCCTGGAAGCAGTAAATGTCGGCGTCCAGTCCGCGGATCGTGTCCAACAGGCCCTTTTTCACCGTGGCCCGCACGCCGTTCACATTGAAGGAGATCAGTTTCATGGATGGGAGGGAAGGGGGACGAAAATACAGGGCAGCCCATCGCCCCTTTCAGCATGAATCACCGATAGGCTTGCTTTCGATCGGAGACCTTCTCCACTCGCACCAGTTTGATCTGATCTCCGATAAAGTAGATGACCCGGTAGTTCCCTATGCGGATCCGCCAAAGGTCCTTGTGTCCAGTCAGTTTCTTGCAGCCTGGCGGTCGTGGATCTTCAGCCAAGCGGCCCACTGCCTAACCCACACGCAGCGCGATGGGCACCGGAAGCTTGTTCAACTCCCTGACCGCACTTCGTAGCCATTCGATCCGATAGCTCACTTCCGATCAGCCCGTTTGCGAAGATCCCGCATCACCTTCTCGTGTGGCACGCTCGGCTGACCACGGCGTTCTACCGCGATCAAACCGTCCAAGTATTCTTCCACGGCATCCGGTTCCTTTACCAAGGTGGCCAGATCGATCTGGACGTAGCGACGATTCTCCGTTTCATCGGTGACCAGTTTGATCCCCTTGACGTGCTGCTTTCCCATATTTCAAAGGTATGCAGAGGGTTGTAGAAACGCCCGATCGTGATAAAGATCCCTTTTCTCCCGGCCCAGTGCCGCTATCTTCACCCCATGCGCCACCTGCTTTCGATAGCCGCAATGTCGGCCCTGCTCGCCTCCTGCACTGCGCCGGAGGCTCCCTTCGATGAAGCCGCCGCCATCCAACGCGGGCAAGGCATCGCCAAGGCCACGTTCGAGCAAATGTTCGCCCGGGTGAAAGCCCAGATGGAAGCCGTCGGCCCCACCGGTGCGGTGGAGTACTGCTCCGTGGCGGCATTGCCCCTGGTGGACTCGCTTTCCGCAGTGCAAGGCGTGCACATCAAACGCACCAGCGACCGCCTGCGCGCCCCGCACGATGCCCCCGATGCCGATGAGCGCCGCCGCCTGGACCAAGTGCTCGCCATGCTGGCCGAAGGCGCCAAGCCCACGGACATTCCGCCGCAAGCCTTGGTGCTCGGTGACAGCATCGCCTTCTACCAGCCCATCCTGATCAACATGCCGAACTGCCTGAAGTGCCACGGCACGCCGGGACTGGAGGTGGACAGCGCCACCATGGCCATACTGGCGCGGAAGTACCCCAACGATGCCGCCACCGGCTACGCCGTGGGCGACTTCCGCGGGTTGTGGAGCATGCGCTGGAAACGGTAAAGGTTCGTACCTGCGGGCAGCCGCTTTGGCAAGGAGGTGATCGGAAGCCCGACCTATTTGGCATTTGCCGGTCTTAACTTGGATGAATGAAACGCCATGTACCAGCCCTTTTGTTGATGGTTGCATTGCCGATCGGTCTGGCCGCTCAGGCCGGGGGACGCATACCGTTGTCCGCGCAAAAGAGCGTGCTGACGCAGGAGATGGAGCAGCGCATGCTGGCCCATACACCGACCAAGCGGCTGGGCACCCCGGACGACATCGCCGGGGCCATCCTCTACTTCGCGGCGCCGATTTCCGCCTGGGTCAGCGGGCAAACCCTCTTCGTGAACGGGGGCGGCGTGCAGACGTTGGATCGAGCGGACCCGCCCTTCCGTAGTTGACTGCACAGGTCCCGGAGGCTCCTGGGACGTTTTCGTCCGGACCGATCAATGACCTTCCGATCTTCTGATCACCTGATCATCTGATCGGTTGATCGCCTGGCCCCCTCACACCCTTCCCGCCTTGACCTCCTCCACCACCGCAGGGTCCAGCAGGGTGGTGGTGTCGCCCACGTTCTTCATT
>JAHDVX010000032.1:0-28269 GCA_023382455.1 Flavobacteriales bacterium
TGCCCCTTCCTTGCAGGTGCTTGTCAATGGTTCACGATGCGAACATATGAGGGTCGGTGCAAAGCACCGATGACGCCGGAACGAGGTTCTTCGAGGTGTTCTGGAGTCCCAGGGTGGATAAAGGTTGTGGGGGCGGTGGAATAATTCTTCCCCGAAGGGGAAAAGGTCCTGGCGGTGATGCTCAGGGGAGTGGATCCCGGGAAAGGCATTTGTTTTGCGCCCTCCGAACCCCTCCCTCATGGCCAAGAAAGAATCCCATGACCTGGTGATCGTGGAGTCGCCAGCCAAGGCCAAGACCATCGAAAAGTACCTCGGGCCCGGCTTTACCGTGCTCAGCAGCTTCGGCCATGTACGCGACCTCCCTGAGCGGGACCTCAGCGTGGACGTGGACAACGGCTTCGAGCCCAAGTACATCGTGCCGGACGACAAGAAGGCCAAGCTCGCCGAGCTGCGGAAACAGGCCGGTAAGGCGGAGGTCGTTTGGCTCGCCACTGATGAAGACCGCGAAGGGGAGGCCATCAGCTGGCACTTGAAGGAAGCGTTGGACCTGCCCGAAAGCAAGGTGAAACGGGTCACCTTCAACGAGATCACCAAGAAAGCCGTGACCGAGGCCATGGCTGCCCCGCGGGGGATCGACCTGCCCCTGGTGGATGCCCAGCAGGCGCGCCGTGTGCTGGACCGCCTGGTGGGCTATGAGCTGAGCCCGGTGCTCTGGCGCAAGGTGAAGCCCAGCCTGAGCGCGGGCCGGGTGCAAAGCGTGGCCGTCCGGCTGATCGTGGACCGGGAGCGCGAGGTGCTCGGCTTCGAGGCCGGGAGCGCCTTCCGCGTCACCGCGCTGTTCCATACGGCGGGCAAGGCGGCGGTGAAGGCCGACCTGCCCCAGCGCTTCGCCACCGAGCAGGAGGCCATGGCCTTCCTCCAGGGCAGCATCGGGGCGGCATTCACCGTACGGTCCGTGGAGAAGAAGCCCGCGCGCCGCACCCCGGCCGCGCCCTTCACCACCAGTACCTTGCAGCAGGAAGCCTCGCGCAAGCTCGGCTTCGGGGTGGACCGCACCATGCGTGTGGCGCAAGGGCTTTATGAGCAGGGGCATATCACCTATATGCGTACCGACAGCGTGAGCCTGAGCGATTTCGCCACGGCTGCCGCAGCGGACACCATTACCGCCCAATACGGCGCACGCTACAGCAAGCCCCGGCAGTATGCCACCAAGAGCAAGGGCGCCCAGGAGGCCCACGAGGCCATCCGCCCGGCGGACATGCAGGTGCGCAATGCCGGAGGCGACCGCGATGCCACGCGTCTTTACGACCTGATCTGGAAGCGGACCGTGGCCAGCCAAATGGCCGACGCCGAACTGGAGAAGACCACTGTGGACATCGCCATCAGCACCCGCCCCGGCGACCTGCTCAAGGCACAGGGGGAAGTGATCACCTTCGACGGCTTCCTCAAAGTGTACCTCGAAGGCAGGGATGATGAGGATGATGGCGAGCAGGAGGGCCTCCTTCCCGAAATGCGCGAAGGCGAGGCCCTCGACCTGCAGCACATGACCGCCACCCAGCGCTTCGACCGCCCGGCGCCGCGCTACACCGAGGCCAGCCTGGTGAAAAAGCTCGAGGAACTCGGCATCGGCCGCCCGTCCACCTACGCACCTACCATCAGCACCGTGCAGAAGCGCGGCTATGTGGTGAAGGAGGACCGCGACGGCATCCAGCGTAGTTACCGCGTGCTCACATTGGCCAACGGTACCGTCACCGGGCAGGACGCCACGGAGAACACCGGAGCGGAGAAGCAGAAGCTGTTCCCCACGGACATCGGCATGGTGGTGAACGACTTCCTGGTGGAGCATTTCCCGTCCATCGTGGATTTCCACTTCACGGCCAAGGTGGAGGAGGAGTTCGACGAGATCGCCGAGGGGCGGCAGAACTGGCGCGAGATGATCGGCCGCTTCTACAAGCCCTTCCACGAGACCATCGGCACGGTGACCGAGACGGCGGACCGCGCCTCCGGCTCCCGCGTATTGGGCCAGGACCCCGCCACCGGCAAGGACGTGGTGGCCCGCATCGGCCGCTTCGGCCCCATGGTGCAGATCGGCAGCGCCGAGGATGAGGAAAAACCCAAATTCGCTTCCCTGCAAAGGGACCAGAGCATCGCCACCATCACCTTGGAGCAGGCACTGGATCTCTTCAAGCTGCCCCGCACCTTGGGCCGCAGCGGCGAGGAGGAGGTGATCGTGGGCGTGGGCCGTTTCGGCCCCTATGTGAAGTTGGGGAGCGTGTTTGCCAGCCTCACGCCCGAGGACGACCCCATCACCATCGACCTGGCGCGGGCCATCGAGCTGATCGACCGCAAGAAGGCAGCCAGCGCCACCCGGGAGCTGGGCCACTATGAAGGCGGCGTACTGGAAGTGGGGCGGGGGCGTTTCGGCCCCTTCGTGCGGCACGGCAAGGTGTATGCGAACATTCCCAAGGGCCAGGACCCGGCGGAGCTGACCTTGGAGCAGGGCATTGAGCTGATCAAGGCGAAGCTCGAAGGTGCCAGGGCCAAGGTGCTGCGGGCCTTCGAGGGGTCGGACGTGCAGATCCTGGATGGCCGCTACGGGCCCTACATCACCGATGGGAACAAGAATGCCAAGATGCCGCAGGGCAAACAACCCGGCGACGTCCTGTTGGAAGAGGCCCTGAAGCTGCTGGCCGAAGCTCCGGAACGCAAGGGGGGGCGGCGAAAGGCAGCACCCAAGCAGGCGGCTGCGGCCAAGGCGGCACCCAAGAAGAAAGCGGCCCGCAAGAAGGCCGCCGGAAGGAAGTGACCCCGCCCCGGGGACACTTGCCGGAAGCGGCACACCGGAGCCGACTAACAAGCCCTTGTGCGCATCTGTGGCCGGCACGGGCCGTCGACGGCCGTGCCCGGCCTGATCTTCGCCACATCCATACCGTACGGAGCCGCCCGCATGGAATCCAGCATCTACTTCAAACCGTCGAAAGCCTTTGGCGCCGGCCGCCCGGAATGGCTGGTCAACACCGTGGGCGACCACGTCCGGTTCCACACCGACGCGGGCATGCCCTCCCTGGACGGCATCAAGGTGGCCTTGCTGGGCGTACTCGATGACCCCGGCCACGCCAAGCCCAGGGGCTGTGTGGATGCTCCGGACGCCATCCGGGCCCAGCTATACAAACTCTACCTGCCCGCCAACGGATTCGGCATTGCCGACCTGGGCGACATTGAACCCGGGCAGACCGCGGAGGATACCCGCCACGCCCTGACGGAGACCTTGGCCGAGCTGATCCGGATGAATATCGTCCCTGTGGTCATTGGCGGCGGCCAAGGACACACCTTCACCCAGTATTTGGCCTACGAGAAGCTGGAGCGCACCGCCAACTTGGTCTGTGTGGACGGCCGTTTCGACCTGGGTGAGCCCGATCAGGGGCTTTCGGACACCAGCTACCTGAGCCACATCGTCCTGCGCCGGCCCAACTTCCTCTTCAACTACAGCAACCTGGGGTTCCAGACCTACTTGGTGGACCAGCCGGGGATCGAGCTGATGGACAAGCTCTTCTTCGATGCGCACCGCCTGGGCGAGCTGCGTGCGGACATGGCCGAGGCCGAGCCCGTGCTGCGCAATGCCGATACGGTCAGCATCGATATGTCCAGCATCCGCCGCTCCGATGCGCCGGGTACCACCAGGCCCGGCCCCAACGGGTTCCATGGGGAAGAGGCTTGCCGGTTGATGCGCTATGCCGGTACCAGTGAAAAGGTCACCTCCATCGGCCTGTATGAAATGGATCCCTGGCGCGACCAGGACCATGCCACCGCCCAGCTGGCGGCCCAGATGATCTGGTATTTCCTGGACGGCTTCGGCAGCCGCACCAACGACCTGCCGTGGCTGGACCGCAAGCGGTTCACCCGGTTCCATGTGCCCATCCGCGGGCATGAGCAGGACCTGGTGTTCTACAAGAGTACGGTGAGTGACCGCTGGTGGATGGACGTGCCCTACCGGGCCGACCGGGAGGCGCGGTTCGATCGGCACCATCTGGTGCCCTGCGCCTACAGCGATTACACCGCCGCGTGCCGGGAGGAGGTGCCCGACCGGTGGTGGCGCACCTTCCAGAAGTTGGCGTGATCCCAAGCACGGCCAACGATCCGGTAGGACGATTTGCTGCAAAAAGATCGGACCGTACGCTTTTTTGCTATTTTGGCGGCTGCTTTGTCAGGAACTCCACCTGGCGGGGCAAGCTGAAAGCCGCGTCAATCAAGAAGAACAACGCATGAGGGGGATAATTACCGCCGGTATTCTCGCCTTGGTCGGGAGCATTGCTTGCGCCCAGCAGGATCCGCAATACACGCAGTACATGTTCGACCGGATGTCGGTGAACCCTGCGGTGGCAGGCTCCACGGGCAACATCTGTGCCACGGCACTGCTTCGCCAGCAATGGACGGGGTTTGACGGGGCACCGAAGACGGGTCTGATCAATCTGCAGGCCCCGATCACCAAAATCAACAGCGGCTTGGGCCTCACAGCCTATTTCGATAAGCTGGGGCAGGAGAAGAGCACCATCGTGCGCCTGCACTACGCCTACCATTTGAAGGTGGGCAGCCAGAGCACCTTGAGCGCGGGGGTCTACGCCGGGCTTTCGGGCAGGGCGTTGGAAGGCCGCTGGGTGGCCATCGATGATGTGGCCAGTGACAATGCCATTCCTGGTGCCGGGCGCAGCGCCAACGGGTTCGACCTGGGTGCGGGCCTGTACTTCAAATCACCGCAGCTGTGGTTGGGCATCTCCAGCACGCAGTTGCCCGAGACCGAGCTCAAGGACGTCAGCATCCAGAACAAGCGCCACTATTACGTGCAGGCCGGCTACGACTGGGCGATCGGAGGGGACCGCAAGTACATCCTGCAGCCCAGCGCCCTGCTCAAGAGCGATGCCAACTCCACCCAGGTGGACCTCAGCGCCCTCTTCCTCTATGACGAGATGCTGTGGATCGGGGCCAGCTACCGCACCGAGGACGCCATTGCGCCCATGATCGGCTACCAGCACAAGTTCCCCAAGGGGGATAGCATGGTGCGGATCGGCTACAGCTACGATGTGACCACCTCGGAACTGAAGAATTACAGCAGCGGCAGCCACGAGGTGATGCTGTCCTACTGCTTCAAGATCGTCAAACCGGTGGTGAACGAGATCTATCGCCACCCCCGTTTCCTGTAAGCAAGCGTAACAAAAGGACCAGATCACCGTTGCATGTCTGTCCAACCAAGCCCCGGCACCGGGGGTGGACGCAAAGGAACCCTGCAAGGAACCTGGACGGACCGGTAGCGGTATAACAAGGAAGACCATGGAGCGAAGTCCCATCCTTTATCTCTGCGGCATAGCCCTGCTGGCCAGTTGCGGAAAAGGCGGCCAAGGGCAGCTGATCGGCGCCCAGAACCGGCCGGCCTGGTACCAAGTGGACCCCTATGGGATGAACTACATCCCGCTGGGCAGTTACGTCATGGGGCCCAGCGACCAGGACGCGCCCTATGCCATGGTCGCCAAGTCCAAGACCGTCTCCATCCAGGCGTTCTACATGGACCAGACCGAGATCAGCAACAACGAATACCGCCAGTTCGTGGAGTATGTGATCGACTCCACGGCCAAGATGCTCCTCGGTGAGGAGGACATTGGCGAGCATGTGATCACCGAGGATGAGTTCGGCGAGGAGATCGATCCGCCCGTGATCGACTGGAAGACAAGGATCATGTGGGACGGGGAAGAGGAACGCGAAGCGCTGGCCGACATGTACTACCCGGAAAGCGAGCGCTTCTACCGGCGCAAGCAGATCGACACGCGCAAGCTGATGTTCGAGTACTACTGGATCGACCTCAAGGAGGCGGCCCGCAAATCGGGGCGTGACCTTGATCTGGGCTACACCAACGTGAAAGGCCAGAAGACCGATATCCGCAGCCACAGCGACCGCAGCAAGTTCATCATCAAGGAGGTGATCAACATCTACCCGGACACGTTGAGCTGGGTGCACGATTTCACCTACTCGTACAACGAGCCGATGACGGAGAACTACTTCTGGCACCCGGCATACGACGACTACCCGTTGGTGGGCATCACCTGGAGCCAGGCCAAGGCGTTCAACGTGTGGCGCACCCAGAACATGATGAATGCCTGGCTGGAGCGCGGCGGCGAGCCCTTCATCAACCACTTCCGCCTGCCCACCGAGGCTGAATGGGAGTATGCGGCCCGTGGCGGCCTCGACCTTTCGCCCTTCCCGTGGGGCGGGCCGTATGTGCGCAACCGGACCGGTTGCTTCCTGGCCAACTTCAAGCCGTTGCACGGCAACTACACCGATGACGGGGGCTTCCACACCGTGCCCGTGGACAGCTACTCCCCCAATGACTACGGCCTGTACAACATGAGCGGCAACGTGGCCGAGTGGACCAGCACCGCCTTCGAGGAAAGCGTGTACGACTTTGACCACGACATGAACCCCGAGTACTCCTACGATGCGCTGGCCAACGAGCCGCCCTCGATGAAGCGGAAGGTGGTTCGCGGCGGCTCCTTCAAGGATGTGGGCCTGTACCTGCAGACGGGTACGCGGGCCTATGAGTACCAGGACACGGCCAAGTGCTACGTGGGCTTCCGCAGCGCACTGACCTACTTGGGCCGCGGCAAGGCGGTGAAGTCCGAGGACCTTTGAACATAGAACCAGGAACACCGGGCGGAGCCATGGAACCGGCTTCAGCCCATCGAGCAGCAAGGAAGAGAACCTGATCAACCCAAAAGCAAGGAACCAAACATGAAACCAGGCAGCAAGAGATGGAAGAACTTCATGGCCAAACTGTACGGATTGGGAGCGTCCGTCGTGCTTGTCGGCGCGCTCTTCAAGATCCAGCACTGGCCCATGGCGGATTTCTTCCTCATCATCGGTCTGACCACCGAGGCCATCATCTTCGCCTTCTCGGCTTTTGAACCGCCCCACGAGGAACCGGATTGGAGCTTGGTCTACCCGGAACTGGCCTCGGACGACCATGCCATGGGCGAGGATTTCAAGAAGGCGGACCAGCGCTCGATCACCGAGCAGTTGGACGATATGCTGGAGAGCGCCAAGATCGAGCCTGAACTGATCGAGAGCCTCGGTGCCGGCATGCGCAGCCTGAGCGACCAGGCCCGTGCCATGGGCGAGATCACCGGTGCGGCGGCAGCCACGAGCGAGTACGCCGAGAGCCTCAAGGGAGCCTCCACCCGCGTCAGTGCATTGAGCGAGAGCTACGCCAAGGCCAGCGAGAGCCTGGTGGGCCTCACGGAGAACGTGGATGCGGGCCGCAGCGCCGGCGAAAGCCTCAGCCGCATGGGCAAAAACCTGAGCGACCTCAACGAAATGTACGAGCTCCAACTGCGCAGCAGCCGCGAGAAGCTCGAGGCCGCCAACCAGATGTTCTCGGGCATGAGCGAAATGCTCACGCACCTGAGCGAAAGCGTGAACGACACCAAGCGCTACAAGGAGAACATCTCCGAGCTGAGCAGCAACTTGGCCAAGTTGAACACCGTGTACGGCAACATGTTGGCCGCCATGACCGTTCGTTGAACGAAGGTGCAAGGCGATTGGTCCAATCGACAAAATCATAGCCCAACATGGCAGGAGGTAATCTGTCCCCGCGACAGAAAATGATCAACTTGATGTACTTGGTGCTGACGGCGCTGCTCGCGCTGAACGTGTCCAAGGAGATCCTGGACAGCTTCATCATCGTCAATGAGGGGCTGGAGAACACGAAATCCACCTTCAAGGAGAAGATGGACGCCACCTACGCGCAGTTCAGCGGCCTGGCCAAGGAGAACGAAGCCAAGTATGGTGCGGCCTGGCGTGATGCACAACAAGTGCAGAGCTTGGCCTCCCGGCTGGTCTCCCACATCGATACGCTCAAGGGGATGCTGATCTCCAAGACCGATGGTGTTCCCTTGGAGCAGGTCATGGGCAAGGCCAACGGCGTGGACACCGTGCTGAACCTGCAGTACGTGCACCTGAAGGACAACAACACGCACATCACCGAGATGATGGTGGGTTCCGAGCCGGCCAAGCCCAAGGAGGGGCCCCATACGGCCAAGGAGCTGCGCGGCATGCTGGAGAAGTTCCGTGACCAGGTAAAGGCTGCGGCCAAGGGTGACCCCAAGCTGCAGGCCAGCGCCGACCGCATGTTCGATTTCTCCGATCGTAAGGATGCAAGCGGCACCGTGAACAACTGGGAGTCCATGAACTTCTACCACGTGCCGGTGGTGGCGGGCATCACCACCCTCTCCAAGATCCAGACGGACATCCGGACCATGGAGAATGAACTGGTGGGCCGCATGATGGCCGGCGTGGAATCGAAGACCTTCAAGTTCAACAAGCTCACGGCGATCACCCAGCCCCTCAGCAGCTACGTCACGGTGGGCGGGAAGTACCGGGCCAGCATCTTCCTGGGTGCCTACGATGACCAGAACGCCCCGGAAGTGATCATTGGCCGTGTGGATACCACGGTGACCCCGCCCGCCATCATTGGCGAGGGGAAGACGCTCCCGATGGAAGGCGCCAAGGCCATCTTGGAGGAACCTGCCTCCAGCGCCGGCCTGAAGACCGTGACCGGCATCATCAAGTTCAAGCCCGTGGGTGGTGAACTTCAGGTGGAACCGTTCAAGGTGGAATACGAGGTGGCCGCCCCCAACCTGGTGGTCAGCCCCACCAAGATGAACGTGTTCTACCGGGGCGTGGAGAACCCGGTGAGCATCAGCGTGGCCGGTTACAGTGCCTCCAACATCCAGCCGAGCATGAACAACGGCAGCTTGACCCGTGCCAAGGATGGCTACGTGGTGAAACCGGGCCCCGGCCAAACGGCCATGGTGAGCGTCACGGTGACGAACCCGGACGGATCAAAGAAGGCCATGCCCGGCGTGGAGTTCCGGGTGAAGAACGTACCCAACCCCACGCCGTACTTCGCGGGCCACGGGGTGAACGACAACACTGTGAAGCGCAATGAACTGCTGGCCGCCCAAGGGGTGATCGCCAAGATGGAGAACTTCGAGTTCGACCTGAAGTTCGATGTGGTGAGCTACACTGTGTCCACTACCATCGCCGGCAACTTCCTGGAGAAGCCTTGCTCGGGCCCCGCCCTCAGTGCAGACGCGAAGGCGGTGCTGGAGCGGGTGAAGTCCGGCCAGAAGATCTTCATCGAGAACATCAAGGCGCGCGGCCCCGACGGCACGGTGCGCAACCTTGGTGCGCTTTCCTTCAAGGTGATCTGACCCACGCCATAACCGAACTCCCATGAGGACCTTCCAAGGCATTCTGTTCGGCAGCCTGCTGATCGCCGGCATGGCCATCGCCCCGCGGAGCCACGCACAGACGGTGCTTGACGGGGCCTACATCAAGGAGCACACCAAGACCCAGCGCGTGGTGCCCTACCCGTACATCCGCGAGGCGGATGTGATGTGGTACCGGCGTGTCTGGCGCGAGATCGACCTGCGGGAGAAGATCAACCTGCCGCTGTACTATCCCACCGAGCCGATCAACGACCGCAAGAGCTTGTTCGACGTGATCAAGCAGGGGATCCTGGAGGACGGCTCCATCACCGCGTATGACCCGGGTCCCATCGGTACGGACGATGAGTTCAAGAAGCCCATGCTGCCCACCGAGGTGAAGGATCTGCTGATCAGCCAGGACACCACCTTCACGGAGAATATCTACACGGGGGCCATGGACACCGCCTTCATCAACAAGGAGGTGAAAAGTGCTGACGTGCTGAAGTACCGTGTGAAGGAGGACTGGATCTTCGACCGCCAGCGCTCCGTGATGGACATCCGCATCATCGGCATCTGCCCCATGCGCGAGAACATCGGTCCCGACGGTGAAAAGCGCGGCTTCACGCCCCTCTTCTGGCTGTACTTCCCGGAGCTGCGCTATGTGCTGGTGAACTGGGATGTCTACAACCGGGAGAATGATGCGGAGCGCCGCTCATTCGACCATTTGTTCTGGTCCCGCCAGTTCAACAGCACCATCACCAAGGTGAGCAACGTGTATGACCGGAACATCGCCCAGTACAAGACGGGCATCGATGCATTGCTCCAAGGGGAGGAGATAAAGGAGTATCTCTTCAACTTCGAGCACGACCTGTGGAATTTCTGAGCCGTACAGGCACACGGCAACTTGGCAGGCCCCGCATCCGCGGGGCCTGTTTGTTTCCAGACCCGTCCTAACGCGGTATGGTGGAACCTTGGAAGGAGCGGGGAGGACTACCTTTGCGGCCCGAAAAATGATCAGCGTCAGCAACCTCCTTCTGCACTTCGGCGAACGCCCGATGTTCGACAACGTTTCCTTTTTCATCGGGAACGGGGACCGCATCGGGTTGGTGGGCCGCAACGGGGCGGGCAAGAGCACGCTGCTCAAGATCCTGGCTGGTCAGCAACCCTTTGACAAAGGCTCCATCGGCAAGCCCAAGGAGCTTTCCATGGGCTACCTGCCCCAGCAGATGGACCATGATCTGTACCTCACGCCCTGGCAGGTGGCCGAGAAGGCATTCGCGGAGGCCAAGGAGCTGGACCGGTCCATCGAGCGCATCACCGCGGAGCTGGAGAAAGCCACTACCGACGAAGAGGCGATGGAACTGGCCACCCTGTTGGCCCATGCCCATGAGCGGTTGAACACGCTGGGCGTGGCCGACCACGACATGAAGGTGGAGCGCATGCTCAAGGGCATCGGCTTCATGGGGCAGGATATGCACCGCCCCATGCAGGAACTGAGCGGCGGCTGGCGCATGCGTGCCGAGCTGGCGCGCATCCTGCTCATGCAGCCCGACCTGCTGCTGCTGGACGAGCCCACCAACCACCTTGACCTGCCCGCCATCCAATGGCTGGAGGACCTGCTCCAGGGCTACCCCGCGGCACTGGTGCTCATCAGCCACGACAAGACCTTCCTCGACAGGCTTACCAACCGCACCCTGGAGGTCACCGGAGGCCGATTGATCGACCGGAAAGTGCCGTGGAGCCAGTATGTGGAACTGCGCAAGGTGGAGCGCGAGCAGCAGAACGCCGCCGCCAAGGAACAGCAGCGCTACGTAAAGGAGACGGAGGCCTTGATCAACAAGTTCCGCGCGAAGGCCAGCAAGGCCGCCTTCGCCCAGAGCCTGATCACCAAGCTGGACAAGCTCGAGCGCATCGAGGTGGAGGATGAGGACCTGCGGAAGATGCTGGTGAAATTCCCGCCCGCACCCCCGAGCGGCAAGCTGGTCTGCGAGGTGCTCGGCGTCTCGAAATCTTACGGGCCCAAGCGGATCTTCCGCGATGCGGAGCTCACCATCGCCAAGGGCGAGCACCTGGCGCTGGTGGGGGCCAACGGTACAGGGAAATCCACCCTGGTACGGATGATCATGGGAGAGGAGCCCTTTGAGGGGGAGATCCGCTTGGGGCACAACGTGATCATCGGCTACTACGCCCAGGACATGCCCGAGCGGATGGCGCCGCAGCGCACCGTGATAGAGACCGCCGAGGATGCCGCCAGCGAAGAGAACCGGCCGCGCGTGCGGGCCATGCTGGGGGCCTTCATGTTCAGCGGCGAGGACGTGGACAAAAAGGTGAAGGTGCTCAGCGGGGGCGAACGCGCCCGCCTGGCCCTGTGCTGCATGCTGCTCAAGCCGCTCAACTTCCTCATCCTGGACGAACCCACGCACCACCTGGACATCCAAAGCAAGGATGTGCTCAAGGAGGCCTTGAAGAACTACGACGGCACTTTCCTGCTGGTGAGCCACGACCGGGACTTCCTCACCGGGCTCACCCACCGGTTGCTGGAGCTCGATGACCATCGCATCCGCGACCAGCACATGGACATCCTGGAGCTGATCGAGAAGCGGAAAGAGCTGCAGGGGGCGGACATCGGCAAGAGCTCCGCGCGCATCAAGGAGGAGAAGCCGGCCAAGATTGTCAAGGAAACCGTGGACCACAAGGACCGCGAGAAGGAACTGCGCAAGGCAAAGAAGGCCGTGGAGCGGCTGGAAGGCCGGTTGGCCGAGCTGGAGAAGGAGGAGAAGGAGCTGCAGGCCAAGGTGATGGGTGGTGGCCTCCCGGCGGCGGAGGTGCAGGCGGGCTATGAGCGCTTGGGCGAGCTGGCGCAGCGCATAGCCGCGGTGATGGAGGAATGGGAAACGGCCGCCGCGCAGGTGGAGGAACTGGACCATGCCGGCTGATCGCCGACGATTTACGCGGGTGTTTGGATGAAATGACTATATTTGCAGCCCTTATTGCGGGGTGGAGCAGATGGTAGCTCGTCGGGCTCATAACCCGAAGGCCGTAGGTTCGAGTCCTACCCCCGCTACCACGGAAGCCCGGTGATCCAACCGGGCTTCTTTTTTTACATCAAGCCACCGCCAGGCACCATGGAGCATCGCGCGGGTTACGTCAACATCATCGGGAAGCCCAACGTGGGCAAGAGCACCTTGCTTAACGCCCTGTTGGGCGAGAAGCTGGTGATCGTGAACCCCAAGGCACAGACCACGCGGCACCGCATCCTGGGCATCCTCAACGGGGAGGACCACCAGCTCATTCTCTCCGACACGCCAGGCATCCTGGAACCTGCCTACAAGCTGCAGGAAAGCATGATGAAGGCCGTGGACGAGGCCTTGTCCGATGCGGATGTACTGCTGGTGATGGTGGAGCTGGGCGAAACCCCGGACAAGTCGGCGGAGCTGCTCCGCCGTGCGCACCGGTTCAAAGGGCCCATGCTGGTGCTGATCAACAAGGTGGACCAGGGCGACGAGCAATCCCTGGACCAGGCCTTTGAACGATGGCATGAAGCCTTTCCGGAGGCGGCCGTACTGCCCATCTCCGCCCTGCACGGCCTGCACATCCAGGAGCTGCGCGCCAAGCTCATCGGCATGCTGCCCGTGCACCCGCCCTACTTCCCCAAGGATGAACTGAGCGACCGCAACATGCGCTTCTTCATCAGCGAGCTGGTCCGGGAGAAGATCCTGGCCCTGTACAAGCAGGAGATCCCGTACAGCGCCCAGGTGGTGGTGAACAGCTACGAGGACGGTCCGGAGCTGGTGAAGGTCCAGGCGGACGTGATCGTGATGCGCGACAGCCAGAAGGGCATCATCATCGGCCGGGGCGGCGGGGCCTTGCGGCAGTTGGGCACCGAGGCGCGCAAGGCCATCGAGAAGTTCGTGGGGCGCAAGGTGTTCCTGGACCTCAAGGTGAAAGTGGATGAGGACTGGCGCGGTGATGATCGCAAGTTGCGGCAGTACGGCTATTGAACCGGCCGGTACGGGTGCAGTAAGGCTGCCGTTGACCGCCGAATTGGCATCTTTGCGCCCTTGGGCGGGCCTGTTGCACCCCCTGGGAAGAAACGGGGCTCCGGCCTGTTGACGACAAACCATGGTAAACATCGTCGCCATCGTAGGCCGCCCGAACGTGGGCAAGAGCACCTTGTTCAACCGCATGGTGGAAAGCCGCGTGGCCATCACGGACCCCACGGCCGGCACCACACGCGACCGGCACTACGGCCAGGCCGAGTGGAACGGCGGCCATTTCACGGTGATCGATACCGGCGGCTACGTCCAGGGAAGCGATGACGTGTTCGAGGCCGAGATCCGCAAGCAGGTGGAACTCGCCATCGAGGAGGCCGACAGCATCCTGTTCCTGGTGGATGCCCGCGACGGCATCACCGGCATGGACCAGACCATTGCGAACCTGCTGCGCCGGGCCAACAAGCCCGTCTTCCTGGTTGCCAACAAGGTGGATTCCCACGACAAGGAGGTCTTCGCGGCCGAGTTCCACCGTTTCGGGCTGGGCGAGGTCCATGCCATCAGCGCACAGACCGGGGCCGGCACCGGCGACCTGCTCGACGCGTTGACGGCCTCCTTCCGGAAACCCACCGAGGCCGTGCCGGACGACCGGCCCAAGATCGCCATCGTGGGCAAGCCCAACGTGGGCAAATCATCCTTGGTGAACACCCTGTTGGGCACGGAGCGAAACATCGTGACCCCCGTGGCCGGCACCACGCGGGACAATGTGAACACGCGCTTCACCGGGTATGGCTTCGATGTCACCCTGCTGGATACGGCCGGGATCCGGCGCAAGAACAAGGTGGAGGAGAACATCGAGTTCTACAGCGTGCTGCGCAGCCTGCGCGCCATTGAGGAGAGCGATGTCTGCATGTTGCTTTTGGACGCGCAGGAAGGGATCAGCCACCAGGACCAGCACATCTTCTCCATTATTGAAAAGGCCGGCAAGGGCGTAGTGGTGGTGGTGAACAAATGGGACCTGTTGGCCAAGGAGACCATGACGGCCAAACGCTACGAGGATGAGGTGAAACGGAAGTTCGCGCCCTTCACCGACATCCCGGTGGTGTTCACCTCGGTCAAGGAGAAACAGCGGATCCACAAGGCCCTGGAACTGGCTATGCAGGTTTATGCGGACCGGGCGAAACGGATCCCGACGCGCAAGCTCAACGACGTGCTTCTGCCGGAGATCGAGCGCAGGCCACCACCCATGGTGAAGGACAAGCGGGTCCGCATCAAGTACGTGATGCAGCTACCGGGCGTGGTACCCGCGTTCGCCTTCTTCTGCAACCTGCCGCAGTACGTCGGTGGGGCGTATGCGCGATTCCTGGAGAACCAACTGCGCGAGCATTTCGGCTTCACCGGCGTGCCCGTGCGCGTTTTCTTCCGCAAGAAGTGAATTCTTGCCGCCTGGGCATGAAACGGGCCTGATCGGCCTGTTTGCCGGCCCGGAAGGCTTGGATCTTATTAACGGCGCCCGAATGGGCCTGACCATGGCCGCGCTTGGCGATACGGTTACATTTGTCGCCCTTTGCAATGCCATCCCCGATGATGAAATGGATCTTGTCCGGTGCCGCGGTGGGTATGCTCACCCTCGGTACGTTCGCCCAAACGGCCTCCACGGATCCCGTGCTGATGACCGTGGACGGACAGCCGGTGACGCGCAGTGAGTTCGAATCAATCTACAAGAAGAACAACAAGGACGCCCCGGTGACCAAGGAGGCCCTGGACGAATACTTGGACCTGTTCATCAACTACAAGCTCAAGGTGCGCGCCGCGGAAGTGGCGGGCCTGGATACCGCGGCCAAGTTCAAGTCGGAGCTGGCAGGTTACCGCCAGCAACTGGCGCGGCCCTACCTGATCGACCGCGGCCTGAACGACCAGTTGATGCAGGAGGCCTATCAGCGCAAGAGCGAGGAAGTGCGTGCGAGCCATATCCTGGTAAGCGTGGCCCCGGATGCCACCCCGGAGGATACCGCCGCGGCCTGGAAGCGCATCATGGCCTTGCGGGCCAAGGTGGTCGGCGGTGAGGATTTCGCCCAGGTGGCCCAAGGCCCGGGCGGCAGCGATGACCCCAGCGCGAAGGTCAACGGGGGCGACCTCGGCTACTTCAGCGTGCTACAGATGGTCTATCCGTTCGAAACGGCGGCCTACAACACGCCGGTGGGGCAGGTGAGCCAACCGGTACGCACGAAATTCGGCTACCACATTGTCAAAGTCACGGGACGCCGTCCGGCCCAAGGGGAGATGAAGGCCGCGCACATCATGGTCCGGTCCGTGGAATCGGACACGCCGGAGAAGAAGGCGGCCGCGGAGGCCAAGATCCAGGAAGCATACGGCCGCATCAAGAGCGGTGAGTTGAGCTTCGCGGATGCCGCGTTGAAGTACAGCGATGATGCGGCCAGCAGTGGCAAGGGCGGCGAGCTGCCCCCCTTCACCACCGGCAAGATGATCCCCGAGTTCGAGGAGAAGGCCTTTGCCCTGCAGCATGACGGCGATGTGTCCGTTCCCTTCCGGACGCCTTACGGCTGGCACATTGTGGAGCGCCTGAGCTACACGCCACCGCCCTCCTTCGAGGAGGCCAAGGCCGACCTCAAGGCCAAGATCGCGCACGATAGCCGGGCCGAGATCACCCGCCAGAAATTCCTGAATGACTTGCGTGCCGAGTACCACTATGTGGATTTCCCCAAGAACCTGCAGGCTGTGGAACGCGCGTTGGACAGCACCGTGTTCAAGAAGGGCACCATGGTGATGGACACCGTGGTGCGGAAGGATGCAGGCGAAAGCACCGTGGTGCGGAACGGCCTGACCTACGACCGGGTGATCACCGGCGTACTGCGGAACGGGAAGATGATCAACCCGTACACCGGCCAAAAGGAAGGGGTGGTCCCCTCGCCCGGCGACACCGTGGTGGTGCGCGACATGCAGCGCGGCTGGGTGAACGACCTGAAGAAGAACGCCAAGCTCGTCAAGCCCGTGTTCACGGCGGACGGCAAGAGCTACACCCAGTTGGACCTGCTGGACTACATCCAGGAGAAGCAGCGGCGCGAGGCCGTGCAGCCTTTCGGTCAGTATGTGAAGGACAAGTTCCAATCCTTCGTGAACGACAAATTACTGGCCTACGAGGACTCGCGCCTGGAGGAGAAGTACCCCGAGTTCAGGATGCTGATGAAGGAATACCGCGACGGCATCCTGCTGTTTGAGCTGACGGACAAGATGGTCTGGAGCAAGGCGGTGAAGGACACGGCCGGGCTGGAGCAGTATTACGAGGGCCACAAGTACGATTTCATGTACCCCGTACGCTATGACGTGGATATCTACACCTGTGCCGATGCGGCCACGGCCAAGCAGGTGCGCGGCCTGCTGAAGAAAGGCAAGAAAGGCCAGGACCTGCTCGCCGCGGTCAACAAGGGCGAAAGTCCCGTGCTCTCCGTGGAAAGCGGCCTGTTCACCAAGGAGGAAAAGGCGGTGCTGAAGGACGTGGCCTTGCCGGGCCTTACCCCGGACATGGCCTTGGACGGCAAGGTCGTTTTCGCGGACCTGAAGCAGGTGGTACAACCTTCCCCCAAGCCGTTGGAAGAGGCACGGGGCCTGGTGACGGCAGCCTACCAGGACCAGTTGGAGAAGGATTGGATCAAGGACCTGCGCGCCAAGTATCCGGTGCGGGTGGACAACGACGTGCTGTATAGCATTCATTGAAAGGAATGAAGGCCAAAAGCCTGCGGGCCGGCATGGGAAGGGCGGCGGTCATCGTCGCCCTTCTCCTTGTTTCCTGCGTGCGCGGTGGCGGCCCGGAGGACAAGGTGGTGGCCGAGGCGTACGGCGACAAGCTCTATTGGAGTGACCTGCGGCAGGTGGTACCCGTTACGGCAACGCCCGAGGACAGCGCGGCCATCGCACGGCGCTATTTGGACAATTGGGCCCGGGACCGCGTGATCCTGCACATGGCCGAGCAGAACCTCGACAAGTCGCAGGTCAACCTGGAAGCCCAGATCAAGGCCTATCGTGAATCGCTGCTCACCTTCGCCTATGAGCAGGCCTTGGTGCAGCAGAACCTCGATACCGTGGTCAGTGGATCCCAGGTTCAGGAGTACTACGACAAAAACATCGCCAACTTCCAGTTGCGGGACAATATCGTCCGCGTGCGCTGGTTCAAGCTTCCGGGCCATGACAGGAAGCTGCAGGACCGGATGGAGAAGCTGTGGCGCAAGGAAACCGCCGAGGACCAGCATGAACTGGAAGTGTTGCTGGCGCGGCGGGCAACAGCCGTGGTGGATGCACAGGACGAATGGGTGGAGTTCAGTGTGCTGCAACAGCAAGTGCCGCTGCGCCCGGGCAACCCCACGGACTGGTTGCAGCGGCAGCATAAGGTGATGGCCGAGGATTCCACGGGCACCTACTTTGTCACCTTCCTGGACCACCGCCTGAAGGACAGCACTTCCCCGATCGACCTGGTGGAGGGCCAGATACGATCCATCATCATCAACCAGCGCAAGCTCAAGCTCGTGGAGCGCATGCGCGAAGAACTCTACACCAATGCCGTGGCCAACAAGGATGTGCGTTTCCATTAAGGTCGCCGCGCTGGCGGTCGCCATGGCCGCCGCGGTGCCGGCCTTCGCACAAGGCGGCGGGCAGCAGCCGGCTCCTCCCGGCCGGTACATCGACGGGGTCATCGCCAATGTGGCCGGCCGCATCATCCTGTACAGCGACCTCGCAGGCCGGATGGAACAGGTGAGGCAGGCCGGCGGAAAGGTGAGCGACAGCACGGCATGCGGCGAGCTGGAGGACCTGCTGTACCAGCAGCTCCTGCTGGACCAGGCGCGGATCGACAGCGTGTTCCCGGACGAGAACCAGATTGATGCCGAGCTGGACCGGCGCATCAACTATTTCGAGCAGCAGATCGGGGGACGGGAGAAGCTGGAGAAGTTCTATGGCAAGAGCGTAACCGAGATCAAGGCGGATTTTCGCGATCAGGTGTCCGACCAGATGCTGGTCCAGCAGATGCAGCAGAAGATCATCGGCAACGCCCGTGTGACGCCGCGCGAGGTCGAGGAGTTCTTCCGGTCCATCCCCGTGGACAGCCTGCCCTTCATCAACGCCGGCGTGGAATTCTCCCGCATCTCCCTTTACGCCGCACCCACGGACGCGGAGGACCGCCGGGTGCGGCAACGGTTGGAGGAATACCGGGAATCCATCGTGAAGGGCGAGAAGCAGTTCTGCACCATTGCCGTGCTGTACAGCGAGGACCCGGGCTCTGCGGCGCAATGCGGCGAACTGGGCATGGTGCCCCAAGGGGTGATGGTGCCGGAGTTCGATGCCGTGGCCTTGAGCTTGAAGGACGGCGAGATCTCGCCCGTCTTCCGCACCAAGTACGGCTATCACATCATGGAGATGATCGAGCGGAAGGGCGACCGGTACAATGCACGCCACATCCTGCTCTCGCCAAAGGCATCCACCGCCGATGTGGAGGCGGCCAAACACCGGTTGGACAGCCTGGTGGCCTTGGTGCGCAACGGGGCCATGGATTTCCAGGCCATGGCCGCGGCCAACAACCAGGATGAGGAGACCAAGGAGACGAACGGGATCATGCTGGAACCGGCCACCAACAGCACGCACTGGGCCATCGGCGACCTGGACCAACGCACCTTCATGGTGCTGGACAAATTGGAGGTCGGCCAGATCAGCGAGCCCATCGCCTTCGAGGACCCCGACGGCAAGAAAGGCTACCGCATTTTCCGCCTGACCAAGCGCACCGAGCCGCACCGCATGGACCTGGTGCAGGACTACCCCTTGGTCCAGCAAGCCGCCGAGGCCAAATTGCGGCAGCGAAACCTGGACACCTGGGTGGCCGAGAAGCTGCGCAGCACCTACGTACACATCCTGGATGCCTATCGCGGTTGCACCTTCCAGCATGCCTGGCAGGGTGAAGAAGGCCAATAGACCTACATTCGGGACCAAGAAAGCAAACGAGGAATGAGCGAAGAGAACAGCGACGTACAGGCCGTGGAGGAGTTCGGTGCCAGCTACCGCCGGTTGAAGGCCGAGATCGGAAAGGTGATCATCGGCCAGGAACACGTGGTGGATGAGGTGCTCATGGCCATCTTCAGTCGGGGCCACTGCTTGTTGGTGGGCGTTCCCGGCTTGGCCAAGACCCTGCTGGTGAACACGGTGGGCAACGCGCTGGGCTTGACCTTCAGCCGTATCCAGTTCACGCCCGACCTGATGCCGAGCGACATCATCGGTGCCGAGGTGCTGGACCAGGAGCGGAATTTCCGGTTCGTCAAAGGGCCCCTTTTCGCCAACATCATCCTCGCGGACGAGATCAACCGCACGCCCCCCAAGACGCAGGCTGCGCTGCTGGAGGCCATGCAGGAGAAGGCCGTGACAGCGGCTGGCAACACCTTCAAGCTGCCCGATCCGTTCTTCGTGCTGGCCACGCAGAACCCGATCGAGCAGGAAGGGACCTATCCATTGCCCGAGGCACAGCTGGACCGCTTCATGTTCAACATCCACGTGGGCTATCCGTCCTTCCAGGAGGAGTTGGCCGTGGTGAGATCCACCACCGGCAGCACGGCCGCCACGGTGGCCCCGGTGATGGGCCAGCAGGAGATCCTTCGCTTCCAGGCCTTGGTGCGCCGTATCCCGGTGGCCGGGAACGTGATGGAGTATGCCGTGAAGCTGGCCACCCGCACGCGGCCGGGCCATGCGGAGACGCCCAAGGTGGTGCAGGAACATGTCAGTTGGGGGGCCGGGCCCAGGGCCAGCCAGTACCTGGTGATCGGAGCCAAATGCCACGCGCTGACCCGTGGGCGCTTCAGCCCGGACATTGAGGACGTGCAGGCCGTGGCGGAACCCATCCTGCGCCATCGCCTGGTGCGCAACTACAAGGCCGAGGCCGAAGGGGTTACTGCCGAACGGATCATCCGGGAGCTGCTCTAAGTATAGCGTCAGCGGAGGGAGCGTTGATCACGGCACCAGGGGCTGTACCTGGGACAAGGGTGCTTGGCAGGCATCCGTTTTTTCACCAATTTGCCGCTCCCACGTCCGCCGTGTCCTGCATGGGCATGGAAGCCCGTGGCCCGCTTACCCCACCCCTCCCATGCGTGCTGCCCTGTCCGTACTTTCCTTGGCCCTGTTCGCCACCGTCGCATCCGCGCAGACCGCAACCTTTTGGCAGCCCTTCCCGCTTGATGCCGCAAGCCGGCAACTGCGCGACATCACCCCGGAGCGTGCTTGGGAGGCCCGGCTCGATACTTCGGGCTTGCGGGCCTTCCTCGCGTCCACTCCTTCGGGCAGCGTCCTGGACCTGGCCATGGCCCAGCGGACCTTGGCCCTGCCCTTGCCGGACGGCTCCTTCATGGATTTCTACATCCTGGAAACGTCGTTGATGCACCCCGACCTGGCGGCGCGCTACCCTTACATCCGCACCTACTCGGGCGTGGGTGTTCAGGATCCGTCCGTCACCGTGAAGTTCGACCTGACGCCGGCCGGCTTCCATGCCATGGTGCTCGGCCTGCCCGGCGGTGATGCTTTCGTGGACCCGGCGTACCGCGGGAACAGCATCCGTCACCAGGCCTATTGGAAGCACGACCTGGCCACTCCCGCTCCCGGCGGCCGCATGTGTTCCTATGAGGAAGTGAACGACCTGAAGCACCATGCCGCGCTTACACGCCAGTGGGTGCAGGAGGCCGGAACGGCCCGTGCCGGCGATTGCCAGTTCCGGACATACCGCTTGGCCTTGGCCTGCACCGGGGAGTATGCCAACTTCTTCGGGGCCACCGGGGCCAACAAGGCACCGGCCATCGCGGCCATGGCCACCAGCCTCAACCGCGTGAACGGGATCTATGAGCGGGACGCGGCACTGACCATGGTGCTCGTGGCCAACAACGACCAGCTGGTGTTCACCAACCCGTCCACCGATGGCTACACGAACAACGACGGCGGCGCCATGCTGGGCGAGAACCAGACCAAGTGCAATGCGGTGATCGGCAGCGCCAACTACGACATCGGCCACGTGTTCAGCACCGGCGGCGGCGGGGTGGCCTACCTCAACTCACCGTGCACCGGCAACAAGGCCGGCGGGGTCACGGGCTCTGGCGCCCCGGTCGGCGATCCCTTCGACATCGACTATGTGGCCCACGAAATGGGGCACCAGTACGGCGGGAACCACTCGCAGAACAACAATTGCAACCGCGCCTATCCGGCCTCCGTGGAGGTGGGCAGCGGCATCACCATCATGGGCTATGCGGGCATCTGCGCACCGGACGTGGCCAGCCACAGCATCGCGATGTTCGGCGGCTACAACCTGGAGGAGATCCATGCGAACATCACCACGGGGAACAGCAGCTCCTGCCCGCAGACCACCGCCTTGGTGAACAGTCCGCCGAGTGCGGGAGCTGGCACCAACCGGGTCATCCCCAAGGGAACCCCGTTCATTCTCACGGCAACGGCAACCGACCCGGACGGAGGAGACCAGTTGACCTACAGTTGGGAACAGATGGACCCCGCCACGGCCACCCAACCGCCGGTGCCCACCAACACGGGCGGCCCGGCATTCCTGCCCAAGCTTCCGGTGACCTCCCCGTCCCGCTACTTCCCGGAACTGGCCGCTGTGATCGCCAACACCACACCCACCTGGGAGGTATTGGCCAACGTGGGGCGCACCTATAACTTCCGCGTCACCGTCCGCGACAATGCGGTCGGCGGCGGGTGCAATGACCAGGATGACATGGTGGTGACGGTGAACGGATCGGCGGGGCCCTTCCTGGTGACCCAGCCGAACACGGCGGTCACTTGGCAGGCAGGCGGTGGCCATACCGTGACATGGGACGTGGCCGGCACCAGTGCGGCGCCTGTTAGCTGCTCGGCCGTGGACATCCTGCTTTCCGTGGATGGCGGGCTGACGTATCCATACACGCTGGCGACGGCCACGCCCAACGACGGCAGCCAACTGGCCACCATGCCCAACTTGGCGTCCACCACGGCGCGGGTGATGGTGCGGGCCAGCGCGAACATCTTCTACGACATCTCCAACCAGGACTTCACCATCGAGCAGAACATCCCGGACTACACCTTGAGCGTGGACCAGGACCCGGCCAGCGCGTGCATGCCGGCGAATGGCCAGTACACGATCACGGTGGGAAGCATCCTGGGTTATTCCGACCCGGTAAGCCTGAGCGCCGTCGGTCTCGCCCCCGGGCTCAGCGCTGGCTTCTCCACGAACCCGGTGGTGCCCGGCAACACCACCACCCTCACCCTTTCGGGAACGGGCAATGTGGCGCCCGGCAACCATCCGTTCACCTTGCATGGCACGGGTACTGCCGGGGTGCATGATCTGCCCCTGACGCTTCATGTGGGTGCGGTGCCCGGGCAGGTGGCCGCCACCGTACCGGCGGACGGGGCCACGGGCGTTGCGCCCGGCACCCCGCTGGAATGGGGCGCACAGCCCGGGGCGGAGGCCTTCCACGTGCGCATCGCCACCGATGCGGCCATGACCAACGTGGTGGATAATGTGCCCGGGATTTCCGGGACCGACCATGTACCTACCGTGGCGGTGCAGCCCAACACCACCTACTACTGGAACGTGCGCGGGACCAGCCCGTGCGGGGATGGCCCATGGAGCACCGTCCGGTCGTTCACCACTGCAGCCTGCTCACCGGTCACGGTGCAGGTGGTGCTGGATGCCTATGGCTCCGAGACTTCGTGGTTGGTCAACGACGCGGGCAGCAACACCATGCTCTCCGGCAGCGGGTACACCAATAGTGGTGGAAGCAGCGGCACC
Organism: Flavobacteriales bacterium; assembly: GCA_023382455.1. Taxonomy (GTDB): domain Bacteria; phylum Bacteroidota; class Bacteroidia; order Flavobacteriales_F; family PHOS-HE28; genus PHOS-HE28. The sequence continues at coordinate 23,064 of JAHDVX010000032.1, forward strand.
TTTCCGCAGCCGGACGTGAATGGCTGCCTGGCTCCCGGGTGCTACACCCTGGTGGTGAACGATAGCTACGGGGACGGCATCTGCTGTTCATACGGCAATGGAAGCGTTACGGTGATCGGTGCCGACGGCTTCCCCTTGGCCAGCGTATCGTCGTTCGGATCGCAGGGCACGGCCACTTTCTGCCTGCCGGTGACCTGCCAAGCCCTTCCGTACAGCGAGGACTTCGAGCTCGGTGCAGGGGATTGGACGCAAACCACCGATGACGACATGGATTGGACGCGCCTTTCCGGCGACACTCCTTCCAGCAACACCGGCCCGCAAGGGGACCACACCACGGGAAGCGGATATTACTTCTACACCGAGGCCAGCAGTCCAAACTCCCCGTCCAAGGCGGCCCATCTGGTGAGCGCCTGCTTCGACCTGTCCGGGCTTTCCACGGCCCAGCTGAGCTTCTGGTACAACATGTACGGTGCGGCCATGGGTACGTTGAACGTGGACATTTGGGACGGCTCCACCTGGAACCTGGCGGTCTGGTCCCTAAGCGGCGACCAAGGGACGTCATGGACGCAGGCCGCAGTGAACCTGGACGCCTTTGCGGGCGGCACCATCCGGGTGCGGTTCCGGGGGATCACGGGAGCGGACTATTCGAGCGACATGGCCATCGATGATATCCAGATCGATGGTGCCTCCGCTGCGGTGGCCCTGGACGTGAGGGCCTTCCTGGAAGGGCCGTATGACGGGGTTTCCGGAATGATGGGCGATGACCTGCGCGCCCAAGGGTACCTGCCCACCACGGAACCGTTCACCGGTCTCGGCTTCCCGTCGGTGGGCGGCGGTGGTGAATCGGTGGCGCCGTCGGTGTTCACCACCACCGGGGCGAATGCCATCGTGGATTGGGTGCGCGTGGAGTTGCGTGATGCTGGTGACCCGGCCACGGTGCTGCATGCGGCACATGCCCTGCTGCAGGCCGATGGCGACATCGTGGCGCTGGATGGTGCGGGAACATTGACACTGCCCATGCCCGACGGGAACTACTACGTGGCCGTCCGCCATCGCAATCACCTCGGCTGCATGACCGCCGGTGCCGTCGCCTTGGCCACGGGACCCGCAACAGCCATCAACTTCACCACACCCGGCACGGCCACCTACGGGACCGAAGGGCGGAAATCGGACGGGTCGGTGATGCTCCTTTGGGCCGGGAATACCGTCAGCGATCCGGAGGTAAAATACACGGGGGCCCAGAACGATCGTGACCCCATCGTGGTGCGGATCGGAGGCTTGCCCACGGCCACCGAGACGGGATACTACCCGGAAGACGTGAACATGGATGGCCAAGTGACCTACACCGGAGCGGGGAATGACCGCGAACCCATCCTGATCAACCTGCCCGGAGGCAACGTGACCGGAATCCGCCTCGAGCAGATTCCTTGATCAGGGAAGGTGGCTCCACCTCTTCGCGAACGGCTGTGCACCCATTAGCCGTGAAGCGATCTTTGATCTGGACCCGGCTTGGGATTTGTCGATCAGGCGATCCATGCTGAGGTTGACACATCATTGGTTGGGCTCGATCCGGCTCAAACGAGCATCGCCGATCAGTCTATTACCATCGGCCCAAACGATGGAAATGCGTGATTCTGCGATGAACGGCCTGATATCGTCGCCGAATATTGACCAGCAGGGCTGTTTAGGGTAGATTCGCTTTCCTAAAGTCCTGCGAATGAAAACTCCCGCCACACTCTTCCTGTGTGCGTTCGCATTGTCATCGGCATCCGTAGCCGGGCAAACATTCACACGCAGCACATCGATCCTGTCCAATCCCAGTGCACGCAGCGGCGGTTGCGTGGGTGTTTGCGACATGGACGGCGATGGGTTGGATGATCTGGTGCTGTTGCACGAAAGCAACAAGCTCTACATCGATTATCAAGATCCGGATGGTGGTTTCACCTCCCATTACCTGGGCCAGGTCTCCAGTGCCGCGCAGTGGGGCATGGCCGTGGGCGATGTGAATCGGAACGGACACAAGGACTTCTTCAGTGGAGGGTCCAATGATGGTGTCCATTTTCTTCAGATCAATGGAAGAGGCCAATCGGGCAGTTGGACGTACTTGAACAATGGCACCATGTTCATGCAATGCGCGAACATGGCGGATGTGAACAACGACGGTGCACTCGATGCGTACGGCTGCAATGACGTGGGAGCGCCCCGGATCTGGTTGAATGATGGCCTCGGAAACCTGTCCTACAACAATTACATCGACTTCAGCAGCACGCCACCTTCTGACATGAGCGGCAACTACGGCAGCGTGTGGATCGATGTGGACAATGACGGCGACCTGGACTTCTTCATCGCCAAGTGTCGGCAGGGCGTGAACAACCCGGATGATCCCCGGCGATGGAACCGGCTGTTCATCAATGATGGGAACAACCAGTACTCCGACCAGACCACGGCCTACGGACTGGAGAACCATGAGCAATCCTGGTCGGCGGACTTCGGCGACATCGACAACGATGGAGACCTGGACCTGGTGGTGACCAACCATAGCCGCAGCATGCAGTTGTACATCAACGACGGTACCGGCCACTTCACCGAGGCCACTACCGGCAGCGGCCTGGCCATTACGGGAGCCTTCCTGCAGGTGAAGCTGGTGGACCTGGACAACGACGGCTTCCTGGACCTGATCACCAGTGGCAACCTGGGCGGCAGTGCCGAGCATTACTTCCACGGGAATGGCAATGGCACCTTCACCGAAACGCCCAATCTGCTACCGGAGCCGGATGCACGCACCTTGCACACCTTCGCGGTCGGCGACCTGAACCATGACGGGTTCATCGACGTCTATGGCGGCTATGGCTCCGGCTACGTGTCCTGGAGCAGCTCCAGGAATGACGAGCTCTACCTGAATGATGGCAACAGCAATCATTTCCTCAGCTTCGTGCTGCATGGAGGGCAAAGCAACCCGGACGGTATCGGCGCGCGCGTCACGATCCACGGATCGTGGGGAACGCAGGTCCGGGAGGTCCGCTCAGGGGAGAGTTACGGTATCGTCTGCTCCTTTGCCTGCCAGTTCGGGTTGGGTGCGGCCACGGTGGCTGATTCCGTGATCGTGCGGTGGCCTTCGGGCACGGTGGACAAGTACTTCGGGGTAGAGGCCGATCAATGGATCACGGTGAACGAAGGGGAGACCCGCACCGCCGTGCTGGCCGCCAAGGTCCTCTTGGACGGTCCGTTCGTGCAGGCGGCGGGCCTCATGGCGGACGGATTGCGCACCCAAGGATTGATTCCCGCGCATGATCCCTACCCCGCGATGGGCTTTGTTCCCACGGCTTCGGGGCCGGTGCAACGGATCACGCCCGGGGTACTCGCGGTGGCAGGCAACAATGCCATCGTGGATTGGATCTGGCTGGAGTTGCGCGATAACACGGATCCATCGGTCGTGACCGCCGCACGCGCTGCGTTGGTGCAGCGGGACGGGGATATCGTGGACCTCGACGGGAAGAGCCCTGTCGGCATGCCGGCACCCGGCGGAACATACCGGCTGGTGGTTCGGCACAGGAACCATTTGGGGGTGATGGCCGCTTCCGGTATGGCGCTGGGAGGAACTGCGGCCACCATCGACCTTACGGCACCCGGCACGGCGACCTGGGGTACCGATGCGCGCCGTGTGGTGGGGGCCGTGCGGACCTTGTGGAGCGCGGAGGTAAGCGGCGATGCCAAGGTGAAGTACACCGGTATGGGCAACGACCGTGATGCCATCCTGGTGGCCACCGGTGGAACATACCCCACCGCCACGGCCACAGGTTACCTGAAGGAGGATGTCAACCTGGACGGTGTGGTGAAGTTCACCGGTGCAGGCAACGACAGGGAGTTCATTCTGGTCACATTGGGCGGGGCCATGCCCAATGCCGTGGTCAGCGAGCAGTTGCCGTAAGTGCCATTGATTATTCACGGATACTTGGATCATATCATGCGGAATCAGTTCATCGGATCGATACGGACCATTTGGCAAGCCGTATTGGTCATTGGCTTGGTGCTGGGCTGGTATTGTCCGGCATCCGCCCAGCCCGACATATTGCCTTCTTCCGTGGATGTGAGGTTGGTGCAGGGGAATGGTTCCGATGAGCTGCTTGTCCAGATCAAGGCCAACAGCACGGCTCCCTTCGGCGGTATATTCAGCGCACTGACCGTCACGATACGGTACGACGCTTCATCCGGGGCATCTCTCGGGGCGGGGTCGAGTTTCTGCAACGCGTGGAGCGCGTTCACACCTTCTCCCGTGGTCGTCAACAACGGGACTGCCTACCGGACCTACAATGGGTTCGGCTTGAACCGGATGGAGGATCCCCCGTTCGATGGAGGATGCGGGCTCTCCATACCTGCCGGTACCTGGTTCACCATCACCACCATTCCCGTAACGGGGAGTTGCACGGGGTTCATTCTGGGCAACGATGCGTACACACAGGTGGAGAATCGTGATTACTACATCTCCATGGGTGGGTACAACGTCACCGGCCAGGTGCTCAGCGGCTCGGTGAACGGTGGGAACTGCGACCTCGATTGCCTGGGGGAGCCCGGTGGAGCAGCCTTGCCGGGTACAGCCTGTGATGATAATGATCCGGGTACCTCCAACGATACCTGGGGCGCGGATTGCGTTTGTGCCGGAACGCCGGTCTGCGAGCCACCCGTGATCGATCAGACCACGAGCAACTCGCCCATCTGTTCCAATGCAACCCTGAACCTGGGTGTCAGTGCGACGGGGACGGCCCCGCTGACCTATGCGTGGACAGGCATGGGAACATTCAGCCCGGATGCGGCATCGCCATCCGTATCGATCTCAGGTGCCGCCACCGGCAACTACGAGATCGAGGTCTCCAATGCGTGCGGCTCCGTCTCGGCCATAGTACCCGTGACGGTGACCTCGGCGCCCTCCGCGACGATCGCGTACCCGGGCAGCCCGTACTGCTCCAATGGCGGCACGGCCACGGTGACGCGCACGGGCACGGCTGGCGGCGCGTACAGCGCAAGCCCCGCGGGCCTGTCGATCAACGCAAGCACGGGTGCGGTCAACCTGGGAAGCAGCACGCCCGGCAGCTACACGGTGACGTACACGATCGCGGCCTCCGGCGGATGCGCATCGTTCAGCACCACGGCGAACGTGACGGTGACCTCGGCGCCCTCCGCGACGATCGCGTACCCGGGCAGCCCGTAC
>JAHDVX010000032.1:28369-29416 GCA_023382455.1 Flavobacteriales bacterium
CGGCGCGTACAGCGCAAGCCCCGCGGGCCTGTCGATCAACGCAAGCACGGGTGCGATCAACTTGGCCACAAGCAGCGGTGGTTCCTACGTGGTCAGTTATACCATCATGGCCAGTGGGGGATGCCCGGAAGTGGTGGTCACGGCCCCAGTTGAATTGCAGGAAGCCCCGGTTGCCTCCATTGAGTACGACGGATCACCCTACTGCATCAGCGGGTCGGGGTCTGCATCGGTGACCTTGACGGGTACCGGTGGTGGAGTCTTTACATCCGCCCCGACCGGGTTGTCTTTGGATTCATCCACGGGGTTGGTGGACCTTGATGCGAGCATCGGTGGAACCTACACCGTCACCTACACCTTGGATGCGGTTGGTGTATGTCCTGGTTTTGTGGCCACTACGCAGATTGTCCTTGGCACGGCCCCCGCAGCGACCATCAGCTATTCCGGATCGCCTTATTGCTCAGTGCAAACCCAGGCTACCGTCACGAGGTACGGAAGTGCGGGCGGAACTTATTCGGCGGTACCGGCCGGGTTGTCGATCAATCCGACCACCGGCGCAATCAATCCTTCAATCAGCTCGCCGGGTTCTTACACGGTGACTTATACCATTGCTGCAGCCGGGGGGTGCTCAGCTTTTACTACCACGGCACTGGTGGAGGTGGAAACAGCCACAGTCTGGTATGCGGATAACGACAACGACGGTGCGGGCGACCCCTTGGCTTCCATACAGGCCTGTGATCAGCCACCGGGATATGTCATTGTAGCCGGTGATGGTTGCCCGACTGATCCGGGAAAGACGGAACCCGGAGTATGTGGTTGCGGCTCGCCGGACCTGGATTCGGATATGGACGGGGTGTTGGATTGTTTGGACAATTGCCCCAATCAACCCGGCCAGATCGGCGATGCCTGCGACGACGGCAACGCGAACACGGCGGATGACGTGGTGACGGCGGACTGCGCGTGCGTGGGCACGGTGATCTGGGACTGCCCGGCCTTGGAGGCCAACATCGGTGACGCCTGCGACGACGGCAACGCGAACACGGCGGATGA
>JAHDVX010000033.1 GCA_023382455.1 Flavobacteriales bacterium
GGGGCTCAGCGCAGGTATAGCCAGAATATGCGGCGGACCACGTTCAATGCGCGGTAGGCCAACTGGGCGCTTGCGGGCATCTTGATGTGGTCCCATTCCTTGGGGAAGGCATAGCCGAACTGCTGCATGTACGGGCCGAACACGAACTTGGCATGTCGCCGTGCGGCGTCCGTGTCGAAGTAGTCGGTGAAGTGCTTGCCCTCCTTGGCCGTCTTGTTGCCTACGGGCAGGGGGCGCTTCTGTTCCACTCCCAGGATGCGCAGTGCCTCGGCGAAATCCTCCTGCAGGTTCTCGTAGCGGATCACCTTGTCGAAGTGGTGGTGGTCCAGGATCGCCCAGCTGGCGTAGGGAACCTTGTGGTTGCGCATGAACCACTGGGAGAAGCTTTGGTTGCGCCCCACGATCTCCGCATGGCTGCGCTTGTTCCACCAGTACATGATGTGCTTGCGTAAAAAGCCGTGCTTGATCTTGTTCGCCTCGGCGTGGCTGTACCGCTGCTCATGGTCGCTGCGCACCTTGAAGTAGGTGCTCACCGTGATGTCCATGGGGTTGCGGAGGCCGGAGATCACGCGGTATTTCTTCTGCGCGGCGTTCGCCGCCTTCATGTAGTCCGTGCGCCAAAGGGCATGCTTGAAGCAGAACTCGCGTGCACCGTACTGGTCCACCAGCTCGCGCGAAATGGCCGTGCTGGCGGTCTGGGGAAGGTTCACGAAGACAAAGCGGTGGGGGTCGCTGATCACCATGGCAATAACGGGACGGATGGAGCGATTGGTGGATGGCCGGGGCGTGCAAAGGAAATCGTTTCCCTTCGGCAAGCCTTTCCGGGCGATGCCTTCAACGCCGCCGCCCGGGCATAGGTTTCCGCCGCACCGCGGAAACTTGGGGGGTGCCACTGTCGTAGACAGCGGCCCAATGGCAAGGGTTTCCGGATACAGGGAATCCCGTAAAGCGCATATCGGCGCGTGGGATTACCGGTGTTGAAGCGACCTTTGCACAGCGACCGCATGACCGAGCACGGAACAGACCCCTCCATCGTTGCGCGGCCCCGGACCTTCTGCCCCGACTTCCTGGTGGTGGGCGTGGTGAAGGGCGGCACCACCGCGCTTTACAACTTGCTGGACCGGCATCCGGATATCCACCTGCCACCCATCAAGGAGACCAATTTCTTCTCCCGCGCCGATATGCGCCCGCAGGATTTCTCCCGTGAGTACGCACTGGATGTGCGGCTGGACCCGGCCAAGTTCATCCGCGACGGCATGAAGGAGGTGGTGCACATCGCCCACGTGAACGATGAGGGCCAGTATGCAGCCTTGTTCACCAAGGCCCGGCCGGGCCAAGTGTTGGGCGAGGTTTGCCCGTCCTACGCCATTTGCCCCTCCGCCGCAGCGGCCATCCATGCGGCACGGCCGGACGTGCAGGTCTTCTTCATGCTGCGCGACCCCGTGCAGCGCGCCTGGTCCCAGTACATCATGAACCTGCGCGAGGGCAAGACCATGGAGCGTGACTTCCTCAAAGAGGTGGAGCAGGATGCCCGCCAGGCCAAGCAGGGCTGGGGTGTGAACCACCAGTACCTCCAGCTGGGCATGTACGCCGGGCAGGTGGAACGTTTCCTGAAGCTCTTCGGCAAGGACCGGGTGCACGTGCTGCTGCACGAACGCTTCAAGCGCAACCCTGCCGATACCATGCGGCAAGTCTTCGCCACGATCGGCGTGGGGCCGGTGCATGACCTGGACGTATCCGGCAAATTCAACGAGGCGGCCGTGCCGCGCCATGCCTTGCTGAACCGGCTGCTGGTGCGCAGCGGCGCCATCAGCGCCGTGAAGGCCATGGTACCGCGAGAGCTTCGCGGAGGCTTCAAGAAAATGCTCTATTCCAAGCAGGACATGCCGGTGCTGCCCAAGGAGCAGGCCGAGCGCCTGTGGAAAACGTACGAGCCGGATGTGGACCGGCTTTCCGGACTGATGAACATCGACCTGCACCAATGGTGGGGTCCCAAACAAAGCAAGGCCTGATGCAAGGGATCGGGAACGTCTTCATTGTCGGCAATTCGCGCAGCGGCACCACCATGATGCTGCGGATAATGAACAACCACTCCCTGGTCCACGGCATCAACGAACCGCACTTCTACGGCACCTATTGGGCGCCGGCCGATGACGGGAAGATGCTCGGCCATGCCGAGTCCAGGGAGCTGCTCACCAAGCTGCTCACGCGCCAGCGCGACGGCTTCTTCGCCGAAGTGGTGCCCGGCAAGTTCGATGCGGAGGTGGAGGCCATCCTGCGGGAACTGCCCGCCCACGCCGACCGCAAGGACGCTTATGCCACGTTCATGGCCTACGAGACAAGGCGCAACGGCAAGCGCATTGCCTGCGAGAAGACGCCGCAGAACATCTTCTACATCAGTGAGCTGCAGCATCACTTCCCTGGGGCCAAGGTCATCATCATGTACCGCGACCCGCGCGCCGTGCTGCTCTCGCAGAAGCGCAAGTGGATGCGCAAGGACCTGGGCATGGCCGGCATGCCGGACAAGGAGGTGCGCCGCCTGCGCATGAACTACCATCCATACACCATTGCACGGCTGTGGAACTCCAGCTTCGATGCCGCCATGCGCCACAAGGGCCATCCCGACGTGCTGGAGGTGCGCTTCGAGGACCTTACCCGCGATCCGGAAGGCACCATGCGGCGGGTATGCGAAGGCATCGGCATCCCGTTTGAACCCGCCATGCTGGAGGTGCCGCACGCCGGCAGCTCCAGCGCCATGGACGACCATTCCAAGAAGGGCATCCGTACGGACCGTGGGGAAAGCTGGAAGAAGGGGTTGGAGCCAGCGGAGGTCGCCATCTGCCAAGGAACCTGCGGCAGCCGCATGGCCAAGCTGGGCTATGAACAGGTACCGGTTTCGCCGGGTGTGCTGCGTCTGGCCGCTGCATGGCTCAGCTTCCCGTTCAAGCTGGCCGGTGCCTTCGTGCTGAACCTGGACCGCATGCGCAACATGACGAACACCCTGCAACGCCGCTTGAAGCAGGCCTGATGGAACGCGTGGAGCTTTTTGGCCTTCCCTTCATTTCGGCCCCGGACCACGGGGGGGTGGTGCGCGAGGTGCTGGCATGGCCGCAGCCGCCCGCAAAGCCCGATGAGCTGCCCTTGCTGAGCACGCCCAACGTGGACCAGGTGGTGAAGCTGCACCGACCGGAGAATGCAGCGCTGCTGAAGCAGGTTGCGCGGGCCCGCTTCGTCCTTCCCGATGGCCAGCCCATAGTTTGGGTGAGCCGCTGGGCCAACGGCGGTGCATTGCCAGCACGCCTGGCCGGCAGCGACCTTTTCCCAGCGTTGTGGAAACTGCTGGCGAAGAAGCAAACCCCGGTGTTCATGGTGCTGGCACAAGAGGCCATTGGTACGTTTCTGCAGCGCGAGAACCCGGCCATGAGATACATGGTGCCACCGTTCTATTCCATTGCCGAAACCAAGGCGGAGAACGCCGTGGTACAAGCCGTGTATGAACAACTAATGGAACGCCCGGTGTCCTTGGTCTTCCTCGGCCTCGGCTTTCCCAAGCAGGAGCGCTTGGCCTTGGCCTTGGTGGATCGCCTGAAGGAAGCGGGTGCACCCTTGCCGCTCTTCCTGCTGCTGGGTGCCTCCTTCGAGTTCCACGCCGGCCTGAAGAAGCGCGCACCGCGCATCTGGCAACGCCTGGGCCTGGAGTTCTTCCACCGGTTCCTCTCGGAGCCCCGGCGCATGTTCCGCCGCTACTTCGTGGATGACCTCCAATTCTTCCGCTTGGCGTGGAAGGAGCTTCGCCGCTCCTGACGGCCATCCACCACGGCGGGCAGCTATCTTTGGCAGGAGATGGCAATGACCGCACAGAAGACCGCCCCGGGCCGCGCGTATGCGCCGGTACAGGCACCCGCCGTGGACCAAGTGGGCATCGAGGAGCGCGTGGCGCGCAATAAGAGCCGCAGCATCAAGAAGGAGACCAAGGTCCAGGGCATGAAGCTCGCCCTGAGCATGATCGACCTCACCACGCTGGAAGGGCAGGACACCCCCGGCAAGGTGGCCCAGATGTGCTACAAGGCCATGCACCTGCACGACCAACTGCCCGGCCTGCCGCACGTGGCGGCGGTGTGCGTGTACCCTACGCTGGTGAAGGTGGCCAAAAAGGCCCTGGGCGACAGCGGCGTGAAGGTGGCCGCCGTGGCCACGGCCTTCCCCAGCGGGCAGGCGCCGCGCTCCGTGAAGATCGCCGACACCAAGTTCGCCGTCAGCGAGGGCGCGGACGAGATCGACATGGTGATCAGCCGCGGTCACTTCCACAGCGGCGACCACAACTTCGTCTTCGACGAGATCGCGGCCGTCAAGGAGGCCTGCGGCAAGGCCCGCCTGAAAGTGATCCTGGAAACGGGCGAGCTCGGCACCTACGACAAGGTGCGCCTGGCCAGTGACATCGCCATCGCCGCCGGCGCCGACTTCATCAAGACCAGCACGGGCAAGATCAGCCCCGCCGCCACCATGCCCGTCACCCTGGTGATGCTGCACGCCATCCGCGACCACTACCTGAGGACCGGCCGGATGATCGCCATGAAGCCCGCCGGCGGCATCCGCACCAGCAAGGAGGCCCTGCACTACCTGATGATGGTGAAGGAGGAGCTCGGCCCCGAATGGCTCGATCCCCACTGGTTCCGCTTCGGGGCCAGCAGCCTGGCCAACGACATCCTGATGCAACTGGTGAAGGAGGCCACCGGCCAGTACCAGAGCGCGGATTACTTCAGCGTGGATTGAGTGGGCATCAATCGTGCGTGCCTCGTTCCATCCCGGTTCCGGCTTTTCTCCGGATATTTGTTTGAGATGACCACCTTGGGCGATATCCTATCCGCACTACGCCGTGAACGGGCACGGCTCTTCGCCACGTATGGGTTGAAGAGCATGGCCCTGTTCGGGTCCGCAACACGGAACGACCTGGGGAGCGCGAGTGACGTGGATATCATGGTGGAGTTCAATCGGCCGATCGGCATCGAGTTCGTTGAGCTTGCGGATGAATCTCCCCCACGCAGGGTCTGCGCCTCGAGACCCTGCGGTACCAGGTTTGCCCCGCGATAATCAAGAGGTCACAGGGTCCACTGCGTGAGACCCTGTGGGAGGGTTAAGGTTGCCACCCAGGATCTCATCCAACTCATCCCGGATTGCCTTCAAGCGCTCCGTCAGTTCAAGCACCCGTTGCTCGGCGGTGGTCACATAGGCCTTCGCGTCGCCTGGCTTCGCGTTATCATTCCAGCGCTCCCTGCTCAGCCAGCGCGGGAAATACTGTTTCCCGTAGATGGAGTCATGCTCCGCGTACTTATTGACGATCTGGTCAAAAGTCACCGGGTTCCCCCAGAAGTCTTTTTTGCGCATCACTGCACGAACCACTTGGATGTAGACTTCGGAAGGGTTGCCGTAACTCGCATAGGGAAGCCAAAGACGCTGAAGGAACTCCCGTTTGCTCACGGGCGGATTCTTGCCCAGCACCAGCTGCTCCCGGTCCGTAAGAGGGATCTCCCGGCCCGTGGAAAGCAACGCTTCAAGTTGGAGTTTTTCTTCTGGTGTCATGGGTGTCGGGCTGGTTGATCGGGTTCCACGATCTTGGAAGTCGGTCCGAGGACAACATCGTTAATCAGTCGGTTCTTAAGGGTCTTGTCCGGGTTGCAGGCACCGCAGATAGAGCCTTTGTCCAAGGCAATCTTACTCGTGATGTGTGCAGCGAGATTGTTTGTTCTGCGCTTCACGGTTTCAAGGTCGGTCGTGCCTGAAGTGTACTGGCTGTCCCCGACAATCGTGGGATCATGGAAGGCACGTTTGAAGCTTGTGTCATTCACAGTGGCCACGGTCTTGCCGTCGGCCGTCTTGAACACCGCAAAGCCCTTGTCACATGTGAGATTCGCGTAATTGAATACCACGCGCCTTCGGTGGTAATCCTCCGCATCCTCGAACACCACCTCCACGTCTATGTCATAGCTCCGGAGTTTCCGGATTGCGGCTATGATCTTTCCTGCTTCCTGCGTCCTCCATGTTTCAGACTTCGGGCTGGAATTGTTGACATGGGAGCAGATGACCGCAATGTGGTAGGCTACCTTTAGCGAAGCGGGAAGGACCGCATCGCACAGTTGCTTCAGATTGGATAAGCCGTTGGAACTGGTCAACACGTAGGGGTCGACGATGACCATTGAGTTGGACGGTGGCAGGTCCACCGCCATCAACACATGCCACCCCTTCTTTCCGCCGGCCTCGAACACACGGTCCTTGGGAAGGTCCATGAACAGGGCGGGAGAGACCAGGACCGCATCGTCAAGGCTCTCTGCTGATTGCACGACGAGGCCATACTCTGCCGTGAGCCTTGCTGCCTCCTTCCCGTCATGCTTCAGAAGAAAGGCCGCCCTGGGGTGGACCAGCATTTCATCCGGGTCGGCATAAAGCGCGGCGAAATAGCTGTCGAGGGCGACCGGCTCTTTGCCTTCTGCTGCTTTGACGTACTCGAACAGGACCTCCCCCTCCACCAGTTGCGCATTCAACTCGGCCTGCGAGATGTTCAGGCACACTTCCGCGTGTTTGTTGAGTATCACCGACCAGTTGGGGTACTTGCCAGGATACAGGGCAATCTCCTCGAATATGCTGACCTCGGAATAGACCTGCATCACTTGGTGCCTTTCTCCCGCCGCATGCGGATCAGTTCGAGGGTATGGCGCGAGGCTTCGTCGAGGAAGCCGCTGCCGAAGCTCTTGTCGAAGGTGCCATCCACTTGGTGTAACATCTCATAAGGTTGCTGCTCCGGGTCGCCGGGGATGTAGATCACAGCAAACGGATTACCCCCCTGCTTGCTGGCAAGCTCCCGCTCAGCAACAATGACCTGTGTGCGCCGGATGATGTATTCGGAGTGGGTTTCCACCACGAAGTGGAATTGGATGTCGCGCCGTTCCATCTCTTCCTTAATCTCCAAGAACAGGTCGGGCATCAGGCTCTGCAAGGCGGGATGCAGGTTCAGCTCCGGTTCCTCGATCAAGCAGAGGCAGGGTATGGGCCTTGGAAAAGGATCTTCGGTTAGCTGCCGGGCATTATGCATAGCGGTGGCCAGGCGGAACAGGAGCAGCATGACATGAATGGAACCCATCCCTAGGTCGGACAAGGGTGACCATTCCGCCCCCTTTTTGATGTTCACTTCATAGGCTTCACCAGCGTGGGAGACGATCTTGAAGTCATCACCCACGAGGAACCGGCCAGGCAACATGGCCATCCAGCGCCGGATGAAGGCATGCTGCGGGTCGTTTTCCGTGAGCCTGAGTTGGCTGAACTCATGGATGGCTTGGGTCATTGGGCTCTCCGCCATTCTATCGATCGTAAAAAATCGGGGTTGCTTCGCGGCGTAGATCCCCAGGTAGAAGCCGGATTGAGGCAATCCGTCTACCACAGCCGTTACACGTTTCTCAAACATGGAAAAATCGATGGCCTTCAGGGCATCGTATTGCTCGTACGGTTCCTCCAACCTAGTGGCCATGCCGTGCTTCACCCTGCTATTATATGCTGCCCACCCATCGACCTCTTCTGGAGCTGGCAACTTCTTGATGTCTGTTACGATTGTTTTCACAAGATCGAACAAGTCAGACATGACACCCTTCCTGAAGATTGATATGCCCTGCCGCCCATCGGGTACTTCGAACTGTACTGCGAACGATACACTGTCGGGCCCCTCCCCTCCGGTTGGTCTGGAGATTTCAAGCGTACGGCCAGATGGGTTCCACGCACAGCTAATCCCGGTGGCCTCATCATCTACCCTGAGCATGGTCACATGGCCGTTGTTCCACCCTTCTTCCCCGGTGACCTGCAAGGTGATCCGTATCGCCTCCTTCTTAACGGTGATCTCGAGGTAGTCCTCCGGAACGTTCCGGTTCTTGGCCCGCGCGAAGGTGAAGATGTTCAAGTCGTCGATCTTGTTGTTGGCGAAGTCCACTTCGCGAGGATTGCTCGAAAGGAGATAGTCCCGCAGAAGCGTCCAAGCTTTGACCAGGGTGGATTTGCCCGCGTTGTTGGGGCCTACCAGAAAGGTGATGGGCCCAAGGCCAATGGGGTCGAGGTGGGTGAACCCCCGGAAATTCTTCACGCCGATCTTCCAATTCATCTGTGCTGCAAAGTAAGGGTGATGGTGTGCGTCCTATCTGCACGGTTGTTCATAAAGGCCCAGCAGTGCTTTGGCGCGTTGGTGAAGCTCCGCGCGAAAGTCATCCGGTGCGCACACGCGCAAGCGTTCCCCGTGGGAGAGGAGTATGCTTTGTAACTCGTAGTTGGGGACCACGTGAACGGTGATGGTGGTCCATCCATTGGCCGTGGCTCCTTCTTTTTGGGAGCCATGGAGCGGCTTGGTACGGATGTAGGGCATCAGGTCCTCGCTTACCTGTAGCTCGATTTTCTTGGGGGTGGCATTCCGCACGGTAACGCCCACCACGTCCTCGAAGTACTCCGTGAAGTCGATCGTCTCATTGGTGCGGAAGGATCCCTTCACGGGCTTTAGGGCATGGATACGGTCCAAGGCCATGTTCATCAGGCGCTCGGTATCGCTGTTCCATCCGAACACGAACCAACGGTTGTTGTACTGCTTCAGGTAGTACGGATGGAAGCGGACACTGCCGGGCTGGTCTTGCTTGAAGCCTTGGTAGGTTACTTGCAACACCCGCTCTTCCAGGATGGCATGGAACAGGGTGGTGATGTGTTCGCGGCCGGTGAGGTAAGGGTTCTCCTCGAACTCGATCACCTGTGCGGCCCCGGGTTTCAAGTGGAAGCTGGCCTCCAAGCGGGCGCTGAGTTCATCCACCCATTCAAACTGGGGCATGCCCTTGAAGCGGCTGAGCGTGAAGAGCGCTTCGCGCAGTTGTTCGGCTTCCTCGGGCCGCATGGGGCGCTTGTTGATGGAGAAGTCCGGGTCCGTGTACCGGTACATGACCCTCTTGCCTTGCTTGTTCTTCTCCAAGGGAATGCTCCAGCCTTGGTCGCTTTCCATGAAGCGGATGTCCGCATATAGCTGGCTTCGGCTGATGCCGCCCTTCCCGGAGAGCTCGTACAGGGCATCGTTGCACGCTTGCTCAAGCTCCGAGAAATCAGCCCCCGGCCCGCGACGCGAGAAGCACTTGTCCAAGGCTTGGTAGCGGATCATGGCGTGCTTGTTGATCGGCATGGCGGCGGGATGGACGGGCAATTTAAGCGGCCTTCGTGGTGTGCGGTTGGCGCTGGTCCGGGCTGCGATAGGCCCGTTGGATGTCCTGCAAGCGGGTGCGGGCCCGGAGCTCTTCCGCCGACATGGCGGTCACGCGTGCGTCGTGCTTGTCCCGCTGGGTGCGGACGGAGCGGGTGTGGGCCTGCTGCAAGTGGTCCACCGTCTCGATCTCCAGCTCGTAGGAGGTCTTCCTGCCGCCGTACTTGGCGATGAGAGGAAAGACCTCGACGAGGAAGAAGAAGAGGAACAAGAGGATGTAGCCGGTCTGGACAAAGCCGTCCGCCATGACGTAGCGGTGCAGGGCATGGATGCGTTCGAACAGGCCGTTGCCTTGCTGGGCGGCGGCCAGGCTGGCGAGTTGTGCGCCCTGCTGCTGCCCGATGTCCGCTTGCAGCCGGGCCAGCTGGTCCTGTGCCGTGGCCAGGTCGCGCTGTCGCTGGTTCACCAATTGCCTTTTGGCACGGGCCACCGGTCCGGCACCGTAGCGCTGGGTGCCGCCGGAGCCCTCGAGTTCGGCCTTCCAATCCTGCTCCGCGGCGTGCAAGGCTTGTTGGGTCCGGGCCACAGCCTGTTGGGCATCAGTCCAGGCCTTGTTGTGCTCCACTTGGACCCGGGCCTTGAGATCGGCCTGTTCCTCCTGGTGGACCACTACCAAGGTTTGGTCGATCTCCTTGTGCAGGACGAGCAGGTCGATGCCCACACTGCCCAAGGTGGCGGTGATCAGGGAGAGGATGGCCCGGATGGTGATCGGCGCCCAGTGCTTTCCGCTTTGGAGCAGGATCATCCGGTCCACGGAGAATACCACGAGGCCGGCCAGGAAACCCGCGCCGATGCAGTAAGGCCACGGCCATTCGGCCACCACGCGGAACAGCGCTGCACCGATCAGGGTCCACATACCGGCCACGAGCAGGAGGCTCATGCCCATGATGGCCACCTTCTTGCGCGAAACGGGGCCGTGCTTGATCAGCTGATCGTACGGGTCAGCGGTGAGGAGGGAGTAGAATCTCAGCATCTGTCAGCCTTGGTATTTCTGGGTCAGTCCACGGAACTCCAGGTAGGCTGAGTAGCCTTTTCGGAAGCCGATCTCGAAGGTGGTGAGGGCCCGCTCGGCATAGCCGCTGTTGCCGGCCACCAGCAGGGTCTGTTCCTGCAGCTTCATGTGGGTGCGCCGCATTTCGCTGAGGTGCGCGATCATGTCGCGGCGTGGGCGCTCCATGCCCTTGTCGCCCAGGAGATCGACCTCCATCTGGAGCTCACTGATCAGGGTGCCGACGCGTTCCATCTTCTTGTCGATGGCGCGGGTGATCTCGGCCTTGATCCGGGCCTTCTCCCGCTCACACAGGTCCCAGTCATGGTGCTCGTAGCCCATCTGGTACCCGGCATCCTCGTGGTCGGCGTGGATGAGCAGTTCCAGCTCGGTCCGGGTGGGCACGGCCAAGGGTTCCTCCGAAGGGATGCCCTTGTCGACGAACAATTCCTCGGACACGGGGGGCAGGACCGGTTCCGCCTCCACGGCGGTGGGTTCAACGGCGGCACCGTTGATGGTTTCGTTCGCGTTGCGCTTTCCGAAGATGGTACTGAAGATACTCATGGTAGGGGGATAAGGGGTTAGACGGTTAGGCAGGGGACCCGGTAGGCGCGGTGGCCGGTGCGATGGCAGGTATCGCACAAGGTGATGAGGTAGCGGTCGGGATAGCTCCATGGGGCGAGCTTGTGCCCGGTGACCTTGCAGCGGTGGTATTGGCGGTGGTGTACTTGCAGATGGCGGGGTGACCCGCAGTTGCGGCAGGCATGGCCATCGCGATCGAGAATCATTTGGCGGCGCTTGCGCCACTGCTCCCGGTAGAGCATGTTCCCATAGGTGCCTTGGATGGTTTGCATGGTTCTTGGATCAGGCGTGGTGCAAAGAGCGGTAGTCGGTGTGCAGCCTATCCGCACACTTCGATGCCCGTTCATTTTGTTTTGGAAAGGCTTGTGGTGTCCGGTGTTGTTGGGCATGGGATTGCTTTCGGGGCCAAAGGGACAGGACCGCCGTGCAGCCTATCTGCACACTTCGTTGCCCGTTCATTTTGTTTTGGAAAGGCTTGTGGTGTCCGGTTTTGTTGGGCATGGGATTGCTTTCGGGGCCAAAGGGACCGGGTGCTTGTGCAACCTATCCGCACATGTTCGGGCTCCTTCCATTCCCTGTTCGCTTGGCATGTGCTTGCTGCTTTCAGACCCGTTGCAACTGTCAGGGACCAAAACGAGCATCCATCTGTGCGGCCTATGTGCACATGTTTGGATCGGTCCGTTTGGCATGAACAGCGAGCGCATGGGTCCATGTGTGTGTCCAGGCCAAAGTGGAAGAAACGATGTGCACCCTATCTACACACGGTATCCCGCCGGACCTGGCCAAGGTTCCCGGGCCACCACCCTCGCCTCCGGCCAGGCCTTGGGGTGGCCGCGTGGGCGGGGACTACTTCAGCTTGGATTGAAGGGGCGTCAACCTTTGTGAAAAGCCCCTTCCTGCCTCACTGGCACGGGAGAGGAAGCCGTCAGGTCCATTCAATCCTCATGGAGATTCCGGAGCGTTCCACCGGCGCGCAGGGCTTTCCCCTAACTTCGTTGCATGAACTGGTAGCAGTACATCATCAGTGACCAGGCCGTTCTTGGTGGCAAGCCGGTCATCAAGGGGACGCGCTTGGCGGTGGAGCACATCCAAGGCCGACTGGCCGATGGATGGACCAATGAGATGCTGCTGGACAGTTATCCGACGTTGAAGCCGGAGCATATCCAGGCGGTGCATGCCTTTTTGCTGGAGTGCATGGTGGATGGTATGCTGATGTGGCCGCTGAAGGGCAATGCGGAATGAAGTTCCTCGCGGATGAGAACTTCCCCATGCCCAGTGCAAGGCTCCTCCGCGAACTTGGACATGACGTTATGCACATCAATGGCCGGATCACCGTATTTGACCCGCCACGCGTTCGGCAACGTCCTTTCGGATAACATCGTTCCTACTGCCCGATCATCACCACCGTGCCGGCGACGATCAACCCCGCACCGATGGCGGTCTTCACGGTGATAGCCTCACCGAGGAAGAGGACCGCGAGCACCATGGTGAGGGCCACGCTGAGCTTGTCGATGGGAGCTACTTGCGACACGTTGCCCAGTTGCAGCGCCTTGAAGTAGAACAGCCAGGAGAGGCCGGTGGCCGCGCCGGAGAGCACGAGGAAGAAGACATCCTGCTTGGGCAGGCTGCCCATGCCCTTGCCTTCGCCGCGCACCCACACGATGCCCCACACCAGCACGAGGATGACGATGGTGCGGATGCCCGTGGCGAGGTTGGAGTTGATGTGGGCCACGCCCTGCTTGGCGAAGATGGCCGTAAGCGAGGCGAAGAAGGCGGAAAGGAGGGCGTAGGTCCACCACATGGCGAAGCGATTGAGGTTGACCAAAGGTAGGCGGGTGCCATTTAGCTGTGCCTGCGCCTCAATTCAGCGCATACACCTTCCCCGGCAGGCTGCGCACCACGCCGTTGAACTCCAGGTTGAGCAGCAGCGCGGCGGCCTTGTGCGGCAGGATCTTGCTGCGGAAGCAGAGCGTGTCGATGTCGACCTTGCCTTGCTCGCGGATCACGTCCACCAAGCGCTGTTCCTCCGGCATCAGATCGGTGAAGAGCGTGCTTTGCACCACCTCCTTCTTCTTGGGCTGTGGGATCCATTCCATCAACTTCAGCACATCCTCGGCACAGGTGACCAGGTGGGCTCTGCTCTGCTGGATCAGCCGGTTGCAGCCGGCGCTGCGGCTGTCGATGGGGCGGCCGGGGAAGGCCATCACCTCGCGGTCGTAGCTGTTGGCGATGTCGGCGGTGATGAGCGACCCGCCCTTGGGTCCGCTTTCCACCACGATGGTGCAGTCGCTCAGGCCGGCGATCACCCGGTTGCGCGCGGGGAAATTGCCGGGTGCGAAGGTGGAGCCGCTGGGCAGCTCGCTCACCAGGGCGCCTTGGCCACACATCTCCTTCGCCGTGGCGGCGTGCTCGCCCGGGTAGACGCGGTCCAGGCCGTGTGCCACGCAACCGATGGTGTCCAGCCCCGAGCGAAGGGCCGTGCGGTGGGCCACGATGTCGATGCCGTAGGCCAGGCCGCTGATGATCGTACATCCGCTGGTGGCCAATCCCTCCACGAGTTCCTCGCACAGGTGTTTGCCGGCCTCCGTGGGCGTGCGTGTGCCGACAATGGCCACGCTCCGTGGCGGGTCCAGGCCGGCATTGCCACGGGCATAGAGCAGCACCGGGGCATCCTCACAGTTCCGCAGGCGCTTGGGATAGTCCGCGTCGAGGTAGAAGAGCATCCGCAGCTTGTGCTTGCGCACATAGGCCAGTTCCTTCTCGGCCTCTTTCAGCATGCCGTTCGCGGTGATGGAGGCGGCGAGCACCTTGCCGATGCCGGGCACCTTCTCCAATGACCGGCGTACTGCACGGTCGGTGAAGATGGGGTCTACCCCGCCGCAATAGGCCACCAGGCTGCGGGCGTTCACCGGGCCGATTCCC
This sequence comes from Flavobacteriales bacterium, assembly GCA_023382455.1. Lineage (GTDB taxonomy): Bacteria > Bacteroidota > Bacteroidia > Flavobacteriales_F > PHOS-HE28 > PHOS-HE28. The sequence goes on from JAHDVX010000033.1 coordinate 13,761, forward strand.
TTCAGCATGGAAAGGGCGATGCGGTGGATCAGCTGGCGGTCTTCCATGGGGCATGTGGCGATCGCTACATTCGCCGTCATCGCATGAGGCACAAAATACGCGTGGGAAGATTGTTCGCGGCATCGGCCTTGCTCGGGATGGTCGCAAGTGCGCAGGGCCAGGACACCAAGGGCGGTGCGCAAGGCCATGTGAAGGGCACGGTGTACAGCTTGGGCGACCGGCAGCCATTGCCCGGGGCCAGTATATCGTTCGGGCCGCGCATGGCTGCGATGGCGGATGACAGCGGTCGGTACGCCATTGCATTGCCTGCGGGCAACTACACGGCGGTGTTCCGGTTCATCGGCTTTGCGGAGCGCAGCCTTCCCTTGGAAGTCCGTGCCGGTGCCACAGTCACCCTGGATGCGGGCCTGGCGCCGTCCACTTCACAACTGGACATGGTGGTGGTGAGTGCGGGCAAGTTCGAGCAGCGGGTAGGCGAGGTGACCCAGAGCCTGAGCGTGCTGCCGGCCTCGCTGATCAGGGAAAGGAACGTGGCCAGCATGGCAGAAGCACTGGACCAGGTTCCGGGCGTGGTGGTGATCGATGAGGATCCGCAGATCCGTGCCGGGAGCGGGTTCAGCTACGGGGCGGGTAGCCGTGTGATGCTGTTGGCCGATGGGATGCCCATTCTCAGCGGTGACATCGGACGGCCCAATTGGACCCTGTTGCCCATGGAGGATGTGGAGCAGGTGGAGGTGATCAAAGGGGCGAGCAGCGTGCTGTACGGCAGTGCCGCCCTGAGCGGGGTGATCAACGTGCGCACGGGCTGGCCCGGGGATAAGCCCCGGACGCGAGCCACGATGTTCGGGGGTGTCTACGGTGCCCCGGGCAACGCTTCCTCCAAGTGGTGGGGGCAAAGCCCGCCGATCACCACCGGTGCCAGTTTCCTGCATGCCCGGCGGTTCAAGCAGCTGGACCTGGTGGTGGCGGGGAATGCGTTTGGGGACCAAGGTTATATAGGACCGGAGCGGATCGCCCCGGATTCCCTTGTGGCGGATCCCTACCGCACCAAGGAAGGCGGGCATGAACAGCGGGTACGCTTCAACTTCGCCGCGCGGTGGAGGAATGCCAAGGTGCGGGGCCTCAACTACGGCCTCAGCGGAAATGTGATGCGCAGCAGCACCACCAGCATCTTCCTTTGGGACAACCTGGACGAAGGCTTGTACAGGCCGATGCCCAACACGCTCACCAGCACCTTGGGCCTGCAATTCTACCTGGACCCCTTCGTGAACTACACGGGCCCCAAGGGCACCCGGCACAGCCTGCGCGGCCGTTGGTACCGGCAGGATTTCGACAATAGCGGGGACCAGAGCAACGCGAACGACCTGCTGTACGGTGAGTACCAGTTGCAGCAGAAGCTCGACATCATGGGTCCCGTGGTGCTCACCTTGGGCGTGGTGGGGCAGCAGGTGCAGAGCCGGGCCATCCTCTACCGCGGCAACGAGGGCGGTACCGGGGAGAATACCGCGACCAACGCGGCGGGGTACGTGCAGGTGGACAAGAAATTCCTGGCCGACCGGTTGGCCGTAAGCGCAGGGATGCGCTATGAGCATTTTCGGGTGAACGAACTCGAACAGGCTGAGCCGGTGCTGCGCGCGGGTGCCACCTATCGTGTCCTGGAGGGTACTTTCCTGCGGGCCAGCTACGGCCAAGGGTTCCGCTTCCCCACCATCGGTGAGCGGTACATCATCACCTCCGTGGGCGCGCTGCACATCTATCCCAACCCGGAATTGCAACCGGAGACCAGTGTGAACATGGAGGTCGGCGTGAAGCAGGGCTTCAAGGTGGGCGGCTTCAGCGGCTATGTGGACCTGGTGGCGTTCCGGCAGGACTTCGACCGCTACGTGGAGTTCACCTTCGGACAGTGGGGCGAGGACCGCTCGCTGGCCAACTTGCTGGGCTTCGGCTTCAAGAGCATCAACACGGGCGGTGCACGTATAACGGGCACCGAGCTGGAATTGGCCGGCAAGGGCAAACTCGGCGCCGTGGAAGTGCAGGTGCTGATGGGCTATACCCATACGCTCCCCGTGAGCACTACGCCGGACGTGCCATACGCCCAGAACGTCACCACCGCCGGAGTGGGTGAGGGCATCACCTTCAACAGCACCAGCTCCGACCCCACCGACGGTATCCTGAAGTTCCGTGTGCAGGACCTGTTCCGTGCGGATGTCGGCGCCACGTGGAAACGCCTGTCCGCCGGGGTGAGCGTGCGCTACAACAGCCATGTGCGCAACATCGACAAGGCATTCTTCCAGATCGAACAGATGGGCCAGCTGGGCGAGGTTGGCGTGGAGGAGTGGATGGCCACCCACGTCACCGGCGATTGGATCACCGATGTCCGTGCCGGCTTCGCGATCACCCCGCAGCTCAAGGCCACCTTCCTGGTGAAGAACCTCAGCAACGAGGTCTATGCCATTCGGCCCATGGCCATTGAGGCGCCCCGTACCTTCCAAGTTCAACTGGCACTCGACCTATGACGCAACCGCTCCGCATCCTCGGCGTGATCCCCGCCCGCATGGCCAGTACCCGCCTGCCGGGCAAGCCCTTGGTGGATATCGGCGGCATGAGCATGGTGCAGCGGGTGGTGCAGCAAGCCCGCGGAAGCACGCGCTTGGCCGACGTGCTGGTGGCCACGGATGACGAGCGCATCGTGGACCACGTCAAGCGCTTCGGGGGGAAGGCCGTGCTCACCGCCGCCACGCATCCCAGTGGCACGGACCGGTGTTTCGAGGCCTTGGAGAAGGCGGGTGTGCAGGCCTTTGATGCCGTGGTGAACATCCAGGGTGACGAGCCCTTCATCGAACCGGCCCAGATCGACGAAGTGTGCGAATGCCTGGACCGGCCCGGCGTGTCCATTGCCACGCTGGCGCAGGTGGTGGCCGATGATCGTGACCTGGACGACCCGGGTGAGGTGCTGATCACCGTGGACCGGAACATGGATGCCCTCTACTTCAGCCGCGCAGCCATTCCCTTCCTGCGCAACCCCGGCCCCGGCCCGCGCCACCGGCAGTTCAGGTTCCTGAAGCACGTGGGCCTTTATGCCTACACGTCGGAGGCCTTGGGGCGGATCGTGAAATTGCCGCCCTCCTCCTTGGAACTGGCCGAATCCCTCGAGCAGTTGCGGTGGATCGAGAACGGCATCACCGTCCGGGTGGGCCTCACCACGCACGGTTCCTTTTGCGTGGATACACCGGCCGACCTGGAGGAAGCGCGGCGCAAGGTGGCCGCGGCACCGTAGGAGCCGCCGGCATGGCTGCCCCGGACCGCCACGATGCCTTAGTTTTGACCCTGCGATGGCCTTGGACCGCGACCTTCACGACCTGCTCTTCCTGCACGACTGTGTGATCGTGCCGGGGTTTGGCGGCTTCCTGACGCACTACCGGCCCGCACGGTTGGACGTGCAGCGCAATCTGGTGCATCCGCCGTCCAAGGACCTCAGCTTCAACCGGCACCTGATCCGCCAGGACGGATTGTTGGTGGACCGTCTGATGCACCGCGAGAACCTGGAGTTCCAACAGGCCAAGGAAGCGGTGGACCAGGAAGTGGCGCAATGGCAACGCACCTTGGACCAGGCCGGTCGCCTTGAATTGACGCGCGTGGGCACCTTCTTCCGCGATGCGGAGCGCAACCTCCAGTTCGAGCCGGACCGTCGGGTGAACTTCCTCAAGGACAGCTATGGCCTGGGGCCCGTTGCGGCCGTTCCGGTACCGGAGGGTCGCTTGTCGGTGAAGCCCGTGGTGGAGGACGTCGCCCTGGTGGCCAGCGAGCGCCGGGAAGGATTCGGGTTCCTCGCTGCCGCGGCCGTGGCCGCCATTGCATTCACGGTGGCCACTTGGTGGGCGGTGGGCGGTGGTGGGCAAGGCATCGCCTTGGGGGGCTTCGACCTGCTCAAGGGCACGGAGCCGGCACGCTACGTGCTGCCTCAGTCCCCCACGGCCTTGGAATGGCCCGCGCAGGCTTCCATCTGGTCGGTACCTGCGGAAGGCTCCGGCATACAGGCCCTGCCCATCGCCGGCCCGGATGTGGCCCCCGTGGCGGTGGACCTGGGCCAGGCACCGGCCAAGGCAGAACCGGAAAGCACAGCCGTGGCCACGCGCAACGTGGGCCCGCGCTTCCACATCATCGGTGGTTGCTTCCTGGAGAAGGAAAATGCCGACCGCTTCGTTGCCGAGCTGCAGGCCAAAGGCTTCGCCGCCACGTTGGTGGATCGCAAGGGCGGTCTGTACCGGGTGGCCTACGGCAGCTATCCGTTGCGGTCCACGGCCCTGGAGGCGCTCAACGCCGTGCGCAAGGAAGAAGCACCCCAGGCATGGCTTTTGGTGAAGTAAGGCCATGGATGCGCCAGGCCATCCCGAAGAGCCACCAGATCAAGTGAACAGACATTGAGCCTTTGCCGCCCACACTTTGGGCAACCGCATGAACCGACACCTCCTTTCCATCGCTTTGGCCTGCTCCACGGCCATTTCCACCGCGCAAGTAGTATTGATCCCGCCCGCCAAGACCATCTCTGTGGGCAAGGCTGAGATCACAGGCCTCGTGATGGCCCCCAAGGGCGATCGCATCCTGGTGCTGCACAGCAAGGGCGCCGAGCTCCGCGATATCACCAGCGGAAAGCGCGTGGCCGACTTCGCGTATGATGAGGACGGCACGTCCACCGTGTACTACGGCGCTTTCAACGAGAACGGCGAATACGTGGTGCTCATCGGCTTTGCGGGCACGCGGGAGGTGTGGGACGTGAAGACCGGCGAGCAGGACAAGATGATCGCGCGCTACAAGTGGATCCCCGACGCCGTCCGCACAAAGGCCTTGGGTTTGAAGAAGAGCAACTCGGCCTTCGACCGCTTCTACCAGCAGACCACCGCCGAGCGGGACGGCATCATGGCGCATGCGGAAAAGGATGGTGCCGTGGTGTTCACCAATGCTGAGGGCATTGCGGTGCAGACCCTGAAGTACCCGGAAAACAAGGACCAGCACCACCGCGCCCCATGCCTCTTCCACGAAGGCTGGTTCATCACAGGCACCGATGACGGCCGGGTGCTCTTCTACGACCTGGTGAAACGCTGAGCCCGCAAGGCTTTCAAGGCATTGCGCACATGTTTGGCGGCGTCCAGCCAACTGGTGATGGATGCCCGGATGATGCCGCGGTCATCCACCACGAAGGTGGCGCGTTGCCTGAAGCCGAGGATGTGCTTTAATCCGAAGGCCCGGAAAGCCTCCTCCTGAGGGTCACTCAGCAGGAGGAACGGTAAGCGATGGCGTTCGGCGAATGCCCGGTGGGAGGTGGCGCTATCCCTGCTGATCCCGATGACCACGGCACCGAGTGCCTCGAAATCCGCGAAACCGTCCCGGAAACCACAAGCCTCGGCCGTACACACCGGTGTCTCATCCTTCGGATAGAAATACACCACCGCGCAGCTCTTCCCCCGCAAGGACGACAGGCGGAACATTCTTCCCTTCTGGTCCTCGAGCAGCAGTTCAGGCGCTTGGCTTCCCGGGTTCAGCATCGTGGGTTGCGGGTTCCTTGCCACCGAACGCCTTGATGGCGAGCCAGAGCAGGACGGCCAACACGGCCAGCCCGGCTACACCGAAGTACCACTGCACCTGCTTGAAAGTGGAGAGGAAGACCAGGGCGAACAGCAGCAGCACCGAGACCTGCACCCAGATGCGAAGCTGGTAGGCGGGCCAAACCTTCTCGCCCCGGCGCAGTTTGCCGTAGATGCGTTGGTTGGCCAGGTGGTAGGCGAACAACAGGGCGGTGAGGCCCAGCTTGGCCTGCATCCACGGTTGCTTCAGCAAGGCAAGGTCCAGCCACGCCATCCAAACGCCGAAGCCGATCATCAGCAGCAGCGAGGGCCAGGTCACGATGTACAGCAGCGTCCGCTCCATCTTGCCGTATTGCTTGTGGAGGATCCCGCGGTCTGGCTCGAACAGTGCCAAGGCCTGGCGGTGCATGACGAACAGGCGTACCAGGTAGAAGGTGCCCGAGAAGAAGGTCACCATGAAGATGAGGTGCAAGGCAACAAGGCCAGGGTACCAAGTGGGTATCATTGTGATTGCAAAGTAAGACCGAAGCGCGGGTGCTCCCGGAGGGGTGCGGCCCGTCCGCTGATGGTACTTTTGCCCCCCCGTTGCACCATGGAAGCAAAACCCACCACCGCCAGCTATTCGGAGACCACGCACATCGTGCTGCCCAACGACACCAACGTGATGGACCATCTCTTCGGCGGCCAGCTGCTGGCCTGGCTGGACATGAGCTGTGCCATCAGCGCCCACCGCCACGCCCGTACGGTGACGGTGACCGCTGCGGTGAACAACGTGAGCTTCGACAAGCCGATCAAGCTGGGCGATGCGGTCACCATCAAGACGCATGTGAGCCGGGCCTTCAGCACCAGCATGGAGGTATGGGCCGATGTGTGGACCGAGAACCAGTTCACCGGGGAAAAGGTGAAGTGCAACAGCGCCATATACACCTTCGTGGCCCTTGGACCGGACGGCAAGCCCAGGGAGATTCCCCCGGTCATTCCTGTTACGGAGGAGGAGAAGGTGCGGTACGACGGGGCCCTGCGCCGCCGGCAACTGCGGCTGATCCTGGCCGGCAAGATGAAGCCGGAGGAGGCCACGGAACTGCGCTCGATCTTCCCCTAGGGAACGCCCGCCCGGTCGGGCGCCCTACTTGGCGTTCACGCGTGCCGCGATCGCGTCCAGGTCCTGCTTCTCCATGCAGCGGAAGTGTCCGCGCGGGCATTGGTCGAAGCCGATCTTGGAGCACGGCCTGCAGTCCAGCCCCTTCACCTCGCTGATGTAGGCCCGCTCCGGGTGTTCCGGCATGTACGGCCCCATGCCGAAGGCGGGCACGGTGTTTCCCCACACGCTCACCAGCGGCTTGCGGAAAGCGCTGGCCACGTGCATGGCGCCGCTGTCATGCGCGATCACGCTGGCTGCCTGCTTGATCAACGAGGCCGAGCCCAGCAGGTCGTACTTCCCGGTGGCGTCGAAGGCGCGGGCACCCACGGCATCGCAGATGGCGCGGCCCACGGCCCGGTCCTCGGGCCCGCCGATGATCACCAGCGGGCCTTGCAGCTTTTGGGCCAAAGCGATCAGCTTGTGCTGAGGCAGGCGCTTGGTGAAATGGCCGGCGCCGATGCACAGCGCGATGTAGCCGTTGCGGTGTGTGGCGGGCAGGGTGGAAAGGTCCACTTCCTTTTCCGGCGGGATGAACAGGTCCAGCCCCTTGCCATCGTTCTTCACGCCCAGGTGTGCCACCGTGCCCATGTAGCGGTCCACGATGTGCACCTTCGGCAGGCGGTCCTTTTTGAAGTTCACCAGCAGCCACTTCTCGAAATTGAGCTTCGCGAAGCTCTTGGAAGGGCGTCCAAGGGCCAGCTTCACGCGGAACGTACGGGCATTGTGGTGCAGGTCGATCACCTGGTCGAAGCGTTCGGCCTTCAACTTCCGCACCACCTGGCCGAGGCCATCCTTCAGCACATGCACACGGTCCACGTAGGGTGAATGCGCCACCAGGTCACGGAATACCTCCTTCGTCAGGAAGTGTACCTCCGCGCCGGGAAGCTGTTGTTTCAGGCATCGCAGCACGGGCGAGGTGAGGATGATGTCCCCGATGGAACTGAAGCGGATGACGAGGATCTTCATGGAAAGCCGCGATGGGCGCGGGTTGCTGCTATGGGGCGCGAAGGTAGCGGCAGGTGGCGCTTAACTTGCTCCGCGACCGCCAACTTTGCAGCGACCGTATTTGCGTATTTCATGTACATCGACACGCACACGCACCTCTACCACAAGCAATTCGACACCGACCGCGCGGAAATGGTGCGCCGCGCCTCCGACGCCGGGGTACACAAGCTCTTCCTGCCGAACATCGACAGTACCAGCGTGGAAGCAATGCACGCCATGTGCGACGAGTATCCGGATCTCTGCTTCCCCATGATGGGCCTGCACCCGTGCTCGGTGGGCGAGGATCCCTCGCGCGACCTGGCCGAGGTGGAGCGCCTGCTGGGCACGGGCCGTTATTGGGCCGTGGGCGAGATCGGCATCGACCTGTACTGGGACAAGACCTGGATCGAGCAGCAGAAGGACGCCTTCCGGCAGCAGGTGCGCTGGGCCAAGGAACTGGCGTTGCCCGTGGTGATCCACTGCCGGGACAGCTTCGAGGAGACCTTGGCGATCGTGGAAGAGGAGAACGACGAGGACCTCACCGGGGTGTTCCATTGCTTCACCGGCACGGAGGAGGATGCACACCGGATCATCGACCTGGGCGGCTTCATGCTCGGTATCGGCGGCGTGATCACCTACCCCAAGAGCGGCCTGGCGGAGACCATGGCCAAGGTGGGCGCGGGGCGCTGCGTGCTGGAGACCGATTCGCCCTACCTGGCGCCGGTACCCTTCCGCGGCAAGCGCAACGAGAGCGCCTACATCCCGCACATCGCCGAGACCTTGGCGGCAGCGGTGGGCATCACCGTGGAGGAGGTGGCCCGCATCACCACCGCCAACGCGGAACAGCTTTTTGCCGAATGAGCAGGCCCAAGGTGCTGTTGATCTACACCGGCGGCACCATCGGCATGGTGGCCGATGCCCGCACCGGCGCGCTGAAGGCCGTGAACCTGGACCATCTGGAGGAGCAGGTGCCCGAATTGGCGCGTATGGGCGTGGAGCTGGGCTCGATCGCCTTCGGCACGCCCATCGACAGCAGCGACATGCACCCGGAGCACTGGCTCCGCATCGCTGCCATCATCGGCGAGCACTACGACCAGTACGACGGATTCGTGGTACTGCACGGCAGTGACACCATGGCCTACACCGCCAGCGCGCTGAGCTTCCTGCTGGAGAACCTGGCCAAGCCCGTCATACTCACCGGCAGCCAGTTGCCACTGGGCACCATCCGCACCGACGGCAAGGAGAACCTGATCACCGCCATCGAGATCGCCGCGGCCAAGGAGAATGGGGAGGCCGTGGTCAACGAGGTGGCCGTGTACTTCGAGTATAGCCTGTACCGCGGCAACCGCACGGTGAAGGTGCATGCCGAACGCTTCGAGGCCTTCCGTTCGCCTAACTGGCCGGTGCTGGCCGAGGCCGGCACCCACATCCGCTACGACAAGGCCGCCCTGCTGCGCCGGTGCAGCGGGCCGTTCAAGGTGCACCGCCGCATGGACAACGGCGTGGGCGTCCTGCGGCTGTTCCCCGGCATTCGTGCGGGCTGGGCGGAGGCCCTGCTGCGCGATCCCGGCTTGAAAGCGGTGGTGCTGGAGACCTTTGGCAGCGGCAACGGCCCCACGGACGCCGATTTCCTGGAGGTGCTGCGCGATGCGCGCAAGCGGGGCACCGTTCTGGTGAATGTCACCCAATGCTCGGGCGGACGCGTGGAGCAGGGCCGCTACAAGACCAGCGAGGCCTTCGCCGAGATGGGCATCGTCAGCGGCCTGGACCTCACCACCGAAGCGGCGGTCTCCAAGCTGATGTTCCTGCTGGGGCAGGGCCTGGGCGGGGAGGAGGTGATGCAGGCCATGGGCACCCCGCTCTGCGGGGAAATGACGATCCCCTGAACCCGGAACTGCTTACATTCGCGGCCCGTATCCTCCGGGTACGGTACATATTGGAGAAGTGGCCGAGTGGTTTAAGGCGCACGCCTGGAAAGTGTGTTTACCTGAAAGGGTAACGGGGGTTCGAATCCCTCCTTCTCCGCCAATCAACAGGCCGCCCGCAGGGCGGCTTGTTCATTTCACGGGGAGCCAAGCTTGCTTGAAACTCCCCGTGAAATGAACAAGCAACGAAGCGCAGCTTCGTGCCTGTTGATCGAAGCCTCCCCCCTTTGGGATAGCGCCCACAGGGCGCAATCCCGACCCATGAATACTGCCGATCTTGCTCGAAGCATCCGGTCTTTCGCTTTTATCCAATGCCGCGCAGCGGCCGCAGCGTTGAAGCCTCCCCTTGTGGGATAGCGCGCCTCGCGCAATCCCGACCCATGAATACTGCCGAGCTTGCTCGAAGCATCCGGCCCTGTGCTTTGATCCAAGGCCGCGCAGCGGCCGCAGCGTTGAAGCCTCTTTGCGTAGCCGTAGCCATGCGAAGGCTCGCCCCCCTCAGGGAAAGCGCCCGAGGGCGCAATCCCGACGAAATCACCGGGCTTACCCAATGGACGTGGATGGACGCGGAGCTGCGTCCATTTACCGGCAATCATGCAGCCTGCCTTACCTTTCCCTCATGGAGGAGGTCCACATCACGGATAAGCAGGCCTTCTTGGATGAGCACTATCCCTTTACCCCGGTGGTGAAGCTCACTGACGTGTTCCTGTGCATCCATTGCCAGGAAGTGATCCGGGTGGCGGACTTCAAGGTCTACCGTTGGCCGAATGATTTCCTCGCTATCTGCTGCCCCAATGCCCCCGAATGAGACGGCACGGTGATCGACTGGATGCCTACGGACATGGGCTGGGATTGATGACCAATGGCTCCCGGTGTCCTCACGTCACCGGATGGCATTCGTCCTCTTCCGCGCTTCATCCTGTCCATCCTGTTCATCCTGTCCGGTAACGAACCATCCTGTTCCAACCCACGCCAGGTACCGCCCGTAACTTTGCGGCCTCCTGTCCATGCCCCGTATCGGCCCCATAACGCTCCCGGATTTTCCGCTCCTCCTCGCCCCCATGGAGGATGTGAGCGATCCTCCCTTCCGTGCGCTCTGCAAAAAGCACGGCGCCGACCTGATGTACACCGAGTTCATCAGCAGCGAAGGGCTGATCCGCCAGGCGGCCAAGGGATTGAAAAAGCTCGACATCTTCCCCGAGGAACGTCCCGTGGGCATCCAACTCTTCGGCGGTCGCGAAGAAGCCATGGAAGAAGCGGCGCGCATCGCGGAGCAGGCCGGGCCCGAGCTGATCGACATCAACTATGGCTGCCCAGTGAAGAAGGTAGTGGACAAGGGCGCGGGGGCCTGCCTGCTGCAGGACGTGGACAAAATGGTCCGCCTTACCGAAATGGTGGTGAAGGCCGTGAAACTGCCCGTGACCGTGAAGACGCGCCTCGGCTGGAACGACCACACCAAGAACATCATGGAGGTGGCCGAGCGCCTTCAGGATGTCGGCATCCAAGCGTTGAGCATTCACGGACGTACGCGGGCCCAACTATACAAGGGCGAGGCCGACTGGACGTTGATCGGCGAAGTGAAGAACAACCCGCGCATCCACATCCCCATCTTCGGCAACGGCGATATCGATTCACCGGAGAAGGCGCTGGAATACCGCAACCGCTACGGCGTGGACGGCATCATGATCGGCCGCGCCAGCATCGGTGCACCGTGGATCTTCAACCAGATCAAGCACTTTTTCGCCACCGGCGAACACCTGCCGCCGCCCACCCTGGATGACCGCGTGGATGCCGCCCGCGAACACCTGGAGCGCAGCCTGGTGTGGAAGGGCGAATGGGAAGGCATCGTGGAGATGCGCCGACACTACGCCAACTACTTCAAGGGCCTGCCCAACTTCAAGGACCATCGCCTGAAGCTGGTGACCGAACGGGATCCGAAAGTGCTGTTGGAGCTGCTGGAGATGATCCGGACGGAGTTCGCCGTGGCGGCGTGAGGGACCGCTTTGGTGCCATTTCGGGGCCAAGAAATCCGGAACGTATTCCGAGAAAATCATAATGAACACGGAATACGATCCTGAAAAATGAGGGTACGGCGCTGGCCGCAAGGTGGTGGTCCAACCTCAGACCGACTGCTTCCCCAATGGAAGCTTTTACCTTGCACGGCCTCTGTACAATTCATGTACCTGCGCCCATTCACATCCGACCATGAAAACATTGACCTGTTCCGGGATCCTCTCCTTCACGGCCTTGATCGGCATGGCCGTCAGTAGCCCCGCCATCGCCCAGCCCATGCAGCCCTTCACCTACCAGAAGATGCTGATGCTGGACCGCATCAGTGGCCTGGACGTCAGCCCCGACGGGCATTGGGCCGTGTTCAACGTGCGCGCCACCGACATGGAGAACAACAAGGGCGTCACCACGCTGTGGATGAAGGACCTCACGAAGCCCGATGTACCGGAGGTGAAGCTCGGCGTGTCCGAAGGCGGTGCCAACAGCGCACAGTTCAGCCCGGACGGCCAAAGCATCTACTTCCTTTCGGGCCGCGGCAGCGATGGCATCACACAGGTTTGGAAGACCGACCTGAAGGGCGAAATGGCCGCGCAGGTCACCACCTTGCCGTTGGACGTGCAGGCCTACCGCATCACACCCGACGGGAAGGGGCTGGTGTTCGCCTTGGCGGTGTTCCCCGAATGCAAAGGCAACGAGATCGCCTGCACCGTGGAGAAAATGGAGGAGCGCAAAGCTTCCAAGGCCACGGGCATGGTGTACGACAAGCTCTTTGTGCGCCACTGGGACACGTGGGCCGATGGTACGCGCAACCACCTGTTCTACTTGCCGATGGGAGGGAACGCAGCCCCCATCTCCCTGACCGACGGCGTGGATGGTGATGTGCCCTCCAAGCCGTTCGGCGGCAGCGAGGATTTTTGCATCGCACCCGATTCCAAGACCGTCTACTACAGCGTGCGGGCAGAAGGTGCCAAGGAACCATGGAGCACAAACTTCGACATCTGGAGTGTGCCCATCACCGGTGGCACGGCCACCAACCTCACGCTCGGCAATCCGGCCTGGGATGCCGCCCCGATGGTTTCGCCCGACGGAAAAACCCTGGCCTACAAAGCCATGAAACGCCCGGGCTTCGAGGCCGACCGCTTTTGGATCGTGCTGCGCGACCTGGCCACCGGCAAAGTGAACGCGCTGGCCCCCGAGTGGGACCGCAGCGCGGATGACATGAAATGGAGCAAGGACGGCAAGAGCCTGTACGTGGTGGCAGGGGATGTCGGGAAGACACCGCTGTTCAAGGTGGATGTGAAGACCGGTGCCGTTGCGCCGCTGAGCAAGGACGGCCATATCGACGCTTTCTTCGAAACGCCCAAGGGCTTCGTTTACCTGAAGAGCGGCCTCAACTCACCCTCGCAACTCTTCGCCTCCAAGCCCAAGGCCAAGCTGATCGATGAGGGAGCGGTCAAGCTCACCGGTATCAACAAAGACCTGGAAACGTTTGCCTTCGGGAAGTATGAACAGTTCAGCTTCCCCGGCTGGAACAACGAAACGGTGCATGGCTACGTGATCAAACCCGCCAACTACGTGGAAGGGCGGAAGTACCCGGTGGCCTTCCTGATCCACGGCGGCCCGCAGGGCAGTTTCGGTGATTCGTGGAGCTTCCGCTGGAACCCGCAGACCTATGCCGGCGCAGGCTATGCGGTGGTGATGATCGACTTCCACGGCAGCACGGGCTACGGGCAAGCCTTCACCGATGCCATCAGCCAGCACTGGGGCGACCGCCCGCTGGAGGACCTGCAGAAGGGCTGGGCCTACGCGCTGAAGACCTATCCCTTCCTGGACGGCGACCGCGCGGCCGCGCTGGGCGCCAGCTACGGCGGCTTCATGGTGAACTGGATCGCTGGCAATTGGAAGGGTGCCTTCAAATGCTTAGTGTCGCACAATGGCGTCTTCGATTCCCGTGCCATGGGCTACAGCACCGAGGAGCTCTGGTTCAGCGATTGGGAAAATGGCGCGGACGTGTTCCAGGACCCCGCGAAATTCGACCAGTTCAACCCCATGCTGCACGCCAAGGACTGGAGCGTGCCCATGCTGGTGATCCACTCCGACAAGGATTACCGCATCCCGCTCTCCCAAGGCATCGGCGTATTCACCGCTTGCCAGGCCAACGGCATCCCCTCGGAGTTCCTGCGTTTCCCCGACGAGAACCACTGGGTGCTGAAGCCGCAGAACGCCATGATGTGGCACGATACGGTGTTCGGATGGCTGGCGAAGTACATCGGGGGTGGGGGCAAGTAAGTTGCCTTGCTGTTCCCTTTGTCCGAAGGGCTCAAGTCCCGATTGTCGTATCGGGCCCTGCGGAGCATACCTAAGTTCGCCCCGATGCGATTGCGCATGCTGCTCTCCCGTCCATACACACCGGTGGCCACTGGCTGGCCCATGGTGCGCACAGCGCTGCTCTTCGGACTGTTCGTGAGTCTTTTCCTGGCCGTGTTCACCCCGTTCGGCATGCCGGCCAGCTCTTCGGGCCGGTGGCTGGCAGCGCTCTGCTATGGCGCCATCACCGCGCTGGTGATGCTTGCCCTGAATGGCCTGTTGCCCCGGTTGTTCCCGGAATGGTTCACTGCCGAACGCTGGACCGTGGCCCGTGAGCTGGCCTGGGTGCTGTGCACCGTGGCGGCCATTGC
>JAHDVX010000034.1 GCA_023382455.1 Flavobacteriales bacterium
ATGAATCCGACGGTAAAAGTAAATCACTCAACCTAACACAGAATCTGCGGGAGGACCAAGAGACCTACGTGCTCAGCATCACCACGGGCGGCACGGCCTCGGACACGCTGTGGTTCAACAACCTATGGAATGACGGCACGGGATACTACGCCATTCTCGCCAACAACTTCTTCGCCTTCCCCTCGCAGAACGTGAGTGGCCCGTACAACGTGAGCGGCAACGGCACCTTCAGCGGCACGCACCTCTTCTACCAGACCAGCGGGGATGTGTACGTACACCACGGGTACGGGGAAAAACAGTGAAGGTGCCTGGACCGCAGGGTCCCGAGGCGGAGTCCCTGCGGGAGGGAAGGGAAACGTGAAAGCAGGTACGGAAGCGCAGATGCTCGCGATGGAGAGAGGCACGAAAGTCCTAACTTCGCAAGACCATGGCGAAGAAGCAGCAAGGTGCAGCCAACGCGACCAAGCCGCAGGCTCGCCCTCCCCGGCTGGGGAAGGCCAAGGGCCGTGCGCGCCTTCCGCACAAGAGCCTTCCGAAGAGCAAGCCCCGGAAGATTCTGGATGCCTCCAAATACGCCGGAACGGTGCCCGGCATCGCGGGATGGGCATTGGATGAAGTAAGGGAGATGCGCGATGATTGGTGAGCGCGTGGTTGCCGATACCAGCGCTTTGATCCATCTACTGGACGGCAACATGGAAGCAACCCGCATCCTGCAAGGAAGTGAGGTTTTCGTGTCGTTCATCACGGAACTTGAATTGCTTTCGGCCAAACGCAATCCCGCAGAACTCCTGTCCAGAAAGCGGGCCTTGTTAGGGGATTGCACGATCCTGGACGTGAACAATCGCATCAAGGAGCTTGTGATCCACTTGCGGGTGCGGCACGGGTTGAAGCTGCCCGATTGCATCATCGCAGCTACCGCAATTCATTTGGATGTGCCATTGGTCACATCCGACAGCCATTTCGAGCGGCTCAAGGATGAAGTGGCGCTTTATTGGATCGGGGCAGCGGGGGTATAGCCTGAAGCGCTGCGGAATCCTATCCGCAGGCACAGCCATTTTCCCGTCGTACCGGAAATGCCCTACGGCTCCGCCACCGTGCAATACCGCCACGCCTTCGTCAGCGAGAATTGCACCTTCAGTTGGTAGTCGTAGCAATACGATGTGCCCGGCACCACGTGGTGGTAGGGCCTTTCCGCGGGTACCGGTGTCTCGCTGGAGTAGTCGAACACTTCGCCCGTGTTCACCCGGGTGACGTACAGCTTCCAGTCCGTGGCCGGGGGTAGCAGGTCCGTGCGCACCTGTACCGTTTGCTCCACCACGGTATCCACGGGCATGCCGCCCTGGTAAACGATACGCGTGGTGTCCGACACCAGTTCGACCAGTGCCGGGCCGGTGTAGTCCGGGTCAAGCGGGTTGGTGGTGAGCGCTGCGAGATCGAGGTCGTCCTTCAGGCAGGCGGATGACAGCAGCATCAGCAAAGACAGCAGTGGGACCAGGCGCTTCATCGGGCGAAATTCCAGGTTAATCCCCCCTGCCATGTACCACCGCTAGGCCCCGGCATCCAGCTCAGGCCATCGAAGCGGATCTTCTCGGCATCCCGGTACTCCGGCCTCTTCACCTTGGCTGAGCGATGGAAGAGGTAGGCCGTGGCGCCCGCGCAGGCCAGCGTGGCCCCGGACGCAATGAGGAACCGGGTGCGGGCCTTCCTGAAATCCTCCTTGTGCGCCGGGATGTCCACTGTCTTGAGCACGGTGATCTGGTGCGGTGCCGTGCCCGCCTCGTAAGCAGCCTGGTCCTCCTCCAGCTGATCGTGCGCCTTCTTGAGCTGGAGGAAACATGCCGCCGTGTAGATTGCAGCCCCCCCGGTGACCAGGACCGGTGCCAATCGGTAGGCCCGGCGTTGTCCTTCATACCGGCGTAGATCCCGCTGGTACACCAGATAGTCCTTTGCAAACGGCAGGCGCAGCACCAGCTCCTTGGTACGGCCATCCTCCACCACCACCTGCGTGTCCACAATGGCGCGTTGCGGGGCCCAGATGCTGAAGTGGTGCGCCCCGGTGGACAGCTCCACCTCCAACTGCCGCATCCGGAAACGATGGTCCACCACGTACTCGAAGCTGGCTTCAGGGTCGATCTTCATGCGCACTTTGCCCGTGCCTTGTGCGAACGAGCCATTGGCCGCCATCGCCACTGAGAGCACCGCCAAAAGCCGATATGGGACCAGGCCGCGCATGGTCACTCGATCTCGGCCTCGCTCATTTCCAACTTGCGGGCAATGTCCTGTATGCGGGCCGCCATGCCGCCGTCAGTACTGTCCTCCACCAGGTCCTTTTCCACCTTCAGGTTGCCGATGATGAACTCCTGGCGGCTCGGCGTATTCTTCCCCATGTAGAAGCCCAGCAGGTCGTGCACCTTGGCATCCTTGGTGATCATCACCGGCTCCAGGCGGATCTCCGGGCCGATGAAGTGCTTGAACTCGTCGGGGCTGATCTCGCCCAAGCCCTTGAATCGCGTGATCTCCGCGCTCTTGCCCAGCTTGGCGATGGCGCGCTGGCGCTCTTCGTCGCTGTAGCAGTAGAGGGTCTCCTTCTTGTTGCGCACGCGGAACAGCGGCGTTTGCAGGATGTAGAGGTGATCGTTCTTCACCAGGTCGGGGAAGAATTGGAGGAAGAAGGTCATCAGCAGCAGGCGGATGTGCATGCCATCCACGTCGGCGTCGGTGGCGATGACGATCTTGTTGTAGCGCAGGCCGTCCATGCCGTCCTCGATGTCCAGCGCGGCTTGGATGAGGTTGAACTCCTCGTTCTCGTACACCACCTTCTTGGTGAGGCCGTAGCTGTTGAGGGGCTTGCCCTTGAGGCTGAACACGGCCTGGGTGTTCACGTCGCGGCTTTTGGTGATGCTGCCGCTGGCGCTGTCGCCCTCGGTGATGAACAGGGTGCTCTCTTCGCGCCGGTCGTCTTTCTTGGGTGCATCGCTGAGGTGGATGCGGCAGTCGCGCAGCTTGCGGTTGTGCAGGCTGGCCTTCTTGGCACGCTCGCGGGCTAGCTTGCGGATGCCGCTGAGCTCCTTGCGTTCGCGCTCGTTCTGCAGGATGCGCGCCTGCAACACCTCGGCCACCGCCGGGTTCTTGTGCAGGAAGTTGTCCAGTTCGCGGCCCAGGAAGTCGCCCACGAAGCTGCGCATGCTCTGCCCGCCGGGCTCCACCTCCAGGCTGCCCAGCTTGGTCTTGGTCTGGCTCTCGAACACGGGCTCCACCACCTTCACGCTGATGGCGGCCACGATGCCCGTGCGGCAATCGCCCGCTTCCCAGTCCTTCTTGAAGAATTCCTTGATGGTCTTCGCCACGGCCTCGCGGAAGGCACCCTGGTGCGTGCCGCCCTGCGTGGTGTGCTGGCCGTTCACGAAGCTGTAGTATTCCTCGCCATAGTGGTTGGCGTGGGTGATGGCCACCTCGATGTCGTCGCCCCGCAGGTGGATGATGGGATACAGCGGCTCGCCGTCCATCTTGGTCTCCAGCAGGTCCAAAAGGCCGTTCTTGCTCTGGAAGCGCTTGCCGTTGTACACGATGGTAAGGCCCGTGTTCAGGTAGCAGTAGTTCCACAGCAGGCGCTCGATATGCTGCTCGCGGAACTGGTACTGCCGGAACATCTGCTCATCCGGCTCAAAGACCACGCGCGTTCCGTTGGCCTCCTCGCTCTTCACCAGCTTCTCGTCCTTGCGCAGCACGCCGCGGTCGAACTCGGCGCGCTTCAACTGCCCGTCGCGCACGCTCTCGATCTTGAAGTAGGTGCTCAGGGCGTTCACCGCCTTGGTACCCACGCCGTTCAGGCCCACGCTCTTCTTGAAGGCCTTACTGTCGTACTTGGCGCCGGTGTTGATCTTGCTCACCACGTCGATCACTTTGCCCAAGGGCACGCCCCGCCCGTAGTCGCGCACTTCCACGCGCGGGCCCTCAATGGTGACCTCGATCTTCTTGCCGTGGCCCATCACGAACTCATCAATGCAGTTGTCCAGCACCTCCTTCAGCAGGATGTAGATGCCGTCGTCGTAGCTGCTGCCATCGCCCAGCTTGCCGATGTACATGCCCGGCCGCAGCCGGATGTGTTCCTTCCAGTCCAACGACCGGATATGCTCTTCGCCGTAGTTCGCCGTCTCGCTCATGGATCGTGCGGAACCTCAATATCGGTAAGGGTTCCCGCAGGGTGGCCCAAAGGTAATCCGCGCCCGGCGCGGGACTTCAGGCGGAAAAAGGCCGCGTTTTCAACGATCGGGAGCGGGTTTTCAACAGTGCCGGAGGCTATTCGGATGGGTTGAGTACCGTGAAGGAAACAAGAGCACTAAATCCGCCCCGGTTTCCTTTCATCCTGCCTCCAGGCCGGAACGATCCCAGCCTATCGTTTAGCCGGGCGCTTTTTGGATCTCATCCTCCTCCTTGGATCACGGCAACTGCTCCTCCACCGTGTTCGTGGCCGAGCCTCCGCCGATATTGATCAGGATCGGGTCCTTGTCGTTGCCCGCCCCGGTGTACTTCACCACACCGTCCAGCGTCACGTCAGCCGGATGATAACCCGTGATGGTGTTGGTGGGCAACGAGCTGCCGATGGCGACCAGGATCGGGTCACGGTCATTGAAGCCACCTGTGTACTTCACCTCCACGTCCCGCTCCACGTTGCCGGACCAAAGCAGGGCGCGTCCGTCGGCGAGTTTCCGTGCATCGGTTCCCCAGGTGGGTGTGGCGGTGTCGCTGAAGTCCAGGGGAACGGGTGTGCGGCCCAGCAGGACGGCCTGCGCGGTCATGGCACCCAAATGGTTGCGGTGGCGCACGGCCACATGGTAGTAACCGCTGTCCTGGCAGAAGCCCACGGCGGAAACGCCGTCAACGTTCACCACATCCCCGTCGCGCTGCACCAAGGCTGCGCGGGTTTCCAGGACCTGCGAGGGCGTGGCGGCCGAACGCAATTCAAGCAGCACCCAGTCCGTGATCGCATCCGGCCCGGTGATGGCGAGCACCGTCGCCGTGGTGGCCGCCGCTTCGCTCACCGCGAAGCCCATGGCGGTGTATGGTTCCTGCAACGGCAAATGGCCCTGTTTGCGAAGGCTGTCCACCATCAAGGCCGAGCCACTGCGCCAGGCGCCGTCCAACAGCACCTTGGCGTTGACCGCAGTGGGGGCCGACAGCTCGCAGGGCGGAGCGAGGGTGCTGAAGCCTTCCTCCTCGGACCATTCCGAGGTACCGCCCGGCGCCCCCCCATCCCCTTGGCAGGTGGCACGTACACGGAACTCGTGGTCGGTGAGCCAGTTCAGGCCGGACAGGGCATAGCTGGTGCCGGAAATGCCGGAGACCAAAGTCCAGAAAGGTGCTCCTGTCTCGCGCCACTGGACCGAATAGGAGGATGCGCCCTGCACCGCCGCCCAGCCCAATGTGGCGCTGTTGTATGTCACGTTCGTGGCGTTCAATCCATCCGGGATGCCGCACCCGCTGGCCCAGGCCATGGCCGATAATCCGTAGCAGGCCACGGGGTTGCTCGCCCCACCCCACCCGTACACATGCACCACATACGTCCCCGCCGGTGCCCCGGCGTAGTACATGTACTCGTTGGATGTTCCCGCATTCTCCGAGGTGGCGAGCTGTGTACCGGCGCCATTGAGCAGGCGCAGGTCGTAATCATCGGGCAGTCCGTACAGGGAAACGTTGATGGAGCTTGTGGCGGTGATCGTGAACGAGTAGTAGTCCACATCAGCGCCATCGGCGATCAGCGCACTGATGTCCAAGGGCAAGGTCACTTGGGCCGCCGTGGCCAGTGTGTTGTTCAGTTCCAGCGTATCCAGGCAGGGTACCGGCGTGGTGAACTGCTTGCTGGGGCTGAACGGCGAGGTGCCTCCTGTGCAATTGGACTGCACCTGGAACTCGTACGCGGTGTTCTCCATGAGGCCACTGATGGCGTAGCTGGTGGCGGTGATGCCGTTCACCACCGTCCAACTGCCCGATGCCTGCGCTTTCCACTGCAGATTGTAGGAAGGCACGCCCAGGTCCGTCCAGGCCAGTGTGGCCGCGTTGCTGGTGAGGCTGCTCAGGAAGAGGTTCGGCGGCGGGTCACAGGTGCTTCCGCACTGGTCCAGGCAGCTGGCCATGTTCACCCGGTTGCGGATCAAGGTGGCCGGCTGTGCGCCGAATCCATTGTTGAAGTTGATGCCCACTCCGCCCACCAGGTGGCAATAACTCATGATGGTGCCGCCTCCCGTGGGCAGCGGTGCCGTACATCCCGCATTATAGCCCGCCGCAGGCCCGCAGCCGTCAATGGCCGTGTAGTTCCCGTTCCAAGCGCAGTCATGGGTGTGCGGCGAACCCATGTTGTGGCCCTGCTCGTGCGTCACCACGTTCACGCTCCAGCTGTAGGTGGGCACGTTGGAATAACTGCTGTAGACCATGCTGTATGCCATGCGGAGCTGGGTCGCGGAGCACAGGGTGTTCAACCAGGCAACGCCTCCTCCGCCGCTGGAGCCCAGCAAATGGGCCAAATCGCCATTGAAGCTCGTCCGGTTGGCACCGAACTGATCCAGAAAGTCACCCGTGGAGGGCCCGGTGTAGGGGCTAGGCGTATCCCACACGAAGACTTCCTGCAGCTGCACGTCCACACCGTCATTGGCGAACAGGATGGCGCTCTGGTTGAACAGGCCCGTGACGTAGTTGGTGGCCGCCGCCACGCTGCCTTTGTTCTGGAAGATGGGATAGTCCACTTCCCAGTAGAACTTCACGCAACGCAAACTCCGGTCGCCGTTTTCCTGGAGGTCATCGGGGTGAAGCTGCACGCCGCCGTCCTGCACGTCGCAGGTCATCGGGTTCTTCATCAACAGGTCCTGTTCGCGGTACACGATGTGCACCCCTTCCGGCGCTTCGCCGAGGCGGCCCAGCACCAACGTGCCGCCCGCATCACTGATGATGGCCATCAGCTCGCCGCGGAAGATGCTCAGGCCTGCAATGGAGTGTGCATCGCCCTGCACACGCCCACGGTAATGCGCGCCGGCGGGCAGCGGCACCGCACCCCGGGATGATGTCTTCAGCGTGAAGCCGTCCGTGAACGGGTCACGGTGTTCGAGCTCCAGCACTACCGGTCCGTCCGGCGTGGGCAGCGCAATGGTCATGGTGGCCGGTGGAGCTTGCAGCAGGGTTTCCACGGCCGCGGCATCCAGCATCACCGCGGAAGCACGCGCGCACGTGGCCGTCCACAAGGCGCGGATCCTGTCGTCATCCGGCCAGGCTTTGACCAAGTCCTTTTGAGGGAAGGCCGCACCTTGGTCCTTCAAGTCCTGGATATGGCGCGCCACTTGACCACCGGACGAGGGGCCTTGCGCAAGAACAACGATCGTGTACAATGCGGACAGGAGCGTAATGGACCCGCGTTTCATGTAAAAAAATTTTATGGAAAGCTAGTGGAGGCGCCCGTGTGGCGCCACCTGCCCTGCATGACGATCGGGTCAGCGTACAGGTTGCATCAAAACCGTCCCTGCACCGGATAGCAGCCGGTAGGTATACGGCCTGTCCGCATGGATCAATCGCAGGAGATACATCGCCTCCCCGGCCTTCCCGTTCATGCGGACCTCCGAACCGGCGGCGATGAAGCCAGTGTCCATCAACCGGCCCAGGACATCGAACAATCCCCACTCCCCTGCCTCGGCACTGCCCAGGAGCAGTGAGGTACCATCCGTCCGGACCGTCAACACCGGGCCGGGCATGCGCACTGCACGAACCCCGGAAACCGTGCTGGTCCCGTTGATGTCCGTTTGCCGCAACCGGTAGTAGGCCACACCGGGCAACGGTTGGGCATCGAACCAGGCGTAATGCAGCACGGCCATGGAATTGCCCGCGCCCGGCACCCGCCCCACCGCATGGAACTGGACCGCATCGCTGCTGCGCTCCACGGTGAAGAAGGCATTGTCCGACTCCGAAGCGGTGCTCCATATCGTTTGCACCCCGGCATCACTCGCGCTGGCCTCGAAGGAGAGCAGCTCGATGGGCAGAACGATGGTCGCGGTCACCTGAACATCGTCCACCGCGAAACTGGGATCCGCCCCGGAACCGTCGTTGTTGTTCACCCAGCCGAAACCGATGCGCACCCCCGGATTGTTGTTGGCCGAGGCGGGAAGGGCCGCGCTGAAGGCGGTCCAGATCCCCTGCCCGCCGCAGCCGGTGGCGGTTTTGGCCGGGTCCGCCAATTGGCCCCATGTGGAACCATTGTAGTACCACACCGTGGCATTGTCCTTCGTATTCTGCCCGCCTTCCATGTACTTGACGGAAAGGGTGATCCCGCTGTAGCCGGAAAGGTCGATCACCGGGGATTCGGCCCGCTTGGAGGTCTGCGCCGAATTGCACGAACAGCAGAAGGAACACAGGCCGGACGGACAACTGGCATCATACGCCGCGCCGCAATCGCCCGACGGACAGAAGATGCAGCCATTGGGCGAGGTACAACCGATGTCGTTGGCCACGTGGAGCGTTTCGTTGTTCCCGCAGCCTGAACCACAAGCCCCCTCGGCATTGCCGTTCTCGCGGCAACTGACGAACCAGCGGTTGGCGCAAGCACCATTCGTTCCCGTGTTGGTCACCGTCCAACTACCGTTCGGCCCAGTGTAGCTTGACGCATAACACCCCCCATTGCAGCCGTTCTCGAACTGCTCTGTCCAGACCACCGTCTGGGCCGCCACCGGACCGGCGGCTGCCAGCAGGACGAATACGATGGTATGGCGTGCCTGCGGGGCCATGTTGCAAGATAGGTCATCAGCCCACGGTTTCGAAATGGCGTGGTTGAAATGCATGGAGGAGGGTGAGGAGGGACGAATGGGAGGAGAAGCCTGGTAAGTCCCGTGAATCGGCCTCCCCGCTCAACTGCGCTCCATCTCCAGGCTTCGGAAGCCTCGGTGTGGTTGGCATTCCAGTACTCCACACCCCATGGGCCGGACAGGGCCGGACTGCATCCGCCTGCCCCCAGGAGCATGTGGAATGAAATGAGCGATCTTGCGAGGCCCATGCACCGGTTGCTTTCCGTTTTCCTGCTCCTCCTCCCCGTATCCTTGGTGCGGGCCGAGGATCTGCCGCGCGTGCATACCCATGCCTTCACGGCCAAATCCTACACCTCGAACCGGGTGCGCATTCCGGGCAACGGCCGGGCATCGGGGTTTTCCATCTTCCAGGATGTGCGCTCCGTGCGCTACATGGCCGGGGACAGCGCTTCATGGTCCTCCGGTTCGTTCGATGACC
This sequence comes from Flavobacteriales bacterium, assembly GCA_023382455.1. Taxonomy (GTDB): domain Bacteria; phylum Bacteroidota; class Bacteroidia; order Flavobacteriales_F; family PHOS-HE28; genus PHOS-HE28. The sequence continues at coordinate 9,259 of JAHDVX010000034.1, forward strand.
GCGCATGGGCCAAGCGCCAGCACAGCGACAGCCTGGTGAAGCTCGACGCCCCGGTCTATTGGATCCGATTCCATTTCAGCGTGGACAGCGCCTTGGCCCGCGAGCATCTGATGCTCCACGTCACTAGCCCGGGCGCCTTGGAGGTCTGGATGGACGGCATTCCCCTGATGCGCTCTTCGGCGGGCATGGATGACCTTCCGAAGGAGATCACCAGCCTTCAGGCACCAGCCGCCTTGCTGGACTTCACCTTGGGCAAGGTGGCGCCGGACACCGCCCACGTCCTGGCCTTCCGCCTTGTCCGCCCCGCAAAGGGCGGAAGCTTCAAAGACCTCAAGGCCGTGGTACACAGCGTGACCGCCACCGGCTCCCTGCACCGCTCCGCCATGCACCACGGCGTGTTCATCGGGGTGAACGTGCTGATGCTGCTCATGGCGCTGATCTATTGGCGCCTGTCCCGCCAGGACAAGGTGTGGCCCTGGTTCGCGGCCCTCACCGCGATCAATGCCTTCATGGCCTTCAACAGCCTGCTGGGCAATGTGGCGATCGGCCTCCCTTCCTCCGTGCCGGATGCCGTGAGCTACCTCAGCACCCTGACCATCCTGCTGCCGCTCGTATTGAGCGTGATCGTGCTCCAGGTGCTGCTGGGCAAGCTGGACCGCCGGAGGCTGGCCGCGTATGTGGCAGCGGCCGTGCTGATCAGTGCCACGCTGGCCGCCCTCACCCGCATCGGTGATGGGTTCGGAAATGAACTGGACCTGGCCGCGGTGATCACCGTGGTCGTTTTGGTGATCCTGCTCGCCATCGGCTATCTGTGGCTGGCGGTGGATGCCTTGCGCTTCGGCTGGCAAGCCTTGGAGACAAAGGGCTATGTGCGCTGGCTGGGGGCGGGCATCGTGCTCAGCGTACTTGCCCCCGTGTTGAAATACCTGCCCTTCGTGGTGCGCGCAATGGTGTTGCAGCAGCAGGATGAGGCCTTGCCGACCGGGCTGGTGCTGGCCACGGACTACATGAACTACATCGCCATCCCGCTCTCCATCATCATCGCCCTGGCCATTCGCGCGGCGGAGCAGCATCGCCTGCTCTCCCGCCAGCGCGATGAGCTGGACGAGGAAGTGCGCGAACGCACGGCGGAACTGCGCCAGGAGCGGGACCGATCCGAGGAGCTGCTGCTGAACATCCTGCCGGAGGAGGTGGCCGAAGAACTGAAGCGCAACGGCTCCGCCGAGGCCAAGCACTTCGACCAGGTCACCGTGCTGTTCACCGATTTCCAAGGATTCACCACCATGAGCACCCAGGTGGGGCCGGCGGAACTGCTGGCCGAACTCAACGCCTGCTTCAAGGCCTTCGACGAGATCATCGCCCGCCGCGGCATCGAGAAGATCAAGACCATCGGCGATGCCTACATGTGCGCCAGCGGCCTGCCCGACCCGGAGAACGCCACGCCCGCCGATGTGGTCGCCGCAGCCTTGGAGATGCAGGCGTTCATGGCCGAACGCCATGCCCAACGGTCGGCGCAAGGGCTGTTCGCATTCCGCATGCGCGCCGGCATCCACACCGGACCCGTGGTGGCCGGCATCGTGGGCGTGAAGAAATTCCAGTACGACATCTGGGGCGATACCGTGAACACCGCCGCCCGCATGGAATCCAGCGGCGAGGTGGGCCGCGTGAACATCAGCGGGGACACGTACGCGCTTGTCAAGGACGCCGTTGTCCGTTCCCAGTTGCCAGTGCGTTCCACGACAACGGACAACCAAAAACCGTCCACTGATCTCCCCTTCACCTTCACCCCGCGCGGCCTGGTGGAGGCCAAGGGCAAGGGCGGCATGGAGATGTGGTTCGTGGACCGCGCGTGAACATCACGGGATGCCCGGCAGCCGGGAAGGCTGCAGGGTTACCGGGCACCATCGGGCTCAAGCCCGCACTACTTCAACCCCCGCTTCACCAGCAACGGGTCCACGCTGGGGTTGCGCCCCGCGAAGTCGCGGTAGAGCACATCAGCAGGCTTGCTGCCGCCCTTGCTCAGGATCGTCTCGCGGAAGTGCATGCCGTTGGGGCGCGTCATGCCGCCATGCTCCACGAACCACTGGAAGGCATCGGCCTCCAGCACCTCGGACCAGAGGTAGGCGTAGTAGCCCGCGGCGTATCCGTTGCCCCAGATGTGCATGAAGTAGCAGGTGCGGTAGCGCGGCAGCACCATGGGCAGGTCAAGCCCGTACTGGGCGAGGGCCGCCTTCTCGAACTTGGGCACGTCCTGCAGCGGTGCATCGGCGGGCAACATGTGCCATTGCAGGTCCAGCAGGGCGGCGGCGAGGTATTCGGTGGTCATGAAGCCCTGGTTGAACTTGCTGCTCTTCTTGATCTTGTCCACCAGCGCCTTGGGTATGGCCTCGCCGGTCTTCCAATGCTTGGCGTAGTTCGCGAAGACCTTGGGGTCCGAGGCCCAGTTCTCGTTGAATTGGCTGGGGAATTCCACGAAGTCGCGCGGTGTGTTGGTGCCGGAGAAGTAGGGATACTTCTGCGTGCTGAGCAGGCCGTGCAGGGCGTGGCCGAACTCGTGGAACACGGTGGTCACCTCATCCCAGCTCAGCAGCGTGGGTTCGCCGTCCACCGGCTTCTTGATGTTGATGTTCTGGGTGACGATGGGCTTTTCGTCCAGCAGGTAGCTCTGGTCCTGGAAGCTGTCCATCCAGGCACCGCCCTGCTTGTTCTCGCGGGCGTAGGGATCGAAATAGAGCAGGCCGATGGTGGAGCTGTCCGCATCGAACACCTCGAACACGCGCACTTCCGGGCGGTAGCCGGGCAGGTCCGTGCGCTGCTTGAAATGCAGGCCATAGAGCGCGTTGGCCGCGAAGAACACGCCATCCTTCAGCACATGGTCCAGTTCGAAGTAAGGCTTGATCTGGCTTTCATCCAGGTCGTATTCCGCCTTGCGCACCTTCTCGGCGTAGTAGTCCCAATCCCAAGGAGCCAGCGTGAAGCCGCCCTTTTCCTTGTCGATCACGGCCTGCAGCTTGGCGGCCTCGGCCTTCACGTTCTTCACGGCGGCGGGCACCATGCCGGTGAGGAGCTTCACGGCGGCATCGGGTGTTTTGGCCATCTGGTCGGCCAGGGTGTACGCGGCGAAATTCGGATAGCCCAGGAGCTTCGCACGTTCAGCGCGCAGCTGTGCCAAGCGGCTCACGGTGGAACGCTGATCGGTGGAATCGCCCAGCATGCCGCGGTTGATGGAGGCGTTGAAGATGCGCTCGCGCAGGGCGCGGTCCTTGATCTCGGCCAGCACCGGCTGCATGGTGGTGTTTTGCAGGGTGATCAGCCATTTGCCTTCGTGGCCCTTGTCCTTGGCGGCGTCGGCGGCGGCATCGATCTCGGCATCGCTCATGCCGTCCAATTGCTTTTTGTCGTCCACCAGCACGGCGGCCTTGTTCACGTTCTTGAGCAGGTTGTCCGTGAAGCGTGTGGTGAGCTTGGATTCCTCCTCGTTCAGCGCCCGCAGCTTCTTCTGGTCGTCGGCGTTGAGCAGCGCGCCGGCCCGCACCATTTGGGTGTAGTAGCGGTCGATCAGGCGGACGGAGACGCTGTCCAGGCCCAATGAATCACGCTTGTCGTAGAGGCTCTTCACGCGGGCGAAGAGCTTCGGGTCCAGGTTGATGGCATCGCTGTGCGCGGCGAGTTTGGGGGCCATGTCCTTGTTCACGGCCTGCAGCGTGTCGTTGGTGTTGCTGGCCACCAGGTTGAAGAAGACCTTGCTGGCGCGCTTCAGCTCCTGGCCGCTCTTCTCCAAGGCCACGATGGTGTTGTCGAAGCTGGGCGCCTCGCTGTTGTCCGCGATGGCCTTCACCTCCTCCAACTGCTTCTTCATGCCCTCTTCCATGGCGGGCGCGAAGTCGCCGTTCTGGATCTTGGTGAAGTCCGGTGCGCCCAGATAGAGCTTGCTCTCTTGGGCAAAGGGGTTTTCGCGGACGGGCGCGGTTGCAGGCATGTCTTTCTTTTGGGTTTCGCCCGTTCCGCAGGATGCGGCGAGCAACAACAGGGACAACGCAGCGAGGGAATGGTTCATCGGCGTGGGTGAATGAGGGCACGAATGTAGCGGAACCTTGAACTTATCTTATTTGCCCGTGCCGGGGAAGCCAAGGAGTTTGAAGTTGTCCATATTGTTGGCGCGGATCTGTGATCCGTGTCCTCTCCCCGCGGATCTGTGATCCGTGCCGATCATTACAAGAACTTTACTGTAAAACCTCCACCTCCAAAATCGCTGGCATCCCGGCATAGGCCTTTGCGCTTGAATACCTGTAGTCGTGAGGCTCGTCCACAAGTCCTGCCTTCACCGGGTTCATGTGGATATAGTTCAAATTGGTCATGATCACCTCCGGGCTACGCAGCCAGATAGGATGGATATCGTGTTGCCAGAAGTGTATCGATCCATCGTGTTTGTGCAATAATGGCATCATCCATTCTTTTCGGCTCTCTTGATGGTTACCGGCAATGGCCTTTACCATGGCCTTTGCGGTGAACTTCTTGTGGTCGCGCATGATGTCCTCCAGCTTGTTTCCACCTTGTGCCTTTGCAATGAGGTGTACATGATTGCTCATGATGACCCAAGCATAGAGAAGCAGCCCTTTCTCGCGTTGGCAATGCGCTAGGCTCTCCACAATGATATCCTTGTATTGGGGCCGACTCAACGCATCCACCCAGTTGACAACTGCATAGGTCAAGAAGTGAAGGTCTTCCTGGTCGTGGATCTTGTATTTGCGGCTCACGAAATCAAAGTTAGGGATGTGAGGGACGGCACGGATCGCAGATCCGCGCCAACATCTTGTGGGTGAATGAGGGCACGAATGTAGCGGAACCTTGCACTGATCTTATTCGCCCGTGCCGGGGAAGTCAAGGAGTTTGAAGTTGTCCACGCCCAACGCCTGCTTCACGCGATCGTCCCAGCGCTTTAAGGCTTCCAGGTCCTTGCCGTAGTGCGCTTCCTTCAGAAAGGCGTTCGTATTGCGTTCCATCGCCGTTTCCGCTTCGGCATGGATGGCGCGGATCCGAGCCAAGGAGAGCCCGGGCACGTCCAGCGCCGCCTGCATCCGCCGGCGTTCCATCTCGCAGAGGTCGAAGAAGAGGTTGAGCAGCAGGTCCGCCGAGGCCTTGTCCGCCAGATGGCACCACGAACTGAAGCCATCGAAGACCGTGGCGCTGAACGTGCGGTATCCTTCCGGGGTGCGGTCCACGTTGAGGTAGAGCTGGGCCACCAAGTTCAACCGACTGGCCGAGGCCGTGGCGCCTTCCGCGGTTGCGGGGCGTGGAGCGGCTGCGGCACTGTCCACCATGTTCTTCAAGCGGATGCGTTTGTCAGCAGACCAGAAGGCATAGTTGCTCTCGAAGAAACCCCGGCGTGCAGTTCCAGTGGGATCCAGTTGGCGCGAACCCAGCAGCAAGCCCTCACTGGCGAACAGGGCCTCGTCCCTTTGCTGGCGATCGGTCCGGACCAAGCTTGGGGCATTGGCCCAGAACGCGCTGTCGTACGGCATGGAGAGCACTTTGCGGTAGTCCATCTGCCCGGCATCGTAGCGGAACAAGGGCAGGATGAACTTTTCCCCGGGCGCATAGAGGTGCAGGATGCCCTTGGTCCGGAAACGCCAGTCGTTCCTGAAAGCCGGATCCCGCTCCGCAAGCCGCGTTGCACCCGGCCCGTTATGATAGGTGTATGCATACTCCAATGCCACCGTGTTCATCACCGGACGGCCTTCCCATGTAGCAAAGGTCTGGTGATAGTGAATGGAGAGATCGCGCAGCTCATCCGCGGGTCCCATGGGCAGAAATGGATGGCGCGTGCATCGGTCACATTCCAGCTCCATGCCGCGCACCGTGGACGTGGCCGTTTCGATCCAGAGCTTCCCGCTGAAAAAAGCCCCGCCTGTATCCTTGGGGGTGAAGCTCACCTGGACCAATTCCCGAGGCGCGTGAATGGTGGCCACCACCGTGAGGCCGTATGCTTTGCGCAGGGCCTTGCGCGAACGGTATTGCAGCGGCGTGGCGGGGAATGCGCTGTTGCGTTCCGCCGGGTGCAGCAGCATGAAGGCCCGGCTGGTGTTGAGGTTCACCATGTAGCGCCCTTGGACCGGCAACAGGCCGATGCGCCCCTGCTTCAGGTCCAACGCCTCGATGTCCGCGCCGTTGAAGCGGCCGTTGTAGAAGCACTCCACTCCTTCCACCGGAAGATCAAGGGTGCGCGTTTCCAACTGGTAGTACGTCTTCCCCTCATATCGCCCGGCTTTGCGCAAGTGCTTTCCAGCGGCGATCACCAGGTCATACATCGCATCGTTGCGGCCCACCACCTGCACGGCGGAAAGCTCCGTGGTGGACGGCTGCAAGCGGACCTCATGCAGGGTGCGCACCTGCATCGCGGACATGCGGAGCGACCGGTAGCCCAGATAGCTGAACACCAACGTATCCTCCTCTGCCACGGCTGGGATGCGGAAGGTGCCCTCTTCGTTGGTGATCACGCCCTGGCCATCTTTTGCGGTGATCACGCTGGCATACGGAAGCGGCTCCAGCGTCCGGGCATCCACCACGCGGCCTTGCAGCGGTGCTTGGGCCATGCCCGCCACGGGCATCACGAAGGAGACCCACCAAACGAGGATGCCGGGTAACCGCATGTGCCCGCAAATGTAATTCGGCGAGGAAACAACTACTTCGCCGGGGCGATGACCGGCCGCATCCTCCCCCACAGCACCACGCCGAGCACCAACGCCAGCACGCAGGCTTGCGTTACCAAGCCCTGCACCGTGGGGTGTATGCCCAGCACCGGCAAGGAGATGAAGCGCACGAAGGTGGCATCGAACACGCCCGCTTCCTGCAGGGCGGCCACGCCGTTGCCGGCGAAGACCACGGCCATCAACGCCAGCATCCAGCCGGTGACGGCGAAGAAGGGGCCGATGGGCAAGCGCACGCTGTACTTCAGGATGGCCCCGCCGATCACCACCAGCAGCAAGGCCGCCGCGCCGATGCCCGCCATCACGGCTTGGGAACTGGCCGGGCCTGCCTGGCTGAAGAGCGTCTCGTAAAAGAGGATGATCTCGAAGAGTTCGCGGTACACCGCCAGAAAGGAGATGCCCGCCAGCGCCCACAAGGTCTTCTTGCCCAAAGCCGCGCCCACTTTGTCCTTCACGAAGCGCTGCCAGGCACGGGCGTTGGATTTGTTGTGGAGCCACCAGCCCACGTAGAGCAGCATGGCACCGGCCAGCAGCGCCGTGACGCCTTCGGTCAGTTCCCGGTTGGCGCCGGAAATGCTGATGACGTACCGGGCGATGAGCCAAGTGGCCACGCCGAGGCCAAGCGCCGCGATCCAGCCCGCGTGGATGTACGGAAGTGCGTCGCGGCGGCCGGTCTTGAGCACGAAGGCGATGATGGCCGCCAGCACCAGGATGGCCTCCAGGCCCTCGCGCAGCAGGATGATCAAGGAGCTGAAGAAGGCCGCCGTCCAGGAGAGGCCGTCGCCGGAAAGTTTGTCGGTGGCGCGCTCCAGCAGCACGTTGATGCGACCGATGCCGGCGGCGACGGAATCCACGGGCGCCTTGGCGGAAATCTGGGCACGTAGCGCCATCATCTCCCGCTCGGTCTGCTTGCGCAGCGGGGCGTCCACATTGTCCAAGGCGGATTCGATCAACTCAAAGCCTTCCAGGTACGCGCTGATGGAGAGGCGGCGTGCTTCTTCATTCTGGCCGGCCTTGTAGGCATCCAGTGCCTGTGCCAGGCGTTCGCGCGTCAGGTTCAAGGGTGAAGGGCCGCTGCTCCCCAATGCTTCCGGATGGGCGGTGAGCCAGGCCAGTACGGCGGCGAGGTCCGCGCCGCCTTTCCTGGCCGCATCCTCAGGCGTGGTGGTCACCACGGCGGTGAGGTTGGGGAAGTCCTCCTTGCCCACACCGTTCTTCCAAAGTGCTTCGCCGCGTTTCAGTACATCCGCAGGCACGCGCAAGTCCGCCACGTGGAAGGCCAGCGCCCAGCGCTCCTCTTCCGTCAAGCCTGTGAACGGCGTCATGGACGTGCCGTTCACGCCGAGGGTAATGGTGTTGTACAGGCCGAAGGGGCTGCGCACGGACATCGCCTCCGCGTCGTGGAAGTTGCGTGGCGCAGGCTCCAGGCTGGCGGCCTGCGGGCCGTCGCCATGGCCGGTTGCCCCGTGGCAACTGGCGCAATGGGCCGAGTACAGCGCGGCCGCACCGGCGAGGTCCGGGGTTTTGCGCGGGGCCACAGCCACGTTGTAGGCCATGATCACTTCCTGCCGCAAGGCATTGGCCAGCGCGGTGATCTCCGTGCCGTCCGCCTTGGCCAGGATGCGCTCCTGCAGCTTGTGTGCATGGGCCAGCAGGTCCGGGGCCTGGTCCACCTTGGGCAGTGCTTCCAGAATGGCGATGCTCTGCTTGGCGAACTCCAGTTGCTCGGCATATTCGGCCGTGTCCAGCACTTGACCGTCCTTCACGAATTCAGGATAGTCCACGCTCACATAGTCCAGCATGTGGACCACGGTGCGCGCCTGCTCTTCCTGCCCCGGGGCACCAAAGGCAGCGGCATTCAAGCCGAATGCCAACAACACGGTAAGGATGAAGCGGATCCGCATCATACGTTGAAGAGGAAGTGCATCACGTCGCCGTCCTTCACGATGTACTCCTTGCCCTCCACCCGCAGCTTGCCGGCGGCCTTGGCCCCGGCCTCACCCTTGAGCGTGATGAAATCATCGAAGCTGATGACCTCGGCGCGGATGAAGCCTTTCTCAAAATCGGAGTGGATCACCCCGGCGGCCTGCGGCGCGGTATCGCCCTGGTGAATGGTCCAGGCGCGCACCTCCTGCACCCCGGCGGTGAAGTAGGTGGCCAGCTTCAGCAACTTGTAGGCCGCGTGGATCAACTTGTTCACGCCGGGCTCGGCAAGCCCCAGGTCCTGCAGGAACATGTCGCGCTCCTCGGCGGTGTCCATGCTGGCGATCTCCGCCTCGATGGCCGCGGTGACGAAGATGACCTCGGCCTGCTCACCCGCCACGGCCTTGCGCACGGCCTCCACATGGGCGTTGCCCGTGGTGGCGCTCTTTTCCTCCACGTTGCAGACGTAGAGCACCGGCTTGGTGGTGAGCAGCTGGAACTCGGCGACCAGCGCGGGATCGTCGTTGGTGGTGAGCACCGTTCGGGCGCTTTGGCCCTTCAGCAGGGCCTCCTTGATCCGCACCAGCAGCTCGTGGCGGCGCTTGGCCTCCTTGTCGCCGGTGGTAGCCTGCTTCTCCACTTTCTTAATGCGGGCCTCCACGGTCTCCAGGTCCTTCAGCTGAAGTTCAATGTCGATCACCTCCTTGTCGCGCACAGGGTCCACGCTGCCGTCCACGTGTACCACGTTGGGGTCGTCGAAGCAGCGCAGCACGTGCAGGATGGCATCGCATTCGCGGATGTTGCCCAGGAACTGGTTGCCGAGGCCTTCACCCTTGCTGGCACCTTTCACCAGGCCGGCGATGTCCACTATTTCCACCGTGGTGGGCAGGATGCGCTGGGGCTTTACGATATCGGCCAGCGCCTGCAGGCGCGCATCGGGCACGGTAATGGTGCCCGTGTTGGGCTCAATGGTGCAGAAGGGGAAGTTGGCCGCCTGGGCCTTGGCGCTGCTGACGCAATTGAACAAGGTGCTCTTGCCCACGTTGGGCAGGCCCACGATACCGCATTTCAAACCCATGCTTTCCTGATCTCGGGCGGCGGCTTGGTGCCTGCCGGTTTCGGGGCGCGAAGGTAGCCCGATACAAGGGGGGCGTCAGTACCATGATCGCGGTATTTACTTGTTCCGGGAGGCCTTACGCCGCCCTCCCTCAGTCGGCGAAGGAGTCATGAACAATACTACAGGGCTTAGGCAGGCCTGGGAAGTTCCGATAAGCTGGGAGCACTTGGCCGGGTCCAACGGCCGCATGGACCCGACCGGTGGTCATCCTGGTCCATCCATCCCAGTTCCGGCCGATCGGTTACATTCGCCCGGTCCACCTCCTTCATGGGGCTTTATCCTGCCTATCACCCTCCATTGCCCCGGCCGGGCCAGCCTTTGCTGCCTTGGCACGCGGTAGAAAGGTGCCTTGCGGGCTACCGCTCCTTGGAGAAAAAGGACCGTTCAACCTTCCTTGCCCTATTTTCGCAAGCTTAGCAACACTCCCATGAAGCTCTTTCCACTTGTAATGTCCTTGGCCGCCATCGTTGCGGCGGGCGCTGCCAGCACCCTGCAAGCGCAAGAAGTGAAGCCTTGCGCCACCGATGAGGTGCGCCGGGAAATGATCAAGCAGAACCCCGACCTGCTGCGCCAAGAGGCGGAGTACGAGGCCGGGCTGCAGGAATACCTGCAGATGAGGGCGGGCCTGCGCGAAGGGGACGACTCCACGATCTATGTGCTGCCGCTGGTCTTCCACGTGCTGTACGACCCCACCTCCACCTCGGACGCGCACAACATCAGCGACGAGCAGATCATGCAGGCGGTGGATGTACTGAACCGCGATTATGCCAAACTGAACCCCGATACGGTGGACATCTGCTGCGGGTACCAATCGATCGCCGCCAATGCCCGCCTGCGGTTCCAATTGGCCACCAAGGACCCCTTCGGCAACTGCACCAACGGTATCGACCGCATCACCTCCATCCGGGCCACCAACGCCCAGGACTACTCCAAGCTGAACCCCTGGTTCCGCCAGCACTACATCAACATCTGGGTGGTGCGCACCATGTCCGGCAGTGCCGCAGGCTACTCGCAGTACCCCTCCAACGTGCAGGGCGACATGGGTGCGTTGCGCGACGGCGTGGTGGTGCTGCATGACTATGTGGGCGAGATCGGCACCGGAAACCCCTTCCGCGCCCGCACCTTGACCCACGAGATCGGCCACTTCCTGAATCTGGCCCACACCTGGGGCAGCACCAATGAACCCACCGTGGAATGCGGGGACGATGGCGTGGACGACACCCCGGTGACCAAGGGGCACGACGACTGCCTCGACGTGGACCTTTACGACTCCTTCTGCAGCTACATGCCGTTGGACACCTTCTACACCTTCCAAGACGTTACCCTGACCAGCGGCACCACGGACCCCACTCCAGCCCCAGTGATGTCCACGGAGATCCCGAACGCTCCTGCCGTGGTGTACAGCCAGCCCAAGGCCGTAGGGGTATCGGCCAACTCGCAGGTGGCCGGCAGCTTCAGCTTCTCCGATTGGGGAGTGGGGGCGCCCGACAGCGCCACCACCTATGCCGAGCTCACCGGCACGATGAGCCTCGGCGACTACTACGAGTTCACGTTGACCCCCGAGCTGGGGCGCTCCATGACCCTCTCCGGGCTCAGCTTCTGGGTGGATCGCGCAGCCAATGGCCCCCGCACCTTCGCCGTCCGCTCCAGCATTGTCGGCTACAACGCCAACCTCTCCAGCAGCGTGGATACCAATGGCCTGCAAGTGGTGTCCCCCAATGTGATCTTCTTCCGCAATGACAGCGCCGGCACCCGGTACAAGGTGAACATCACCGTGTCGGGCGACTCCTACCGCAACCTGCCCGGCCCCGCCACCTTCCGCATCTATGCCTGGAACGCGGAGGACGCCGCCGGCCATTTCACCGTGGATTCGCTGGCCGTGGCCGGCCAGTTCGGCATCATCGAGAACACCCAGAACTACATGGAGTACTCCTACTGCACCCACATGTTCACCTTGGGACAGAAGGACCGCATGCGCGCCGCGCTCAACAGCGAGGTGAGCTCGCGCAACAACCTGTGGACCGATGGCAACCACCAGTACACGGGCATCAACGGGTATGAGCTGACCTGCGCCCCCCAGGCCGGCTTCTACACCATGACCCAGTTCGTATGCCCCGGAACCAACGTGCAGTTCAAGGACAATTCCTCCCACGCCACCCCCACCTCCTGGTCCTGGACCTTCGAGGGCGGCAACCCGGCCACCTCCGACCAGCAGAACCCCATGGTGAGCTTCAACGACCCCGGCCCGCATAACGTGACACTGACCGTGAGCAATGACAACGGCTCCAGCACCACCTCGAAGTGGAATGCCGTGGTGGTGAGCTCCAACTACAACGAAATGGCCGACCCGATGCACGAACCCTTCAACGGCCAGAACGAATTCAACCGGTGGAACACCGTGAACTACGAAGGCAATGCGAGCTACTGGCACTGGAACGGCAGTGTAGGCCACAACGCGGCCGGGTCGGCCATGCTGAACGGATCCAATACCTACACCTTGGTGCAGGACCTCTTTGCCTCGCCCGAGGCCTACCTGGCCGATGTGGACCTCCTGGTGACCCCCAACCTGGCCCTGCCCTTCGCCAACAACCTGAACGTGAGCTTCTGGTACGCGTACAGCACGCAGTCCAGCACCACCACCGACGTCACCGAGCAACTGCGCGTATATGCCTCCAGCAACTGCGGCCAGACCTGGCTGCTGCGCGAAACCCTGGAGGGCGGCGACCTGGTGACCGCCGGTGTGCGCTCCGCAGGCTATACCCCGGCCGGTGATGAATGGCGCGAAGCATCCTTCACCCTCCCCAGCTCGTTCGCGGGCAGCCAAGTGCGCCTGAAGTTCGAGTTCACCTCCAGCTTGGCCTCCAACGACCTCTTCATCGATGACATCAACATCGGGGCCAGCAACGTGGGGATCGCCGAGGTGGGCCTGAACGGCAACCTGGGCCTGATGCCGAACCCGGCCACCAACCACCTCACCGTGATGGTGGACCTCGCCGGCTCGGACAAGGGCACGCTCACCTTCATGGACATGACCGGACGCACGATCCACACGGAGGCCGTGCAGGCCGGAGTGCAGGAGATGCAGTTCGACCTGGAGAAGATGGGCCTGAGCCGCGGTGTATACCTGGTGCAGCTCAAGCACGCCAACGGCCAACGCACCGGTCGCTTGGTGGTGCGTTGATCGCCTTTGGTTTCCTTCATAGCGAAAGGGGCCGGTCCAGTGGACCGGCCCCTTTCGCTTTTATCCCTCCACGGCCTAAAGCCGCTCGTTCGCCAGATTGGCGAGGGCGCTGCGTTCTCCCTTCGAGAGGGTGATGTGCGCGAAGAGCGGGTCGCCCTTGGCCTTGTCGATGAGGTAGCTCAGGCCATTGCTCTCGGAGTCGAGGTACGGGGTATCGATCTGGTGGACGTCGCCGGTGAAGACGATCTTGGTTCCCTCCCCGGCGCGGCTGATCACCGTCTTCACTTCCAAGGGTGTGAGGTTCTGCGCCTCGTCCACGATGAAGAAGATGTTGCTCAGGCTGCGCCCGCGGATGTAGGCCAAGGGCGACACGGTGATCTTTTCGTTCTCCACCATCTCATCGATCCGCTTCAACGTACTGTCGTTCTTCTCGAAGTTGCTGCGGATCAGCTTGAGGTTGTCCCAGATGGGCTGCATGTACGGGTCCATCTTGCTCTGGATGTCGCCGGGCAGATAGCCGATGTCCTTGTTGCTGAGCGGCACCACCGGCCGTGTGATGAAGATCTGCCGGTAGTCCCGGCGCTGCTCCATGGCGCAGGCCAGGGCCAGCAGCGTCTTGCCCGTCCCGGCGGCCCCTTGCATGGTCACCAGGCGGATCTCCGGGTCCATGAGCGCGCTGATGGCCAAGGCCTGCTCGGCGTTCTTCGGGGTGATGCCGAACACCGCCTGCTTCTCCACGCGAGTTACCGTGTTGGTGCGCGGGTCGTACTTGGCCAGCACGTTCTTCTTGCCGCTCCTCAGGATGAAGAAGTGGTTGCCCTGCGGCTCCTGTGCCAGCTTCTTCACGTCCACGCTTCCCTGTATGAACAGGTCCTCCACCACGGCGTCATCCGTGTTCTCCTCCACCGTGAGCCCGGTGAAGAGGTTGCGGCCCAGGTCGCGCACCTTGCCGGTGAGGTAGTCCTCCGCCAGGATGTTCAGGCTCTTCGCCTTGAGGCGCAAAGCCACGTCCTTGCTCACCAGCACCACCTTGCGGTCCTTGTGCTGGCGTTGCAGGGTGAGCGCCGCATTGATGATCTGGTGGTCGTTCTTCCCGTCCTGGAACACCTTGGTGGCGTCCACTCCGTTCAGGTCGTGCTTGGCCACCACCTTGAACTTGCCCTTGGTGGGGCCGTTCAGCGGCACCCAGTCCGTGAGCAGGTCGTTGTGGCCCACCCCGTCCAAGTGGCGAATGAATTCGCGCGCCTCGAAGTTGATGGTGTCGTTCCCTTTCTTGAAGGTATCCAGTTCCTCCAGCACCTGTATCGGTATGGCCACGTCATGCTCCTGAAAGTTCTCGATGGCCGAGTGGTCGTAGAGAATCACCGAGGTGTCCAGCACGAAGATCTTCCGCTCTCTTTTCTTCATGGGTTTGTACGGTATGGGGTCCGTTCAAAGGTGTGTGGGCCGAGGTCGCATGGCCATGCACGCAGTGGTCTTTTATGCACGATCGATCGTGCCTTGCAGGGCATGGCCGCGCGGCCGCGGAACCGGTGGCACACCTTTACCGATACCTTACCTTTGGACCAGAGGTGAGGCAGCCCTTGCCGCCTCACCGTTGGACATCCTTAACCCTAACCCTTTCAAGATGAAACAGAACGACCCCACGTATGGCGTACGGACCCGGTGGCGGGCACCGCTGCGCTTGGCCTCGCTGGGCGCCGCCGTGGCCCTGGCCGCTGGCGTGTCCGCGCAGGAATTGTTCCATGAGAGCTTCACCGGCGGTGCAAGCACCACCGGCTTCACCGTGCAGCAGGTGGAAGGCTCCTGTACCTGGGCCTACAATAACCCCGGCGCAAGGACCATCACCGGCGCAGGCTTCGATGCCGACTTCGTGATCTTCGACAGCGACTTCTGCGGGTCCAGCGGCGGCAATGCATCGGCATACCTCATTTCTCCGGTGTTCGATGCCTCCTCCGGCAGCAACCTGCTCCTCAGCTTCGGCCAAGCCTTCCGCTACTACTCAGGCACCACGGCCACCGTTGAGGTCTGGGACGGCACCAACTGGAACAACGTGTACACCCATGGCAACACGAGCCTGGGCTACCCCAACCCGGCCGTGACGGAATCGATCAACATCACGGCAGCGGCCGGCGGCAGCGCCACGGCCCAGGTCCGCTTCTACTATGAAGGCGATTGGACCTACTACTGGGCCTTGGACGAGATCAGTGTGAGCGCGGTGGCCTGCCTCTACCCGGCCGACCTGGCCGTGTCCGCCATCACCACCGACGGCGGCACCGTGAGCTGGACGGACAACGGCAGCTCGGCCTACGAGTGGGCCGTGACCACGGGTGATGAACCCGATGGCACCAATGAACTGGCCACCGGCGACGGCAGCAACACCACCATCACCGGCCTGAACTCCGGCACCTCCTACACGGTGTTCGTCCGCGCGGATTGCAATGGCAACCTCAGCCCCTGGAGCCCCGGCGTGAACTTCGCAACGGCCATCACCAATGACGATTGCTCCGGTGCCATCGCCCTCACCGTGAACACCGACCTGCTGTGCGGCACCACTACCCCCGGTACCGTTCTGGGGGCCACCGCATCCGGACTGGCCTCCACCTGCGGCGGCACGGCCGACGATGATGTCTGGTTCTCCTTCACCGCCACCGGACCCACCCACCAGATCTCCCTGTCCAATTTAGCCGGATCCACCAGCGACATGTACATGGCCTTGTGGTCCGGCGACTGCGGAACCCTGGTCCAAGTGCCCAACACCTGCAGCGATCCTGAGGCCTATATCGTCAACGGACTCACCGCAGGCACCACCTACTACCTGCAGGTCTATTCCTGGACCAGCGCGCCGGGGCAAACGTCCACCTTCAACGTGTGCGTGGGCACCCCGCCCCCACCGCCTGCCAATGATGATTGCACCGGCGCATTCGCCCTTACCGTCAACCCCAACCATGATTGTGGTACCGTCACTTCCGGTACCGTGACCTCCGCCACCCCCTCCAACGTGGCCTCCAGCTGCTTCGGCACGGCCGATGACGATGTCTGGTTCTCCTTCACCGCCACCGACACGCTGCACCGTATCAGCCTGATCAACATCACCGGTTCCACCTCTGACATGTACTTGGCGCTCTGGGAAGGTGATTGCAATAACCTGGTGCTGGTACCGAACAGCTGCTCCGACCCGCAAACCATGGACATCGGCGGCCTGACCGTCGGCACGCAGTACTACCTGCAGGTTTATACCTGGACCAGCACCACCGGGCAAACCTCCGTTTTCGACGTGTGCGTGGGCACCGAACCCTTCTGCCAGCCGCCCGCCGACATGGACATTGAAAACCTGATGCCGCCCACCGCCGAGGTGACCTGGACGGACAACCCGGATGCCATGGAGTACCAATGGGAGCTCCGCGTGAGCGGAGCGGCGGGTTCCGGCCCGGCCGGCCTGGTGGATTCCGGCGTGATCACCGACAGCCCGCTCATGCTCAACGGCATCCTGGCCGATAGCCTGTACTTCGTATACGTGCGCAGCATCTGCTCCGTAGGCGACACCAGCAGTTGGAGCGAAGGGGAGGACATCTTCTACGGTTACTGCACCACGGTGGACTTCCTGGTCGACGTGGAGCCCATCTGCAACGTGACCTTTGCCGACATCAACAACGACAGCCCCTCCACCGTGAACGGCAGCCCCGCCCTGGAGGACTTCACCGCCATCCATGCCACCGTGGAGCAGGGAGACAGCTACACCATCTCCGCCACCGGAAATACCGCTGGCCCGTACACCACCTACATCAATGCCTTCTTCGACTGGGACCAGGACACCGAGTTCGAGACGATGGTGGAGTTGGGCAGCATCACGGGTTCGGTCTGTGATACGGTGATCTCCGCCACGGTGAACGTGCCCGCCGACGCCGTGCTGGGCACCACCCGCATGCGCGTGGTGAAGAACTACAACAGCTCCCCCACCGACCCGTGCGACCAATACAACTTCGGCCAGGCCGAGGACTACAGCGTGGACGTGACCATCGGGACCGGCATCCGCCAGGCGGCAGCATCCAACCTGGTGCTGGTGCCCAACCCGGCCAACGACCTTATCGCCCTGCGCAACACGAATGGGAAGGCCACCCAGGCCCGGATCTTCGACCTGGTGGGCAACCTGGTGATGACGACCCACCGCCTGGACGCCATCAACATCGCCAACCTCGCGCCCGGCGCCTACATCCTCAACGCCCAGGACATCAACGGCAACAACTTGGCCCACCTGCGTTTCGTGAAGCAGTAAGCCTGTAATATCCAAGGTCGGAACGGGGCTGCCAGCACGGTGGCCCCGTTTTGCTTTCCATTTGCACCGGTCCCAGGCCAGAACCGGTCCCGAATGACTTCAACACATGTTCATAAGTCCGGGCCTCAACCTGGGGCCATGAAACTTATTTTTCCCTGCTCGAACCGAATTAACCCAGACGATGCTTGGGGTGGCAGCAATCTGTTTTCAGCGGCACCACCACTCCAGCATCTGAACGTTGACAACCAAACCCAACAAATTCATGAACCCATGACCAAAAACCGAAACGCCTTGCCCGGACGGGCATCCATCCTTGGCAGTGCCTTGCTGCTTGCCGTGCTGGGCACGCCCGTCACCGCACAGGTCTCCTTGAGCGGAACTTCCTACACGGAGAATTTCGATGCCATCGGAAGTGGCTTGCCCACCGGATGGACCGTACGTACCGGCGCCACCGCATCTGCTCTTGGGAGCAACGCAACCTATGCACAGGCAACCACCGCCTGGAACTCCAGTAACGGCAATTTCCGCAATGCCGCCTCCGCGGACGGCATGACCGGCTCGGAAAGCAGTGCCACCCAGGCGGCCAGCACGGACCGCGCCCTGGCCGTAAGGCAAACAGGCTCCTTCGGTGACCCGGGAGCGGCTTTTGTGCTGGAGATCGACAATACGGTCGGCCTCACCGACTTCAATCTCACTTTCAAGCTGCAATCCTTGGACCAAACCACTCCCCGGACAATCACATGGCGAGTAGACTACGGATTCGGCGCCACCCCCACCAGTTTCACGGCGGTCACCACCACTCCGGCCACCATCACCACAGGGGGCAATGCCTTTACCAACCAGTCCGTGTCCGTGAACTTCGGCAACGCGTTGAACAACCAAAGCGG
>JAHDVX010000035.1:0-4880 GCA_023382455.1 Flavobacteriales bacterium
CTCATGCCCCTTCCTTGCAGGTGCTTGTCAATGGTTCACGATGCGAACATATGAGCGGTCTCCGCCTCGGGACCCTGCGGTTTCCGGAATCTGCGTAATCGGCGCCATCGGTGGAAGAACCTCCCGTGATCAACGCCATCGGCGGAGGAAACCCGCAAGTCTGCGGTCCACCGCATTTGGCCCGCTCCCCCGATCGTCTTTTCTTGCGCATCCTTCCCCGGTGATCCATGGAACCATCCACAGCCAAGAAAAAGCGCCCCCTGCACGCCAAGATCCTCTGGGGCCTGCTCGTGGGCGTGGTGGCGGGCTTGCTGGCCAGCATGCTGCTGGGGCCTGATGATGCGCGGCTGGAATGGACGGTGGCCAACCTCACCTCGCCCATAGGAAACCTCTGGCTGCGCCTGCTGCTGATGGTGGTGCTGCCGTTGGTGTTCTCCGCGCTGGTGGTGGGCGTGGCGGGCATGGGCGACGTGCGCCAGCTGGGGCGTGTGGGCCTGAAGACCTTGGGCTACACCATCGGCATCTCGGCCATATCGGTGGTGATCGGCCTGGCGCTGGTGAACCTGGTGAAGCCCGGCCAGCGCATCGATCCTGCCACGGCTGCGGCGCTGGAGGCGGAATACGGCCGTAGCGCTGAGGAACAGGTGGGTGCCACCACCGCAGCCTTGGAGCAGCGGAAGAACAAACCCGTGGCGGTGATCACCGAAGTGGTGGACCGCATCGTGCCGGTGAACCCCGTCTCGGCCATGGTGGGCACGCCCAACCTGCTGCACATCATGTTCTTTGCCCTGGTGCTGGGCATCGCCGCCACCCTGGTGCCGCCGGAAACGGTACGGCCCTTCCTGGGCTTCTTCGAGGCGCTGTACGAGATCACCGTGCGCATCATCAACGGCATCATGTGGGGCGCGCCGTACGCCGTGGCCCTGCTGGTGTTCAGCAGCGTGGCCTCCTTCGGTACGGGCCTGCTGGTGGCGCTGCTCTGGTACATCGGCGTGGTGCTCGGCGGCCTGCTCATCCACGGCATCGTGGTGTACGGCCTCAGTGTGCGCTTCCTCTCGGGCCTGCGGCCGCTGGAATTCTTCAGCCGGGTGAAGACCGTGGCCATCACCGCCTTCTCCACGTCCTCCTCCAACGCCACGCTGCCCACGGCCCTGCGCGAATCGCGCGAGAAGCTGGGCGTGCCGCAGGAGATCAACTCCTTCGTGCTCACCATCGGCGCCACCGCCAACCAGAACGGCACCGCGCTTTACGAGGGCGTCACCATCATCTTCCTGGCGCAGCTCGCGGGCGTGGACCTTGGCTTAGCCACGCAGCTCACCGTGGCCTACCTGGCCATCCTGGGCGGCATCGGCACGGCGGGCGTGCCCGGCGGCTCCATCCCGTACGTCATCGTGGTGCTCGCCTCCCTGGGCGTGGACCCCGCGCTCATCGCCATCATCCTCGGCGTGGACCGCATCCTGGACATGTGCCGCACGGCGGTGAACGTGGTGGGCGACATCACCGCCGCCACCTTCGTGGCGCGCACGGAAGGACACCAGTTGCTGGGAGCGGTTGGAGCGCCGCGTGCCTGATCCCCTTGTGGACAGGATGAACAGGATTGACAGGATGAAATCCCTGGCATCCCTTATCCGTGTCCATCCGTGTTTATCCGTGGTTCTCACCCCAGCGTGCCGGCGAGCTGCACCGTACCGAGCTTACCCATGTCCATCGGTATGCACTGCGCCTTCGCGAAGCCTTCGGCGTAGCAAGGTCCGTGGTTCAAACCCAAGCGAGCCCTACGAGCTCCAATCCGCGTAATCGGTGGAAAAGGGAAAGGGCTGGAAATTCCGCCCGACAGAAAAACCGTCAACACAAAGTCGTGGAAAATGGCATAGCTTTGCGGTGACGAACACCCGAGCACCATGCCCAGCAGCCATCCCTACTTCGGTCCCAACCTCAAGCTCCTGCGCGCCCGCCGCGGCCGCTCGCAGGAAGAGACCGCCATCGGCCTCGACGTGAAGCGCTCCAGCTGGAGCGGCTATGAGAACGGCAGCGCCGAGCCGCCGCTCGACCTGCTGGTGCGCATCAGCAACTACTTCCGCGTCAGCGTGGACCGGCTGCTGAAGGACGACCTGACCCAGTTGAGCGAAAGCCAGCTCGGCATCCTGGAGCGCGGCGGCGACGTGGACCTCAGCGGGCGGCGGCTGCGCGTGCTGGCCACCACCGTGAACAGCGAGGACCGCGAGAACATCGAGGTGGTGAACGAGAAGGCCAAGGCCGGCTATGCACTGGGCTACGCCGACCCGGAGTACATCAGCGTGCTGCCCACCTTCCAGATGCCCTTCCTGAGCCGCGACCGCAAGTACCGCACCTTCCAGATCAGCGGCGATAGCATGCCGCCCGTGGGCGAGGGCTCGTGGGTCACCGGCGAATACGTGCAGAACTGGCAGACCATCCGCGATGGCCAGCCCTACATCATCATCACCCGCAACGACGGCATCGTCTTCAAGGTGGTGTACAACCAGCTGAAGACCACCGGCGGCCTATTGCTCTGCAGCACCAACCCGGCCTATCCGCCCTACGAAGTGCCCATCGCCGAGGTCTTCGAGGTCTGGAAGTTCGTGAACTACATCAGCCACGAGCTGCCCGAGCCCAACCTCAGCCGCGACGAGCTCTCCAAGAGCGTGATGGACCTGCGCAAGGAAGTGGGCCAGCTGCGCATGAGCATGGAGAAGCAGGGGAGGCTGGCGTTGTGAAGCTGCTCCCGGCCGCACCCTCCGAGCGTCTCGGGGTGCGGCTGCCACCGCCTGATGGGCGGTTGCCTCGGCCCACCAGAACTCCGTCCACCCCACCCGCCCCGGCAGTGTGCATATCCGGCCGCCTTCCGTACCGGGGTGCGCCGTACCTCGTTTTGCGCGCACACTGCCCCGGGTACCGGAATAACTTGCCTTACGGAACGAACGAGGTATCCCCCAAACGCCCATGCCATGCTGCACCAATACACCACCGGCCTCGCGGCCATGATCTTCTCCGCGTTTTCGGCCTTTGGCCAGACCGGTTATTCAGTGCTGGCCATCAACAACGTGTCCGCGCGGTTCTATTCGAATGGATTCATCGGCATGGACAAGACAACGTCCTCCCCCGGCTACTTCGTTCCGGTAAACGTTACGCCCGTGCCGTCGCCCCTCTTCGCTGGCGGGTTATGGATCGGAGGCCTGAACGCTGACGGCATCCTGTATTTTGCCGGAGAACGCTTCGAGCAGATAGGCTTGGATTTCTTTCCCGGGCCCTTGGGCACGAATGCCAGCATCACACCGGCGACATCGCAGGCCTATGACCAAGTGTGGAGCGTGTACCGGCAGGACGTTGAGCGGCAGATCGCCTATTTCAATTGCCTGAACGACCCGGACTGCAACACGGCATCAGAGTTCCCGGGATATACCGTCCCCGGCTATTTCTACACCTGGCCCGCGCACGGGAACGTGGGCTTGGGCCAAGCCTACATCCTCAGCGATTTCTACGATTACAACGGGGACGGCAACTATGATCCCAATGATGGGGATGCCCCCTGCGTGCCGGGCGACATGGCGCTGAACAGCATCTACAACGACAAGCTTACCAATCACACCGAGAGTGGCGGCCTGCCCATTGGCGTGGAGGTCCACATGACGCCTTTTGCCTATGCCAGCAACGACCCGGTGCTGAACTCCACGGTGTTCATCCGGTATCGCATCTTCAACCGTAGCTCGCTTTCCCTGAGCAATACCTACATCGGCTTGTTCAACGACTTCGACCTGGGCTGCGCGCAAGATGATTACCAGCAATGCGACGTGGGGCGGAACCTGGTACTGGTCCTGAACGGGGACGACGATGACCAACCATGCAACGGCTATCCCAGCTATGGCGCCCCGCCGCCCGCCTTCGGCGAAGTGATCCTGAAGGGGCCGCTGATGGACCCGGACGGATTGGACAACACCGGCACCGGCACGTCGGAAGGGTTCAATGGCACGGGGTTCAACGACGGGATCACGGACAACGAACGCCTGGGCCTGGGGCATTTCATCTTCTTCAACAACAGCTCGGGCCCCATGGGCGATCCAGGCAATGCGGCCCAGTACTACCGCTATATGCTGGGCCAATGGCCCGACGGCACCTCCCTCACCTACGGCGGCTCGGGCTATTCCACGGATCCTGCGGCCATGCCCGCGCGTTTCGCCTTCCCGGGCGACAGCGACCCGCTGGGCGTAGGCACCGGCGGGCAGGTGATGCCGCCGTGGACGGAGGCCAGTGCGGGCAACCCCTCGGGCGACCGGCGCGGGGTTATCTCCATGGGGCCGTTCACCCTGGAACCGGGCAGCGAGCAGGAGATCCTGGTGGCCTACGTGTATGCGCGCGCCACCAGCGGCGGTGCAAATGCCAGCGTGACCGTGCTGCAAGCGGCGGCGGACACCATACGTGCCTTTGCCGAAACCATGCCCGGGTTGCTGGCGCCCGGTTCACCCTGCGACTTCATCCAGAGCGTGGGGGTGGCGGAGGCCAAGGCCCCGGACCAAGCGCTGCGGCTCTTCCCCAACCCCGCTATCGATCGATTGGAATTGGAGGTGCCCGGAATGGGGGCGAACGCGGAAGTGCGGGTCATGGACATGACGGGCCGAACGGTGATCGACCGGCCGATCGCCGGGCCGCGCACTTCGCTGGACGTGGCGGCATTGGCCCCTGGGTTTTACGCCGTGCAGTGGCGGGGCGGCGGCACGGTCCGTACGGCCCGCTTCGTGAAACGATGAGGCGGCGGGGGGGGGGGGGGGGCCGCGCCCGCGGCGGGGGGGGCCCCCCCCGGGGGGGGGGGGCGCGCCCCCCACCCCCCCCCCCGACCCCCCCCCCCCCCCCCCCCCCCGGGCCCG
>JAHDVX010000035.1:4890-25545 GCA_023382455.1 Flavobacteriales bacterium
CCCCTGGTTTTTCCGCCGTGCTGTGGCGGGGCGGGGGCAGGGTCCGTACGGCCCGATTCGTTAAACGATGTGGCGGCGGTGAATCCCCCGGCCCCGCGGGGTAATGCACCGCGCGGCTACCTTTGGCATGGCCCAAACCGCTGAACCATGCCGAACCCCACGCCCCACCTTCCGCTGTTGCGCCGTTTCGCCGCCCTGGCCGCCATCGTCCTGCTCAGCGGCTGCCTCACCATCGAGGAGCACTACACCTTCAAGGAAGACGGCAGCGGCACCATGGAATATGTATTGGACATGAGCGAGGTAGGGGAGATGCTGGACAACATGAAAGGCCTCTCGGACGGGGGCGATGGCGGTTCCACCTCCGACATGGGCGAGCAGGCCAAACAACTGAAAGGGGTGGAAGGCATCAAGCGTGTGAAATTCAAGGAGGAGAAGAAGGGGTATGTGCAACGCATTTCCTTCCGTTTCCAGGATGTGGCGGCATTGAACCGGGCGCTGAACGTGCTGATGCCGGACAGCACCGGTGTGCAGCAGGAGTTCTTCCATTGGGAGGGCAACACCCTGGTGCGCACCAACAACCGCCATGCGGAGGAGATCGGCAATGACATGGCCGGCGGGCCAACGGCCTCCGACACGTCCGGCATTGCCGAGATGCTCAAGAGCATGAAGTACAAGTACAGCTTCCGGTTCGCGAAGGAGGTGGCCTCCGTGGAGCAGGCCGACGGGGTGACCCGTGAAAGCCCCCAGCCGAACCAGGTGGAGCTGGCCACGGATTGGTCCGTGATCATGAAGGACCCCAAGGCCCTCGACCTGCGGATCAGCGTGGGGAAATGAAGGACCGCGAGGGCGAGCGCTTGTTGGAGCGTGCCATCTCCATCGCCGTGGAGGTGCATACGGGGCAGACCGACCGCTTTCACCGGCCGGTGATCCTCCATGTGCTGCGCGTCATGATGCGTGGACAGGACGTGGAGGAGCGGCTTCTGGGGGCCTTGCATGACGTACAGGAGCGCTCGGACATCACCGTGGAGGCCTTGGCCGGCGAGGGCTTCCCGCCGCAGGTGCTCAAGGCCTTGGACCACATCACCCGCCGGGAAGGGGAGGATTACGGGCATTACATCGACCGGGTGGCGCAGGATGACCTGGCGCTGCGGGTGAAGCTGCATGACTTGGCGGACAAGCTGGACATCCGGCGGCTGAAGGAGATGGAAGCCGCGGACCTGAAGCGGTTCAACCGGCATCTGGCGGCCTTCCACAGGCTGCGCAAGCAGGCGCGGACTGAGCGGGGGGGCGCCTGATCGGTACCAACCGCTTGTACTTGTGATGAAAGGCCCGTACAGGCCAGCGGAGGCGGCTATATTCGCGCTCCGAAATCCCCAACATGCAACGTTCATTGGTCGCCCTGATCGCGATCTCCCTGCTATCGGCCTGCGGCGGCGCAGGCAACACCGCTGAGCAACCCGCGAATACGGACACCTTGTCCGTGGACACCTTCCAATGGGAGGTGGACCAGTTCGCCGACGTGCGCGTGCTGCGCTATCAGGTGCCCGGCTGGGAGCAGCTTAGCCTGCAGCAGAAGAAGCTGGCCTACTACCTCACCATGGCCGGCCTCAGCGGGCGGGACATCCTGTGGGACCAGAACTACCGCCACAACCTGGAGGTGCGCAAGGCCCTGGAGAAGATCCTGCGCGACTACAAGGGCGAGCGCAGCGGCGCGGACTGGGACAACTTCATGCTGTATGCCAAGCAGGTCTTCTTCGCCAACGGCATCCACCACCATTACGGCATGGGCAAGTTCATGCCGAACTTCCCGCGGCCCTACTTCGATTCGCTGGTGGCCGGCAGCGGTGCCGGCATCGCCAAGGAAACCGTGGACATCCTCTTCGACCCGGCGGTGGACACCAAGAAGGTGAGCCTGGACCGCGACAAGGATGTGGTGCTCGCCAGCGCCGTGAACTTCTACGGCGATGATGTGAACGCCAAGGAGGTGGCCGCCTTCTACGCCGCCAGGGAGGATAAGAACGACAGCACCCCCCTGAGCTGGGGGCTGAACAGCAAGCTGGTCCGGGGCGCGGACGGCAAGCTCATGGAGCAGACCTGGAAGGTGGGCGGCATGTACGGTGCGGCCCTTTCGGAAGTGGTGAAGTGGCTGGAGAAGGCCAAGGAGGTGGCCGAGAACCCGCAGCAGGCCAAGGCCATCGGGCTGTTGATCGAGTACTACAAAACTGGGGACCTCAAGACCTGGGACGACTTCAACGTAGCCTGGGTGCAGGACACCACCAGCACGGTGGACTTCATCAACGGCTTTGTGGAGGTGTACAACGATCCCTTGGGACGCCGCGGCTCGTTCGAGAGCTGCGTGGAGGTGATCGATCCCGCCGCCACGCGCAACATGCGGGTGATCCAGGAGCATGCGCAGTGGTTCGAGGACAACTCCCCGCTGATGCCCGAGCACAAGAAGAAGAACGTGGTGGGCATCACCTACCGCTTCATCAACACCTGCGGTGAGGCCGGCGATGCCGCACCCAGCACGCCCATCGGGGTGAACCTGCCCAATGCCGATTGGATCCGGAAGGACCACGGCAGCAAAAGCGTGAGCCTGGGCAACATCATTGATGCCTACGACCTGAGCACCGGCGAGAGCAGCCTCAAGGAATTCTGCTACGACCAGGCCGAGATCGACCGGGCCACCAAGTACGGCTCGCTGGCCGGCAAGGTGCATACTGCGCTCCATGAAGTGATCGGTCATGCCAGCGGCCAACTGGAGCCCGGGGTGGCCGGGCCGGAGGCCACCCTGAAGACCTACGCGAGCACCTTGGAGGAAGGGCGCGCTGACCTGGTGGCCCTCTACTACATGATGGACCCCAAGCTGGTGGAATGGGGCGTGATGCCCTCGCTGGAGGCGGGCAAGGCTGAATACGACGGCTACATCCGCAACGGCCTGATGACCCAGCTGCGCCGCCTGAAGCTGGGCGACCAGGTGGAGGAGGCCCACATGCGCAACCGCCAGTGGGTGAGTGCCTGGGTGTTCGAGAAGGGCCAGCCGGACAGCGTGATCCTGAAGGTGGTGCGCGATGGCAAGACCTACTTCCACATCCGCGACTACAACAAGTTGCGCGACCTCTTCGGCCAACTGCTGCGCGAGGTACAGCGCATCAAGAGCCAAGGAGACCATCAAGCCGGGCATGACCTGGTGGAGAACTACGGCGTGAAGGTGGACCCCACCATGCATGCCGAGGTGCTCAAGCGCTCGGAGAACATCAAGACCGCACCTTATGCGGGCTTCATCCAGCCGCGCCTGGTGCCCGTCACCGATGCGGCGGGCAACATCACCGACGTGAAGGTGGAGTACCCGGACGATTTCATCGGGCAGATGCTCGAGTTCGGGGAGAAGTACAGCTTCCTGCCGGTGCGGAACTGAGCCGGTGCGCGTGAAACGAAAAAATCCGTGCCCGGTGATCGGGGAATATCCCTGGTGCGGCTATATTTGCGGCCCCGAAGCGCAAGCCTCGGGGCATTTACCGGAGTGGCGGAATTGGTAGACGCGCACGTTTCAGGGGCGTGTGACCGAAAGGTTGTAAGGGTTCGACTCCCTTCTCCGGTACAGGCAAAGCGGCGAAAGCCGCTTTGTTCGTTCATGGCGGTGCCATCCGGTGGCCGGGCCCCGCGCCTATATTTGGGCGTGTTGCATGGCCGTGAAGCACTTCCATAGCAGGCGTTCGCACCGTGGCGTGGCGGTTCTATCGGGGTTGGTGCTCCTGACCGTGGTGGTGGTCCTGGTGCTGCTCAATTTCCGCGGTCCGGGCGCTTGGGCTGCCGTGATCGCCGGGGCCGTGGTCATCGGTTTGGTGGTGGCGTATTTCCGGAAGCGCCGGCAACTGATCGCGTATGAATTGCACGGCGACGGCCTTGTGCTTCGGCGCGGAGGGGAGGAGGCCCGCTATGCGTTGCAGGACGTGCTGGACGCGAACCTGATCGACATGCCTACCGCGCGTAACTACATCCGCCACGGCGCGGGTTCCGGGCAGGGTGGCGCGGATGGGGTGGGCCAGGTGCTCACCACGTTTTGTGCCGTGCCTTTGCGTGGCATCTGGGCCATGCGCACCGGCTTGTCCAATATGGGCATGTCCCACTTCAGGCACTCATTGGTCCTGCTTCGTACGCGTGACGGCGGGGCCTTGGTGCTTTCCCCCAGGTACAGCGAACCCATGGTGAGCGCCATCGCGAAAGCGTTGGCACGCTTACGGGAGGGAATGTCCGGCACCGTATCCTGAACAGGTGCCGGGTGCTTACCGGATGCGCAATTGCTGCCCGATGCGCAACGTGCTGTTCTTGCTGATCCGGTTGATCTTGCACAGCCTGCTCACGGAGACACCGGTGCGCCGCGAGATGGCAAAGAGCGTATCGCCACGGCGAACCCGGTACTTGGAGGCTGGCGGGGCGGGGGGCATCCGGAAGGCCTGTGGCGTTACGGTGAACTGGTGTGCGTGCAACGTGCCTTCCTGGAGGTCGAACAGTTTGGCGGGGTCGATCGGCTGGCCCAGGTAGCGCGTCTCGAAATGCAAGTGGCTGCCGGTGGACCTTCCGGTGGAGCCACCGAGTCCCAGCACATCCCCCGCTTCCACATCGTCGCCCGCCTCCACGAGCCGCTTGCTCAAGTGGCCGTACAGCGTTTCCAGGCCATTGGCGTGGCGTACCACCACCACGTGCCCGAAATCGCGGTGGTAGCGCGAGATGCGCACTTTGCCTGCAAACGCGCTCACCACGGTGTCGCCGGTTTGCAGCTTCAGGTCGGTGCCGTAGTGATGGCGGCCGTGCCGTGGGCCGAACGGTGAGGTGACCTTGCCGCATGTGGGCATGGCATGGTCGCATTCGGCCCAGGCCAATTGAAGCAGCACGGTGTCCTTGAAATCGGGCCTGCGCTCGAAGATCTGGTCCGTGTTCCAATCGCCATAAGTGTCGTAGGCCGGAATGTGCCACGCCGAATCCGCCGGTGACCATACGTCCATGGGCACGGCTTCATCAGCGATCACGGCATTGCCGGGCTCCACGTAGGTCTCCGCATCCTCCGGGCCGCCGGTGGCGGTCTCTTCCTGGCCGTATGCCGGTTGCAGCAGCGCCCCGAGCATAAAGACCCAAGCGGTGAATGTTGCTTTTCCGGTCATGGCGCGCAAAGCTATCCGCCGGCCCCGGCCTTGCAACCCCGGATGGCACCATGTTTCCAACAAGAAAACACCCAAGGTCCATGCAATATTGGAAAGCCTTGCCCGACGCACGTTTCAGGCACGGTGCCGATCTTTGTCCCTCCCTGTTAATGATCGTTGATCCATGATCCGGACGAACCTTCCGCGGACCTCGGTGGCGCATGGCACGGTCTGGTCCGTTTTCTGTCACCACGGTACGATGACCGCGATCGTCTCTTGATGGCCACTGAGGAGGACAAGACCAGCTCCTTCCCTTTCGGAGGGCTGTTGGGTGTGGCCTGGCAGGTGTTGTTGGCCATGGTGGCAGCCCTGCCCATCTGCATGTACCTGTGGCCACGCCTACCCTTGATGTCGATGCCCTCCATGTGGGGCCTGAGCCTGGAGCGGCTGCTGCTCTTCCTGCTGGTGTGGGGGCTGCTGGTCTTTCTGCTGAGGCGCTTCCCGTTGATCAGCCACGGGGCGTTGATCGTGGCGGTGGGTGTGGTCACGGTGCAGGGCATGCGCGGGGGGCACGGTTTCCGCGACCTGTTCGACGGCTACCGGCACACGCTCTCCGCGTTGTCGCAGAATACCAAGGCCCTGCCGGATGTCACGGAGTTGCGGCCGTTCAAGGGCGCCGCGGAGTTGCGCGCCTCCATGGACTACACCGACCCCGTGGTGCGCTCCTTCGCCGTGCGGTCCGCCACCACGTGGTTCAACGGCACCGTGCCGGAAAGCGACCGCGTCCTGGTCCAGTCCTTCTCCATCTTCAAGGTGATCAATAACGCGTGGATCTACGTCAGTGATCCTGCAGATGCGGAGTACTTCGCCAAGGCGAGTGAAAGCGTGCCGCTGCTGGCGGGCGATTGCGACGACCACGCCGTGCTGATGGCCGCGTGCATCAAGGCCATCGGGGGGCGCGTCCGCCTGGTGCGCACCACCGGCCACATCTACCCCGAGCTCTGCGTGGGTGATGCCCAGGGCATGCAGCGCGCGGCCTGGCTCATCCGCACCGTGCTCTTCCCGGAGGAAGCCCGTTATGCGGACCTCTTCTACCACACCGACGCCAATGGCGACCGGTGGATCAACCTGGACTACACGCGGCATTATCCAGGAGGACCGGTGATGAGCGAGAACATCATCGGCATCCTGCATGTGTAGGCAGGATACCAACCTACATTTGGGGAATGCCGGAGGATCGTAAGCTGATGAACCCCGCTGAGCTGGCCAAGGCCAGCCACATGCGTCCCGGCGACCCGCGCATCTCCGTTCTGGCCGAGGTGAGCGGCCTTAAGAGGTTGGAGCGTTTCTACAACGAGATCAACGTGAAGCCCGGTGAGGATTTCATCGCGGCGCTCTTCGCGCATCTGGACCTGAAGCTGGAGGTGGATCCCGAGGACCTGGAGCGCGTGCCGCGCGAAGGCGGCGTGGCCATCGTGGCCAATCATCCGTACGGTGCCATCGACGGCCTGGCCATGTTGCACGTGCTGCGCCACCGGCGGCCGGACCTGAAGGTGATGGCCAACTTCATGCTCCAGCAGTTGGAGCCGCTGCGCGACCGGTTCATCGGCGTCAATCCCTTTGAGCAGCTCACCTCGCGCAGCAGCTTCCAGGGCATGCGCCAGGCCCGGCAGCACTTGGCGGACGGCGGTGCATTGGGCGTCTTCCCCGCCGGGGAGGTAAGCAGCTACCGCAAGGAGGTGGACGCCGTGGCCGATCCCCGCTGGAAGACGCCCGCGATCAAGCTCATCCGCCACGCCGGGGTGCCGGTGGTGCCGTTCTGGTTCGATGGCGCCAACAGCTTGGTGTTCCAGATCCTGGGCATGGTGCACCCGGGTCTTCGCACACTGCAATTGCCGCGTGAAATGCTGCGCATGCATGGTCGCAGCGTGCGCATGCGCATAGGCAACCCGCTCACGGAAAAGGAACTGGCGCCGTTCTCCTCCATGGACGACCTGGCCCGCTTCCTGCGCGCCAAGACCTACTCCATCGGCAGCGGCGTGAACGTTCGCCGCGAGCATTTCCGGCCGCTCTTCTTCCCGCGCCGGCCCAAGCCCGTGGTGCCCCAGGGCTCCTTGCAGGACATGCAGGCGGAGGTTTCGCGGCTGGGCGACAAACGGTTGAACACGCAGGGCGAGTTCGACCTCTTCCTCGCCCCAAGCGGGCGAATCCCCAACATCCTGCGGGAGATCGGGCGGCTGCGCGAGGAAACCTTCCGCACGGTGGGCGAGGGCACCAACAAAGCACTCGACCTGGACGAGTTCGACCACTATTACGATCACCTGTTCCTGTGGGACCACGAGAAGCACCGCGTAGCCGGGGCCTATCGCGTGGGCGACGGCCGGGTGATCATGGACCGCTATGGCAAACGCGGGTTCTACCTCAACACGCTCTTCAAGCTGGGCCGCCCCATGCACGAGGTGCTGGCCCGGAGCTTCGAGCTGGGCCGCTCCTTCATCGTGCCGGAGTACCAGCGGCACCGTTTGCCATTGTTCATGCTTTGGCGCGGGCTGCTCCTGCACGTCCTGGCCAACCCGGGCCACCAGTACCTCATCGGGCCGGTGAGCATCAGCGGCGAGTACAGCCACTTTTCACGGCGCCTCATCATGGAGTTCGTGGAGAAGCACCATTGGGACGCAAGCCTCGCCCAGCACGTGAAGCCGCGCAACCGCTTCCATGTCGGGCTGGACAAGGAGGACGGCAGCGCGCTGCTCGAAGCTTCGGGCGAGGACATCAAGAAGCTGGACCAGATGATCGCGGACGTGGAGACCAGCGGCTCCGCCGTGCCCGTGCTGCTCAAGCGCTACCTCTCGCTCAACGCCAAGATCATCGGCTTCAACCGCGATCCCCGCTTCAATGACTCCTTGGACGGGCTGGTGGTGCTGGACCTCACCAAGGTGCCGCAGCAGGTGATCGAGGGGCTGAAGAAAGGCATGGCCTAACCCTTGGGCGCAGCCTGCATCGGTAGCCGGCGCTACTTCTCCAACTCCAGGTCCATGCCGCACTTGCCGCAGCGCGCGGGCCCATCGGCGTTCTCCTCCGGATGCATGGGGCAGTAGTACCGGCCGGCCACCTTCTTGACCTCCGCTGCGGGGCGTTTCACCAGGAAACGGTACGACAGGCCCACGGTGGTGGTGTGCTGCGAGCCCACCTGGGTGTAGAAGTCCGACGTGTTCATGTACTGGTATACCGGCAGGTCGGTGGCGGCAAAGAAGGTGAAGGGGCCGCGCGAGACGCTGACCTGTGGGGTGAGGAACAGTTTGCGGTACCCCGTGGCCTCCGGGAAGTAGTTGGTGGGCTTGCCGAAGATCATGATGTTCCCGTTCACCAGCATGCGCCCCATGGTCTCATAGCGGGCCTGCAGGGTGAGGCGCAGGAGGTCGCCGATGGGGCGTGAGGCGAACAGCGCCAGGCTGGTGAAATCCCCGAGCTTTTCCCCGTTGGGGTTCCAGCCGGTCCTGATGTGCATGGCCGTGGCCGAGAGGTCCACCTTGGCCCGCAGGAAGCCATGGTGGAGGAAGGCATAGAGGATGAAATCCTGGGCGCCTGATGAAAGCTGTACCGCGGTCGGCTTGGTGATGTAATAGGTCTGGCCGGAGAAGGGCTCCACGCGGGCGGTGGAATCGTTGTAGGCGCCGAGCGGGTACTTGTAGCCCAGGCCGATGGCGATCTCGTTGGTGGCCTTGGGCCTCTTGGAGTGAAGCACCTGGTACCGCGGGAAGACCACCAGATCACCGAACCCGGAGGAGGTGAAGGTGGAGGCGGGGTCGTTCCCCAGGCCGATCTCCTCCTTCAGCAGGTGGTAACCGGCCTCCAGGGAGAGGGTGAGCTTGGGCGAGGCGCCATAGGCCAGTTTGAAATACTGGTAGCGGCTCCGGAAACCATCGAAGGTGCGCTCCTCCACGCGCCGATGGTCCTTGTAGAAGGCTTCGGTGCCGAGGAACTGGAAGTTGGTGCTGAGCTGCATTTCGTGCTCCTGGAGCACGCCTTGCGCCGCGCCGCCCACGATGCAGCTGCCGCTGCCGGCCGAGCAGCACTGTGCCCGGAGGGCTGAAGGATGCAGCAGGCCCATGGTGGGGAGCAGCAGGCCGGCCACACGCAGGCCGGTTGCCATGGCTGCGGTACGGGTCTTGGTCTTCATGGCTGCGGCCTATGGATGGGCGACATTGAAACGCAGGGTGGTGGCGGCCCCGCCGGTTGAAATGCGCAGCAAATAGATTCCGTCCGGGAGGGAGGCGGTGGAAAGGTCAAGGCGGTGCGGGCCTTGCGGGAGCATGCCGTTGAAGGGTTGCTGCACGCTCCTTCCGGCCAGGTCCTGCACCTGGATGCCCACGGCTGCGGCCCCGGCAAGTGTGAAGGCCAGTGTGGCGTGGCCATCGGCGGGGTTGGGGCTGATGACGGGAGGTAGACCGATGAGCGGCGATTCCCCGATGGCATTGGTGGCCGCCAAGGCTTCCTGGATCGCCAGTTGGAGGTTGTTCGCGTTCACCGCATTGTTGGCCTTGTAATACACCAGGTGGTCCGGGCCGCCGAGCACCACCACCTTGGGCATGCCGACGGGGCCGTAGTGGCTCATGTTGATGGCCGCGTTGGAGAATGTCGTGGTATTGGTGAAGCCGTTGGCATTCTTCCACCCGTTGAGCGCGGCACAACTGGTGTTGGCGTAGTCATCGACCAGGTACATGTGCACACGGTCCGGGTGGCTGGCCTGGAAGCTCTGCACCACGTTGTAGGTGGTGAGGGTTGGGCCGATGCAGGTGCCGCAAGGCATCACCCAGTCGATCACGATCACCTTGCCGGCATCGAGTTCGGTGAAGAGGTCGTGCTGCGTGCCGGAGCAGTCCGCGCAATTGAAGTTGGTGGCGGTCTGGGCGTGTGCGGAAAGCGTGAACAGCCCAATGGCGGGAAGCAGAAGGAGGTGCTTGTACGGTCGGCGCATGCGGGTATGCGTTGGATACGGTGCGCCAAGCTATTGCCCCGGCGGGGAAGTGAAGTTGATGTTGCTCATCGAAAAACCGGTTGGATTGCAGGCCTACCTGGCCGGACGGACCGTGGATCACACGGCCCAAGCAACGATGCTCTTGTCGTCGCTGGCGGTGAGCAAGGTGCTGCCCTGCCAAAGGAGGTCATTCACGGAGTATCCGTGTCCGCCATGGGCGCGGTCCAGGCGGCGCAGGGGGCTGAAGGTGGCGGCATCCCAGATCTTGGCGGTCTTGTCCCGGCTGGCGGTGGCGCAGAAGCGGCCGTCGGGGCTGAAGGCGATGTGGTAGATGGTTTCCTTGTGGGCGGGGAAGGCCTGAAGTTCACGGAACGAATCAGCGGCATGCCACAGGCGCACATGGCCGTCCTTTCCGCCGGTGACCAGCACCGGCTTGCCGGGGTGCCAGGCCATGCAGTTCGCACCGATGTCGTGGCCTTTCAACGTGAACCGCTCGTTGAGGGAGGCGGCATCGAGCAGGTGAACAGGTCCGTCGCCGCAGGCCACGCCGAGCAGCTGGCCGTCCGGGCTCAGGGTAAGCCCGCGCAGCTTCGCGTCGGAAAGCGGGATCCTGCGTTGAAGGCGCAGCGCACGCCCATCGCCGGTTGCGGGCTCCCATACGGTGATCCTTCCGTCCCCGCCCGCAGCCACCAGCCTGCCGTCCGGAAGCTCTTGCAGGGCATACAGCCCCATGGTGTGGGCGCGTTCCAATTGCACCTCGTGGCGCAGTCCGAGGTCCACCACGTGCAGTCCGCCGTCCACATCGCCCAGGTACAGGCGCTGCGGCCCGGCCAGGTGCATGGCGAACACCGCACGCTCCACGCGGGCCACCACCAGGCCTTGCTCGGGTGTGTCCACATGCCACCGGGCCACGGTGCCGTCGCTTCCCGTGCTGAGGAACGACCCCGCATCGGGCAAGGCGCAAAGGGCGTAAACCGGCCCTTTGTGGCCATGGAACCGGCGGGTGCCGGGGAATGGGGCGGTGATCATGGCGGGAGCGCGAAAGTACCGGCCATTCGCGGGGTCGTGGCTGTTCAAAGTCAGTGTGGCCCGGGGTGTTCCGGCAATCCGGCAAGCGGACCGCCCATGTGATCCATGACCGGGATCGGGCCAAAGGTTGCATCTTGGCCACGGCAACCGGATCGGCCGGGAAGCGCAGCAACAGGAACGACACCATGGAATTGATCATCGAGGGACTGAACAAGACGTACGGCAACGGCGTGAAGGCGCTGGACAATGTCAGCCTGCACATTCCCACGGGCATGTTCGGCCTTTTGGGGCCCAATGGGGCCGGCAAGAGCACCCTGATGCGCATTCTGGCCACCTTGCAGGAGGCTGATTCGGGCAGTGCCCGGTTGGGCGACATCGACGTGCTGAAGGAGAAGGACGCGGTGCGCCGTGTGCTGGGCTACCTGCCGCAGGAATTCGGCGTGTACCCCAAGGTGAACGCCTACGGCATGCTGGACCACATCGCCCTGCTGAAGGGCGTGATCCACAAGGGGGAGCGCAAGGAGCTGGTGGAGGCGCTGTTGCAGCGGGTGAACCTGTGGGAGCACCGCAAGCGCAGGCTCAGCGGCTTCAGCGGCGGCATGAAACAGCGCTTCGGCATCGCGCAATGCCTGATCGGGGAGCCGAAGCTGATCATCGTGGACGAGCCCACGGCGGGCCTGGACCCCGGGGAGCGCAACCGGTTCTACAACCTGCTCACCGAGATCGGGGAGAACGTGGTGGTGATCCTCAGCACGCACATCGTGCAGGACGTGCAGGAGCTGTGCAGCAACATGGCGATCATCAACAGGGGCCGCGTGCTCTATGCGGGCCCGCCGCAGGAGAGCCTGCGCGCCATCCAGGGCAAGGTATGGCGCAAGCGCATCGCCAAGGAGGAGCTGGAAGGCTTCGTCCAGGGCGGTAAGCTCATCAGCAACCGGCTCTCCGCGGGCCAGCCCGTGATCCATCTGTTGAGCGATGAACGGCCGGGCGAGGGCTTCGAGGCGGTGCAGCCCAGCCTGGAGGATGTCTTCTTCGGAGCCATCAACCGCGGCAACGCCGAACCCGTGCGCGCATGACCCGCAAGTTCTTCCTCTTCGAGGTGCGCTATTGGCTGCGGCAGCCCATGGTGTACATCTTCATCCTGATCACCGGCCTGTTGCCCTTCTTCGCCGTGATCAGCGACAACGTGCAGATCGGTGGCGGCATCGGCAACGTGTTCCGCAATGCCAACAACGTGGTGTACCAGTTCTACGGCGGCATGTCCTTCCTGGCCATCCTCATGGTGGCCGCCTTCGTGAATGCCACGGCCATCCGCGACTTCACCAGCGATACGGCCCAGATCATCTTCTCCACGCCGGTGGACAAGCGCAGCTACCTGTTGGGCAAGTTCCTGGGCAGCACGTTCATCTCCACGCTCCCGCTGCTGGGCGTGTCGCTGGGCATCGTGCTGGGCAGCTGGTGGCCCTCGCTCGATCCGCTCCGGGTGGGCCCCAACAGCATCCTGGCCCACGCCGAGGCCTTCCTGGTCATCGGGCTGCCCAACATCCTGTTCTCGGCGGCCATCATTTTCGCCGTGGCCGTGCTGCTGCGCTCCACCATGGCCTCGTTCATCACGGCCATCGTGCTGATCGTGGGGTACAGCATCGCCGGTACGCTGATGAGCGACCTGGACAACCAGACGATCGCCGCCATGTTGGATCCCTTCGGTGGAACGGCGATGGACCTGGTGTCCAAGTACTGGTCCGTGGATGAGAAGAACGGCGCGCTGCTGCCGTTGGACGGGGTGCTGCTGTGGAACCGCCTGGCGTGGGTCGGCGTGTCCATCCTGGTCTTCCTCTTGGGCTTCCTGCGCTTTAGTTTCACCGATCGCGCGCAACGGGCCCGGCCCGCGGGCGAGGATGAGGACGCGCGTCCCCAGGTGGCCACCCTGGCCCTCCCGGCCGTGATGCTGCGCCACGGGGCGGGCGCGGCCTGTGCGCAGTTCCTCGCGCTCCTGCGCAACGATTTCCTGGGCATCCTCAAGGGCACGTCCTTCATCATCATCATGGCGTTGGGGTTGGTGCAGCTGTTCGTTTCCTTGGGCTTCGTCACCAGCATGTACGGTAATACCACCTATCCGGTCACCTACAGCGTGGTGGACCTGATGGATGGCTCGCTCTCCATCTACCTGCTGATCATCGTGGTGTTCTATGCCGGGCAGCTGGTGTGGAAGGAGCGCGACCCGAAGATGGACGGCATCATCAACGCCTTGCCCATGTCCACGGCGGCCAACTGGCTGGCGAAGGTCACGGCATTGGCGGGCATCGTATTGGTGGTGCACCTGTTCGCCATGCTGGCCGGCATGGCCACGCAGCTGCTCAACGGGTACACCCGCTTGCAGCCGGGTGTGTACCTCGGCTATTTCGTGGTGCCCGGCACCATCAACTACATCGGCTGGGCCGTGCTGGCCATGCTGGTGCATGTGCTGGTGAACAACAAGTACCTCGGCTGGTTCGTGTTCATCGTCCTTTTCCTGCTCAATATTTTCGGTTGGCAGGCCTTGGACGTGGTCTCGCACCTCGTGACCTTCAACAGCACCTCGGGCCTGGTGTATTCGGACATGAACGGCTTCGGCCCCTTCCTCAAGGGATGGCTGTTCTTCAAAGGCTACTGGCTCCTGTTTGCAGGCCTGCTGCTGGTGCTGGGCCTGCTGTACGTGGTGCGCGGCAACGACACGGCCTGGCGCTGGCGCAACCGGATCGCCGGGCTTCGGCTGAGGAGCGCTTGGCCCGTGGGCTCCGTGCTGCTGGCCGGCTGGCTGGGCATGATGGGCTTCGGCATCTACAGCACCAAGGTGCTCAACACCTACAAGAGCAGCGACCAAATGGAAGCCCTGCAGGTGCGCTATGAGAAGGAGTACAAGAAGTACGAGGGGATGCCGCAGCCGCACTTCACCGACATCAGTTACTTCATCGACCTGGAGCCGGCGGAGCGCTCGATCAGGTACACGGCGGATATCGTCCTGAAGAACAAGCACGCCGAGGCGGTGGATACCCTGTACTTCAATGTGCCCCGGCGCATGGAGGTGGTGATCGAGATTCCCGGCGCGGAGCTGGTGCTGAACGACACGGCCTTGGACCAGCGCATGTACCGCCTGGCCCGGCCCATGGCCCCCGGCGAAACGTTGGCCATCAAGGTGAGCGGCGGCTGGAAGCCCAAGGGGATCTCCAATTCCGTGGAGTTCACGGGGCTGGTGGACAACGGGAGCTTCTTCAACAACATGGACCTGGTCCCGTCCATCGGCTATGAGCCCGGCGGCGAGCTCACCGACCGGGAGAAGCGCCGCAAGCACGGCCTGCCGCCCAACGAGCGCATGCCCAAGCTGAGCGACGACCCCGCCCGGCGCATGGACAACTACCTGATGCGCAACAGCGATTGGGTGAACGTGCGCACCACCATCGGCACCGCGCCGGACCAGGTCGCCATCGCACCCGGCTCCCTGCGCAAGGAGTGGGAGGCGGACGGCAAGCGCTGGTTCACCTACGAGCTGGACTACAAGGCGTTGAACTTCTACTCCTTCCTCAGTGCCCGCTACGAGGTGGCGCGCGAAACCTGGAAGGACCCCAAGGGCGTGGCGCCGGACGTGCAGCTGGAGGTCTATTACCAGAAGGAACACGGCGTGAACGTGCCGCGCATGCTCAACTCGCTGCACAAGTCGCTGGACTACTACACCGCGCACTTCGGCCCGTACCGCCAGAAGCAGGCGCGCATCATCGAGTTCCCGCGCTATGCCTCGTTCGCGCAGGCCTTCCCCGGCACCATGCCGTACAGCGAGGGCATCGGCTTCATCACCGACCTCACCGCCAAGGAGGACATCGACATGGTGTTCTACGTGGTGGCGCACGAGATGGGGCACCAATGGTGGGCGCACCAGGTGATCGGGGCCGCCATGCAAGGCAGCACGCTGCTGAGCGAGAGCATGGCCCAGTACAGTGCGCTGATGGTGATGGAAAAGGAGTACGGCCTGGCACACATGCGCAAGTTCCTGAAGTACGAGGGCGACAAGTACCAGAACGCACGCGGCATGGAGGCGCTGGGCGAAACGCCCCTGCTCAACGTGGAGAACCAGGGCTACATCCACTACAACAAGGCCAGCGTGGTGCTCTATGGCCTGCGCAACTTCCTGGGCGAGGACACGCTGAACTACGCCTTCCGCTCCCTGGTGGACAGCTTCGGCTATGCCGATCCCCCGTGGCCCACTTCGTTGGACTGGTACCGGGCCGTGCGCAAGGTGACACCGGACAGCCTCACCTACCTGCTGGAGGACGGCATCAAGTACATCACGTTGTATGACAACAAGGTGATCGAGGCCAAGGGCACGATGAACGCCGACAGCACGTGGACGGTGACCATGAAGCTGACCGCCGAGAAGGAGCACGCCGACTCGCTGGGCAAGGGCACCTCCGTGCTGATGGATGATTGGATGGACATCGCCGTGGAGCGGTGGCCCAGCTTCGGAAAGGACAAGGAGCTGAACGATGTGCCCCTGGTGCAGCAGCGCGTGAAGCTGCACACCGGCGAGAATATGTTCACGTTCACCGTCAAGGGCAAGCCGTCGGCCGTGGTGATCGACCCCGACCAACTCTTCTTCGACCGCCATCCGGACGACAACCGCAAGCGGATCGAGCTGGAGGGGAACCCGTAGGGCACAGGGTGGCCGGCCACCCGCCGATCACCGAACACGACTTCGGCCGGGAGAATGGCCGATGGATACGGCAATCTATCTTTGCCGCGCTGATGATCCCCTGCTCTCAAGACCGGGGTTAAAAGGGAACCAGGTGCGAATCCTGGGCTTTTCCTGAAGCTGTAAGCCCGTGCACGAACCGGCACGAAGCCACTGTCCCCAAGGGATGGGAAGGCGCCGGGGAGAATGGGCGAGCCAGAAGACCTGTCATCGGCGCAAGTGGAGTTTGCTTCCAGGAGTGAGGCAAGCCCGAAGCGCAAGGCCTGGCGCGATCGGCTCTTCATCCTGGAAGCTGTTGTTGAACAGCGAATTCAAAAAACAAACAGGATGAAGCACGTTTTCAGTACCCTTTCAGCCCTCGCCCTGCTGGCCTCGGCCAGTGTGCAGGCACAAACCTTCGATGCCTCCCAGGTGGAATTCTGGGTGGGCAGCGGGTAAGCAAGACGGTGGGGAACCCTTACCTGCCCGGGGGCTACAAGGAGTACTACATTCGTGACGCGCAGGGGAACATCATGGCCATGTACAGGTACACGAACAGCGGCCCTGCCAGCCTGCAGGTGACCGAGCGGCCCCTCTACGGCAGCGGCCGCGTGGGCAGCTACGCGGAGGCGCAGCAGTTGCTGCCGGCCACGGCAGTGCCCGCGAACTACGTGCACCCCATGCTGCCCGCCCACACGCGCTACGAGCTGGCGGACCACCTGGGGAACGTGCGGGCCACGGTGAGCGGGCAGCTCCTGCCGGGGAACAACGCGGGAAGCCCATACCAGCCGGAGCTGGTGAGTGCGCAAGGTTATGAACCCTTCGGAAGCCTGTTGCCCGGAAGGAACTACAGCTCGACCACAGACACATACCGTTATGGCTTCCAAGGACAAGAAAGTGATGGAGAGATCAACGGGGAGAGAAACAGTTACGCTTTCGAGTACAGGATTCATGATCCGCGCGTGGGTAGGTTCCTTAGTATCGACCCGCTTTCGAGAAAGTACCCATTCTATACGCCTTATTCATTCAG
Organism: Flavobacteriales bacterium; assembly: GCA_023382455.1. Classification (GTDB taxonomy): domain Bacteria; phylum Bacteroidota; class Bacteroidia; order Flavobacteriales_F; family PHOS-HE28; genus PHOS-HE28. The sequence continues at coordinate 21,771 of JAHDVX010000035.1, forward strand.
CGGGAATCGGGTAATTGACTCCCGCGAAATAGAGGGCCTTGAGCCAAGGCAAGAGATCTATGGCCCCGACAAGCTCGTTCCAGTCCTCGTTGTCCCAGCGAGCAGCACTATCCAAGTGCCTATTCATCCAGGTGGCCTGGACTACCTAAAGGATAAGGGACCAACTCCATCCCCCCCAATGACATGGAGGCAGAAGGCACAACTAGCTGATCTTGTCCTTCCGATAGAATTTTGGTCAAATGTCCTTGATGGGGAAAATCTCGATGGTTCGAAAGCTACGTTTGGCGGGGCAATGCTCAATACCCTGGGCATCATTCCGATACCTGGGTTCAAGCAAATGGGCTTGCTCCGGAGAGCCAAGTTCGGCGATGAGTTTATCGATATTGTGGAACGTACCGTCAAGAACTCTAATGGGGACGACGTCACAAGGAGCTTTGTCAAGCACGAGGATGACCTTCTAAAGATTGCCGATGATGCCGCTGGTGGATCGCTTGACAACTTCAAGGAGATAAAGCCGGGGTTCTATGAAGGGGAAGTCAATGGTGTTCGTAGGAAGATAGAGTGGCAGCCAGGTGGCGAACCACATATGGGCCATGGTCCACACGTAAAGGTCATGGACTGGAACCCGAAAGCAGGTAAAACCAAGGCTGACGGCACCCCTGCGGGTAAGTGGGAAGTGAAGTCACGCTATGAGCTTGATTCGGAATGAGCACGCATACTCTTACCACGTTCAAGTCCGTTCCGTTTGCCACGGTCGTGGAGAACTTACGGTCCAACTTCGGTTTAGAGTTCGACGAATTATCTCCAAGCGATGCACTTAACGCATCCACGCTGATTACCGGCATTGACCAATCCAGGTTAGTCCAACGTCGAGAAAGGCCATCCTTTTGGGATGACTGGGTCGATGGCAATGTTGAGTTGACCACGCGCCAATACGTTGAGTTCATTTTTGGGGAACCTGTCAAACCGTCTAACGTTAACGGCGACCTGTGGGTCATACTCGACAGTTGCTTTAATGATCGCTTGGCTTACTGTGTGCCCAATGGCGATCTCGCCACGTTCATCGATTGGCACATTGAGAACATCCCATACTCCGACGCGCTGACACATCTCGACCACGTCTTCATTTTCCCCGTTCAGCGCAGACTGATTGTGCAGTACCACGAAGGGTTGCTAGTAAGAGCTGATGCCCCCCCCGCTGGCGCGAGTTTGTAACTCGTGCCACTGTGATCAGCGCAGGAGTTGCGCGACCAGTTGCAACAGGAAGCCCAGCACGAGCATACGTAGCGCGAACCAATAGGCCCGCTTGGTCATGCGGTCCTTGCGTTGGTTGGGAGCCACATCCTCAACATCCCCCATATAGATCACACGTTGGGGCACGGGTGCAGAGACCACGAGCAGAATAGCGGCCACGCTGTTGAGCACCAGGCCGAGAACGTTGAGAAGGTCCGGGGTGTTCATTCACACCCGCAAGGCAAGACCGGTTGGCCGGGACACCTATCGGCACTTGCGGGAGGGGGGCCACGCGGAGGTGAACACCTTGAACAACTACCAGTACGACGCCCTGGGGAACCTGGTGAAGGACCGGCGGGAGCACATCGACAGCATTGCGTGGACGGTGGCCGGGAAGGTGCGCCAGGTGTGGCACGCGCCGGGCAGCGGGCCGGACAGCCTGCGCTTCGCCTACGGGGCGGATGGGCAGCGGGTGCTGAAGGAGGTGGGCAGCGCCGGTGCGGGCAGTGGCTACCGCGAGTATTACATTCGTGACGCCCAGGGGAACATCATGGCCATGTACAGGTACACGAACAGCGGCCCTGCCAGCCTGCAGGTGACCGAGCGGCCCCTCTACGGCAGCGGCCGCGTGGGCAGCTACGCGGAGGCGCAGCAGTTGCTGCCGGCCACGGCAGTGCCCGCGAACTACGTGCACCCCATGCTGCCCGCCCACACGCGCTACGAGCTGGCGGACCACCTGGGGAACGTGCGGGCCACGGTGAGCGGGCAGCTCCTGCCGGGGAACAACGCGGGAAGCCCATACCAGCCGGAGCTGGTGAGTGCGCAAGGTTATGAACCCTTCGGATCGCTCTTGCCCGGGAGGAATTACAGCAGCGACAGCTACAGGTTCGGGTTCAACGGACAAGAGAAGGATGATGAAGTGTACGGGGCAACCGGCACCAGCTACACGGCTGAGTTTTGGCAGTACGATTCCAGGGTGGCGCGCAGGTGGAATTTGGATCCGGTGTTCACTCCATCGCTGTCATCTTACCACGCCTTCGAGCTTAACCCGATTTGGAAGGTGGATCCCAAAGGGAACAGAGCCGATGAGTACGATTCAGATGGCAATAAAATCAGTAACCTCGGTGGCGACAAGATTGACTTCTTCCATCAGAAGAATGGGGATACCAAAATTGTTGATCGCGCTACTGGAGCCTCAAACATGATAGCGGGGGGTGAATCTCTAATCAGGGGATATGAACAACGTGGCAATGACGTAGGACCTTGGACGCTGTTCGGTGAGTTCGAGACGGACAGCGGCCCGGAGAAGAGCATGTTCGCTTCCTTCAATGGTGAAACTTCGGGTCCGTTCGAATCCCTCAGGGGGACCTTCTCCACCTATGGCGACAAAGCACGTAGGCAAATGCTGGGCTCCGAGAAACCTAAGGATAAGACCAGTTTTGATTACTCAGAAGCGAACCCGTTCAGTGCTGGGAGCGACATGTGGGAGCAGATGCTAGGTAGAACGGGACTCTCTTGGTACAAGCTGGGGGACAACGTGCTTTACCTGATGCACGATTCCAAATCACAGCAATCGCTCTACTACCATTTGCCGGGGGTGGGTGAGCCCAGCAGGGACCAGACGTGGGGCGAGGGCAATACGTATCAAACCTACATCTGGACGGAATCGCTCACAGAGGCACAAAACCACGTGGATGCCGCCAACAGGTACTGGCAGCAGCAATTACAGATTATGCAGCAGCAGTTGATGGTTGGTCCCAAGTACTGAGCAATGCAGGAGCGATGGCTATTCCTATTGCTTGCCTTCCTGGTGCTGGCGGCATGCCTGCACGTGGATGAGAAGAAAGCACTGGGCACCTATGTCGCCCAGAACTATGTGAACACCATCGACACCATCTACCTCGAACCCGCTGGGGTATATCAGCGCCGGGTATACGCATCGGATGGTGAGCTTGTGCTGAGCATGCGGAGCAAGTGGAGCCTAAGCGGAACACGTGAAATCGCATTTGATGCGTTCTTCCTCAATCTTGACCGCGACCTCTTGAAGTTTCCAGAACTCACTGCGGATACGGTGGGCGGCATGCACAGCATCCTCGAATCCAACGGCGGCTCGCTGGAGTTCTGTGTGGGCTATCTTGAAGGTCAGAACTGCTATCGGAAAGTGCCCTAAGCTGGCGCGAGCTTGTAGCTCGTGCCCCCAATCCCGCGCTCGGCAACGGCTCCCGGCGCTCGGCTTAACCGGTTCTTCCAGCACGCTGCCGAGTGCCCGGCGTGCTATCCGCCTCCGGCGGGCTCCCGCCTCACTTGGCTTCCCCCCCTCTGGCGCGAGCGTGTCGCGGTGGCCCGTGTGTTCGGGGTCGCTCGTGCCCTGCCATGGCCGCTCAATTGTTCAAGGCGTTCCTGGCTTGGTAGAGGTCCACGATGTGGAAGTCCTCTTGGATCTGATCCAGGGCGACCCAATCCTGGATGAAGATCCAATAGAAGCTATCCTCCCGCAGATTCTGTGTTAGGTTGAGTGATTTACTTTTACCGTCGGATTCAT
>JAHDVX010000036.1 GCA_023382455.1 Flavobacteriales bacterium
CGATCGACCTCTTCGCGCAGCTCGGCGGATCGCCCGATGCGGGCGGCGCCTGGAGCGGGCCCTCACCTGTTGTCGGTGGACAGTTCGATCCCGCGACCATGGCGCCCGGCGTGTACACCTACACCATCACCGTGCCGCCGCCCTGCACCAACGCCTCCAGCACCGTCACCGTGGCCGTGACCGCACCGCCCGATGCCGGGGCCGATGGCGCACTCACGCTGTGCGTCAGCAGCCCCGCAGCGGCGCTCTTCAGCGCCCTGGGCGGAACACCCGATGCGGGCGGAACCTGGAGCGGGCCGAGCACCGTGAGCGGAGGCCTGTTCGACCCCGCCACGATGACGCCCGGAACGTATACCTACACCGTGGCGGGGAACGCACCCTGCCCGGCGGATGCGGCGGTGGTCAGTGTTTCGGTGCTCAGCGCCCCGGATCCCGGCATGGACGGCAGCATCACCTTGTGTGCCTCGGATGCGCCGATCGACCTCTTCGCGCAGCTCGGCGGATCGCCCGATGCGGGCGGCGCCTGGAGCGGGCCCAGTGTGGTAGTCGGCGGGATGTTCGATCCCGCGACCATGGCGCCTGGCGTGTACACGTACACGGTGAGCGGGACAGCGCCCTGCACGGATGCAAACGCAACAGTGACCGTCGCAGTGAACACGCCGCCCGATGCCGGAACCCCGGGCAGCATCACGCTCTGCGCAACGGATGCGCCGATCGACCTCTTCGCACAGCTCGGCGGATCGCCCGATGCGGGCGGCGCCTGGAGCGGGCCCTCACCTGTTGTCGGTGGACAGTTCGATCCCGCGACCATGGCGCCCGGTGTGTACACGTACACGGTGGCGGGTGCCGCACCTTGCACGGATGCAAGTGCAACTGTGACCGTCGCGGTGAACACGCCGCCCGATGCCGGAACCCCGGGCAGCATCACGCTCTGCCCCACGGATGCGGCGATCGACCTCTTCGCGCAGCTCGGCGGATCGCCCGATGCGGGCGGCGCCTGGAGCGGGCCCTCACCTGTTGTCGGTGGACAGTTCGATCCCGCGACCATGGCGCCCGGTGTGTACACGTACACGGTGGCGGGTGCCGCACCTTGCACGGATGCAAGTGCAACTGTGACCGTCGCGGTGAACACGCCGCCCGATGCCGGAACCCCGGGCAGCATCACGCTCTGCCCCACGGATGCGGCGATCGACCTCTTCGCGCAGCTCGGCGGATCGCCCGATGCGGGCGGCGCCTGGAGCGGGCCCTCACCTGTTGTCGGTGGACAGTTCGATCCCGCGACCATGGCGCCCGGCGTGTACACCTACACCATCACCGTGCCGCCGCCCTGCACCAACGCCTCCAGCACCGTCACCGTGGCCGTGACCGCACCGCCCGATGCCGGGGCCGATGGCGCACTCACGCTGTGCGTCAGCAGCCCCGCAGCGGCGCTCTTCAGCGCCCTGGGCGGAACACCCGATGCGGGCGGAACCTGGAGCGGGCCGAGCACCGTGAGCGGAGGCCTGTTCGACCCCGCCACGATGACGCCCGGAACGTATACCTACACCGTGGCGGGGAACGCACCCTGCCCGGCGGATGCGGCGGTGGTCAGTGTTTCCTTGGTGACCACACCGGATGCCGGCGCCAGCACAGCGATCGTCCTTTGTTCCACGACAGGCCCTTTGGATCTATTCCCGTCATTGGGAGGCGCCGATCCCTCAGGCTCTTGGACCGGTCCCTCCGGTGCTCTGTTCTACGGGCCGTTCATCCCGGGCACATCACCGGAAGGCGATTACACCTATACCGTACCGGGGATGCCGCCGTGTCCATCGGCAAGTGCGGTGATCAGCGTTAACGTGGTGACTGAAGCAGATGCCGGGGACGATTGGGCATTGGCACTCTGCTCCAATGCAGGTTCAACAGTCCTCTTCGACGAACTTCCTGGAACACCTGACATCGGCGGGCAATGGCAAGCCCCTGATGGAAGCGTATTCAACGGCACCTTCGATGCGGCGACCGACGCCCCTGGGCTGTACATGTACGTGGTGACCGTTCCCGCGCCTTGCATCAGCGATACCTCGGTGGTGCAGATCACCGTTACGCAGGCTGTGGATGCCGGGGAAGATGGAAGCACCACGCTATGTACCACGAGCGGAGTGATCAGCCTGACGGACCAATTGGGAGGAACGCCGGATGAGGCCGGGGACTGGACCGGCCCCATGGGGGCGCATTCCCTGGTGTTCGATCCGTCGATGGACCCGGCAGGCATCTACACATACACCGTATTGGGAACCGCGCCCTGCCCGAATGCGACAGCAACGGTGACCATCACCTTGAACGAGATGCCGGATGCGGGCACGGACGGCCAGATCGCCCTTTGCCCGGAAGCCGATGCAACGGACCTGTTTGCCCTGCTGGGTGGCAATCCAGACAACGGTGGCAGTTGGAGCGGACCAGGCTCGACATCCCATACAGGGATCTTCGACCCCGGAACTGACCCGGCCGGAACCTACACCTACACCGTGGCCGGTGCAGCTCCCTGCCCCGCCGACCAAGCGGTTGCCGTGGTGGTGGTGCATCAGACACCGATGCCGGATGCCGGCCCGGACCTGGTGAGCTGTACGCTTTCGGCAAGCCTGCAGGCGGAAGGCGACTGGGCATCGGGGGCGTGGAGCACGGCCGGCAATGCCTTGATCGCAACGCCCGGGACAGCAGGCACGGCGGTGACCGCACCTGCGGGTGGTGGCCATTCCTTCGTGTGGAGCGTGGTGAGTGATGAAGGATGTGCCGGTTCAGATACGGTCCTTGTGGTGTTCACAAGCGCGATCATCCCCACCGTGACCGTGACCGATGCCCTGTGCCATGGATCATGCGACGGGCAGGCCGTGGCCACGGCCACCGGAGGGAATGTCCTGGACGGCAACTATGATTTTCTCTGGGACCTCGGCAATGGCCCCATCATGCCCGTAACGATCGGCCTGTGCGCCGGTTCCTACACGGTGACCGTGTCGGACACCAACGGTTGCGCCACGACCGTACCGTTCACCATCCATGAACCGGAAGCGTTGGAGATTGACACGGTGTATGCCACGGACGAGACATGCCCGGGCAGCTGCGACGGCAGCCTCCTGGTGCTCGACCCGGAGGGTGCGGAATTCAGCTTGGACGGCCTGGAATTCCAGACGGACAGCCTGATCACGGGGCTCTGCCCGGGCAGCTACACCATCACCATGGTGAATGCGAACGGATGCAGCGCACAGGCCATCGCCCTCGTGGGCAGCCCGCCGCCCGTGATCGCGGGATTCTCGGTGCATCCGGACACCGTGTTCATCAACGAGCCGGTGGTGACACTAGCGAACACCTCCAGCGCAAATGCCGCCACGTTCCATTGGGATTTCGGCGACGGCACCACGAGCACCGAGGAATCACCGGCACACGCCTTCCCCATGGGCCTCCCGGCGGAGTATGAAATCTGCCTCACGGCCGTGACGGTCGACGGCTGCACGGACACTTACTGCACCACGCTTCCGGTGGTCGACCTGCCCGCGTTGTTCATCCCGAACGCGTTCACCCCGGACGGCGACGGACGCAACGACAGGTTCCTGGTGAGCGGCACCTCGATCTCCCCGCATGGGTTCTCGTTGCTGATCTTCAACCGTTGGGGCGAGCTGATCTTCGAAAGCACCGACCCCGCAGAAGGATGGGACGGCACGGCAAGGGGTACTCCCGCGAAATCCGAGGTCTACGTTTGGAAACTGACGGCCGGCTTCCGCGGCAGTATCGTGAAAGTGGAGCGTGAAGGGCACGTGACCCTGCTGCGATAAGCCTGCCCGGCGGCGGCTGGCCGGGTTTCCCTTAGGGGTGCCTCGAAGAACCTCGAGCGGATGGCGCGCCGCTATCATTCGTCCAGACTAGGCGCTCCGAAGAGAGGATACCGGAACGAAGTATCCGACCGGGGAGCAACACCGTATGCGCGAATGACAGCAAGCAATGACCGCTATACGCTCTCGCCAAGAACGCCGCGCGCCGTGGCTGACTTCGCCTTTGCGTAGCCGCTTCGGCGGAGCAAGGAGCTATGGCGCAAGGGGCCGGAGAGCGGTTCTTCGAGGTACCCTTAGGCGAGGAGTTTCTTCAGGCGCAGCCGCAAGATCTTGAGCTGCTCCGCGGCAGCCACCAGGATCTCCTCTTCCGGGTCGAGCTTCATGCGTTCCTCCAGCATGGCGGAAAGCTCCTGGGCGCTCTTCCCCGTGGCACTCACCACGAAGCGATGGCCGAACTTCTCCTCGTGTAGCCGGTTGGCGGCAGCCAGTTGCGCGAGCACATCCCTACCGGTCCCTTCCAAGGCCTTGAGCTCTGCTGCCGTCCATTTGGCCCCGAGATCATTCCATGCATTTCCCCTCGGCCGCGAAGGATCCAAGTGACGTTCCACGCCGATCAGCGGATGCTTGTTGAAGGCCTCCTCATAGTCGTCCACGTCGCATTCCTCCCAAATGTTGCCGGCGGTCTCCAGCACTTCACCCAGGTCTTCGAACGGGCGTGCGTAGGCCATGCGCTCCGCCCAAGCCGAAGCTCCGCAGCATTGCCCGAATACAGTGATGGCGTCAGCCTCGGAAAGGCGGTTGAGCTGATCGATGTTCATGCCAGTATGCCTTGTTCCGGGCTGCATGTCCGTTCCCACAGCCCTTCTGCAGGGTAAAGATGGAATGGTTCCGTGGTTTTCCGAAAGCGGTGGACCATGGCCTGGATCCATTCAAAACGAGGAAGCCCCGGCAGACCGGGGCTTCCAAAGGCAATCCGGCATGCGCCGGCCGGGCCATGCCGGGATCAAACGTCCAGCTTGGCGTAGATGGCGTTCTTCTCGATGAACTCACGGCGCGGGGGCACCTCATCGCCCATGAGCATACTGAAGATGCGGTCCGCCTCACCGCCATTCTCGATGGTGACCTGGCGGAGGGTGCGGGTATCCGGGTTCATGGTGGTCTCCCAGAGCTGCTCGGCGTTCATTTCACCAAGACCCTTGTACCGCTGCACATGGATGCTGGCGTCCTTGCTGGCGGCCTTCATGCGCTCGGTGACGCGGTCGCGCTCCTCGTCGGTCCAGCAGTACACGGCCTCCTTCCCCTTCTTCACCAGGTAGAGGGGCGGGGTGGCGATATAGACGTAGCCGTTCTCGATCAGCTCCTTCATGTAGCGGTAGAAGAAGGTGAGGATGAGGGTCTGGATGTGGCTGCCGTCCACGTCGGCATCGGACATGATGATGACCTTGTGGTAGCGCAGCTTCTCCATGTTGAGGGCCTTGCTGTCCTCCTCGGTGCCGATGTGCACGCCCAGCGCGGTGTAGATGTTGCGGATCTCCTCGTTCTCGTAGATCTTGTGGACCATAGCCTTCTCCACGTTGAGGATCTTTCCGCGCAGGGGCAGAATGGCCTGGAACTCGCGGTTGCGGCCCTGCTTGGCCGTTCCGCCCGCGGAATCGCCCTCCACGAGGAAGATCTCGCTGGCCTCGGGATCCTTGCTTTGGCAATCGGCCAGTTTGCCCGGCAGGCCCATGCCGCTCATGGCCCCTTTGCGCTGCACCATCTCGCGGGCCTTTCGGGCGGCATGGCGGGCGGTGGCGGCCAGGATCACCTTGTCCACGATCTGCTTGGCGTCCTTGGGGTGCTCCTCGAGGTAGTTCTCGAGCATCTCGCTCACGGCGATGTCCACGGCGCCCATCACTTCGCTGTTGCCGAGCTTGGTCTTGGTCTGGCCCTCGAACTGGGGCTCCTGCACCTTCACGCTCACCACGCAGGTGAGACCCTCGCGGAAGTCGTCACCGGAGATCTCGAACTTCAGGTTCTTTGTGGCCCCACTGTTGTCGGCGTACTTCTTCAGGGTGCGGGTGAGGCCCCGGCGGAAGCCGGCGAGGTGGGTACCCCCTTCGTGGGTGTTGATGTTGTTGACGTACGAATGGATGTTCTCCGTGTAGGAGTCGTTGTAGATCATCGCGATCTCCACGGGGATGTTCTGCTTCTCCCCTTCCATGTACATCACATCGCTGATCAGGGGAATGCGTGTACCGTCGAGGTACTTGACGAACTCCACCAGGCCCAGCTCGCTGAAGAAGGTCTCCTGCCGGAAGGTGCCATCTTCCAGGGGCTGGCGGGCGTCCGTGAGCGAAAGGCGGATGCCCTTGTTGAGGAAGGCCAGTTCGCGCAGGCGGGCGGCCAGCGTGTCGTAGTTGTATTCGGTGACCTGGAAGATGGAATCGTCCGGGGTGAAGGTTTGCAGGGTGCCGCGCTGGTCGGAGGTGCCGGTCTCCTTCACCGCGTAGAGCGGTTTGCCCATGGCATACTCCTGCTTGTAGCTCTTCCCGTCGCGGAAGACCTCGGTGGTCATGTGCTTGCTGAGGGCGTTCACGCAACTGACGCCCACGCCGTGCAGACCTCCGGAGACCTTGTAGCTGTCCTTGTCGAACTTGCCACCCGCGTGCAGCACGGTCATCACCACCTCGAGCGCGCTTCGGCCCTCCTTGGGGTGGATCCCCACGGGGATGCCGCGCCCATTGTCCTTCACGCTGATGCTGTTGCCCGGGAGGATGGTGACCTCGATGTTGTCGCAATGGCCGGCCAGGGCCTCGTCGATGGAGTTGTCCACCACTTCATACACCAGGTGGTGAAGGCCCTTCATCCCGATGTCGCCGATGTACATCGCGGGCCGCTTGCGCACGGCCTCCAATCCTTCCAACACGGTGATGCTGTCGGCCCCGTAACTGGCGGCGGCCGTTTTCTTCGCTTCGCTCATTTCCACTGTCTCAGCCATTTTTTCCTTGGATGCGCTTGGTCAGGGTGGCATTGGGACCCTGTTTTTCAAAAGGCACGCGAAGATACCGAAGAAAGGGCCTCCGGAAGGCCCGAAATCCAATACGGACGCGGGGGATGGCCATTATTTGCCAACAAGACGGCCGCGGGTGTTGATAACCCCTTCCACCCTCTTGGGAAGGCGACCCGGCGAATAGGAGGCAACCCCCTATGTCCGAGGCAATTACGAACTAGAAAGCGAAGGTGGCCCCGCCAAGCACCAAGGTGCGCTGCACGGGGTAGTTGTACCAGCGCTCGTACTTGCTGGCGCTCAGGTTGCTGCACTCCAGGAAGACGCTGAGGCGCTTGGTGTAGCGGTATTCCAGGCCCAGGTGGAGGTCCAGGTAGCCGTCCGCCTCATAGGAGACCGGTTCCGGGGACAGGTCGTTCCAGCCGGCCGGCAAGGTGGCGGCCATCTGCCTGCGGCCGTTGAAGACGGCTTCGAGCTTCACGAGCAGCTTGTCCTGGAAATCGTATACGGCACCGAGGTTGAGCGTATATATGGGGAGGTTCCAGGCTTCGGCCTGTTGGTCGGTGGAGTAGGAGAAGATGTGCAGGCCGCCGTGGATGTTGACGTGCTCATCGTGGCTGTAGCGGAGCTCCCCGCCGATGTCCAGCTGGTCCACTTGGTCATACACGGGCAGGAAGCGGTCGCCGTAGCGAACTCCGCCGATGTCCTGCTGCACGGAGAGGAACAGGGGCCGGTCCTTGATGCGGCTCTTGCTGATGCGGACATCGAAGCCGATGTCACGCCCGAGGCTTCCGCGCAGGCCCGCGTACAGGTCGTGCATCAGGCTGGAATTGGCCAGCAGCGGGGCACCTTGGATGAAGGGGTTGGTGCGCGAAAGGCTTCGCAGGCCATTACGGATGCGGCGGCCGTCCACGCCGATGTAGGGCACCAGGATGTCATCGAACAGGCGGTACTGGGCATAGGCCTGCGGGTAGAAATGGAAGGTGGTCTTCCCCATTGCATCGACGTAGATGCCGGCGCCGACCTTCACGAGGTAGGTGCCGTTGGTGGTGCTGACGAAGGGGGAAAGGCCGACCATGGTGCCGTTCTGGCGCAATTCGGGCAGGCTGTCCCGGATGCCGCGGTAGGAGTTGTTGTCGATGAGCACATCTCCGCCGAAGGTCTCGCTGCCCTGCTCCATGGCAAGTCGGGCATCGAGCACCAGATTGAGTTCGCGACTGCCGCCCAGGTTGGTGAAGTTGTTCACCTCCAGGCCGGCGTCATGGGCCAGCTTGGTGCTGTCCTTGTAGAGGCTCTTCACGCGCAGGGCGAACCCGATGTTGTTGTACACCTGCCTCAGGGCATCGTCCGGGGGCTCCGGTGAAAGCAGGTGCAGGTTTTCCAGGCTGTCCGTGGCGGGGTAGCCGTAATAGCTCACGCGCTTTCGGTCATAGGCGGCCCGGCCTTGGATGACATGGTTGCGCAGGTAGGCGTTGTAGAAAGCGTCCAGCGTGTTGGTGCTGTAGTCACTGGGCCCGCGGTCATTGATGCCGCCGTTGCTGCTCAAATGCTTGAAGTGGATCCCGTAGCCGTTCTGCCTGGAGCGGGTTTGGTCGTAATAGAGTTCGGCAAGCGGGGTGGTGTACAGGCCGAAGCCGGCCTTGACGAAGCCCTTGTAGAGCTTCTCCTGCGCGGTCTGGATATTGAGCCGGGCGGCATCGATGCTGTCGACATGGGCGGGCACCTCCCCCTTCACCTCCATCAGCCCGTAGGTGATCTCCTTCTCCGGCAGGATGGAATCGTAGGGCTGCGGCCTGAGGTCGATCTTGCTGACATCGGCGAGCGTGGGGTTGTAGATGCCGTTGATGTAGTACTGCTCGCCGATCTGGGCGTGGAGGCCCAAGGCGGCGCAGAGGGCGGCCGCCACAAGGCCGGTTCGGACTTGGAAAAGGCTGGACATGGTTCTCATTTCTGGCCGGGCATGGGTATGGTCTGCTCCCCTCCGGCGGTATCGGGAACTTGCTTGGGCGCGGCCTCCTCGGTGATCTGGGCCAGGCGTTCGGCGGCCTGCTTCACCAGTTCGGGCTCCGTGCTGTGGTCCACCACGCTTTGCAGGGTGGCCTTGGCCTGGAAGAGGTCGCCCATGCCGACGTAGATATCGCCGAGCAGGATGAACGCCTTGGCTTTCCAGTGATCATTGTCCGGGAACTTCTTGGCCAGGGCGAACACCTCGGTCTCACCGTCCTTGTAGCGTTTCTGCAGGTAGCGCACATAGGCCATATGGAAGGCGGCCTCGGCGCCGAAGGCATTCTTGGAAGTGCCCGCGATGGCCTTGAAGCGGGTGTAGGCGGCATCGAGCTCGTTGTTGGCGATCTCGCCCCTGCCGGCAGCCAGGCCGGCCTCGGCCTTGAGGTCGGCCTGGGCATCGGGGTTGGCCAGCACGATGCGTGCGGCATCGGCCGCCTCGGCGATGCGCTGGAGCTCCACCAGGCAACGCATCCTGCCGGCCTGGCCGGCCAGGATGTTCACGGGCAAGGCGGCCTTTTGTGCCAGGTCGCTGAAATAGCCCAACGCGGCATCCCAGCGCTTCCCCGCGTACAGGATGCTGCTGGCCGCGGCCAAGGCCTGCTCCATGTACTGACCCCCGCCGGCGGCGATCACCCGTTCGAACCCGGGCAACGCCTCGTCGGGCTTGTTGGCGCGGTAGAGGCAGTCGGCCGCATAGTACTCCGCCGTGAGGGCGTGGGCACCGTTGGGGTACTTGGCCAGGTAGTCCCGCAGGGCACCGACGGCCTGGTCGCATTTCTCGGCGAAGTAGAGCTGCTCGGCGCTACGGAAGTACTTCTCATCGAGGTCCAGCGAGGCCGGGTCCACGAAGGAGAGCGACCGCACGTACGCCTCGTAGGCGGCTACCTGGCCACGCTCGGAGTAGATGCTCTCGATGGCGGCCAACGCCTCGCGCGAGCCGTCCATGGTGGGGTACTTGGCCACCACGGCCTTGAAGCCGTCCAGCGCTTTGTCCGCCCGTCCCTGGCGCTTGTCGATGAGGGCTGTTTGCAGCATGCTTTGGCGCACGTGCGGGGAGTTGGGGTGCTGGTCCACCACCTGCTTGTAGAAGGCCAACGCCTCGTCGTCCTTGCCGGCGTTCAGGTAGGTTTCCCCGAGCTGGAACTTGGCATCGGCGGCGTATTGGCTGTTGGGTTTCTCGCGGAGGAGCTGCTTGAGGGTGGCGATCTTCTGGTCGAACTTCTTCTCCAGCCCGAGGCATACGCCTTTCTGGTACTGGGCATAGTCCCGGGCGGCGGCCCCTTGGCCGATGGCCTTGTCGTACCAGGTGACGGCCGTGGCGTTGTCCTTGGTCACGTAGTAGCAATCGCCCGTGCGCACCAAGGCGTCATCGCGTTGGGCCTTGGGCAGGTCGTTGTTCTCCACGGCGCGGCGGAAGGCGGTGGCGGCCTCGCCATACTGCTTCTGCTTGAAATAGGCGTAGCCCATGCTGTAGCTGGCCTGCTGGTAGAGCGCCGTGGCGTAGGCACCGGCGGTGTTGCGCACATCATCGTACTTGGCCAGTGCGGCGTCCATCCGGCCCAGGGCATAGTTGGCCTCGCCGGCCCAATAGTGGGCTTGCACGGTGACCTTGGGATCCACCGGGAAGGTGAGCGCCTTGGTGAAGAAGGTGAGCGCATCGGCGTACTTCCTGCCCTCGAAGAGCTCCGCGCCGCGGTCGAAGGCGAGCTTCTGGTAGGCCTCCTTCAGGCGCAGGTCCTTGGTCTTGATGGCGTCCAGCGAGGCGAGTGCGGCCTCGTAGTTGCGCGTCTTCAGGTAAACGTCCAGCAGGAACTCCTGGGCCTCGTCGTGGCGCGGCGATCCGGGGTACTTGGCCATGTAATCGCGCAGGGCGATGATGGCCTCATTGTAGGGGTCGAATGAAAGCTCATAGGCGAGCTTGGCGTAGTTGAACAGGGCATCCTCGGTCACCTTGGGATCGTTGCCCAGGTCATAGGCCTTCTTGAAGGCGTTGCGGGCGTAGTTCTTCTGGCCGAGCTTCAGGTAGCAATCGGCCATGTGGTACGCCGCGTACTGGGCCAGGCTGTCGCTGCTGTTGTTGACCACCTGGGTGAACTGGGTGATGGCCTGCTGCCACAGCTCGTTGCGGTAGTAGGCGTAGCCTGCGGTGTAACGGTCGCCGCGCTCCACGCCGCTGCGCTGAAGGCCCTTCTCGATGTAGGGCAGGGCCTCCTTGTACTGGCCGGTGCGGAAATAGGCCTCGCCGGCCAGCCGGTTGATGTCGGCGCGGCCCTTGCCCGGCCCGCCCTCGGCCAGCAGCGGCTGCACATACTCCAGCAGGGCATCGTAGCGCCCTTGCAGGAACTTGATCTGTGCGATGTACGCGGGCACCACCTTGCCGAAGCCGGGGTCGTCCTTCAGCTTCTCGAACCCTTCGAGCGCCGCGGCGTAATTGCGCCTGGTGTAGTTGATGTGCGCGGTGTAGTAGGTGGCCGGTGCGGCGTAGATGCCGGTGCCGTCCTTCACCTTGGCGAACTCCACCAGGGCCTTGTCCGGCTGGCCGTCCATGAAGCTGGCATAGCCCTTCTTGAAAGCGAACTCCGTGCGGTCCGCCTCACCCAGGGCATCACCGTCCACCTGATCGGCCCAGGTGAGCGCGTGGCCCCACCGCTTGCCGTTGAAGTAGTGGCGGAAGAGCTCCAGGCGCACGGCGGGGACATGGAAATTCTCCGGGTGGTCGGTGATGAAGGTGAGCAGGCGCTGGGCTGCATCGCCATGGAACAGCCGGACCGAACTGATGGCGGCCCAGAACTCGGCCTCCGTCCGCTGGTCGCCGTGGGCATCCCGCTCGCTGCGGGCCAATTGGTCGAACTCATGGAGCGCCGCACCGTACTGGGCCTTGTCGAAAAGCTCCATGGCGTGGGCCATGGGGGCCTGCGGCGGCAGGAAATGCGCGGGTTGCTGGGCCTGCAGGGTGAGGCCCCAGGCCGCAAGGAGGAGCAAGAGGGAAAAACGGGACATGGCGGGACTGGGAAGGATCTTCTCCATCGGTTCAAAGGTCCGGAGCCGTGTGCCGCAAGGCCGCAGGGACCGGCGTACTTATCCACGCCGAACTGTTGGCCCCCCGGCCGATCGTGGACACAACCCGGGGGAAGAACGCAGGGAGACCCCCGGAATTTTCTTCCTTTGGGCGCAGCATCCTGTTTTTCATCCCTCGGCCATGAGCGACACCTCCCCGATCATCGAACTGCACGACGCCCGCATCTTCCAGCAGGAAAACCTGGTGCTGAACCACGTGGACCTCACGGTGCACAAGGGCGAGTTCATCTACCTGGTGGGCCGCACGGGCAGCGGGAAAAGCAGCCTGATGCGTACACTGTACGGGGACCTTCCCTTCAAGGAGGGCGAAGGGCACGTGGCGGGGTTCAACCTGCGGAAGCTGAAACGGCGCCAGGTTCCCTACCTGCGGCGGAAGATCGGCATCGTCTTCCAGGACTTCCAGCTGCTGGGCGACCGGAGCGTGAACGACAACCTCACCTTCGTGATGCGCAGCACGGGCTGGCGTGACAAGAAGGCGATGGACAACAAGGTGCGCGAGGTGCTGGAGAAGGTGGGCCTGGGCAACAAGGGCTACAAGATGCCGCACGAACTGAGCGGCGGCGAGCAGCAGCGGGTGAGCATCGCGCGGGCGCTGGTGAACGACCCCGAACTGGTGCTGGCCGACGAACCCACCGGCAACCTGGACCCGGAGACCACCGCGGAGATCGTGGACCTGCTGTACACCATCAGCCACGGTGGCCGTTGCGTGATCATGGCCACGCACGACTACACGCACATGAAGAAGGTGAACGCCCGGGTGGTACGCTGCGAGGACGGCAGATTGCTGGAAGTGAGCGCGGCAGTGGCGTAGCAGGGTGAGCGGGGAAGTAGCGAGCCTCAGGGCCCAAGGGGCAAGGCAAAAGCCGCATGCATCAATAATTAAGCTGCAAGCCATAAGCCGCAAGCGGCAAGCTGCAAGCTGTGATTAGTGAGCGGATCTGTCACTGATCCCGTCCAGTGCAACTGCCAACTGCCTCTGCCAACTGCCTACTTCCCAACCAAAAGCCCCAGGATCTTCCTCGCGTTGCCGAGGTTGCAGAAGCGTTCCTCTAGCACGCGGGTGCGGGCCTCCAGCTCGGCGCCTCCGGCGGGCACGGCCATGCAGGCCTGGATGCTCAGGCGCATGGTCTCCGGGTCGTCGTGCACGCGGCAGAGGCTTTCCAGCCCGGTATCCTGCACCATGGGCGTGTTGCACACCACGTGGCGGCCGCTGAACAGGCAGAGCAGCAGCTTCAGCTTGATGCCAGTGGCCTGGAAGGTGGGCAGCACGTTCACTTGGGCGGCGCGCACCAGGGCGGTTATCTCCTCCGTAGGGATGTTCTCGCGTAGTTTCACGTTGTTGGCACGGGCCACGGCGCTGCGCAGTTCGGAGCTGGCCCCGCGCCCGGCGATCACCAGGGGCACCGGCAACCCACGGAACACTTCGTTCACGAGGAACAAGGCGGCCTTGTCGTTCTCGGGCACGCTGAGCGCGCCATGGTACAGGCAGAAATCGCCGAGGCCTTCCGGTGGATCGACCTTGGAGCTGGGGTGGAAGGCCGGGAGATGGTGCACGTTTCGGAAGTGCGCCGCGAAGTAGCGCTGGTCGTGCGGGGAGATGGCCAGGATGTGGTCCGCCTCGCTGAGCACGGGCTCGAACTTGCGCAGTTTGCGGGCCTCCTGCAGGAAGTAGGTGCGCTTAAAAGCGCCCCTTTCGGCCGAGGCAAGGGCTTCGTAATAATCGTGCTCCACGTTGTGGGTGCGCACGATCCGCTTGCGGCCCACCAGGCGTGGATCACCGAGGTAGAAGCACGAATGCAGTCCCTCGAAGAGGATGGGATGATCGTCCTTGCAAAGTTCCACCACCAGCTCCTCGCTCCTGCGGCTGACCACCACGTAGGGCAGGCTGTTGAACAACTGATGCTTTCCGGTATCGCGCTTGTAATAGTGCACGCTTTCGCAGACCGCCTCCAGCTGCGGTGCATGGGCCCGGCCGTATTCGAAGCAGTGCAGGTGGACGCGCACGCCCAATCCGTGCAGGGCCTTCACCTTGTAGTACACATCGATCACCCCGCCGTAGTCCGCCGGCCAGGGGATGTCGAAACTGACGATATGCAGATGGGGATCAGCCAAGGCCCTCCAGGATCGACCGCAGTTTGGCGACTTCTTCTCCGCCGTCCAACTCGCGGGCCGCGAAAATAGCGTTCCGCCGCAAGGCGGCATAGCGGTCCGGGGCAGTGAAGAGGGCACGTACCGCGCCGGTGATGGCGGCGGGATCGGCGGCGGGCAGCACCACGCCGCAATCGTGGGCGCGCACGATGGCCGCCACCTCGGGCAGATCCGTGGCCAGCACGGGGATGCCCGCATGCAGGTAGTCGAACAGCTTGTTGGGCAGGCTGAAACGGTAGTTGAGGTTGGTGTCCTTGTCCAGGGTGAGGCCGAGGTCGGCGTTGCGGGTGTAGTCCATCATGCGGGCATAGGGCATCTTGCCGAGCAGGCGCACGCGGTCCTGAAGGCCATGCTCCTGCACCATGCGCTCCAGCACCGGCCAGGCATCGCCCCCGCCAATGATCAGCAGCAGGCAGTCCAGCAATTCCTGCATGGCCAGCACGGCCTCCTCGGCCCCGCGCTGCACGTTGATGCCCGCTCCCTGCATCACCAGGATGCGCTTGTCCTTCGGCAGGCCCAAGGCTTCCCTTGAAGGCGCGGGCGGCAGTTCACGGGGCACGGGGATGTTTCGCACGACGTGCACCTGGTTGCCGTAGCGCTCCCGGTAGGCGTCGGCAATGCTCTGGTTCACCGTGATCACGTGCTTCAACTTGGGGAAGATGCGCCGCTCGAGAGCCAGCCACACGGCCCGCACGCGGGGACGCCCCACCAATTCGGGCACTTCGGTGTAGAACTCATGTGTGTCGTACACGAGCCTCTTTCCACGCAGCCGGGCGACGAGGTAATTGGGCAACAGCGTGTCCAGATCATTGCTGAACAGCAGCGTACACGGGCTGAAGAGCAGCAGGAAGAAGAGCCGCAGGTTGTATTCGGCGTAGAACAGCGGCCCCTTGTGGAAGAGCAGCCGCATCCGGTGGGTTTTGTATGGCCGCTCCAGTGGCAGGCTTCCCGGCAGCCTGCGGCCCACCAGCAGCACTTCGTAGCCCAGCTCCGCCAGCACGCCGCAGGTACGGGCCACCCGGTTGTCGGTGGCCAGATCGTTGGTAACGCTGACGATGGCGCGCTTCATGGCGGCAAAGGAAAGGCCCGGCACCCATGCGGGCACCGGGCCATGCCATCAACGCCGATTTCCCGCTCACTTCACCTTCACGGCCCGCTTCACCACCACGGCACCGTCCAGCAGGAAGGTGCAGATGTAGGTGCCCGCCGCCAGCCTGGTGGTGTTCCATTGGTAGCTATAAACGCCCGGCTCCGCCTGCTCCTCGCGCAAGGTGCCCAGGGGCTTGCCGTCACTGGTGCTCACCGACAGGCTCACCTTGCCCGCATGCGGCACATAGTATTCCAGCGTGGTAAGGTCCGCCACCGGGTTGGGGATGACCAACAGGCGTTGCTCCTGGAGATCACCCGTCTGCGGCGCGTCCTTCTGCGTGGGCACGTCTTGTGGGGCCATGCCTTGGTCGGCGGCACAGCAATTGGCCACCTTGGCCTGCAGGTCCGCGATCATGGCCCGTTGTTGCTCAAGCACCTGCTGCTGATGCTGGAATCCCGCGATCAGCACGGGTATGAACCCTTGGTAGTTCATGGCCTTGAAATGCAGCTCCGGCTCGATCACATTCCCTGCGGAGTCCACTTGCGCCGGGTGTATCACATCGGTCACCAGATCAGGAAAGACCGCCTCAACCTCTTGGGAGATCAGCCCTCGCTGCACGCCGGCCGGAAGGTTCATGGACGGATAACCCTCCACGTTGTACCCATACGTTTTGGGTTGAAGCTCCAATAACGCAGCGGCCATTTGCCCCGGGTCCAATTCCTCCACGCCTACCTTCAGGTCCATGTCCGATGGCTGCCAGGGCCCGGAGGTCAAATAACCCCTTCCGTCAAAATAAGCCGCCCAATCGTTGGAGCCATTACTGGCCCCGCCACCATAGCCGTAAACCCCGATCACGCGATTGGCGTTGCCATAGGCCTTGGCCATGCCGCTCACACCTATCACGTCCTGGGTGATGCCCGGTGATGTATCCCAATTGATGGCCCTTCCCGCCACCCCCGTGGAGTACTTCCCGTTTTCGGCACTTCCCTGCACCCCGGTCAGTGTGTTGTTCGAAAACGTGGTGGACAAAGCAGAACTGGCCGCCCCGTTCACGGCCCGCCCCCCACTTTGGTCGGACTTATAATGTCCTAAGATCACATCGTTCCCGAAATAACCCGGCGTGGTGGTGAACACATGCAGCTTGGCCTTGGGCGAGCTGGTCCCCACCCCGACGGCATCCAGATCATCCGGGCAGATGTCGCTCGAGCCCACAGCCGTGTATACGTTGTGCGGGACCGACGGGCCCGGCACGCCGCTGTTCTGCAAGGTCCATTCGCAACCTGTTCCGCCCGGCAAGCTGGCCGGGTCCAGCCATTTCACAACACCGCGTTCAGCGCTTCCCACGGGCGAATCATCCACCACCATGATCTTGTATTTGGCCTGGACTTCAGGGTCATCGGGCAGTTGCCGTATGCGCGCCCGGCCGTTGAGCAAATCCAGGCGCTCGGTGGGGTTGGCCCCGGCCGTGAACCAATCCCCAATGCCTAAAAAGCTCTCCGTTCCGCCGATGGCCGGTTGGATCCGCATCGTCTCCAGCCCATTGAGCGTCCCTGCGGTGCCCGTGGTTCCCGGTTTGGCCAAAAAGACCACCTTGAACAGGTCCGGTCCGTCCTGCAGGGTATTATCCGCCCAGGCGAGGGTGAGGTGGTTGATATCATAGCCTTCGTTCTTCAGCCCTATCCAAGCCAGGTCGCTTCCATTGGTGATCGTCATCCCCGGGCGGAACCAGGGCCGGTATCCCGAGAATTGGGTGCCGCCGTTGTCCAGGTGCAACAGGGAGAATGGCCGGGGAACATTCCCCGAGGTGAACGCCCCAATGCCCAAGTTTCCGCTCAGATCCTGGTTCGTATAGGTGTTGATCGTCACCCCGGTGACAGTTTGCATAAGCCGCATACGCTGGATGCTGTTCGTGAACCACTGGATCGGTTGGTTCCGGTCATGCCGGATCCGCAGCGGGAAGTTATTGACCGCGTTATTATTCCAACCCAGGAAATCATTCGGGCCAGCAGCTACGTTGCTGGCCGTAGTTACTTGGCCAACCATTTTACCTGTTGACAGCAACAGCGCACCTAGGAACAGGTGCTTCAAGAATTTCTTCGTTCTCATTTCCTTTCGTGTTGAGGGTTCACTGAAAGGACAGGAACGATGCTCCCTATTCGGCCAATACGAACTTAATTGCCTGTACGCCTTGATCACTCCGCACCTGTAGCACGTAGGTGCCTCGCGCCCAACTATCCACACCTACCGCGAAGCGCCCACCGCTCACCCTGCCGCTCCACACCTGCTTGCCCAGCATGTCCAGCACCAGCGCCTCCCGCCCATCCGCGTTGCCGATCCACAGCACATCGCTGGCCGGGTTCGGGTAAACGAAGGGCGTTGCCTCACCCAGCTCCGCAATGCCTTGGCTGCGCTCACATCCATCCGGATCCGGCGACACGCACACCGCATCCACCAAGGTGTATGCTCGTGGATACCAGGGGTACACAGAAGCGGGATCCACGAAGTGCAGCGTATCCGTCTGGGCATTGCTGAAGAACTGCCCAAGCATCACGTACCGGTAGGCGCTGTCCGCCACGAAGCTGCCGCTCACCAGGGTCCAGCCCACCGTATCGCTCAGGACCTGCGGGTACAGGATGTGCGCATGGTCGGGCGGCACCGGATAGGGGTCATCCACATTCCACTGAGCCATGGCCGTGGTGGTGAAGCGCATGCCCACCTTGTCGTTGGCCAACCAGAACTGCGGATAGGTTTCATTTCCTCCAAATGCCGCGTTCGCCCGGAAGCTGCACCAGTAGGTCTGCCCCACCACCAACGGTTCCAGCAAAGGCGCCTGGATCCATTCCCGGTACTCGAATTGGCCATTCTGCCAGTAAGTCACCATGCCTGCACAGGATTCACCTTCGTATGGCTCTTGGTACGTGAAGTAGTTCATGGGCAGCCCATTGAACGTTCCGTACGGCAAACAACTCCGCAAGTGATCCGGGCTTCCATTCACGCTGTACCAATCCAGGATACCTTCGAAAGGCGGCAGCGGAACACAGCTATCGGCTTCCTCGAAACCCGGGTTGGGCACGAGGTTCTGGGCATGCGCGGTACCAGGTGTGCAGGACACCGCCGCAACCAGGGCCAAGGCCAGCGCGGAGCTGCATCTGCGCAAGGGTGTAGCGGTGAAGTCCATCGTGTTCGTATTGGCCGGGAGCATCGTCCCGGTCCCGTGAAATTACAATGCACCACGCAACACGCGTAGCGCATGCCTTCCCTTGCGGCGGCCGGGAGGGGGCCGTTCACTTTTCAGCGAACGCCGTGCGCCTAGGCGCGCGGCACCTGCAGCGGCTCAGGTGGTATGGGCTTCATGGCAAAGCGGGTTTGGGGGTGGAACAACAAAAAAACCGCCCGTGCCCATGGCACCGGACGGCTGGTATAACTTGCTGGATTGAAAATTCAACGGCTCTGCCGCTCTGCCGCTCTGCCGCTCTGCCGCTCGAAGGCCGAAGTCAAGAAGGTATGGTTACGTTCGGTCCTCATCGCTTCCGAAGGTAAGGGATGTTCCCTGAAGATCGGTAGGCGTTTGAAAACTTCGATTATCGCAAGTGTTCCGCGCGGGCTGGCGCTACGCGTTGGCGAGCGGGCCACTTGTGACTACCATCCGCAGGCAGCCACAGACTGCACAACCATCCTCGCAAAGGGACAGGGTTGTCACAAGTGGCCCCGCCGGGTTTTGGAATCATCGGTTGGCGGGAACACTTGCGACAAAATCGGGGTAGGTATTCACCGTTTGACCGGTGAGCGTGGGCATAAGCCGCATCCGCTGCACCGCGTCCGTGTACCACTCGATCGGCTGGTTGGCCCGCGTTTGGATGCGCAGCGGGATGGAGCTGCCGAAATCCGCACCCAGCCAATCCGAACCGCTTATGGTGTTCCCAAATGTCTGCCATTGCGCACTCGTTGGGAGTGCGATGACCAAGGCTGCCAAGCAGCCCAAAAGCATTCTCCGTTTCATGATCTTCGTTGTTGTTGTTCAACAGGGAAGATCGGACCACTGCTACCGCATCACCACGAAACGAACGTGCCTTCTTTCCTCGCCTTGCAAACGCAGCACATACTCCCCGGGAGCCCATTGCCCCACGGGCAACAACAGCAGCTCCGCCGTACTCTCTCCGTCCGCGAGCAATCGCCCCGTAGCATCGAATACCTGCCAACTCGTGCCCGTCCCGGCGCGCACCTGCACCTGGTCCGATGCCGGATTCGGCCAAAGCAGCGAAACTGCCGCTTCTTGTTCGTGAATGCCGCTGGTGAACTCGCAGGGTTGCCCACTCTTCCGTACGCACACGCCATCCACGTAGTAGTATGCCCCAAGCGAACCGCCGGGAACAATGTGAAGCGTGTCGGTGAGTGCATTGCTGAAGAAATTCCCGATGGCCAAGAACCGGTATGCACTGTCCGCCACAAAGCTGCCTTGCACCAAGATCCAGTTGGCCGTGTCGGTGATTACAGCCGTGCTGTGCAGGTGAGCGTAATTGCGCGTCGGTACCGAGATTCCGGACCAGCCGTCCCATGGGGTCATCTCCATGGAAAAGAGCATGCCCATGTTATTGCAGGCCCATGTCATCGGCCAATAGTTCGCTGCACCGATGGCAAGGCTGGTGAGGAAGCTCAAGTCATAGCTCTGGCCCACTTCCAAGGGTTCCAGCAACTCACACCCGGCGTACTCCCGGTAGTCAATGCCACCACCAATGTGTCCATAGGCATACATGCCGATATAGGCATCGCCTTCCATGGCATGTTGATATCCGAAGCCGTTCAATGGCACACCCACCAAACTATCCACACCAGTACCCGGCACACAGGCGTTGAAGTATTCTGGCGATTGGTCCCAAGGGAACCAGTACAGCGGCCTGTCACCTTCTTGGAACCCAATGGTATATGGGCACGTATCCTTCAACTCAAAGCTCGGGTTGGGCACCAGGTTCTGCGCTTCGCAGCGCAGAAAGGCAACGGACCCCAGGCAGCCGAGCAGCAGGCCAAGGCCCCTGCCCGGCCGCCGGAGGTCCATCGCGCAAGAGGTCATCGTCCGTTCGTGTTGACCGGGTAGCATGTCCGGTCCCGTGAAATTACAATGCACCACGCAACACACGCAGCGCATGCCTTCCCTTGCGGCGGCCGGGAGGGGCCGTTCACCCGGGGGCGAACGCCGCGCGCTTAGGCACGCGGCGCCTGCAGCGGCTCAGGTGGTATGGGCTTCATGGCAAAGCGGGTTGGGGGGTGGAACAACAAAAAAGCCATCCGTGCCCATGGCACCGGACGGCTGGTGTAACTTGCCGGATTGAAAATTCAACGCCTCTGCCGCTCTGCCGCTCTGCCGCTCTGCCGCTCTGCCGCTCTGCCGCTCTGCC
>JAHDVX010000037.1 GCA_023382455.1 Flavobacteriales bacterium
CTAGTAAGTATGGTCACGCAGGATGCGCCACCCATTCCGGGTGCGCACCCAGAAGAGGCTGAAGCCGCCACCCAGGGTATCCTGTGCGCGCAGCAGCCTCCACGTCCCCGTGCACCAGGCATTGTCCTTGCCGGCACCCAGCACCTCGAGCTCGCCGAACTCCAGGTGGCCCATGGCCTCCGGCCCCGGATAGCGGGCACTGTAGCGCGCCGTCACTTCCGCCTTGCCGCAGGTACGCGTTCCCTTGCCGATGAAGCAGATGCTGTCGGCATAGGCTTCCATGAAGCCCGGGATATCCCCGCGGTTCCAAGCGGCGGCTTGATCATCCATGGACTGAAGGATCGCTTCACCGTCCGCAGGCCGGAACCCGTGGGAGGCACAGGCGACGGTGAGCATCATTCCAAGCGCCGCAATGCCAACAAGCTGCCATTGGCCACATGCCGTGTTCACCATGGCGCTAAGCTAACCAGCTCCCCGGCGCAAGTCCCGCTTGGGCCATCAACGAGAAGCCCCCGGGCTTTCACCCAGGGGCTTGCTCCGTAGCGCGGGAGAGACTTGAACTCTCGACCTCAGGATTATGAATCCTGCGCTCTAACCAGCTGAGCTACCGCGCCGTTTTCGGGGCGCGAATATAGCACCGTCCGCATTCCCTAAAAGTCATGGATGACCAAATGCGCGGGATGATCCCTGCGTTGCCGGACTCACCGCCCCGACCCAACCCGCGAAAGCAAAAAAAGTGCAAGCATAGCGGCATCCACTTGGAAAAAAACGGGATCTTCCTATCTTTCCCGCTCCCCTTCAAGAAGCACGACTTCCCATGCCTAAACCGAAGAAGAACCTGCGTTCCAAGAACACCGCAACGGCCAAGCCTGCAAAGGGCAAGGCTACCGACCAGCGGAAACGGGCCGCAGCAGCCAAATCCGCCCGGAAGCAGGAGGCCAAAGGGAAAAAGCCGATGAAGGAAAAGAAG
Source organism: Flavobacteriales bacterium (assembly GCA_023382455.1). GTDB lineage: Bacteria > Bacteroidota > Bacteroidia > Flavobacteriales_F > PHOS-HE28 > PHOS-HE28. Next base: position 971 of record JAHDVX010000037.1, read on the forward strand.
GTGAAGGCGACGGCACCTTCACGCCGTGCAGCCACCAAGAAGAAACCGGTGAAGAAGGCTGCAGCCGCGAAATCCGCCATCAAGGCCGCTCCCGCGAAGAGGGCCGCGACTAAAAAGAAGGCCGTGGCCAAGAAGAAAGCGGCCCCGAAGAAGAAGGCCGCTGTAAAAGCTCCGGCACGGAAAAGGTTACCTGTGAAGCGGACGGCCAAGAGCAAGTCCGCCCCGCCCCGGAAAGCTCCGGTGAAAAAGGCACCGGCCAAGAAGAAGGCCGCCACAAAGTCGCTGCCGCTGCGGAAAGCCGCAACCAAAACAGCGGCCAAGGGCAAGGCCGCATTGAAAAAATCCGCGCCCAAGAAGTCGGCCGCGAAGAAGGCCGCACCCTCCAAACCCATCGCAAAACCCCAACCGGTACAGAAGAAGAAAGCGGCTTCCGCGGAAAAACAAAGTGTGGCGAGCCCTTCCCCAAAACAGGCCAAACCCACCACCCCCATCCTGCCCGCCACTCCGGCCATCGCGGCACAACCGGCGCACAAGCCGGCCCAGGCAGCTCCCTTGGCCACCCGCCCGGTCCGCACCGCGCTCAAGCAGCGCTACCAGATGGAGTTCTACCTGAATGCCTCCGTGGCGTCGTTGTATGAATTCATCAGTACGCCCAGCGGCTTCAGCGAATGGTTCTGTGACGACGTGAACGTGGTGGACAACATGTACACCTTCCGCTGGGGAGATGACACGGAGATGGCTGAATGCCTGAGCCAACGAATCGGGGAGTATGTCCGCTTCCGCTGGGCGGAGGACACCCAGGAGGACCCGGCCGCCTTCTTCGAGCTGCGGATCCGGGTGGACGGTATGACCAATGAGACCTGCCTGCTGGTGACCGACCATGCCTGGCCTCAGGACCTGGAGGAGGAGCGTGCCTTGTGGGAGGCCCAAGTGCATAAGCTGATCCGCGTGCTGGGCGCCTAGGCCTGCACAACGGCGCGGCGTATTGCCGGACCAGCAACGCCCGATCACTTTCCGGAAGTGACCAACGGCCCGCGTTCGGGGCGATCTTTGCCCTCCGCGCATGAAGCGATTGCACCGCATGATCATCGGGGTCTACTGGGGCCCGCTGCTCATCACCTTCCTCATCGTGCTCTTCCTCTTCAGCATGCAATGGCTGTGGAAGTGGGTGGATGACCTGATGGGCAAGGGCCTGCCGTGGGACGTACTTGCCCGCCTGATCGCCTTCGCCACCTCGGCCTTCGTGCCCGCCGTGTTGCCCTTGGCCGTGCTGCTGAGCTCCATCATGACCATGGGCGGGTTGGGCGAGCGCTCCGAACTGACGCCCATGCGGTCGGCCGGCCTCGGCCTGTTCAAGATCCTTACGCCGTTGATGGTGTTCGTACTCGGCCTGGCCGCCTTTTCATTCTACTTCAGCAATAACGTGCTGCCCGTGGCCAACCTCAAGTTCCAAAGCCTGCTTTGGGACGTGACGCGCGCCAAGCCCGCGCTCAACCTCCAGCCCGGCGTATTCTATGGCGGGCTGGACGGTTTCTCCATCCGTGTGGGCGCGAAGAACGACCGGACCGGCGAGCTGCGCGACGTGCTGATCTACGACCATCGCCATCCTTTCCAGGCCAACAAGACCGTGGTCCGCGCGGAGAAGGGCACCATGGGCCGCAGCACGGACAGCCGCTACCTCATACTGGTGCTGGAGAACGGGTACATCAACGACGCGCAGGGCGGCGGCGCCGCAGGTGCCGGGCAAGACCATCCGCTGCTTCGGGGCCATTTCCAGCGCGAGGAGATCCGCATCGACCTTTCCGGCATCGGGCTGAAACGCACCGATGAAGAGCTCTTCAAGGACCACTACAAGATGCTAACCCTGGGGCAGCTCGGCCACGTGGAGGACAGCCTGACCAAGCGGCTCGACGAGCGGATGCGCGACCACGAGCTCCGCATGCGCAGTTCCATCGCCGTGCTGGGCAAACGACCCGGTTCCCCCGGCATTCCCGGCGCTGCCCCCGCCGGGCCCGCGATGCGGCCGGACACCTCGGCTCACCTGTACGCCATGGCCATGGACAAGGCCCGCGATGCGCTGCGTGTGCTGGATGACATGGTCTATGAACGCGAGGAACGCTCCGGCCAGATCGCCAAGTTCAGCGTGGAATGGCACCGCAAGCTCATGCTTGCCTTTGCGTGCGTGGTCTTCTTCTTCATCGGCGCACCCCTGGGAGCCATCGTGCGCAAGGGCGGCATGGGAGCGCCTGCCGTGATCGCCATCGTCTTCTTCCTCATCTTCCACATCCTCAGCTATTCCACCGAGCAGATGGTGAAGGCCGGCACGCTCAACGCCTGGCCCGGCATGTGGATCAGCACGTTCGTCCTGCTGCCCATCGGCTTCTTCATCACCTGGAAAGCCGCAACCGACAGCCCGTTGTTCGACCCTGATGCGTATGATCGCATGGGGAACCGCCTCCGTTCGCTCCTTCGACCCCGCCGCCATGCGCATCCTCCAACTGTGCAATAAGCCCCCCTACCCGCCCATCGACGGCGGCACCAAGGCCATGCACAACATCACCCGTGGCCTGCTCGATGCCGGCCACCGGGTGAAGGTGGTCTGCATCAGCACCGCGAAGCACCCGCTCAAGGTCAACGCCGTCCCGGATGACTTCCGGGCAAGCACCGGCATCGAGGGCGTGTTCGTGGACACCGCGCTCAACATCGTGGATGCCTTCACCGACCTGGTGACCGCGGACAACTACAACATCAGCCGCTTCTTCTCCCCGGACATGGACATCCGGCTGATCCAGTTGCTGTCGCAGGAGCAATTCGACATCATCCACCTCGAAAGCCTCTTCGTCACGCCGTACATCCCCACGTTGCGCCGCTACTCCAACGCACCCATCGTGCTGCGCTCGCACAACCTGGAGCATGTGATCCAGGAACGGATCGCGCAGGGCGAGCGCAACCTGCTGAAAAAGCCCTATCGGAAATTCCTGGCCCGGCAACTGAAGCAATTCGAGGCCGAGGTGCTCCAGCGCGTGGACGGCGTGGCCGCCATCACCGCATCCGATGCCGCACACATGCAGGAGCACGGCAGCAAGACCCCGATCGTCACCATTCCCTTCGGCATCTGGCCGGAGGATTACCCGGTGACACAGCCGCCGGGCCCGCCGGTGCTTTTCCACCTGGGCAGCATGGATTGGATGCCCAATGAGGAAGGCGTACGCTGGCTGCTGCGCACCGTGTGGCCCCGCGTGATCCAAAAACATCCGCAGGCCCGCCTCCACCTGGCCGGCAACCGCATGCCCAAGGACCTGATCCGCCAGCGCCTCGCGGGCACCACGGTGCGCGGGCGGGTGCCCGACGCGAACGAGTACATCGCATCCCGCCACGTGATGCTCGTGCCCCTGTTCAGTGCGGGTGGCATGCGGGTGAAGATCATCGAGGGCATGGCCATGGGCAAGTGTGTCATCAGTACTTCCATCGGCGCTGAAGGCATCGAGCATGTTCCCGGTCGCCACCTCCTGATCGCCGACAACGCCAACGCCTTCGTGCAGCAGATCGACAAAGTCCTTGCCGACCCGGATACAGCTGAACAGATCGGCCTGAACGCCGCCAAACTGGTGCGCTCGAAGTACGCCAACCCGGCCATCATAGGGGACCTTGTGGCCTTTTACACCAAGCTGCTGCGGAAATGAAGCTCCTGGTGGTGCTCTCGCGCATGCCGTACCCCTTGGAAAAGGGCGACAAGCTGCGTGCCTACCACCTGGTGAAGCGCCTGGCCGAGCAGCACGAGGTGTACCTCTTCTGCTTGAGCGACCAGCGCACCGACCCGGCGCACCGCGAGCACCTGCGCAGCTTTTGCAAGCATCTCGAAGTGGTGCACATCCCCTTCTGGAGGATCCTCCTGCGCTTGGCCTCCGCCCCTTTCTCGCGCCTGCCCTTCCAGGTCAGCTACTTCCATCACCCCCACGCCCAGCGGGCCATCGACAAGGCCATCACCGATTTCCGCCCGGACCACGTGCTGTGCCAGCTGGTGCGCACCACCGAGTATGTGCGGCGGCAATATGGCCTGCGCAAGACCCTGGACTACATGGACACACTGAGCAAGGGCATGGAGCGCCGAACCGGCAATGCGCTGCTGCCCGTGCGCTTCCTGCTGAAGATGGAGACCCGCCGGCTGATCGGCTACGAGAACCGGATGTTCGACCTCTTCGACAACCGCGTCATCATCAGCACCCAGGACCGGGACCTGCTCTATCACCCTGACCGTGACCAGGTGACCGTGGTGCCCAACGGCGTGGACACGGACTACTTCCGGCCACGGCAGACCGAGCAGAAGTACGACCTGCTCTTCACCGGCAACATGAACTACCCGCCCAACATCGACAGCGCACACTACCTGGTGCACCGCGTGCTGCCCCTGGTGCATGCTGTGCGTCCGGGCACCACGCTGCTGATCGCCGGGGTGGACCCGGGCCAGCGTGTACGCAAGCTCGCCGCCCATTGCCCGGAGGTCACCGTGAGCGGATGGATGAAGGATATCCGCGACTCCTATGCATCGGCCCGCATCTTCGTGGCACCCATGCAGATCGGCACCGGCCAGCAGAACAAGCTGCTCGAGGCCATGGCCATGGAGATGCCCTGCGTCACCAGCGACCTGGCCAACAACGCCATCGGCGCCCAGCCCGGTGAGGCCATCCTCATCGGCCACGAGCCCGCCGAATACGCCCGCCACATCCTGCACCTGCTCGACCATGCCGATGAACGCCGCAGGCTCGCCCGGAACGGCCTGGAATTCGTGCGCCGGACCTTCGACTGGGACCGCTCGGCCGAGCAGCTCGACCAACTGATGGCCGGCACCCTGGAACCGGCCCAGGCGTAAGCCCCCGCCCAACGCTACGGTTCCGCCCCACAGGTCCATCGCGATCCGGGGCTGCCCCCACTGGCTTCCGTAGGATTGCAAGCGCCCGCTGCGCCGGACCACCCCGCGCACCCCACCGTTCCGTACCTTTGCCACCCCTAAATCGGTGTATTCCCGCACGCCGCTCCACATGGAGAACAACCAGCCTTTTGACAGCATCGAGAGCGCCATTGCCGACATCAAGGCCGGCAAGCTCGTGATCGTGGTGGATGACGAGGACCGCGAGAACGAGGGCGACTTCATCACCGCCGCACGCAACGCCACGCCCGAAGTGGTGAACTTCATGGCCACCCACGGCCGGGGCCTGATCTGCGCACCCTTGACCGAGGAGCGTTGCAATGAGCTGGGCCTGGACCTGATGGTGCGCGACAACACGGCGCTGCACCAGACGCCCTTCACCGTCAGCATCGACCTGCGCGGCCACGGCACCACCACCGGCATCAGTGCCAGCGACCGCAGCAAGACCATCCTCTCGCTGATCGACCCCGGCACCAAGGCCACCGACCTGGGACGCCCCGGACACATCTTCCCGCTCAAGGCCCGCAACGGCGGTGTGCTGCGCCGCACCGGCCACACCGAGGCCACGGTGGACCTGGCGCGCCTGGCCGGCATGGAACCCGCCGGCGTGCTGGTGGAGATCATGAACGAGGACGGCACCATGGCCCGCCTGCCCCAGCTGCGCGAAGTGGCCAAGCGCTTCGACCTGAAGCTGATCAGCATCGAGGACCTGGTGGCCTACCGCATGCGCACGGAGCGCAGCGTGGAGCGCGTGGTGGAGGTGGACATGCCTACCGAGTACGGTGATTTCCGCCTGGTGGCCTACCGCCAAAAGGATACCGGCGAGGAGCATCTCGCCCTGGTGAAGGGTAACTGGAAGCCGGGTGAGCCCGTGCTGGTGCGTGTGCACAGCAGCTGCCTCACCGGCGACATCTTCGGCAGCTGCCGCTGCGATTGCGGGCCCCAGCTGCATGCCGCCATGCAAATGGTGCAGGATGAAGGCAAGGGTGTGGTGCTCTACATGCAACAGGAAGGGCGCGGTATCGGCCTGATGAACAAGCTGAAGGCATACAAGCTGCAGGAGGAAGGTGCCGACACCGTGGAGGCCAACCTTATGCTGGGCTTCGACATGGATGCACGGGACTACGGCACAGGCGCGCAGATCCTCCACGACCTCGGCGTGCGCCGCATGCGCCTGATGACCAACAACCCGCGCAAGCGCACCGGCCTCATCGGCTACGGGTTGGAGATCGTGGAGAACGTACCGATCCAGGTGGTGCCCAACAAGCACAACCACAAGTACCTGCTCACCAAGAAGCTCAAGATGGGCCACCACCTCGACATTGAGGGGTGACGATCGGGCCGTAACCGGCCATTTGCCCGCCGCCGGCAGGATCAAGGCTTCCGCCGGAAGATGGAGCCCAGCTTGCGGAGCAGCTCACCCAGGGTGTTGAACTCCTCGTGGTAGGCCAACCCTGCGCCTTGCGTGGTGGGTGCCTGGTCCACTTGGTTGAGGTTGCGGTCGTTGCTTTGGCTGAAGGCCTTGAAGCGCAGCTTGCCATCCTGGGTCAGGCTGTACTCCGCGGAGAAATCACCGATGAGCGTATTGGCCCCCTGCTGGGTGCCACCCGCGCCATAGGCCACGCCCACGTTGGTGTTGATCAGTAGGCGATCATTGAAGATGGCCGTGCTCACGGCCAGTTCCACCTCGTCCTGGGAGATCACATCGCCGGTGCGCCAGTTCACCCCGAGGTCCACATCGTTGCTGAAGGAGCTCAGCCAGTTGCTCAGCTGGTTGCTCAGCAACTCGGTTCCCGTGGCCGCCGTGGCGCCCCCTATCCCGCTCCCTTCCGACTGTGCGCTGGTGGCATCGGTGGGCGCAAACCGGTTGAGGACGATCAGGGAGAACACCTGCTTGTTCATGTCGTCCGGGGTGGCCATGGCACTGCTGACCTGTGTGCGCACCGCATCGTCCACGGTGGGCAACTTCACATCGAAACCGATCTCGGGGTTCATCAGGTTCTGCGAGAGGTGCATGAGCACCTCCACGGGGAACCGCTTTTTGTAGGCCTCGGTACGCAACGCAGGCGGGATCACGTCGTACAGGCTGGCCCGCAACCGGTACACGGCATCCACGTTGATGATGGCATCGAACGGGTCGCCGTACCAGGTGATGTGCCCACCCGACTCCACGCCGAAGCGCTTGTTCACCAGGTTGCGCAGGGTGAAGAGGTAGTCGCCGTCCACCAGCTCCACATCGCCCTTCATACTGAAGTCGCCGCTGGGCGTCACGGACATGGCGATGTCGCCCCGGCCGCGGCCGCGCATGATGTCGCCCACCGTGGGGTCGAAGATCAGCTCGAAGCGGGCCTCGGGCGTCACGGCCACTTTCATGTCCAAGTGGATCCCCGTGAGGTCCACTTCCTCGTGCCCGTGCTCCTCGGCCTTGCCGGGATCCAGGAAATGCACGAAGGAGATGTTGCCCACCTCCTGGCTGGCGCCCAAGGGGAAGTGGATGTCTGTACCGTCCCCGGTGGCCGCGTCCACGTTGATCTCCAAGTTGTCCGCATAGCCGCTCACGCCCAAGTTGCCGGTGGCATAGGCCTTCCCATAGTAGAGCTCGTTGTTGTGGCCGTCGGTGTCCAGCACCTTCATCCTGGTCATCTCCATGCTCACGTCGAAGTTCCAGTCCTTCAGCCCCTGGTGGATGATGGTGCCGTTGGCGATGGCCGTGTGGCCCTCGTCATCGCGAAGCACCACCTGGTCCAGGGTGAACATGTCCGGAAGGATGTTCATTCGGTGGGAGAAGCTGTAGAACGTGTTGAGGTAGTTGATGCGCAGGCCGGCGTTGTCCAGCTCGGCAAAACCGTTGATCCGTGGTTCGGCAAAGCGGCCGGTGACGGTCATCCGGCCGGAGACCTTGCCTTGCAGGTCGCTGATGTCCTCCGGCAGGAAGGGGTTGATGGAGCGCAGGTCGAAGCGGTCCATCATCAGCTGGAGGTCCAGTTCCTGTGCTTTGCCGGGGTGCACCGTACCGGAGAAATCAAAGGCACGAAGCGTGTCGCGCTGCAGGTGGCCGTTCACGTCGATCTGGCCGCCGGCCTCGTTGAAGGTGGCCGCAAAACGCAGGTCGCCCACCTGCTTGTCCTCCACCGCCAGGCTGTCCACGCAGAGGTAGCTGATCAGGTACGGGTCGCCCAACAGGTTGAAGATGCGCCCGTCGCCACTGATGCTGCCGTGCACCAGCGGACCTTCATACAGGGGCTCGAGGTTCTCGGTTCGAACGTCCAGCAGATCGAAGCCCAAGGCGTGGGAGGGATCGCGCCCGATGGTGCCGCCCAGGCGTACGTACTGGTCGCCATTGCGCATTTCCAGGGTATCGATCTCGATGGTGCTGCTGTCCACACGAAGCGATGCCGTCCGTTCGTTCCGCCAAACCCCGTTCCCAAGGTCCACGTTGCTCGGCTCAAGGTCGATCAACACGGACGACGGGCTCTGCACCAGGGCGCTGAGGTTCACCGTGCCCTTGGCCTTCCCGTTGCCACCCGCCCAATCGGCCGCCAGGTCAATCTCGTCCTGGTAGGCTTTCCCGGTGATGTACAGGTCCCGGAACACCATGCTGTCCTTGCGTACCTGGCCGTCGCCGCGCAGGCTGAGGACGAGGAGTTCCATGGTCTTGCCCATGGAGAGCTTCACGCTGTCCGCGGAAAGGCCCGCATAGCCCAGCCGGGGCATGTCAGCATCCACGGCCAGGTCGAACGTGCGGCTGTTGAAGCTGCCGGTGAAGCGCGCGCCCCGGCCCAGTTCAAGCCCGGGCAGCACCAGGTCCAGCACGGGCTGCGCCTCCTTCACCGTGACCTGGAAATCAAAATCCTGCGGCTCCTGCTTGTACTCCACATCCGCCTCGAGTGCCGGGAAGGTGCTGAACAGTGCGCTGCTGACCGCCTGGGGAAGCAAGGTGGGGTAGAACGTGCCGCGCACCAAGGCATCGACCACGTCGCTTTCGAGCCTTACCATAGGCATGCCTTGGTCCCGCCAGGCCTGTAGGGTCATGTCGCCCAGGTCCAGGTCCACCGAATCCTGGCAATAGCTGACATGCTCCATCACCACCTGGCCCAGCAGGCTGTCCGGCGCCAACAGCGCTTGGGCCCGGATGCCCATTTGGATATCGCTGTAGCCCTTGCCACCCAGCACACCCAAGGCCCGCAGGTCCATCCGGCGCACGTCCGCAGTGAAATCCACCAAGGGCCATCGCCCGCGCAGGTCGGCCAGTCCATTGAAATCCAAGGACAGCTTCGGGTCGCGGCAGTGCAGTTCACCGTTGAAGAGGTTCTTCTCCAGCTTGCCGTTCAGGTCGATGTCCGTGATCGTGTAGTGCTCCAGCCCCAGCTCCGGCACCCGACCATCGATCTCGGCCTCCATCGCATCCAACGACCGGCCACGCGCATGGACTGTGGCATCCATGGCGATGCGCCCCACACTGGCCGTGCCCAGCACCTTCCCGAGGTGGAACCCGTCCGTAGCCAACCGCCCGTCCAGCCGGAAGTAACCACTCACCGTGTCCCGCTCATAGGAGATATCGCTTCGTAAAACACCCGCCGCGGTCTCGGCGGTGCCATAGGTGGTGAAGGAGTTGATGAAGCCGGTGAAATTCCCTGCAAAGGACATGGTGCCCAGCTGCTGCACCTCGGGCGGCAGCACCAAGGTTTTGCCGGAGGTGAACGGCGGCACCGGGATCTGCACCAGGTCGGACGGCAGGGCGCGCACCTGGTCGGCCTGCAACAGGATGAAGGTATTGGGCATATCGGGAAGGCCCGTCATCTCCACATCGCCGCGGAAGAAGGAACCGGAGCCCAGGTCCAGTTCAATGCGGCGCCCCTTGATATCGTTCACCAGGCCTTGCACCCGGCCACGCAGGGTGATGGGATAGTCCACCCCGCGAAGCTCCGGCGCAAAGAGGGCCACGTCCGCGAACTGCAGGCGCGAGCTGTCCCAGCGGGCATCCATGAACACGTTGGCGATGAACTCACTGAAATCATCATAGCTCCGGCTGCGCAGGTCGAGGTCGCCGCGCAGGTCGCTTCCGGTGCTGCCCGCCCGCTGCGGCGCGGTGACCAGGTGCAGCTTGTTCACCCGGACCCCGCGCGGTGAGACACGGGCCTGGCCGCTGAAGTCCTCCACCTGTAGCCCGCTGTGGTCCGCGAAGGCGAGCCGGTCGAAGCGGAACAGGATGGAATCGCCCGCCACCAGCAGGTCGCCGCCGATGATGTCGGCGGAAGGGATGTCCACGTGGCTCACGTCCACACCGAAGGGCAGGCGCTGGAAGTGGTCGTCGTCATGGGTGAAGTGCAGGGCGCGGATATCCACTTGGGCCACGCGGATGGTCCATGGCTCCGACGGGGTTTCCGGGCCGCCGGGGCTGGAAAGCAGCTCCAGCAGGTCGGTGAGGTTGGTGTGCGGCTTGTCCGCCGGGCGGTCCAGCACGAAACGGGACCGGTGCAGCTCCACCCGCTTGGCGGAAAGCACGTGCCGTGCGGTGTTCACGCGCAGGCCGCGGACCCAGATCTCATCGGCGGCGATCAGGGTGTCGCCCTCCAGGTCGGCGATGAACACCCCGTGCAGGCGATTGGGCCCGAAGGGACGCAACTCCACGCGATCCACATGGAGATCCACGCCCAGCCGCGCGCTCAACCGGACGCTTACCACCTGCGCGATCCACGTCTGTATGGCCGGGATCAGCAAGGCCACCAACAGGCCGCCAACCACCAGGAACAGCACGATGACCACGCGGATGAGCCGGCGCCCCCCGCGCCATGGCCTTACCCTGCGTTCCTTGCGTCGTGCCATCCCTGCCTAGCTTCGTGCCGCCGTTCCCGGCTTCTGCGGCGGAGCGGCCAAGTTAGATACGCCCGAACTCCCCGTGCACCAGATCATCCTCGGCATCGAAAGCTCCTGCGACGAGACCGCCGCCGCCGTCATGGTGGACGGCAAGCTTCGTTCCAATGTGGTGGCCTCGCAGGAAATCCACGCCAAATGGGGCGGCGTGGTGCCCGAACTGGCCAGCCGCGCCCACCAGGAACACATCGTGCCCGTGGTGCAGGAGGCCTTGGCCTTGGCCGGGGTGCGCAAGGAGGAACTGGGGGCCGTGGCCTTCACCCGCGGGCCCGGCCTGATCGGCGCCCTGCTGGTGGGCGCCTGCTTCGCGCGGTCCATGGCGCAGGCCCTGCGCATTCCGCTGCTCGCGGTGGACCATGTGCAGGCCCACATCATGGCCCATTTCATCGATGACGGGGAGGAACGCCCCCGCCCATCCTTCCCCTTCCTGAACCTCACGGTCAGCGGCGGGCACTCGCAACTGGTGCTGGTCCGGTCCGCCTTGGACATGGAGGTGATCGGCTCCACCCTCGATGATGCGGCCGGTGAGGCCTTCGACAAGGGCGCCAAGGCCATGGGCCTGCCCTACCCCGGTGGGCCGCTGGTGGACCGGTACGCCCAGGCGGGCGATCCCCACCGATTTATCCTGCCCAAACCCGCCATAGAGGGGCTGGACCTCAGTTTCAGCGGCATCAAGGCGGCCTTCGTGGCCCAGGTGGAACGCGGCGAGCGGGAACGACCGGGGTTTGCGCAGGCGGAGCGCGACAACCTGTGTGCCTCGTTGCAGGCGGCCATCATCGACCATCTGCTGGCCAAGGTGAAACGGGCCCTCAAGGAGCATCCCGTCCGCGATGTGGGCGTAGCCGGAGGGGTGGCCGCCAACTCGGGCCTGCGGCACCGCCTCACGCAACTTGGCGCCCAGCTGGGTTTCGGGGTCTTCTTCCCTCCATTCGCCTACTGTACGGACAATGCGGCCATGATCGCCGAGGCGGGCCGCCACCTGCTGGCCGCAAACCGTTTCGCCCCGCTGGACACGGTACCCGTACCGCGCATCCATTGACCCGGCACCGGCTGCTACCTTTGGGACCCATGTCCATCCTGCGGACCATCCTCCTGTTGGCCTTGGCCATACCGTGGGCTTTCGGGGCCGTCCGTGCCCAGGAGGCCGCCACGCTCATTGCCCAAGGCGACAGCCTGCTGGCCGCCCATGAGAACGGGAAGGCCATGGCCAAGTTCAACGCCGCGATGGCCCTGGCCCCCACGGCCGATGCCTTCGCCGGCCGGGCACGAGGCTGGTTCCAATTGGCCAAGTATGACAAGTTCCTGGAGGATGTGCACAAGGCACTCGCCTTGGACAGCCTGCATGGCCAGGCCAATTACCAGCGGGCCCTCTTCGCCTTGCGGGCCGAGGATCATCAACGGGCCATCCAGTTCGCCAGCCGTGTGGTCAACGGGGACCAGCCCGAGCCGCTGCGCCGGCAAGCCTTGCTCGTACGCGGTGAAGCGGAAGCCGCCGCAGGCGCCAGCCGGCGTGCCATCGACGACCTGCGCAATGGCCTGGCGGACCACTGCGACGACCTGCCCGCCATGAAGACGCTGGCGCGCATGTACGATGCGGCCGGATCACCCGACTCCAGCCTGCATATCCTGGAAAAGCTCTGCGAACTGCAGCCGGACGACATCGGCAACTGGAGCAACCGGGGCTTTGAACTGAACCGACTGGAACGCTTCTCCGAGAGCATCGCCATGCTGGACCGGGCGCTGGCGCTGGACAAGGACGAACCCGTGGTGCTGAGCAACAAGGCGTACGCCCTGCTGAAACTGGGGCATGATGCCGAGGCCTTCTCCACCGTGGAACGCAGCCTCTCCGCCGACCGCTCCAACCCCTTTGCCCTCCGTACCCGCGCCCTGTTGTGGCTTCGCAAGGGGGAGTTGGACAAAGCCTGCAACGACCTCACCTTGGCCAAGGCATTGGGCGGCGCCCCGGAAGTGGACGCCTTGGTGAAGCAACATTGCTCCGGCATGCGGTCCAACCGCTGAAACGCCACGCACCTTGAAGAAACAGAATTCCGTACTATTGACAACCCTTCAGAAGCCCACCATGAACCTGTTGTGCCCCACTGATTTCACGCTCGCCGCGGACATTGCCCTAGCCTATGCCGGACACATCGCCGGGCAGGCCAAGGGAAGCATCACCCTGTTCCATGCCTACCCCAAGAAAGGCACGCCGGTCGGGGATGATGAAGTGAAGAAAGCCCACGGCGGAACCATCGGCCAAGTGGCCAAGGGAGGCACCTTGGTGAAGATGGTGCAGCGCGAAGGGGCCTACATGAAGGAGATCATGGCGGAATCCGGGAACCACGGCATGATGGTGGTCGGCACGCACGGCGTGCAGGGCCTGCGCCAGGAGATGCTGGGGTCGGACATGCTGAAATTGGTACGTGGCGTAAGCGTGCCCTCCCTGGTGGTGCAGGCCTATAGCCCGCGCACGGCGAAACTGGCCCGTATCCTTATGCCGGTGGCCGGCCATGACGACATCTCCCCGCTGCTGGATGCCGTGTGTACCCTGGCCAAAGCCTGCCAAGCCCATGTGGACGTCTATCAGCAGCTCGTGGAAGGCCAAAGCACCAGCAACCAATTGCTGCGCAATAAGGTGTTCATGCTGGAGCGCCTGCGTAAGGAAGGCATCGCCCACGCGGAAGTGAACGAACCGGTGGAGAAGTTCTATGAAGGCTTCGCCCTGCGCACCGTGCGCCACGCCCGCAGCAACACCGTGGATTGCATCGCGATCATGGCCGAGGCCAGCGGCGACCACAAGAAGATCGCCGACAAGGAGAAGCAGGAGCTGATCACCAACGAGGTGGGCATCCCCGTGCTGTGTGCCGTGTGACCCCGCTGGGCCATCCCGCCGTTCAGTCCAGCTCCCTGTGAAGGGATCCCACAGGATTCTTGGAAGGTCGCATCTATCGTGACAGCGGTGCCGAACCGAACGGCCAGTTGACGTAGGCCACCTGCACGAAGACGATCGGATCCCCGGTCGGCCGGGGATCCGATCGTTCCATCAATCCAATTCGAGGTCCATCTGCTTGCCCGGCTTATAGCCGATGATGGGCTCGTCCGGATTGTCGGTCTTCGGTGGCGTCTTCTGTGTACGGCGGAATTCCTCCATCGGCGAACGCTCCAGTCCTTCCTCTTCCGGCGGTTCCAGATGGCCCACTTCATCGGGGGTGATCAGCATGCGCTGCTCCTCCTCCAGCTCGGGGGTCATCACGGTGAACACGTCGCCGGTCAGCCTCAGGTCCTTCACCTTGTATGGGGTCAGGCGATTGCCGAGGGCCTTCACGCCCTTCACGGCGATGAACTCCGACAGGGGCACCTCCTCGTCGGGCCGGTCGTTGCTGCGCTTGTCGAAGCTGATGGACAGGCCCGTGGACGGCACCAAGGTGTGCAGCACCAGCTTGCTTTCCGGATGATCGGTGATGAAGAGCACGGGATCGCGGGCCGGCTCCACCAGAAAACGCTTCACGTTGTACTGCTGCTTCTCCCCTTCCCAGTACACCGCACACACCGGTGTTTCCGGGTCCCACTTCACAATGGTCAATGCCTCGTCCGGGAAGTGCGTGCCCAAGGCAAACGGGAAGAACTGGTAGTGGCCGGTGGAAAGGATGGCCAGGATCTTGTCCTCGCCGCTGAAGCGCCCGAGGTAGCGGCCATGGCCGGACTCGTTGAGGCGGCGCACGGTCTCATCGAACCAGATGGGTATGGCGCCGAGGGTGCTGCCGCCGCGTTCCTTCTGAACCACCTTCTGCACGATGTGGCGGGTAAGCAGGTTGCCCTTGCTGCCGCGGCCTTTCACTGCCAGCCCGCCAAAGTCCACGTCGAATTGCGTCTTGCGCAGGTTGGGCCGCGGCCGCAGGTTGACCCGCACGGTCTCCGAGGCCCCGTCCGGGTTGGCGGTGAAGTAGAGCACCTTGCTGCCCTTGGTCCCGTTGGTGAGGTCGTACTCCTTGTCCCGCGTGATGCCGGTGACGGCGAAGCGCTTCATGTAACTGGCACCCTGGGGGCCGTCCTGGTAGATCAGGTGGTAGATGGTGCGCTCGTCGTTCTTCTTCCATACGGCCACGTGCAGCACGCCTTTGCCGATGAACTTCTTGTCGGCCACCTTGGTCACCAGCATGGTGCCGTCGGCGCGGAACACGATAATGTCGTCGATCTCCGAGCATTCGTCCACCTGCTCGAAACCGCGCAGGCCCCAACCCATGAAGCCTTCCTCGCGGTCCAGGTAGAGCTTGCGGTTGGCCACTGCCACGGCCGTGGCCACGATGGTATCAAAGGTGCGCAGCTCGGTCTTGCGATCGCGGCCCGCGCCGTACTTGCGCTTCAGCTCCTTGAAGTAGTCCACGGCGTAATCCACCAGGCCGTCCAGCTTGGCCTGCACGTCGGCCAGCTGTTCTTCCAGCCCTTTGATGTGCTCGTCGGCCTTGAAGCTGTCGTACTTGCTGATGCGCTTGATGCGGATCTCGGTGAGGCGCACGATGTCCTCTTCGGTCACCGCGCGGCGCAGCTCCTTCACGTAGGGCTTGAGGCCCTTGTCGATGAAGGCGATCACCTGCTCCCAGGTCTCGGCCTCCTCGATCTTGCGGTACACCTTCTTCTCGATGAAGATGCGCTCCAGCGAGGCGAAGTGCCATTGCTCCTGCAGCTCGGCCTGCTTGATTTTCAGCTCCAGCTCCAGCAGGCGCAGCGTGTTCTGCGTGCTGATCTTCAGCAGCTCGTTCACGCCCACGAAGCGGGGCTTGTCGTTCTCGATCACCACGGCGTTGGGCGCGATGCTCAGCTCGCAGTCGGTGAAGGCGAAGAGCGCGTCGATGGTGTTGTCCGGCGATACGCCGGCGGCGAGGTGGATCACGATCTCGGCGTTGGCGGCCGTGTTGTCCTCGATGTGGCGCACCTTGATCTTGCCCTTGTCGTTGGCCTTGATGATGCTCTCGATCAGGCTGGCGGTGGTGGTGCCGAAGGGGATCTCGGAGATCACCAGGGTCTTGTTGTCCTCCTTGCGGATGCGCGCCCGGCAGCGGATGCGGCCGCCGCGCCGGCCTTCGTCGTAGTTGTCGGCATCGGCCAGGCCGCCCGTGGGGAAGTCCGGCAGGAGCTTGGGGTTCTTGCCGCGCAGCACGGCGATGCTGGCGTCGATCAGCTCGTTGAAGTTGTGCGGCAGCACCTTGCAGCTCAGGCCCACGGCGATGCCCTCGCCGCCCTGCGCCAGCAGCAGCGGGAACTTCACCGGCAGGAAGACCGGCTCCTTGTTGCGCCCGTCGTAGCTGCTTTGCCATTCGGTGGTCTTGGGGTTGAACACCACGTCCAAGGCGAACTTGCTGAGGCGCGCCTCGATGTAGCGGGGCGCGGCGGCGCTGTCGCCGGTGAGGGTGTTGCCCCAGTTGCCCTGGGTGTCGATCAGCAGGTCCTTCTGCCCGAGCTGCACCAGCGCATCGCCGATGCTGGCGTCGCCGTGCGGGTGGTACTGCATGGTGTGGCCGATGATGTTGGCCACCTTGTTGTAGCGGCCGTCGTCCAGCACCTTCATGCTGTGGAGGATGCGGCGCTGCACGGGTTTCAGGCCGTCGTACAGCGCGGGCACGGCGCGCTCCAGGATCACGTAGCTGGCGTAGTCCAGGAACCATTCGCGGTACATGCCGCTCACGCTGAAGCTGCCCGCCTGGCCTGAGGCGGGCACGCCGCCGGGGGCGGCATTGCCGTTCAAGGACGCATCCTCGGCATCCTCGTTCAATTGCTCTTCGGGTTCGTCACTCATGGTCACCTCCACATACTTCTGAAGGGGCGTTCAAAATCCCATCCCAACACGTTCCTGACGATTCACCTTGCTTCGTCGGTGTCGTGTGCATGGAAGGGTCCTTGCCTTCAAGCCGTAAAAGTAGCCAGCGACCGTGTTCCGTGGAGTTCCAATTCCCCCATCCTTAAGGCCCGAACTACTTGCTGCGGTCCTTCCTCCCGCAGGGTCTTCCGCCCCGGAGACCCTCATATGTTCGCATCGTGAACCATTGACAAGCACCTGCAAGGAAGG
>JAHDVX010000038.1 GCA_023382455.1 Flavobacteriales bacterium
GCATCGTAGACATCGTTGCCGGTTGCTGCGTTGCCATCATCGCAAGCCGTGCCAATGGTGGCGGTGCCGCCCGGTACGCCTTCGCAGTCGATCAACTGTCCGGCGCAGACGCAGTTGGCATCGTAGACATCGTTGCCGGTTGCTGCGTTGCCATCATCGCAAGCCGTGCCAATGGTGGCGGTGCCGCCCGGTACGCCTTCGCAGTCGATCAACTGTCCGGCGCAGACGCAGTTGGCATCGTAGACATCGTTGCCGGTTGCTGCGTTGCCATCATCGCAAGCCGTGCCAATGGTGGCGGAACCACCCGGTACGCCCTCGCAGTCGATCAGCTGTCCGGCGCAGACACAGTTTGCATCGTAGACATCGTTGCCGGTTGCTGCGTTGCCATCATCGCAAGCCGTGCCAATGGTGGCGGAACCACCCGGTACGCCCTCGCAGTCGATCAGCTGTCCGGCGCAGACACAGTTTGCATCGTAGACATCGTTGCCGGTTGCTGCGTTGCCATCATCGCAAGCCGTGCCAATGGTGGCGGAACCGCCCGGTACGCCTTCGCAGTCGATCAGCTGTCCGGCGCAGACACAGTTCGCATCGTAGACATCGTTGCCGGTTGCGGCGTTGCCGTCATCGCAGGCGGTGCCCACGGTGGCGGTGCCGCCCGGTACGCCCTCGCAGTCGATCAGCTGTCCAGCGCAGACACAGTTGGTGTCGTAGACATCGTTGCCGGTTGCGGCGTTGCCGTCATCGCAGGCGGACCCCACGGTGGCCGATCCCCCGGGCACGCCCTCACAGTCCACGGCACATGCCCCTGCATTGATCGCACCCCCGATGACCGCCCCGGTACGGTTAAAGCCGTTCACGGACAAATAGTAGTCCCGGTTATTCTGTCCGGTGTATGGGTCATTCCCCAGCGTGAACGCCGTGCAGGATGGGCCGAAGACCTGGATCGTGGTGACCGTGAACCACGTGTTCGCCGGGATCGTCATTGCGCAACCGCCATCCATCACGGCCTGGTCCAGCCGGCTCAATCCGAATCCGTTGTACGTGCGATATGCAATGCCATTGTCCGTGACGACAGGTGAAGGCGGAAAGGAACTCCACGCCGTACAGAAGCTGGTGCCAGGGCCCAATGCGGAACCCGAGGCCGCATCATACCGGATGGTGACCGTGAGCGCGCTCAGTACCCCACCGAAGGGCGCCGAACTGTTCAGCCGTATCTGTACGAGAAGTTGGTCGGCTTGGGAGCCGGGCACCAACTGGATGTCGACCGAGGAGGGGAGGACATCCTGTGCCATGGCCCGCCCTGGTTGCCACATGCACACCAAGGCCAGGATCAATACTCGGAAGCAGAGGAGGCTGCAGGAGCGCGGATCATTCATGGGCTGGGGAGGTGTTTGCAGGAGTGTAAAACTATAGGGATCGTTTTTACACGCAAGTGGTGCACCCCGGTATGGTGTGGATCGCTATTCCCCTTTCACTGGTGTCCGGGGAAGATCAGCGACATGTGCAATAACCATTGGCCTCCATGGCATTCCGGGAATCCAATGCGAATTGGGCGGCCTTTTCCATGTATCGTGGTTCCGGTTCTGCTGCGACGCCCTTCGGGGTCGCAAAATTCTTTTTGACTGATTTTCCAATAGCTGTGACTCCATCGGAGTCAACCACTTCGTGAGCATTCGACCCCAACGGGGTCGAAGACATTGGAAAACGAATAGGAAGGGAATACGACCCCGAAGGGCGTCGCAGAGATTCCCAGGGCACCAGTGATTCCCCTTTCATCGCATCCGATCGGGGAAGGACAAGTGGGCCAACTGCCGCGCGCCATCGCCATCCTATGCGAGATGGAAGCCCGGTGGCTGATGGATGCGGGGTGGAGGTATGTACCGGAGGTTGGATCAGTATCCGACCTGCAGGTTGTTCCTTTGCCTCAGCATCCAGCGGCATGCTTCATCTCCAACTTCCCACCGACCCGCGCTGGGCTGCCTTGGCCCGGGAGGACCTGCATACCCTGCTCGTCGACCATGCCTGGTGTGAGCACAAGGCCGCCAGCAATGCCATGTCCTTGGTGGTCCGCCATCCCGGCTTGACCGACCTGGTGGAGGAATTGACCCGTATCGCGGCGGAGGAGATCTCCCACTTCGGCATGGTGGTGGAACGGATCCGTGAGCGCGGATGGGTGCTGGGCCCCGAACGAAAGGACAGCTATGTGAACGAACTGCTCACCTTCGTCCGGAAGGACGGCAGCAGTGAGGAGCGACTGGTGGACCGCCTGCTGTTCTCCGCCATGATCGAGGCCCGCAGCTGCGAGCGTTTCAAGATGCTCAGTGAGACCGCCGCCGATGAAGGCCTCAGGGAGTTCTACCGGGAATTGATGGTCAGCGAGGCCGGCCACTATGCCACCTTCATCGGCCTGGCCCGGAAACACGGTGGAAGAACGGACGTGGATGCACGCTGGAAGCAATTCCTCGAGTTCGAGGCACGGGTGGTGGCTGGTTACGGCAAGAGTGCCGAAATGCATGGATGAGCACGGCGAACGGGATGCTTCGGGGATGAACACGGCCTTCAAGGACATCACGGCGGAATGCCTGTGCATCGGCGATGAGCTGTTGATCGGCCAGACCATCAACACGAACTCCGCCTGGATGGGACGGGAGCTTGGCCTCTGCGGCATCCGGCCCGTGCGGACGCGCGTGGTCGGTGATGGTGAGCAGGCCATCCTGGATGCGCTGCAAAGCGTGCAAACGGACATCGTATTGATCACGGGCGGGTTGGGGCCGACCAAGGACGATATCACGAAGCGGTGCCTATGCTCCTTCTTCGGAACACGCCTGGTGCCCCATGCCCCGGCCAGGGAACAGATCATCCGGCTCTTCGGCCAGCGCGGTGTACCTGAACCGGAGGTCCGTCCTGCGGACCTTGACCAGGCCCTTCTTCCCGAAAGCTGCCTGCCCTTGCCCAATCCCTTGGGCACCGCCAGCGGCATGTGGTTCGAGCGTGACGGGCGTGTATTCGTCAGCCTGCCCGGGGTGCCGTACGAGATGCAGGCCATCATGCGTGAAAGTGTCCTGCCCAAGCTGTGCGCCCTCTTCCGTCCGACGGCCATCGTTCATCGGACCATCCGCACCGTGGGGCTGGGTGAGACCGTATTGGCGGAGCGCCTGGCCGCATGGGAGGACGGATTGGGCAAGGATGATATCAAGCTCGCCTACCTGCCATCACCCGGCATGGTGAAACTGCGGCTGAGCCGATATGCCAATGCGGATGCGCGGGCGGCGCAGGCCGCGGTGGACCGCCAGGCCGAGGCGCTGTACGGCCTGATCCCCGAACTGATCTACGGCGAGGGTGAAGTCGAGCTGGAAGAGGCCATCGGGGAACGCTTGAAGCAATTGGGACAGACCTTGGCCGTGGCAGAAAGCTGTACCGGCGGGTTCCTCAGCCACCTGATCACTACCGTGCCGGGCAGCTCCACCTACTACATCGGAGGGGTGGTGAGCTACGCCAACGCCGTGAAAATGGAGGAACTGGGCATACCGGGTGACATGCTGGCCCTGGACGGTGCGGTGAGCCGGCCCGTGGCCGAGCGTATGGCGGAGGGTGTGCGGGCCGCCCTCAAAAGCGATTGGGCCGTGGCCACCACCGGCATCGCCGGTCCGGGCGGCGGCACTCCCGGTAAACCCGTCGGCACCGTTTGGATCGCCGTGGCGGGGCCAGGGGGCACCGTTTCCGCCAAGAGCATCTTTACAGGCTCGCGCAAACTGGTGATCACCAGGGCATCCATCGCCGCCTTGAACATGCTGAGAAAGCAATTGGGCCGCCCCGGCAACTGAGGCTTCCCGGCCAATTGCTGGAGTGTTTCCGGGAATCGCCGGTTTTTACTTACATTTGCCGCCCGAATAAGGAACATCCATGTCACGCATCTGCCAGATCACCGGAAAGAAAGTCGTAACGGGCAACTCGGTCAGCCACTCCAACCGCAAGACCCGCCGCACCTTCGCTCCCAATTTGCAGGACCGGAAGTACTTCATTCCGGAGGAGAACCGCACGGTCTCCCTTCGCGTCAGCGCCGCCGGGATGCGCACCATCTCCAAGCTTGGCATCAGCGAGGCCCTGAAGCGTGCCAAGGCTGACGGCTACTACAAGGGCTGATCGCCAGTCAACGAAAGGACAAGGCGTTGCGGATATCCGCAACGCCTTTTTTCATGCACCGGCCGCCGAAGTGCCCGGGTATCTTAGCCGCCTCATGCGCGAAAAAGCCCTGAAGGCCTTCCTGCTCACCGCCACGGCACTGGCCGTGCCAGCCGCCCTCTCGGTGCTGCGCATGGACAAGTACCACCTCCATCTGGCCATGAACAGCTTCCATGGTCCGCTTCCCGATGCCGCTTTTCCCGTACTGACGGAATTGGCCAACGGGTTTGTTCCCGCCATCCTGGCCGTGTTGCTCCTGTTCCAAAGCTGGCGCTCCTTCCTCATGATGGGCTTGTCCACCGGCCTGAGTGCCCTGGTGGTCCAGTTCCTCAAACGTGCGGTGTTCAATGATCACGACCGACCGGCCATGTTCCTTGACCACATGGGCGGCCTGCATACCGTGGCCGGCGTCGATCTGCACCACTATTTCAGCTTCCCCAGCGGCCATTCCACCGCCGCCTTCAGCATGTGCCTGGCCCTGGCCGTGGTCATCGGCAAGCGGCCGGCAGCCGTGGTGTTGGCCCTTTTCGCGGCCTTGCTTGCTTATTCACGGGTGTATCTCTCCCAGCATTTCACCGAGGATATCCTCGCCGGGGCCATCGTCGGCTGCTTGGTGGGTGCAGCCGTGTACATGTTCCTGTACAGGGGGGCATGGGGTCGGCGATCCACCTTGGACCGCTCGCCCTTCCTGCGTCAGAACCAGTAGCGTACGCCGATGGCCCCGTTGATGTCGAACCAGGTGGACGGTATCAGGTCCAGCCCCGGCACCAGTTCCAGGAAGATGTCCACCGGAGCCTGGTCCGGCACGTAGGCCAGACCTACCGGGAAGCGGATACCCAGGCTGGCATGCCCTTCATCGCCGTGCCAGTGGCCATGATCGTGGTATCTGCCGCCGGACCAGGTGCGCAGCCGGAGGCCGGGGCCGTAGTAGAGCGGCAGCCGCCCCTTGTTGATCTTGATCAAGCCGAAGTTGTGGAAGAGGTAGTCCGCGTGCATGCTCAGGTACCCCTCGCCGAACAGCGACCATGCCACGGCACCGTCAATGGCCCGGTCGCCGGAGAGCCAACCTTTTACCGAGATGCCCGTGGGCTCTCCGAGGATGATGCCCGCCCCGAACCCGTCCGATTGGGCGGAGGCACCAAGGCTGGTGGCGGTCAGAAAGGCGAGGAGGGTTTGTTTGGCTGAACGGAAGGAGAGGGAGGTCATTGGCGATCCAGACTATGGTTCTTGGTAAGTGATGCGGTAGATGAGGTCTGCGGCGTCGTCGCTGACCAGCACGGAGCCGTCGGGCAGTTGGAGCACGTCCACGGGACGGCCCCAGGCCCGTGTGCCGGTGAGCCAACCCTCGGCGAAGACCTCCGTGATCGCGGTGCCATCCGGCTGTGGCCATGCGGCCACCACCCGGTAGCCGATGGGCCGGGTGCGGTTCCAGCTGCCATGCTCGGCAATGAGGATGGCGCCACGGTATTTCGGCGGGAACATGCCACCATGCAGGAATCGCATGCCCAAGGCCGCCACATGGGGGCCCAGTCGGGCGGCCGGGGCGGTGAATTCCGCGCAATTTCTGTCCTGGCCGAATTCGGGGTCTGGGATATCGCCTTGGTGGCAGAACGGGTAGCCGAAGTGCTCGCCGGTGCGGGTCAAACGGTTCAGTTCATCATCCGGACGGTCGTCCCCCATCATGTCGCGGCCGTTGTCGGTGAACCAGAGGGTGCCGTCCCGAGGGTCCCAGTCGAAGCCCACGCTGTTGCGTACGCCGTGCGCCACGATCTCCAGTCCCGTTCCATCGGGGTTCATCCGCGTAATGGTGGCGAAGATGCTGTCCTTGCTGAGGCAGATGTTGCAAGGGGCACCCACGGGCACGTAGAGCTTGCCGTCCGGGCCGAAGGCGATGTATTTCCAGCCATGATGGGTTTCGGCGGGGAAGCCGTCGAATACGGTCACGGGCTGGGGCGGGCTGTCGGTGTGGCCATCGATGCCGGGCAGCTTCAGGATGCGGCTCACGGAGCTTACATACAGGTCGCCCTTGTGCCAGGCCACGCCCACGGGCATGTCCAGGCCGGTGGCGATGGTGCGCACGGTCTCGGCCCGCCCGTCACCATCGCGGTCCTGCACGGCATGGACCTTCCCGGCCCCGCGCGAGCCCACGTACACGGTGCCGTCGGGTCCCAGGCTCATGCCCCGTGCGTTTTCCACGTGCTCGGCATAGATGGCGATGCGGAACCCGGGAGGGAGCTTGATGTCGGATAGATCCGGCTCGCCGGCAAGCAGGCCGGGATGGCACACACCGCCGAACAAGAAGGGAGAGGCCGCCAACAGCAGGCGGTAAGGCACGGGTTTGGCGTTCATGGCTCCAGGTGCGTGGGTATGATCAGTACCGGATAGCGGTTGGCCCGAAGCACATCATCGGAGGTGCTGCCCAGGAAGGCCTTGGCCAAGCCTCGCCGGCCGTGTGTCCCCATCACGATCAGGTCCGCACCGATTCGGTCCGCCTCCCGGAGAATGGTTTCCGATGTGGAGCCCATCACCAATAACACTTGGGTCTCCAGGCCCTGGCCCGTGAGTTCCGCCGCCATGGCATGCAGTTGCGCATGCTCCTCCTTCAGGGTGTCCGCGCGCAAGTCGCGGATGTATTGCGGACCGGCCTCATAGCCCACGAAATCAGGGTTCGGCGCAGCCACATGGAGCAACCATAGCTTGGCACCACGGGCTGCCGCTACCAGGCGGGCTTCTTCCAGCACCCGTTCCGTTTCCGCCTTGAGATCGAGTGGTACAAGGATGTTCTTCATGGTTCTTGCGGCTTGCTCCCGCCCAGTAAGATAATGCCGGAAAATGGAAAATGACGCTCTTGCGAACGCCATTTTCCCATCTGCAAGGGAGGTCGCCTCAGACCATTTCAGGCTCCGCCGTGAGTACCAGCCGGTCGTAGTGTTGGCGACGGAGTTTGCCGCTGCTCTGGAAGAACCAGTCCTTCAAGCCATAGTGGTAGCCCCGGCGCAGTCCGCTGTGGTGCGTGCCGAGCATCTTTTTCTTGCCGCTGAGCTTCTGCAAGGTCCGCGTCAGGAAAGTCTCCACTTCGGTGCCGGAGAGTTCGGGATGTGCCTTGGCCGCCCAAACGGTGAGGTGCTCCAGGATCTCCTCCTTGGGCAACAGCCGTCCCGTGGACGTAATGGCACCCAGCACCGCATTGTCCCACTCATTCAATGCACGCTCCTTGCGCTGGGCCTTCTTGGGCCGGCCCGGCTTGCCCGGTTGCTTGGCCGCTTCACTCTTGCGGGGACGACCGGGCTTGCGCTTCACCACCGGTGCAGTGCCGTCAGTTGCTGATTCCTTTTCACCGGTAACGCCCGCCCGCTGTGCTTTCAGGTCCGTGATGGTCTGCTTCACCAGGTCGAGCTGGAAGTTCAATTCGCGACGCACATTGCGGTAATGGGCCAGTAGCTGGTCGATATTCTTGGCGTTTAGGCGTTTGGTTGCCATGGTCGTATTGGAGAATTGTTTGTTGAATCAGGTACAAAGATATGGGCAGGTCCAATGATGTATCCCTGATCTTTTGCAATTATGCCATGGCTGTGGGCACTTTGGGTCACGACAAAACCTCGATCATGGAGGTCCCATCGGCTTTTTCCAAAGCACCGATGCAATGTGCCGTAGATCCTGAGTTTTCGACCAATGACGTTATTTTATCAACGAAGGATGAATTGCAGGCGATGAGCAGGCCGCCGCTCGTCTGAGGGTCGTTCAGGAGCATCAACGGTTCCAGGCCTTCCACGCCCATCACCTTGGTGGATAGGCTTTTCCAGTTCCGCAAGGCCCCGTCCGCATAGCAGCCTTCCTTCACATAGTCGCGGCTTTCGGGGATCAGGGGCACATCGGCATAGTTGATCCTGGCGCGAAGGCCGCTTCCGGCGCACATCTCCGCCAAGTGGCCCAGCAGCCCGAAACCGGTGATGTCCGTCAGCGCATGGACGCCTTCCAGGCGGCCCAGCTCGGCACCCACCTTGTTGGGCATCACCATCAGGTCCCGGCCGATGTTGGCATGCCCAGGCCGAAGCTTGCCCCTTTTCTGGGCCGTGCTCAACACACCGATGCCCAACGGCTTGGTAAGCAGCAGGACGTCGCCGTCCTGTGCGGTGTCATTTCGCTTGATGTGGGCGATTTCCACCTCGCCGGTCACGGCCAGGCCGAAGAAGGGCTCGGGCGCATCGATACTGTGGCCACCGGCCAAGGGGATGCCCGCATCGTGGCAGGCCCGCCGGCCCCCCTCCACCACCTGCGCGGCCAGCTCGGGGCCCAGCTTTTGCAGGGGCCAGCCGAGGATGGCCACGGCCATCAAAGGGGTGCCTCCCATGGCATACACGTCGCTCATGGCGTTGGTGGCCGCAATGCGCCCGAAATCGAAGGCGTCGTCCACGATGGGCGCAAAGAAATCCGTGGTGCTGATCAGCGCACGTCCGCCGCCGATATCATAGACGGCGGCATCATCGCGGCTGCCGTAACCCACCAGCAGGCGCGGGTCGGGCAGGGTGCCGAGGGTGCTGGCCAGGATCTTCTCCAGGTCGGCCGGTGCGATCTTGCATCCACAGCCCGCACCGTGGCTGTGTTGCGTAAGCTTGATGTCCAGGTCAAGGTGTTTCGTGTCGTTCATGGGATGCGATGAGAAGCTGGGCAATACCGGCCGGGGAAAGGCTCCCGGCCTCGATCCGGTGGACCGTGGCGGGGTTGCGCGCCGCCAAGCCCCGGGCATAGGTCTTATCGTAGTAGGTGAGGGTGATGGCGGCCACGCGGTGCAGGTCGCCGGCGTCCAGTGCCGCCAGTGCGTCCTGTGCGTGTTGCGGTCCCAGTCGTTTCTGGATCCGCTGGGTGGCGGCTGCCAGCTCCTCCTGCGGGAAGGAACCGTAGTCCGCAACCAAGTGCTCCACGCGTCGGCTCATCGGCATGTCCACGAAGCTCACCGGGGCGGTGCGCATGCGGGCGAAGAGCTCATCGGGCACCTTCACGCGGCCCACCATTTGGCTTTCGTCCTCCAGCCAGATGGGGCGTACCGGGTCCAGCTGCCGGAATGCGCTCCAGACCAGATTCTCGAATTGCTCGGTGGTCGGTTGTGCACCTTGGCCGATGCCCCCAAAACTGGAGCCTTTGTGCCGGGCCAATCCCTCGAGGTCCACCACCTGCTCGCCGCCTTCGCGCAGCAGGCTGAGCAGCGCGGTCTTGCCGGTGCCCGTGTAGCCACCGAGGATGCGCAGGTTCCACGGAGCGCCGAAGGACTGCAGGACGTGCTGGCGGAAGGCCTTGTAGCCATGCTCCAGGAGCAGCACCTCCATTCCGGCCTTCTCCAACAGCCAAGCTACGCTGGCACTGCGCTGGCCCCCCCGCCAGCAATGCACGCCCACCCGCCCGCCGGGGGCCATGGTGCGGGCCTGCTCCACCAGGTCGGCCATTCGTGGGCCCACGAAGCGCAGGCCTTGCAGCATGGCGGCATCTCGGCCTTCCTGTTTGTAGAGGGTGCCCACCTTGGCGCGTTCCGCATCAGTGAAGAGCGGCAGGTTGGCGGCGCCGGGTATGTGTCCGTGCGCGAACTCACCGGGGGACCGTACGTCGAGCACCGGGAGCCCGGCAGCGAGAAAAGATTGGATCGGTACGTTGGTGGCCACGGCCCGAAATTACAGGTGCGGCGATCAGCCCTGGGCCAAGGCTGCAAGGCCAGGGATCAGCGCGGGTTGTTGTAGTTGTCCAGCACCTCGTTGCGTTTCACCCCGGCATCCGAGAGGCCGGGAACGAGCATGTCCAACCAGCGGGTGTTGCTGAGTTCCCCCGGCACGTCCGAGGTGAGCAGTGTCCAGCAGGTGGTGGAGCGTTCCTGTTGCTGGAACACGAAGCGGCGGTCGGAATAGCGACCGGCCCGGTAGTAGTGCCAGATCATGTACGGCACTGCGGTGGTCTCGTTGGAGCGGTCCACCACGGTGTTGGGCGCGCCGTAGCGCAGGTACACGTAGCCTTGGTCGCTCTGGTAGCCGCGCATGTTGCGGCAGCCGAAGGTGCGGTCCACATAATCCACCACATCCTTGTAGCGCTTCCAGGCGCCCTCGGGATCCTCCGGATTGCGGTTGTGCCAGAAGGTGAACATCAGCTGCCGCATCAGGTCGGGCCGCTGGTCCTTGGCCCGGTCATCGATCATCTTGCGCTCCAGTTCATCGGCGATGGGGCGCATGGAGTTCAGGTATTCGGCCAGCGTGTCCGCATCGGTGTAGGCATCAGTGAAGTTCGGGCCGATGTCTCCCGCCGCGATCCGGGTCGGGTCGTAGGTTACCGGATTGTTGCGCTGGAAGAACTGCGTTCTGCGCGCCAGCAAGGAGTCCCGCCGGTCGCGCAGCTCAATGGCCAATTCATAGTTGCCGCTGGGCAATGTGCCGATGCCGAACTCCAAGGCCAAGGGCACCACGGTGTCGGCGCGCATGCGCTGCACGTGCCGGAAGCCGCCGGCCACCTTGCCGGCCTCGTACTGCTCAATGCGGATGTCGGCCAGGAATTCGCCGCCCGGCCCCAGCTTGCCCAAGGTGCCGTAAGCCTCGGCATAGAGTCGCAGTGCCGTGGTCTCCTTGGGGAAGTAGGCACCTGCGAACGGCACGATGTCCTTGCCTTCGGACCCAGCCCGGGTGAACAGGATGTCGGAAAGAGATACGCCGCCGTCCCGTGCAGGCACCACCAAGGGGGTTTCCATGAATGTGTGCGTAGTGTCCGCACTAAGCGCGTCGCGCAGGGAGGTGGTGACCACATACTCGCCCGGCTGGAGCAGGAACCGCTCCTGGAAGGTGAAATCACCTTGCAAGGTGTCGGCGCGGTCCGGGGAGTGTACCATCGCCTTGCGGAAATCCACGATGGTCCCGTTCCGCTCCACGGTGGTCACGGCCTCCACCTGCGCATGCTGGAAGCCCCGCGCGTCCATTTCCCAGATCGCTGAACCGCCGACCACGGCGATGTTCACGTCCACCAATTCACCCTTGCCCGGCTCGTGGAAGCGCTTGGTCTCCAAGATCGCGTCCAGCCTTCCCTGGGCCAGCAGGGCGGCGGGAAGCCATGCGGCGGCCAGCAGCGGGAGTGCACGGTTGATCATGCTTCAAAGGTAACGGCCGCGGTGTTGCTTTTCCGCCCGTTCCCCCAGCCGCCCCGGCCATTCCCCGGCCCGGAAAGCCACCGGGCCATGCCCTGTGGCCTCTACCTTCGCAGCCCTTCCCCCATGCTTGCACGCCTGTATATCGATGACGCCCGGCAACGGGTGCGCCAAGGTCATCCGTGGATTTTCGACAATCAGGTGAGGCGCATGGAATGCAATCCCGCGGAGGGCAATGTGGTGCAGGTGTTCGACGTGAAGAAAGGCCCGCTGGGCCAGGGCTACTACAATCCGCAAAGCAAGATCCGCGTGCGGATGCTCACCAAGGACCTGGACGAGCCGATCGATGCCGCCTTCTTCCGCCGCAAGGTGCAGGCCGCCTGGGATTTCCGCATCCGCACCGGCCAGCCGGAAAGCTGCCGCGTGGTGTTCGGTGAGGCGGACGGCCTGCCCGCGCTGGTGGTGGACAAGTTCAACGATGTGCTGGTGGTGCAAACGCTGGCGCTCGGCATGGACCGCTTCAAGCCGATGATCGTGCAGGCGTTGAATGAGGTCCTGCAGCCGCGCGGCATCTATGAGCGCAACGACGTGCCCGTGCGGACCAAGGAAGGCCTGGACCTGGTGAAGGGGCCGTTAAGTGAACCCTTCGACACCAAGCTCGTGATCGAAGAGAACGGCGTGCGCTACCACGTGGACATCGGGGAAGGGCAGAAGACGGGCCACTTCCTGGACCAACGGCTGAACCATGCGGCCATGGCGGCCATCAGCAAGGATGCGCGCGTGCTGGACTGCTTCACCCACACCGGCGGCTTCGGGCTGCATGCGGCACACTACGGTGCGCGTGAGGTGCTGGGCCTGGACATCAGTGAGGACGCGGTGGGCCAGGCCCGGGCCAATGCACGGCTGAACGGGCTGGAAGGGCGCTGCACCTTCGTCACGGTGAACGTGTTCGACTTCCTGGCCGGGCCGGTGAGGGAGAACGGACCGTGGGACGTGATCGTGCTGGACCCGCCGGCCTTCGCCAAGAGCCGCGCCGCCTTGGACAATGCCGTGCGCGGATACAAGGAGATCAACCTGCGGGCCATGAAGGCCCTGCCACCGGGCGGGTTCCTGGTCACCTGCTCCTGTTCGCAGCACATGCTGCCGGACCTGTTCCGCAAGACCATCGCCGATGCTGCACGCGATGCCCACCGGGAGCTGCGCGAGGTGTACACCGGCGGCCAGCCGCCCGATCACCCGGTGCACTGGGCCATCCCGGAGACGCACTACCTGAAGTGCCACATCCTGCAGGTGCTTTGAGGAAGTGGGAGAGGAGCCTCCTCACTTCTTCTTCGCCTGTTTCCTCCGCCTTTCGCGCATCCTTTCCAATGCGGCCCGGAACGCGGTCTTGCGCGGTGCGGACGATTCCTCCCCCAGCAGGAACCCCCAAGGCTTCAGGCTGGGGATCTCGTCAAAGACCAGCTTGATCATGCCCGTGATCGGGATGGCGAGGATCAGGCCCATCAAGCCCCAGAGCATTCCCCAGGCGATGAGGGCGAGCATGCTGGCCAGCGGATTGAGGCTCACGCTGGAGCCCACCACCTTCGGCGTGATGAAGTTGTTGTCCAGGAACTGGGTGACGGCAATGACGCCCACCACGCCCAATGCGTAAAAGGTCGAGTCCTTCGTGACCAGGGCAATGAGCACCGGCACCACGGCGCCCAGCCAAGGCCCCACGTAGGGGATCACGTTCAGCAACGCGGCGGTGACGCCGAGCAACACGGCATATTCCAAGCCCAGCGCCAGGAAGCCGATGGAATCCAGCACGGCGATGCAGGCCACCACGATGAGTACGCCCTTGAGCCAGTTGCGCGAGAGCACCGAGATGTTCTGCACCATGCGGAGCACCGATCCCTCCCGCCCGATGGTCACCCGGTTGAAGAATTCGCGGAAACGGCCTTTGAGCAACAGGAAGAAGAAGGTCACGATCGGGACTACGATGGCCTGCGCCAAGGCCTCGCCGGTGGCGGAAAATACACCCATCAGCATGGCACCGCCGCTGGTGGCCAGCTTGCCCAGTTCCTTGTCGATCCATTCAGCCTGCTGGCCCTGCGTCCAATGGTAACGTTCCTCCACGAATTGCTGGAAGCTGTCCATGCGGGCCAGCAATGCCTCTTGCAGCACGGGGATCTCCTTGCCGAAATGCGAATACTGCCAACCCAGGAAAGAGATGGTGCCGAAAAAGGCGATCAACAATAGGGTACAGCTTATCGCCGCGGCGGACCACAGTGGAAAGCGCCAGGCTTCCAGCTTGCGGCAAAGGGGGAGGAGCAGGAAGCTGAAGATCCCGGAAACGAAGAGGAGCACGAACAGGCTTTGCGCGTAGGACAGCACCGTCACCGTGCCGATCACCGCCAGAAGCACCAGTACATAGCGCAACAGCGGGTCGGTGAATCGGCCAACAGGCTGCAACGGTCCCGGGGAAAGGGGCGGGGTGTCGGCCATGGGGTCAGTTCGCGGATCGATCAGCCTTGCGTTGCTCCCAGTGTTCCTTCAAGCGGCCCCAACTGACGCCCAGCTCGCGCACCAGGTCATCCCAGCTGAAGCCGTTCATCCGTTCGAGGAGCTTGGGTGCGGCGAAGGCCAGCGCCATCCAACCGGCACGCCGCAGCAGGCTTCCCTTGCCCGAGGCCGCACCAAGCGCCCAGCCGAGCCCATCGGGTGCCTGGCCGATCAATGAACCGGCCATGCGGCCCGCCCAACCATTGCGGAACATGCCGGCAACGCTGTTGCGCAGCAGGTCCTCGCGCATCCCCGGTTCCTTCAACGCGCGGACATGGCCCTCCAGCCGGTCGCCCCAGCGGTCGCGCTCCGCGGCCCGGCGGCGCAGTTCGGCCTCTGCCTGGGCCAAGCTTTCAAAGGGGGGCTTCCTCGTCATCGGCAAAGGAGTTGATCACACGTAACGCGATGGCTTCGCGCAGCTTCTTGCGGAAACCGAGCAGCAGCAGGAAGGCCACCAGGAAGACGCCGCCCATGGCGAGGAAGCCCAATGCATAGCTGCCCAGCCAGGCCCCCAGGGCAAAGGCCGCGCCCACACAGGCAAAGAGCAGGAAGAGCACGATGAGCAAAGCCGAGACAACCCCGGGGACCAGGCTTCCCGCCATTTTCCCCGCCTGCATTTGCCCATACAGGCTCAGGTATTCCTTCTGGGCGTTCAGGTATTCCTTGCCGTCCGCCAAGGCATCGGCGAGGAATTCCCCCGCGTCCCGGGTTTCGGTCCTGGCCTGGTCTGTCTTCTCCATGCTGGCTCGTGGCGCTTTTACCCGTCGGTCGGCAAGTCGGTCACGGCGGGTTCAGTTCTGCCCGACGGTATTTTCCTGTTGGGCAGCTTGCGCCTCACGTCGTTGGGTCATCCGCCGCTTCAGGTCCGCTCCTTCCGCCGCCATGAAGTCAAGGAAATCCTTCAGGTCGTCCTTCGTCATGTGCGCCCGGTCCGTCATGTTTTTGCGAAGGCGCTGCCATTCGTCAAAACCGGCGTCGAACAGGTCGTTCAGGTCGTCCTTGGCTTGCCTCCCCTTGTTCCGGAGGATATCCCGCGTTTCCTTGCCGGAGCGCGGTGCAAGCAAAAGGCCGATCGCGGCCCCGGCGGCCAAGCCTGCCAGGACGCCCAATAAAGTCTTGCTGTTGCTCATTGCTGTTCTTTTTTCCGCGTTTCCCGCGTGACAAGGTACCGTGAAAAAAGCGTGCCTTGCCCTCGGCCCGGCCAGAATGGCGGAAAACATGGAGCAGCGTCCACATACGGCGTACCGCAAGCGTGGAAGCCTTTCCTCAACCTTGGGTGGACCGTGTACCGGATACCGCGGGGTCAGGTGTGCAACGGCGCACGCACGGCCGAGAACGCCCGGCTGCTCAGCGAATAGGAATGGCCGCGTGAAATGATGTGCACCCGCATGCCTTCGATACTGAACACCTC
Organism: Flavobacteriales bacterium; assembly: GCA_023382455.1. Lineage (GTDB taxonomy): Bacteria > Bacteroidota > Bacteroidia > Flavobacteriales_F > PHOS-HE28 > PHOS-HE28. The sequence goes on from JAHDVX010000038.1 coordinate 15,246, forward strand.
ACCTTCCTCCACGTCGGCGAAGTTGCTGTACGAGATGTCGTGCCCATCGAAGATCATCACCTGCCCGCTGCCGATGGTCTCCAGTTGGTCGCCGTCGGTGATCACCACGCCGGTGTCCTCGCCCAGGCCGATGCCGATGGAGTTGGGGTTCCCGGCGATGGCCTGGGTGAGGCGGCTGAATCGGCCGCGCTCCACGAAATGGCTGTCGATGATCACATCCTGGATGAAGCCCGCGCCGGCGGTCATCTTTACCCCGCCCTTGATCAGGCCGGTGGCGCTCTTGCCCTGGTAGATCATGGTGCTGCTCATGCACATGGCCCCGGCGCTGGTGCCTGCCACCACGAAGCCCTTTTCTTCGCGGTACCTGCGCTTCATCAGCTCCAGAAAGGCGGTGCCACCAAAGATGGTGGTGAGGCGCAGCTGGTTACCGCCGCTCATCATCACGCCGGTTGCCTGGGCCAGGCGCTTCACCATATCGGGCTTCACATCGGCCCGGTCGCGGATGTCCATGACATCCAGGTCCTTTACCCCGAGCATGCCGAATGCCTCGATGTAGTTCTCCGCCACCTCCTTGGGGATGCTGCTGGCGGAGGTGATCAGCGCGATGCGCGCACTGGTGCCCCCCATCTCGTCCACCACGCGGCGCAGGATGCTGTCCTCGATGAAATTGCCGGAATCCCCACCTTTCCTCTCCTCGGTGTTCCCCTTGTCCTCGGCGCCGCCGATGGCGATCAATTTCCCTTTGGGCTTCGTGTCCATGTAAGTGCTTTTCCCCCGCCCCGATGCCGCGTGCTGGCGTGCTTCCACATGGGGCGTACCAGGCCGGGCGCGGCCAAAAATAGGAGCCTGGCGGATTGAAGGCCAGACTCGGGAGGTATTGTTCAACAACCCGGTCTTCATACATTGACCGCACCAAAACCCGGAATACATGAGGATCCTTGACCTGAAAGCCATGCGTGGCCCGAACCACTGGTCGGTGAAGCGCCATAAGCTGGTGGTGATGCGGTTGGACATCGAGGGGCTGGAAGAGCGCCCCACGGACAAGATCCCCGGGTTTTACGGCCGGTTGAAGGACTTGCTTCCCTCGCTGTATTCCCACCGCTGCAGCGAGGACCATGAGGGCGGCTTCTTCGAGCGGGTGCAGCGCGGCACGTGGATGGGCCACGTCATTGAGCATATCGCCCTGGAGATCCAGACGTTGGCGGGCATGGACACCGGCTTCGGCCGCACCCGCAGCACCGGTGAGCACGGCGTGTACAACGTGGTGTTCAGCTACATCGAGGAGGCCGTGGGCCTGTATGCGGCCAAGGCCAGTGTGCGCATTGCCGAGGCGCTGATCGAAGGCACGGCGTACAACCTGGACGAGGACATCCAGCACATGCGGGAGCTGCGCGAGGAAACGCGCCTTGGGCCCAGCACCGGCTCCATCGTGGAGGAGGCCGTGAAACGCGACATCCCCTACCTGCGGCTCAATGGGCAAAGCCTGGTACAGCTCGGCCACGGCGTGCACCAGAAGCGCATCCGCGCTACCATCACCAGCCGGACCAGCAACATCGGCGTGGAGATCGCCTGCGACAAGGAGGAGACCAAACAGTTGCTCGAGAGCTACGAGATCCCCGTGCCCAAGGGCCGCGTGGTGCGCACCGAGGAGGGACTGGTCGCCGCCTTGGAAAGCGTGGGCTTCCCCTGCGTGATCAAACCCATCGGCGGCAACCACGGCCGCGGGGCCACCATCGGCATCAAGAACCTGGAGGAGGCCAAGGCCGCACTGTCCATGGCCAAGGAAGTGAGCCGCAGCGCCGTGGTGGAGCGCCAGATCAGCGGGCTGGACCACCGCCTGCTGGTGATCAACCACAAGTTCGTGGCCGCCGCCAAGCGAACACCGGCCTGCGTGGTCGGCGATGGCAAGCACACCATTGAGCAACTGGTGGAGGAGGTGAACAAGGACCCGCGCCGCGGCTTCGGGCATGAAAAGGTGCTCACGCAGATCACCATCGATGCGCACACGCTGGAACTGCTTGGCAGGCGCAACATGACCCCGGCCAGCGTGCCGGCGGCAGGGGAGACCGTTTTCCTGAAGGCCACCGCCAACCTCAGTACGGGCGGCACCGC
>JAHDVX010000039.1 GCA_023382455.1 Flavobacteriales bacterium
GGGGCGGCTGCGGTGGTGGTGGTGCCGGTGCTGCCATGGCCCCGACCTCGGCGGCGGGCTGCTGCGGTCCCATATCCCACGGCTTCCACGCGAAGCGGGCACGGAACTCTTCGGCCAGCCGATCCTCCACGGCCTTAGCTTGTGCCGGGGTCAACCTCGGCGTGTAGGCAGGGCGTGGGGCGGGGGCACCACCACCGCGCCCCCCCCATTGCTTGGATCCATGCGCTGCGGTGTTGCGGTATGCCGACCGCACCAAAACCCGGACCTCGGCGGCGGTGAAGTCCTGCTCCACGTACCGCAGCAGCACGGCCAGCGTTTTCGGCTGCGGTATGCCATAGTCGTTACATGCTGCGGCCAATTTGAAAGCGTGGGGGTTGCGGCACCCTTTACCCATCGGGAAGCGGCGGTGCCACCACTTCAACAGGCCGTCCACGATCGGGTCAGTATCGGGTTGCATTAAATAGAATGTTTTGTTTTGGCGGCACTTGCGGCACTTGCGGCACTGGACAGCACCCCATACAGTGCCGCAAGTGCCGATAGTGCCGCTCAGAAAACATCTTTGTTTTCAGCTTCACCCTCTACCCACACAAGGCGGATCCCGTTGCTCCGGGTTATCGTGAAGCCCATGTTGCGCATCCGCTCGGCGAACGTCCGCAGGGCGCACGGGTGGCTTCCACTCTCCCTGCAGTGGACGGTGTAGGCGGTGTAGATGTCCTTCAGCGGCTTGTGCGCGTCCACCGAAGGTTGAAGCCCGTGTTCCTCCAAGTAGGAGCGCACACTATCCGACCGGGTGCGGTACTGCGTCAGGGCATCGTCCACGGCCTTGCTCTGCGTGAACCGCTTTTGCCGCAGCAGCCGTTGCAGGCCGTCCAGCACCCAATTGAACACACCGGAAAGCTCGTTGCCGATGATCTTGCCGCTCAGCTCCCGGTCCTGCTCCGCGTCGGGGATAGTCACCTCGAAGGGGATCAACAGGAACCGGCGGAAGAACGCATCCGTCTGCTCCACTTCGCGGGGCAGCTCGTTGCAGTTGAACATCAGTTTTGCGTACCGCGTTACCGTGAACGGCTCACCGTATGGCAGGCGGGCCGATACCGGTTCCCCGCTGGCCAGGTTCTTGAATGTGTTCGCATCCATCTTGCCGTTGATCTCGCTGGCATAGTTTACCAGCTTGTTGGCCAACTTCGCCCGGAAGTAGCCGCTCTCATCGGTCAGTTGCTGCAAGGTGTAGCTGCTTACGTTGGTATCCCCTCCCAGCAGGGCGTTCACCACGTCGAAGAACACGCTCTTTCCGTTGGCCCCGGTGCCATACAGTAAGGGCACTTGCTCCAGCTTCAGCTCGGCGGTGTTGATGAACACGCGGGCCACGCTCTCGGCCAGGATCAGTTGCCGCGCCTTGTCGGGTTGCACCTTGTCCAAGTACGCTTGGAACTTCGGCGCGGTGGCCTCCGGGTCGAAGTCGAAGGGCAGTTGATAGGTCAGGAAGTCCGCCGGGGATGCAGGCCGCAGCCGGTGCCCCCTTGGTCCGATCTCGAAGGTTCCGTTCCGCAGGTTCACCAGCACCACCTCCGCGCTCAGCTCCGGCGTGGGCAGGTGCCCCCTTGCGTGGAACTGCTGGACAAGCTGCCCCATGAACACGTAGTGCCGGGCATCGAACTTGTCCACGCCCATCCGCTCGGCGGCTTCGCCAAGGAAGGTTTGCAGTTCTTCCTTTTCCACGGTCTCCCAAAAGGCACCGTTGTACATATAGGTGAAGGCGGCGTTCTTGCACAAGTCCCAGCCGTTCGCCCGGGCTTTGTCCAGCACTTCCTCCACGATACACACATGAAAGTGTTTTCGGCCCAGCTTTTCATCCTCTGCGACCAGCCCCGCACGCTCCCGGAAGTCCACCTTCACCACCTGTTCCAGCAGCTTGTCCAGCATCTTGCGGGGGCGGACCGGCGTACCTTCTTGCAGGGCGCGGGCCAATGCCCGCTCCATGATCGCGTCAACCTCCGCATCCGGTACGCCCTGCCTTGCCGGTGCTGCGGTGGCCATGGGCGGGATGTGGAGCGGCTCCGCACCCTCGTTGATGTACACGTCGGGATCGTGCGACAGGAAGCAAACCCGCTCCACGTTCTTGCCGCTTGCGTCGGGGCCGTGGCCGTAGTGATCGGCCACCACCTGCCATGCGTGGGCGTGTTCCTCGTTGGAAGCGGGGCGCGGCTCTATGCGCACCACCACCTTCAGCCCGTTGCCGCTGGGGGACGTGAAAGCCCCGAAGGTGTGCGGGTCCGCCACCACCTTGGCACGTAGCGTGGCCAGTGCGTCCGGCTCCAGTTTGTCGTAATCCAGCACCAACAGCCCCGCGTGGGCGGTCAGGTTGGCGTTGCCGCGCTGGCTGAACTTCCCGGCCCATACCACGATGGGCAGGGCATCCTTTAGCTCCTTACGCTTTGCAGGGTCCACCTCGGCCCGTAGCGCGGTGATGCGTTGCTCCAAGCCGGGGGTGTTGCCGATCATGGTCAGCACGTCCACGGCTTTGTAATACTTCGCGGGGTGGGTGCCCTGCATCTTCTTGAACGTTGTAACCAACCCCACCTCGGCGTTGATCGTGCCGCTTGTCGCGGTTTCCGCTCCGTCTACGACGGTCGCGGTCTGCGTGGCGGTGCTCATTTCAGGCCGGGGTATTTGGTGGCCAGTACGTGCTCGGCTGCCAGTTGCTCGAACAGGTCCGCCCATTCGTCAAAGCCCAAGGGGTGCAGGTACCGGCAATGAAGTTTCATCCCTGTTTCGACGATCCGCGACGGTGCGAAACGCATCTCATGCAGCAAGTCCTTCCATTCCCTTTGCGTCAGCGTTTTTCCATGGTACCGGCGTTCGGCACACAAGGCCATCAGCAGGGATCCGGGGGTGGTGAAGCGGCCCGGTTGGGCGGTGTAACCGTCGGGGACGGATGCCCGGAACGGGCGGTTGGTCCTTACCTTCGCGCCATCGGCCACATGGGCAACCGTGGGCGCGATACTGGATAGGTGGCGGGGGTCTTTGGCCCCCGTTGCCGTTTTCTGTTTCATCCCCGTGCCTGCTTTGCGGTGCGGATGCGCTTCAGGCCGTCCAGCACCTCGTTCTTCTTGAACCGGACCCGCGCACCAATGCGGTACCCTTGCACCAAACCCCGGCGCGTGTAGCTGGCCAGCGTGGGCAGGGTCACGCCCAACAGCTCGGCGGTCTGCTGGCGCGATAGAAGTTCCTCCGCAGGTGCTGCGGTGTGGGTTGCCCGTGCATCCAGTTCGGAGCGCACGGCGCGGGTGATCTCGCCCACCAAGTCGGGCAGCGGGATCGGACTGAGGACTACGTTTTCCATTTGCGGTGCCGCCAATTGTTCAGCGGTGCCGCAATCCTACCCCGGCGAATTCCGCCGAATTCCGCGCGGCCATTTCCGCCCTCGGAACTCAATGAAAAAGCAATGCGTGGTGCGCTAAACAATGCCCCAAACGACGGGGCTTGAAGGCTCCACTTTGCGCCTTTTTGCCTTAGCCTACACTATCAAACCCATCATGCGGGAATTCGGCGGAATTTGCGGGAATTCGGCTACCCGCGCACATTGTCAAGGATAGCTCTCGCCTCTTCAAGCTCCAGCTTATACCTCGAAAGTTTCCCCGCCGGGGTCTTGAAGTTTCGCCAATCTCGGCAACGTGTTGCTTTCAATCCATGGACGTACTTGTTCAGCGGTATATGAAGCCCGTTCGTTGGAACTTCCGTGCGCCCGTATGAAATACAGGCGGCATCGAAGCACGCAAGCACCAAGGCCCGTTGGTTATGGGCAAGGATGTAGTTGCCATCATCGTCGGTGATGCGCCGCTCTTTCAATAATCGATCGAATGCCGTCAGGATGCGCTCATCGCCTCCAACGATACTAAGTAGGTCGGCCTCTTCCTTGTTGTTGCCCTGCTTTGCCTTCCCCTTTCCGGATGGTAACGCAATCCCCTCCAACCTCCGCACAAGTCGTTCTCGTTCCCGGTCCATCGCACCAAGGAAGGCCGCGCCATCGGCCATGCCTTCCAACTCCGCGCGAAGCCCTTTTGCTTGGTATGTGGCGGGCCTGAACTTCCGCAGTTCGTCCACCAGCCCCGCGAACGCATGGGGCAGTTCGGGATCGTCCGTGAACCGGCCAGCGGCAACCTCCACCTCGGCGGCATACTCTTCCAGCCAGCCGGAGAACAGTTGATCCCGTGGGATGCGCTCCCGCAAGTCAGGGCGGATGTATTCCAGCGGCGGGGTGATGGGTTCCTCCGGCCCGGCGATCTCCACCCCATCGGAGGTTGTACCCATGGCATACCATGCGGGGAGCGGGTGCGTCCGGTAGTGATCCGCCAGCATCTTTTCGGACAGGTCCGGCAACAGGAACTGCTCCACCCGGAACCGCTGCAACGCGGCGGGCGTGGGGTTGTGATCCATGCCCTCTTTTTCGCAATGTGTGCGGTACCATTTGGCGGTGATCGCCAACAGGTGTTCCACGGACGGGCCGTAGCCGATCCGCTCATGCGCGGCCTCTTCCTCCGTGTTGATGCGCACGGTGTACTTCATCCATGTGCGGCGGGTCCGGTCCAGCGTCGCCCCGTAGGTGTTGCGCTTACCCATGGTGATGCCCTCCAACTCTTCAAGGAACCCGGCCCACTTTTTCGCCGCCACAAGTTGCCGCACACTTGCTCCACGCAATTGCTCACTTGCTCCACGGCGGAACATCTGGTGCAGCACGGCCTTCCCCTCCTTGGCCAACTCTCCGAACGCATCCACTACGGTGCGCCCATTGGTCAACGCACCACGTGGCAGCAAAGGCTCGTGGGGGTCGTTATAGAAGTGGTGCCGCAGGAAAATGGGCGGGATACCCCCATCCAGTGCCGCAAGTGCCGATAGTGCCGATGAAACAAAACTTTCTTTTTTCGCTGCTCTCTTCGCCATCGCTCAAACGGCTTTCATTACCGGCATGTCGTTCAGCTTGGACTTGCCCAGCACGTCCGCATGGGCCTTGCCGTCCAGCACTACGTACCGCAGGAATACCGCGTCCGTGCGGTGGCCGGTAATGGCCCGGATGGTCCGGATGGGCTGGCCGTCCAAATAGTAGTTGGTGGCGAAGGACCGGCGGGCGGTATGCGTGGCCACAAGCTCCCACTTTGCCTTTGCCTCTTCCTTGCGCTGGCCCCCCATGGTGCGCCCCACCATGATCCGCTTTTGCAGTTGCGGCACCATGGCAGCGACCTTTTTGATGTCCTTGTTCTGCCCTTGGTTGGACTTCGCCGGGGGCATCTTGCCGCCGTACTTGGCCAGCACATAGCGCACGTGCGAATGAAGCGGGATCGTCACCTCCTCCCCCGTCTTGCCGGTGTGAATGTGGATGTAGTCGCCCTCAATGTGTTCCGGCTGGATGCGGACAAGATCCCCGAACCGTAGCCCGGTCCATGCCCCCACGATGAACAGGTCACGGGTGCGGTCCAAGCGGGGGTTGTCGGACAAGTCAAGGGCCAGCATCGCGGCCAGCTCATGCGGGGACAGGGCGATCTTCGTGATATTGGTATCCTCCGGAATGCCAATGCCGCCACGCTTCACCACGGCGGGCGATACCTCATGCCCAGCATCCACGGCGGCACCGATGAACTCCCGCAGTGCCCGCATGTACTTCCCCACCGTGTTGGTGGCCAGCTTCTTTGTTGTAGTCAGGTACTTGGCGAAGCCATCCACGAAAGCCTTGTCCACCTTGGCAAAGGGTATGCGGCCACCTCGGCGGGACTTGACAGCATAGCCCGTCAGTAGTTCCAGCGTCAAACGGTTGCGCCCATGATAGGTTGGATGCAATGCCCTTCCGTCTTTCTTGTTCACCGCGCCCTCCCGGTCCTTGTTGTACTTGGCAATGAACCTCAGCAGGTCGGTTTCCTGCTGCTCCACCTTGCCGGTGGCCTTGTCCATGGCCAGCCGCATTTCGTCCGGCTCCGGTTCGCGGCCTTCGTCCGTCTTGAAGTTCCGGAATGCGGTGCTGGCCTTCAACAGCAGGTCGTTCAGGCGGTCGTTGAACTCCGGGTGTTCGGGGAAGGACTTCGTTTCCTTCGCCCGTTGAAAGTTCCGTTGTCCGGGCTTGTCGCACCAGTAACAAGGTGGGATCTTTTCGCCGGTGGGATACACAAGCCGCCGGTTCCCCCAGCGGATGACCAAGTTGATGGGGGTCGGTCCTTCAGCGGATGCGTTCCGCAGGTTGAAGTTGTATTTGGGCATGGCCGTTCATGGGTTGATACTGGATGCCCCAAATGTACCCCGAAAAAGGTCGGTTGTCGGTCGGTTGTCGGTTTGGTTGTCGGTTTTCCTTTCTTTCAACCGATATTGGCTTTTCCTCTCTTTACCCCGCCGGGCAAGGGTTTACCCAATAGTAGCACGGCTTTCAGGCGGTTTCGGGAGGGGTGAAAGAAAGGTCGTTCAAGTCCCGTCCGGACCGCGAGAAAGCCCCAGGAATGGGGCTTTTTTCGTTTCCGGGGATGTTCATCAGAACCTAGGGCGTAGTTCGTGGGACCTCTCTCCCCATGTCCCTACGAACTGCGAACCCATCACTATTCCAAACAGGGGAAAGTTCGTAGGACGTAGTTCGCAGGATCGTCCTCCCTACACCCTATGAATTTCGCAGGGTCGTCCTCCCTATGCCCTACGAACCACGACCCCATCTCTCACCCACCATCCACCAAATCCTTACCTTTCGGAAACACCCACCCCCCCCAGCCATGAAAAAGCATCTCTTCCAACTCAGCGGAATAGCCCTGATGGTGTTGGCCCTGGGCTGTAGCCGGGCACCGGAACCAAAGGCCGAGGCCCAACCGATCGGACTGGATGAGCAACTCCTGGCCGTGTTGCCCTTTGTGGAAGAGGGCACCGTCATGAAAGTCTGCTCGGACGACAAGGCGGAAAGCCTCAGCTTCTCCTTCCTGGCGGAAAAGGCGGACCCGGACAACCCCGGACGGACCATGGCCGCCGACCCGATGCCGATCGAAAAGCAACTGGCCACCATCCTGCAAGTGGTGGATGAGCACCACATGGTGAAGGTCCACCAGGAAACGGATGAGGCCAGCGGTGAACCCCACGTGGTCTTTTCCGTGGAGCGCAGGAACTGACTCGGTTCTGTCCATGCACCCCGAGCGCGTGCAGTAGGCCGGTCGGCCGATCCATTATCCCGTGATCCATCCCGACCCCATGAGCCCAGCCTGCTTACGCACCCTCTTTCACCGCGATCTGCGGGCGCTGCGCCGCGAGATCGAGGTCACCAGGGACCCCGACCTTTGGCGGGTGACCGCCGATGTGCCCAACAGCGCCGGCAACCTGGTGCCTGCACATCTGCGGCAACCTGAACCATTTCGTGGGCCATGTGCTCGGCGGACAGGCATACCGCCGGGACCGGGCCAAGGAGTTTTCCGCCAAAGGCCTCCCGAAGGAGGAACTGCTGGGCGAGGTGGACCGCGCCATCATTGCCGTGGATGTCGCCATGCGGCAGTTGACCGGCACCACCTTGGAAGCGCCCTACCCCATCCCCACGCCGGTGGATGCGGAAAGCACCTGCCATTTCCTGCTCCATCTGTACGGCCACCTCAACTACCATTTGGGGCAGGTCAACTATTTGCGCCGCACGTTGGTGCCCTGAAACACCGGCTCCCACGGCCCTTCAGGCAACCGGGCCCGCCCTGCCCCGTTCTTAACTTTGTACCGCGCCAATAGGCCGATATACCCATGCTTGGACGCCTCGCCACCCTCACGATCCTATTGATGCCGCCAACATTCCTGGCGGCCCAAGGGACCGATGGGGCCATCAACCGAACGGATGCCCAAGGCCGCAAGCAGGGCCCTTGGGCCCGGAAGTGGGCCGGGAGCGAGCAGGTGCGCTACACCGGCCAGTTCAAGGACGACAGGCCGGTGGGCAGCTTCACCTACTACAGCACGGAAGGCAAGCTGGAAAGCCGCATTGACCACTACCCGGGCGGCAAGGCCTCCCATGCACGGCATTACCATCCGAACGGCAACTTGATGGCTGAAGGCCGCTATGCGGGCCAGGAGAAGGACAGCACCTGGAACTACTTCGATGAGGCAGGCGTGCTGCGCAGCACGGAACAATGGAAGCTGGGCAAGCTGGACGGCACCATGACCGCCTACTTCGCCGACGGCACCGTGGCAGAGAGGCGCACCTTCAAGGCCGGCAAGGCGGAAGGCCCGGCCGAGCAGTTCTATGCCAACGGGGGCCAACGCTACAAGGCCAACTACCAAGGCGGGGCGCCCGAAGGAATCGAGACCTACTACTTTCCCAATGGGAACAAGGAGATCGAAGGGCGCTACGTGAACGGCGACCGCGACGGTGGTTGGACATACTACAACGAGGACGGCTCGGTGCAGATGCAGGTGCTATACGCCCAAGGGAGGATGGTGAAGGAGAAATTCGAGAACGGCACGTTCCGGGAATACTGGGCGGACCAACAACTGAAAAGCGAAGTAACCTACCGGAACGGCAAGCGGGAAGGCCCGTTCACCGAATGGTACAACAACGGCCAATGGGTGGAGGTGCCCATGAAGCTGGGGCCCCAAGGCGAGGAGAAAAGCGAGATGGAACGCAAGCTCACGGGGCAGACCAAGCAGCGCGAGGGCACCTACAAGAATGACCTGCTGGAAGGCCCTGTGAAGGAGTACAACGATGCCGGCCGGCTGATCTCCACCGTGGTCTACAAGAACGGCGTGACCGTCAATGGCGCCGGCGGGCAATGAGCAAGCACGGGAGGATACTGGTGGCCATGAGCGGCGGGGTGGACAGCTCCGTCACCGCGTTGATGCTGCACGAGCAGGGCTACGAGGTGATCGGCGTGACCATGAAGACCTGGGACTATGCCGCCGGCGGCACGGGCAAGCGCATCACCGGCTGCTGCGACCTGGACAGCATCAACGATGCACGCGACATGGCCGTGAGCCGCGGGTTCCACCACATGATCATCGACCTGCGGGAGGAGTTCGGGCCGAAGATCATCGGCAACTTCACCAGCGAATACATGGCGGGCCGCACGCCCAACCCCTGCGTGCTGTGCAACACGTTCATCAAGTGGGAGGCCCTGCTGAAGCGCGCCGACATGCTGGACTGCGAGCTGATCGCCACCGGCCACTACGCGAAGGTGCGCGAGGAAAACGGCCGCCATGTGATCAGCAAGGGCATGGACCATTCCAAGGACCAGAGCTACGTGCTCTGGGGGCTGGAGCAGCAGAACCTGGCCCGCACCCGGTTCCCACTAGGCGGGTTCCGCAAGACGGAGATCAGGCAGATGGCCTTGGACAGCGGCTTCCCCAACCTGGCCAAGAAAAGCGACAGCTACGAGATCTGCTTCATCCCGGACAACGATTACCGGGGCTTCCTCAAACGCAAGGATCCCGCCGCCTTCGAGAAGTTGGCACACGGCCGCCTCGTGGGCACGGACGGCGCCGTGCTCGGCGAACACGACGGCTATCCCTTCTTCACCATCGGGCAGCGCAAAGGCCTGGGCATCGCCTTGGGCAAGCCCATGTACGTCACCGAAATCATCCCCGAAACGAACACCGTGGTGCTCGGCGACAAGGAGGACCTGGACAAACAAACAGCCTGGGTGCGCAGCCCCAATTTCCAGAAGGTGGCCACCCTCGACGGTGAGATGGAGGCCGTGGCCAAGGTGCGGTACAAGGACAAGGGCACCCCGGCCACCATCGCCATGGAAGGCCCGCTGATGCGCATGGACTTCCACACCAAGGTGGCGGGCATCGCCCCCGGGCAAAGCGCCGTATTTTACGACGGCGAAGACGTGATCGGCGGAGGATTCATCGACCGCGGACCGGCCCACCCATGAAACACGCAGCCCCTGCCCTGCTCCTGCTGCTGCTCGCCACCATGGCCGGGTGCAGGAAGGATGAGGAAACGCCCTACGACCCGGGCTACGCCTACTTCCCCACGGACCCGGACCGCTGGGTGGAGTACCGCGTGGATTCGGCATGGCGCAACGATCCGGTGGGGCTATGGGACAGCACCTCCTACCAGCTCCGCGAGGAGATCACCAACCACTTCACCGATGCGGAAGGCCGGCCCGCACAACGCCTGCTCCGTTCCCGCCTGGACAGCACGGGCAACTGGGAGCCGAAAGACGTGTGGTGGCAGGTGCGCACCACGCGCAATGCCGAGCGGAGCGAGGAGAACCAGCGCCGCATCAAGCTGATCTTCCCGCCCCGCACCGGCCAGTACTGGAACACCAACGCCCTCAACACCGGCCAACCATACGAACTGACGTACCTGGAGGTGGACGTACCGTGGAGCATCAACGGGATGAGCTTTGACAGCACCCTGCTGGTGAAGACCACCTACCCGAACAATGCCGTGGTGGCCAACACCTACTACGAGCGCTACGCCAAGCATGTAGGCCTGGTGTACCGCCAAGTGGACAGCACCAACACACAGTACACGTCCGGGGGCATCCAAGTGCGGGGCACGTGGTACAAACAAGTGATCACGGCATACGGACCATGACCTTCGCTGGCAGGATCGCATTGGCGGCCATGGTCTTCGGCGCGTTCGCCGCCGGTCTTCGGGCACAAACCGCACCGGCCACGTACTGGGTGCAGTTCACGGACAAGGCCCACACCCCGTACAGCATGGGGCAACCTGCGGAATTCCTTTCCGCCCGGGCCATGGAGCGGCGCAACCGGCAGGGCATCGCCATCGATTCCCTGGACCTGCCCGTGGACCCGGCCTACATCAGCCAACTACTTGCGGCGGGCTCCTTCCAGCTGCTGAACGTGAGCAAATGGTTCAATGCCGTCACCATCCGCAGCACCGATACGTTGGCGCTGGACACCATCGGCCAACTGCCCTTCGTGCTGAACGTGCAGCGGACAAAGGACGGCAGGCAACGCCCCTTGCGCCATCCGGGGAAATTCCCGCAGGAGACCAAGACCTACGCGCAGGACTACGGCAATTCCTTCCGGCAGGTGCAGATGATGAACGGCCACCTGCTGCACAATGTGGGCGGCGCCAAGGGCCAGGGCATGCTGGTGGGCGTGCTGGACTCCGGGTTCGAGGATGCGGACATCCTGCCCGGCTTCACGGCCCTTCGCGACCGCGGCGGCATCGTCCTTGCCAGGGACCTGGTGGAACCGGGTGGCAACGTCTACGCCGCACACTACCACGGGCGCAGCGTGCTTTCCGTGATGGCCGGCGTGGTGCCCGGGAAACTACTGGGAACCGCGCCCTTGGCTAGCTATGTGCTGGTGCGCACCGAGGATGTGGGCAGTGAATACCCGGTGGAGGAAGACAACTGGGTGAGCGGCGCCGAACTGTGCGACAGCATCGGATGCGATGTGCTCAACACTTCGCTGGGCTACACCACCTTCGACGACAGTACCATGGACCACACGTGGGCGGACCTCAACGGGCTCACGGCACGCATGACGCTCGCCGCGGACATTGCCGCGCGGAAGGGCATGCTGCCGGTGAACAGCGCGGGGAACAGCGGTGCCGGCCCCTGGCACTACATCGGTGTGCCTGCCGATGCCTTCGACATCCTGGCCGTGGGCGCGGTGGGCCTGGACCGGCAACTGGCGCCGTTCAGCTCGCGCGGACCCAGTGCCGACGGGCGGGTGAAGCCGGATGTGAGCGCTGTGGGCCTGGGCACCACCGGCCTTGACGGAACGGGCTGGAACGTGGGCCTCATCAACGGCACCTCCTTCTCCGGGCCGCTGGTGGCGGGGCTTTCAGCCTGCCTTTGGCAACTGCACCGCGATCGCACGGCCCAGGAGGTGATGGACGCCATTCGCCGGAGCGCTTCGCAGTACGACCATCCGGACGATGACCTCGGCTATGGCATCCCCGATTTCTGGCGTGCACACCTGCTGCTCACCGGCAGGGACCTCACCGGCCTATCGCAGCCGGAAGCGCTGGGCCTAGCACCAGTCCCCTTCACTGATTTTCTCGACGTGGAGGTCTATGCCGGAAACACGAACAGCATGCAGCTTTTGATCCACGATGCGCTGGGCCGCCTCACCTGGAGCACCGAAACCGGGCTGGAACCGGAGACCTACGCACGGGTGCGGATCCAGAACGACCTGATCGGCAAACTGCGTGCGGGTGTGTACATCGTTGAGGTGCGCGTCGGCGGTTCGCGGCTGGTGCAGCGTGTGGTGAAGGCGGGTTAGTGCGATGTTGTGCTCGGGGAACACACCGGCCCTCTCCACGGAATTGTTGTTGACCGCCTACAAGCAAGGCATCTTCCCCATGGCCGATGCGGATGGCCGCGTGGGCTGGTACACCGCCGATCCGCGCGCGGTCTTCCCCTTGGAAGCGATCCATCCCAATGCGCGCTTCCGGCGCTTTCTGCGGAGCGCATGCTTCCGCTTTACCATCGACGAAGCTTTCGAAGAAGTGATCGGGCAATGCGCCTCTTCGCACGGGGACACCTGGATCAGCCCGGAGCTGGAGGAGGCCTACATCGCGCTACATCATTCAGGCCACGCCCACAGCGTGGAGACCTGGGCGGGCGATGAACTGGTCGGTGGCATCTATGGCGTGCACATCGGCGCGGCCTTCTTCGGGGAAAGCATGTTCAGCGCCGTGCCCAACGCCAGCAAGGCAGCCTTCTACAAGCTCGTGGAACACCTGCGGCAACGCGGCTTCACGCTCTTCGACTCCCAGTTCATCAACGACCACACGGCCCTGCTGGGCGCGGTGGAGGTCCCCAAGACCGAGTATCTGGTCCGGTTGAGGAAGGCGTTGGAGGTGGAGGTGGGGTTTCTGTAGGCAGCCCGCCTTCGCTGAAGCGTCGGCGAGACGAGTGGGCAGTTGGCTGTGGCAACGGGCAGAGGCAACTAACCTTTCCTGATCTCACGCAACAAGGCGCGCACCTCCTCTTCGTCCGCCGTGGCCTGTGCTGAGCGCGTTGTGATCGCCGAGCTGTGGAACTCCTTGGCCCCGGTGGAGCCCATGAGCTGCCGGATATTCCCGCTGCGCACGCCGCCGCCAACGAGGATGGTGATCCGGCCCGCGGCCTGCTTCACCAAGCCCGCGATGACGGTGGAACCGGCAACGGCATCGGGGGCCAGGCCGGAGGTGAGCACGCGCGCACAGCCTGCGTCCACCAAGGCTTCCAGCGCTTCGGCACCGTCCGGCACGGCATCGAAGGCCTTGTGGCAGGTAACGGCCATGGGCCCGGCGAGGTCCACGGCCCGCTTCATCCGGTCCGCATCGATGGTGCCATCGCGGCGCAGCATGCCGGTGACGATGCCCGGGCAACCCAGATCGCGGAACGCGCGGATCTCCCGGTGGATCACCTCCAGCTCATCCGCGCCGTAGACGAAATCGCCGCCGCGGGGCCGCACCATGGGGAAGACCGTCAAGCCCATGTCCATGGCTGTGCGCACCATGCCGATGCCCGGCGTGGTGCCACCCTGGGCGGGATCCGAGCAAAGTTCCACGCGCCCTACGCCGGCCTCCGCTGCGATGCGGCACGAGGCGATGGTGTAGGCGCAAAGCTCCAACAGCATGTCAGCTCAGGAAGGGGGCCTTGTGGATGGTATCCGTGCGGCCGTCCTTCACCGCGTAGGTGAAGCCGTCCTGCAGGGCATACGCCCCGAAGGCCCCGTCGCGGCGCAAGGCGAGGAAGCCTACTTGCAGGTCCCGGGCGGCGTTCCCGTTTTTCCGGGCAATGCGCTCCACCGCTTCCTTGCAGGCCTCTTCCGGCGTGCGGCCTTGCCGCATCAGCTCCACCACCGTGTGGCTGCCCACGATGCGGATCACCTCCTCCCCCACGCCCGTGCTGGTGGCGGCCCCTATCTCATCATCCACGAACAGCCCCGCCCCGATGATGGGTGAATCACCCACGCGGCCATGCATCTTGTAGGCCATGCCGCTGGTGGTGCAGGCCCCGCCCAGCGCACCCGCCGCATCCAGCGCCAGGATGCCGATGGTGTCATGGTTCTGCTTGCCGCCGGGCAAGGCATTCTCAATGTTCGGGACCGGTTGGTACTTGGCGGTCTTCAGCCATTCCTCCCACTCGCGGCGGCTCTTGTCCGTCAACAGGTCCTGTTTCGGAAAACCCTGTTCCAGCGCGAACTGCAGGGCGCCTTCACCGGCCAGCATCACGTGCGGTGTGTGCTCCATCACGGCGCGGGCCACGGACACCGCATGCACGATGTGCTCCAGCGCGGCCACGGACCCGCACCGCCCCCGGCCGTCCATGATGCAGGCATCCAAGGTGACGTGGCCGTCCCGATCGGGCCGGCCGCCCAGGCCCACGCTTTGGTTCTCCGGGTCGGCCTCCGGCACCCGTGCCCCTGCTTCCACGGCGTCCAAGGCATGGCCTACCCCGGCCAGGATCTTCCAGGCCTCGGCATTGGCCGCTTGGCCGAAATCCCAGG
>JAHDVX010000040.1 GCA_023382455.1 Flavobacteriales bacterium
CGGAATGAATCCGACGGTAAAAGTAAATCACTCAACCTAACACAGAATCTGAGGGAGCGCCAAGTATTTTTCCCACGCCGGTACATTTGCCCGCCTGATGAAGGACCACATGGGCCTGAAGGGAGGCATTCCCATCTCGGTGGGACTGGACTCCACCCTGCAGGAGGCGCACGCCAGGCCTCCCCTGGGCACGGACAAGCGGAGGCTCCTGTGGATCACCTTTCTCGCCGTGGCCTCGGCGGTGCTCATCGGGCTGCTGGCCAAGGGCATGCTGTTGCTGATCGACCTGATCACCAACGTGGCGTTCCATGGCTCCTTCACCTTGGCCTATGTGCCGCCCGGGGAGAACCAGTTGGGCTGGTGGGTGGTGCTGGTGCCCACGCTGGGTGGTGTGGTGATCGGGTTGATGGCACTGTACGGTTCCAAGGCCATACGCGGGCACGGCATTCCCGAGGCCATGGAGATGATCCTGACCAACGAGAGCAAGATCAAGCCGGCCATCACCTACCTGAAGCCCGTGTCGTCCGCCATCTGCATCGGCACCGGTGGCCCCTTCGGCGCGGAAGGCCCCATCATCGCCACGGGCGGGGCGCTGGGCTCCATGGTGGGGCAGCTGCTCCGGATATCGCCCAACGAACGGAAGATCCTGTTGGCCGCCGGTGCCACGGCCGGCATGTCCGCCATCTTCGGCAGTCCCATCGCGGCCATCTTCCTGGCCATCGAACTGTTGTTGTTCGAGTTCTCGCCGCGTTCGCTGCTGCCGGTCTCGCTGGCCTGCATCACCGGAGCGGCCATGCACCACCTGCTGTTTGGCGGGGCACCCATGTTCCCCATGCCGGAGATCGCGTTGCCGGGCAACCATGCCCTGTTCGTGTACAGCTTGATCGGCCTGCTGATCGGCTTGCTTTCCCTGGTGATCACCAAGGCGGTGTATTGGGTGGAGGACGGTTTTGGAAAGCTGCCGGTGCATTGGATGTGGTGGCCGGCCATCGGCGGGCTGTTCGTGGGCATCATCGGCTATTATTCCCCCCGGACCTTGGGTGTGGGATACGAGAACATCACCGAGCTGCTCAGCGGCCAGGCGCCCCTGTATGTGGTGGTGGGTCTGGCCACGTGGAAGCTGCTCTCCTGGGCCATCGCCTTGGGCAGCGGTACCTCCGGGGGTACCCTGGCTCCCATGATGACCGTCGGCGGCGCCATCGGGTGCCTGATGGGCGTGGTGGCCCAGCACTGGTTCCCCACGGTGGGCATCGTGCTCCCCTTGGCCGTGCTGGTGGGCATGGCCGCCATGTTCACCGGGGCCTCGCGCGCCTTCCTCACCAGTGTGGTGTTCGCGTTGGAGACCACGCGGAGCATCGAGGCATTGCTGCCGCTGCTCGGCGCCTGCGCCGCCTCCTACCTGGTGTCGTACTTCCTGATGCCGAATACCATCATGACCGAGAAGATCGCTCGCCGGGGTATCCGCACGCCGGATTCCTACGAGGCGGACCCGTTGGAGCAGTTCACCGTGGGGCAGGTGATGGACCGGCGCGTGCAGGTGGTGCCCGGCCACCTCACCGGAGGAGAGGTGCTCGCCTCGCCCGCCGCAAGCCACGATCACCTCTTCGTAGTGGACGATTCGGGGGCCTTCGAGGGGGTGGTGTCCATGGCCGACCTGCGGAAAACCGCCTCCGGTGCCACACTGGCATCATTGGTGGTGATGCCTAACACAGTGTCCACACGGGACGACCTGCGCACGGCCGCCGGGGAACTGGCCCGTTCGCCGGGCAATGGACCCTTGGCCGTGGTGGAGGATAACACCGTGATCGGCCTGCTCACCATGCCCGATCTGCTCCGCGCCTACCGCAAGCACCTGGAGGCCAACGTGGAGCACGACGCCAGCATCCTGCTGCATCGCCGTAGGCTCAAGGTGATGGCGCAGGGCAAACAGTTCTTCCGGAAAGTGTTGCTGCGGAAGTGATGCCTTAGAAGGCCGTAGGAATTTGGGTGCAACCCGGTTGGGTTGAAAAGTAAAAAGCTGGGGAGGTGAAAAATGGGGGCCGGGAGGCTTTTCCTGATCGGCCTTGCCGTCCGCGACTTCTTTGCCGCATTGCCCCATGAATGCCTGCCAGATCAGGCAATGCGCCCTTCCATCGAGGCTTTCAGGAACCGTGCCGTGTGGCCCTTGCCGCTATTGACCAGTTCCTCGGGCGTGCCTTGGAAGACGATCTCGCCACCGCCTTCACCGGCCTCGGGGCCGAGGTCGATCAGGTGGTCCGCGCAGGCGATCACCTCCTGGTTGTGCTCGATCACCAGCACACTGTGGCCATTGGTGATCAGCGCGTTCAGGGCCTTCAGCAGCTTGGCGATGTCGTGGAAGTGCAGGCCGGTGGTGGGCTCGTCGAAGATGAAGAGCGTGGGCTGCTCGCTGCTGCCCTTGATCAGGAAGGAGGCCAGCTTGATGCGCTGGGCCTCGCCGCCGCTGAGGGTGTTGCTGCTTTGGCCGAGGGTCACGTAGCCCAGGCCGGTCTCCTGCAGGGGCATCAGCTTGTCGAGGATGCGCTTCACGTGGTGGTTCTTGCCCTCGTGCTCGCGGAAGAAGGCGATGGCATCATCCACGGTCATGTCCAGCAGGTCGCTCACGTCCTTGCCGTGGAACTTCACGTCGAGGATCTCATCCTTGAAGCGCTTGCCGTGGCAGGCCTCGCAGCGCAGGCTGATGTCGGCCATGAACTGCATCTCGATGTGCACCTCGCCCTCGCCCTGGCAGGTCTCGCAGCGGCCGCCGTCCACGTTGAAGCTGAAGTAGGCCGGCCGGTAGCCGCGTTGCTTGGCCACGTCGGTCTCGCTGTACAGCTGGCGGATGTCGTCCCAGGCTTTCACATAGGTGACCGGGTTGCTGCGCGAGCTGCGGCCGATGGGGTCCTGGTCCACCAGCTCCACGGCCTTCACACGGTGGATGTCGCCGGTGAGTTCCTTGAATTCGCCGGGACGTTCGCCACCGCCGCCCTCCAGCTGGCGCCGCAGGGCAGGGTAGAGGATGCGTTTCACCAGGGTGGTCTTGCCGCTGCCGCTCACGCCGGTCACCACGGTGAGCATGTGCAGGGGGAAGGCCACGTCGATGCCTTTCAGGTTGTTCTCGTGCGCGCCCTTCAGCAGTAGCTGGTCGCGCACGGGCCTGCGGCGTGCGGGCCGCTCGATGCGTTCGCGGCCGGTGAGATACTTGGCCGTGAGGCTGTCGCTGTGCACCAACTGGTCGTGCGTGCCGCTGAACACCACTTGCCCGCCGAGGGTGCCGGCCTCCGGCCCCATGTCGATGATGTGATCGGCGGCGCGCATCACCTCCTCATCGTGCTCCACCACGATCACGGTGTTGCCCAGGTCGCGCAACTGCTTCAGCACGTTGATCAGGCGCTGCGTGTCGCGCGGGTGCAGGCCGATGCTGGGCTCGTCCAGGATGTACATGCTGCCTACCAGGCTGCTGCCGAGCGAGGTGGCCAGGTCGATGCGCTGGGTCTCGCCGCCGCTGAGGGTGTTGCTCCGGCGATCCAACGTGAGGTAGCCTACGCCCACTTCATTTAGGTACTGCAGGCGGTTGGTGATCTCCTTCAGCAGCCGCTCCGCGATCTTACGGTCCGTGGGGGCCAGCTCCAGCTGCCGGAAAAAGGCCAAGCACTCTGCAATGGGCATGCGCCCCAGCTCGGTGATGTCCTTGCCGGCCACTTTCACGTAGCGGGCCTCTTGCTTCAGGCGGGTGCCGTGGCAAAGTGTGCAGGCGGTCTTTCCGCGGTAGCGGCTGGCCAGCACGCGGTACTGGATCTTGTAGCTCTTCTGCTCGCAATACTGGAAGAAGGCGTTGATGCCATGCACGCCGGGCGCGCCGTTCCACAGCAGTTTGCGCTGGGCCTCCGTCAGGTCGCGGTAGGGCCGGTGGATGGGGAAGTCATGCGCGGCGCTGTCGCGGATGAAGTCGTTCTTCCATTCGCTGAGCTTGTCGCCGCGCCAGGGGGAAACGCAATCGTCGTATACCGACCGGCTCTTGTCGGGGATCACCAGGTCGGCGTCGATGCCGATGATGTTGCCGTAGCCTTCGCAGCGCGGGCAGGCGCCCACCGGATCATTGAAGCTGAAGAGGTTGGGGGTGGGGTCCTCGAAGGTGATGCCATCCAGCTCGAAGCGGTCGCTGAACTCACGCTGCAAGGGCTTGCCGTCGACATCCTCACCGAGCAGCATGCAGATGCCCTGTCCCTCGAAGAATGCGGCCTCCGCGCTATCGGCCAGGCGGCCTTCGGTCTCGTGGTCGCCGGGGGCCACGGTGACGCGGTCCAGTACCAGGTACCAAGGCCCTTTGGCCAGTTTTTTCTCCAGGAGCAGGTCCTCGATGCGGCGTACTTCCTGGCCGTCGTGCACGCGGGCAAAGCCTTGCTGCTGCAGCACATCGAGGTGTTCGCGAATGGTACGGCCCGTGGGCACGTGCACCGGGCACATCAGCAGCACGGTGGTGCCAGCGGCGAATTCCCCTGCACCGGCCACCACGTCCTCCACGGTGTGGCGTTTCACCTCATGGCCGGAGACGGGGCTGAAGGTGCGGCCTATGCGGGCGTAGAGCAGCTTGAGGTGGTCCCACACTTCGGTGCTGGTGCCCACGGTGCTGCGCGGGTTGCTGGTCATCACCTTCTGCTCGATGGCGATGGCCGGGCTGATGCCGGTGATGCGGTCCACGTCCGGTTTTTCCAGGCGGCCCAGGAACTGGCGGGCGTAGCTGCTGAGGCTGACCACGTATCGGCGCTGGCCTTCCGCATACAGTGTGTCGAAGGCAAGGGAGCTCTTGCCGCTGCCGCTCAGCCCGGTGATCACCACCAGCTTGCCGCGCGGGATGTCCACGCTGATGTTCTTCAGGTTGTGTACGCGCGCGCCCTGCACGCTGATGGTGCCGGAAGCGCCTCGCCGCGGGGCGTGAACGCCGTTGGAGGGAGCTCCGGTGGACGCCGGTGCCCCGGTTTTTGTATGAAGGTGGTTTGACACGGGCCGCGAAATTACTGCCCATTGGACCGGAAGGAGAGGGTTCACTATATTTGGCCCGAACGAGCCCCGGCCTGATCGGGCAATAGATCATCCCCGGGCAACGTTTAAGGATTACCCCGCGTCTATCCACCGTACACCACCCGCTTCCGGCACCGGAGGCTTAACCAAACAGGACAGCATATAGCAAGACCTCTACCCCGAAGACCGCTTCATCCCCTTCGGACCAAATCGGTAAAAGGTCATGCTGTCCAAGTCCCTTTCAGACTTAGAACTGGTGCGTCGCTACACCCAGGGTGAGGAGCACGCTTTCGAGGTCCTGCTGCACCGCCATAAGCGCAAGGTGTGGTCGCACATCTTCCTGATGGTGCGCGACCGGGAGATCACCGAGGACCTGTTCCAGGAGGCCTTTATCAAGGTGGTGAACCACCTGAAGGAGGGGAAGTACAACGAGGAGGGCAAGTTCCTGGCCTGGGTGATGCGCATCGCGCACAACCTGGTGATCGACCATTTCCGGCGCAACAAGAAGATGCCCATGGTGCGCAGCAACGGCGAATACGATGTGTTCGCCACCCACGCGCAGCCGGAAAAGAACGTGGAGGAGCGGCTGGTGAACCTGCAAGTGGATGAGGATGTCCGGCGGCTGATCACCAAGTTGCCGCCCGAGCAGCGCGAGGTGGTGATGATGCGCACCTACCTGGGCATGAGCTTCAAGGAGATCGCCGAGCACACCGATGTGAGCATCAATACGGCCTTGGGGCGCATGCGCTATGCGCTGATCAACATGCGGAAAATGGTCAAGCAGCACGGATTGCAGCTTGAACGGGCCTGATCCCAACACGTGTGGGATCCCGCCCCAGGAACGTCGGCCCGTAAGCCGGCGTTCGTGTTTGGTACCGGTGGCCATGCAATATACCGGGGCTTTTTACCGTTGTTCAGCAAATTCCACTACATGGCACATTCTACACTTCGGAAGTTCCCACGTAACCGCAGTCGAATGCCCTCGCTTCTTGGTCCGCGGCCGGACACCGTGAATGCCATCCTGAGCTACAGCAAGGCCTTGAAGGTGGTGAAACTGCCGCCGGTTGGGCAGGTGAACGTGGTCTTGAATTGACCCCCCGGTCATTCTCGGCGCGAGGCTGTTACGGCCCACCGTCTTCGTGAGGCCGTTCCGGCCGAAGCGATCTTTGATTCCTTGGCCGGGCCCGGACCAATGATTGCTTCGCAACTGGCAACAACACTGTTGCTCGCGAGGGCTATTGAATGCACAACCGCTCGCGATCACGAATTGTCGCGAGTACGCCAGGCTCAGAATAGCTCCTTGGGCAGTACGCCCTCGTGCTCCAGCAGCCACTTTTTTCGCCAAAGCCCTCCGGCATAGCCGGTCAATAGCCCGTCCGACCCGAGGACGCGGTGGCACGGCACCAGGATCAGCAGCGGGTTGACGGCACAGGCCGTACCCGCCGAGCGGGCCGCTCCGCCGACGGCTGCGGACAGTTCCGCATACGTGATGACCCCGCCGAAAGGCACTTGCTCCAGCCGGCCCCACACTCTCCGCCGGTAGGGCGAGCCCACGCGGTAGAGTGGCAGGTCGAACTTCCTACGACGGCCCGCGAAGTAGGATCGTAACTGCGTCAATGCCTCGGTAAGCACCTTCGGCCGCTTGGCATGGCGGCCGCGCCCCGGATTCTCAAAGCTCACCCTTACGATCGCGCTCCCGTCCGACTCCACCCAAAGCTTGCCGATGGGTGTGTCCAAGCTGGCCACGTACTGCGGCCCGAAAAGCTCCGGTTCCTTGCTGTGCCTGTCCGCCATGCACGTTTGTCGTGATTGACCAAAAGTAAGTTGGACGCGGATGTTCCCCGGGCTTCGGGCGGTATCCTGTCCGGGCCAACACCGCGGCCCGGTCCTATGCGTCAGGGGGCGAGGAGGCGTTGCTTGCCCACGTCCACCAGGAAGCGCCCCCGCAGGAACTTCCGCCCGAGCAGCACCTGGTGCTTCATGTCGCTGCGGTCGAACAGGGTGAACTGGGTCTGCACCGTATGCCCGTTCAACTTGACCGGCGTGGCCACCAGGTAGCGCAGGGTGCGTTGGCCGGTGCTGCTTTTCACGGTAACCAGTCGGAAGCGCCGGAACACCAACCCGATCCGCTTCCGGCCCATGGCGAACGTTACCACCAGTTCCGGCCGAGGACCGTCCATGCGCACCATGAGCTTTTGGTAATGCAATGCGCTGCGGTAGGCACCGGTATCCACCTTGGCCTCCACGCGGTCCACGCCCAGCTTCGGCAAGGCGATGTATTCCGTGCGTCCGATGGTGATCATGGACCGCAAGATGCGTGATCCAAATGCCCCATGGGCCGGCCGCAGCCGGAAGTTTTTCACGGGATCGGTGGGAATGGACCCGCCCTATGAGTTGCAAATCACAAGCTACAGGCCGAACTGCCAACTGCTCCTGCCAATTGCCAGTCGGCTCGCCGAAGCTTCAGCCAAGGCGGACCGCCAACTTCCCTCACAAGTGCATAAACTCCTTCTTCGCCAGCAACTGCTCCTTGGTCTCGCGGTGGTCCGGGTCGTCCACGCAGCAATCCACCGGGCACACGGCGGCGCATTGCGGCTCATCATGGAAGCCCGTGCATTCCGTGCATTTGTCCGGCACGATGTAGTAGATGTCCATCGCGACCGGGGACTGTGCCTGGTCCGCGTCGTAGGTGTTGCCCGTGGGCATGGTCTGCATGCCGTGCAGGCTGGTGCCGTCGCTGAGCCGCCACTCGGCGCCGCCCTCGTAGATCGCATTGTTCGGGCATTCGGGTTCGCACGCCCCGCAGTTGATACACTCGTCGGTGATGATGATGGCCATGGTATACCGGTAACTTTGCGCCCCTGCTTCAGGGCCTCGAATAGGCCGCAAATGTAGCCTGTGCCGTGGGCATTCGCATGAACCACACCTTGACCCCCGTCCTGGAGGCCCGCTTGGAAGCCTTCGCCCAATTAGGCCGAGCATTGGCCGTTTTCGCCACGGAAGCCTCCTGGCCGGGCCATTCTTGCGGCCTCACGGAGCAGGAGTACCAGACTTTCGATCGCACCGTCCGCCAAGCCTACCAGCGGAATGGATGGTTCACCCCGGAGCAGGTGCGCCACGCGGCCAAGGAGCTTGCCGTCATGCTGGC
Source organism: Flavobacteriales bacterium (assembly GCA_023382455.1). Classification (GTDB taxonomy): domain Bacteria; phylum Bacteroidota; class Bacteroidia; order Flavobacteriales_F; family PHOS-HE28; genus PHOS-HE28. The sequence goes on from JAHDVX010000040.1 coordinate 8,171, forward strand.
ACCGGGCCAGCTCGAGGCTTGGTTGAGGCGATATGCGGAGCTGGGGCGCGAGCGGCCCGAAAGGACCATCGGCATCATCATGGCCGGCAACGTGCCCTTCGTGGGCTTCCATGACCTGATGTGCGTGCTGTTGGCCGGCCATCGCGCCAAGGTGAAGCCGGCTTCCGAGGATGCCGGGCTCACCCCCGCGATCACGGCTTTGCTGGGCTGCATCGCCCCGGAGCTGGCCGAAAAGGTGGAGTTTGCCTCCGGAAAGCTCGGCGAGGTGGATGCGTTGATCGCCACGGGAAGCAACAACACCGCACGCTATTTCGAGCACTACTTCGGTCACCTGCCCCGCATCGTCCGCAAGGGACGCACCAGCGTGGCCGTGCTGGACGGCACGGAGACCGACCAGGAGCTGGCGGCGCTGGGCGAGGACGTGTTCCGCTACTTCGGCCTGGGCTGCCGCAATGTGGGCAAGGTGTTCATCCCCCGGGATTTCGACCTGGACCGGCTTTTCCTCGCTTTCTTCCCCTGGCAAGCCGTGATCCAGCACCACAAGTACGCCAACAATTACGAGTACAACAGGGCGGTCTGGTTGCTGGACCGGGTGCCCATCACCGAGAACGGCTTCCTCCTGATGAAGGAGGATACCGCCCTGAACAGCCCGGTGGCCGCACTTTACTACGAGCGCTATTCGGACCGCGCCGTGGTGGAGGCGCGCCTGGAGGAGGAGAGCGGAAAGCTGCAATGTGTCATCGGCCATGGGCACCTCCCGTTCGGGTCAGGGCAATGCCCGGGGCCGGCCGATTATGCGGACGGCGTGGATACCATGGCGTTCCTGCTCGGGCCTGGTCAGGGCACGTAAGTGTAGCAGCCCAGGTCGCTCTGGTCGCTGGGGCGCAGCACACCGTCCAGGTCGTTCACCGCCTCGGGATCCAGACCGAACGGATCAAAGCCCTTGTTGCGGGCATAGGCGTTCTCCTTCAGGTGGAAGTTCCCGCTGCCCGGATCCTTGAAGCCGGGGTCCTGGTTGCGGTGGGTGGTAAATGGCTCGAAATGCGTGGCGTCGCTGGTGCTTTGGTCGGTGCGGAAGAGGAAGTTCTTGAACAGGAAGTCCGCCGGGGCGTCATCGTCCAGCGCCAGCTGGAATTCGTTGCCGTTGTTGCCGTAAATGATGCCGTTGCGGAAGTTGCCCGCCTCCACGGGTCGCACCTGTGCCGAACCCTGCAGGTCCTGGAAGGTGTTGGTGAGGATGAAGGCCGGCTCCTGGCGCAGGTCGTAGCTCCAATAGTTGGCGATGGTGGAGTGATTGAAGTCGTACGCACCGCCGCCGGTGAGGGCCACGCAGTATTGTCCGCAGTCGGCCACCAGCAGGTTGGTGCTCTTGATCCGGTAGTTTTCCGATAGAATGCCTGCGGCGGAACAGTTGCGGATGCTCACGTTGTTCAGCACCAGCCGGTTGGCGCTGGTGGGCTGGCCCGGCGTACCGATCCAGCTTTGCGGCTGCAGGCCCACCAGTGCATTCCTGATCTCCACATGGTTGAGCACGTTGTCCGTAGGACCGTCATTGATCCAAATGCGGTCCCATTGCCCGGGCAGGTTAGCATACATCTCCTCCAAGCGGTCCCCCTGGAAGGTGATCCGCTCCTCGGCGGTGCCGTTCGCCTGGATGTTTCCGCCCCGGTACACCCACAGCCCGCCACCACCATGGAAGTACACCCGCACCCCCGCATCGATCAACAGGGTGCAGCAGCTGTCCACCACGCCGTAGCCGTAGATCACGTACGGCTTGTCGTTGGTCCAGTGCACCGTTTCGCATACCTGGTTGCCCAAGCTGTCGTATCCGCCAGCGATGTAGCTGAAAGCCGGGAAGCCCTGCACGTACTGGTCCGGCCGGAAGAAATGGGCATCCTGGCCCCATGCGTTGAGCAGTACTTGCTGCTCAACGCTGCCGGTGCTGAAGCGGATCCGGTCCTCGATGATGAAGGGCGTGTTCACACTGCCCGGCCCGAGCGTGGCCTCCACGAAGATGTAGATGCTGTCCCCGCCGGGGATCTCCACCCCGCTGAACGTCGTGCCCGGGCTGCCGTCCACGTTGATACGGAAGGGGGAAGGCGTGCCGCCCTCCAAGGCAATGTCCACATGCACCCCTTCATTGTTCGGGTTGCGTGCCGTGAAGCGCTTGGTCACCGTGCCCACCGTGGTGAAGACGGTATCGAAGAAGATGGTATCCTGGGTGAACACCAGGCCCGCCCCGGGGTTGTCGGTGAACAGTTCATCCTTGCGGCAACCGAACAGGACGGTGGCCAACAGGGTGGCGAGGAATGCGGTTCGGAGGATCTTCAAAGCGTGCAAAGATGGGATGTGGGGCGGTACCGGCCGTGTGGTCCGGCGAATGAGCTGCGGCTGCACCGCTTTCCCGGACCTACTACGGGGAAGAACGATGGATCATTGCGCGGCATGTCCGGTAATCCCTGTATTTTTCTCCGTAAACCCAGGACCAGTGGAAAGGCTGGGGAGTTGCCCATGGAAGGAAGGAGCACCTTGATGAGTGGGTTGGCCCTGTTGGCCGCGTGGGCCTTCATGGCAAGCCTGTTGCATGCATAAACGGCGCCGGCCGGGAAGGATGGAAGCGGTCCGCTGCAGATCCTGCTGGCCAAGGATACCGCGGAAGCGACGGAGTTGGCCCCGAGAGATATCGCGGCCGGCAAGCCAGGATTTTTGCTGCCTGTGGGGGAGTTCGTTCCCATCCACGCAACGGACAGCCTGTTCGAGGGGAAGTACGGCATCACATACGTCCATTTCGGTTGCGTGGGGCCAGAGAAAGCGATGGCCGTCGCCTACAATCAGGTGGTGCTCCGCCACCTCCAAAGGCAATACGGACGCAGGTGGCGACGGGCTGTCCGCCGGGATGTGGTGGGCTTGGACCGCCAACTTCCGGGGACAGGCAAGGGGAGATAACGGACCCATGAATGGGTGGGTCGGCCTGCCCCGAGGCGCAGCGATATGGCCCGTGTCGGTGGTAAGGGTAACTTGCTTACATTTGCGCCCCCAAGCGCCGGACGGTAATCGGCGTACAAGCAGGACCACTACCATGAAAAAAGGCATCCACCCCGAGAACTACCGCATCGTCATCTTCAAGGACATGAGCAATGACGACATGTTCCTGGGTAAAAGCTGCGCCGCCACGAAGGACACCATGAAGTGGTCCGACGGCAATGAATATCCCTTGGTGAAGCTGGACATCAGCAGCACCTCGCACCCGTTCTACACCGGCAAGATGATGCTGATCGACACCGCCGGCCGTGTGGACAAGTTCAAGAAGCGCTTCGCCAAGCACAAGGAAATGAAGGCCAACACGCCGGCACCCGCCCAGGAGGATCAGGCCGCCGAGTGACCTTGTGCTTCCATCGGTTGGAAAGCCCTCTCCGGACCTGGAGGGGGCTTTCTCGTTTGCATGGTGTACTTTCGGCTTCATGCTTGCGGAAAGCGCCACGGGAAAGAAGGTGTGTTTGGAATGTGGGGAGCCCATCCAAGGGCGGACCGACAAGAAGTTCTGCACCGATGCGTGCCGCAACCTGTTCCATTACCGCACCAACAACGCCCCCATCAATTACGTGCGCAACGTGGTGAATGCCCTGAAGCGCAACCGGCGCATCCTCGGTGAGCTCAACCCGGCCGGCAAGGCCAAGGTGCACCGCGACAAGCTGGTGGAGCGGGGGTACAACTTCATGTACCACACGAATATCTACCGCACCAAGGTGGGCAATGTGTACGTGTTCTGCTTCGAGCACGGCTACCTCGAGCTCGATAATGACTGGTATGCGCTGGTGCGCCGCGATGAATACCTGGAGCGGGCCGGCGATGCCTGACACGCTGCAAGAAACCTTCCTGTGATCTTGGACAAGTGGCCTGTCAGCAGGCCGCCCAGATGATCAGGACCACCATGCCCAGGATCATGATCGCCAAGGTCACCGGTCCGCCGATCTCATTCTCTTCCGCTTCTTCCGGGAAATGGCCTTCGTGGTCGTGAGCCGACATCGATGATGGATTTGATGCGGCGAATATAGCGTTTTGCCCCGCGCAGCCCAATCCGTTCCGCAAGCCGTCAACAGCCTGCTCAGTTCAGGCTGAATGTGGGGTCGCGCAGGACCATGCGGGCGATCACCTGGCTTTCGTTGCGGTGCATGCGACGTACCAGGCTGCGCACGTGGTCCTCCAACTCCTGGTCGCTCAGGCGGGACAGGTCGGTATATACCACCAAGCTGCTGCGGCTCTTAAGGATGAGGGAGATCTTGTAAGCGCGTGACATGGTGAAGGACGCTTCTGCAAGGAAGACGTTCGAGGTGGGCATTGGGATGCCTCTGTGGCCAAAGGATCCGGGGAACGGGTGGTTTTCCATGGCGAACGGTGTGCTGTTGGCCTTGGAGGGTTGCCCTTCGGGCTTTCCACCATGGGGGAGCTTCATGCCAAAGCCCTGCTCGCTTCGCTCGCGTGGCTTTTTACCACCCGCCTTCGCTCAAGCTGCGCTTGGCTTGGCGGGCAGCAAAAAGCCCCTGCGACTTGTCGCAAGGGCTTTGGCCTGGTCGGGGTGAGTGGATTCGAACCACCGGCCTCTACGTCCCGAACGTAGCACTCTAACCGGGCTGAGCTACACCCCGTAGCCCATTCCATCCGCCTTTGTCCACAGGTTCCGGCGGCGAAACGGGCCGCAAATATAGGATCCCGACCGAAGCATGCTCCGCTTTCTTCTTTCCTCCTCCATTTTGTCGGTGAATTCCAGGCCCGCACTACTTTCGCGCCCGATCAGCGGGAGTAGCTCAGTTGGTAGAGCATCAGCTTCCCAAGCTGAGGGTCGCGGGT
>JAHDVX010000041.1 GCA_023382455.1 Flavobacteriales bacterium
TTGCATGTGTTAAGCCTGCCGCTAGCGTTCATCCTGAGCCAGGATCAAACTCTCCATTGTAAGTGTTGTTTGATCTGGCCCTCTACTTGTGCTCCCCATGTGACCTTACAGCACACAAGAGCACTTACTTTTCTCAGAATGGACAATAGGTCAAAGAACGTTTCAAGTTCCGGGCCGAGGCCCGGGCTTGGGTTTCCAACTTTCAGCCCTTCCGTTCGACTTCCGTTTCCGGGAAGGGGCTGCAAATGTATGTCGACTTTTTGATCCACCAAACATGGTTGAAATTATTTTTTCAACCCCTGCTGGATCCTGCCAACATCAAATCCCCCGAAGGGGCCGCTCAAAGAACGTTTTCTCGAAAGCGGCTGCAAATGTAGGAACAATTTCGATACAACCTAATCCGAGCACAAAAAAAATTTCAGTCCACCCCGTTAAGGAGTGCTCACGGCCTGGGGCAAGACCTTGCCGTTGAAGAGGTTGTGGCCCTCCAAGAGAAAAGTGGCCAGGTACCGGCCCATCTCCTCCGGCCCCACCGGGGCCGCATAGCCGGGGAAAGCGGCGCGCAGCATGGCCGTGTCCACCGCACCCAGGCAGATGCAGTTGCAGCGCACGCCCTTCTCTTTCAGCTCCTCCGCCAGGCACTCGGTCAGGTTGGCCAGTGCGGCCTTGCTGGCGCTGTAGGCGGCCATACCGGGGAATTTGACACTGCCCTGGAAGCCGCCCATGCTGCCGATGTTGAGCACATGCCCCGGCAGATCGCCCTGGAGTTGCGGCAACAGGGCTTGGGTGAGCAGCAAGGGCACGGCGGCATTGAGCCGGAAGAGCCTGTCGGTATCCTGCATGGTCCATTCCCCCACGGGCCTCTTCACCAGCATGCCTGCGTTGTTCAGCAGCCCGTGCAGGCGCCTGGGCCCAACGGCCTCCCGCACCCGCTCCATGGCGCCGGCCTCCAGCAGGTCCACGGGCAGCAGTTGCAATTCGCCCGCAGCCCCCTCACATTCCCCAGCCAGCGTTTCCAGCAGACCGGTGTTGCGCGCCACGGCCACCACCCGGCAGCCATGCTGCACCACCAAAGCCTTGGCCGTGGCCCGGCCCACGCCGGTGCTCGCACCGGTGACCACCACCACTTTCCCCTCTCCTGTTGATCGGTCCATGTTATTCATTTTCCCGGCCCCGAGCCGGCATCAGTATGCCGTGGGGCCGCATCCATCCAAGTGATCGTCCGTGGGCCGAAGCTACACCGGCCCGGCCATGCGGACCGTGCCGGTGGTTCAGTGTTTCCTGCGGAACCCGCGCCGATCCTGCTCTTTCCGGAGGCGTTCCCGCTCCACGGGATCGATCAGGTCGCCCAGCTGGACCATCTGGCGCTGCACCCACGCCTGCCGCTTGCGCATGTAGGCCGACGGTGCGCAGGCATTGAAGCGTCGCGGGGCGGGCAGCACGGCGGCGATGAGCGCCGCCTGGGGTGCGGTGAGCTTGGCGGCTGATCGATGGAAACACCGCTGTGCCGTGGCCTCCACACCGAAACGCCCCTTGCCCGTCTCGGCCACGTTGAGGTACACTTCCAGGATGCGCTCCTTGCTCCACAGGCCTTCCACGAGCAGGGTGAACCAGGCTTCGAGCCCCTTTCGCAGGAACGTGCGTCCGGGCCAGAGGAAGACGTTCTTGGCCACTTGCTGGCTGATGGTGCTTGCACCGCGTTTCCGGTTGCTGTGCTCGTTGTGCCGGATGGCCTTGCGCATGGCCTCGATATCGAAGCCGTTGTGCGCGAAAAAGAGCTGGTCCTCTGCGGCGATGACGGCCAAGGGCATGTGGCGCGAGATGGCGGAAAGGGGTTTCCAGGTCCGTTCCACTTCGCCTTGCTCCCGCACCTGCTCGGCCATGGCCCACGTCACCGGCGGGGGCACCAGGCGAAGGAGCAGCACCCAAAGCACGCAAATGAGCAAGGCCCAGCAGGATGCATGGGCCATGCGGATGAGCGATCGGCGGAGGCGGCCAGCCATCGCGGGCGAAGGTAGGCGGGCTTGTCCGTGGCCGCTGTGCCCGCCGAAGTTTCCTACTTGCGCAGGCGGTTCCGGACGATGAAATGGTGGCTGACCAGGGCGATGCCGGAACAGATGGTAACCATGACGAAGTAGGGCAACGGGTTGTCATCCGCGTTCACCATGGCATAGGTCTGGAAGAGGTAGCCCAGCAACAGCCCGACGCCGAAGCCGATGGCGAGCATGCCATATTTCAGGGACTTGTACAGACCGGGTTCCGCGCCGGGCTCGGCCGAGGCGAGGCCTTTTTCGATCATGGCCATGCGCTCGCGGTGACGTGCGGTGATCCCAACGTAGAACATGCCGAAGGTGGCCGAGAAGACGATGAGGGGCACGAGGATCTCCGATGCTGAGGCGTCCATTGGGATGAAGGTTTGGCCATAGGACGACGGCCGATATCGCGTTGGTTACAACCGCCCATCCAAGCGCCGAGGCCAATGGTTACCGAACGCAAGCCATTCATACCAATCCTCCGTGAAGCCCTGATCGGCCGCATCATCTTCGTGTAACCGCCGGGCGGGACACGAGCGTCCCATGGCGCAAGCACCGTGGACGAGCAAGCCACCATAGCCTTGGTACTGAACGGCGACCAACGCGCGTTCGGGGCGCTCGTGCACCGTTACAAGCATATGGTGCATACGGTGACCTGGCGCGTGTTGCGGCATGAGCAGGATGCGGAGGAGGCCACGCAGGACGTTTTCGTGAAGGCGTACCAGCGACTGGGCGAGTACCACGGGACCTCGAAATTCTCCACCTGGCTGTACAGCATTGCCTACCGGACGGCGATCACGGCCCTTCGCCGCCGCAAGCCCGATAGCAGATCATTGGAAGAGCTTTCCGTGGTCGGCCGGGAACCCGGGACCACGCCCGCAGAGCCCACCGCGGACCGTGTGGCGGCCCTGGAGCGGGCATTGCGCCATCTATCCCCCGAGGACGCGGCGGTGGTCACGATGTTCTACCTGGAGGAACTGAGCGTACAGGAGATCGTAACCATCACAGGGATCGGGGCGTCGAATGTGAAGGTGAAGCTCCATCGCAGCCGCAAACGGCTGCAGGAAGTGCTTCAACTGCAACTGAAGGAGGAAGCATGGGACCTGACGACGGGCAACTGAACCAGGAGGACCCGATCCGGAAGCTTTTCCAGGATGTGGGGCGTCACCAGGCACCGGCCGACCTGGAAGGGATGGTGATGGCCCGGCTGGCCGCGTTGTCAAACCCCGTACAGCCGGCCGCCCCATTGATCAGCAAACCCGTGTGGTGGGCAATTGCAACGTGTCTGGCGGCCTTGGTGGCAGTGGCCTGGGCTTGGCCCTCGCCCGACCACGTCCCCTCCTCTCCCACCGTGACCGCCCTGCTTTCCTACCTGAACGAAGGCGTGGCCTTGTTGGCCTCACCGTGGTGGCTGGCCGCGATCGTCGCCTTGGGGATCCTGATGGCCATGGACCGCTGGACCCATCGTGCGCTTGGTCCTGTGGGTGCTTGACTTGGTGCCGCTGCACATCCCCATAACCCGGTTCCCGGTACTGCACTACGGCCTGCGCCTATTGCGAAGGCCATACCTGAACGGATGCAGCACCATCGGTACCGTCCGTTCTCCCAGCCTGGAACGCGATGTACGCGGCCCGGCTCAATGCTCGTCCATGATGGCCGGAATGGCCCCCTCATAGACCTCCCTGGCCTCCTCGATGGTTCCGAAGGATGAATCGTCCACCCGGATCTTGCCCTTGGTGACATGCCCCAGCAGGATGAACGGCACCTTGCTGATGCGGAGCAGGTCGAGGAACCCATCTTCCTGGTCCTCGGTGATGGAGACCACCACCCTGCCCTGCCCCTCGCCGAAGAGGAAGGCATCCGGCCGCACCTCGCCATCGGTGACGATGTCGAAGCCGAGGCTGTTCGGCATGCCCATTTCCACCAAGGTGGTCCAGAGGCCGCCGTCGCTCACGTCATGTGCGGACTTGATGAGGCCGCGCTTGATCAAGTGGGCGATCACCACGTGCACCAGGTGCTCCTCCTGCAGGTTGAAGTATGGCGCGGGTGAATTGCGCACGTTGTGGTAACGGCCCAGGTACTCGCTGCTGGCGATGTCATCGGTGACCTTGCCGATGAGGAAGATGAGCTCACCCTTGTTCTGGAAGGCAAGGGTCATGCGCTTCTCCACATCATCCACCACGCCGACCATGCCGATGGTGGGCGTGGGGAACACGGCCACCTCGTGGCCATCGATCACCGACTGGTTGTAGAAGCTGACATTGCCGCCGGTGACCGGGGTCTTGAACTCGGTGCAGGCCTCGGACATGCCCTTGATGGCCTGCTCGAACTGCCAGTACACCTCGGAATCGTAAGGGTTCCCGAAGTTGAGGCAATTGGTGACCCCGGCCGGCTGCCCGCCGCTGCATACGATGTTCCGGGCCGCTTCGCTCACGGCGATCATGGTGCCCACGTACGGGTCGGCGTTCACATAACGCGCGTTGCAGTCCACGGTGACGGCCAAAGCCTTCTTGCCGCCGGTCTCCTTCAGCAGTACCAGGCCCGCATCGCTGGGGGCGTTGGTGCTCATGTTCAGCGTGCGCACCATGGTGTCGTACTGCTCGCTCACCCAGCGCTTGCTGGCGATGTTGGGGCTGGCCAGCAGCTCGTAGGCCACTTGCTCCAGGTCTTCCGGCACGGGCACCATGTCGGTATTGAACTTCCGGTTCTCGGCAAAGGAGGCGGGCTCCTTTCGCTCGCGGTGGTACACGGGTGCGCCGCCGCCCAGCACCAGGCTCTCGGCCGGCAGCTCGGCCACCAGTTCGCCGTGCCAATGGAAACGGAGCTGCCCACCATCGGTCACGGTGCCGATCTCCTCGCAGTGCAGGTCCCACTTGTCGAAGATGGCCTTCACCTCCTTCTCGCGTCCCTTTTTCACCACCACGAGCATGCGCTCCTGGCTTTCGCTGAGGAGGATCTCCCACGGCTGCATGTCGGCCTGGCGCAAGGGCACGCGGTCCAGATTGATGTCCATGCCGCTGCCTCCCTTGGCGCTCATCTCGCTGGTGCTGCACGAGATACCGGCCGCGCCCATGTCCTGCATGCCGATGATGGCATCGGTTTCCGCGAGTTCCAGGGAAGCCTCCAACAGGAGCTTTTCCATGAAGGGATCGCCCACCTGCACAGCGGGAAGGTCGTCCATGCTGGTTCCGGTGATGTCCTTGCTGGCGAAGGAGGCACCGTGGATACCGTCCTTGCCGGTGGCACTGCCCACGATGTACACGGTATTGCCGGCCCCATGGGAGGTGGCGCTGATCACCTTGTCGGTGCGCACGACGCCCACGCTCATGGCATTCACCAGCGGATTGGTGGTGTAGCAGGGATCGAAGTTGACCTCCCCGCCGAGCACGGGCACGCCGAAGGCATTGCCGTAGTCACCGATGCCCTTGACCACGCCACGCATGTGCCAGCGGCTGCTGGCAGTGGTGGCGATGTCGCCGAAGCGCAGCGAGTTGAGCTGGGCGATGGGGCGGGCGCCCATGGTGAAGATGTCGCGGTTGATGCCGCCCACGCCGGTGGCCGCACCCTGGTAGGGCTCGATGGCGCTGGGGTGGTTGTGGCTCTCGATCTTGAAGGCGCAGGCCCAGCCGTCGCCGATGTCGATAAGGCCGGCATTCTCCTGGCCCGCCTCGGCCAGGATGCGCGGGCCCTTGCGGGGCAGCGTCTTCAGCAAGGCAATGGAATTCTTGTAGGAGCAGTGCTCGCTCCACATCGCGCTGTAGATGCACACCTCGGTGAAGTTGGGCTTGCGGCCCAGCACCTCTATGATCTTGTTGTACTCCTCGGCCAGCAGGCCAAGCTTTTGAGCCGTTTCCACGGTTGCAGCCTCCCCGGTCGGTGCCGGTTGGGCCGTCTTGGTCTTTGTCGCCATGTCGGATACAAAGAAACGGCCAAGAGTTCGTTTGGGATCTCTTCGCAGTCGCTACCGGGCCTCTTTTACGCTCAGGTAATGCGCGGGATATCGCAAGAATGGTTAAGTCGCCCCGGTCAGCTTCGGGTTTAGGTGGCCCAACATTGCGAAGTTCTTACTGAGGCGGCATCAAAGAAGCTGACGATCGGCACGATCTGTGGATCGTGGAGTGCATGGACAGAACGGATTCAAGGGGCTTGAGCGATGATGCGCTGATTGAGCGTCGCAGACAGGTTGTGCGTTGTCGGTTGAACGGCCTAGGGCTGAAGGATTCTGCAGCGCAATGCGGCATGAGCCGTCATGCGGCCAACCGGGCCTGGCAACTGTACAAGAAGAAAGGCTGGAAGGCACTGGAGACGCGACGCACCGGGCGTCCCGAAGACAGCGGCCAGTTGGTGACAGATGAGCAGCAGCAGGAGACACAACGACTGAGCAGTGACAAAAGGACTTGGGTCCTTGGCTGCATAAGCACAGGGACCGCCTGGAACTCTTCTTCTTGCCCAGCTACTCCCCGGAGCTGAACCCTGTAGAGGTGGCCAACGCTGACCTGAAACCCGGAATATGCAGTAGGATTTCTACTCCGGCCCGAAATCGCTGTACCGGGTCGGTGCCCGGCACAAGCTGTAAGCATTTCACTGGCTTTCCTTTCGTCCCAATAGCATGGGCTATTCCTCCTCACCGAAAGCCTTGCCGCCATTGCGCTTTCGACCCTCGCAACGAACCCTACTGCATAATCCGGGTGAAAAGGACCATCGGCCAGAAGCCGCCTGCCAGCACCGAAGAGCAAATGGTCAAGGCCATCCTCGCCCACTACCGCAGCGTCCAACGGCGACCCGAACGCATCCTGAGCTACTTCCAACACCCGGATGTGCGCTATGCCGCTTGAGCACGGATCTTCATCACCGGATCAGTATTAGATTTGTTGATGTTCAAATCATACCCGACCATGCATCTCTCTATCCGTTCCATTGGCCCTGTTTTTCTGCTCACGCTTTCCACGGCCGCTCTTGCCCAGTGGACACTGCCCAATTCAGGTTGTAGCATTCGGTATGCCTATGATGCCGCAGGTAACCGATCCGCTCGGTACTGGTATTGTTGGAGTGGCATGGCCGTTCAGAATACGGGGGAACTTACCGGAAATATGCTGTTGGAACCAGTTGACCAGAAAGTGGATGAACGGGTGCTGGAACTCATTGAGCTTGATCTGTTCCCAAACCCAAGCTCGGATGGCATCACCATCACACTTTCGGAGGCCGTGGACCATGCCAGCTATGATGTCTACGATGCCAAAGGCCGTAGTATACTCCACGGTAATATGCAAGGCAGCCGCTTGGACATCCCCACCAACGACCTCGCTGCAGGGCTTTACAACATTTGCTTAGCCCACGGCCAGGAAATGATTGTGCGTTCTTTCGTGGTGGAGCATTGATCGGTCATGTTTTCTTCAATAACGGCATGGCCCGCCCACTGTGAAGGGTATTAGCCCGCACGGCGTGGCCGTTGCACCAGGCTCATCGCTCCCACAAGTGTTTCCGGCACCACGAAGTTCTGCGAACTCTGTCTTGGCCGGTGAGACTTGTGGGCACCATTCGTGATTTCCATCCATGCATGCCGGTGAAGTCTTCAGACTTCACTCCACCGAAAGTAGTGAGCATGCCTTAGTGCTTGATCTGTGTCGAAACTACCGAAGGTCGCAAGTCGCTGCCGACCAACGGGCAAGGCCGTCCGTGCGGAAGACTTGCGCAAGCGGAGGACCGGTGAGGCACAAGTGACCGCCCCGCCCCGCTCCTTCCTCCACGCGCCGAACACTTGCGCCAGCGGAGCGCACACGCCGATACTATGGCCGGCTAAATTTTGGCTCACATAAGGTATCCCGTGAAATCCACATGGCACCGGTGCATGGGTCTACAACTAATAGAAGCCATCTCAAAATAGTTTGCGCATGAGGATCATGGCACAAGCGAGCTGGACGAAGCCGAGGAAGTTGATGCTGTGATACTCGTACCGCACTACCGTGCGCCTGAAGTTATTGAGCCAGGCGAAGCATCGCTCCACCTTCCATCTGCGCTTGTACCTGCGAAGCGCCCTTCCATCCTGGGACTTGGAACGCCCTGCACGGTTCGGAGCGATCATGCGGACCTTCCTGCGCTTGAGCTTGCGATCGAGCTCATCGCTATCGTAGGCCTTGTCGCCAATGAGCACTTCGGGCAATTCCTCCATGAAACGCGCGGCCAGCGTTTGGGTCACCAGCTTCACTTCGTGGGTGCTGGCTCCGAAGGTCCGTACGGCGATAGGAAGACCAGCAGCGTCTGTGACGACCATGATCTTGGTGCCTTTACCTCGCTTAGTCGGGCCGATATGGAGCCCCCTTTTTTGGCACTGGAGAAGGTGCCATCGATGAAGCATTCGGTGATGTCGATCTTCCCTCGTCGTTTGAGGTCCTGCGCCAAGACCCACAGCACCTTGTCCCATACGCCCTCCTGACACCAGCGTTGGAAATACCGATGGCACGACTGATACGGGAGGATACCGCGGTGGAAGATCCTGCCATCTGGCTCCCGTCCGGCAGATCCACAATACCCCGTTGAACACAGCCCGAGCGTCCAGTGGCTTCCTGCCACGTGTCTCGGTCCTCTCCTGAATAGGTGAGAGCAGGTCCTTGACCGCTACCCACTGGGCGTCCGTGCAGTCCATCGTTTTGGACATCGAAAGAGGCCACGAACGGTGAAGGGATCAAGACCCTCCCTTCTTCCTTTGCTAAACGCCCGTTGTTCATGACTCTGGACACCTCGGCTATTTTTGAGATGGCTTCTAATCCGGGATAGTTACAAAAAAAGAGGTTTGCCCAATAGGATTTTGACCTAACGAAGCGTATCGAGTCTTCCGCCACTACCTCCTCATTATAATTCATGAATAGTATGCCATACTTTTCCCTTCTCATATAACCACTTTTTTTTGATAAATCCAAATACACAGGAACTGATCCAGTGTATACACACACTCCACTTCTATTTACTACACGTATCGCAGTGGAAACTCCAGTTGTATCTCTTATATGCACATGGTGTATTCGTCCATTCACTATATATGAACAGCTAGTAAATAGAACACACAACACGAATACTATTATGATTTTATTCATGATGATTTTCAATTATTTAGTTAACATCCACTGAAGTACCTTGTCTATATCCCATGGTCGCTCATATCTATTTGTTTGCGATATATACCAGCGATCAAAAGGTATTGTGCCAAATAGGGTCAATGGGCTTATCGCACCTCTTAACAGACTTTCGTTCAACCCTGGAAGGGATGTGGTACCGTGAAATAAAAGTGATGCAGATTTCAAATCCACACCGGCCTCAGACAGGAGACCTCCATAGATAATTAGGCTGCCAGCTCCCTCAATTGCACCAATCAAGCTGTAACCGATCCTACTCCATTGTGGTATCGTCGTTATAGTCGGTGCAGTGTACCTATCGACAAACCCATAAGCAGCATTCGCTGTCATTTCAGTGAAAGCTGAGGCCGATAGTTCATTATTGCCCGTAATGAAACTTAGGTCTGAAATAAACGGAGTTGCCGCTGCTGCAACTAATGAACTCCACACATTCCACCCACGGTTCTTATTTGATGCGACAGTCGTTATCAAATTACTTATCGATGAAATGGCGACCTTCTTTGCTGAAAGTCCAAGAGCAGTGCCAAGCTTAGTTGCTAGTGCAGCTTGTGTAGCAGCCCCCCCAAATACGGATACCGCACCATAACCAAGAGTAGCTCCAACCAGCGCTCCTGTAATTGCTCCCTTCCACCATTCGCCCGACCAATGGCCATCTCTCCCACCAAATGGGTTCCAGTCAGCACCCGATAATCCACCTTGGCCAGCGGCAATGGCACCACCTACGTATCCACCAATGAATGCAGTTGCCAGCACGATAAGCAACGGATTTTCCCCACTCGGATCCGTATACTTCAATGGGTTGTTCCCCGCATAGCTGTACCGGTTAAAGCCCTGTGTGCCCAAGAATTCCTGCACGTAATTGTCCGCGCTGAGCATACGCCCGTTGAGCGGGTCGTACATGCGGCCGTTCATGTTCACCAGCGCGAAGGGTTCCACGTGTTCGTGGCCGGTGTAGCCCCGGTAGAGCCAATCAGGCTGGCCCGGTATGTTCTCATAAGTCCAGTCCGTGGGGTTCCGCCTGCGTCCCCACGGGTCGAAGTTTTGTTGGGCTGCGATGGTGGCCACGCCGCCCTGCTCCGTGGTGAGCGTAACGATGCTGCCCAAGTGGTCCTTGTAGACGTAGTAGATGGTCTCCACGCCATCGGCCTGCACGATCATGGCGCACAGGCCGCTGGGGCCGGTCACGTAATGGACCTTGTTGGTGGTGCCGACCAGGCGCTTCTCTTCATAGGCCCCGCAGTAGATCCGCGTTTCCACGCTGTTCCCGTTCTTCTTCAGCTCGCTTTTCGCACGCTGGTGGTCCGTGCCGTAGGTGTAGGTGAGCAGGAAGGCATCGCTGCCGATCTCTTCGCTGATGGTGGCCGCCTTGAGAAATGAAGTATAGCTGATGGCCTGGGTGCCCTGGTTGATCGCCGCGGGTGCCGTGGCGCCCGGGGTGTCGCCGAAAGCGTGGGTGGGCGCGTGGCCCGTGGAATAGTTGAACTTGCCGATGTCGGTGCGCTGGATCAGGTCGCCCGCCGTGCTGCTGCCCACGTCCCCGTCGTACAAGTACGTGAGGTCGGCCACCAGGGCGGTTGCGGTGCCCGAGGCGTCCACCTCGTTCACCATGGCACCGGTCAGCCGGTCCATAATCTTGGGCTTGCCTTGCACTGACACCCGAATGGGTGCGAGGAGAGTGAGGTCAGTCATCTTTATAGCCGTCCCAAAGACCGTTGACCTTCCGCCAATGCCCCTCCAATACGATTCCGCCATCCTTTCTCTTGATAAAGAAATATGCGGTGTTGGGCTCTTCCTTGTACGGTCTTGTGAAATCGACTCCCTCAATTGATTGACCGTTCTTATGATACGTCACCAACCTTCTCAATATTCCATTGCTAAATACGCATTCGGTCAATTTTCTTTCCTTCTTGGTAAACAATCGGTAGGTGCCGTCCAGCATCACCACTTCCCCATTAACTGACGTTCGTCCATCCACCTCTAGCGAAGTCGCCCTTCCATGTGAATGCATGACCGGGAATATTGGGAAGCCATCCTCATAGAGCTGGTATGCGAAGAAGCAAGCGTGATCGACCGTTCTCACCGAGTTCAACCAACAGTCAAAATAGATTCTCCAATAGCCGGTCTTATGGTGATGGAGGTCATATCGGTCCAAGGTATCCCATGCCGCAAGTGACGAACTCTGGGCGTTGGCAGTTCGCATGGTGAAGCCCCAAAAAATGACCAGAACAACCGACTGTATAAAAATGCAGCCTATAGTCATCCAAGACCTATCGCGGTAAATTAGTTTGTTCCACTTCATTATTATATATCGTCAATATTCCCACAAAGCACGCGGATGGATTACGGCCGGATAATCATCCCCCATCCACCAATTTAGAATACTTATAGGGCCTACATGGAGAACAGCCGTCATCCCAAGCCCGACACCTCCAAGCGCATTCTTGTTCCCCAGCACCTTACCCATTCCAAGGATAGAATAATATGAATACAGGGTGTATCCGGCACCCGGTACGGATGTTACCGCTTGAGTAAGGGCGGAGCTAAGGTATTGTCCTCCGGTGGTCAGGGTATTTGCTGTGGATCCAGTTTCAATCAAGCCGGCACCATCGAATATGAAATTGTTGTTCACGAGGTTGGCGGACAACAGGCCTTCCCCCATGCCTTTCAGCGCATTCCTCCAAAGATCTGAATGGCGATCTCCCCGGGCATAGGCCAAAGACATCCGGTCGCCGAAACCGTTTAGCCCAGAGGTAACGTAATTTTGAATTCGCACGGAATTCGTCGACATCGAGAAAATTTGGGACGAGTTCGACAAATGACCAGCTAGGCCACCAAGGGCTCCAGAGGCCAAACCGATTATCCCGCTTTGGAAGACACCATCCAATCCCCGACCCTGTAGGGATGCGGAAGTCAAATTCAAGTTCGCGGTGATTAACGCGTTGGATGTGATGTTCCAACCCATTGTATGGGCGCCTGAGAGCCCGGCAGCATGTGTGAACCCTGATGCGGAGATTCCTGTAATGTTGGCACCACTCGCAGCGAGACCATATGAGGCCGCGAACCCTAATCCCGCCCCTATGATACCCCCGATTGCAGCAGCTTTCCAACTGTCACCCGACCATGTCGTGAAATCGAGCGTTCTGGCATGTGATGCTCCACCCACGGCAATTCCGATGACCGCCCCTATGATCATGGGCACGAAGCAGACAAGTTCCCCACTCGGATCGGTATACTTCAACGGATTGTTCCCCGCATAACTGTACCGGTTAAACCCTTGTGAACCCAAGAAGTCCTGAACGTAGTTGTCCGCGCCCAGCATGCGCCCGTTCAGCGGGTCATACATGCGCCCGTTCATGTTTATCAGCGCAAAGGACTCCACATGCTCGTGGCCGGTGTAGCCCCGGTAGAGCCAATCAGGCTGGCCCGGTATGTTCTCAT
>JAHDVX010000042.1 GCA_023382455.1 Flavobacteriales bacterium
GCCGTGGCGCCGGAGGCACCCATGCCGTCGCAGCTTCCCGCAAACAGGGCGAAGTCCACGTTGGTGGCGCTGTACTGGCTGTCGTCACCGTTGTCCAGCAGGGTGATCAGCGCGCGTGTGTAGTTGCCGCTGTTGAAGCTGAACCACACACCGCTCACCGGCATGGCGCCCGAGCAGCTGGTGGGGGCGTCCACTGCGGCGCAGGCGTTGGTGTAGGTCGCGGCCGTGTTCGAGCCGTCGGCCAGGTTGTTGGGCAAGGCAATGGCACCGGCGCAGGCATCGTTGGCGGGCGGGGTGCAGGCCCCGGTGCAACTTACATGCAGCGTGTAGGAGCCTTCCGCCGCCCCGGCACCGTGCACGGCGATCCAGTAGGTGGTGCCGGTCACCGTGTTCACGGTCACCGAGCTGCCGCCACCGGCGCATCCGGGTGCGTCATCGCCCATGGCCACACAGGCCAGTGCGCTGCAATTCGCGCCGGAGAACACCGAGATCCGGGTGTCGAAGTCGGCACTGCCGCAGGTGCTGAAGGTGACCGCTTGGCTGGAGGTGGCCGTGAAGCTCCACCAGTTCTGTCCACCCGTGCTGGGTGCGCCGTTGAAGGCACAGGCGCCGGCCGGGAGGTTGTTGGCCACGCCCGACGTGTTGCCCAAGTAATTGCCGCCGCAAAGCACCGGCAAAGCGTTGGAGCAGGTATTGTTCGCCTGCACGCAGCTGGTGGTGGCGGTCCAGCCTGCCGCCGTGCCACTAACATCGCTCACGAAAGCGAAGGTGAGGCAGCCGCTGGCGTTGTTCGACTGGAAGGGACCTGGCAGGTTCGCCGTCATGTCACCCCACCATCCGCCTGCTCCATAGGTGGTGTTGCCATAACCGGCACCATTGGAACTGGCGAACATCGGGGCAGCCGTGCTCGGTCCGTTGAAGATGAAGAGCTTGTCATAACTCGCCTCGGTGCTGAAGGTGCTGAACACCACACGCACCTGGTCACCCGGGGTGGTGCGGCAAATGGTCTTCACCCAGTTTTCGTTATTGCCATAGGCGGCAGATGCTCCGCCCGTATCGGTGAACGGATCGCCGCAGGCCGCGCCCGTGGTGAAGTTCAACGGTCCGGCCCAGAAGCTCAGGTCACCGCCGCCGCAGTTGGCACGCACGTAGAAGCTGTATGCCGTGCTGGAGGTCAGGCCGGTTGCATTGGCCGTGGTGCCGCTGGTGGTGCCACTGGCCACCAGACCCGTGGCCCCGCTGCCACCCGCACCGCTGCTGCGCACTTCCCATTGGTAGTTGGAGGGGCTGGAGCCGCTTGCCGTCCAAGAGAAGCTGGCGGTGGAGGTGCCTACGCTGGCCAAGGTGGGCGCCGTGGGCGGCAGGCAGCTCGGTGGCAGCCCGATCTCCACGCAGTAGTCCTCCGTTTCGCCCCATGAGTAGGCCGTTTGTGCCCAGTTTGTGGTGGTGGTGGACGTTTCCACCTGCACCACGCGCATGCGGGTAGTGCCCAAAGTGGCGGTCAGGGGTACCGTAAAGCTACCGGACACCGTGTGGGCCCCGGATATGGCGGAAGGCTGGTTGTACACCTGTTCGCCCGCATCCAAGAAATCACCGTCCTTGTTGTAGTCGATGTACACTTGGATGATATTGTTGTAACTACCACCGCAGGTGCCGCCCGTGATGCTGAACGATACCGGCGCACCTTGTTGGAGCATGGGCGCGGGGAGGGTACCCGCATAGTTGCTGTACCGGTTCTGGATGGAACCAGGGCCAGGTGCCACCGTGGAACAGGTGCTGGAGTTGTTCAACGTGCCCACGGTAACGTTCGTGATGTCCTCATCGACCGTGCTGCTGGCAAATATCGCCGGGTAGTTACCACAGGCGCAGGCATCGGCATTCAGCAGGACATGCAACGGTGTGCTGGTGCTGATCTGACCGCTATTGGTGCAGGTTACCACGCACTGGTACCATGTATCGGCCGTGAGGCTGGTGGTGAAGGTCATCGCCGTGGCGCTCGCCGCGTTCGTCCAAGTGATACCATCCGGTGAGGTTTGCCATTGGTACGTGTAGCCCAAGGTGGCCCCGGGATCGTTGCTGATGCCCAAAGTGAAGTTGGACGCCGAACAGGCCAGGGACGGGCCGGTGGTGCTACCTGGATCAGGCGTTCCCGCGCAGGTGGACACTTCCTCCAGGGAAATGTCATCCAGCGAGATGTACCAAGGTGAGGAGTTGATGGTGCCTTTGATGCCGATGTAGTAGGTGCCCGTGGTGGCCGGTGTGAAGTCACCTTGCACCAGCTGGTAGTTGCCGTTGACCAAGCCTTGGGTGGCCACCACGTTGGTCATGGCGGCGGCCGAGGCCGAGGTGCCGTAGGCCAGTGTCAGGCTGGCGTTGGCGCTTGTTGCACCATCCTGGCGGGCATAGGCCGAGAACCGGTATGTGGTGCCGCCGGTAAGGGCCACTGCACGGAACAACCAACGCGTGTTGCCATACCTGAGGTAGGTGTTGAAGCTGCCGGTCCTCGGGCTGCGGTTGTAGCTGGTCAAGGTGCTGTTGGCGGTCCAGTTATTGGTGCCGCTCACGGCGGCCTGTGTCCAGCAGCCGGCCACGGCGGTTTGGTCAGCGTAGCCCTCGAAGCCCTCGTAGAAGGGGACTGCGTCCACAAGGCACGGAGTGGTCACTGCAACGGGGCCGTTCCAGGAGCTGAAGGTGCCGCCGCAATCGCTGCGCACATACAAGCTGTACGTGGTCAAGGGGCTCAACAGGCTGGTGGTGGCCGTGGTACCGGTGGCATTGCCGCTGTCCACCAGGCCCGTGGCACCGCTGCCGGCGGCACCGCTGGTGCGCACTTCCCATTGGTAACCGTTGGCTGGTGGGGGTGTGGCCGCAGTCCAGCCCAAGTCGGCGCTGGTGGCGGTCACGTTGCTGAAGGCCAACGCGGTAGGCGGCACGCATGGCGGGGGCAAGGTGATGTTCACGCAGTAATCCTCCGTTTCACCCCAAGAATATCCGGTCTGTGCGTAGTTGGTGCTTGTGGGGAAGGTGGTTTCCACCACCACCACGCGCATGCGGGTGATGCCCAAGGTGGCCGTTGCGGGCACGATGAAGGAACCGGTTACCGTGTGCGGGCCAGTGGTCGCCGCAGGCTGGTTGTACACCAGTTCGCCGGCATCGGCAAAGTCACCGTCCTGGTTGAAGTCGATGGCGACCTGGATGCCGTTCCCGTAATCGCCTCCACAAGTTCCACCTTGTATGCTGAAGCTCGTCGGGGCGGACTGGGGCAGGTCCGGAGCTGCGACTGCACCGGTGTAGTTGCCGTACCGGTTCAGGATGGATCCTGGGCCTGGGGCGGGGGTGGTGCAATCGCTGGTGTTGTTCAGCGTGCCCACCGTCACGTTCAGGATGTCCTCGTCACCGCTGTACGCGGCATACGCCACCGGGTAGCTGCCGCATTCGCAGGGGTTGGTGTTCACCGTTACGGATACCAGGGCACTGGTGGAATCCTGGCCGCTCACGGTGCAGGCCACCACGCAATGGTAGAGGACATCCTGGGTCACCACATCGCTCACGGAAGGTCCATTGCTGCCGAAGGCCGTCCATGTGGTGCCGCCGTCGGTGCTGCGCTCCCAGGTGTAGGTAACCCCTCCACCCAGGATGATGTTCTGCAGGCTCAGGTCCACCGTGGAGCTGTCGCAAACCAAGGAAGCACTGGCAATGGTGTTGCCGGGATCAGGCTGGCCCGTGCAAGGCGTACCCGCCACGATGTTCACGCAGTAGTCCTCGGTTTCGCCCCAGGAATAGCCGGTCTGTGCCCAGTTCGTCGTAGTGGTGGAAGTTTCCACCTGCACCACGCGCATGCGGGTGATGCCTTGGGTGGCCGAGAAGGGCACCACGAAACTCCCGGAAGCGGTATGTGCCCCTTGCACCGAGGCCGCATCGCTGTACACCAGCTCGCCCGCGTCGGCAAAGTCGCCGTCATGGTTGAAGTCAATGGCCAACTGAATGACGTTGCTGTAATTGCCGCCGCAAGTGCCGCCATCAATGCTGAAGGTGATGGTGTCCCCTTGGGTGAGGTCAGGCGCGGCAACAAACCCGGTGTAGTTGCTGTACCGGTTCTGGATGGAACCTGCCCCAGGGGCCAAGGTGGTGCAATCACTGGTGTTGGTCATGGTGCCCACGGTCACGCTCATGATATCCTCATCGCCCGTGCTGCTGGCAAAGACCGCCGGGTAGCCGCCGCATTCGCAGGCATTGGTGTTCACATTTACCGAAACAGGGACGCTGGTGGAATCCAGGCCCGTAGCGGTACAGGTAACCGTACAGCGGTACAGGGTGGTATCGGTCACCACGGGGCTTTGCGTTTCAGCATTGGTGCCAAAGGCAACCCAGGTGGCACCACCATCCGTGCTTTGCTCCCACGCGTAGGTTACGCCCCCTCCGGGGGTGCTGTTCTGCAGGCTCAGGTCCACCGTGGAATTCAGGCAGACGATGGAGGCGCTGGCCACAGTGTTGCCGGGGTTGGGCTGGCCGGTGCAACCATTACCCGGGGTGATGTTCACGCAGTAGTCCTCGGTTTCTCCCCAGGAATAGCCGGTCTGTGCCCAGTTCGTCGTAGTCGTGGAAGTTTCCACCTGCACCACGCGCATGCGGGTGATGCCCGGAGTTGCGGAGAACGGTACAGTGAAGTCCCCGGCTTCTGTATGTGCACCAGTGGTCGCCGCAGCTTGGCTGTAGACCAATTCTCCGGCATCGGCAAAGTCACCATCGTGGTTGTAGTCAATGGCCACCTGGATGACGTTGCTGTAATTGCCGCCGCAAGTGCCGCCATCAATGCTGAAAGCGACGGTGGTGCCTTGCTGCAGGTCAGGCGCGGCAACAAACCCGGTGTAGTTGCTGTACCGGTTCTGGATGGAACCTGCCCCAGGGGCCAAAGTGGTGCAATCACTGGTGTTGGTCATGGTGCCCACGGTCACGCTCGTGATCTCCTCATCGGCCGTGCTGCTGGCAAAGACCGCAGGATAGTTGCCGCATTCGCAGGCATTGGTGTTCAGCAGTACGTGCAGGGGCGTGCTGGTGGTGTCCAGGCCGCTGGCCGTGCAAGTGACCACGCAGCGGTACCATGTGTCGGCCGTGAGGCTGGTGTCCAGGCTGAGTGCCGTGGCCCCGGCGATGTCCGTCCAGGACAAGCTGTCCGGAGAGGACTGCCACTGGTAGGTGAAGCCGATCACCGAGCCGGGATCGTTGGCGATCCCCAGCGTGAACTCGGAACCGCTGCACGAGGTGGCCGGACCGGTGGTGGCGCCAGGGGCGGGCATGCCGGTGCAGAGTGTAAGTTCCTCCACCGCAAAGTCATCGATGAGCAGGTCGTTGTAGTACTGGCTCCCTGCCAAAGAAGGTATGGCCACGATGCGGAAGTGCGTAATGTCCGGGATGCTGGTGGGCACCAACACCCCATGCTTGACCCAATCCGGGTCATTCCCCCCAAAGGTCAACAAGGTATCCCAATCCGTGCCATTCCATGCCTGCAACTGGATCTGGTTCTGGGCGGCATCGTCGGTGTTGTTGCTCAACATCCAGAAGCTCACATAGGGATATGAAAGCCCGGTCAGATCAACCCATTTCGTTTCAAGGCTGTTGTCAGTGATGTTGCTGGACCCGTCGATCCAAGTAAAATTGCCTGTGCCGGAGGTATGGTCCAACGCACCGGCCACGCCATAACCCGGGCCGGAGCCCCCACTGACCTGCACCAGCCAATTTTCTCCAGTACCCGTGTTGGCCCAACAATCGGGAATGGCCAATGCAGTGTCAAAATTCTCATAATAGGGTACCGTGGCCGGATCGCAGAGCGTGGTGAAGGACACGGGTCCCTGCCACACGCTGAAGCCGTCCACGCCGCAATCCGAACGGACGTACACTTGGTAGGCGGTGTTGCCGTCCAGGCCGTTGATGGTGATGCCGGGCGCTCCGGACGGGGAATTGCCGCTGGCGGTGAGTCCCGCGGCCCCGGAGCCGACCGCACCGGAAGTGCGTACTTCGTACTGATAATTGGTGGCGGTGGTGTCCGTCCACGTGATCAACACGTTGTCCGCCGTGATGTTGGAAACGGCCAAGCCTACAGGGGCATCACAGGTTACGGGGATGCAATCGCCCATGCCGGTAACGCCCTGCACCCAGTTGGATGTGGCACCGTTGAGGGCAAAGCCTGTCAAGGTTCCCTGGTTGCCGTAGGTGGAAGCATCGATCAGGGTGTCCAGGCCAGTGTTGTTGCCGGCATCGGTACCTTGATCAAAGCGGTAGTAGCCCACCAGTCCGCCTTCGTTGCCGCAATAGGCGGTATCCATGCGGTTTAGAATGGAGGAGGCTCCTTTGGCAATGTTCCAGATGCGCACCTCGTCGATCTTGCCCGGGAAGTTGCGCCCGGTGCCGTTGCTCCAGTCACCGATCACCGTGGAGGTGCCGGTGGATGCAATGGAGAAGCTGGCTGGTTGCGAACCGACCTGCACCCCGTTCAAGAACAGGCGCATGGTGGTGCCATCGTAGGTGCCGGCCACATGCTGCCAGGTGTTGAGCGTAAGGGCGTTGGTGGCGGAGAGAACCTCGTGCCAGGAGCTGCCGTCCCCCAAATTGAAGCTCAACTGCCCGTTATTGCCGCAGCGGATCATGTAGCCGGCCGTGGCATTGCTTTCCGAGTTCACGATGTTGCCCTGCCAGGAATTGGCCCGCCACGCGGTGGGATAGATCCAGGCCTCCAAGGTGATCTGGGTGCCGGTGATGTCCAAGCTGGCGGGGTCGCCCAAGTCCACGCGGTCGTCCACGCCGTCGAAGCTCAGGGCGTTCTGGCCCAGGAAGGCGCAGTTGTAGGTGACCGGGGCCAGCGTGTCGTTGCAGGTGCTGTTGCCGCTATGCACCAGCACAATGTTCACGGTGCTCAGGTCGGCGAAGGGCCCAAGCACGTAGGTGCTGTCCACCACGGTGGCCGCCGTTACGCCGCCGGGGTTGCCCGCGTAGTCGCTTTCAATGGCCACGCTGCTGGCATCACCGAGGCTGGTGAGGTTTACGCCGATATAGAACTGGCTGTTGCCGCAATCCTCTTGAATGGTGGTCGTGGCCACAGGCGGATAGCAGGCCGGCACATCATAGACACGGAACTCGTCAATGCCCATGTCGCAGAAATTGCTGCCGTAGTTGGAATTGCCCTGGAACCGGAATATGACCGTCATATTCGCGTAGGCGGTCAGGTCAATGGTGTTCTCCGTCCATGCTGAGAAAGTGGAGTTGGAGGAATTGTGCTGGTAAAGATTGGTCCAGGTCACGCCTCCGTTGGTGCTGATCTGCACGGCCAATGGGACCGGGCTGTCCGTATAGCCATCAGCACCCAGCCAGTAATAGTAGGAAAGGAGCTTCGGGGATGCCCCCAAATTGAACGCTCCCGTGGTCAGATTGTAGGGATTGTAGGTGGTGCTTGCCAAGTAGACATAGAGGTACATGAAATTCGTGCCTGCCTGCGGTCCAGCAGCACCGTGTGTGGCATCTGCCGTCGTAGGGGACCAATGGTAGCTCGCCCCGGAAGTCCCTTCTGAGGCACTCCAGCAGGAGGGCATCGTTGAGCCAAAGCTTTGCAGATATGGGTAGCTGCTCACAATCTGGCACAAGGTGGTAAATGCCACCGGGCCGGACCACACACTTGAATCGCCCACACTGCAGATGGAGCGAACATATAACTGGTAGGATGTGGTTGGTGTGAGCGGTGCAGCGGTTGCATTGGTGGCTCCTCCTGTGGTGATTCCAGATACGACAAGTCCCGTAGCCCCGCTACCACCTGCTCCACTCGTCCGAACTTCCCACTGGTAGCTGTCAGGAGTGCTTGTGCTGGCCACCCAGGTCAAAAGAGCATTGACATCAGCAGGTGAAGCTGCCAATCCCGTCGGTGCGATGCAGCTCGGCGGTGCGGTGATGTTCAGGGTATAATCCTCGAAGGTGCCCTGGGTGCCCGTGTAGCAGGGCGAGGAGGGGCCGCTGTCGGTATTGGTGCCGCCGATGCGCATACGGTAGCTGCCCAAGGCGTGGGTACCCACGTTGAAGGAGGCGTTCAGTGTGGTGGGGTTGGTGGCTGCCGAGAGCCCGGTGTACATCAATTCACCGGCATCGCTAAAGTCGGCATCCCCGTTCCAATCCACCCAGATCTTGGTGCCGTAGGTGGCTCCGGTGGCGTAGGTGATGGCCACGTTGGCGTTCAGGGTCTGCTGCACGTCACCGCCAGTGAGCGCGGTGTAGTCCCCAAAGTGGCCCGTTTCATCGCCGGAAGGATTGTTCAAGGTTCCGAAGGCCACGTTGGTGATGCCCGTGCCGTTGATGGAGCCGGGTGCCGGGACGCAGTAACCCAGGAAGTAGCTGGGAATGCTGACCCAAGGGCTGCTGTCGCCTGCGCCGCAGACCGCCCGCACATGGATGGCATAGGTGGTATCCGTGGTGAGCGGTGAGGCACTGGCCGTGAGCACGCCGCTAACCGTGGTACCGGTGGCCTCCAGACCTGTGGCGCCACTACCGGCCGCACCGGCGGTTCGCACTTCCCATAAATAGCCATTGGCCGGGCTGGACGGGCTGGCCCCCCAGCTCAGGTCCATGCTGGTGGGCGAGGTGGTCACCACGGCCAGGTTGGTCGGTTCCAGGCAGGAAGGTGCAGGCTCCAGGTTGAGGTTGTCCACGCCGATATCCGAGCTCAATGCCAGGCCGGTGGCCAGCAGGCGGATCACCGTGGTGGCCGAGGCGGAAGCGAAATCGAAGGTGTGGTTGGTCCACGTGGCGGAAACACCCAGGTCGCTCCCCACTTGGCTGAAGTTGAGGCCACCGTCGGTGGAGACCAGCACTTGCAGCTTGTCCGTCCCTGCGGTATTGATGTGATCGAAGCTCAAGCGCGTCATTCCCGCAGCTGCGCTCATATCGATGTAGAGGTCCAGGGCGCCGGTACTGCCGGTGGTGGTGCCGTAACTGTGGAAGCGTGCGGAGTAGGCACCCGTGGAGAAGGCAGGCGAGTAGCCGCCCGAGGTGGCCGAGGTCCAAGCGGCACTGGCACCTTGGTCGTTACGGCGCCAGCTGTTGCTCGTGGTGAAGGGGATACTTCCCCAGTTGGCCGTGGGTGCGTCCGTGGTGCTGCACCGATTGGTCCAGCTCTCAAAGCCCTCGGCGAAGGAGACCCCGTCGTACACGGCGTAGGTCGGCAGGTCCATGGTGACGGCCACCACGTTGGACGGGGTGCTCTGGCCGGTGGCCGTGCAGATCTGCAGCAACCGGTAATAGCGTGCCACATAAAGGGGCGCCGTGGTGTAGGTGGCTGTGGTTGCACCGCTGCCACCGGTCACGTCCATCCATCCGGTGAGGCCGTCATTGCTTTGTTCCCACTTGAAGCTGATGTCGCCATAGGTGCTGATACCCGTGGCCGTGAGCACGTCGGTCCCCCCTGGGCAGATCACTCCATCAGCCACACTGGCCGTGGCAGCCGGGGGTGCCCCGGTGCAAAGGGTGAGCAGGCGCACATTGTCCAGGCCGATATCGGTGTTGTTGTTGAAAAGCTGGTTGTGCGCCCTGAACCGGAGCACGGTGGTGGGAGACGTGGAGGAAAGCGTATACTCCACGGTGGTCCATACCGTCGCTGGAGCCAAGGGGGCACCCAAGGAGGAGAAGGATGTACCGCCATCGGTGGAGAGGAAGACCTCCAATGCATCCGATCCATCACCGTTGATGTAATCAAAGCGCAGCTTGGTGTTGCCCGTGGCCGCGCTCATGTCCACATAGAGGTCCAGGTCGCCATTGCTTCCGTCCGGTGCCTCCACGCCATGGAAGCGGGCCGAGAAGCTTCCTGCCGTAGAGCTGGGTGAATACCCTCCCGAGCTTCCCGGCCAGCTTGCGGTGCTGCCCTGATCGTTGCGACGCCAGCTGTTGGAGCCGGTGCT
>JAHDVX010000043.1 GCA_023382455.1 Flavobacteriales bacterium
CGTCACTGCGAGCGATCGTGCGCCTAGCGATCGCCCCTTGACGTCACTGCGAGCGATCGTGCACCCAACGATCGCGAAGCAGTCTTTGATCCCGTACCACAGTGATGGCGGATCAAAGATCGCTTCGCGGCCCAAGCGCCGCTGGGGCGGGGTGCGTGTGTGCGGGCGCTTGCACATTCAACAGGTGCGAAGCGGCCACCAGCAGTTCTCCAGGTCTACCCGACATCCCGGGGAGCAAGTTTGTCGATCTTCCGCTCGGTATGGCATGGAGCCAGTCTGGTCCCAGGAACCACAGGGCTAGGAACGAAGCACTATTCTTGCAAGCAAGAATCCACTCTCCATGAAAGTTCCCCATTGGTGCATGGCCCTGCTGCTCTCCGCAGGAGCGACCGTGCTTTCCGGTCGCGTGCAAGCGCAAGCCCCGGACTCCTTGATCATGCAGGTGCACAAGGCGGTGGCCCGCGGATTGTCATACTTCAGCTCCCCACGCAGGACCCTTGATCCCGATGCCGTGCTGCTGCATGCTTACATGAGGGACCGGTTCAATCTGCCCAAGTTGCTAAAGGCAGAGGCCGTGCTGGCCGGGATCCGGGCCGATTCCACCGGCCAATTTCATAAGTTCCTACGGCTGGCCGAGCCGATGACATGCAGGATGGATTTCCTGGATGCGGACGGCGCCAACGACCTCTCGGCTGCCGGCGTGTGGTATGATGAACTGCCGGACCAGTCGCTTCTTATGGAGCGTATCCGGGATCTGGAATGGAATGAGCCGTACCAAGTGACCCATGCGCTCTGGGCTCTGGCCATGGCCCGCAACTGCTTCCACGCCGAGGTGGATACGGCCGTGGAACGGCGCCTGGTGGAGCATAACCGGGCCATCATGGAATCCGGTCGGCCCTTGTGGAACGACGTGGCCATCGAGGCTTTGGCCATGGCCCAGTACAACGATACGGCCTACGTGCCGCCGCAGGAGTACATCAAGGAGATCATCGCGTTGCAGAACCTGAACGGGAGTTGGAACTGGGTTCCGCATGACCCCGCCCGGGAAAGCCAGCATACCACCATCCTGGCCTTGTGGGCCTTGCTGCAATACAAGCCGTTGCAGTGGCCGGTTTCACCACGGGACATGGTGGTGCATTGATCGGCGAGGCATCTCCCCGCGAATTACATCGAAGTTGCGGGGACTTCCTCATTGGGCAAGCTCCCACCGTAATCGCAAGGCTGTTTCAGCCAAAGCGCCACTCGCGAAGACGGAGGGGTTGCGTCACTGCGATCGCCCTACCGTCACTGCGAGCGATCGTGCACCCAACGATCGCCCTACCGTCACTGCGAGCGATCGTGCACCCAACGATCGCGAAGCAGTCTTTGATCCCGTACCACAGTGATGGCGGATCAAAGATCGCTTCGCGGCCCAAGCGGCGCTCGCGAAGACGGAGGTACCCGGGATCCCATCCATCGCCCTGGGCCGGGCATCGGTCGAAAAGGCAATAAAACCGAAGGAATGTCCCGATCTTTCCGTACACTTGTGCGTGGTGTCTCCCCACCACAACCAGTGCTCTCCAACACTGCTCCATCATGCTACTCTCAACTAGGCCTTATCAGGCCGACCGGTTCTTCACGTCATCACGCGCACCGGAGGCAGCACGCTACCGGACCTCCCTCTTGTTCGCTGCCGCAGCTTTCCTGCTGGGGCCGCTTTACGGCCAGCAGTGGAGCGAAGATCCATCGGACGCCACCACCACACTGACCTCCAATGTCTTTGTCCCGGTGCCTTCGCTGACCCCCGCAATGCCGTCATCCTGCCCGGCCGCCTCCTTGAACGGCCCCTTCTCCTTCGGCAGTGTTTCCGGCACCACGCCACAAAGCGCCAACCTGGCCTACCCACCATGCCAGACCGCACAGGGCATCGTCACCCCGGCGGGGCCCAAGGACATCTGGTTCCGCATGGACCCGGCCTTCACCGATGCGGTATACCGGTTCACCCTGTACGGTACGGGCAGTCCGAGCACCGCCTCTGCCGGCATGGCCGTGTATGAGTCCGTAAGCGCCACAGGGCAGATGCGCCTGCTGGACTGCGCCATTGGAGGGGCATACGACCAGGTCACGAATCCATCCGTGGAGGCCACCTGCATTACGCCGGGCAGCAAGCTCTATGTGCGCGTATGGCCGCGGGGAACCACGGCCTCCAATGCCAATTTCAACTTGTGCGTGATGGGCCAGCGCACCTCCACCATGCCGGACCGCGGGGCGGATGAGACCCCTTGTTCCGCGCGGACGGTGGCCGCTGTCGGGTTGTTTACTTCTTCAGGGAATTTGTACAACTACGTATTTGCCTGCGAAGAGCCTGGTTTGTTGTTGGCCAACGACAATAATGTGGGAGGCGACCTTTGGGTGAAGGTGGTGATACCTGCTTCAGGCCATGTGCGGTTGAAACTCTCCTATTCCACCTCATCGGCCAATCAGATCGGCTCGGGCAGCCCGGTCAGCGGCAGCTTGGGTATGAGCGCCTACCTGACACCCGACTGCTCCGACCCCCTGATGTTCCGACAGGTGGGAGGCACCACCGATCAAGTGATTCCATCCACCAGCGGTTTGCCCATCGACATCAGGTGCCTGCCCCCGGGCGAGTTCCTGTATGTACGGATCCATTCGCTTTCGGGGTCCATGGCCCTGAAAAAACGATTCGGCCAGTTCCGTTTTGAATGGATGGCAGGCAATGGAACATATACCGGCTATACCCCCCCCGCGAATACGCAGCCGTGCGGTGCCACGGCGCTCACCATTGGCGCCACGTGCACAGGCAGCGTGAGCGGTACCACGTATGACATGTGTGCCGCCCCCGGCATACCGGAACCGCAGTGCGGCGGCTTTACCGGCGGCAGCCAACAATCCGTTTGGTACAAGTTCATCGCGCCCCCCAGCGGCATGGTGGTGATCGATGCCCAGGCAGGCACAGCCCCGGCTTCGCAACCAGCCATTGCGCTTTACACCACCAACGCCATGGCGGGCGACCCCGGTGAAGGCTGCAACATGCGCCTGACCCTGGTGGATTGCGACGATCGGCAAGGTGATGGACCCAATGCCCGCATCATCCAGGGTGCACTGTACCCGGGGCAGGTGTACTACATCCGGGTATGGGCCCGAAGCGGAAGCTGGGAAGGCAACTTCACCCTTTGCGTCACCAGCCCCGTGCCCCCGGCGGGAACCTGCTGGTACATGATCGACCTGTATGCCAAGAACACCAGCGGCACCTTGGCCATGGAAGTGACCATTCCGCCCGGCCCCACGGTGACCTACACCACCACCGGCGGCGACCCCTCGCAGAGCTTCCTCATCGCCTTGCCCATCGGGGCCACGGTGAATTTCCACAGCGTGCCGGCAGGCGGCGGTATCGGCACCACGGGCTATATTTTCCATGGCCTGTGGCAGGTGGGAAGCTCCGATACCATCTGGTATGATGATGGCGGATATGCCGTGGCAGGCCCAACTGCCGGCCCCAATGACAACTTCACGCTCACGGATGCATGCAGCCCCAGGCTTCGCCCGCGAACCGATTGCTTCGGCATGCAGACCATCTGTGTGAACGGTGCCGGAGGAGGGGGAGGGAGCACCCATCTGTCCGGCCAAATGGACAACCGCTCCTGGCCGATCAGTGGGTACAGCCCGGCGGCAACGGATTACCAAGGCTACACGTTCCGGCCCCATGACGGGGGCATGTATGACCTGGCCGGCGCCAACCTGGGGTGCCTGGACGGTGAGTCCAAGGGGATCCAATGGATGGTGATCCATCCGAACCAGGACGGTACCGTGGCGTTCCTGTTGGAGGCCTACAAGGTCTCCCCGACGCCAACGGTCCAAGCCGACCTTGATTTTGCGATCTGGGACCTGGGCGTGCTGCCCTACCAGGGCACGACGCCGGACAGCATCAATGGCTATGACCTGTGCCCGCCGCAATCACCTCCTGTCCGGTGCAGCAGCGCCCGCAAACAGGCCACCACAGGCTTGGCCCAGGGCATGTTCGTCCAGCAGGAAGGGCACGGCGGTTGGGGCTGGCTGGAACCCCTGCCGGTGCAGGCCGGACATGGCTATTTGATCGCCTTCGTGCCGGCGAATGTCACGGGCCGGATCAATTACACCCTGGATTGGACCATGGTCAAGGATCTCTCCGGAACTACGGATTACAGCATCATCGGGTGTGATCCGCTCCTGTTGCCGGTGGAGCTTCTTTTCCTGCAAGGCGAACCGCGGGACAAGGTGGTGGACCTCACTTGGGCCACGGCAAGCGAACGGAATAGCCGTCACTTCATCGTGGAGCGCAGTGGCAATGCCCATGATTTCATTCCCATCGGGCAGGTGGCCGCGAGCGGCAACAGCCAGCGTCCGATCAACTACGGCTTTACTGACACGGACCCGCTGATGGGCATGAATTTCTACCGGTTGCGGATGGTTGACCTTGATGGCAGCACGGAAGTGAGCAACACCGTTGCCGTGATGATGTCTGGATCCGTGGGCGAGCTGATGGCCTATCCCAACCCGGTGGACGGACAGTTGCACTTGGCCATGGACCTTCGCGGCCGCACCATGGGTGTGCTGCGCGTTTTGGATGGGTTGGGCCGGGTGCTCCTGGAGCGGCATGTTCAGTTGGAGGACGGCCGAAACCTCCTGGAGGTGGATGCAGGCAGGTTGGCTGCTGGCAGCTATGCCGTACGCTTGAGCGGTACCAACGGTGAGCAGCTGGGTTCTGCCCGTTTTGTGAAGCAGTGACCGACCGCCCTGGAAGTGCCGATGGCACCGCATCCAGGCCGTGGTTCTTGTGGTTCTGCGGCATTGGGGTGATGCCTGCCAAGCATCCGGCATGCCATGGATGTCCCTGCCAAGGAAAGTGCACAGTGCCGCGTTGCCTGCATGGCCGAATAGCCTTGTTGGGCCGGGAAAGGATGGTTCAGCAGTCCACCTCACGTGATCCCTGTACCCGCGGGTCCCACGCCCATTTTCGGTGAGGCCGGGTTCCTGTGATCAGGAGTGCGATGTTGAGCTTCCTTGCGCGGAAGCAAGAACGCAAATGAACTCCGACAGGCAGTCCCCTCCAGGATGAGCGGGATCCGCCGCGAATGGGAGCGGACGGGGGTATTTCGGGCCACACCATTGAAGGAGGCCCTTGTTATTGATCAGGCATCATTGTCTTGGAGCATCAGCCAGGATTCGCTTGGCAGGGGAGGAAAGGGCGCAAGAGTGCGAGGAAAGAGTGCGAGGGTGCGAGGGTGCGAGAGTGAGAGGGGGGGCGCTCCTCTCGCACTCTCACACCTTTGAACCGTCCGTTTCTTTCATGCCGCCTCATTAGCGTTCAACGTTCGGAATAGGAGTGCCGGCGCAATGGCGGATCAATGCTGTGATCGACACATCCTGGTTGGGCACGATCCGTATCGAAAAGCGTTGATCAGGAACTTTGACCTACCGGCTAAATCGTGTCATGGAGGGGTGAAAAAGGAAAGGGCCACTCCTTTCGGAATGGCCCTCCTGCTGGGATGCTCACTGCCTATCGCAGGATGGCGATGGGGGCATAAGCCCTCACACCTCCGCTGGACAGGATCAGCGTATATCTTCCAGCGGGCAGATGCTCCAGGTTGCAGTCGACCCCTCGACCACTGTGGTCCTGTAGCATGCGGTCCGCCACCGAACGTCCGGAGATATCCAGCACCTCCAATCGGCCCTGCCCCCCAAAACCCTCGGGCAATACCAACCGGAAAGCACCATCCCCGGGATTCGGGAAGACATGCATCCCATTGACAAAATTCTCGTTGATCCCCACCCCGCAATCTTCGTTAAGCACGGGTGAGTTGATCGAACACAGTTCACTGGTGCCTTGTACTTCCACCACCACCGGTTGGCCCACGGGGAAAGGCCCAACGCTATATGTTCCGGTCGTGGCTGCCTCCATGGTGGGTGCCCCCCCGTCATTCACGATGGAAAGCGTGGTGGCGGAGCCCTTGGAGGTCACGTTCACGCTTACCGAATAGGTGTTCGTGTTGCAATCGGGCACCGTGCTGAAGGTGGCTTCGGGCGGTGTGCATCCATCGTAGCAGGCCACCAGGTAGTTCCATGCAGCGGCTTGGCCCGAAGCGCAGGATCCGGAGCCGTTCGTGACCAGTTCCATCAGCAGGGCATCGTCCGGGTTGGCCGCGGAAGAGAGCACCAACAGACCGGTAAGGTCGCCGCTACCGGAGAAAAGTGGAGTGCTCATGAGCGGGTCCAATCCATCGTAGATGTTGAGCGCGTCACCAGCAAGCAATGTGCCGGACAGGAAGCGGATGCCGATCCGGCCGCCATCGTCGGACTGGAAGGCAAACTGTGACGCATCATTGTCGGTGTAGCAATACGAGTAGAGGTCGGGCCCGCAGCTCACCACCGGGCACGTACTATTGACCAGAACGCCCGGCGAGGCACTGCAAAATGGGTTGTATGTGTTGTTGGCGGTCACGATAACGGATGAACCGTTCGGGAAGGGACCGGCGGTGTAGGTGCCGGGCCCTGCCACGGAGATCACGGCAGCATCCAAGTTGTTGGTGATGGTGGCCTGGCTGGCCGTTCCCAAGGAGAAAATGTTGATCTGCACGGAATATTGTCCGTTCGGGCAATCGTTCACCACGGCGAAGTTGGCCAGTATGGGGTCGCAATCCATGCAGCCCACTTCCCATTCCATGGGTGTGATGAACTCCTGCGTGGCACAGGCCCCGAGATCATCGGAGGTGAGCTTCATCGTCATTGATCCCCCGGTGCTGGTGATCATTTGCCCGGCGATCGCCCCGGTGGTGGAGGAGAAGAGCACGTTGGCCTGGTCGGAGTTGCCGTCGTAGATCGTCAGGATGTCGCCATAGGAAATGGTCCCGGCATGGATGAACATCCGCAATGGTGCCGAGCTGGAACTGGAATAGTGCCAGGTGGTCTGCTCCAGGTTGCTGTAGCAATGGGTGAAGGTGAGCGAGGGTTCGCCGCACACTACCTCCACGATGTTCGCGGTGCTGAAGGATTGGCCGGCTCCCCATTCGTCGGCAGCGGCGCAATCGCCCTTCACATAGGCGAACAGTTGTTGGCCGGGGGGCAGGCCGGTCAACGTCACCACCGTATCGGTAAGGCCGTTACCGGAGAGGATAGGCGTTTCATTGGGGCCGCCTGCCGTGATGATGTAGTCATACGAAGAGGCGCCGTTCAGTGCATTCCACGACAAGGTTCCGGAAAGGACGCCGGAATCCATGTTGAGGCCGGTGATGGCGATTCCGGACACCAGGCAACCGACCGGCGTCCACGTGAAGGTGAGCCCTTGCGGGAGATAGGTGGCCGAGGAAGGCAACCGGCAATTGGCCGTGTTGGCCGCCCCGGGCTGGCTGAGCTGCCAGTCATACGGGCTGTCCGTAACCGATCGGTTATTGAAGTCGGAGGGGGGCGTTCCGCCCAAGCCGACCTGCCCCATCAAAGCGGCGGTCTGGGTCATGGTGCCGTACACCACCTGGACGGTCTGCTGCGCGGGGTCGCCGCCACCTTCATTGAGCCAGATCTGGAAGCTCAGCGGGGAAGAGCCGCCGGACTTCACCACGTTCCATTCGGCGATGAAGGAGCGGTTCGGTGCCGTACCGATGGTCTTCAACTGCAACGGCCATGTGCCACCTTGGCCTTGTGCGGCCAGGTCCATGGCGAAAGCGGCCACGCGGTTGCGCATCAAGGGGTCAATGCCTCCGGGATTGGCCGAGCTCAATGGCGAGTAGGCCGGGCTTCCCACGGGCACATGCACGGCGCTGGTGCCGTTGGCGGAGTTGCCGAAGGCCAGCCAACCTTCAATGCTCAAGCCAACACGGTCGAAGGCTTGGCCGTTGAAGTGGAACGTGAAGCCGATGGGCCAGCCATTGCCCGTGGTGGTGGTGCCCAGGAGGATGCTTTCGCCTTGGGTGACGAAGGAGTTGTCGTCGTAGAAGTTGAATGCAGGTGGCATGCCGGGCATGCCGAGCATGCTGCCAGTACCGGCCAGAGGTTGCCAGGTTCCCACGGAGGAACTGAAGGTGTATGCAGACACCTGCGCGGTAGCGGGTGCCTGGAGAAGGAGCACGGCCACGGTACAGGCCAAAGATCCACGGATCATGCGGAAATGCACGGGTTGAGAGTTGCTGGGCTGCCCTATGCACCGGGCCGTTGGCTGGAGAGGCCGCCGGCCCGGTGCTTTATCGGGCCTATGTCAATGTTGGATGATGATGGTTCCGTTGAGGACCTTGCGGTTGCTTTCCAGGGCCAGCGCATACAGGCCATTGGGCAGTTCGGGCAGTTGCACCTCGGTGATGCCGGTGCCGATCAGGTCCTGCCTGGCCACGATGCGGCCGGAGACGTCCGTCACCCGGAGGCTTGCCGTGCC
>JAHDVX010000044.1 GCA_023382455.1 Flavobacteriales bacterium
GCGTCTGCGCCGGACAGTTGATCGACTGCGAAGGCGTACCGGGCGGCACCGCCACGGTGGGCACCTCCTGCGATGACGGCAACGCCGCAACCGGCAATGATGTCTACGATGCGAACTGTGTCTGCGCCGGACAGCTGATTGACTGCGAGGGCGTGCCCGGGGGTTCGGCCACCGTGGGGTCCGCCTGCGATGACGGCAACGCCGCAACCGGCAATGATGTCTACGATGCGAACTGTGTCTGCGCCGGACAGCTGATTGACTGCGAGGGCGTGCCCGGGGGTTCGGCCACCGTGGGGTCCGCCTGCGATGACGGCAACGCCGCAACCGGCAACGATGTCTACGGCGCCAACTGCGTGTGCGCAGGTACGCCCATAGGCGCATGCACCGGCGACCAGGTGGTGGTGAGCATTTACACTGATGCGAACCCGGGGCATCTTTTGTGGGAGATCTCCAATTCGAGCGGTACCCTGATCGCCTCCGGAAGCCCGGCAACGGCCAACACGCTGGTGAGCGAGATGGTCTGCCTGAATGCTGCACCGGTCAGCGCCTGCTACGGCTTCCGCATCTACGACAACTTCGGGGATGGCATCGCCAACGGCGGCTGGGAGCTGCGCACCACGGACGGCAAGCTGATCCTGCGCGACAACTTCAGCAGTGGAAGTGAATCCCCCGCAGATCCCCAGGCCTCGCCCGGTTACGGTTCCGCCCACAGCTTCTGCCTGCCCCTCGGCCCGGTGAACATCGCGCCCACCGAGTGCGGCATCATGAACAACCTGATGGGCAACAAGGTGTACGCCGTGAAGCAGAACGGAACCAACTACCTCGGCCAGACCCTGAAGTACCAGTTCGAGTTCAGCGACCCCGATGCCGGCTTCATCCGCCGCATCGCCAAGACCACCAACTACGTGATCTTCTGGGACATGGCCTCGGTGAACCCGCTCACCCCGGGCGTGACCTACTTCGCCCGCGTGCGCACCGACAAGTTCGGCCCCTTGGCCGATGCCCACTGGGGCGCGGGCTGCGAAATGGCCATCAGCACCTCGGTCACCGGCTGCCCGCAGCTGGTCCAGGCCCCGGCCTACGGCCACAGCTGCAACGAGACGCGGAGCTTCAACACCAACAACAGCTTCATCTACGCCACCCCGGTGGAGGCTGCCAGCCAGTATGAGTTCCGCATCTTCAACACCGGCGAGGGCTACGACCAGACCTTCGTGCGCAACACCTACATCCTGCAGCTGAAGTGGAACAGCAGCGTGGCTCCGCCCCTGGTGAACGGCTACACCTACAACGTGGAGGTGCGTGCCATGGTGAGCGGCATGTGGGGCAGCTTCTGCCCGAGCACCTGCACCATCACCATCGACAACGGTGTAGGCCAACTGCTCCCCGACGCCCTGACGGAGCAGGCCGCCGGCAATGCCACCCTGTGGCCCAACCCCGTGCGTGACGGACAGGTGAACCTGGCGATCGACGACATCCAGGATGCCGAGCAGCAGATCACCGTGGACGTGCAGGACCTCTACGGCAAGCGCGTCTTCGCCCAGGAGTTCGGCAACACGGGTGAGCGCTTCAGCACCATCCTGCAGCTGCCCGGCGACATCGCCAGCGGCGTGTACCTGGTGAACATCACCGTGAACGGCCGCAGCACCGTGCAGCGGTTGAGCATCATCCGGTAGGCCCCGGCCTTCTGGAACCGACAAGCAAAAGCCCCCGCGGAAACGCAGGTTTTTTTTTGCTGCACATCACCTTTAAGGTGTACCTCGAAGAACGAGGGTCTTGCACAACGCCCCTCTGATCGGAATGGGAAAGCCAAGCTTGTTGGGACCTCGGCTGCGCTCGGACTGACAACAACCTTGACTTTCCCGATCGTGACGGGCAACGCGGGCGCAGGTGTCGGTGGCGCCTGCCTCGAAAGTCCAGCGTCCGGAACAGGGGTGCCGTCACAATAGGAAACAGCATCCAAACCGGGCGGAAAGGCGGGTTCGTCGAGTACGGAGAATCCCGTGATCAGACCGCTATTGGCCGCCATTTATGCACGATCCCTTCACAAACTGCTCCGAACGCAGGCGGGACATCGTACGAAAAAACGGAGGTGGCCCAACCTGCCCCCGTTGCCAGTTCCGGAATAATGCGATCTCACCGCAACCGGCGATGAAGCCGGTACGCAAACACGATCTGTTGGTTGCCTCTTGTTGAAAACTAATCCAGCCTTGCCTTTCGACCAAACTTCCTAATACATTGGGATTCGATGCCGCTCCCCATACCTCGACCACTTTACAACACTCCCGTGCCTTCCGTTGAAATGCGGCCATGGGACCTTGGACCCATGACGCACAACCTCAAAAACCCAATCCCCAAAACCATGAACCAAAAAACGATGCATTTGCCAATATTTCGGCAAGTACGCCCATGGCGATGGACGGCCATGCTGGTGCTGATGCTGTTCCTCTGGAGCGGCGTACAGGCACAGGTGCTGTTCAACGAACAGTTCACCGGGCAAACCTCCAACACGGGTTTCACGCTCAACCAAGTCATCGGAACCACCACGTGGAGCTACACGAACCCAGGTGGGAGGTCTTTTGCCCCACCGTTCGACACAGACTTCGCGATCTTCGACAGCGACTTCGCCGGTTCAGGCGGTGGCGATGCCCAAGCCGAGTTGATCTCCCCGGCATTCGATGCCTCCAGCGGCACCATCCTGCTCAGCTTTGATGAGTACTACCGCGTATGCTGCGGGTCCACGGCACACGTGCTGGTATGGAATGGCACCATATGGACCGACGTGTACAACTGGGATGCCGTTACCGGCCAGAACGGTCCCGTGGATAGCCAGACATTGGACATCACGGCAGCGGCCGGCGGTTCCACCACGGCCCAAGTGAAGTTCGTCTATCACGGGGACTGGGACTATTACTGGGCGCTGGACAACATCATGGTGCAGTCCATCTCCTGTGCCTTGCCCTCGGCCTTGGCCGCAAGCAATATCACCACCACCACGGCCGACCTGAGCTGGACCGCCGCCTCGCCGGCCCCGGCCAACGGCTACCAGTGGGAAGTACGCAGCAGCGGCAACCCCGGCGATCCCGGCGCGGATGCCAGCGGCACCGCAACCGGCACCACGGCTTCCGCCTCCGGCCTTGCTCCGGGCACCACGTTTACGGCTTATGTGCGAAGCGATTGCGGCGGTGACCATAGTCCTTGGGTGGCTTCTTCGAGTTTTACCACCGCTTGCGTGACCTTCTCCACGCCCTTCATGGAGAACTTCGATGGCAGCATGGCCATCCCGAACTGTTGGGCCAATATGGGCACCGGTGAAAATTGGTTGGTGGCTTCCAATGGCAGCGGCAGCCCCGGGCCGGACTACGGTGTGGAAACCGCTGTGGACCACACCAGCGGCACGGGCAATTTCGTATGGCTCGACGGCTCCGGTTCAGTTCTTGACAACAGTTTGGAGACGCCCATGATCGACATGAGCGCACTGACCCTGCCCCAGGCCAGCTTTTGGATGCTTTCCAACAACGTGAACGATGCAGCCCAGAATCAGATCCGCCTGGATGTTTGGGATGGCACGGCCTGGGTTACCATGCTGACCTATGGCGGCAATAGTGCAAGCTGGCTCGAACACAAGGCAACATTGCCTACGGGTATACCCACCACCACCAAGTTCCGCCTAATTGCCTTGGCTTCTGCAACGGGAAGCCAGTTTTACAACGACCTGCTGATCGATGATTTCAGTGTAACGGAGACCCCAACGTGCATTGAGCCGACCGCATTGGCCATATCCAACATCACCTCCAATTCGGCCGACCTTTCCTGGACTGCCAGCACCAGCAACCCGGCCAACGGCTACCAATGGGAGGTGCGCAGCAGCGGCAACCCCGGCGATCCCGGGGCGGAGGCCAGCGGCACCACCGCCGCCGGCGTGACCACCGCCAGCACCGGCGCCACCCTGAGCCCCAACACCACCTATACCCTGTACGTGCGCAGCGAATGCGGCAGCGGCGATTTCAGCACTTGGGCGGCCTCAGCGCCGTTCACCACGTTGTGCACAGCGGCCACCCTCCCGTACTGGACGGACTTTGAAGAAATAACCATGCCGCCGCCCTGCTGGGCAGCGGAGAATGACAATGGCATCCTGCAGGCGGTCTACTCCGTCCCCGGGGATGGCCTTGCCAACGGCCCCAGCAGCAATCCCGGCGATTCGGCCGGCGTGCGGTTCCTGTTCTACAACGTTTCATCCGGCACGGATATCCTGACCAGCAACGAATTCACCGCCACCCCGGCGAACTATCGCGTGCGTTTCGACGTGGCAGGGGCCGCCTATCCGGGTTCCGTGGACATCATCTTCCTGGAGACCTCCTCGGACGGCGGGAACAGCTGGACCACCCTGCAGACGATGACCAATCAGGATGGCATGGGTGTCCTCAGCACGGTACCTGCCACTACAAGCGGCTACGTGCCCGCCGGCCTCAGCGACTGGACCACCTTGACCTACGGCCTGCCCACTGGTACCAACATGGTCCGGTTCCGGGCGGTGACGGACTACGGTAACTACGTGTACATCGATAACGTGGTGGTGGAGGAAACCCCGAGCTGCCTGCCGCCCACGGCATTGGCCACCTCCAACCTGACCGCCACCTCGGCGGATCTCTCCTGGACGGCCAGCACGAGCAACCCGGCCAACGGCTACCAGTGGGAGGTGCGCAGCAGCGGCAACCCCGGCGACCCGGGCGCGGAGGCCAGCGGCACCACGGCGGCGGGCGTGACCAACGCCAGCACGGGCAACACGCTGGTAGCCAACACCAATTACACGCTCCACGTGCGCAGCGATTGCGGAGCCGGCAGCTTCAGCACCTGGGCTTCGAAGGCGTTCTTCACCGGCTACTGCCAGCCCACGGGCAGCAACTCGGCCTATCTGATCGCCAACTTCTCCACCACCAACGGCTTCCAAAACATTTCCAACCTCGGTTCCGGCTTCTCCCCCAACGGCTACGGTGATTTCACCTCCATGGTGGTCTCCCAAATGGCCGGCGGCACGGTGAACTTCGCCGCCGATTACGGTGGCGACACCTACCGCTTCAGCATCTGGATGGACTGGAACAATGACCTGGACTTTGACGATGCCGGCGAGAATGTATACCTGAATGGGGGCTACACCGCCAGCGACGCAGGTTCCTTCACCGTACCCGCGGCCCAGGCCGACGGCAACTACCGGATGCGCATCCGCACGGATTGGCTGAATGTGCCCTCACCGTGCGGCACGGGTACCTACATGGGTGAGACGGAGGACTACACCTTCACAGTGGAGACCCCCACCTGCTTCACCCCCACCGCTGTATTGACCAGCTTGGCCGGTGGCACCGCCGTATTCACCTGGACGAACAACGCTTCTGAGAGCTACAACTGGGAGCTTCGCCACGACAACCTGCCGGCCGGTAGCCCCGGTGCCATCGCCAGCGGTAACGTGACCGCTGGCCCGGTAAGCATCCCCGGCCTTATGGTGGACAGTACCTACACATTCTACCTGCAAGGGGTGTGCAGTGGCGGCTCCGACCTGGCCTACTGGGCGGGCACCACCTTCACCGTGGCCTACTGCACTGCTGGTGCCGATGTGGAAGACACCGACCTGAAGATTGGCCAGGTAACCTTCGCCGACGTGGACAATGCCTCATCGAGCCTGGCCGGCTACGAGGACTATACCTCCGTAGTGGGCAACGTACAGGCCGGTGCGGATTATGCGATCGACATCCTGGTGAGCAACGGCTATGACGCCGACCGGATCCGGGTGTGGATCGACTTCGACCAGGACCTGCTCTTCGAGGATGATGAACTCGTGATGAGCCTGGCGAACCCGCCGGGGAATAGCGGTCCGAACGACTACACGGTCAGTGGCTCCCTCCACATGTCGGCCTTTGCAGTGGCTGGCATCACCCGCATGCGGATCCGCCTGGACAACACCATCAATGGCCCCCAGGAATCCCCCTGCGGCAATAGTGTATTCGGCCAAGTGGAGGATTACACCTTGAACGTCTCCCCGGCACCCTGCGCACCGCCGGTGGCCTCCACCACGGTGACCCCGGATTGCGGCAACTTCCAGTTCAGCGTGGACGTGGACGTGACCTCCCTGGGTGACGGCACCTCGGTAACCGTGAGCGATGACCAGGGCAGCCCAGCCCAGAATGGCGGCCTCGGGACATACAGCTTCGGTCCTTACGTGAACGGCACCCAAGTGCATTACCTGGTGACCTTCAATCTCGACCCGTTGTGCGACAACCACCTCACGGCCACCTATGCCTGCACGCCCTCCAACCAGGATTGCGCGACCGCCCAAGGCCTTACCGTATATCCGGAGGGCAACTGCGTGGCCACCAACGGCAGCACGTACAACGTGGACGCCGAGCCGATGACGGGGTCCGGCTGCATCAACAACGGGATCAGCCTGCCTTCGGTGTACTATTCCTTCGTGGCCACGGGCTATGCGAATGTGATCACCACCGTGGGAACCCCGGCCGGCAATTTCGCCACCACCGTATTCGATGCCTGCGGCGGAGCGGAACTTGCCTGCTCCTTCGGGAGCGCACCGATCCTGGTGACGGGCCTTACCGCAGGCAATACCTACTACATCCGGGTGGCGGCCACCGTGGAGGCCAACTTCACGATCTGTGTGGAGGAGAGCGCCGTACAGCCCGTACCCAACGATGATTGCGCCAATGCCGAGGCCGTGGCAATTTCACCTTACGGTGCCTGCACCCCGTCCACGGGAACCCTTTACGGCGCCACCTCTTCCGGCACCCCGCCGGGCTGCATCAACCAGACGCTGCTGACCAACGATGTGTACTACAGCTTCGTGGCCAATGGCGACCGGCAGATCATCACCTTGAACCAGGACTCGATCAACCAGCCCTATTTCATGGGCGTGTATGATGCCTGTGGTGGCAATGAACTGCTCTGCCAGTTGATCGGTCCCGGATATACACCGATCGGCACGGAACTTACCGTGGCCGGCCTGACGGCGGGAAACACATACATCGTGCGCGTGCTTTGCCGTCCGCCTGCGGCCGGGCCGTTCGAGCTTTGCGTGATGGACCCACCTCCGGCCACCCAGATCCAGTGCGGAGGTCCCACCGTGGAAACGAGCTACTGCTACACGGCGAACGACAACCAGCAATGGGCCTACCACTCCAACGGCACGGGTGACTTCACCCTCACCTTCAACAGCGGGCAGGTGGAGAGCCGTTCTTGGGACCAGCTCACCATCTATGACGGACCGGACGCCAACTCCCCGATCCTCTACCAGAATCCGGCGGGATCCACCACCAACCTGGCAGGGGTATCAGTGACAGCCACGGGCAACGACTTGTTCATG
Source organism: Flavobacteriales bacterium (assembly GCA_023382455.1). Taxonomy (GTDB): domain Bacteria; phylum Bacteroidota; class Bacteroidia; order Flavobacteriales_F; family PHOS-HE28; genus PHOS-HE28. The sequence goes on from JAHDVX010000044.1 coordinate 7,364, forward strand.
ACCCTCACCTCGGACGTTTCGGTGAACTTCTGCTTCGATTGGACGGTGCAGTGCGCCTACCATCCCGACCTGCCGTGCGATGCCAACCCGATCCTATGCGGGATCACCTACCCCGGCCAGACCACCGGGCTGGGCAACAACCTGCCGACAGGGGCCTGTGCCTTCAATGGTATGGCTTCCACGGGTGGCACGGAATGGTTCACCTATACGGCGGCAAGTGATGAACAATTGACCCTGAGCACCTGCGGCAATACCGACTTCGACACCCGGATCTCGGTGTTCTCCGGCGCGGATTGCAGCTCACTGGCCTGTGCGGCCATGGGCGATGATGCGCCCGGATGCGCGAACGGAGGCAGCCAATTGACCTTCAATGCCACCAGTGGCACCACCTACTGGATCGCCGTGCACGGCGCCGGGGGGGCGGAAGGCACCTACAGCCTGACCGTAAGCTGCGCCGCGGCATGCACCCCGCCCGCCAACGATGCCTGCGCCGGTGCCATTGCCTTGGCCAACAACCTGGCCGACGGCTCGAACACGGCCGCGACCTACACCAACACCTGCGCCGCAGTGGACGCCCCCACCAGCTGCTCGGGCACCATGCCGGTGAGCGGTGTGTGGTTCAGCTTCAACAGCGGCAACTACACGCACGCGCTGATCACCCTGTTGGACAACGGTGACGACAGCCAGTACAGCGCCACCAACGTGAACTTCGCCCTGTTTGCGGGAAGCTGCGACGGCATGGGTGCCTCCGGCGCCACGGC
>JAHDVX010000045.1 GCA_023382455.1 Flavobacteriales bacterium
GCCGCTCTGCCGCTCTGCCGCTCTGCCGCTCTGCCGCTCTGCCGCTCTGCCGCTCGAAGACCGAAGTCCGGATCCTATTGCCGCCGCTGGTCCTCATCGCTACCGAAGGTAAGGGATGTTCCCTGAAGATTCGGTCGGCGTTTGAAAACTTCCCTGTTCGTTCCAACCACTTCAGCTCCTGCTACACGCCGCAGGTGCGGGCCACCCGGTTGTCGGTGGCCAGATCGTTGGTAACGCTGACAAGGGCACGTTGAAAGGGTGGCCGCATGTGGCCAAAGTAAACGCGCCGGGACCGGTAAACTTGCACTCGCCGAAGAGTACCGGCAACCTTCCATGGAGATCCTGCGCGACGTCGACCTGTTGCCCTTCAACACCTTTCATGTCCAGGCGCGTGCCGAGGCCCTGGCCCGCTTTCGCAGTGTGGATGAGCTGCGGGCGCTGCTGGCCGCGCCGGAGTTGAAGGGCCTGCCCCGTTTGGTGCTCGGCGGGGGCAGCAACATCCTGCTCACCCGCGACTGGCCGGGCGTGGTGCTGGTGAACGAGATCCCGGGCATCGAAGTGCTGGAGGAAGACAACGACCACGTGGTAGTGCGGGCCGGTGCCGGCGTGGTGTGGCACGAATTCGTGATGCACTGCGTTGACCAAGGCTGGGGTGGCATCGAAAACCTGTCGCTGATCCCCGGCAAGGTGGGCGCGGCGCCCATGCAGAACATCGGGGCGTACGGCGTGGAGATCAAGGACACCTTCGACCACTTGGAGGCGCTGCGCATCAGCGATGGCAAAGTGGTGCGCTTCGGCAAGGAGGAGTGCCGCTTCGGGTATCGCGAGAGCTTCTTCAAGCGCGAGGGCAAGGGGCAATACATCATCCTCAACGTGGCCTTCCGGCTTTCGAAGGCACCGGTGGTGGACACACACTACGGCGCCATCAAGGCGGAGCTGGCCAAGCGCGGCATCACGGCCCCCACGGTACGCGACGTAAGCGATGTGGTCATCGCCATCCGCCGCAGCAAGCTGCCCGATCCGCTGGTTCTGGGCAATGCCGGCAGTTTCTTCAAGAACCCCGTGGTGCCGCTGGCGGTTGCTGAGCGGATCAAGACCGACCACCCTGACCTTTCCGCCTATCCGGCGGGCGAAAGCCATATGAAGCTGGCGGCGGGCTGGCTGATCGAAAAGGCCGGCTGGAAAGGCTTCCGCGACGGCGACCGCGGCGTGCACAAGGACCAGGCCTTGGTGCTGGTGAACTACGGCCGTGCTACCGGCAATGCCGTGTACGACCTGAGCACGCAGATCCTGGAAAGCGTGAAGAAGAAGTTCGGTGTGGAGCTGGAGCGGGAGGTGAATATCCTCTAAGGCTTAAGCCTTCTTCACCACGCCCATCTTGCAGAACTTGGCGATGCGGCGCTCCACGCGCTTGTCCGCGTCGACCTTCACCAGCTTCGCCAACTGCTTGGCCACCTCCTGCTTCACCAGGCGGCAGGCTTCATCAGGGTCGGCATGAGCCCCACCAAGGGGCTCCGCGATCACGCCGTCCACAAGTCCGTTCTTGTACATGTCCGTGGCCGTTAGCTTCAGGGCCTCGGCAGCCTTCTCCTTGAAGTCCCAGGTACGCCACAGGATGGTGGAGCAGTTCTCGGGCGAGATCACCGAGTACCAGGAGTTCTCCATCATCAGCACCTTGTCGCCGATGCCGATGCCGAGGGCGCCGCCGGATGCGCCCTCGCCGATGATCACGCAGATGATGGGCACGCGCAGCTGGCTCATCTCCAGCAGGTTCCGCGCAATGGCCTCCCCCTGTCCGCGCTCCTCCGCCTCCAGGCCCGGGAAGGCACCCGGTGTGTCGATCAGTGTGACCACCGGCTTGTTGAACTTTTCGGCCAGCTTCATCAGGCGCAGCGCCTTACGGTAGCCTTCGGGGTTGGGCATGCCGAAGTTGCGGTACTGCCGCATCTTGGTGTTCACGCCTTTCTGTTGGCCGATGAACATCACCGTGCGGCCGTCCATCAGGCCGAAGCCGCCCACCATGGCCTTGTCATCCTTCACGGTGCGGTCGCCATGCATCTCAATGAAGGTGCCATCGCTGAGGTGGTCGATGTATTTGAGCGAGTACGGGCGGTCTGGATGGCGGCTCACCTGCACCCGTTGCCAGGGCGTGAGCTTCGCATACACCTCCTTGCGCGTGTCCGCGAGTTTCTTCTCGAGGTCCTTCATGGTCCCCTTCACGTCCACATTCCCCTCAGCGCCCACCTCCTTCAGCTTCTCGATCTGCTCGACAAGGGTCTGGATGGGGCTCTCGAATTCCAGAAAAGTGCTCATGCGGATGGCTTGATGCGGAGCGCGAAGGTAGCAGGCCGATGAAACTCCCGATCGTGGCCCAACCCTCCCCCATCGCGCAGCAACCCCCACCTCAGCCATACTCCAATACCAGCCAGCTACTTTCGCGCTCCCGCCATGGTGCTCTTCCCCCACGCCAAGATCAACCTGGGCCTGCACGTGCTGGGCAAGCGGCCCGATGGCTTCCACGACATCGCCAGCGTGCTCTTTCCCATCCCGCTGCACGACGCGCTGGAGGCCGTGGTCGACCCGGACCTGGCGGACGGTGAAGTGCGCTTCACCCGCACGGGCCTGCCGATAGCGGGCCGGCCGGAAGACGACCTGTGCATGAAGGCCGTGGAGGCCGTGCGGAAAGATCACCGGCTGCCGGGCCTGCAACTGCACCTGCACAAGGCCATCCCCATGGGCGCCGGGCTGGGCGGCGGCTCCAGCGATGGCACGCACACGCTGCTGCTGCTGGACAAGCTTTTGAAGCTGGGCCTCCGGCAGGAACAACTGCATGCCATGGCATCCGGCCTGGGAAGCGATTGCCCGTTCTTCCTGAACCAGGGACCCCAACTGGCGCAAGGACGCGGGGAGCTCCTGCAGCCCGTCGCCGTTGACCTGGGCAACCATTGGCTCGTGCTGGTCAACCCGGGCATCCACGTGCCCACGGCGGAGGTGTACCGCAACATGCGCCTGCACAAAGACCATGAGGACTTGCAACATGTGATCGGACTGCCGGTGAAGGAATGGCAAGGCCGCCTGGTGAACGACATGGAGGACTATGTCTTCGCGAAGCACCCGGCGATCGGCGCGATCAAGAAAAAGCTGCTGGCCCAAGGTGCGGTTTATGCGGCGATGAGCGGTAGCGGATCGAGCGTGTTCGGGGTGTTCGAACAGGAACCCGGCAATATCCCATGGGCCACGGACCATCGTGCGTGGGTCCTGCCCATGGGAACCACGCGGCCGTAGCTCACCGTGCGCACCGGCAACGCTCCCGTACGCGACCGATGGGCGAATTGCTACTTTGCAGCTTCGTTATTCCAAACGCCATGGACATCACCCGCATACGCACCAAAGCCGACTATGACGAGGCCCGCCGCATCAGCATCGAGGACCCCGAAGGCTTCTGGGCCGCCCAGGCCGAGACCTTCACCTGGCGGAAAAAATGGGACAAGGTGCTGGAGTGGGACTTCCACAAGCCCGAGGTGAAGTGGTTCATCGGCGGCAAGCTCAACATCACCGAGAACTGCCTGGACCGCCACCTGGCCACGCGCGGCAACAAGCTGGCGCTGATCTGGGAACCCAACGACCCGCAGGAGCGCTTCGTGCGCTACACCTACCGCGAGCTGCACGAGAAGGTGTGCCAGTACGCCAACGTGCTCAAGCGCAACGGCGCGAGGAAGGGCGACCGCGTTTGCATCTACATGCCCATGATCCCCGAGCTCACCATCGCCGTGCTGGCCTGCGCGCGCATCGGGGTGATCCATTCGGTGGTCTTCGCCGGCTTCAGCGCCAAGAGCATCGCCGACCGCGTGAACGACGCGCAATGCACCATGGTGCTCACCAGTGACGGCCTGAACCGCGGGCACAAGCAGATCCCCGTGAAACGCGTGGTGGACGAGGCGCTGGAGGAATGCCCCAGCGTGAAGAAGGTGATCGTCACCGACCGCCTGGGCTGGGCCGTGGACATGAAGGAAGGCCGCGACGTGTGGCTGCACGACGAACTGAAGCACGTCGGCAAGGAATGCCCCGCCGAGGAGATGGACGCGGAGGATCCGCTCTTCATCCTCTACACCAGCGGCAGCACCGGCAAGCCCAAGGGCGTGGTGCACACCACCGGCGGCTACATGGTGTACTGCGACTACACCTTCCGCAACGTGTTCCAGTACGAGGAGAGCGACATCTATTGGTGCACCGCCGACATCGGCTGGGTCACCGGCCACAGCTACATCATCTACGGGCCGCTCTGCGCCGGGGCCACCACGCTGATGTTCGAGGGCGTGCCCACCTTCCCCGACGCGGGCCGCTTCTGGCAGGTGATCGACAAGCACGGCGTGAACATCTTCTACACCGCGCCCACCGCCATCCGCAGCCTGATGGCCGCCGGGCTGGACCACGTGCTGGCCTATTCGCTGGATTCCCTGAAGGTGACCGGCAGCGTGGGCGAGCCCATCAACGAGGAAGCCTGGCAGTGGTACAAGCTGCACGTGGGCAAGAACCGCTGCCCCATCGTGGACACCTGGTGGCAGACCGAGACCGCCGGCATCCTGATCTCGTCCCTGGCCGGGGTCACCGATGAAAAGCCCGGCCACGCGGCGTGGCCGCTGCCCGGCGTGCAGCCCGTATTGCTCACCGCCGACGGCAAGGAGATCACCGAAAACGAGGTGGAGGGCATGCTCTGCATGAAGTTCCCGTGGCCCGGCATCCTGCGCACCACCTGGGGTGACCACGAGCGCTACAAGCAGACCTACTTCAGCAGCTACCCCGGCCACTACTTCAGCGGCGACGGTGCCAAGCGCGATGCCCAGGGCCGCTGGCGCGTGATCGGCCGCGTGGATGACGTGATCAACGTGAGCGGCCACCGCTTCGGCACCGCCGAGATCGAGAGCGCCATCAACCTCAGCGACCGCGTGGTGGAAAGTGCCGTGGTGGGCTATCCGCACGACATCAAGGGCCAGGGCATCTATGCGTACGTGATCACCGCCGCGCCGCTGGACCTGAACGACAAGGCCGCCGTGGACCAGATCACCGGCGAGATCATCGAATCCGTGGTGGAGAACATCGGCCGCATCGCCAAGCCGGACAAGATCCAGTTCGTGAAGGGCCTGCCCAAGACGCGC
>JAHDVX010000046.1 GCA_023382455.1 Flavobacteriales bacterium
CCAATCCGATGTCGTCGTTCCCATAGTCGGAGGTGGCCTCGAAACGGATCACGGTGGTGGCGCTGGTGCTGGTCACGTTGCGGTAGGCCTCGGTCCAACTGGTGGCAACCCCCATGTTGGCACCCAGCTGGGTGAAGTTGGCACCGCCGTCGGTGCTCACGAAAACCTTCAGCACGTCCGTGCCTGTGGGGTTGATCCAGTCGAACCGCAGGTCCTCATTGCCGGAAGCCGCAGACATATCCAAGTACAGGTCCAGCTGGCCTTTCATCCCGCTGGTGGCACCGTACGAGTGGAAGCGCGCGGAGTTGCTGCCGTTGGAAGCTGCCGGGCTGTACGCCCCTCCGGTATTGTACTGCCAGCCTCCGGAGGTGTTGTCATCATTGCGCCGCCAGGTGTTATAGCCGCTGGCTGGGCTGTTCCACCAAGCAGAACCCGGTGCGTCCTGCGTGCTGCACCGATTGGCCCAAGTGCTTTCGAAGCTTTCGGTGTAGCCCGCAACGGTATACACATGGCTGATCGGCCCCAAGGCGTTCACCGTCACCACGTTCGAGTTGTTCACATACCCCGGTGCTGTGGAGCAGTTGGTGCGAATACGGAAGTAGCGCGTGGCGTTGATGGCCGTGGTGGTGTAACTGGCGGTCGTAGCGCCCGTTCCACCCACAACGTCACTCCAGGAACCCAGGCCATCCGGTGATTCCTCCCACTGGTAGCTGATGCCTGTGCCGACGCTGAGGCCCGTGGCGGTGAGGGTGATGGGGTTGCCCGCGCAAATGCTCTGCGGGGTGGTGATGCTGCCCGCATTGGGCGTGCCGCTGCATGCGGCGCCCGGGGTGTAATTGAATCGGATCTGGGGGCGGTTGCCGTTGGTCGAGCTGGTGGTAACCCCACATTGGTTTCCGCCGCTGTCCGAGCGGACGTACCGTGAGCCGCTGGACATGGTGTGCGCCCGCACGCCCCCGTATGGGGTAGCATAGGGCATGCTGGTGGATCCGGTGCAGATGTCTACCAGGATGTTGTCGGATCCGTTCCACACGAAGCCTGTGGAAAAGGTGATCATGTCAAACACGCCGGCCGCTGTTGCCGTGGCATTGTAACTGGCCGGGCCGAACACGGTTGACAGAGCGGCACTGTTGTGCGCAGCACTGTTAGTGGCTGTCGTATGCGCCAAGCGGATGGTGTATGTAGGGAAGGCCGGGCCGTTGTCCTCGCTGATGGAGAAGCCCAATGCCGAGATGGTCGATCCCGCCGTCATGCCTTGGGCGCTCAGTTCGGAGGCCAAGTAGACGGTTTGATAGTGCATGTAGGCGAAGAAGTCGTCGACCGGGTCGCTGCCCGAGCCGTTCGTGTTCGTGCCGTCCGTGCCGATGACGACGAAGGATTGACCTGCGCCGATCATGGGGAGCAAGGCCAAGGCTGCACCGATCAGTGAAGCCTTTCCCCACCAGCGTGTTCGCGGCGGGCTTATTGGTTTGGGTTTAGCGTTCATGTTGTTTTGGGTTTGAGGTTTTGTTCATTCAAGCGTTTCTTGGCCTGCCTGAGGTGGGCGGGCCTGGTCGGTTGGGGAAGAGGGGTTGTGTTGGGGTTAGGGAATTGAAGCGGAAGGATTCCAACCGTGGACCAATATAGGCGGACGGTTACATTGTTTCAAACGAATGATCTTTTATCCGGCATCTACCGTAGTCGGGTCGGCGGTGCCTTCTGCGGAGGAACAAGGGCCTTCCTTCCGGTAGGCCCCGATCCAGCCGATTGCTCCATCAGGGTCTCCCGGCCAACGTCATCTCTGAAGAAGGCCGGGGACCCTGATGCAGAAGCTTATCTGATTATGCTCAACCGCTGCACGGTGCTTTGTCCGTTCACGGTGATGTTCACCAGGTACACGCCGCTGGCGATATCGCCGGGCAGCTGCAGGATGGTGGAGAAGTGCTCACCGCTGTTGCCGAACTCCTGGGCGAAGACGCGCTTGCCGAAGAGGTCCTGCACGTCCACGGTGATCTGCTGCTGGGCAACGCCTCATGATTGCCTGCCAGACCAGGGCCTCATGGCGCATTCCGCAAGGGGCTGTTCAAATCTCCTCCACGGCCCTCCGCCGTCCGGTTTTCCGTCGGCCTACTTTTTCCCCCGATTTCCTGACGGGATCGCCGTCAACTACAACTGCCGCGATGGAGGACCTACAAGAGGATGTCGCCTTGGGCAAGGCCCTGGGCCAATGGGCCAGCGGCCTGGACCATACCGATGAAGCCGTGTGGGCCATCATGCGCTTTGAGGATGTGCTGCTCGGTGAGCGTCTGTCGGAGGTCTTCCTCCGGCTCAACCTGCTTCGCCGGCAGCTGGCGCCGCGCCTCAGCGTGTCCCAGGTTTTGGCCTTGGACAGGCTGTTGGATGAGCCGGCCTGGCGATCTCCCGAGGCGGAGCTTTCCCGCTTCTCAGAAGCCTACCAGCAGGCCCGCACCTGGAACCGGCGCGACCCCATTCCGGCGGCCTGGTCCATTCCTACCGTGGGGCGAAATGCCATCCCATGGAATGACAGGGCGCGCATCATTGGCCAAGTGAAGGGCGCGCTGGACCGTTGACCGCGGCCCGAAAGCAAGTGCTATTGTCCCAATAGGGCGTCGGCATGGTGCAGGTTGGCATCCATGGTCATTGTGCGGTTCCCTCTATCCGTCCGTTCCGCAGGATCTGCGTAGGCCCTCTTGCCCAAGGATGTCCGGGACCCGGCACATGGAGTTGGCCTGCAACGCCTCCCTGCGTTCGATCGTGAATGCCATTTGATGCGTGACCGATGCTCAACTCATCGACACGGCAACCCAGGAGCGATCTGTGCTCAGGTCCCCAATCGACATCAAAACCAAGGAATTTCTTGATGTGCTATCGGTCACGCACTGATTGGCAGGACTCATGAACCGCAAATTTGGCGAATTGGACGGCGCTGCCGTTGCCGTTCAGATCGTCCTGTGGCAGGGCGTGGACCACCCTTCCTGGGTGCCATCCGGCCGGAAGCCCCCGCCAAGCAAAAGGGCCGCCCCTTGCGGAACGGCCCTTCGGTTATTGGCTCCATCAGCGGTCTCCCGAAGGGGACCCTGATGCAGAAGCTTACCTGACTATGCTCAACCGCTGCATGGTGCTTTGTCCGTTCACGGTGATGTTCACCAGGTACACGCCGCTGGCGATGTCG
>JAHDVX010000047.1 GCA_023382455.1 Flavobacteriales bacterium
GGCACGGCAAGCCTCCGGGTGACGGACGTCTCCGGCCGCATCGTGGCCAGGCAGGGCCTGATCGGCACCGGCATCACCGAGGTGCAACTGCCGGAACTGCCCAACGGCCTGTATGCGCTGGCCTTGGAAAGCAACCGCAAGGTCCTCAACGGAACCATCATCATCCAACACTAACGATCCCCACTCTCCCCGATCCACCATGATCCATCAATCCAATTACGGGCCCTGGAAATCCTTGCGCCTTGCTGCGCTGTCCGCCATCGCGGCCCCCACATTGCTCTGGGCACAAGTGAGCCTCTACCAGTTCAGCGAAAGCAATCAACCCTACACGGAGATCACCGCAGCGGAAGCCGCCTTTTCACTGGGCGTGCCTACCTACTGGCCACCTCAGCACAATTTGATCGCTTGGGTGAACAATGAATTCTTCGGGGCCGCCGGCCAGGTGACGAACGGCGGCTACCTCAGCGGAGTGTATGGCCCCGGTTATCCGATCGGGTTCAACTTCACCTATAACGGCGATGTTTTTGACCGCATCGGCGTGGCCCATGGTGGATGGATCAGCCTCGGGAAATCGAGCGACGGCAACCAGGCCGTGTGGTGTTACACGGCAGACCATCCGCACGGGTACCCCTTCGTCCAATCCATCGGCGGGCCCGATGTGCCGTACAAGCGCAACCGGGTGGCCGGCTTCGCCACATCCCAACTGCGCATGCAGGACATGAGCCCCCTGATCCCTCCGGGGCCCGTCTCATCACTTTTGATCGGGACCATCGGCACCGCGCCCAACCGTACCTGCGTGATCCAGTACAAGGACTTCCGGGCAAGCTACTCCCCCAGCACCACGTTGATCAATTTCCAGATCCGCCTCAACGAGGCCGACAACTCCGTGGAGGTACGCTATGGCAATTGCATCTTCGGCTATCAAGCAGGGGGTGGCGTGCAGGTCGGCCTTGGGGGCAGCATCCCCGAGGATTTCAATTCCCGCATGACCGTCTATGAACAGCCTGCATTCCTGTATGATTGGAACCAGACCGTCGCCGGTATCCTCAATACCGACTACTGCACGGCGACGGCCGAGGAAACGGGACACCCCAACGGATCGGGCATCCCCCCCGCAAACGGGCTCAACTTCAAATGGACACCCGATGTCTGCCCGCCTCCCGTATGGCCGCTCACCATCGACCAGCTGAGCTTCGACTCCGGCCACGCCAGCTGGCAGCCCACCGCCGCCGGGGAGTATGAATACTACCTCACCGACACCAACTATGTGGGCGGCCCGGAGATCGCCTCCGGCACCACCACTGATCCCGAGGCCTATCTCTTCGGCCTGGAAGCCTCCACCACCTACTACCTCTTCGTGCGAAGCATCTGCGGAGGTTCTCCCGGCGCATGGTCCTTGGCCACCACCATGGAGACCCTGGGCGGCGGCATGGTGACCTGTGACGGCACGGTGATGCTCGAGGACTATTGCTCCAAGCAAAACGACGTGAAGGAATGGCTCTACATCTCCACGGATGGATCACCGCTGAAAATTGAATTCCTCGGTGGCTTTGTGGGCAGCTCCGGTACGGAATCCTTCCAAGTGTGGGACGGCACTTCCGACGCGGGCGTACCGGCTCCCGCCATGGCCGGCAACCTTACCGGCTACATGTTCACCGCATCCAGCGGCTCCATCTTCATCCGCCTGGTAACGGACAACGGCGCGTGCGAGGCCCAACCGTGGTACCTCCCCGTGCAGTGGCGCGTAGGCTGCAAGAACTGCCAAGACCCGCTGGTCTCCGCTTTCAGTGTTGTGGAGGACTGTGCGAACCTGCAGTACTCGGTGGAGGTGAACATCTTCAACCTCGGCAGCTCCTCCACAGTATCGCTGGACAATGACCTGGGCGTGGCCTCCACCACTGTGTCCACCACGGGCACACACACGGTAGGCCCTTTCCCGGCCGGCCAGACCGTGGTGGTCACCGTGCAGAATACGGACAACCTGATGTGCTATTCCGCCAGCACGCCCCTGATCAATGCCCCCTGCGCCGTTCAGGACTGCGGCCCTACCTACTACACGTACTGCTACACCGACAACGAAAACAGCCAGTGGGCCTACCAGGGTGAAAATGACCAGGAGATCGGCATCCGCTTCATCCGCGGTTCCGTGGGCCTTGGCGACCACCTTTACTCCTATAACGGGCTGGACATCGACAACCTTCCGTTCACGGACAACACCGGCGGGTTGGCCAATAAACTGATCACTTCCGGCACGCCCTCCGCCGATCATGCCGTGGTGCTTGCCCTCCAGGCGGACAACGCCGTGAGTTGCGCCATCGAAGACCCTCTGTTCGGGGCTTCCGCGGAATGGGAATACGTGGTGGCCTGCTACGATGGCTGCACCCAGCCCCAAGCCTCTTTCTCCACCGCTTGCGTCAGCACCACCCAGTATGAAGTGGTGGTGAACATCACCA
>JAHDVX010000048.1 GCA_023382455.1 Flavobacteriales bacterium
CGTACACCTTGTTGCCCATCAGGTTGTTGAAGATGCCGCACTCGGTGGGCGCGATGTTCACCGCTCCCAAGGGCAGACAGAAGCTGTGGGCGTCGCCGTAGCTGGGGCTCTGTGCCGGGTTGGCGGGGGAGATGTAGCCGGTGTTGAAGGCATCGCGCAGGATCACCTTGCCGTTCGTGGTCCGCAGTTCCCATCCGCCGTTGGCGATGCCATCCCCGAAGTTGTCGTAGATGCGGAAGCCGTAGCAGGCATCCACGGGGGCGCCACCCAGGCAGACATTCTCGGTGATCAAGGTGTTGTCCTGGCCGGTATAGGGGCCTCCATAAGCAACGCTCACGTTGGCTTCATCCACCACCTCCCAGGTGATCTGCCCGCCGTTTCCGTCCGTTTGAATGGCCACGATGAAGCTGTTGCCGGCGCAGGCCAAGGTGGTGGCGGCGATGGTATTGGAATGGTCCGAGACACAGCTGCCCGATTCGGCGCGCACCCGGTAGTAGTAGGTGGTGCTGGTGTTCAGGCCGCTCACCAATTGGGAGGTCCCGGCAACGGCCAGGTCCTCGTAGCCGGGCACGAAAGAGGGAATGAAGGACTCCGCACGCGTGAACTGCAGGTTGTCGATGGCCGGGCGTGCACTGGCGTTGTTCTCCACCAGGATCATCACGGGCCCGGGGATCGGGGTAAAGGTCTCATCGAAGACCGAGGCGGTGCTCGAGTAGGCAATGGTGCCGATGGTGGTGGTGGTGCCGAAGCCAGGGCCGCTCAGTACCTTCACCGTCAGGACGCCACCGGAACCCGAGAACACTTGCACCACATCGAACCGGATGGAGGTGACACCGCCATCGATCGCCCCGGATTGCAAGTATGCACCGGCTTGGTTTTGCAGGGCAATGGCCGGGTCGCCGCTGAACACTTCCTGGTCGGTACGGGCCTTGTATGCGGCCCATTCCACGCCGTCAACACCCGTCCAGTTGCGGGTGAGGTAGGACCCCGGGTTCCCGCTGATGCCGGTAAAGGTCTCCGTGGTGGCCGTGCCTGGGATGATGGTGGACCCGAAGGTGGGGCTTGTGCTCACGTCCAAGCGGTAGCCGGTGGCGCCGGGCTGGGCATTCCAATTGGCCGTGAAACCGTCCTGCAGGATGCCGCTTGCGGCCGTGGCCGTGGGGGCGTCCAAAGGCGCGGTCTCAAAGCTGGCCTCGTTCCCGTATGCCGTTCCCCCGTTGTTGGTGACGTAGGCACGGTAGTAGTACATCGTGCATGCCGCCAGGCCGGTGATATCGCTGGAGAACCCAATCCCGGAAAGGTTGGTGGATGGCACCTGTGTTCCGGTTCCCGGCGTGAAGCCCATGGTGGTGCTGTACTCGATGCCGTAATCCGTGACGGTGCTGCAGCCCTCATCGTCGATGGTCCCTTCCACGGTGGCGCCACCCTCGTCGATCCCGGAAGCAGAGCCTGTGCTTGCCGTTGCCGCCGTATTGATGCCTTCGCCGGTAACGGCCACATCCACATCCGCAGCGCCGCCGCCGCCCACGGTGATGTTGCCGTCATAGCTCTGCACGGCGGTGGGGGTGAAGGTCACCCAGATATCCTGGGAGAAGCTTCCGCCCGGCTGTGCGATGGAAAGGGAGGCCGTGTAGGTGCCCAGCTCCGTGGTGGAGAACGTGAAGCCGTTGAGCGGGCCCACGGTCACATCATCCGTGGTGAGGTTGGTGCCGGTCACGTTGAAGCTCTGCGGCGTTCCGGCCGTGTTGATGCACAGGCTGCCAAAGTCGGCCAGGGTGCCCGCGGCCAGGAAGGGTGTGGTGCCTGCATCGGTGGTCACCGTGATGGTGTTGCTGTTGTCACCGGTGGAGCATCCGCCTTCGGAACGTACGCGGTAGTAGTAGGTGGTGGCGGGGCTCAGGCCGGTCACGGCTTGTGAGGTGCCGTTCACGAACAGGTTATCGTATCCGGCAACGAAGGATGGCGTGGATG
>JAHDVX010000049.1 GCA_023382455.1 Flavobacteriales bacterium
TACTTTAAAGTCAAGTGTTGTCATTGTTGCACTGTCTTTTAGGGTTGCTGGTAACTCGTTAATAGACGCAACTGTTCAGTGGCAGATATCCGAGGTTATGTACTGAATGTCAACGAATTACATTGGCTGCAACACAGCATGCGCATTGCGTCTATCCGCACAGGCCTGCCCCACGGGAAGGTGGAGTCCTTGGTTTGCTTCGGTGCCTGCATGGATGTGCAAGATAGGCTGATCAGGGCTACTTGGTTGAGCCTGTTGATAACCGACCCGGCACCGTGCTGATCGCCAACCACAGGTCAAAGGCCGTCCATTGAAGTCCTGATCTACCTTGCACGCCATGACCGAGCAGGACGAGCAATTCCTCCGCCAGGCCATCGCCTTGGCCCGCGCCGGCATGGAGCGCGGCGAGGGCGGTCCCTTTGGCTGCGTGATCGTGAAGGACGGGCAGGTGGTGGGCCAAGGCAACAATCGCGTCACCAGCAGCAACGACCCCACGGCGCATGCCGAGGTGGTGGCGATCCGTGCGGCGTGTGCCCAGCTCAATTCCTTCCAACTGGACGGCTGCACGGTGTACACCAGCTGCGAGCCCTGCCCCATGTGCTTGGGCGCGCTGTACTGGGCTCGGCCCGCACGCATTGTGTACGCGGCCACGCGGGAGGATGCGGCGGACGCCGGTTTTGACGACAGCTTCATCTACGCGGAATTGCCATTGCCGCCGGCAGAGCGCCGCTATGCCATGGAACATGGCTGCCGGGAAGAGGCGCAGGCCGTGTTCGGGGCCTGGAAGGCCATGGCCGGGAAAGTGGGGTACTGAGCGCTGCATGGCCCACCCACCCCCCCGTAAATGACGGCGTTGGCCTGGTTGGCAATAGCGCTGATGCTCTGGGCCGCCACTCGGGTCTTCAGCCGCCTGTCGGGCCTGTACCAACCGGGCGAGGAGATCCGGCTGACCGCTTCGGACCGTGCCTTGTTCCTGCTGCAAGGCGGATTCTACCAAGCCCTATCCCCGCAAGGCAAGGCACGCTTTGAGCACCGGGTGGTGGAGCTGGTGTATGAGAAGGACTGGGAGGGCCATGGCCTGGAAGTGACCCGCGAGATGAAGGTGCGCATCGCAGCGGCCTTGGCCCAGCTTACGTTCGGATTCAACGACCTGCTGCTGCTCCATTTCCGGCGGATCACGATCCACCCGGACGCCTACGGCACCTCCCGCACGGGCAGGCGCCACATAGGCGAGGCCGTGCCGGGCCTTCGGGGGCTGGCCTTCTCCTGGAAGCACTTCGTGGAGGGCTTCAGCAACCCGGGCGATGCCCTGAACGTGGGCCTGCATGAAGCGGCGCACGCGCTCTGGTTCGAGAACATGATCCCCAACGGGGAGTATGACTTCCTGCCTTCCGGGCCATTGGCCCTATGGAAGCGATCGGCCAGCGAGGAGATGGAACGCATCCGATCCGGCAGGTCCCGGCTGTTCCGCGCTTATGCGGCCACCAACGAGGCGGAATTTTTCGCCGTGGCGGTTGAGTATTTCTTCGAGCAGCCGGTGCAATACCGGGAGCGACTTCCGGAGCTGTATGCCTGCATGTGCAAACTGCTGCGGCAGGACCCGGCTTCGGGCGCAGCGGGGCCGGTGGCCGGAGCGGGGTGATCCCGTTACCGACAGGGGTCCCTTCATGCCTCAGAAGACCCTCATATGTTCGCATCGTGAACCATTGACAAGCACCTGCAAGGAAGGG
>JAHDVX010000050.1 GCA_023382455.1 Flavobacteriales bacterium
ATGATGGGCGCCTACATCGGCACCTTCACCGCCTTTCTGGTGACCAACGGGCCCGCCAACGGCGGATTGTATGTC
Organism: Flavobacteriales bacterium; assembly: GCA_023382455.1. Classification (GTDB taxonomy): domain Bacteria; phylum Bacteroidota; class Bacteroidia; order Flavobacteriales_F; family PHOS-HE28; genus PHOS-HE28. The sequence goes on from JAHDVX010000050.1 coordinate 76, forward strand.
TGGCTCGGCCCCACCGCGATAGGTGTTCCATTGCTGATGTACTGGGGCCGGAAGTACAGCCGGAAGCCTCCTGCTGCCCTGGCCGGAGATCGTGCTTGAATCGACGCAAAGCGGCGGATCCTATCTTTGCGCCGCGTTCTTTCCGTTTGTGCTTATCCAGAAAGGTGGAGGGACTGGCCCTGTGAAGCCTTGGCAACCACTGTGCGGTGATCCGTGCGGTAGGTGCCAAATCCAGTTGTTGTTGTCAGTCCGAGCGCAGCCGAGGACGACAACCACAAGAAGATGAGCCGTGATCAGGTCCTTGTGCATGCCATGCATCATCGCCTCATCCGGAGCATCGGGTGGGGCTTTTTCATGGCCTCTCATCAACCTCGGGGCGAAGGCGGAGCTTTCTGGACGAAATGCAGATCAGGTCGGCAACAAGGAAAGGAGAGGGAAACCGATTTCCTCATTCTGTCCATCCTGTCATCCTGTCGGAAAGCACGCCGGCAACACGCAGAAGCAAGATGAAGACCATCGAAGAAATAGCCCGCGATCGCATCGTCATCCTCGACGGCGCCATGGGCACCATGATCCAACGGCTTGGGCTGGAAGAAGAAGACTTCCATCCCCCAGGCACGGAGCAGCATCCGGTATCGTTGAAAGGCAACAACGACCTGCTCTCGCTTTCCCGCCCGGAGGCCATCAGGCGCATCCACGAGCAGTACCTGGAGGCCGGCGCCGACATCATCGAGACCAACACCTTCAGCGGCACCAGCATCGCGCAGGCCGAGCACAAGTGCGAGCACCTGGTGCGCGACATCAACCTGCGTTCCGCGCAGCTGGCGAAGGCCGCATGCGCGAAGTTCACGGCGATGGACCTGGGAAAACCGCGCTTCGTGGCCGGTTCCATCGGCCCTACGAACCGCACGGCCTCGCTCTCGCCGGATGTGAACGACCCCGGTTTTCGCGCCGTGACCTTTGATGAATTGGTGATCGCCTACACCGAGCAGGTGGATGCCCTGATGGAAGGCGGCGTGGACCTGTTGCTGGTGGAGACCATCTTCGACACGCTCAACGCCAAAGCGGCCTTCTTCGCCATCGAGGAAGTGTTCGATAAACGCGGCACGCGTTTGCCGCTGATGTGCAGCGTCACCATCACCGATGCCAGCGGTCGCACGCTCAGCGGGCAGACCATCGACGCTTTCCTGATCAGCATGGGCCACGTGCCGCTCTTCAGCATCGGCCTGAATTGCGCGCTGGGCGCGGCCCAGATGCGCCCTTACCTGCAGGTGCTCGCCGAGCAGGCGCCGTGCCTGGTGAGCGTCTACCCCAACGCCGGCCTGCCCGACCAAATGGGCGAGTACCGCGAAACGCCCGAGGTCACAGCTCGCTTGGTCGGCGAGTTCATGCGCGACGGCCTGGTGAACATCGTGGGCGGCTGCTGCGGCACCACACCGGAGCATATCGCGGCGCTGGCG
>JAHDVX010000051.1 GCA_023382455.1 Flavobacteriales bacterium
CTTCGTATGAAAGTTGGTGCTGAAAAGCGCCACCTTCGCCAAGCCCGAAACCGTTATGCGTAAGCTTATGACAACAACGACAGATTCAACAACCCTTCGACAGTATTTTGACAAGCTAGAGAAAAAGGAAGATTTTTTTCCTCTTTTAAAGAAATTCATTCATAGATCAATAGAAGAACAATATTTACTTGACGACAACAATGACAACAGCAGCATTAGCTATAGAAAGTTCTATGAAAAGTTTGTTGACAGTGTATTTACAGCCAATGCAGAGAATGTGTTTACATATTGCCAATCTCCAATTGAGCGAATGTTTTTAAACTCATTTATGCTTTTGTTTTTAAAGAATAGGATGCCTTGTTTATTTGTAACTCATCCACATAAAGACACAGAGTTAGACATTAATAATTATCGAGACCATTACAAGGATATGGATGACTTTATTGACTCTTATAGAAGAGTAACGAATGACAACAACCTTGTTCATTTTGAAGAAAGACTAACTGAAAAACAAAGGAAAGGTGAATTTACTGAGGAACAGATTCAAGACATTTTAAGTTATTGTTTTATTCGCAAGACATTTGAGTTTAACTCCTATCACATAACTCCACAAGCCGCTTTCCCGAATCTTAGAATTGACAATAAATCCATACGTGTTGACTTTTATATTTGGGTTCCAAATGACCCAAGTGTAAAAATTGTTGTAGAGTGTGACGGATTTGAGTTTCACAAGACAAAAAGTAGCTTCATAAATGACAAACAAAGAGATAGACTTTTTCAACTAAATGGTTACAGAGTGATTCGTTATTCGGGCAGTGAAATATATAACGACCCAGTCGAGGTAAGCTCCAACTTGTTCGACCTCATAAATACTTTAGACAATGACACTGAAAACAGACGAATTACTTGAAAGAAAGCCTACGCATAACACACGTTTGGCGCAATGGGGGCTAAAGTGGTTCATTGAAGGTTTGTGCTTCTATTGTAAATTCGTGCTGGTTGACAATTTAGTTTTTCAAAATCCACCACTGCGCGAAGCGTGGGAACGTTATGTGTAATGGCTTGACGACAACGCACCAACAAAATGACAGCAAAATGAAATACATATTTTTTACTCTATTGCTTTTGACAGCAAACTATTCTTTTGGACAATCAAAAGACACAACCGTTGCAAATCCAAACTACGACAAGGAATTGGCTGACAAATTAGGTGGAGATGACTACGGAATGAAAAGCTATTTTTTGGTTATTCTCAAAACGGGAACTAACACAACGACAGACATGAATCTGATAAACGAAAGTTTTAGAGGGCATCTTGACAATATAAACAAATTGGTAAAAGAAGGAAAAATAATTGTTGCAGGTCCATTAGGAAAAAATGAAAACAAATACAGAGGTATTTTCATTCTTAACAACATTAAGACTGTTGAGGAGGCGAAAGAACTTTTACAAACAGACCTTGCTATAAAAAACCAAATTTTAGACTACGATATATTCACTTGGTACGGTTCCGCTGCACTTCCAGAATACTTGCCATTTTCAGAAAAAATTTGGAAACTAAATCCCTAAAAATTATGGACAAAGCAACGCAAACAATGATAGAAAACCTGCACAAGAACACAGGTAAAACTTTGGAACAATGGATTAACATTGTTAAGAGACAAAAATTTGCAAAACACGGAGGAATTATAAAATTCCTAAAAGAACAACACGAATTTACACACGGATTTGCAAACCTTGTGGCACATAAAGCAAACGAAACTGACGCAGGTTCGGCAGAAAATCAAGATGATTTAATAAGCAAACAATACACAGGCAAAGAACATTTAAAAGCATTTTACGACAAACTCATTACTGAAATTCAGTCTTTCGGAAACGACATTGAAATCGCACCCAAAAACGCTTATGTAAGTTTAAGACGAAAGAAACAGTTTGCCACATTAAACCCTGCGACAAAAACACGTTTTGAAATCGGAATTAACTTGAAAGGACAGGAACCAAAAGGAAAATTAGAGCCTGAAAAACCAAGCGCAATGTGTTCGCACAAAATCAATCTTACCGACATAAAAGACATTGACAAAGAAGTAATTGAGTGGATAAAAACGGCATACGAAAATGCAGGATAATGCCACTACACATATCAAGGTATTGCCAAAAGCGGGGCTGAACGGCTTCGATTGGACATTTGTGCAAGGT